>JBFXAF010000002.1:0-706773 GCA_050184585.1 Rhizobiaceae bacterium | reverse complement strand
GGCGCCGTGCCTCGCCGGTGATCAGTTCGATACGTCGATAATCGTCAGCCATAAGCCTGTGCTTGAGGATAGCCTCAAGCCTCCCGCGTTATGCCGACTGTCCGGTCGAAATGGGGGCCGGTTCAGGTATGTAGCCGACCCGATGTATGGATTCGCGTATGTGAGAAATTCATCCGGCGATCGTCTCGATACGAAAGGCTTGATCGCGGCGTTCAAGGAAAATCCTGGCGATCTCGTCTTTGGCGTCATCGTCGACGGTGTCGTTCGGGAAGTTTCTGGAAATGATGTTCGCTCCGGCCAGCCGACATTCGGCGCACTGTATTATACAACCGACAAGAGAATAGAATACCGGTAGAATTATATCACATTCTTGTTCCGCAACCATTGGGATTTTCTCAAATTTAATTGAGTATCGTCATCGAGTCCCGGCGCGGATCGCTGCCGGAAAGCCCCGCCGCGTTCGACCTGGCAAGCGGACACTTGACGTTCACGGCGTGAACGCGGTATTTCGCGCGCCGTTCAGGAACTTCGCAGACGGTTAACGAATGTCGGATTTCGATGGCAAGGCGGTTGGCCGACCCAAGTCGCCGGACGAGATCGTCGCCGATCTCCTGCAGGTCATCGACCGCGATGGCGGGGTTTCGCAACGGCAGCTCGCGGCCCATCTGGGCGTCGCGCTGGGCCTCGTCAACGCCTATCTCAAGCACTGCGTCGGCAAGGGCTGGATCAAGGTGTCCAAGGTGCCTACGCGGCGCTTTGCCTACTTCCTCACGCCCCAGGGCTTTGCCGAGAAGTCGCGCCGTACCGCCTCCTTCCTTTCGAACTCTCTCCACTTCTTCAGGCGTGCGCGACTCGATTGCAGCGAGGTCATGCGGCATGCCGTCGGCAGGGGCTGGCGCGACATCGGTCTGGTTGGCGCGGGAGAACTCGCCGAAATCGCGATGCTTTGCGCGACCGAGGCCGGGTTGCGAGTCGTCGTGGTGGCGGACGACCTGATCGATCAGGACCGGGTGCTTACCGTGCCGGTCGTCGCCACACCCGACCTCGTCCGCAATGTCGACGGATGGATCATGACGACCATCCGCGACCCGCAAGCTGCATATGATCGCGTTGCTCCGATCGTGGGACCATCCCGCCTTCTCACCCCGGACCTTCTGTCCATCAGCGGCGTGACCAGGCGGCATTGATGAATTTGACTGACGGCATCGCGGCAGGCTGGAAGGGAAATGGCGACAGGACGTGCGCCATGACAGCCGCCGGGAAGTGACAAGGGAGTGGTGGGTTAATGGATCTGGCCGGAAAGAGACTCGTGGTGATCGGTGGAGCTGGACTTATCGGGTCCCACACCGTCGAGGAACTGACGAAGCATGACGTTCGCGAGATCGTCGTCTATGACAATTTCGTGCGGGGCACCCATGATAACCTCGCAGAAGCCCTGAAGGACAAGCGCGTCCGCGTTTTCGAGGCAGGGGGCGACATCACCCAGACCGACATTCTCGACGCTGCCTTCAAAGGCGCCGACGGCGTATTCCATTTCGCCGCGCTCTGGCTGCTTCAGTGTCACGAGTATCCCCGGTCCGCCTTCGAGGTGAATGTCGGTGGTACTTTCAACGTGCTCGACGCATGCGTGCGCAACGGGATCAAGCGGCTGGTCTGGTCGTCTTCGGCGTCGGTCTACGGCGACGCGGTCGAAGAGCCGATGACCGAGGATCATCCCTTCAACAACAGGAACTTCTACGGCGCGACGAAGATCGCCGGCGAAGCGATGGCGCGCGCCTACCATTTCCGGTACGGGCTCGATTACGTGGGACTGCGCTACATGAACGTCTATGGCCCACGCCAGGACTACCGGGGCGCCTACATCGCAGTCATCATGAAGATGCTCGATGCCATCGACAGGGGCGAGGGGCCGACCATCCTCGGCGACGGGTCCGAGGCTTTCGATTTCGTCGCTGTCGAGGACTGCGCCCTGGCCAACCTCTGCGCGATGCGGGCCGACGCCACGGACCGGTTCTACAATGTCGGCACGGGCAAGCGCACGTCGCTCAAGGAAATCGCCGAGAAGCTCCTGAACCTGACTGGCTCGAACCAGCCCATCAACTACGCTCCTCGGAGCCAGGCGACACTGGTCCGCAACAGGATCGGCTCTCCGCAACGCGCCCGCGACGAGATCGGTTTCGATGCGAAGATCGATCTCGACAACGGACTGAAGCGACTCATCGACTGGCGCAAGGCGCACATCGAGCAGGTCGAGCAGCGTCGTCGCAAGGCCTGAGCACGAAAGTCCGAAGCTCATGTGCGGGATCGCGGGGATATTCCATCGTAACGGGCGTCCGGTCTCGCCGGTCGTGCTGAAGGCGATGACGGACATGATCGCCCATCGCGGCCCCGATGGCGAAGGCCATTATGTCGACGGACCCACGGGGCTCGGGCACCGCCGGCTATCGATCATCGACCTCACCGACGCCGCGAGCCAGCCGATGACCACATCGGATGGACGCTACGTGCTCACTTACAATGGCGAGATCTACAACTTCCGGGAAATCCGGGCCGATCTGGCGCGCCGTGGCCACCGGTTCCATTCGACGGGGGACAGCGAAGTCCTGTTGCTCGCCTATGCCGAGTGGGGCATCGACGTCCTGGAACGCCTGAACGGAATGTTCGCATTCGCCATATGGGACAAGGTCGATCGCGTGCTGACGGTCGCCCGCGACCGGTTCGGCGTCAAACCGGTCTACTACGTCGAGAATGACGGAGCGCTGCTCTTCGCGTCGGAGATCAAGGCATTCCGCGCGGTTCCCGGATTTGCGACCCGCCTCAGCGCCTCGGGCCTGGCGGAGTATCTGACCTTCCAGAACTTCTTTACGGATCACACCCTGTTCGAAGGTGTGCGGCTCCTGCCGGCGGGCTGCTACATCAGGGTAGGGCTCGGGAGCGAGCCGCCAAGGCCGGTGCGGTACTGGGACTTTCATTTCCAGGAACCGGAAGGCCCCGTCGACGATGACGCGCTCCTCGAAGAACTCGATACATTGTTCCGTCAGGCCGTCAGCCGGCAGATGATCAGCGATGTCCCGGTCGGCTCCTATCTGTCGGGCGGAATGGATTCCGGCTCGATCACTGCGCTGGCGGCGGCCCAGCTTCCGTTCATGCACACATTCACGGTCGGATTCGATCTGAGTTCCGCGTCGGGCGTCGAACTGGGGTACGACGAACGGGCGAAGGCCGAGCACATGTCGTATCTGTTCAAGACCGAACACTACGAGATGGTGCTGAAGGCAGGCGACATGGAGCGTGCGCTGCCGTCGCTGACATGGCACCTGGAGGAGCCGAGGGTAGGCCAGAGCTACCCCAATTTCTATGCCGCCAAGCTTGCGTCGAAATTCGTCAAGGTCGTCCTTTCGGGAACCGGCGGGGACGAACTCTTCGCCGGCTATCCGTGGCGATACTATCGAGCCGTGGTGAACGACGACTTCGACCACTATGTGCAGAAATATTTCGGGTTCTGGCAGCGGCTCGTGCCGGGCGGGGTCCTGTCGAGCCTGCTCGCGCCGGCGGGCAGGGAGGCGCTGGAAACGGACCCGGCGCAGATATTCCGCAGCGTGTTCGACGATCACGCCAAGCGGCTCAACCGGCCCGAGGACTACGTCAATCACTCGCTCTATTTCGAAGCCAAGACGTTCCTGAACGGCCTGCTCGTCGTCGACGACAAGCTCGCCATGGCTCACGGACTCGAGGGCCGTGTGCCGTTCCTCGACAACGACCTCGCCGATTTCGCCACGCGGCTACCGGCTCGCCTTAAGCTTGGCAACCTCACCGAGATCGTCCGGCTCAACGAGAACGAGCCTGGCGGCAAGGCCGACCGCTATTTCCAGAAGACGCGGGATGGCAAGCTGATCCTGCGCAACATGATGGCGCGCCACATACCGGCAGCGGTGGCGGAACGCGAGAAGCAGGGCTTCTCGGCGCCGGACGCGAGCTGGTTCAAGGGCGAGAGCATCGAGTATGTGCGTCGGCGCCTGCTGAATCCGCGCGCGCGGATATTCGAGTTCATCGATCCGGTCGTGACGCGCAAGCTCATCGACGATCACCTCGAAGGGCGCGAGAACCGTCGGCTGCTGATCTGGTCGCTGCTTAATCTCGAACAATGGTGCGAGACATTCCTGTGAGCACGGCAAGTAATGCGAGACGCCTACGGAAGCCGGGGTTGATCCCGGCCCTTGTCGATTTCGTGTCGATCGTTTCACGCAATCGAGCTCTGGTGAGGGAACTTGTCCTGCGGGAGATCCGGCAAGGCCATGCACGACACTTCCTCGGGACGCTCTGGATCTTCGTCCACCCGCTGGTGATCACCCTGACCTTCATGCTCATTTTCGGCATCGTCATCGGGGCGCGCCTGACGATCCGGGAGGACTTCCCTGGCGACTACACGAGCTACATTCTCGCGGGTCTCGTGCCCTGGTTCTTGACCGCGGCTCTGCTCGGGCGTGGCCCAGGCATCTTCATCGCGAACGCCAACCTGGTGAAGCAGGTGGTCTTCCCGATCGAAATTCTTCCGTTTGCCGCCGTCATCGTGTCGTTCATCATCTATATCCCGGCATTCTGCCTCTACATCGCCTACAAGCTCGCATTCGGTGGGGGCGTGGCAGCCGAAACCGTCCTTCTCGCCCCGCTCGCGCTGACGCTGCACGTCATTCTCGCGCTCGGTATCTGCCTGATACTCGCGGTGCTGACGCCTTTCCTCAACGATCTGAGGGAATTGGTCAGCGTCTATAGCGCCGTGTCGATGTATTTCGCTCCGACGATCTACCTGCCCGATTGGGTTCCAGGACCGCTCAGGCCGATCCTCTATGTGAACCCGTACAGCTACATCGCCTGGGTCTATCAGGACGCATTCTTCTTCGGCCGCATCGCCCATCCATTCGCGTGGATCGTGGTTGCCGCGATGGCCGTGGTGACCTTGTTTGGCGGCTTGATCCTGCTCCGTAGGATCAAGCCCTACCTCGGGAACGTGCTGTGATGAACGAGATGGTGGCACTGAACCAGTCTGCCGGCGCGGCGCTCGAAGGCGACGACATCGCGATCAGCGTTCGCGGTGTGGGCAAGGCGTACAAGTCCTACCGCAACAACATCGACATTCTCAAGGAGACCCTCACAGGCCGGAAGCTCGCCGAAGAAAGATGGGTGCTGCGCGACGTCAGCTTTGACGTGCCTCGCGGCAGTATCGTCGGAGTGATCGGACCCAACGGTTCCGGCAAGAGCACGCTGCTCAAGATCATCACCGGGCTCCTTGATGCGAGCGAGGGTAGTGTGGCGCTCAACGGGCGGGTTTCCGCGATCCTCGAACTCGGAACCGGCTTTCATCCAGATTTCACCGGGCGCGAAAACATCGTTACCGGCGGCCTCTGCCTGGGCATGAGCCGCGACGAAGTCGACCGCCGGATGCCCTGGATCATCGACTTCAGCGAACTTGGGCACGTCATCGACCAGCCGTTCCGGACCTATTCGAGCGGCATGCAGGCGCGGCTGACCTTCGCCACGGCCATCTCGGTCGAGCCCGAGGTGTTCATCGTCGATGAAGCGCTCGCCGCCGGAGACTCCTACTTCGTGTACAAGTGCATGAAGCGGATCCGGGAGATTTGCGAGAGCGGTGCGACCGTCCTTTTTGTCTCGCATTCCGACGGCATGATCGCCGAACTGTGCGATCAGGCCATCTGGCTGCAGGATGGGCACATCGTCATGAGAGGCAGCGCCGAACCCGTCGCCAAGGCTTACATACGCAGCGTGTGGGACCGGCAAGAGGCCGCGAACCTTGCGGCGAACAGCGTTGTCAGCGCCTCGCTGGCCGATACCGCAGAGACCGGCCGGTACGAATTGAAGGGTGACGAGGTGCGGATCACGTCGGTCGACGTGGTCGATGACCAGGGTAATGTCGTTGGGCACGCTCGACGCGCGGGAAAGCTGAACATCAGGGTGTCGTGGCAGGGCGCCACTCGTGACGAGAAGATCTATGTCAGTCTTCGGGTGGACGGCACACGCCTTCAAGCGGTCATGGGGATCGAAGGCTACGATGGCGGCCCCTTCATCGATGCGGAGATGCCGTTTCCCGAGGAAGGCTCGATAACCTACAGCGTCGACAATCTGGCGCTGGGACCAGGCGTCTATTGGGTCAGCGCTTCGATCTGCCGCCACCAACTGCCAAAAAGCGAGGATGCGATCCTCCACTATGTGGAGAAGGCCTGCCAGTTCTCGGTTTCTCGCGAGAGCCTGTGGCCGTTCAACTATCTCTACGATCCCATCTTCTCCTGGAAGATCGAAAGCAAACAATGACGTCGACCGGGAATGGATGGCAGCAGAGCCTGCAGGGCTTCTTCGATCAGCGGGGCTCGGCGATTGCCGGGGTCCCGACTTTGGAGGATCTGTGCTACATCGCGGGGCGCGATCCTCGTGTCTGGTTCGATGCGGAAAGGCGCACTGAACTCGCGGACAGCATTCTGGGGTTGACGCAGTGCGGCCCCGGATCGAGCGTGCTTGAAGTCGGAAGTGCGGCGGGCTTCATTGCGCAACTGGTCGCGCCGCGCGTCGCTCGTTTCGTGGGCGTCGACCTGGCAGAGGCGCCACTTGAGGTGGCTCGCCGGCTGGCCTTGGGAAATGCCGAGTTCGTCAGGGCCGACGGGTCGTCGCTGCCATACTCCAAAGGCTCCTTCCACGGGGTCTTTTGCTACGACGTCTTCACCAACTTTCCCTCGATAGACGTGGGGTTGCCGCTGGTGAGGGAGATGCTGCGGGTGGTCGCGCCCGGCGGGAAGGTGCTGGTGGGCAACATTCCCGATGCCGCCGAGCGCGCCGCCATCCCAGTGCGCGTCGCCGAGGTTTCGCGCGAACTGGACGAGAGATTCGGCCCTTTGCCGACGCGGCCTGAGAGGTCGGAACCGGCTCCGAAGCGAGGCCTGGTTTCGCGCCTTTTCGGATCGAAGAAGCAGAGCGTCATACCTGGAATCGTAACCTACGATTTCCGCCGGGAGGACTTTCTCACGATGGGGCGGGGTTTGGGCGTCGCCGTTTCGATCCATGAGGTCCATCGCTCGAATCCCTACTTCGGGCTCCGCTTCAATGCGGTCTTCGAGCAGGCGAAATGAGGATCGTTGGCTTCGATTCGGTGGATCGGGGTCAGTGGGACGACCTTGCCAAGACGTCCCGGGGTGCCTGGCTATTCCACCAATCAGACTGGATCGACATCGAATCCCATTTCTTCGTCGGACCGAATGTGAGCTTCGGTCTCATGTCCGACGACGTGCTTGTGGGACTCCATCCTCTCTATGTCAGCGATGTTCGGCATGGTGCGCCGGGCGAGACGCTGCTGCACTCGGGCATCCACCGCCATACGGGACTTGCCCTCAGGGACGGGCTCGGACACCGGCACATCGCCGAGGCGCGGGCCGTCGCGGTCCAGCACATCGTCACGCTGGCTCACTCCTTCGGCGTGGACAGGATCCAGCTCAATACGCACAATCTCGCGCCCGTGAATCGTTCACTCGATCGCGAAGAGATCCCGTATTTCGTGACGGATTTCGGATTTCACCTCGGTCTGGGGTTCAGCGCAAACACGCTGAGCGCGGCGCCCGGCTTCGCGGTCTGCAATGCCGACCAGATCGTCGATCTGACCCAGACGGAAGATGCGCTCTGGGAGCGACTCACGAACCGCGCCGTCATCCGCAAGGCCGACAAGGTCGGACTCACATTCGATATTGGCCGCGACCCGGGAAGGCTGGACGACTATTGGACGCTCGCAACCGCTTCCGCGCTGCGTACCGGCGAGGCCCTTCCGCTGAAACGCTACTACGAGCAGATCCTCGCCAGCTTCGCAGCCACGGAAAATGTGGATGTTGCGTTCGCCCGGCTGGAGGATCGACCGGTCGCAGGCTTGATCCTGCTGCGGTCGAAGCAGGCGGTGTCCTTTCTTGCCGGCGCCTCGGATCCGTCGGCGTTGGATGTGCGGCCGAATGATTTCATTCACTGGCGGTCCATGCTCGCGGCGAAGGAGATGGGCGCTAGCGTCTATCGTTTCGGACCGACGTTTCCCGAGACCCCGGCGGACTGGCCGATCTCCAGAGTGTCGGCGTTCAAGGGCAAGTTCGGTGGCAAGGCCGTCCCGGTGATACAGGGCAGTCTGTTCATGAAACCGGAAGTCGCACGCGATCGGATCGACGCGGTTCGGACGCACATGGCCGAGCTTGGCCAGTCGCGTACTCCAGCACCCACAGTGGCTCCGATCATTTCGACTGAGAGCGTCGCCCATCACCTGCGTCTCTTCGGCCTCGTAGGGGCCGGGACGAGTTCGTCGGCTTCACCTCTGGTCGCGGACGCGGGTTCGGAAGGTGGCTGGATCGCCGCGCGACGGGCGGCGGAACGCGGCACGCCGGTCGTCCTGCTTCGACCCCATCGGGCCAGCGCCTTCATCGAGGGCGCCGAGTTCGCCGAAGCGGACGCCTTGGGCCCGATACGCCTGCGGTCGCCGGAGGGGGCGTCCCGCCCGCGCACCCTTCACCCGTACACGAGAGTCCTTTGCGCGAACGCGACCGACGTCGTCGTCGACGACGATGGCGCCGCCGTCTGGTCATGGATTTCCTTCGGCGGCAGCGGCATGCTGCTGGTCGGCACCGATCTACACCGCGACCTGCTCCGCTATCGCCAGGGCGACCCCGCCGCCGCCGCCGAGCGGCCGGAAGATCTGTGGGGCGTTGGAGGCGAACGGCCGGTCCATCTCTTCGAAGGCCAACTGGCGGGCGAGCCGAGAGACGAGCGTTTCGCGGACGTTTGGTGCGAGACGCTGGCCGCCGCGCTTTGCCGTCACGGCGGTCTCGCGCGCGAGCCGATTCTTCCTGGTAGCGCACCGGGGGCGATCGTTATCACCGGCGACGATGACCAGGCAGCGCTTTCCAACTATGCGGCGCAGCGGAGCCTGCTCGGCGATCTCCCGATAACCTACTTCCTGCACCCGTTGACCAAACACGATGCGGCGTCGCTCCGGCAGTTTGGCGGCCCCGGTGTGGAATGGGAACTTCATCCGGACGCCCTGGATGCCCCCGACCGGTATCACCAACGCTTCGAGGAGCAGTCGAACTGGTTTCAGGGTCTGCTCGGGCGCAGGGCACGGAGCGTGCGCAATCACGGGTTTCTCAACGACGGCTACTGGGGGCACCTGCCCGCGTGGCTCAAGCAGGGGACGGAGGTTTCTTCGAACCTTCCGGGCGTGGACGGGCGTGTCCTCAACGGTTCGCTCCTGCCGGCGAGACTGATCCATGAGGGGAAGTTGACGGACCACTGGAGCATCCTGACCGCGATCGGCGACGGCGTGGTCTTCATCCATGGAGACGATCCGGCGACCGCAGCGAACCGGATAAGGCTGATCGCCGAAAGCGTCGTCGCCAGCGGCATTCCGGGCGTGATCGTGCTCAATCTCCATCCGGACAATGTCGCGCGCACCGCATCGATGCATCACGTCCTCCATGACCTCGTCGGGCAGGGTTTCATCGCGTGGAACCTAGGCCAGTGCATCGACTGGTTCGGCGCGCGGGACCGATCCGAAGCCCGGTCGCGGCACGACAGCGGAGCGGGACCGGAAAAGTCTCGCCATCAGGGACGGCTGGCATTGTCTCGCAACGCGCTCGTCATGGGCATGCGCCGTGCGGCACGCAGGCTGGTGCGCCGATGACGGTCGTCGCTGTCAGGCACATGACCGAGAACGACGACGATGCGCTCGAAGCATTGCTTCGGCGGGACAGAGGCAATCTGATCTATTCCACGCCGAGCTTCCTTGCCTTTCTTCGCGAAGCCACGGGCGCAAGGGTGGTGGTGCTGCTCGCCGAGCACGCGGGTGAACTGGTGGGGGCGCTCGCTTTCGCCATCCAGGAGGCTGCTGGCGTCGGCTGCATCGTCAACAGCCTGCCGTGGTGGGGTTCGCACGGTTCCGTCGTGATGGATCGATCGCGCGGCGACGTCGCGGACATCCGCGCGGCGCTCCTCGACGCGATCGTCGATTCAACCCGCGCCGTGGACGCGCTCGCGACGACGATCGTCCTGCTTCCTGCCGAAGATTCCGCCTGTGATGATTACGCCCGGGTCTTGCAGCCGACGGCATTCGACAGCCGCATCGGGCAAATCACCGAACTGCCGGGCTCCCCGGACCTCGATGAGGCGCTTCTCCCACATTTCCACCAGAAGACGCGCAACCTCGTACGCAAGGGTCTGAAGCAGGGGTTCGTCGAAGTGATCTCCGACGATCCATGGGCCTGGACCTTCCTGTTCGAGACCCATGCAGCCAACATCGCCGCTCTGGGGGGCGCGTCGAAGCCGAGGCGTCATTTCGAATGCATTAGGGACAGGATACCGCCGGACAGGCGTCGCTTGTCGATCGCCATGGATGGCGATCGACCAGTCGCCGCCATGCTCACCCTGGCGTTCAACGGAACCATCGAGTACCTCACGCCGGCCATCGATGTCGCGCACCGCTCGCGGCAACCCCTGTCGTTTCTCATCGTGAACGGGATGCAGCACGCCATTGAAGCTGGCGCGCGTCGCTGGAATTGGGGGGGGACCTGGCATGGCCAGCCGGCGCTGCACCATTTCAAGGCCGGCTTCGGGGCGATCGATGTCCCGTATCGCTACCTCGTGAAGGCGTCCGAGCGGGGGCTCAGCCTGTTTCGCGAACGACGTTCCGATCTCGCTAGGCTGTTCCCCTACTTCTATGCCTATCCATTTGCGGAACTCTGATGATACCGCATAGCCGCCCATGGATCACCGAGGGGGATAGGGCAGCGGTGCTCGCCTGCCTGGAGAGCGGCATGATCGCCAGGGGCGATCTGGTGCGCCAACTCGAGCGTCGTCTCGCGGAGACGTTCGGCTTTGCGGATGCGGTGGCCGTCGGCTCGGGGTGCCAAGCCCTGCTCCTTGCCCTGCGCGCCACGGGGATCGGCGGCGGGGACCGCGTCGCCTTGCCGACTTTCGTTTGCCCGGAGCTTCTCGGGGTGATCGCGGCAGCGTGCGCCACGCCTGTCTTGGCCGATGTAGGTCCGGACTACCTGCTCGACGATGCTGATGCCTGCGTCGAGACCTCGCGGGCGAACGCCGTCATCCTGCCTTCGCTTTTTGGACGGCGTGCTCGCTGGAATCCCCGGGGGCGGAGCGCGCTCGTCATTCACGACTGGGCGCAATACCTGCCGCTCAGTCCGTCACATGACGACGTGGACATCGCGATCCTTTCTTTCGGCGCGACCAAGGTGATGACCGCCGCCGAAGGTGGCGCGGTGATGTTGCGCTCGACAGAAACCGCTGACGCCGTGCGCCGTCAGATGCGACTGGGTGAAAGTGGGTTCGGCTTGAATCTGTTTCCACTCTCGGATCTCCAGGCCGCCCTCGCGATCTCCCAGCTGGATCGGGTCGACGAGATCGGAAGCAGGCGGATCCAGTTGGCCGATGCCTATGTCCAGGCCTTTGGAGCCATCCCCGGATTATCGACGGTTGCCTTCGCGGCAGGGGACATACCATACCGACTGGCGGTCCGGGCCGAACCGGAGCTGCTCGCACGACTGGGCGGGCTGGATGCCGTGCTTGCGGAGTATGAGCGAAACGGGATAGCAGCGAGACGGCCGGTTGCCGTACTCCTTCACCATATCGTCGAAACCGACCGATCGTTTCCGGCCGCCGACGCGCTCTATGCGACCACCTTTTCGATCCCGCTCTATCCGTCGCTGTCGGAGAACGAGCGCGAATGGATCACCGACGTGACGCGAAAGATATTCTCGTGACCGCGACTCCGATGCATCTGTCCGGTCTGACCGACAGCTTCGGCAAGAATGCCGGGAATGAAGCGCTGTTGTCGGAACTCAACGAAATCGCCGCCTTGGCGGAGGAGGCGATGCTTCGCGAGGCCCCGGCCATGCCTCGGTTCCCGGTCGTTTTCGTGCTTGGCCCGCCGCGCAGCGGAACGACCCTGTTGAGTCAGCTCATCGCGCGCTGCGGATCGTTTGGCGTCATCGACAATTTCGTCGCGCGCTTCTGGCGGGCGCCTGCGTTCGCGCTGAAAGTCCAGGCCGCTCTGGGTCTGGGTTCGCGGTCTCCGGCTGGCGACCTCTACGCCTCGACGAGAGGCGTGACCAAGGGCTGGAGCGAGCCGAGCGAGTTCGGATATTTCTGGTCGCGGTACTTCGATCTGGGACAGCCGACACACAAGCTGGGCCCAAGCGAGAGGGACCGGTTCGACCGGCGATCCCTTTGCCGCAGCGTGGCTGCCATGGAGATGGTCGCCGGCCGTCCCATGGCGTTCAAGAACAATACGTGGTTCACCTTCCAGGCGGATCTTCTGGCGGAACTGTTTCCCGGCTGCGTGCTGGTCGCCTGTCATCGCGATGCCTTCTTCGTCGCGCAATCGCTCTGGCTCCAGCGAATGGAACTTTATGGCGACCCTACGCGATGGTGGTCGGTCCGTCCGCCCGATTTCGAGGACATCTCCGGACAAGCGGCCGCGACCCAGGTCGCCAGGCAGGCCAGTTCCATCGAGCGTGAAATGAAGCGATCACTGTCGGCGGTACGGGGCGCCGTGGTCATCGACGCGTCTTATCGGGAGCTTGCGGCGGCGCCGCGTTCAATCCTTGGCAAAGTGATGGCGGCCGCGGGGATGGATCGCGCCGAGATCGACTCGACCCTTCACCATATTCCCGAAAGCTTCGAACTGCGCGATTTGGTTCGACTTGATGCCACGGTGGCCGCGGATATACGCGCGGCTCTCGGGGAGAATGATCGCGGATGAGCTTCATTGGTGGACAATCATGTGATGTCGCCTGCGCCGACGGGACTGGCTACTGCAACCAAGCGAATGTGAGCGCGTAACAGCATGACCGGAAGAATCGACATAACGGCGCCCAGTTTCGATGAGTCGGAGATCGACCTGATCCGCGAGACACTCGCTTCCGGCTGGGTAACCCAGGGGCCGATGACGACCCGTTTCGAGAAGCTTGTCGCCGAGGCGCATGACGTGCGCCACGCATTGGCGTGCACGTCCTGCACTGCGGCCCTGCACCTGGCGGGAATGGCGCTCGGGCTCGGGCCGGGCGATGAAGTGGTGGTGCCCGCCTTCACCTGGATCACGAGCGCCCATCTGGCCGAATACAGCGGGGCGAAGGCGGTCTTTGCCGACATCGACATCGCCACCTACAACATCGATCCGCAGGCGCTCAGGAATGCGATTTCGCCACGTACGAAGGCGGTCGTGGCCGTCCACCTTTTCGGGCTTGCCGCTCCGATGGACGAGATACGCGAGATCTGCGCGCCCAGGGGCATCCGGATCGTCGAGGACGCCGCCTGCGCGGTCGGAACGACCTACAATGGTCGTCCGGTTGGCGGTATCGGAGACCTTGCATGTTTCTCCTTCCATCCTCGCAAGGTGGTGACCACCGGCGAGGGCGGAATGGTGACGACCGATGACGACGATCTGGCGGCCGCGATAGCGTCCCTGCGCAACCACGGCGCAACCGGCCTGCCAGCGGGTGAGGCCCGAGGTCCGTGGTCGATGGCGACCTTCAACCGGCTGGGCTTCAATCTCCGGCTTTCCGACATCCAGGCGGCGGTAGGCGTGGCGCAGATGGCGAAGCTCGCCGGACTGCTCGCGGAGCGCCGGGCTCGTGCGCGTCGCTATACGCGGCTGCTCGGCCAGGTGGCCGATCTACAGCTTCCGACCGCCGGCGACATGAGCGGACACAGCTTCCAGTCCTACGTCATCCGCCTGACGGATGGCGGGCGTGCACGCCGCAACCGGCTCATGACAAGGCTGGAGGAGGAGAAAATCCAGACAAGACCCGGCACTCACGCCGTCCACCGGCTTGGATACTTCGCCGACAAGTACGGGCTGGCTTCGAATGACTTCCCGAACGCCGTTCTCGCCGAGGACACGACGATCACCCTGCCTATTCTTCCGGGCATGAGCGACGAGCAGCAGGACCGGGTGGTGGCCACCCTCGTGAGCGCGATGAGCGCCGGATGACCGCTTCCCCATTCACCTCGACGCCAGATACGACCCGTCCTCGCGAACGGCTGTTCGCATTCGCGACGACGCGAGCCATGTCTGTCCGGCCCGGCTGACGCGATGACCAGTCGAATCCAGTTATTGCCGGGACGCGGCGTCCTTCTTCGCGGATTGAATCGCAGCGACTCGAACAAGGTCCTCGGGCCATTGCGAGAATTCTACGAGGAGGCAGACGAGGCGATCCGGCGTGGGCCGGCCTACCGACTTGAGGCTGCCGTTCGGCGCTTCGAGCCGCTTGCCTTCGAGGAGAAAGGGCCGGAAGCGGCGCAGTTCTGGGATCGGCTGCGGGCCACTGCCGCGCAGGTGACGAGGTTGCGGATGGAAAGCGGGCGTCCTCAGAGCCTCTGGGGCGTTACCCCGATCATCAACATGCGGTACGGCGCCGAGGCCGATCGACGCCTCGGGCTTGGGTCCGACACGCTCGTGTTCGGCACCTACTACGTGACCTCTGATTTCGATATCAATCTGGGCGCGGCACAGGAGCGCTTGTCCGGTGACAGCTGGCCGCGCTTCTATGCGTTTCGCCGCTATGTCATGGCGTGGGCCCTGCTCAGCTACGACGTGTTCCACATCTACAACGACCGCGGCTTGCTGGAACCCGCAGGGGGATATGGAAGCGATCGCTTCGGCATCGCGATCCCAGAACTGGAGGCATATCGCGCGACCGGCAAGGCGCTGTTCACCTACGCTTATGGCGCCGATCACCGGATGCGCCAGAAGACCCTGGGACTGGCTCCGTTGAACTTCTGCATGGCGTGTCCGGAACCTGGCAAGTTCTGCGTTTGCGACGACGAGGGCGGCTCGCGGATGCTGCGTACGATCGGGGACTATGCAACGCGCATGGTCGGCTTCGGCCTGTCGGTCGACCTTCTGCCTGATCCCCACGTCATGAACTATCTCGTCGTCGATCCGGACGAACTGGTGCCGGGAAGGTACAAGGCCCCCGGTGAATCGCTGAAGGTTGGGCACTTTCCCAATCATGGCTACTTCAAGGGCACGCAATTTCTCGAAGACGCGATCTCCGAACTCCAGGCGGAAGGGGTCGCGATCGAGCTGATCAGACTGTCCAACTTGCCCCGGAAGGACATCCTGGATTCGATGCGGCGGATGGATCTGGTCGTCGACCAGCTCATCAGTGGCGCTTTCGGGCTGACCGCCGTGGAGGCAATGGCCTTGGGCCGTCCGGTGATCGCGCACCTGCGTCCGGGCGTGCGCGTTTCCGCGCCGCTTGAATGTCCGATCATTCGAGCGACCCCCGATACGATCAAGGACGTGCTGCGGTCCATCGCCTACGACCGTTCATCGCTTTCGTCGGTCGCCAGGCGCGGCGTGGACTATGTCCGCGATCATTGCTCGACGAACTCCCTCGCCCTTTCCCTTGAGGGGCTCTACCGGGAACACCTCGAAATATCCCGGCCATGGGACGAAATCCTCGCGGCCAGGCACGAGCATATCGAACGGGATCAGGAGGCTCTAAGGCGATCCGATGGGTCGTCGGCCTGGTGGCTGCGGTACCGCGTGGGGCGTGGGCGTGTCGCTGCGGCGCGGTGGATGCGGGATAGGGGCGTGCCGCTCAGCCGGCTGGTCAGTGGCCGAGGCGGGTTTGCGTTCCCGATCCCGGCGAGCCCGCCGCTGACCACGAAGCTTCGCCGAATGTTCCGGCAAGGTCTAGGCCGATTCCGGGCGAAGCTCCCGTCGGGCAGAGTCAGCATCGTCAGGTCCCAGTGGCCGGGACGCCAGATACTCAGGAAGGTCTACTGGTGGGGCCGAGGCCGTTTGCGCAGCGCCGGCGCTTCCGTCTCGGTGGCCGTCGCGGGGGCGATCGACCGGCTGGTGGATCGCTGGCTCGAGACAAGGGTCCGCGGCGCACGGGCCGCCACGGAGAGGCGATTGAAATCGGGCAAGGTACGCACCCTTTGGGGTACGACTCCGATCCTCACGCTCCCGCTCAAGGCACGAGCCGACCGGGCGCTTGGTTTCGAAAGCAAATCGCTGGTCTTCAACACCTATGTCATCACGCGAAACTTCGATCTGAACCTGGAGGCCTTGCGGTTCCTGGCGAGGGCATTCCCCCGACTCCTGGGCGTGTTCCACAAGATCGTGTTTGGATTTCTGATCAAGCGATACGACGTTTTCCACTACTTCCTGGACAAGGGCATCCTGCTGCCGACCGAGCGCTTCGGCATAAATGCGCAGGAACTGAGCCTGCTGAAGCGGGCAGGCAAGCGCGTCTATGCGTACGCCTATGGAGCCGATGTCCGGATGCGGCAGAGAACGCTCGAACTCGGCCGCTGGAACTTCTGCGTCGACTGCCCCCAGCCCGGCCGGTTCTGTATCTGCGATGATGCCGTCGGAACCCGCACGATGGCGAACACCGCGAAGCAGGCGAATGCCGTCGTCGCCATGGGCGACATGATCGTCTATGCGCCGGGATGCACGCGACTGCACTACTGGCCGATCGACATCGAGAGGATCGAGGCGGTTGCAGCGCGGGCGCCCGACGTCGCGTTGCGCATCGCGCATGCGCCGAACCATACCCATTTCAAGGGCTCCCACTATCTCGAGGCGGCCATTGAGACGCTTCGCGCGGAGGGGCACCTGATCGAGTATGTCAAGGTCCAGGGCGTTCCGAACGAAGAGGTGATCAAGCTCTTCGGAGAAGCGGACATCGTCGCCGATCAGTTCATCGGCGGTGCGTATGGCTACACGGCTCTGGAAGCGATGGCCCGTGCGAAGCCGGTTCTGACGTTCGTCCGCAGCCCGGATCTCGTCGAAGCGAGCGAGGAATGTCCGCTGATCAACACAAATCCGGACTCGCTGCTCACGACGCTTCGCTGGCTGTTGGCCAACCGCGACAAGCTGCCCGCCATCGGGGCGCAGGGCCGGGCTTACATCGAACGATGGCACACGATCGAAGCCGTCGCCGAACGGCTGAGCACGATGTACTCGGACACGGCTGATTTTCCTGATTCGGTTCTGACCAGTATGTCCGTCTTTCGTCGCCAGGCCGAAGAGAGGCGAGCCGGGGTCAAGACCGCAATCGGCTGGGAACACCCGTTCAGGGTTACGGAGAGGTTGGCATCCTAGTGTCTACACAACGCTTGGTCAGGTGGGCGTCGAGAGTCACCCCGCGGTGGATGCGGCCCGTCGCCGTACCGCTCTTCCGTGGACTGCGCAGGTTGTTCGGGGGCGGGCGATTGCTCCCTGGCCTGCCGCCAATTCCAGCGGCGCCCGTTCTCGAAGGGCCGATGTTCGCCGCGGCGTCAACTCCGGACGCCGTCGGGATCGGGACGCGCGCCGTCGGCCGCGAAATCGTCATGCTGGTCGTCTCCGATCTTCGCGTGGACCCGCGGGTCGAGCGTGAAGCGCGCGTGCTTGCGGCTGCGGGATACAGCGTAACCGTCTATTGCCCTGATCCGACCCAAGGTCAGGATCCGGATATCAAACTCGATTGGGGAAAGAACATCCGGATCAGTTTCCTTCACTGGAGCGCTGCGTCCTTTACGATGCATGCGCCCGGCCTTTACGCCAGCCAGTTGTTCGACAAGGCAGTTACCCATAGGCCTTTCGCATTTCATGCCCATGATCTGAACACCGCGTTCGCCGCGCGCGCGGCGGCGCGGGTTACCGGGGCGCATTTGGTGGTCGATTTCCATGAATGGTTCTCCGAGAACGTCAGGTGGAACGCCGATCTGCGCGAGTTCCTGCCCCACGACGCCGCCTGGAAGCACCCCATGCAGGAGCTCGAGCGTCTGTGCCTCAAGGAGGCCTCGGAGGTCGTGACCGTCTGCGACTCCATCGCTGACGCGATGGCGCTGGAACTGGGCGAGGGGCGGCGGCCGATCGTCGTGCGCAACATTCCGAATTTCGATGCCGTTCCGACCAAAAGCTATCCGTCGCTGAAGGCGCAGTTCGATCTCCCGGAAAGCCAGTTTGTCCTGCTCTATCAGGGCGGGACCGGTCCGACTCGCCTCCTCGAGCCGATCATCGAGTCTCTGGGGGTCGCCGAGCGGTGTGTCCTGGTGATCAGGGGACCCTCGATCGACTACTTCGAGCGTGACTACCGAAAGGTGGCTGCAAAGGTAGGCGCCGCTCACAGGCTGATTCTCGCCGGCCCCGTTCCTTCGCGCGATGTCGTGGCAGCGGCGAGAGGCGCCGACGCCGGCATATACAGTGTTCTCGGCGTCGGCCGCAATTTCGTCTATGCGCTGCCAAACAAGCTGTTCGAGTACATGGCCGCTCATCTTCCTATACTTACGGCCAACTACCCAGAGGCAAAGAATATTGTCGAATCCAACGAAATCGGGCTTAGTTTCGACCCGCTCGACCCCGGCTCGATTGGCGCGGCGATCAATCGGCTGATCGACGAGCCACCCCTTCGCAGCCGGTTCGCGGAGAATACCGTCAGGACGCTTCGAACGATGGACGCCGGGAGAGAGTGGTCGAAGCTCGTCCAGATATACGATTCTCTGCCGCGATCTGGGGCGGGGAAGGCTTAGTCGCGATGCGCATCCTCCACGGACCGGTCAACGTGGGCAACCAACCGTGGTCCCTGTCGCGTGCGGAGCGCGCGCTCGGGCATCGGAGCGACCTGGTCGTCAACTACGGGACATGGCTGGGATATCCGGCCGATCGCACGTTGACGCCGCTATCGGACAAGTCGCCGGCCAGCGCCTTGAAGCGCGTGCGTTTCGCCATGACGGCGCCGCTCCGCTACGATGTGTTACACTACTATTTTGGTCGTGGTTTCATGCTGTGGGACGACTGGGGTCGAGTCCTCGGCGCATCGCCCTTCACGGATTGGTGGACTTTGGCGGATGTGCGCTTGGCCAAGGCCCTGGGGCGGCGGCGATTCCTGACCCTGCAGGGTTGCGACGTCAGAATCGCGGCCGACTCCAACGCCACGAACCGCTGGACACCCTGCAGTGAAGGTCGATGCAGCGCCTATGGTGCCTGCATTTCGGGCTATGATCGCATCCGTCTCGCGATGATCGAGAAGCTGATGCCGTTGATGGATCACGTCTTCTTTCTCAATCCGGAGCTGGGAAGGTGGGTGCCAAACGGCACCTTCCTGCCCTATGCCAATGTCGACATCCGACAGATCAAGCCTTCACTGCCGCCGCTCGGAAAAAGGATCAGGGTCGTGCACGCGCCCAGCGACCCGAACATCAAGGGAACCGGTCTGATCCTGGCGGCGCTCGAGAGGCTTTCGACTCGCTTCGACTTCGAACTCATCCTGGTGCAGGGCAAGAGTCACGCCGAGGCGATGGAGATCTATCGCGGTGCGGACGTCGCGATCGACCAGATACTGGCGGGTTGGTATGGTGGTTTCGCCGTGGAACTCATGGCAATGGGGAAGCCGGTCGCAGCCTACATTCGCGATGAGGACCTCCAGTTCGTTTCGCCGCAGATGGTTGCCGACATCCCGATTCTTCGCCTGCGACCGGATCACCTTGAAGACGACCTCGCCGCGATCTTGTCCTCACCTGCAAAGCTGGCGGAGGCCGGGGTTCGATCGCGCGCCTATGTCGAGCGATGGCACGACCCCGAGGCAATCGCCGCGGCGCTGACGAAAGTGTACATCGATCCGAACGTTCCCCTGAGCATCTGACAGGAATTCAGGCAAGCAAACCATATGTGCGGCATAGTCGGTCTCCTCCATCGTGGGCAACGTCAGGACGCGCCTCATCTGGTGAGGCGCATGGCGGATTCGATCGGCCACCGCGGTCCCGATGATGATGGCTACTGGTCGGATGACGGGGTGGCGCTCGGGTTCCGACGCCTTGCGATCGTCGATCTGGAAACGGGCCACCAGCCGATGGCCAACGAGGACGGCACCGTCCTCGTCATCTTCAACGGCGAAGTCTATAACCATCGCGAGCTTCGGCGGGAGCTCGAGGATGCGGGTCACCGTTTCTCCACGGATCACTCCGACACGGAAGTGATCGTCCACGGCTACGAGGAATGGGGCGAAGGCCTCGCGAATCGCCTCAACGGTATCTTCGCCGCGGCGATATGGGACTCTCGCCGAAAGCAGCTCAGCCTCCTTCGCGACAGGCTCGGCGCCAAGCCGCTCTATCTCGCCGAGTTGCCCGACGGCGGCCTGATGTTCGCCTCCGAGATACGCGCTCTCCATGCCTCCGGCTTGGTTCGCCGCGAACCGAACCACCGGGCGGTCGTGGCCTATTTCCACAACCAGAATGTCTGGCACGACGCCTCGATGTTCGCCGGGGTGATGCAACTGCTTCCCGGGCACATGCTCGTCGACGCTCCAGGCGGTCGTCGGCTCAAGCAGTACTGGGACATCCAGTTCAAGCGGAGCAAGTGGCAAAGAGCGGACGCCTCCGCCGCGCTCCGGCACGCCGTGGAGAACGCCATCGCCCGGCAGATCGCCGCGGATGTCCCGGTGATGGCTTATCTGTCGGGAGGCATCGATTCCAGCAGCATCGTCGCTGGCGCGTTTGCCCGCGACAATCAGGTGAAGGCCTACTCATGCATCTTCGACCTTGCGGGGGTGGGGGACGACCGGATCGTTGACGAGCGGGAGTTCTCCAGACTGGTGGCCGCGGATCTCGGCATCGACCACGTCGAGGTCGAGTTGCCTGCGACGGCTCTGGTCAAGAGCCTCAATCCGACCATCCACGCTCTCGAAGAACCGCGCATGGGCATGGCATATGTCAATTATCTCATCGCCCAGCGCGTGGCGGCTGACAGCAAGGTGGTCCTGTCCGGCTGCGGCGGTGACGAGATGCTGGGTGGGTATGTCGGGCGCTACAATTTTGCGGCGGCCGGCGATAGGCCCCGTACCTCCATCCTGGCGCGACTGTTCGGCGGCAAGCAGCCCGACCGGATGCATCCGACCGATCCCGTTTCGCGGATATTGCCGCTCTACACCTACCCATTGCTCGCTGGAGAGAGCACGCGCGCGTTCACGCCCGCGTTCAGGAAACAGGCCGGCGACTTCGACCTCGCAAGCGAGTTGTCGACCGTGCTCATGCGCGCGCCGTCCGATCATATCTGGGATCGGCTGCTCTACGCGGATGCGAAGACCTATCTATCCGGCCTCCTGATGATCGAGGACAAGCTGTCCATGATCCACGGTCTCGAGGCCAGGGTCCCGCTTCTCGACAACGAGGTTGTCGATCTCGCCCTGACGTTCGATTGGGATGTGCTGTGCGACGGAGAGACCGGAAAGATGGCTTTTCGGGATGCAATCAGGGATTGGGTGCCCCCGACGGTCGCGAATAAGCCGAAAATGGGTTTCGGTCCACCGGATGCATCCTGGTATCGAGGCGCGCTGCAGCCATTCGTCCGATCCAAACTCTCGCCGGATCGCATTGCCGCCCGCGGGATTTTTGAGCCGGCTTTTGTCTCGGCCGCCGTCGAAAGCCATATGAGCGGAGCAGCCAACAGACTGCCGTTGATTTGGTCGCTCCTTTCTCTAGAAGCTTGGTGCGAGGAATTCGACCTGTACGGCGGGCTGGCCGTCACGAATGCGGCGAATCGGGCAGCAAGCTGAAAGTCACCCACCATGTTGACGAGTTGTTCCTTGCGAAGAGGTTCGTGTTCGACGCACGCTAACCCCTCCCATCCAACAATGAAGCGGTTTTGGTCTTAGCAATCTCAATCCTGTGAAGTTCTGGAGAGCTGGAATTGCGCAACGGCGTTGAAGCAGCATTTCGACCGTCAGGGGCAGGCGGGACGCTTGAACTCAGGGTCTTTTCGAGCGAGGGGGACCATATCGTCGAAGGGGCGCTGGTTGCGCCGGACGGCGCGTGGTTCCCGATCATCGGTGGCGTACCCTCCTTCCTCACCGGGGTGCTGCAGCGTGACCTTTCGGAGTTCGCCTCACGCCACGGGCTGCCCCATCGAGAGACGACCGCCCGACCGGAAGCAGCCGAGCAGGCAAAGACAAACGAGACCTTCTCGGACAAATGGCGGCGCTTTCGCAACTATGGGTTCGAGGCCACGCATAAGGAATTCCTGTTCGAATGGTACCGAAAGAAGTTCAACTTCGACACCGTCGATGATCTCAGAACGTTCTACGGCGCCAAGAAGATGATCCTTGAATGCGGGCCCGGCTCGGGTTTCAACAGCCGGTTCATGGCCGAGCACACAGGCGGCCAGGTGTTCGCGCTGGACATCTCGGACGCAGCGTTCACATCGTTCGAAAACACGAAGGACCTGGGGAACTGCACGGTCGTTCAGGCGGACCTGATGACCGCTCCTTTTGCCGATGCAACCTTCGATTTCATCATCGCGGACGGGGTATTGCACCACACGCCAGACACCCGCGCCGCGGTGGAGGCGCTCTATCGAAAGCTCTCACCCGGTGGTCAGTTCTTCTTCTACGTGTACAGAAAGATGGGCGCCGCGCGCCAGTTCAGCGACGAGCATATCCGGCAGCACTATACAAAGATGTCGCCGGAGGAATGCTACGCTGCCTGTGAAGGCCTTACCGATCTTGGCCGGCAACTTTCAGCGCTGAATGCGAAAATCACGCTGGACAAACCCATCCCGGTCCTTGGCATCCCTGCTGGAACGCATGATGTTCAAAGGCTGATCTACTACAATTTCGTCAAGTGTTTCTGGAACGACGCGTTCGACTACGAGACGAACAACATGGTCAACTTCGACTGGTACCATCCCCATAGCGCATGGCAGCATACACAGGACGAAGTCGAATCCTGGTTGCGCGATCTCGGGGCGGCGGACTGGCGCTTCAACGACGCCAATCCGAATGGGATCTCAGTGCTGGTCACCAAGGCAGGGTGAAACGTGAAGGTTCTCGTCACAGGCGCCAGCGGCTTCGTAGGAAGTCGGCTCGTGCCTCATCTGCAATCGGCCGGACACGTGGTGGTCCCGGTGGGGCGGGAAGCGTCGAGCCACGGGATCGTGTGGGATCTCGCGAATGGCGGACAGCACCGGTTTCCGGCCGACGCCGAAGCCGTGGTCCACCTTGCCCAGTCCCGGAACTACCGTGCGTTTCCCGCCGACGCCGAGCATATGTTCGCGGTCAACGTCGCCGGAACTCATGCCGTCCTGGCGGCTGCCGCCGCGGCAGGCATCAAGCGGTTCTGCCTGGTTTCTTCGGGCGCTGTCTATGAACCGTTCCTCGGTTCGCTCTCGGAGGAAGCTCCGCTCAATCCCTCCGGTTTCCTGGGCGCGAGCAAGCTCGCCGGCGAGGTCGTCGCCCGTCCCTACGCGGGGCTGATGTCGCTCTCAATCTTGCGCCTGTTCTTTCCCTATGGGCCGGGTCAGTCGGGGCGCCTCGTTCCGGAGATCATCCGCCGTGTTCGAAACGGGGTGCCGATCGACGTGAGCACGGATGGCGAGGGTCTGCGGCTCACCCCCACGCACGTTGACGACGTCTGCGATGCAATCGTGACCGCAATCGAAGGCTCCTGGGTCGGAACGATAAACGTCGCTGCGCCCTCGTCGCTGTCGATCGCGGAACTCGGCAGGCAGGTCGGATCAGCCATCGATCGGCCCGTCTTCTTCAACCCGTGTCTGAACGTTTCGCCGCCGATCGTTCCCGACCTCACGAAACTGGGCAGGGTCTACGACCTCGGCCGCATGAGGACGTTTCAGTCATCCGTGTCCTCGCTCGTCGCCAGCGGGTAATGCGTCCTCGATCTTCTGCCCGCCCGCTCAGGGTTCTTCACGGGCCCTGGAATCTGGCTGGCCAGCAGGCGTCGCTGGCGGCTGCCGAAAGACGACAGGGTCTCGACAGCTGGAGCGTCGCCCTGTTCGAGAACCCGCCCGGGTTCCCGCCAGACGAGGCATTGGCGCTGCGTGGCCAGAAAATCCGTGTCGAACTCGCGCGGTTCCGCTTGCTCTGGCGCGCCATACGGTGGGCCGACGTCATCCATTTTTCCTTCGGTCAGAGCTTCCTGGTTCCGAGCCCGTTCCCCAGCAATCTGCGACGTGAGAAATGGGGCCATTTGCACGCGCCCCTTCTCCTTTACGCGAAGTTGCTCTGGTACGCCGACCTCCCGCTGCTGAAGCGGCTGGGCAAGACGCTGGTGGTCTCCTGGCAGGGCGACGACGCGCGCCAGGGCGACCGGTCCCGCGAACTCTTCGACACATCGATCGCCAAGGACGTCGGCAGTGGATACTACACTGCGGATTCTGACGTCTGGAAGCGACGCGTTATCGAACGTTTCGCGCGCTATGCCGATCGACACTACGCGCTCAACCCAGACCTGATGCACGTATTGCCAGAGGGAACGCGATTTCTTCCCTACGCCAGCTTTGACCCGGCGGGCGTGACCCCGCGCTTCCCCTTGGTCGACGCCGGGCAGGCGCTCAGGATCGCCCACGCGCCCACCAACCGCGACGCCAAAGGCACACGATACGTTCTGGAGGCCGTCGACAGGCTCAGGGCCGAGGGCGCGTCCTTCGAGTTCGATCTCATCGAGAAAGTCGACCGCTCCGAGTCCCTGAGGCGCCTCGCGGCCGCTGACATCGTGGTCGACCAGCTTCTTGTCGGCTGGTACGGCGGGTTGGGGCTGGAAGCGATGTCCCTTGGCAAGGTCGTCGTCGCCTACATCCGGGATTCGGACCTGCGTTTCCTGCCCTCCGAATTTCGCGAGGCCCTGCCTGTGGTCGTGGCCAATCCCGATACGGTGACCGATGTGCTTCGCGGTCTGCTGAACGGGCCGCGACATGCGCTGCACGACATCGGTGTTTCGAGCCGTCGTTTTGCGGAGGGCTTTCACTCGCCCGATCGGATCGCCGCCTCGACTGCCGCCGACTACAGACGGTTGTCGACCAAGACGGCCTAGGACCTAGGGCTACCCCACGCATCTTCATCGTCAAGCGCCTGGTGCTTACGCTGACCGGAGCAGCCTCTCGACAACCATCTCGCCGATCGGAATTGCCGATGTGGCGGCGGGCGACGGCGCGTTGAGGACGTGCAACTGCCCGGGCCTTCCCGCGAAGAGGAAGTCGTGAACGAGCGTTCCATCCCGCAGCACGGCCTGGGCTCTGACGCCAGCCGGATGTGGTGCGAGGTCGCCAAGCTCGAGGGATGGACAGTACTTTCGGCATTCCGAGAGATAGCCGCGTCGCCAGATCGAGTTGCGCCCTTCGACCAGGGCGGTGCGCCAGTTTCTGCGAAGCGTGCGCCAGAATCCCGGAAAGACCGCGTAGTCCGCGACATCGTTGGCGCTGAAACCGAAGCGTTCATAGGATTCGCGCGAAAATCCCAGAACGGCGTTCGGGCCGACGGTGACACTACCGTCGATCATGCGGGTGATGTGTATTCCCAGGAACGGAAGATCGGGGTCGGGAACGGGGTAGATAAGTGACGAAACAAGGCTGTTTCGGTGCGACGGCAGGCGGAAATACTCCCCGCGGAACGGGACGATGCGATGGTTGATGGCGATGCCGGCCAGCCGGGCCAGCCTGTCGGATTGCAGGCCTCCGCAAACCAGCAGATGGCGGGTGCTCCACTCCTTTTCGCCTGACCTGATGACGACGAGACCCGCATTTTCATCGATGCCGTCAACTTCGGTGCCGGTCAGGATTTCACCGCCCGCGTTGCGGACCACCTGGGCCATCGCATTCCCGACTTCCCGATAGTCGACTATGCCGGTCGTCGCGGTGAAGATCGCCGCGAGCCCGGTGACGTTCGGTTCGCGCTTCGAGAGTTCCGCCGCATCGATCCATTCCGCCTCGATCCCGTTGATCCGCGCCCGCTCGAACAGGGCCTTGAGGCGCGACAGTTCCAGTTCATTGGTCGCGACGATGTGCTTTCCGCAGACCGAGTAGCGAATCCCGTGTTCGTCGCAGAACTGCTTCGTGGCGTGGGCGCCTCGTCGGCACAGGTCGGCCTTGAGACTGCCGGGGGCATAGTAGATGCCCGAGTGGATGACGCCGCTGTTGTGTCCCGTCTGGTGAGCCGCCAGATTCGGCTCCTTTTCGATCAGCAGGAGGCTGGCGCCGGGCCGCGTTTCCAGGAGCTTCATCGCGCTGGCGAGCCCGACGATGCCACCGCCGACGACGCAAAAGTCATAGATCATCGACCGGGATCCCCTTGGCCCCCTGCTTAGCTTCAAGAAGCGGTCAGGCCCTGACAGTCGCGCGGCCGCTTTGATCATTCACCGGCGCGCGGCGCTGCGCAGGCCTTCTAGCCTCCCCTCCGGGGAGTGCCAAGGCAAATTGCGTTACCAGGAGCCGGTAATGGAGTTGGACCACCGTGACTGCATAGGTGGTTGATTTCGTTGAGTTGCGGCAACGCCGTCGGTGACGGCCGATGGACCGCGCGTCGGACCGCAGGCGCCGTTCGCGATGTCGCCTTGACGGAGCACGCGGACCGGACCACGTTTGCCGTGGGCACACTCGGAGGCGCCCGGGAGGAGTTATGGCCTCGATCAAGCTCCACAGGGGCGCGTTCGGGCATGTGTCGGTACTGAATGCCGCGAGCGACCTAGTTACGCACGCGCACCCTGAAGCACACGTCATCATCTGGCTCGAAGGCGACCCCGGAAGGATGATCGTCGGCGCGACCGAGGTGCGGCTCGGGCCAGGCGAAGCCGTATGCGTGAATTCGCTCCAGCCGCACAGTCATCATTTCTCCGAGGGCAAGCCGGGCTCGTTCCTGGCCTTCTATCTCGAGCCGAAATGGGCGGCGTCGCGCATGCGGCGCCGTTCGGGCGAAGCGCTTTTCCGCAATCCGGTTGTCCGGCTCGATCGCCGGCTGCGCGCCAACGCGTCCGCGCTGCTGGTGCATCTGCTGGCCGGCTACGACCTCGGCGACTTCGCGTCCTACGAAATCGGGCGGATGATCGACCAGCTTGTCGAGGGCATCGGCAGGGTCCAGTCGGCCGTGCCGGCGGATACGCGCGCGACCCATCTCGATCATCGGATCCGCAAAGCCCTCGCGCTGATGCAGGCGAACGTCTCCGGGCGTCTCGGGCTCGACGAGGTGGCGCGCCGGGTTGGGCTGTCGCGACCGCATTTCTTCAGCCTGTTCAAGGGTCAGATGGACCTTACCCCGAACGTCTACTGGAACACCCTGCGCATGGAGGAGGCGCTGCGGCAGATCGAGGGCTCCGAGGAACCGCTCACCTCGGTCGCCTGCAATCTCGGCTTCACCACGCAGGCCAATTTCACCCGATTCTTCCGCGACCATGCCGGCGTGCCGCCGACGCTCTACCGCGAGGCGGCCCGCACCGTCGCGTGACGTTTTTCAGACTGGTCGATAAGCGGCCTAGACGCATTGATAAGCGGCGTCGCGCCGTTTGCGTAGGCTGTCCTCACCCAGCGAGCGCGAGGAAAGCAATGCCGTCCATTCATGTCTCCAGCGTGATCGACGCACCGATCGGACGCGTCTGGGAGCGCATCCGCGACTTCAACGGCCTGCCATCGTGGCATCCCCGCATGATCGAGAGCGAGATCGAAGACGGGAAGAAGGCGACCGACATCGGCGCGGTGCGCAAGTTCAAGGTGGCGTCTGGAGCGACGATCCGCGAGGCGCTGCTGGCGTTCTCCGACGCCGACCGCCTGACGACCTATTCGATCATCGGCCATCCGGCGCCGATCTCCAGCCATACGGCGACGCTCAGGCTCGAGCCCGTCACTGACGGCGACCGCACATTCGCGGTTTGGACGTCCACATTCGATGCTCCCGCCGACCAGGCGGACGCGATCGCCAAGGGCATGGCGGAGAACGTGTTCCAGGGAGGGTTCAACGCGCTCAAGGAGCATTTCGCCAAGTCCTGACGAACGGCGGGAGGAAACAGTGCCGCTATCGCTCGAAACGTTCTCGACCATCGCCGAAGCGGGCGCGGCCCTCGCCACCGGGGGCGGCCGCTATCTCGGCGGCGGTACGCTGGCCGTGCGCGCCGCCAACGAGGGGGACCTCTCCTTCGACCGGCTCGTGCGCAGCGTCGACCCGGCCCTTCGCCGCATCGCCGTCTCCGACGGAATCGTCAGGATCGGTGCCTCCGTGACCATGGCGGCGATCGCCGGCCATCGCGACCTGTCGGCCGTTGCGCCAGCGGCGCGGGCGGTCGGCGGGCCTGCGATCCGCAACATGGCGACCGTCGGCGGCAATCTCTTCGCGCCGACACCCTATGGCGACTTCGCCGTTGCGCTGCTGGCGCTCGGAGCCACGGTCGACGTTGACGGAAAGGCGATGGACGTCGACGAGTTCCTGATCGTCCGCGACAAGGTGAAGGGCATCCTGACGGGGGTGAGCTTCATCCTGCCCGCCGCCGGCGCGTTCCGCTTCTCGAAAGTGTCGAGAATCAAGCCAAAAGGCGTGTCGGTGCTTTCGATCGCGGCACGGATCGACACGGATGCTAACGGCGAGGTCACCGCCGCACGCATCGCGCTCGGCTGCATGGCCGACCGGCCGATCCGCGCGAAGAAGGCAGAAGAGGCGCTGGTCGGCGCAAGGCTTGCTTCGGACAGTGTGGCCGCCGCGGTCGAGGCGGTGTCCGACGGACTCCGACCGCCCACCGATCCGGTGGCCAGCGCATGGTACCGGCGCGAGGTGCTGCCGGTGCATTTCAGGCGGCTTCTCACCGCGTAGGCCGCGACCCGACCCAGCCGGCCGCCAGGGAGGACAGGAATGGCGAAGAAGGTTCCGATCGAACTCACCCTCAACGGCGAGGAAAGGGCCGAGTTCGTCGAGAGCGGCGCGACCCTGCTCGGCGCATTGCGCGAGAAGTTCGATGACACATCGCCGAAGGGCGGATGCAACCAGGGCGCCTGCGGGGCCTGCTCGGTGCTGGTCGACGGAGAGCTCAGGCTCTCCTGCCTCACCTTGGCGGAGGCCTGCGCCGGCGCAACCGTTTCCACCGCGGCGGGTCTGTCGAAGGATGGCGTGCTGAATCCATTGCAGCGCGCCTTCCTCGATGGCTTCGCCGCGCAGTGCGGCTTCTGCACGCCGGGCATGATCATGGCGGCCAAGGCGCTGCTCGACCGGACGCCTGACCCGACCCGCGAGGACGTGGTCGAGGCCCTTTCCGGCAACATCTGCCGCTGCACCGGCTACGAGCCGATCATCAACGCCGTGCTGTCGGCGGCCCGCGCCAATTCCCACAACGCCGCCTGAGGTGACGCCATGATCCGCCTCGCCAAGGAATACTTCGCCGACCAGCGCGACGACGATTTGAAGCAGCTCGGCGTCGGGCTCCAGCGCTCCGACGTTCCGGGCCACGTCACCGGCAGGACGGCCTATTTCGCGGACCGGACCTTCCCGCGCATGCTCCATCTGAAGATGGTGCGCAGCCCCCACCATCACGCCCGTATTCGTTCGATCGACACGTCGGAGGCGGAGAGACATCCCGGCGTGGCCCGCGTGCTCACCCACAAGGACGTGCCGCACAACGTCTACACGATCCTGATCCTGATCCAGATCGGTCCGGAGGACGAGCAGGTGCTGGCCGCAGACAAAGTCCGGTGGAAGGGCGAGGCGGTGGTGGCCGTGCTCGCCGACACCGAGCGCGCGGCGAACGAGGCGGCGGCGAAGGTCAAGGTGGACTACGAGGTGCTGCCGGCCGTCTTCGACATGGACGAGGCGCTGAAGCCCGGTGCGTCGATCGTCAACGAGTACCACGGCAACAACTATTACACCTACGATAGCGGCAGCCACCGCAAAGTCCGTTTAGGCGATGTCGACGAGGGTTTCGCGGCGGCCGACCACATCCTGGAGGAGACCTACCGGTCCTCGCCGATCGAGCACGCGCCGACGGAGACCTCGGGCTGCATCGTGACGCCGGAGGGCAATGACCGCTTCACCTGCTACACCAACACGCAGGCGATGTTCTTCACGCTCGACAACACGTCCATCATCCTGCAGATGCCGGGCCACAAGCTGCATTTCGTCGGGGGCACGGTGGGCGGCGGTTTCGGCGGTAAGGTCGACGTGACCGTCGAGCCGATCGCGATCCTCGCCGCGAAGCTCACCGGCCGGCCGGTGAGTTTCATCTACAGCCGCGAGGAGGAGATGCAGGTCTCCTCGCCGCGCGCGGCCGAGAAGATCGTCATCAAGGACGGTGTCACGAAAGACGGGCGCATCCTGGCGCGCAAGGTGACCGGCTACACCGACGCCGGCGCCTATTCGCGCCATTCGCCCTACGGCGCGCAGAAGGGCGCGGCGCACTATCCCGGCCCCTACACGGTTCCCAACGTCTGGATCGACACCTACTGCGTCTACACCAACCGCACGCCGTCCTCGGCGATGCGCGGCTTCGGCGTGACGATCGCCGACTTCGCGCTCGAGGTGCAGATGGACAAGCTCGCCCGGCTGATCGGCATGGACCCCCTCGAGTTCCGCTTCATCAATGCCTACCGCGACGGCGACATGAAGGCGCACCGCCAGACCACGGAGGGCGCGGCGCTCATCGAGTGCATGCAGGAAGCATCGAAGGCAGCCAACTGGCCGGTCGCCGAAAAGTACCTGCGCATGTCTTCGTACAAACCTTCCGGCAAGGAGAGCTGAGATGGCGATACGGCGCGGACGCGGCGTTGCTGCGGTGAACTACCCGACCGGCATGAACCTCGGCGGCGATCCCAGCCAGGCGCTGGTCCATTCGACGCCGACCGGCAGCTTCATGGTCACGCTGTCATCCGTCGATCTCGGTCAGGGGCTGAAACAGGTCATGGCGCAGATCTGCGCCGAGACCATCGGCGTCTCGGCCGACCAGGTGACGATCGACACCGCCGACACCGACACCGGCCCTCACTGCATGGGAACCTTCGCCTCGCGCGGCACGCACCGCATTGGCAACGCCGTCATCCAGGCGGCGACCGAGGCGAAGCAGGTCATGCTCGAGGTCGCGGCGGAGGAACTCGAGGTCGACGCGGGCGATCTCGAGACCGACGGCGCGGGCAACATCGCGGTCAAGGGCGCGCCAGGCAAGTCGATCTCCATCTTCGACACCGCGCTCGCCGCCCACTTCAAGCGCGGTCGCTCGATCTCTGGACGCGGCATGTTCCTGATCCCGCGCTCCTATCCCGAGACGGAGACCGGCGCGATGAAACCGTCGACCTGTTATGCGCATGCCTGCACGGTTGCCGAGGTCGACGTCGACGACGAGACCGGCGACGTCACCGTCCTCTCGGTGAAGAACGTGTTCGAGATCGGCCGCGCGCTCAACCCGAAGATGGTCGAGCAGCAGCTGGTCGGCGGCTCGTGGATGGGAATTTCCCACGCGCTCTACGAGACGACGGAGCCGTATTACCCGAACCGCGATCACGGCGGCACGGACTTCAACCAGTATCTGATGCCTGGACCCGGCGACATCGCCGAGACCGAGATCATCGTGCTGGAACGCCCGTCCGAGGATGGTCCCTACGGGGCCAAGGGGCCGGGCGAGATGTGCGCCAATCCGCAGATCCCCGCGGTCGCCAATGCGATCTTCGACGCCGTCGGCGTGCGGATCGACACGCTGCCGATCACGCCGGAGCGGATCCTGCGGGCGCTGAAGGCGCAGCGCGCGGCGGCGTGAACGTGGCCTTGTCGGCAAGGGAGGCCATCGCCTCCTCCCCCGAAGTGCTGGCGATGCGCCTGAAGGATGAGAGCTATCTCGCCGACGAGGGGCTGGCGACGGCTGCGTTTCTCGCCTTGCGGCTCGGCAAACCGCTGCTCCTCGAAGGTGCGCCGGGCGTCGGCAAGACCGAGGCGGCCAAAATGCTCGCCAGGGTTCTCGGCTGCGAGCTGGTGCGTCTGCAATGCTACGAGGGCGTCGACGCACAGCACGCGCTTTACGAATGGAACTACCAGCGCCAGCTGCTCGCTATCCGCCAGGCGGGCGATCGCGAGATCGACATCTATGACGACCGCTTCCTGATCGCCCGGCCGCTTCTCCAGGTCATACAGGCGCCGGCCGAACGGCTGCTGCTGATCGACGAGATCGATCGCTCGGACCACGAGTTCGAGGCGCTGCTGCTCGAATTCCTCTCGGACTTTCAGATAACGATCCCCGAGCGCGGCACGATCGCCGCCGGTGTCCGGCCGATCGTGGTGCTCACCTCAAACCGCACCCGCGAGCTCGCGGAAGCGCTCAGGCGGCGCTGCGTCTATCACTGGATCGACTATCCCGACGCGGAGCGGGAGGCCGAGATCATCATGGCGCGCGCAGCCGGCGTGGCGGAGGCCACCGCCGCCGCGGTCGCGCATGCGGTGCATGAAATCCGAGCCCGGCCGCTGGCCAAGCCTCCCGGCATCTCCGAGGCGATCGAATGGGCCAATGCCGCGACCGTGCTGGAGAAGGGTGGCAGCCCGTGGCCGGAGGCGTTCCGCCGCGCGATCGGCGTATTGGTCAAGGACGAGGAGGACCTCGTCTACCTCGTACCGGAACTGCCGCGCATCCTCGAAAGGGTCCTGTGATGCTGCCCCCTGCGGCGCGGCCTCTCGGCGGTTTCGCGCACCTGCTGCGCAGGGCGGGCTTTGCCGTCGCGCCGGAGCAGACCGTCGCCTTCCTCGAGGCGGTGCGGCTGCTCGGGCCGCGATCGATGGGCGACATCCGCGCGGCCGCTCTGGCGACGCTCGGGCCGACGCCCGAGCGCATGGATGAATTCGAAAGCCTGTTTCGCGAATGGTTCTGGGGCGACGCTGTCGCCGTCGTCACCGGCGACGCGGATGAGGAAACTGAGGTCAGGGACGATCATGGGTCGCGATTGACGCTCCCGCTGCGCGAGGAGAAGGTCGGCGGCGGTGAACTGGCATCGGATTTCGACCGTCTCGCCTCCCGTCGTTTCGGCGCCGAGGCGACGGACGTCCCGGGTCTCGGGCGCGCACTGCCCTCGGCGCTGCCGAAGCGACGTTCGTTCCGCAACATCCGGACGGCGTCGCGCGGACAGCCGGACCTGCGCCGGTCGTTGCGGCTGATCGTCACCACGGACGGCGACGTCCCGCGATTGCCATTGCGCCGCCGCCTGCTCGTGCAGCGGAGGCTTCTCATCCTGATCGACATTTCGGGGTCGATGAAGGACCACACCGCCGACCATTTGAAGCTCGCCCATACTGTGGTGCGCAATGCCGACGCGGCGGAAGTCTTCACGCTCGGCACGCGGCTGACCCGCATCACCGCGCCTCTTCGCACCGCCGATCGCGAGCTGGCGATGGCGCGCGTGGCCGAGACCGTCGAGGACTGGGACGGCGGCACGCGCATCGGCCCGACGCTGCTCGCGCTCCTCTCCGTGCCGCGCTTCGCCGCCTTCGCGCGGGGCGCGGCGATCGTCGTCCTGTCGGACGGGCTGGAGCGTGGCGGACATGGCGAGATGGAGCTGGCGTTCAGGCGGCTGAAGGCCAGGGCCTTTCGCCTGTCGCTGCTGACGCCGCTGGCCGCCGACCCGCGCTACAGCCCCCGCACGGCCGCGATCAGGGCCATCCTGCCTTCTCTCGACGACCTGGCGGACGGCTCGGGTATCGTTCCGGTCGCCGACTTCATCCTGTCGCTCGCGCGCCCCCCGGGGCGGCCGGGCGATTTCTGGCGCGAGGCATCGTGATGCAGAAGGTGATCGATTCGCATTTCCACATCTGGCGCCGGAAGGATCAGCCCTGGCTGGTCGGCCCGATGGCGCCACGGATCTTCGGTCCCTACGAGGCCATCCGACGCGACTATCCGATGGAGGAGTTCCTGGCCGACCGGCAGGGGTTGGGAGTCGAGAAGGGTGTCTATGTCCAGACCAACTGGGCCAGGGAGGACTTCGAGACCGAAGTCGCCTTCGTTTCCGAGACGGCGGCGCGCACCGGCTGGCCGCACGCCATCGTCGGCTACGCCGACATGACCGTCGACGATGTCCGGCCACAGCTCGACCGCCTCGTGAAGTATCCCCTGCTGCGCGGCGTGCGCATGCAGCTCCACTGGCACGAGACGCCGGCCTTCCGCTTCGCGCCCTCGGCCGACCAGGTGATCGACCCGAAGGTGCGCGCCAATGTGCGCCGCCTGAAGGACTACGGTCTGAGCTTCGACCTGCAGCTCTTCCCCGCACAGATGAAGGACGGGCTGCAGCTTGTCGGAGAGAACCCGGAGACCAGCTTCGTCCTCACCCATTGCGGCATGCTGACCGGCGACGATCCGGTGACGGTCGAACGTTGGAAGGACGGCCTGCGTACCCTGGCCGCTGCCTCCAACCTCTATGCCAAACTGTCCGGCCTCGGCACGTTCGTGCATATGAACGACCCGGGCCTCGTCGCGCTGATCCATGACGCGGCGATCGACATCCTCGGCAGCGAGCGGCTGATGTTCGGCTCGAACTTCCCGATCGAGAAGTTGTGGACGACCTATCCCGACCTCATCGCCGCGCATCGCGACGCGGCGGCGAAGCTGACGCCGTCGGATCGCAAGAACATGTTCGAAGCGACCGCCATGAAGATCTATCGCCTGGCGTGAGAGGGCGCCGTAGTTCCGGGTTCGCGCTCTGGACCGCCTCATTTCCCGTCGGTTTCCCGTGCCAGCTCCACCTTCGATTCGGCCAACGCACGACGCGGCGATGGCGAAGGAAATTGGCGCACCCGACAGGATTCGAACCTGTGACCTCTGCCTTCGGAGGGCAGTAACCTATTCGTGTTTATCGCGCTCTTCAACATGAAATCAATAATTTAGTGTCGCTCCATGTCGCTGTGCGTCGCCTTGTGTCGTCGCCAGGTGTGCCAGAATTGTGCCAGATGTGCAAATGCTGATGTGCCGTAATCCCCCGGGCAATCGCCTTCACGATCTCGGGCGACCGACTGCGACGTATAGCGACAACGGGTGTTGACCGCCATCCGGATCGAGGTCAGCATTCTCATGGGTGTCGTCCTCGTATCGTCTCCTTAATTCACCCGGATGCAGGTTCTACCTGCCGGACCGATGGGTTCGCCTACGCCGTGGAGATTGATCTGCATAAGCAGCCCATCATCGTTCGCACGGGACTTGTGCGCACGGCTCCTGACGACAGGACCCGTGTATCCCATGTCCGCACTCACGCCCTTGCTCCTCGACTACGACAACGCCGCCGCACTTCTCGGCATGACGCGCCCCGCACTCCGTGACCTCGTCTACCGCAGGAGGGGACCGGCTACCGTGAAGGTCGGCCGTCGCACTCTTTTCGCGTATCGCGACCTCGAGGCCTGGGTCGAGGCGCAGCGCCTCCCGGCCCCGCCGCCTGCTTCTGCCGACCTTCCGAAGCGCAAGCGCGGGCGACCTTCGATTGCGGACAAGATCGCCCGCGGGGAAATCTGACCCGCGATGGGGGGCTCTTCGCTAACGTCCTGCTAACATCACCAGCACTTACCAGCGGGAAGCATGCGATCCTGCCAGCACGTCACCGGAAAGGTCTCGGCAAGTCACGCCGGCCGAGATCACTTCACCGCTTCGCCTCGCGAATGGAGTGATAATGCGCGCAACCGTTGGGCGGACAATACCGCCGCTGCCGGGCGCTCCTGCCTATCTGTCGGGGTCTTCATCAGTTTCAAGCAGGGGTAGTCTCGGCCCCTTCGCTAAAGCTACGAAGCAGGGGCCTGCTTCTTCTTGTTCATTCCCGGCCCGTGCTCAGCCCACACCGCCTTCATGTCGACCCCAGCCGCCAAAGCTTCTTTCATCCTACGAGTAGCGTTGTCGCTGAAGCAGTCGAACTTGGACTTCCCGAACTCGAAGGTGTGGCGGCACGCAGCGTCCGCGTCGATCTTGAGGTGACGGCGCAGCGCGAGGCATTTTGGGGCGCTCAGCTTCATTGTCGCCGCCAGCTTCGTCGGGGTCAGGTAAAATTTCTTCTGTAGGTCAACCTGACGGACGGCCGCCGCGTTCTCCGGATCGTCTCCAGCAACGTATTTGACAGGCGCTCCCTCCTTCTTTGAGAAGTGCACGACAATCGCGGGGCCTTCCCCTTCAATGGTGCTGGCGATGGTATTCAGCCGGGGGAACACTTCGCCGAGATTGCTGCCTGCCCTGATCGCCTTCTCGATCCGGTTGATGTCCTTTTCCGAAATCTCGACTTCGTCGGTCACCAGCGCCTCCATCGCTAGCAGCGCGCGAATGCGGGCGCGGGCCTCGTCTCGCTTCCGGTTGCCCGGCTTCAAGAGATCCGCGACCAGCGTGAACTCCCTGTCGACGAGGAAGTCGAAGTCCCCTGGCGGCTTGGTAGAGACAGGAAGGACACGCGCAGGAATTCGGGATTGGAGATCGAGGTCGAGCGCACGCTTCAGATAGGTGTCGAATGCGGTGATCAGCGCGCGGGTATGCAGGTAGAGGACGTCTTCCTCGAGCTTCGCGAACCAGTGCTGCTCCGCGTCACGCAGCGAGTCGATCATGCGCATGATTCCGGCTTCGGCTTCGGTCAGTGCGTGGTCCTGCCGGCAAAGATGGAGGCACCTGTCGAAGCCAATGCTCCTTCCGGACTTGTCGTCGAAGAGCTTGACCTTTTTCTGCGCAAGCACCGCCTTCAGGAGCATCTCGCAGGCGTGCTGCAGGTGTAGCAACACCGAGCACACGCGCCCCTCGTCCTCGAACGAGTTGAACGTGCTCATGGCCATTCGCAGCGAGCATATGGCCTTGTTGGAAAGCGTCTTGGCATCACGGATCAGGGTCATGTGGTCGTCCTCCGCAAGGCGATCATAGCATCACGGCGGTGACGAGTACGGCGTCAGTGGGCTCTCCTCTGGCGTTACTAACTTCTCGGCAGCAGATCTGGGCCTATCGCGATCGCGCGACGTCAAACGCACGCTTGCATCGACTTCGCTTCGACCCATGCCATGTGGCGCAGAATACATGTCTACACAGGGGCAATATCTAGGCCGCCTGAGATAGGACAGCATCTACAAACAGTCTAAACGTTGGTAGGGACCGATTCTTTAAGTTTGCGGCGATTGGGGGGACTGTGATTTATCTGGATGCCAACGCGACGACCAGGATTTCCCGCGCCGCGCGCGCCGCTCTGCTGGCCGTCGTCGACGGCGGACCCCACAATCCTTCCAGCGCCCATCGGTCGGGATCGCATGCGCGTTCGCTCCTCGAGCGGGCACGGCAGGATGTGGCCGATGCGCTCGGGGGCTGCGATCCTGACAACGTCTTTTTCACGTCAGGCGGCACTGAAGGAAACAACCTGGCCATCCGAGGATTCAGCGCCAACCCTTCTTCCTTCGTTTTCCGCTCAGCGGTCGAGCACGCTTCCGTCTCTGGCCCAGCGGAAGCGACTGGGCGATCGGCAATCCTGCGAGTGGAAGCAGACGGCATAGTCGATGTAGCGAGTGCAGCCGCCGCACTCCGCCGTCCGGATTTTGACGGTATCCCCATCCTCGTTTGCGTCCAAGCGGCGAACAGCGAGACCGGGATCGTCCAGCCCGTGGGAGAGATCGCTGCACGGCTGCGGGAGATTAGGGAGTTCCTCTATCTCCACGTCGACGCCGCCCAGGCACTGGGCCGCACGCCTCTCAGCCTCGACGGGGTTGATTCGCTTTCCTTCAGCGGACACAAGCTTCACGCCCCGACCGGGACCGGATTCCTCTACCTGTCGGACAGGATGCTCGAAGCGGTCCGCCCCATCCTCCACGGGGGCGGCCAAGAAGGCGGCGTCCGACCGGGGACACAGAACGTGGCGGGAGCCTGCGCGCTTGCCGCAGCCCTCGCCGACAGGATGGAACACCTGGCCGGACATGCGGAGCTTCTGCGGGCTTTGCGGGACAGGCTCGAGGCGGGGGTTACGAGATCGGTCCCAGGCGCCTCCGTCATCGGCGCCACGGCGTGTAGGATTCCGAACACCGCGAACATCATGTTTCCGGGTCAGGACGCGCAGGCCCTGCTGGCGCGACTAGACGCGGAAGGGGTATGCTGCTCGACAGGATCGGCGTGCTCGAGCGCAAGGCCCGAGGCCTCTCCTGTGCTCAAGTCGATGGGGATGAGCGAGCGGGAAGCGTCAAGCTGCCTGCGGTTCTCGGTCTCCGTCGACAACACCCCCGACGAGATCGACGAGGCCGTCCGCGCCATCGTGCGTTGCGCCGCCGACGGCCTACGGATGCAGGGATGACCATGACTAAGACACGCTACGAGTTCGGCAGGCACGAGACCTTCGCACTCAGGGAAGGATGGTTGGACAAGGGCCTCGGTCGCGTCATGACGCACCCGGAGGGCTACAGGCCCGATCTCGAGACGGCCGACGACCTTGGCCTCGGCAGCAGGATGGTCAAGTCGCTTGCTTACTGGCTCGACGCGACGAGCCTGATCACACGCGCAACCGACGGATCGAAGAAGAGGACCCCGCCCGGCGCGTCGCGGTTCGGGACGCTCGTCTACGCCGCTGATCCGCATTTCGAGTACTCCGTCACAGTCTGGTTCGTCCACCTCATGCTGGCGCGCCGCCCCGGTTCCGTCTGGAACTGGTTCTTCAACGATTTCCGCAACCACTCCTTCAGCCGCGAGAGCTGCATCGAGGACTTCTCAAGGGCGCTGAGGGAGCATTCGCTCAACCAGACCACGCTAGGCGTCATCCAGCGCGAGGTTGCCTGCCTGCTATCGACCTACGCGGCGCTCCCGGCGAACGAGCCTTTGGACCCCGAAGACTTCACCGTTTCTCCCATGCGGTCGCTCGCGCTCCTGCAGAAGCACCACGACACCGGAAGATACGAGAAGACGCAGCCGCTCGACGCTATTCCCGTCGAGGCCTTCATCGCCTGCCTCACGCTGCTCGCCGCCGACGCGGGGGCCAACACCCTGCCGCTCTCGGACCTCGTGGCGCTCAGGAACTCCCCTTCTAAGCTCCTCAACCTCGACGGCGACCGAATCAGCGAGATGGCCCACTTGGCCGCCGAAACATACGGCGACGAGGGCGTGCGTCTAAGCCTGCATGGCTCGGTGCGGACGATTTCGATTCCCGAGGCGGAACCGGAATCCTGGTATGGCAGGCACTTCGCGCGGATCGGAGTCCACTGATGCGTCCTGACACCTACAAGTCAGTCAACATCCGAGATGACGTTCGCCACCCCGTACGCCTCGCCCATTATCACCCGACCTCGCGGTCTGTTCCCGTGATCGGCGCTGTCCTGCGTGGCTCGGCAACCATGGTCATCGCCTCGTACGGCAGCGGCAAGTCGCTCGCCGCCGGGATTGGAGTCGTCGCGGCCGAGAACGATCCCGCCAGCCGCAGTTTCCTCCTTGCCGCCGCTTCCCGCATTAGGAGCGTTGACGCGGAACTAGGCGAGCAAATCGAATCCCGCGCCATGTCGTCCCGGCGCGGCAGATGCGTGGTCCTCTCCGGCTACGTCCGCGATCTTGCTGTCACCGTCTCCGCGGCACTGGGCCTCGGTCCGCTCGACACCGTCCGCAAGGTCGTCAAGGCGATCCGCAGCTTGGATGATGCCGACCGCGTGGCCATCGTATGGGACGAGTTCGGGCGGCACCTTGAAGGTCTCGTCATGGACGGCAGGTCGCGCGACCTCGACGCTCTACAGGAACTCTCCGAGCTGGCGGTAAGGCCCTCCGGCCCCTCCATCAGCCTAACGCTGCTGCTGCACCAGAACGTGCTGGCCTACGCGCAGAGCCTGAACCAAACGAGCCGTAGCGAGTGGCGCAAGATCGAGGGTCGCTTCAATCAGCTCCGCTTCGTCGAGGACAGCGCCGAACTCTACGGCCTCGTCGCAGGCATCGTGCGCTCCCGCAGGTCCGGAACGGTGCATGGCCCGAAGACGCTCGCGGCGGCTGCCGACACCGCCCTCGACGCCGGGTGGTTCGACGGACTCGAAGGTCGCCCGGCGGTCTTGTCGCTCGTTTCGGAAGCCTCGCCGCTTTCCGCGGGCGCGCTTGAGGTCCTGCCGCGGCTCGTCGCCCGTGTGGGCCAGAACGAGCGGTCCCTCTTCTCGTTCCTCGAAAGGGTCGACCTGTCGGCGCCTGTTGGGATGGAAGAGGTCTACTTGGCATTCAGCGATGCCATCCGTTCAGACGTTGGGATTGGCGGGCTGCACAGGCGCTGGATCGAGGCCGAGAGCGCGATCTCGAAAGCGGAGGACGATATCGAGCGCGAGCTGCTCGCCGCCGCCTTTCTGCTGCAGGCAGGCGCGTCCGGGGAACGGCGTCGCCTGAGGAGGTCCGTACTCGCAGGAGCGGCGGTATCGGACGGCCACGATCCCGCGGCCGTAGACAGGGCCCTCGAGGCGCTGGAGGCGCGCAAGCTTCTCCTGCACCGAAAGCTCAATGACGACGTATCGGTCTGGCATGGCGCGGACGTAGACGTGTCGGGCAGGCTCCGCGAGGAGCGCATCCGAATGATGTCGGGCTTCGACCTGCACGAATTCCTCGATGCGGAGCACCCGGCTCCCTTCGTGCGGCCAGCGCGGCACAACGCCGAGAAGGGCACGTCAAGATACCTCGAAGGCCATTACGCAACGCCCGACACGCTGCCTCAGAAGCTGGCCGCACCGTATGCAGGAGCGTGGGGACGCGTCTTTTACGTCGTGTGCGGAACCGCCGACGACGTGCGCCGCGCCACGCAGGCCGCGTTGACGGCCGATGGCCGTGACGTGGTCGTAGTTCCCGACGAGCCGCTTTCGGTCGGCGATGCCGCGCTCGAGATCGCCGCGCTGTCGTCACTCAAGCAGGACGAAAGGCTGATGGCCGAGGACCCGCTCGTGGGACGCGAGGTCGAGGAACTCCTCGCCATCGCGCGCCGCCAGCTCGCCGTCTCCATGCACCGCCTGACAACGCCGCGTCCGGCCACCTCGCGCTGGCATTCCGGCGGAGAGGTTCTCGACGTGACTGCCGACCGTCCGGCGGGCATCGCCGTTTCGTCCCTGATGGACCGATGGTTCAGCCTCACGCCGCGGATCGTCAACGACCAGATGGTGCGCACCCGCATCTCGCGGCAGATGTCGACAGCCCGGATCAGGCTGATCACGAGGCTGATGGACAACGCCGACAAGCCGATGCTCGGCTATGCCGCCGACGACTCATCCGCCGAGGCCTCGGTCTACCGGACAGTGCTCGCGCGCACTGGCATCCACGTGACGCGGGACGGGGCGGGCTGCTTCGCCTCGCCCTCCGAGATCGCCGACCCCGGCATGGCTGCCGCCTGGCGAGCCATCGAGGACTTCTTTACACAGAAGGGGAGCAAGCCGCTTCCCGAGATCGTGGACCTCCTGACGGAGGCTCCCATCGGCCTGGCCGCGGGCGTGGTCCCGATCCTCGTGCTGGCCGGCTACAAGGCGTTCGGCAAGGCGGTCACAATCCGCACCGACGGAACGTTCGTCCGGGACATCCTCGGCTTCGCGTCAACGCTGATGTTCGCGGAGCCGGAAAGGCACGTCGTCGAGGTCCACGCCTCCAAGGGCCGGGCGCTGCGCTATCTCGAGGACTTCTCCTACGTGTTCGTCTACGAGCGGCCCGCCCGCTACGAGGAGCGGATCATCCACGCCAACATGGCGCTCGAGAAGTGGCTTTCCACCGTCGCTGACGGAGCGCGCCGTTCGAAGCGGATGCCCGCGACGGCAAGGAACCTGCTGAGGGCCGTGGCGGAGGCGCGCGATCCAGCGACGCTGATCCTCGAGACGCTTCCGGGCCTGCTCGGCGGCGGCAACGCGACCGAGGCGGTGCGCTACGACGAGACACTCCGCCAGGTCGAGGCGGCGAGGAACGCCATTGACGGGCTGATCGAGGGCTACCTCCGCGAGGCGGTCGAGGTCGTCGAAGACATCCTGCACCTCGAGGGAACGGAGAAGGGGACGGTTGACGGCGTGCACGAATGGGTGCGCTGCTTCGACGTGGACTCGCTCCTGCGGCGCCGCGACCTGAAGATGACCGACCAGACCATCCTGCGGACCGTCCGCGATTCCATGAACGGACGGTATTCCGGCGAGGGCCTCGCGCGCGTCGTCAGCTCGGTGCTCTTGCAGAGGAGCATCGACAAGTGGCAGGACGACACAAAGGATCTCCTGAGGAAGGAACTCCGCGAGAGCAGGGAGCGGATCGAAGCGGCCGCCCTCGACACCGACAGCCCGAGCGAAGATTTGGTTCCGGTGATCAGATCGCGGATACTCAGCCTCGAGAACCAGCTCCGCCGAATAACCGGCGACGGCAAGCGGGGAGCAGCGCGATGAGCATCCAGCCAGTATCGATCCACGATTCCTCGCTCGACATAGAGGCGCGTCACATAGTTCCGCTGTCCGGCGGTAAGGACAGCACGGCAATGTCCATCTACCTGACCCGGAACTATCCAGAGATCGACTTCGAGTTCGTCTTCTCCGACACGGGCGCCGAGCTGCCCGAGACATACGATTACTTCGAGCGCCTCGAGCACGTGCTCGGCAAGAAGGTGACCCGCATCACCGCCCTCGACATGCTCGGCGTCACGGAGAAGCACGGCCGCTCCCCGTTCGACGTGATCCTCTACGAGCACTTCTCCGGCTTCCTTCCGAGCCCGCGCTCGCGCTGGTGCACCCGGATGCTGAAGATTCACCCCTACGAGCAGCACATCGGCAGGGACAGGGCGTATTCCTACATCGCCATCCGGTCCGACGAGAACAGGTCGGGCTACCTCAACAAGGGAAAGCCCGTCCTCCTGTCCGAGGAGCCGAACATCATCCCGGTCTACCCCTTCAAGGACGACGGGGTCTCGATCGACGACGTGAAGCGCATCCTGGAAGATTCGGGACTGGGAGCGCCGGAATACTACGAGTGGCGGTCCCGCTCGGGCTGCTATTTCTGCTTCTACCAGCAGGTCGGCGAGTGGCAGGGCCTGAAGGAACGCCACCCCGACCTCTACGAGAAGGCGAAGGAATACGAGAAGGGCCAGAACGGCCGCAAGTTCTCATGGGTGGACGGCCGCAGCCTCGAAGACGTGGAAAAGATGCCGCGTCGCAAGATGAAGCCGAAGTCGGACGACGACGGCTGCGCAATCTGCCACCTGTGAGGCGCTGATGCACGTCAATCCACTCGTTACCCACCTGCGGACCTACGGCCCGCTTCCCTCGGCTGGCTCGATCTACGACGAGCACGTCGTCAGCTCGGCCGCCGAGACCAACGTCGAGATGCTGGAGGTCGAGGGCGATGTCCTCGAGGGGATGCTCGCGAACCTCCGGGGGGCGTCGCCGAGGACCGTGGTCCTCACGGGGACCGCCGGAGACGGCAAGACCTGGCACGGGCGCAAGGCCTTCACCGAACTCGGCGGCTCCGTCGTCGACTGGAACGCCGGGGTCGGGGTCGCCGAGCTGACGCTGCCGGGCGGCATGACCCTGTGCGTGATCAAGGACCTCTCGCAGTTCAACGGGTCCGACGAAGCCCCGCGGATGGCCGCCGACCTCGCGGAGAGCATGCACGGCCGGGGCAGCCGGGTTCACGTGCTGGCCGCCAACGACGGCCAGCTGCTGCATTTCTGGCGGCTGTTTAGGAACATCTCGGAGGACGCGGCGCGCATCGAGGCCGCCATGCGGTCGATGCTGGAATACGGAGCGACAGAACCCGACCCGCCGCTCTCCTTCGAGATGCACAACCTCAGCAGGCAGCACCACGACAGGCAGTTCGACAGGATCGTCGACGCCGTCGTCGGCCATCCCGCATGGGCCGACTGCGAGGGGTGCGCGCTGCTCGCGGAGAGCCGCTGCGCCATCCGGCGCAACCGTGCCCTGCTTGCCGACGGGTCCGCTCCCGAGACGCTCCGCAACCGCCTGAAGGGCCTCATCCGCATTGCCGGGGCGAACGACACCCACCTGCCGATGAGACACCTGCTGCTGCTCCTCGTCAACGTCCTTCTCGGGTCGTCGTGGAACAGATCGCAGCTCCTCGACTGCACCCGCGCCCACAGGCTCTCTGACGACGGCGACAACCGCCTGTCCAACCCCTACGACAACGTCCTCGGCCTCAACCTCAAGCCCGGCGAGCAGGATGACTACATCGCGTTCGCGGTCTTCGCCAACGCGGGGCTGGGCCTCGAAACCAACAACGCGATCGACGCGCTCCTCCTCGAGAAGGCTCCCGCTGACCTGCACGCCTCGGCCGTCGCCTCCGACGCCGAGCACGGGGCCCCCCTGTTCGAGGTCCTGCGGAGCCAGTACCGCAGGGGCGAGTTGCAGGAAGCTGAGTTCGTGCAGTTCCAGCGCGCCATCGAGGCGCAGAGGAGAAGGCTGTTCTTCACGCTTCCCCCGACGGACGGCGGAAGCGACCTCGATCCGTGGCGGCTCACGGTCTTCCGCCACGGCGGCCAGTACATCGAGTTCTGGGACGCGCTCCTTTCCGGCATGGCGGCGACGAAGGCCAAGTCGAAGCTCGTGAAGGGCATGAATCGTTCGTACTCCGGGTCGATGTGCGACAACGACGACTCGGTCTGGATCACTGGCCCGGCGGCGAACACGCAGAGCCGCGTCGGCCGCATCCTCGACCACGAGATACCGCTGGGAGAGAAGGGGGCGGGAGCGGTGTGCTTCGACTTCGTCGTCGAGGCCGGCCGTCCGGCGATGGCGGTGAAGACGCGCTCGGGCTTCCGCGACCCGTTCGAGACCGCGGTGATCGAACCGCTCACACCGCTTCTGTTCGAGTATCTGATGCGGGTGGAGGGCGGCAGCCTGCCCAGAAGCTTCTCGCGCCAGTGCTACGAGGAATTGCGGCAGTTCAGGCTGAGGGTGTCGGCCAGGCTGCGGCAGGATGAGGTCGAGGCGGGCGACGACCTCGGCAGCCTGAGGATCGTCAGGCTCGGCGCCGACGGCCTTCTGGCGAGCGAGACACTCGGCGTCGCGATGGAGGAGGGGTGACATGAACGTCGTGAATCGGCTGCCGGGAACCGTCGAGCCGTACGAACGCCACCCGGAGGATGTCCAGATCTGGGCCGAGCAACAGGTCTGGGGCCACCGCTTCATGAACGACCAGACCCCCTGGTACCTTCTGCTCGAGGCGCTCGGCATCATGGCCCACCGAGCGGCGGACAGGAACGTGGACCAGGTTTTCCCCGGCCCTTCGGGCGGCAGGGACGCGAGGTTCAGCTACGACATGAACCTCAACCACGCCCTCAGGACAGTCCTGTTCGTCGACCGCCACATCGACGAGATTGCCTCCAGCGACCTCTACATCACGGACGCGAGCAAGTGGGCGCGGTGGTTCGAGATGATGGGTAAGGGCGGCGAGGGCGAGCGCAGGTTCGGATACCTACGGGAGCGCTTCACGAAGTTCGCCGCCTTCCGCAACGCCGTCGACCTGCTGCGTTCGGCCGAGGTGGAGAGCAGCGCCAAGCGCCCGACATCGAGGCATCTCGCTCCCCGGGGGCCCGCGCTCCTCTCCGCCGACTTCGGCGAGAAGAAGGGCAACAAGGTGAACAAGGACAGGCGCTTCTTCTCGCGCGGCGGCGAACTGTTCTACCTGATGCTCAATAGGTCCGCCCAGGCACGCAGCCTCGAGGAACCCGTCAGGAACCGGCTGCTGTCCGACGGGAGCAGGTGGAACGCCCTGGCGAAGGTCTTCGATCCTCCCGTGGAAGAGGAGAAGGTCAGCTTCGACGGCCTCGGCTACCTGCCGCTCGATTCCCACCGCGCCTACGACCTCGCGGGGGCCGACTGGCTCGCGCTCCTCTCGCTGGGCGGGCTTCCGGACGACAACCTGCCGGAGCCGCTGATGCGGCTCAGCGGCCTCGCGGTCGTCCGCTACGTGATCGAAAGGGCGGCGGCGGTCGCGGGCAGGGACGCGCCGCCGATCCCGCTCGACATGGTCAGCTCGTCCACCGTCGCGGTGCAGAAGATTTCCAAGGACTGCTACCGACAGCATAGGGACATGACCCGCACGGCGATCGAGAAGCTCGTTCTCGACTCGGCGGCCGACCCCGCATGGCTCGCCTCCCTCGGCGACGCCAATAGGGTCCGGTCGGCCAAGCAGTACATGGCGGCCCGCTTTTCCGTCGATCCGGACGAATTCGGCCAGATGGATCCCGTGGAGTATCCCGCGCACCTCGCGCGCGAGGCCATCGACAACCACGACCAGCATCTCGGCCGCGTGCTCGGGGTCTATTCGGAGCGCGTCGGGATGGCGGTCGCCCGGCGCGGAAGCGGGCGCTGGTACGCCGCCGCCGACGGGCTTCTCGAGGCGCTGGTCCTTTCCAATGTGACGGTCCCCGTCGAACTGGAGACGTTCCTCGACCTGCTGTGGGAAAGGTACCGCTTCGTCGTCGGCACCGACGTTGCGCGGAAGGCCTTCGGCTCCGCGAACTACGCCCAGTTCAAGGCGAACCAGAGGCTGCTCGAAGACCGCCTCCGGATACTGGGACTTCTGAACCGGCTGTCCGACGACTGCGCCTTCGTCAGGAACCCATTCTACCAAGGGGGTAGTGCATGAATCATTCCGTGCAGGCAGGCGGTGCCGCAAGGGCCGTAGCCGACCCCAATGCCCTCGTGGCCGAGGTCGCGGTCAGGCGCATAGTGGCGAGCATTTCCGAGGACCCTTCCCGCAAGAGCCTGTTCTCGATCGTCGACCTCGATCCGGCGATGACCTGCGCCGTCGCGCTCGCGGTCTCACGCCAAGTCGGGGGCGCGGACATCTACATACACCCCGAACTGGATGACGGCAGCCTCCCGGCGGCGATGCTCTCGGACAGGTCCGCCACCCACTTCCGCAACATGGAGCGTCCTGCGGGTGGAGGCGTGATCCTCTTCTCCGTGCCGCCGTCGCACCTCGACAAGGTCGGGAAGACGGTTGCCGAGATCAAGCAGATCTCGGAAGAGGCGCTGGCGCAGGACCCGCCTGCTTGGTTCGACGCCTGTCCCGAGCTGTCGACGCTCGCTTCGCGCGACAGGGACGCGCTCGCCGGGTTCATCCGGGGGGCCTTCTCCGCCGGGGTGGTCACCGGGGGCCTGCCGATGCTCGCCTCCTTCGTCATCGGACTCGACTCGAAGTTCGCCAGCTATCCGATCGCCAAGGCGCTCGACGAGGCGCTGCCCGCGCTGCGCATCCCGCCGGGGGCCGGCCGCTTCAAGGAATTCGGCCAGAAGGGCAGGATCAAGAGCGTTGAGAAATGGGCCGAGCAGCTGCGAGACCTGCACGGCAGGGCCGAGGACATCCTGTCGCTGCGCAGCGACCGCGGCGTCCCGCTCGACAGGAACGCCTTCAGGGACAGGGTTTCGGAACTACATGCCGCTGACACGGTAGGCGACGCGGACAGGGACGCGCTCTACGCGCTGGCGGACGACCACGCGATCTCGGCCGGGTCGTGGACCCCGGCCCAGGACGCGGCGTGCCGGGTGCGGTGGGAGATATTCGAGCTCATCGTGAAGGCCAGCAAGGCCAGGAAGAAGGCGAAGCTTGGGGAGGCCACGCTCGACTTTATCCGCGCCCACGAGCCTTCGGCGCTCACCGGGGCGGACGAGAGCCTCCTCGAGGCCGACATCTCGGAGGCGGAGACGGCCGACGACGAGGAGCGGGACTTTTTCTTCCGCCACCGCGACCTGCTCAAGACGGACAGGAGGCTCCTAAAGCGCTGGGAGCAGTTCGTGTTCAAGAAGGCGGAGGACCACCCGAACCTTCTCGCGGGGCTGGTGGTCGCCGCCGCCGACCTCATCCGTTCTGCCGAAACCATCCCCGCCAGCCCGCGCATCGCGGTCAGGCTCGAGGGCGCGGAGCGGCTCTCCTTCTGGAAGGGCAAGAACACCGACATCTGCCGATACCTCAGGGACCGCTTCCGCGGGCTTCCCGAACTGCTCTCGGACAGGATGACGTGCGATTTCGGCCTGCTGTGGAGCAACAGCCAGCACTGGGACGCAGACAAGGCGAGCGAGAAGACCGCTATCGGATCGCGGCAGTTCAAGTTCGACGTATGCCTGGTCGACGCGGCCAGCCTGCCGCGCGACGGGTCGGTACCGAAGGAGGCGGTGAAGGACGCGGCGGCGCGCACGCAGCTCGTCTGGACCCTTCCTGCCAACTCGTTCGCCAACGCCTACCACGCCAACATGGACGAGATCGCCAACTGCGCGAACGGACTGGCTCTTCTCGGAGCAGGCCAGTTCGGACGGGCGCTGGGGACCGACAAGGCCTCGGACGGAACGGTCGACCTCTCCGACCGATCCAGCATCCAGGACGTGTTCCTGAAGGACGACGGCATGCTCGTGAACGTGAACGAGCCCTCGCTGGATGCCGGGAAGGCGTTCGCGGACAGCCTCGCGGCCCTCGATCCCGACGTGCTCTCTCCGCGGGACTCGGCCGAGATCAAGGCGAAGTTCGACGCGTTCCACGTCTCCTACACCCGCGCCGTCAGGTCGTTCATCGCGGGGGACGGCAGCGGCCTTCTTGACGGCAGCCTGTTCGAGCAGGCCGAACTTTACGGCGAGCTGCTTCACCTGCTGCGCACGCGGGCGGGCAACGACGACTGCAAGAAGCTCCTGTGGGCGCCCGCGCTCTCCATCGGTATCGCCCATTCGGTCGACCGCCCGGCCGTCGCCATCACCTGCCCCTGGCACCCCTTCCGCCTCGCCGAAGCGAGGGCGAAGGCCGAGCAGGCGCGCGAGGCGGTCGCAGAGATGCTCGCGTCGGCGGGGAACGGTGCCGACCTCAGGACCTATGCGAGGCAGGTTGCGGAACGGATCGAGTGCGCATGGCACCCGACGATGACCGTCACCTACGAGGGCACGCAGGCCCGCCTTCTGGTCGAAAGCTCATCGTTCGCCGACTTCGCGCTGATGGAGCCTCCCACTGTCGGCGAGGGAGCCGGCGAGAGCTTCGACGGCTACGCAAGGGAAGCGAGCGACGCGTTCCTGGCGCAGGCCAGGGAATACCTCGACCTCAACCCGCACGAGCGGGCGAACTTCTCCGTGGTGCTCTACAACGCGGACAACCGCGAGCTGCCGTCCCGGATGGCGGACCAGCTGGCCCGCAAGATCGAGAGCGAGCGGGACCTGCGCTGCGACCTCATCCTGACCCACACGAACCAGAACCGACTGCGCCAGATCTACGCCGAGCAGAACGTGGCCATCAGCGCCGAGCTGGACGGAGTGCTGGCAAGCGAAGCCGCGCGGACGTTCCTTTCGCGGCTGCGCGTCGGCTTCGTCGATGTCGACGCGGTCGGCAACGGCACGAGCGCGCGCCGGGCCGACATGGTGCTGCTGCACGACGTGATCGCCCGCGGCGCCCGGATCAGCTGGCGCAGAGCCTCCCCGCCGCGCGGCGGCTTTCCTTCCTTCTCGGCGCACATGCCCGACGGAGAGACCCGCCGCCTGTCGCACGGCCGGGGAGAGCGCAAGTCCGAGACGCTCCTCGTCCCGTCGGTCCGGCCGATGGAGGTACAGCGCTACGTGGACATCATCCACGACCTCCACGATCCCGATCGCTCCGGCGAGGGCGGGCATTTCGTTCCGGTGCGCGAGATCAGCTTCGATGACATGAAGGTCAAGGATGCGATCGAGCGGGCCCACAACGTCGCGGAGTGGGTCGTCACCTTCGACTTCATCGCCAACGAACGGCTTCTGAAGAACAACGGCATCAACGTCATCCGCAACATCGCCTGGCCTGGATCGTCGCACAACGTCATCGTCTCGACGAAGAAGACCAGTCCCACACTGCTCGATCGCGTCAGGCGCATCGTGGGCGACCTCGCGGCCAAGGGGGGCGAGGAGGCGACGGCCCTCTCGGCCCGGATCATCAAGGAGGCCGCGAGCGTATCCGGACGCGTGGTGCTGCGGGCCGCCCGGCAGGAAAGGAACGCGCAGGAGCTGTTCGGCCTTGTCTTCTCCAGGCAGGTGCTGGAGGCCTCGCTGCCAGAGGGGACGGTTCCCGTCGCCTGGCTCCAGCTCGACGACTTCGGCGTTCCGCTCGGGCTGCGCCCCGGCACCCGCGCCGACCTCCTCGTGATTAGCGTCGCCGACGAGGGAGACGGCCCGACGATCGACCTCACCGTCGTCGAGAGCAAGTTCGTCGGACGCGAGGGCGCGGCGGCGGAAACCAGGAGCGCGCTTCTCCAGACGAAGGCTTCCTTCAACGACATTGCCGACCGGGTGCTGTCGGGCCACGACCTCCTGAACAGGCGCATGTGGCGGACGAAGCTCGCGGACCTGCTTCTCGAGCACGGCCACTTCGGCCGAGAGCTGGAAGCGCACGAACCCGCCGAATGGGCGGCCGCGGCCCGGGCCGACGACGCTAGAATCAGGCTGCGCGGCCTTTCGCTCGTCTTCGTCCACGACGCGGTGGCCTCGAAGCCGGAGGCCGAGGAGGCGGAGGAAGGCCAGGTCCAGCACGTCTTCGACCGGGCCGGGATAGCCGCCCTGCTCAGGAAACTCGACGGAGGCGACGCGCCCGTGCAGCCCGTCCCCCTTCCGGACCCCCTCTCCACCTTCGCGCCGGACCCCGGCGAAATGGAACCCGAAAAGGAAGCGAACCTGCCCGCTCTGGACGACGGTCCGTCCCAGGCCGCAGGGACAGGCGCGGAGGAAACGGCGCCGCCCGCCCCCGGCGAAGCCGCCGCTGCGCCCGCCGTTCAGCCCGCCGCCGGGGAATGGAAGGGTCCCGGCTACCCCCGCCCGGTCCAGGACTACATCGCCGCCTCGCCCGTCGCCGCGGACGCGTCCGAAGTCCAGGCTTGGCTGGAGGAGACGAAGAAGCGGCTCCGTGCCGCGGTCAAGGGCTACGGCCTCGATGCCGAGATCGTCGGCGAGCGCCTCACGCCGAACGCCGCGATGATCCGCTTCAGGGGAACGGACACCACGACGGTGTCAGCGGTGGACAAGGTGCGCGACAGGCTGCAGACGACGCATGGGATCGTGCTCAGCGACGTGCGTCCCGGCATCGGCGAGGTCTTCGTGCTGGTCAAGCGGCCGCAGCGGGCGATCCTTCCGCTGACGGACGTATGGAGGAAGCGCGAGTTCCAGCCGTCCACGCCCGTGTCCAACGGCAGCTTCCTCATAGGCGAGCGCGAGAACGACGGAAGGCTGCTTTACCTGAACCTGTGGGGAAAGAACGCAGGTCAGCCCCAGCACGGCCCCCACACCCTGATCGCCGGCGAGTCCGGCGGCGGCAAGGGAGTTCTCACCCGCAACATCCTGCTCGACATGCTCGCCACCAACTCGCCGCGCAGGCTGCGAGTCCGGTTCGTGGACCCGAAGTTCGGAGCTGACTACCCGTTCCTGCGAAAGCTGCCGCACCTGGACGGAGGGGTGGTCACCGACAAGACGGCCGCAATCGAGACGCTGAGGGAGCTGGTGGAGGAGATGGACCGCCGCTATGCGGAGATAGTCAGCGTCGCTCCTGACATCGACAGGTACAATGAACGCGTCGAGGAAGGGGCGAGGCTGGCCAGGATCGTCCTGTTCCACGACGAGATCGGCGACTGGATGGCCGATAAGGAAAGCGACTATAGGGACGCGGTCGAGCACTACGTGACTCGCCTCGCCTCCAAGGCGCGGGCGGCGGGCGTGCACCTCTTCCTGATAACGCAGAGGCCCGACAAGGACGCGCTGCCCTCGCAGATCAAGGCGAACATGAACAACAAGGTCTGCCTCAAGGTCACTTCTGCGGTGAACTCCCGCATCGTCCTCGACGAGGGCGGGGCCGAGCAGCTGCTCGGGCATGGCCACTTTGCGGCCCGACTGGCGAACGAGATGCCTGACGGGCAGTCGCCCCTCATCATCGGCCAGGCCCCGTTCATCGAGGACGACGAGGCTTCGGAACTCGCCTCGGCGATCACGGCGCACTGGGGCAAGGGCGGGTAGGCAGGGACAGTGGTGGCAGGTGCCGCGAAAGGTTCGGTCGGCAAGCGGGTGGGCGGTTTCGTCTACGTTCACCGCGACGCGCTCGCAGCGGCCGGGAAAGGGATCGCTGACACTGTCGCCAACGCGGCGGCTTCGACCCCCGGCCTCGACTGGAACGTCGCGAAGGTGGCCGACAGCCCGGTCACGTCCGGGAAGCTCTCCCTTCTCCTCTACGAGGACTTCTCGTCTTCCGCGTTTCCCGCGCTCCTCAGGGCGGCGACGCTTGATCCCGACACCGGGGCCTTCGTGGTCACCGACTACTCCGCCCGGGACAATCCGCCGATCCTGCATAGGAAGGAGACCCTGCTTTCACTGGACGACCCGCGCATCCCGGCATTCCGCGCGATCACCGCCAAGGCTGAGGAGCGCGGCCTCTTCCGCAACACGAAGACGATCGGCACCAAGCGGGCATGGGAAAGGCTCCTGAAGGACGCGGGGCTGAGGACCGAGGGCGGCCTGCTTCTTGAGCAAGGCCACGAAGCCGTCGCGGTCTCGCGTGAGAAGACGGCCATGACGAGGACGGGACTGTCCCAGCCCGTGGGACTGATGATCCGATATGGCATGCTCGGGAAGGATTTCGAGCTGTTCGACTACGGCTGCGGCCGAGGCGACGATGTCGCGACCCTGCGCGCGAACGGCTACGCGGCCTTCGGCTGGGATCCGAGCTTCCGTCCCGACGGGGAGAGGCACCGTGCCGACATCGTCAACCTCGGCTTCGTCATCAACGTCATCGAGGACCCGCACGAGCGGGAGGAGACTGTCCGCTCCGCCTGGGGCTACGCGGAGCGGGGCATGGCCGTGTCGGTCATGGTGCCGGGGAAATACAGGGTCGACGGCCTGCGCCAGCACGGCGACGGCTACCTGTCCCGAAAGCAGACCTTCCAGAAGTATTTCTTCCAAGACGAGCTGATCGCGCTGGTCTCGTCCGTCACCGACGAGCGGCCCGTCTCGCTCTCCCCAGGCATCGTCGCCGTGTTCCGCGACAAGGACCTCGAGCAGCAGGTCCTGTTCAGGAAACGGTCGCGCGCGGCCCTACTCGCCCAGATTTCGGTGCCGCCGAGAGAGCCCCGCGCCCCTGCGGCGAAGGCCGAGCCTCTCGCGGCAAGGGCGGTGGAGGAACTGGAGGCCATATGGCGGATGGCCCTGGACCTCGGACGGCTTCCTTCCGAGGACGAGATGGACCCGGCGGTCCTCGCCTCCCTGTCGGCGAAGAGGATTTCGGTCTCGCGGGCGCTGGCGGCATGCGTGCAGGAAATCATCGACCCGACGCAGATGAAGCTCGCCGCCGATGCGCGGCGCGAGGACCTGCTCGTCCATTTCGCCCTGTCCCTTTTCCCGGGGGCCCCTACCTACGGATCGCTGCCGGCTTCCATCCAGCGGGATGTCAGGACCTTCTTCGGATCGCATTCGGCAGTAGTGGAGGCCGCCAGGGGCAGCCTCGTGGCGCTGCGCGACCCGAAGCACGTGCAGGACGCGTTCGCGCGCGCCGCCGCGTCTGGATTCGCCTCGTTCGAGGCGGGCAGGCTCCGGTTCTCGGCCGACAGTCTTGAGCAGCTTCCAGTCCCCGTGCGCATCATCGCCGGATGCGCAGAAATCGTCCACCAAGGCTTCACATCGCTTGACTTCATCGAGATCGGGCCGAGACAGGGGACGCTCCGCGGCATCGCCTGCGACGGTTTGGACGGGGCGCTCCCGCGGATACTCACCACCGTCGAGGTCGACCTCACCCGCTCTCGGTCACGCGTGCGTAAGCATGACGGGAAGGTCCTCTACCTGAAATCGCGCTACCTTCACCGCGGCCATCCGGCCCTCGCCAAGCAGGCGGCAGCCGACAGGAAGCTGCTTGAGTTGGGGATCGTGGACGAGGATGGCTGCGGGCCGGATTCAGACGGGTTCGCGGCGCTGCTGGCCGCCGCGAAGGCTCCGTAGCGAAGGTAGGCTTTATGGCACCACGTGGTGCTCAAGCACTCAAGCTTTTCCTAGTCCAATTCACGTGACCGTCACCTACCTGGCAGCCGCCACCGCCGCGCCCCATAGTCTTCGTTCGCAGCCTCGATCAGGTCGCCGTAGGTTTCGCACTGAGCCAGCCGCCGCGGCGTCCCGGCCCCGTCGACGTCGTCGAGCCACGCGTCGCCGTGTTCGATCGCGTCGCGCAGCCACCCGGCAATGACCTCGTCCTCGGGGCTGCCCGGCTTGGCCCCCACGAGATCGCCCATCTTCGCCGTCGCATGCGAGCCGCGCCGCGCCAGCGTGTCCAGCAGCATCGTCGCCGCGATCTGTCCCAGCGACGCCTCGAGCATTTGCAGCAGGCGCGCGTCGCCGTGCGCCAGCGATGCCAGCCAGCGCCGAAAGAATTCCTGATGCCAGGGGTCGAGCCTGTCCATGCCCCGGCATAGCACGCGAGCCTTCACGCGAGAGCCCCGGCCGATAGATCGGATCCGAGCGATGGGTTTAGATCTCCCCTGGATCCCTCTATGCGAGTCTCCCTTGAAACGAGAAGGAGGCAGCCATGGCACGCGATGCCGGATACAACATCGGACTTCAGGCGACGGGCGTTGGCCTCACGGCCGCTGCCGTCCTGTGGACCGGGGCCGTGAAGGCCATCGAAGGCGTGCAGGCAGCCCGCGAGGACCGCGAACAGGCGGCATACGACGCGGCCGTGGGCTATCGCCTTCAAAACGCTGACAGGCTCGAGAGCCTCGCGATGGAACTGGCAGACCAACTGGCGGAAGCCCGGGCCGAGAACGCCCGGCTACGTCGCCAGCTGGCGCAGAAGCAGGCCTACATCGACAGCTTGCGGAGACCGTCATGAGCGACAGCGCCTACGACATCATCGGCGACATGGCGCACGAGGCGCCCGAGATCGGGGAAGCCGTCCTCCGCTGGAAGCGCGAGCGCGCCCTTGGGAGACCGTGCGCGCCGCCATCGCCCGGGACCGTCAGGCGGCGCTCGACGCCGCCTGGGAATCCTTGCTCGCCAGGGACCGGGTAGTCCGGCCCCTCGTCTGAGTCCTACGCGGCTGCCAGCTGGCGGCCGCGGGAGTCCTGGATTCGTTCGCGAAGGGCCTCGCGCACGCGCTCACGGGGATCGGCGGCTGGCTCCGTCGGGGCCGGCGACACCAGCTCCGGCAGGCCCACGATCCCGCTCCGCTTCCCGCTGACCGCGCGCTGGCAGGCCAGAGGCCCGGCGACGGCGAGGCGCGAAAGCTCGGCATCGGACAGTCCCAGCAGCCAGCCCACTTGCACGTCTGACAGACATGTCAGGTCGACCGCGCCGCGCACGTACGGGTCAGCCGCCGCCGCGTACTGGTGCACCGCCGCCCCGGCATCGTGCACGGGTTCGTGGTCGCGCGAGATGGCCCGGTCGAGGGCAGATTCGTAACGGTCCATGACGGCCTCCGGCATGGCCATGGGCGGCGCGATCTGAGGGGCAGCGGGCGGGCGCACGCCGATCAGGCGGCACAACAGCGCGACGACGGCGTGCATCGCGAGCAGGATCGCCTGCAGCGCCCGCAGCCCGAGGACGGCTGCGCCCCTTCCGAAATCCAAGATGCCCTTCATGACGTCCTCCGCTGTAATTGTTGACAACGAGACGGTCTCACGAGTGCGTCTATATTGTTGATAGCGATGTTCCGTCGGCGGCGTGCAAGTGTCGATAGCGTTAACTACGCAAATTGTTGACAAAGGGGCGCTGAAAAAAGTCTGTTGACGAGGGTTTGATATTGCTATCTCGCGGCACAACGTCTGATCTTTTCTTTCAGAAATCGACATTTTGTTTGAAATGACCCCTTGAAGGGGGCAGGAGTGCAGACGATCATTGTCTCACGGGCGGCGATCAAGCGGGCCCGAGAGGAGAGAGAGATGACGAGAGAGCCGGAGTTCATCGACCTGACACCGACCTGGTCAGGAGTGTTACCGATCCTGTTGGCGAGCTTCGAGAATTGCGGGGATGAGGGCAGCGCAAGCGCCATCTCCAGCCTCAAGCAGATGGCTGAGGTCGCAGACCGTCACGTCGCTGCTGTCAAGGAAGCGGCAGCCTGAGCGGGACGCGGGGGTCTCCCCCCGCTGACCCCTCCCGAGGTCTCCCGCGAGGCCTACGGCGGCGGCAGAAGCCAACCGCCAACGAGCGATACCAGGGAAAGGAAACGACCATGATAACCACGATGACCGTTCTCATCAGCGCCAACTCCCACAGGATCTGGACCATGGGCGACACGCTCCGGGCCGCGCAGGACGAAGCCGACGCGATCGGCGGATACCGCCAGGAGTGGACCGCCATCAGCGACCGGGAATTCGACGGCGGCAGGGGTAACCGATACATCGCCGTCGCCGTCCCGGCCGGGGATTGGGAGGCGGACGACGCGGTCCGCGCCCTCGCCGAGGGAGAGGTGCTCGGCCTCTGGCGCGCCGAGGACGTCCTCGAACACGCAGCCTGAGCGGGACGCCGGGGAAACCCGGCTGCCCCCTCCCGAGGTCTCCGATGCGAGACCTCCGGCGGCGGCAGAAGCCGACCGACAACGAGCGACACCAGGAAAGGACAGCTCATGACTGCTACCGACATCATCGTGCGTGGCAAGGACTTCCCTGCCGAACATCACTTCAGCATCCGAGGCGAGAGCCTTGTCGCGAAGTTCGACGACGAGCAGCACGACCTCGGGTCGATGGGGGAGTGGCGCGTCTACCGCAAGCGCCACGGCGGACGGCTAGAGTTCAAGGGAGTGGCTACCGTCGCCAGCGATGGGTTCGCGTCCACGACCGCGCTGCGCGCCTTCACGAAGCGCGATGTCTACGACTCCGACGACAACCCTTACGACGCCTACTGACGAGGTCGACCGGGAGTAATCCCGGCTGCCCCTTCCCGAGGTCTCCGGCGCGGCAGCCAGCTGACCGACAACGAGCGACACATCCCAGGAAAGGACAGCTCGGATGATGACCGAAAAACTCAACGAAGAGTCCGCGAGCCGCCTGCACCGGGCGGTCAGCCACAGGTTCGAACAGATCGAGGAATGTCTGGAGACACTCGAGAAGGCCATCGATCGTTTCGGCATCCCGGCGTCGTCGCACCCCCATCTGATGAAAGTCACCGCGCTCCTTCGACAGGCCGCCGACTATCAGGCTCGCGGCAGTCACATCGACAGGGCCAGTGAAGGACTGCACGCCTTCGTAAAGCCGCACATGCCGAGCGCTTGGAGCGAATAATGATCCGCCGGGAGCGATCCCGGCTGACTACCGTCACCCCACCCCCCACAAAGGACATCCCATGCGACAGAAGTTCGCCCGCCGTCTCAGCAAGGTCAGCGTCAAGATCGACGACATCATGGTTCGGCTCGAGGAAATCCAACACGACATGAGCGACGAGGAGGAATGCGACGAGATCACAACCGCGCTCGATTCACTCCAGGAGGCGATTTACGCGATCAACGACATGCTGCCGCAGGCGGCGTGAAGGCGGGGCCGGGAGCAATCCCGGTTGCCCCTCCAACACCCTGCGGGGTTTTCCAGCGGAAGCAAAATACGAGGAGGACGGCATGGACGCGAGGTAAATTTGAGACCGCCAGACCCGGACCGACGGAACAACGGGTGCTACCGCAGCATCGAGGTCCGGGCAGCGGTGGGAGATGACGGGGAACACCCGGACAGGACATTGACGGTGACGTTCTCGAATGGATCCGTGATGTGGCTCAGGGTCATCGGCATCGACATCGTCGACGCGAACGGGAGGGAAGAATGATGCTGGGATGGACAGACGACAGGTATCGCGTCGAAAGAGTCCGCGCGCACAAGCGCGTGCTCTCGGGCTTCATGACGCAGAAGGCAATCGCCGCCGCGCTCGGCGTTGGGCTAGAGACGCTCAGGGGCTACGCCAAGGACCCGGCGGCGGGCAACTGGCGCAGGATTCCCGACGACAAGCTCGACAGGCTGCGGGACATGGCGCTGGAGCGGCTGGAGCAGGACCTGGAGATGTACCGTGCAGCAGCGTAGGACAGCGTCCCCGGTTCGCCGGGGGTTCCGTCCCCCCATGACAGGAGGTGCCGTCCCGCCGCCGGCGGCGGACACGAAGCCCGCGACTGAGTGGGTGCGATGGCGGGTCCTGTCTGACGGCCGCGTCGCGCGGGTGCCAGCCGTGCCGGACTTCCTGCTGCGAGGCCCCGTCAGCCGCGAGGGATACGTCGTCGCAGGATCGCCGGAGGAAGCCGAACAGCGCGCGGCGGCGCATGCCGAGGCGGCGGCCCGGCAGGAGTAGACCTGTCAGACTGACATGTCGGTTGACGACGCTCTGGCGGGAAGGTATCCTGCCAGTTTCCATCGGCGACCTATCAGACAGACATGTCAGCGCCTCAGTCGCCACCGGTCACGGACTGGCCGAAACGAATCCGTTCCCGCGCGGCCAGTATCGCGGGAGGCGATGTCCTTCTGGAGCTGGCGTCAGAGCCTGGCCTCCTCGATCACTTCCGGCATTCAATGACTTGGGGCATGCCGCCGATGACGACCTTCTCGGGAGACCTGATCGAGAGGATCGGTATCGAGGCAGCGCGCAACCGATCCCTTAAGCAGCTTGCCGGAGAGATCACGTCCTACCTCTGCGAGACGAAGCTTGGGGCGGTACGCGGCGGCAGCGCCAAGATCCTCGATGACCAGCTCTTCGCCAGCGGCACCGTCTGGAGGCTACCGGGAACCAAGCGGGTGCGGAAGCGCGGCCAGGCCGATCCGCTGGCGACCGAGCTGGTGATCCGGCACCTGACGGACGAGGCTCTCGACGATCTGTCGGCGATGATCGACGCCGAGTTCAAGCGTCGACGGAAGTGATCTCGTATAGCGAAAAAACTGTTGTCATATAGCTGAACACATCCAGAGGACGTCATCCGATATACCAAATCGAACGTTTGACGCTTCAAGAGCGTGAAACGCCCGTTATGACTGCCCCAGAAGGCGCCGCACGGCGTCGAGGTAGGCCCCTCAGTCAACCCCGGGGCGGTTAGTTTGTTCACAAAGTCGGGCCGCGTCGGCGACGCTGTGTCCGCCCGGCGCCAAATTTGGTTGCCAGGGCAGCCGTCAAGGGCGCTGACCGTATCGACCTCTGCTACCGCTCAGCGCTTGGCGAGTTCAAAACCTACGGTGCGAGCGACGCCCGCGTAGGGCGTTGATGCGGTTCAGAGGGGACCCTTGCCGCTCTTCGGCGGCCTCTTTCGGAGAGACGGCGGCGGCGGTCGGCCTTCTCGTTTCGCTCTGGAACGTTGTTGTTCTCGCTGGAGGCGTAAGACTTCCCAGCGCTTGCCTGTCCTATCATACCAATCCTGGTAGGCGGTGAGATTCGGCAACACAGCGTCGTACGCTCTTTGCGCTGCCTCCATGTCGCCAGCCTCGGCCGCAACTCGTTCCCAGGGAACCAGGGGGCGCTCCTTCTCGCCCTCGTCCGGAACGAATAGCAAGCGCGCAGTGAACCCCGCCGTCGATGGAATCGCAAGCGACGCTGTCCAACGGCCGTGGTTCACCTCGATTTCATAACGCCCGCGAAGCTCGGGGCGATCAGTCGCTTCAATCGAAACTGAAAAAAACTCACTTACGATAGTCATATCGAAGTCGGTAGCTGCGACCTGGTTAAGGAACTTTGTACGAGCGGCCGATTGCCGACGGACTCTGCGATTTGCCTCAGTAAACGATAGGGGTCGGTATCATTGCTTCTTTTACAGTTTACCGCTCCGCAAGGCGTTCGTGGCAGTTTCGTCTGCAAACTGGGGCTCGGCCGATGACCGCATATTCGAACCTTCAGATCGCCATCCATTGGGCCGTCGTCTCCATGATCCTCGTGCAGTGGCTCACGGCGGGCGCTATTCCGCGCACGCACAATCCGCTCCTCCCGGCTGCGCCCGTGGACCTGTTTCTGCATGCGGTCCACAACTACAATGGAATCGCGATCGGCTGCCTCGTCCTCGTCCGGATTGCACTGCGGTTGTCGCGGGGCACCGACGGACTACAGACTCGCCGCACTCCGATGGAACTGACGGCGCTCGCGGTTCACTGGGGCATTTACGTCTCCCTGGCCGGACAGGCCGCGACGGGGTTCATCGCGTCGTATCTTTGGGGGCCGGCCGCGGGTGTCCATAAGGCGATCTGGAACGTCACCCTCGTTCTGATAGCTCTGCACGTGACGGCTGCTGCCTGGCATGGCTTTCGGCGCGACGGCGTGGTCGGCCGGATGCTGCCCCTATGGACGAGAACGATCAGCGGCGAGCGTCGGCGTCCCGTTCGTTGAGGAGGTCGTGGCGTCGACGGATGTCATCCGGCCATTGCGCCTTGATGAAGGAAAGCACGGCCACGATCTCGTCGTCGTCAAGGACGCCTTCGAACGCAGGCATCCGCGTCTTGTAGTCGGGCAGGTTCGCCGCGACCCCCACGCCAACCTTCGTGATTTCGAACAGAAGGCGATCGGGGTGATGCCAGGTGTGCCCGGTGGCGTCGTGCGGTGGCGCGAGGGCAAAGCCTTCCGCGTCACGGCGCTGCCAATCCTCTGCCTGCCCCTCCAGCGACGCGCCGTGACAGGATGCGCAGTGGATGCCGTAGAGCTTCGAGCCTGTGGCAACGACGGAAGCATCGTCCGGCTTCAGGATTCCCGGAGACGATGCCTGGGTCGTCCACCAAACACCCAAAGCGGCAGCGATCGCCGAACCAGCCGCCATCAGTCCTACGTCGCGGAGCCTCATGTGAAGCATCCAGCATCACTCATGTTCCACGCTGCAGCGCTTTTCGCGGCCGGGCAGGTCAAGCCGCCCTCGCCAGCACGCTGAACTGGAACGCCTGCGTCGACCCCCAAGGGGTCTGATGCTCATGACGCTCACTGTTCACGAGCGTGAACCGTGGCCCGAGCGTCTCGGCAAGGGTTTCAGGGCTGTAGCGTTGCACTGGCAACCCGCTGCAGCGCTCCGGGCCGTCAAGGGCGAAGGTCGCGATGATGGCGTGTCCGCCGTCGCCAAGCGCGACGTCGAGCGTCTCGACATAGGCGGCGCGGTCCGCCTCGTTGGTGAGGAAGTGGAAGGCTGCGCGATCATGCCAGACGTCGTATCGCCGTCCGGGCTTCCAGGTCGTCACATCGGCAACGATCCACTCGACGCGATCGGCCTCCGTGCCCATCGTCATCTGCGCTCGGGCTATTGCCTCGGCAGAAAGGTCGAGGACAGCGACGTGCCCAAACCCCTGCCGCAGAGCATGGGCGGCGAGGCGAGAGGCCCCGCCGCCCATGTCGATCAATGAATCCTTCGGCCCCGGCAAGGCCTTGATCAGATCCAGCGAGACCGTCGGTGTCTCCTCGAACCAGCTAACGCCGGTCTCGCCCTTCTGGACATAGGCGTCGTCCCAATGTCGGCGCCCGACGGGATCGCTGGCGTTCACACCAAGTCCTCCTACTTGCGGTTATTCTCCAGCCAGTCCCGCATTTCCGCGATCTCACGCTCCTGCGCGGCGATGATCGCTTCGGCAAGTGCCTTCGTTGCCGGATCGGTGCCGTGCTCGAGCGCGACCTTCGCCATGTCGATCGCGCCCTGGTGATGCGGGATCATCTTGAGGCGGAAGTCCACGTCTGCGTTGCCCGTATATTCGACGGCCATGCCCTGCATCATGTCCATGTCGGCCTGCTTGTAGGCTTTGGTGGATTCGGAGTCGCCCTCTGCGGGCATCATCGATTCCATCATGGACTGCATCTGCTCCATGTTCATCATCATCCCGCCGCCGTGACCGCCGTGGTTCATCTGCGCCCAGGCGACAGCAGTCACCGCGGTCAGCGCGGCTGCCGCCGCGATCGTCTTCAACGTCTTCATGGTAGTCTCCTTTGACATCCTGTCGGGACCGTCGGCGATAGACGCGGGCGGTCCTGGACTCCGTCCGGGGGACGGCATGTGACCAATGTCCACCTTCCAGCAGATGGAAGGTCAAGTCCAAGATAGTGCTTGACCTTCCAGTGACTGGAAGGGCGAACGTACGCCATTGATCAGGAGGCGACGACGATGCCCTCTCACCACCACCACGCCCATCACGTACCTGCGCCGCACGCCGAAGGAGAGATCGTGCGCGATCCGGTCTGCGGGATGACGGTCGACCCCGGGGCAGGCAAGCCGCGCGCCGAGCACGGCGGACGTATTTTTCATTTCTGCAGTGTTGGCTGCCGCACCAAGTTCATGGCCGAACCGGACGCCTACCTGACCGCTACCGATCCGGTCTGCGGGATGGACGTGGATCGCGCCTCCGCAAAGCACTTCCACCGCCACGAAGGCGAGAAGGTCTACTTCTGCTCGGCAGGCTGCAAGAGCAAGTTCGAGGCCGAGCCGGGGCGCTATCTCGGTGATCGGCCCGCCGCAGCGCCAATGCCGAAGGGCACCCAATACACCTGCCCGATGCACCCCGAGATCGTGCGCGACAAGCCGGGCTCCTGCCCGATCTGCGGCATGGCGCTCGAACCGATGGGCGTACCAACAGGCGACGAGGGTCCGAACCCGGAGCTCATCGACTTCACGCGCAGGTTCTGGGTCTCCGCTGTCCTGTCGCTGCCGCTGCTCGTCATCGCCATGGGGCCGATGGTCGGGTTGCAGGTGCGCGAGTGGATCGGCGAGCCGCTGGCCGCATGGCTGGAGTTCGTGTTGGCGACACCCGTCGTACTATGGGCCGCGATCCCGTTCTTCCACCGTGGCTACGAGTCCTTCGTCAACCGCAGTCCGAACATGTGGACGCTGATCTCGATCGGCGTCGGCACAGCTTATCTCTACAGCGTGGTCGCCACTTTCTTTCCAGATCTCTTCCCGCACCAGTTCCGGGGCCATGGCGGGTCGGTTCCGGTTTATTTCGAGGCGGCCGCCGTCATCGTCGCGCTCGTCTTCCTCGGCCAGGTGCTTGAACTGCGGGCACGCGAGCGGACCGGTTCGGCGATCCGCGCGCTGCTCGACCTCGCGCCGAAGACCGCGCGCCGGATCGCCGCCGACGGTTCGGAAGCCAACGTGCCTCTGGACGAGGTCAAGCAGGGTGACCGCCTGCGCGTTCGCCCTGGGGACAGCGTTCCCGTCGACGGCAAGGTCGTCGAGGGCCGGACTTCCATCGACGAATCCATGATCACGGGCGAACCCGTGCCAGTGGAGAAGACGCCGGGCGACACGGTGACCGGGGGAACGCTCAATCGCAACGGTACGCTCATCATCACTGCCGAGCGTGTCGGGTCCGAGACCATGCTGTCGCGGATCGTCGAGATGGTTGCCAAGGCCCAGCGATCCCGCGCGCCCATTCAGAGGCTCGCCGATCGCGTCTCGTACTATTTCGTGCCGACCGTGGTGCTGGTCGCCATCCTTGCCTTCGTGGCCTGGGCACTGTTCGGTCCTGAACCCAGCATGGTGTTCGCCATCGTTTCGGCCGTGTCGGTCCTCATCATCGCCTGTCCCTGCGCGCTCGGCCTCGCCACGCCGATGTCGATCATGACCGCGACCGGGCGCGGCGCCCAGGCGGGCGTGCTGATAAAGGACGCGGAGGCGCTTGAGCGCTTCGCCAGCGTCGACACGCTCATCGTCGACAAGACGGGCACGCTGACGGAAGGCCGCCCGAAGCTGACGGACGTCGTTCCAGCAGAAGGATTCGATGCCGGGCAGCTTCTGTCGCTTGCCGCCTCGCTCGAGCGCGGATCGGAGCATCCGCTGGCCGAGGCGATCGTCGAAGGCGCGGCGGAACGCGGCGCAGCACTCAAGACGGCATCCGAGTTCGAGGCGGTGACGGGCAAGGGCGTCAATGGCACCGTGGAGGGCCGGAAGGTGGCGCTGGGGAATACTGCCATGATGGCGGACCTTGGCGTCGGCATCGACCGTCTCGCCGGACAGGCCGACGCCATGCGCGCCGAAGGCAAGACGGCGATGTTCGTCGCTGTCGACGGATCGATCGCCGGCTTCGTCGCCGTTGCCGATCCGGTCAAGGCAACGACCGCGGAGGCGATCCGCGCCCTGCACGACACGGGTCTCCGCATCATCATGGCCACGGGCGACAACGAGCGGACCGCGAGGGCTGCGGCGTCGAAGCTCGGGATCGACGAGGTGCGCGCCGACATGCTGCCGGACAGCAAGCAACAGCTCATCGAAGAGCTCCGGGCCAACGGAGCCAAGGTCGCGATGGCGGGAGACGGCGTCAACGACGCGCCTGCGCTCGCTGCGGCCGACGTCGGCATTGCCATGGGCACGGGCGCGGACGTCGCGGTCGAAAGCGCGGGCATCACCCTGGTGAAGGGCGACCTCAACGGCATCGTACGGGCACGTACGCTTGCCCAGGCGACAATCCGCAACATCAGGCAGAACCTCTTCTTCGCCTTCGTCTACAACGCGCTCGGCGTGCCCGTGGCGGCCGGCGTCCTCTATCCCGTCTTCGGCACGCTGCTCTCGCCAATGATAGCGGCGGCCGCGATGAGCCTCTCGTCCGTCTCGGTCATCGCCAACGCGCTCAGGCTGCGCACCGTGCGGCTCGGCTGAACCCATCAAGGAGAACTCGCGATGAACATCGGCACCGTCTCGGTAAAGTCCGGCCTCCCGGCGAAGACCATCCGCTACTACGAGGATATCGGGCTGATCAGGCCGGATCGCCGCGACAACGGCTATCGCGACTATTCGATGGAGGACGTGCATCGCCTGCGCTTTCTCCAGCGGTCGCGCAGCCTAGGCTTCTCGGTCGAGGAATGCAGACAGCTGCTGTCCCTCTACGGCGACCGTGACCGCGAGAGCGCCGAGGTTAAAGTCATCGCCACGACCAAGCTCGGGGAGATCGAGCGCAAGATCGCCGAGTTGCAGGGACTGCGCGACATGCTGAGGCATCTGGTGGCCAACTGTCATGGAGACAGCCGCCCAGAGTGCCCAATCATCGAGGGCCTGTCGGGCAGGGCTCCCGTTCACTAGCCGTAGCAAGGGTGAGAAGCAACGCCATGGTGCACCAACAGGACCGGAGTCAGCCTGCGGTAAACGATCGTCGCTCGCTCTTTGATGCGCCGGAACTCCCGGTCGCGTTGTTCTCTTTCCTGCTCCACTTCGTCTGGGAGTTCCTGCAGGTGCCGACCTATGCGGGCATGGCGGAGATGGCGCACTGGCAGGGCATCATGCTTTGCACGTCCGCGACCATCGGCGACGTCGGTTTCGCCCTGACAGCATTCTGGACTGCCAGCCTCGTCGCGAGGACACGTCACTGGATTGGCAACCAAGCCGCGCTGCCAGTCGTCGTCTTCCTCGGGACGGGGATCGCGCTAACCGTCGGATTCGAATTCTACTATACCCAGGTCACCCAGCGCTGGACATACTCGGACCTGATGCCGCTCGTTCCCCCATTCGGGACGGGGTTGAGCCCGCTCCTCCAGTGGATCGTGATCCCGCCGCTAGTACTGTGGCTCAGTCGAAGATACCTGGCCAGCAGTGCTGCCCGGTAGAACCGCGAGTGATCACGTTTCCTCATCTTCGCCCTCATCCGGCCATTGATGCTTGACTTACAGATGCAACATATGGCGGAGGTGAAGGCATGAAGGTTTCGGGCAGACATGGCGGAGTTAGGGGGGCGGCCGTTCGCGCGCTTTTCGCCGTTGCCATGCTGGTCGTGGCCTCGCTTCAGCCCGGCATGGTTGCGATGGCCAAGTCGGCCATGCATACCGCGCAGGCCGAAACGCTCCTACAGACTGAACACCACGATCACGACGCCGCTCACGGCGATCATGCCCTTGAACAGCCTTCGTCCGCAAATGACGCGAGCCATCACGGCGGCGCGACAACCACCGACCTCTGCTGCGACATGCACTGCATGCCAGCCACAGGCGTCCCGCCGTGCCTTTCCGATCTCGCACATCCGCCCTCAGGAGCATTCGGCCGTGTCGCATCCGGTGCTTTGACACCGGGCGAGACGCACGGACTGATCAGGCCTCCCCGAACCTGAACTGACCCGGAGCGCCGTGTGGCGCTGAGGCACCCGTGCGTCTGCGCATGGGTCATTCTTCCCTGTCAGTTTCAAGGTTCGAAATGCGAATTTCAGCGATCGCGGCGCTCTTGGCGTCACTCTTGGCAGCAGGCTGCGCGGGATCTCCGCCGCCCGACGTGCTGCCCGTGTTCAATCCGGCCGATCCGGTCATGGGACTGCGGGATGCCCGCTACTCTCACGTTCTTGGTGATTTCCATCCCCGGCGGCCGACCGGTCCCCAAAACTGGCGGCGGCTGAACGACAACCTGTCGCCCGCGAACCGGGGGGTAGGCTCATGAGGCGCGCTGTACGAAGCATCGTGACGCTCGCGGTGCCCCTGTTCGTCTCGGCCTGCGTCACTACCGCGGACGGCTTCGACGATCCGCTCGCCGGCTTCCAGACCGTTTCGGCCAAGACAGCTTCCGTCACGGGCAAGGAAACGGTCTGGGTGCAGTCGAGCGGTGAGGCGCGCGCACTGGCGGAACGGGTTACCGCGCTGGTCAGGGGAAAGACGCTCGGGCCGGATCTGGCCGTTCAGGTCGCGCTCCTCAACAACAAGGGGCTGCAGGCAGCCTATGCGGACGTCGGCATGTCATCGGCCGACCTGTGGCAGGAGTCCCTGCTGGTCAATCCGCGCGTTTCGGTCGGCATCATGGGGATCAACGCCGGACGAACGGTCGAGACGGCCGTCGTCTCGAACATCCTGGCGCTGGCGACGCGACCGCGCCGGATGGCTGTCGCCGATGCCCGCTTCAGGCAGGCACAACTGCGCGCTGCCGAGGCGACGTTGCGGCTCGCCGCGGACACGCGGCGGGCCTGGATCGACGCCGTCGCAGCCTGGGAGCGGGTAGCCTACCTCAACCGGGCTCAGGCGGCCGCAGACGCCGCCTCGGCGCTGGCCGAGAAACTCGGACAGACTGGAGCCTTCACCAAGACAGGCCAGGCCCGCGAGCACGTCTTCTACGCCGAGCTGGCGGGTCAGACGGCCGAAGCCCGGCTGCAGGCTCGGACGGCCAAGGAGGCGCTGACGCGGCTGATGGGGCTCTGGGGCTTCGACGTCGACTACCAGGTGCCGAACGCGCTTCCCTCGCTTCCCGCCAACCCGCTGGCTCGCAAGGACATCGAGGCGCAAGCGCTCAGGAACCGTGTGGACCTGGAGATCGCAAAGCTCGAACTGGAAGCGCTCGCGCTCTCCTACGGGCTCACCGAGGCGACCCGCTACGTGTCGGACCTCGAACTCGTGACCGGGGCCGAGATCGAGCGCGAGGAAACCGAGGACGGCGGCACCGAGACGAAGGTCTCGCTGAACGCCGAACTCGAGTTCGTCATTCCGATCTTCGACAGCGGGCAGGCGCGCATGCGCAAGGCGGAACTGGCCTACATGCAGGCCGCCAACCTGCTGGCCGAGCGCGCAGTCAACGTCCGCTCCGAAGCCCGCAGCGCGTACGACGGATACCGCTCCACCCACGACATCGCGCGGCACTACCGTGCCAACGTGGTGCCACTTCGCACGACGATCGAGGAGGAGTCGCTCCTCACCTACAACGGCATGATCACTAACACCTTCGAGCTTCTGGCAGACACCAGGGCGAAGGTGAATTCGATCATGCTTTCCCTCAACGCCAAGCACCAGTTCTGGCTGGCTGACGTCAATCTCGGCACCGCCGTCCATGGCGGAGGCGGCAGCGCTCCCGCGGGCGGCGGTGCCGAGACGGCGGCTGCCGAAGACGGCGGCGGCGGACACTGACCAGGAGAACGAGACAATGATCACCAGAAGACAGATCCTCGGAGGTGGCGCGTTCCTCGCGAGCGCCGCGGCATGGTCGAAGACGTCGGCCATGGGACTGCCTGACGCGCCCGTCATGGAATCGCCGGACATGCAGCCGCCGATCTTTCCGTCGAGCGGTCCTGACTATCAGCCCGTCGTCACCCTGAACGGCTGGACGCTGCCGCACCGAATGACCGGTGGAGTGAAGGAATTCCACCTCGTCGCCGAGCCCGTCGAGCGGGAACTCGGACCCGGCATGACGGCCTATCTGTGGGGCTACAACGGCCAGTCCCCCGGCCCGACCATCGAGGCCGTGGAAGGCGACAGGGTCCGTATCTTCGTCACCAACAGGCTTCCGGAACACACGACGATCCACTGGCACGGCATGATCCTGCCCTGCGGCATGGACGGGGTCACCGGCCTGACCCAGCCAGGAATCCCGCCCGGCAAGACCTTCGTCTACGAGTTCGATCTCGTGAAGAGCGGGACCTTCATGTACCACCCGCACGCCGACGAGATGGTCCAGATGGCCATGGGCATGATGGGCTTCTTCGTCATCCACCCGAAGAACCCTGCGCTCCACCGCGTCGACCGGGACTTCGTCTTCCTGCTCAACGCTTTCGACATCGAGCCGGGTTCCTATGTGCCCCGCGTGATGGAGATGACGGACTTCAACCTGTGGACCTGGAACAGCAGGGTGTTCCCGGGCATCAGCCATCTGGTGGTCAACAAGGACGACCGGGTCCGCGTGCGGGTCGGCAACCTCACCATGACCAACCACCCTATCCACATGCACGGGTACGACTTCGAGGTCACCTGCACGGACGGAGGCTGGGTCAGGCCCGAGGCCCGCTGGCCCGAGGTCTCCATCGACATCCCGGTCGGTGCGATGCGCGCCTACGAGTTCGACGCAAAGTATCTCGGCGACTGGGCGATCCACTGCCACAAGTCGCACCACACGATGAACGCCATGGGTCATGACGTGCCTACCTTCATCGGCGCGGACAAGACCGAGGTCTCCCGAAAGATCCGCACCGTCCAGCCCGAATACATGGCCATGGGCAACCGCGGCATGGCGGACATGGGCGAGATGGAGATGCCGCTTCCCGACAATACCATTCCGATGATGACGGGCTGGGGGCAGTTCGGCGCGATCGAGATGGGCGGCATGTTCTCGGTCGTGAAGGTCCGCGAAGGCATCTCGGCGAACGATTACGCCGATCCGGGCTGGTACGAGCACCCGGAAGGCACTGTCTCCTACGAATGGACGGGCGACGTCCCGGCTCCGGTGAAGGCGGCAGGGGGCGAAACCGTCGCTCCGGCGGCCAAGCCCGGCGACCACTCAGACCACTGAATCAACCAGCAAAAAGGACCAAGACATGAAGATGAGCACTGCAGCACTCGCAGCCCTCCTTGCCCTCACGGGCGGCGCGCTCGCGGCCGGAACCCACGCCGGAGGGCATGGCGAGGCGGGCATGATGGCGATCGGCAAGCCGGGCGTCGCCGCCGACGCTTCCAGGACCGTCACGATCACGATGATGGAAAGGGACGACGGCGGCATGGTTTTCGAACCTGCCTCGCTCGCAGTCTCCGAAGGCGAGACCCTTAGGCTGAAGTTCGTGAACAAGGGCGAACTCGACCACGAGTTCGTCATGGACGTTCACGACGGCATCATGGAGCACAAGGAGCTCATGGAGCGCTTCCCCGAGATGGAGCACGACGACCCGAACTCGATCCGGCTTGCTCCGGGCGCGACAGGCGAGATCGTCTGGACTTTCGCGTCGGCGGGCGACTTCGGGTTCGCCTGCCTGATACCCGGCCACTACGACTCCGGCATGAAGGGCGACATTAGCGTCCGCCACTGAACCAGCAACACGGAAAGGAAGACGACATGAGGAAGACAAGCATCCTGATCACTGCGGCCGCGGCACTCGCTCTCGGAACCGCGGCGGCAGCCGCGCAAGAATATACGTCCGGCGAGGTGACCAAGATCGACGCCGGACAGAAGAAGCTCACTATCAAGCACGGCGAACTCACGAACCTCGACATGCCCGCGATGACGATGGTCTTCGTGGTGGCCGAGGATTCGATGATCGAGGAGGTCGAGGTGGGACAGAAGATCGAATTCACCGCCGACCGGGTCAACGGCCGCATCACGGTCACCGATATCAAGTAGGATGTCAGGGCGCGGGCAGACATGCCCGCGCCCTGACCGGAGATCGAGATAATGATGGAAAACGGCATGGACGGCGGCATGATGTGGGGCATGGGACTGTGGGGCCTCGTCGGCCTCGTGGTCGTCGCGCTCGTGATCGCCGCCCTCGTGAAATACGTGTTCTTCAGGTAGGAGACGGACGATGAAGACATTCAACAGGCTTGCCCGCGCCGCAGCCTTCACGGCCCTGGCGCTGATCAGCCAGGCGGCCTGGGCCGCGGGCTCGATCGAGGTGCTGAAATCGGCCTCGTGCGGATGTTGCGTGGCGTGGGGCAATCACATGCGGGAAGCGGGCTTCACGGTCGCCGAGCGCGACCTTCCGCTGGCGGACCTCAACGCCGCAAAGGTGGAAGCCGGACTGAAGCCCGGCCAGACCTCCTGCCATACGGGAAAAATCGAAGGCTATGTGATCGAGGGCCACGTGCCCCCGCGCGAGGTCAGGCGCCTGCTCGAGGAGCGCCCGGACGCGATAGGGCTGACCGTTCCCGACATGCCCTACGGTTCGCCGGGCATGGGCGACATGGCCGATGCCGATCCGTACGACGTGCTCCTTCTCAAGCGCGACGGTTCGACTGAAATCTACGCCAGCTATCGCTGAGGCGGAGCCGACGCTACCCCCGCCCTGCGGCCATGCGCCCTGAGCCTCAGCGCGTTCCCGAGCACGAACACGCTGGAAAGCGCCATGGCACCCGCCGCCAGCGCGGGTGAAAGCAGGACGCCGTAGGCCGGGTAGAGCGCCCCTGCCGCCACGGGGATCAGCGCCGCGTTGTAGGCGAAGGCCCAGAACAGGTTCTGGCGGATGTTGCGGATCGTGGCCCGCGAGAGCGCCAGAGCCGCAGGCACGCCCTCCAGGCTTCCTGACATCAGTACGACGTCGGCCGCCTCGATGGCGATGTCGGTGCCCGTGCCGATCGCGATCCCGACATCGGCCTCGGCGAGCGCGGGCGCGTCGTTGATGCCGTCGCCGACGAAGGCGACGGCTCCGTGTTCCACCTTCAGCTGCCTGACGGCCGCCACCTTGCCGTCCGGCATGACCTCTGCGACGACGTGGTCAATGCCGAGCTTCCGCGCGATCGCGTCGGCCGTGCGCCTGCTGTCACCAGTCACCATCGCTACCTTGAGGCCAAGCGCATGCAGCGCCGCCACGGCCCGCGGCGTGGATTCCTTCACAGGGTCAGAGACTGCCATCACTGCGGCTATCCTGCCGCCGACGGCGACGTAGAGCGGCGACTTCCCTTCGTCGGCGAGCCGCTTGGCATCTGAGTCCAGCGCGGAAGGGTCGAGTCCGAGCCGATCCATGAAGCGCGAGGAGCCCACTTCGACGCGTTCGCCCGCAACGGTGGCCGTGACCCCCAGTCCGGTGATGGAATCGAAGCCGTCAGCCTCCCGGACCGCAAGACCCCGCCCTGCTGCCGCATCGACGATGGCGCGCGCGACAGGATGCTCGGACTTCGCCTCGACGGCGGCGGCCAGAGCCAGCACGTCATCGTCCAGAAATCCTTGCGTAGCCCGCAGATCGGTCAGGACCGGCCGCCCCTCGGTCAGGGTCCCGGTCTTGTCGAGCGCGATCACCCGGGCGTCTCGAAGCGACTGCAGCGCTTCGCCTTTCCGGAACAGGACGCCCATCTCGGCGGCGCGGCCGGTCCCCACCATGATGGAGGTCGGGGTTGCGAGACCCATGGCGCAGGGACAGGCGATGATGAGCACCGCGACCGCGTTGACCAGAGCGAAGGTCAGGGCTGGTTCCGGTCCCAACAGGAGCCAGGCGACAAAGGTGAGCGCTGCGAGGCCCATGACGGCGGGCACGAACCACATGGTTACCGTGTCGACCATGGCCTGGATCGGCAGCTTGGAGCCCTGCGCCTGCTCGACCATGCGCATGATACGGGACAGGATCGTGTCGGCTCCTACCGCAGTGGCGCGAAACTCGAACGCACCCGTCTGGTTCACCGTGCCTCCCGTGACCGGACTCCCGTCCCGCTTGGCGACAGGCACGGGCTCGCCCGTCACCATGGATTCGTCGACATAGCTCTGGCCGGACACGACCTCGCCGTCGACGGGCACGCGCTCGCCAGGGCGAACCTCGACCACGTCGCCGGGGACGACTTCCGCAATGTCGATTTCGACGTTGCCCTGTCCGCGCCTTACCCGCGCCGTCTTCGGCTGAAGCCCCGCCAGACGCCGGATCGCCTGCGACGTGCGGCCCTTCGCGCGCGCCTCCAGGTAGCGGCCGAGCAGGATCAGCGTGACGATCACCGCGGCGGCCTCGAAATAGACGTTCACGGTTCCCGCAGGCAGCAGGTCCGGCGTGAAGGTCGCGACGACCGAATACAGGTAGGCCGCCGAGGTGCCGACCGCGACCAGCGAGTTCATGTCGGGCGCGAGCCTGAGGAGCGCGGGGAATCCCTTCGCGTAGAAACGCCTGCCGGGGAACGCGAGGACCAGTGTCGCGAGGATGAACTGAACCTGCCAGCTTCGCTCCATTCCAAGCGTAGCGTGCACGAGATCATGGACGGACTGGAAGAGGTGCGAACCCATCTCCAGGACGAAGAGCGGGGCCGTCAGGCTTCCCGCGACGAGGAGATCCCGGCGGAGTGCGGCGGTCTCGACATCGCGCCGGGCTGCGGTCTCGTCTGCACCTCTGCCCGTTGCGGCCTCGATGACCCTTGCGTCGTAGCCGACGTCCTCGACCGCCTTCCGCAGGGCCGCGGCGTCCGCGATGCCCGTGACCGTCGCCCGTTCCGTCGCCAGGTTCACCCTGGCGGTGGTGACGCCCGGGACGGCGGCAAGCGCCCGTTCGACCCTGCCGACACAGGACGCGCAGGTCATGCCTTCAACGGCAAACTCGACAGTCGCAGAGGGCACGCCGTAGCCGACCGCTTCGACGGTCTGAGCCAGCTTCTCCCTGCTGACCGACGGCGCTGCCTCGACGCTCGCCGTTTCGGTGGCTAGGTTCACCCGGGCCTCGACGACGCCATCGATTGCGTTCAACGCCCGTTCGACACGGCCGACGCAGGAGGCGCAGGTCATGCCTTCGATGGCGATGGTATGAATTGTGGCGTGTTCGGTCAGGCGAAGCGGCGCGTTCATCGACGTTCTCTCCGGTCGAAATCCGTATTCGCCGCGACAGATGGGCCTTCCAGCCTCTGGAGGGTCAAGAGCAAGGCGATGAAAAAAGCCGCTTGACCTTCCAGAGACTGGAAGGCGGATGAAGGGCGCATCCGCTCAAACCACGAAGGAGACCCGGATGCGATTCCACATCGAGAACATGACCTGCGGCGGCTGCGCCCGGAGCGTCACGAAGGCCGTCGAAAGCGTCGATCCGAAGGCGAGGGTCGACGCCGATCCCGTCACGAAGACGGTGACGGTCGAATCCTCCGCATCGACCGACTCCATCTCCAGGGCGCTCGCCGACGCCGGCTATCCCGCGTCAGCGGCGTGACCGCCGCCCCGTCACGCCCGGAACAACATCCGGGGCGGGACGGTTGTCAACACGAAAGGATACCTGAATGTCGTCCGCTGCCGCACGCAAGGCCGAACTCTACCGGATGGTCACCCCCGAGCACACCTGCCCCTGGGGCCTCAAGGCGCTCGACCTCCTGAAGCGGGAGGGATTCGAGGTCGAGGACCATCACCTTGAGTCCCGCGCAGAGACCGACGCCTTCAAGGTCGAGCACAAGGTGGACACCACGCCGCAGACCTTCATCGGAGGCAGACGCATCGGAGGCTACGACGACCTGCGGGCCTGGCTCGGCAAGGAGGTGAAGGACAAGGACGCCGTCACCTACACGCCCGTCATCGCGCTCTTCGGCATGGCGCTTGCCATGGCCCTGGCAGCCAGCTGGTCGGCATACGGCAGCTTCTTTACCGTGGCTGCTGCCGAGTGGTTCGTCGCCTTCGCCATGTGTCTTCTCGCACTCCAGAAGCTGAAGGACGTCGACGGCTTCGCGACCATGTTCCTCAACTACGACCTGCTCGCCCAGCGCTGGGTTCCCTACGGCCGGGTCTATCCCTTCGCGGAAGGGCTGGCAGGCGTGCTGATGGTCTCGGGCGCGTTGATGTGGGTATCGGTCCCGGTCGCGCTCTTCATCGGCGGCATCGGCGCGGTATCGGTTTTCAAGGCCGTCTACATCGACAGGCGGGAACTGAAGTGCGCCTGCGTCGGCGGCGACAGCAACGTTCCCCTCGGGTTCGTGTCGCTGACCGAAAACCTGATGATGGTCGGCATGGCCGTCTGGATGATCCTCAAGCCCGCGGGCCTCGGGCACTGACAGGGAGAAGACCAAAATGGAGCACGATCACCGCAAACACGAAAGCCGCCACGGCCGACCGTACCTCATGTTCTGGGTGAACATGATCCTCGGCCTCGTTGTCATGTACGTCGTGATGTTCACAATGATCGACGGCGCGGGCGACTTCAGGAATAACCTGAACATGTTCTACATGGCGGTGACCATGTGGGCGCCGATGGGCATCTTCATGCTCGCGACCATGCCCGGCATGTTTCCGAACCGACAGGCCAACGTCGCGCTTTACGTCGCCTTCGCGCTCCTTACGGCAGGCTCCTTCTGGGCGACGCGAGCGCAGGCCTTGATCGACGACCGCCAGTTCATCGCCTCGATGATCCCGCATCATTCCGGCGCGATCCTCATGTGCCGGGAAGCCAGCCTCTCTGATCCGGAACTCGTGACGCTCTGCGGCGAGATCACGAAGGCGCAGCGCGAAGAGATTGACCAGATGGAGGCGATAGCGGCGCGACTGCGCTGAGCCCTTCCAGTACAGCGACCGGCGGCCGATTTGACCTGACAGGCTCCATTTGGTTGTCGGAAGGGGGGCTATTGCTGCCCGTAATCGTTTTAGTTCCAGCGTCTGCGTCTCGGGTAAAGCACCTTGCTTTCACCACCGCAGTGAGGGCGCATTGCCTGGGAACCTGTTGATCGTGACTGACAGCTTTCCCGACGTAGGTGAAAGAACCTGTCTGTCCGTTCACCACCCCTGAGCTTCCTATCGCATCGGGCACCAAACATTCGGCTTTCACCACCAGCACACGGACGCTTACAGTCGCATCCTCGTCCTGGCCTGAAGGCAGTATCATTTTTTGCCTCTTCCTCGATCACCTCGGTCTGCGCCAGGTGCACGCATGCGTCGTCCACCGGGAAGTGCTTCCCGTTCATACCCTCCCGCTCGAATCCTGCCGATCATTCCCCAGCCGTATTGAGTCCCTGCGTCAGCTGGGGCGCCTCACATGCTTGGTGCCCGGCTGCTCGCGTCCGGATGCGCATGCCGATGCCGCACCAGCGCACCCCCGAGCGCCAGCCAGTCGTCCTCGGCTCGCAGCGACGCCTCGATCAGGCTATCGACCAGGGCGTCCCTTTCGGCATCGTCCCGGGCGATCGCATGTGCGACCTCGGCTGGCGACAGCACTTTCGTGGTCGAAAAGCGCCCTGTGGCCCTCGCGCGGCCCAGCAGGAGGGCACGGACGCCGTCACGGGCACGCTCAGCTTCAAGCACGCGGGTGGCGACGACGACATCATCACGGTCGAGTACGGAGTTCAGTAGGTAACGCTCACGGGCCTCGGCTCGGTCGCGGGCAGCGGACTGGATGCGGCGGCGATCTGCGGCGGTAAGGGTCAAGCTGCGTCTCCGGTCCGTTCAGCGATGCGGATCCCGGCCACTATGCGAGTGGCGGAATCGACATCTGGAAGTCACCTCTTTTCCGAAGAGCGTCAGCGTTAGGTGCCTTCAACGCTATGTTGGGCTAACATGTCCCCTGATCGTCGAGACCCATCTCATAGCGAAGCTTCGGCGAGACCTGCCTGCGGTAGCGGGCGGCGAGAGCCAGCGCCTGGCCCGACGCCACCGGGTCTTTGCGAAGCTGATCCGCGGTGAGCTGCGCGAACCTATGGCCGACGGCGACATCAGCGACGCTGAATCCAACCCCGTTGGAAAGCTGAGCTTTGTCCGGATCGAGACGGGCGACCTCGCGGATGGCGTCGAGTGCGGCCTCCAGGCGGCCGTCACAACGTTTTTCCGGCGGCCTCCGATTCCGAATCATCGAGTAATGGGGAGCCATCGGACGAGGGGGCGCGTCACCGGGATACGACCTGACGGCGCTCACAGCGGGTCCCCTAGGCCGGGAGGCACCGCATGGCCGTAGCGGCCGATCCTGCGGATGACGACGGCTCGCGCCGGGTCGGGGTCGTATCCCTCGTCTACGAGCCGGGCCACTGTGTCCCGCAGGATACGACGGAGCGCCCTAGCATCCATCGCCGGGTCCTTGGCCGCGTGTCCGGCGTACACCGCCACGGCTCCCGCCACGGCGACGTCGACGGCCGACGCCTCCGGGCGGCCAGCCAGAGCCAACCTGCAGCGGTACCGCCGCTGCCGCATCCGCTGCGCCTGTCCTGCGTCTCCGCCCTTGCGTGCCATGGCTTCCAGCCCCTCGTCCCGTCACTACGTGTCCGTCACGAAGAGACGGTTAGGGCATGCAAGCGACAACTCAGGATGATTTGAGACCGGTCGCGGGCACGGCGATGAGCTTGGGCCGCAGGCTACCTGTCCGCGCACAGTGCTGGACGGTCATCGGCACGCCGGGGCGCCCCGGGAACGCCGTCGCCAGAGCGCCCATGACCTGAGCCGAGCCAGGACCGTCGACGGCCAGCAGCATGATCACCGCGTCGGAGAGAGCCTGCCGGATGACCGCGTCAGTGGGCTCGGGAGCTCCGGACGCCAGCGCGGCCTTCCGCCTCGCTCTGCTGCGTCGGTTGGCCTCCGCGTGATACGCGAGGCGGTCATCTGGCGGCAGGTCCCGTATCGCCCGGGGCCTCGCCGTCTTCCGCGCCACGAGGTGCTGGTACAGCTCGTCGAGGGGATCGGTCTCCGCGCTCATGTCGACAGCCTCGTGCGCAGCGACTCCGCGTAGCCGGACAGCATCGACAGAGCCATGAGCGCGTCGTCCGCGTCGCCGGATGCGGCCCGCTGCCTGGCGGTCTCGATCTGGTCGAACAGTCCGCGGAGATCGGTCTCGAGCATCTCGGCTCGGCGTTCCATGTCGGCTCTCGTCATCGTCGTCTCCTTCGTCATGACTCGACCATGACGCCGTCGGCGGATACGCAGAAGCATTTCTCGCGATAAACAGAGAAAGATTTCACCCCTTAGGACTCGGGTGGGCAGGTCGTTTCGATGACGTCCCCTCGGGGCGGGAGCCATGCCTTCGGATGGGAGGGACCATGCTCCTGATGGCGTAAGGATTCGAAGCCTCAGGGGTGACAGGCACGGCGAAGCGATGACAGGGCGGGATGGGGGAGATGAGCCTCAACCCTTCCCCCTCGCGAAGCGACACGGCAGGGCCACGGAAGCGATGACCCACCCCACGATTCCAGGAGCCCAACGGCCTCTGTGCGGGACTTTTGGGCGACAGCCCTCCAGGCAAGGGATTCAAGGGCGGAATCCGGTCCAGTGTCTATCTGCTAGAATCTGTGCGGTATTATGGAACTCGGGATGGGCGAAACCGCCCGGCCCGCCTTGATCTGTCAACTGGCTTCTGAACCCGTATTCCGAATCCTGAACCCGGTTCAAGAATCTTCTAAACCCCTATTCCGCAAACTTATCCCACGCTCGTAGACGCATGGGTTCAGAAGCGCGGAACCTTCTCAACCCATGCCCCACCGGAGCATGGGTCGAAACCTTGCGCCACGAGGGTTTCAGCTTCTGGACCCGTCCCTCCCGGCGCATGGGTCCGAAAGAATTCCGTCTTCCGAACCCATGACGGCAGAAACAGGGGTTCAAGAGCTTGCGCCATTCCGCCGACCGACAAAACATCGAGTAAGGCAGACGACAGGGAGGGTGCGATGCTGACACGAGTGAGGCCGCCGATGGTGCCGCGGAACGCGCGGCCGGACGCGAAGACCGAAGCGGGCCTGTTCCGCCCCGCGGCCCGGGGAAACCTGTCCGATGCGCTGGCGACGAAGGGAAGCCTGCAGCGCGTCACGCCCGAGAGCCCACGCCCGGCCGAGATGCTGGCTGGCGTCGAGGTGCACGAACTCGAGGGCCAGCGCCTGACAGCCGGCGACGCGGCCCTGCACGAGCTGCTCCTGAGCCATGCCTATGCGGGCGACCGCTCGATGCCGGACGTCATGCACACCTTCCCGGTGTCCGACGCGGTCCGTTATCTCGGCAGCCGCGTCGAGCGCGAGGACGTATTAGCATCCCTGCGCCGCCTGAAGTCGACGACGGTTTCCTATGGCGCAGCCGGCGGCCGTCGCTACGGGAATATATCCCTGCTGGAATGGTGGTCGGAGACGACGGCCGAAGAGGACGTCATCCGCTACCGTCTGCCCGCGCCCCTCAGGGACCTGCTCGGCAGCCAGCCGCGCTACGCGTATCTGGAACTCGCGGCCCTGCCGTCGATGTCGTCCAAGTACAGCCTGCGCCTCTACAAGCGCATGGCGCTCGAGGCGTCGTCCCGGAAGTGGGTGCCGGGCGAGGACAACACCCTGCGCTTCTCCCCGACCCCTGCAGAGTTCGCGAACTGGATCGGATTCCCGGTCGCCGGGGACGGCGACGTGAAGGCGGGCAAGCTGCGCGAGCGCGTCCTCGACCATCTCGCGAGGGACTTTGCGGGCGTCCGCGCCTTCCGGCTTTCGGTCAGCCCGCGCCGCGGGACGGGCCGGGGCGCCCCGCTGGTCGCCATCGACGTCGAGATCACGCTGGCCGCTCCCGACCGCCATGCCGTGCCGATGTTCTTCCAACCTTCGCTGGACCGTCTCCGCCCCGGCTACAAGGACGTCGAGGAATACCGGATCGATTCCCGCACCGTGCGACGCGCCAACGCGACCTTCGGCAAGGCCATGGGTCTCATCCACGGCAGGGAGTTCGCCGATCTGTGGCAGCTCGCACTGCATGAAGCGCTGTCCGGCGACGCGATCACGGACGGCTACGCGACCCGCCCGACGCGCGGCGAACGCCTGTTGGCGACGGTCACTTCCCGCGGGGCCGACTTCGCCGCATGGGAACTGTTCGTGCAGGAATGTGAGGACCCGGACATCCGGCTCGCATGCAAGGCCGATCTCGACGCCTACTTCGCACGGGAGAAGCGCGCGGAGGCCGCCCGCATCGAACGCCTCGGCGACGACGCTCCGCGCGGCACCCGCAAGCGCGCCCCGGCGTTCATCGTCGACGAGACGGCGGCCGCACCGGTAGCCGAGTCCAGGTCAGTGTCGACGGACCTGACGATCGAGGACTGCAGCGCGGTGATCTTCAACATCGACCCGGCCTGCGGGAGCCTCGAAGTCGACGACATCGGGACGTTCGTCTCGAAGCTGGCATGGACTGGCTCCCGCCCGGTCGACGTCATCCTGCGCTACGGCGCGCACGGCCACGAGACATGGACGGTCGGGCGCTACCCGGTGTCCGAGGACGACATCGACACGGTCCTGAGGAAGTTCCGTACGGCAATAGACGGCATCGAGGAGTACGAGTGATGCAGCCCAACCTTTACGCCCGCAAGCGCCTCGAACCCAAGGCCGACCCGGTTCTTCCGGCCCCGGCTACGTCGGTCCAGCCCGGCCTCCGTTTTCTGCTGGAGCCGGAGGCCAAAGCAGAAGCCAGTGCGCTCTTCCGCGCCCTGCAGGGCCGCACCCTGCGCAAGGGATGGCTGGCGTGGCACCTGCGCGAGACCATGCCGCGGGAGTGCCCGCTGCTGATGCGCGCCGACGAAGTCCTGAGGGGCCTGGTGAGCCGGGCGCTGACGCACGTCTCGGAGCATCCAGAGATGCCCGGCTGGTGGATGTCCATCCTGGTCAGCGTCGCCAACGGTCACCCGCAGCGACTGCGGCAGGCATGTGAGGACGTGCTTGCATGGCATCCGGCGGGCGGCGGAGCCGTCGTCGAGGACGAGGGCGGAGACCGCATGTGGCATGAGCGTATCGTGATCCGTCAGACCGCGCGCGGCGCCCAGGGTCGCGGCCGTTGGGCCGCCGACTGGGACGTGTCCGACGACGAGGCGATGGCGGCGGAGGCCGAGCCGGACTTCGACTTCTCGCAGCTGAAGCCGACGGGCAAGGTGTCGACGGAGATCCCGTTCTGAGGTTGACGCCTCGGCAGGCGACGCCGTATCGATCGCACTTGCTTAGATCCCTGCGGCTATGGTGGCCGCAGTCAGGAGACACCGACGTGACGAGGACCTCGACCCGAATAGCCCGCTGACCTCTGGCCGCATTTGCGGCCCGTCTGCCTATTCTGTTTCGTGAGGATTCCCATGACCACGTTCCTGACGGCCGACACGCATTTCGGCCATGCCTCCATCATCCGGTCCTGCAACCGTCCCTTCGCCTCCGTCGCCGAGATGGATGAGGCCCTCATCGAGGGCTGGAACCATGTCGTCCATGACCGCGATGTGGTTTGGCATCTTGGCGATTTCGCCTATGCCGACGAGGAGCGGACGGCCAAAATCTTCAGGGCGCTGCGGGGAACCAAGCGCCTGATCCTTGGCAACCACGATCTCGACAAGAAGGGCCGGGTGACGAAGGCGCTCGCCCGTCTGCCGTGGGATCACGTAGCCCACGCAGCCGAGACCAAGCATGACGGCCAGCGCATCGCGCTCTCCCACTACGCGGGCCTGAGCTGGAGCGCGCAGCACCACGGGGCCTATCAGGCCTATGGCCATTCCCACGGCAAGCTGCTGTCGCTTCCGGGCTCCATCGACGTTGGGGTCGACGCACAGCTCTATCGTCCCATCGCCGCCGAGGAGTTCGTGGTACAGGCCGACAAGTCGGTGCTCAATGCCGAGGAGCGTCTGCTCGCGCTGTCGGAGGCCATCCTCGACCGTACCGCCCATTACGCCGAGCACGGCGGTGCCCGCTTCCGGCAGGGAGGGCGCTGACATGAGGCTCTGGGTCTACTCCGATCTACATCTGGAGTTCGGCGGCATCAGCGGCAACGCCAACCTCGTTCCCCCGCCGCAGGTGGACGCCTGCGTGGTGGCGGGTGACGTCACGACCTGCCGCGCCAGCTCCATCCGCTGGCTCCACAAGGCGGTCGCACAGCACGGCATCCCGGTGATCTTCGTGCCCGGAAACCACGAGTTCTACGGCAACTCCGTCTTCGAGTGCACGGGCTTCGGCATGGAGGCCGCGATGGACTTCCCCGACGTGCATCTGCTCGACAGCGCCTCCGTGGTGATAGCCGGCGTGCGTTTCGTCGGCGCGACGCTGTGGACCGACTATGCCCTCAACGGTGACGTGGAGTTCGCCAAGGCCGTGGCCTACCAGCAGATGAACGATCATCGCCGGATCGCCTATCGATTCCTGCCCGTCCATGAGGCCTTCACGCCCGATGTCGCCGCCACGCTATATCTGCGTCAGCGGCACTGGCTCAAGCGCGAGCTGCAGCAGCCCTTTCACGGACCGACCGTCGTCGTCACGCATCACGCGCCACATGGGCGCTCGGTCCATCGACGCTACAAGGGGTCGGCCCTCAATCCGGCCTTCGCCTCGGACCTGACGGACGTCATCACGCACTGGCAGCCGCAGCTCTGGGTCCACGGCCACATGCACGACACGGCCGACTACGAGGTCGGCCACACCCGCGTGGTCTGCGATCCTAAGGGCTACGGATGCGAGAACGCCGCATTCGACCCGCACATGATCCTGGAGGTGTGACCATGAGAGAGGAACAGGAATGGGCCGAGGTCGAGCGCCAGTGGGCCGAGCTTGAGGCGAAGTTCCCACAATTCCAGCTGCCCCGGCCGGAGTGCTGGTCCGGCTGGTTCGGAATCATCGAGCGTCTGCTAGGCGAGCTGCGCGAGATCGCGCCCGAGGGCCTCAAGGTCCACCAGGTCAAGGAAAAGCTAGCCGGGCTGCGCTTCTACTGCGACGGCCGCGGCGACAGTGACGACAACCGGATCGCGCTCGCCGTCTTCGCCGCCGAGTGCCGTGCGGCCCGGACCTGCGAGATATGCGGCGTACCCGGCCTGCGGCGGCTTGGCAGGGGCGGTTGGCTCTCGACGCGCTGCGACGCGCACGCTCCCGCGAAAAGCGCCCCCACTCATCCCGCCGAAGAGCAACGGGCCTGGAGGCCCGAGATGCGTTCGAACCGCAAAGGCCAGCCCGACAGCTTCTGGCGCTACGACCCGGCTCGCGACGCCGTCGTAGCCGTCATGGAAGACGAGGAGGACCATCCGATCGCATGGGGCAGCGGCGATGTCTGGCAGGACCTGGGGCTGCCGAATCAGGAGGACGACCGATGACCGACGCCACACGCCTCGACCTCGTCCGCCTGCTGTCCGGCGGCGGTCATGCAGTGGTCGCCGTCAGCCGCTGGGGCCTCGTCGAATTCGAGCATCCCGCGCGCGGCATCAACATCGCTGGCACGGAAGCGGGCTATCCCCGCCTCAGCTCCCACGTCCTGGCGATCGACGCCGACGCGATGGCGGCGACCACGGCGTCCGGCCGGGTATACGTCCTCGTCGGCAATCCCGATCCCGATTACGCGATGGAAGTTCCAGCGGGCTTCGCCAAGCTGGACGGCAGCCGCTACCGCGTCGTCGGCATCGACGAGGCCGCGGCAACTCTGGGCAACGCTGCAGAGGCGTCGGACTGACATGTCTGACGGCGATGATGTCCAGCCCGCGGCCATCGTGGTCGGCGAGGCTTTCGGCGAGATACCGACGCAGGGGGCTGCCGCGTCGCTGGCACGGACGTCGTAGCACCGCGACCTTGAAGGCGCCGAAACCGATGAGGAGGTAGGCCGTGTCCTGCTACGCAAGTTTGCCGCCGGTCCCAGGGCATGGGCGGGCCGCATCATCCTGCGGGAGCTGGGGCTGTTGGTCGACGGCGGCGATGGGGGGCACTAGGCCGGGTCGGGTTCCTGGCTGCGCTTGCGACTTGCGAGGCGGGAGCTGAGCCAGTTTGTCAGCTAGGAAGGATTCCCGGAGGTTCGCGTAGCGGCGCATCGACTTCGGGTCGAGGTGTCCGGTCTGCGCCATGATCTCGGTGTCGGACCACCCGGCTTCGACGAGGCTGGAGACCCGCTCGTGGCGGGCGTCGTGCAGGCGGAAATGATCCGCCTTCGCTCGTGAGCGGGCACGCTTGAAGGCACTGGCGATCGTGCTGATCGAGATGGGAAACACCCGCGGCTCGTCGCCCTGGCGTGGAAGGGATGACAGGATCTCAACGGCCCGGGGAGACAGTCCGATTCGGATATCCCTGACCTCATCCGGACGCCGCGAGTTCTTCACGCGACGCAGGATCGCCGAGGCCTTGTGCAGGTCGACGTCTTTCCAGAGCAGTCGCAGCAGGTTGCCCCGGCGCGATCCTGATTCGAAGGCGACCTCGACGAGCGGTCCGACGAAAGGGTTCTCGGCGGCGTAGCACTCCGCCAGCAGCGCATCGATGCCGCTATGGTCGAGCCGGACGTCACGCTCGTCGCTTACCTTGGGCCTCGTCACGTTCTCCGTGCTTATTGGGTTGTCCGTCAGCTTGAGTCGCTTTCGGGAGTGGTCCCAGACACGCTTGAGCAGCGTCAGTTCACGCTTCACGGTGCCGGGTGAGATCGTCTTCGGAGGCTTCGGGGGAGCCTTCGGGGCCGCTGCGTTGGCGCGAGGCGTGCCGTCGGCCTTCAGCTTGACGACGTGCTCCACTGGCTTGTAGCGGCCGCGGCCTCCCTCCTTGCCACGCGTCGCCATCTCCATCAGGCGGCGGTTCCGCCATTCCTCAAAATGCTCGTAGGTGAGATAGGCGACGGCGTAAGAGCAAAGCGCCTTCTCTTCCCGAAGGAAGCGGCGGAGGCGGGATTCTTCGGATGTTCGGGACTCTTCACCGGGGCGTTGCCGGGTGACCTCTACGATGTACCGCTCGATCAGGTCGGCGAATGTCTCGCGCTGCGCAGGCGTCCTGTCGACATGCACGCCGCGGATCATGTCCGCCTCGGTGACCGTCGCCCAGGCTTTGGCATCGGCCTCCGTACGGAAGGTTTCCGTAACCGGGGGAAAGCCCTTGCGTCTGATCTGGACGTGCCACTGGCTTACGCCCTTCTGCCTGATCGACGCCATTCTAATTACGAGTTCCCGCAATCCCTGCTGTGCCAAAATTGTGCCAACAAATCGGAACAAATGGCAACCCCCGAAGGGGCGAAGGTGTAAGTCATTGATTTTATGAGGTTTTTTGGCGCACCCGACAGGATTCGAACCTGTGACCTCTGCCTTCGGAGGGCAGCACTCTATCCAGCTGAGCTACGGGTGCGTGGGAACGAGGAACGTCCCGCCGGAGGATAGGCCGGCAGTCGTTTCCATAGCCGATGGCGCGGCGCGCTTCAACCGTCGCCGCCGCAACCCGGAAAAAGCCCGGCCCGCGTCTAGAACAGGTCGATCGCGCCGAGATCGAGGCCCGAGGCGGCGCCGGCAGGGGGCAGGAAGCGCTCGATGAGTTCCTGTACATGGGCGTTGCGGGCGCGTGCGGTCTCGCCGCCCATCACGACGACGATCAGCCGGCGGCCGCCGCGCGCGACCGAGGTGACGATGTTGAAGCCGGAGGCGCGAATGTAGCCGGTCTTGATGCCGTCCACCCCGCGGACGTTTCCGATGAGTTCGTTATGGCCGCGCACCGTCTTGCCGGCGTAGGCGAACTGGGTGGCGGAGAAGTTGCCGTAGTGGTGCGGGAAGCGGCGCTGGAGCGCCATGCCGAGCACGGCCATGTCGCGGGCGGAGGTGACCTGCCCCGCATCGGGCAGGCCCGACGCATTGCGGAAGATGGTCGAGCCCATGCCGAGCGCGCGCGCCTTGGCGATCATCATCGCGGCGAAACGATCCTCGTCGCCGCCCAGGAACTCCGCCACGGCCACGGCGACGTCGTTCGCCGACTTGACGCAGAGTGCGCGGATCGCGGTCGCGACATCGACGCTCTGCCCGCGCTTGAAGCCGAGCTTCGAGGGCGGCTGCCCCCGCGCGCGGTCGGAGACGGGGATTTGGTCGGAGATCGAGACGCGGCCGGAATCCAGCGCCTCGAAGAGGAGGTAGAGCGTCATCATCTTGGTGAGCGACGCCGGATAGCGCGGCGCGTTGGCATCGACCTGATACAGCGTCCTGCCGGTCGCGGCGTCGACCACCAGCGCGGCGTATTTGCTGGAGGCCGGTCGGGTGATCGGCCGTTCCGGGGTCGTCGAACAGGCCGAGATCGCCATCAGCGCGACGAAAGCGAACGCGATCCGCAAGAGGGTCCCGGCCGAAGCGGGATGAGACAACGCCAACGACAATCCCCGCCTGGAAACGCCTAAGAATGACCGGGCCGCTTCCCCTCCGCGGCCGGGCCGGACAATTATCCGACTCGGACGTGCCAGTAAACCAAGGCGACAATTGGCCGCCCCGGACGGGGGACCGGCGCTTCATCGCATGCCGACGGTCACGCATTTGCCGGAATCGCGCTGTGGCTATGCACGGCTTCCGCGCAGCCACGGGCAGGGCTAGGTTGCGGAAAACGGGTTGGGAGACATCGCATATGCCGGAACAGGTGATCCGCACGACTCAGTCGGTGATGCGGTCCTCGCTGGCGCGGACGGGGCGGTGGGCCTCCGGCGTCGCCTTCGCCGGCGGACTGGTGGCGGACGTCCTCAACCCGCTGGCGCCATTCGCCGCCTACATTGCCTTGGCGGGAGCCGTCGCCGCACTGGTCATCGCGATCGCCGTCGTGCTGAAGCTGACGGTCATGGAGAAGGCCCTGCCGGCGCTGGTGTTCTCCACGACGATCGCCGCGATCTCAGGTGGTCTCTACACGCTCCAGCAGCAAGCCGACGCGGAAGACGGCTTGCTCGCCGCCCTCGTGCCGGCCGTCGCCGAGCTGCAGCGCGACATGGGCATCGTGGTCGCCAAGGTGGAGGAGATCCAGCAGACGGTGGAGGAGACACAGAAGACGGTCGAGGAGACGAAGGTCACGGTGGAGGAGGTCAGGAAGTCGACCGAGGCCGTCGAGACGGGCACCCGCCAGATCGCCGAGAGCCAGGCGCGGCAGGAGGAAAAGACCGACCGCCTGACCGAGACGGCGGAGAAGGTGGAGGAGCAGACGCGGCAGATGGCCGAGAGCCAGGCCGCCCAGCAGGAAGCCACCGACAAGATCGCCGAATCGACGGAGAAGATCGCGCTCACCATCGAGACGATCGCCAACGGGTTCGAAACGCTCGCACAGCAGGGCGGCATCATCGCCAACCCGACGCGGCCCGACGAGCACTACCACAACGCACGCGTCCACGAACTGGGCGGCGACATGCTGAACGCGCGCCGATCCTATCTCGCCTTCGCGGAATTCGATGTGGATGCGGTCGATCCATACATCCGCTTCGCCACGCTTCTCAGGGTCCAGGACGGGCGCGGGGGCGCGCGCGAAGTGTTCGGCGCGCTGGCGGCCAAGACCAAGGCGCCGTCCATAAAGCTCGTCCATGCACTTCAGTTCGAGGACCAGCAGCGGCTCCCGAAGCTCGAAGCCTTCGTCGCTGAGAACCCGGATTACGGGCCAGCCTGGTACCTCCTTTCCGAGGAGTTCTCCGAGGACAAGCTCGGCTTCCAGACGCTCGCCGACAAGCGGCGCGAGGCGGAGGCGCTGACGCGCTTCCGCTTCTACGAGACGGATGGCGGGCTGCTCAAATACTTCATCGACCACACCTTGCTCGCCGACTGGCTGGAACGCTCGAAGAACCGGCTGGCGGCGCTCGGCGATGTGCTCGATCCGTCGCTGTTCCTGCCCAAGATCATCCCCATGCGGTCGAACGCCGACTGGATGATCACGGTCTCGCTGCCCGAGGCGGCGACCGGCCTGTCGTGGCGGTTGGGCACCGAGGGACCCTTCACCGACACGGGCTTCATGGCGACGATAGACCAGCGCACCGGCAAGCCCATGCCGAACCCGTCCTTCGCGCTGCCCGACTCGACGCCGCCCGGCATCATCGGCATCACCTATCTCGACATTCGCGGCCGCCAGACGGGTCCCTTCGACATCCGCTTCGATCCGATGGCGATGCTGGCTGAGCAGAACAAGCAGCTTCTGGAACAGTTCTGGACGTCCTGGATCGCATTCGACGCCAGCGGCAATCGCGGACTCGTCTATTATTCGCACCTGCTCTCCTACCGGTGCGCCATCGGCGCCGTGCGGTACGGGTTCAACGGCGGCGCGCCCGAACAGGCGCTCGACATTCCGCCATGCGATCCCGACGATCCCTACGCGCTGCCGGACAACTTCCTCCCATACTTCAAGGTCGGGGAGGAGGTCACGTCGATGTCCGTCCAGATATCCTACACCGACGGCACGCAATCGCCGGTCCGCGAGTTCAGGCGCTGACGCGACGCCGGGCGCGGCCGCGCCGCATGGTGAACGTCAGGTTGCGTCCGTTAAGGCAAATGTAAGCATCGCCGCATAGCCTGACGTTGGGACAAGGCAATAGGCTGCCATTCGCCGCGCCAGGGGTGGACGGAGACGATGCAACTACCGAAGCCGATGGACCGCCTGTCGGCGCGAGAGATCACCGACCTCGCCGGCGCGGTCAATCATATCGCCAACTACGTCGAGACGTTGCGCGAGCGTGTCCGCCTCCTCGAGGCGGTGATCGAGAATTTTCCGGGCGGCCTCTCGCTCTTCGACGCTGATCTGCAGATGGTCATCTGCAACGAACGGCAGCGCTCGCTTCTCGAATATCCGGAGGAGCTGTTCGCCAAGGGCTATCCGTCGATGGAGCAGCTCTTCCGCTTCAACGCGGCGCGCGGCGAGTATGGTCCGGGCGACGTCGACGAGCATGTGACGCGCCGCATGGCGCTGGCGCGGGAATGCAAGCCCCATCACTACGAGCGGACGCGCCCCAATGGCACGGTGATCGAAGTGCGCGGCGAGCCGATCGCGGGCGGGGGGTTCGTCACCACCTACCTCGACGTTACCGAGGAACGCCGCAACCAGGCGCTGATCGCCCACATGGCGCATCACGACATGCTGACCAACCTGCCCAACCGGGCGCTCTTCGCCGATCGGCTGCAGACGGCGGTGGCGCTGGCCAAGCGTGCTGGCCTGCTGGCGGTTCTCTATCTCGACATCGACCGCTTCAAGCCGGTGAACGACACGTTCGGCCACAAGGCGGGCGACGATCTTCTCATTGCCGTGGCGGGCCGGCTGCGGGGATCGATTCGCGAGAACGACACGGTCGCGCGCATCGGAGGCGATGAATTCGCGATCGTACAGACGGGCATCCGCGAGGAGCGGGACGCGACGGTGCTCGCCAATCGCGTGGTCCGGGAGATCGCGCGGCCGTTCGAACTGGCCGGTCGCGAGGTGGTCGTCGGCGTGTCGATAGGGATCGCTTTCGCGCCGACCGACGGGGTGACCGTCGACGAACTCCTGCGCAACGCCGATATGGCGCTCTATCGCGCCAAGACGGCGGGCAGGGGGCGCTTCAATCTGTTTCGCCAGGCCGCCGCCGCGGCCTGATCCACGGCCATCAGACGCTGCCCCAGATCGCCTCGGCGGTCCTGACCACGAGGTCGAGTTTACGCTTCTGGTCGTCTTCGGTCAGCGTGTTGCCCTCCTCGGTCGAGGCGAAGCCGCACTGCGGCGCGATGCCGAGCTGGTCGAGATCCGCATGCTTTCCCGCGAGATCGAACTTGCGCTGCAGGTCGTCGAGATTCTCGAGATCGGCGGTCTTGCTGGTTATGAAGCCGGGCAGCACGCGCTTGCCGCCTCTCGGAAGCAGCCTCAGCGGCTCGAGGCCCCCGGCGCGGTCGGTGTCGTACTCCAAGAAGTAGATGTCGACGCTGGTCTGGTTGAAGATGGCGTCCGCGGCCGGATCGTAGGCGCCCTCGGCGACCCAGGTCGAGCGGAAGTTGCCGCGGCACATGTGCATGCCGATGAGCATGTCGTCGGGCCGGCCGGCGATCGCATCCTCCATCATCTTCGCGTAGCGGCCGATCAGCCAGTCGGGGTCCTCGCCCCTGGCCTTGCGCTCCGCGCGGATCTTCGGATCGCAGAGATAGGCGAAGAAGATGTCGTCCATCTGCAGATAGCGGCAGCCAGCACCGTAGAACGCATCGACCGCCTTCCTGTAGGTGGCGGTGATGTCCTCGAAATAGGCGTCGGCATCGTCGCCATACGCCGCGACGTGGATGTCATCTGGGGCGACGCGGAAGTGGATGGCGCTCGGACCGGGAATCGAAATCTTGGGCGTGACGCCGGTGTTGTCGGCGACGAAGCGGAAGTGCTGCAACATCGGGTGGTCCACCGGGAAATCCAGCCGTTCGCGGATCACCGGCAGCTTCGCCTTGGTCGTCACCCCGTGAAACTGGATGCCGCCGCCCTCGCGCTCGACGATGTCGAGCCCGTCGAGCATGCCCATGAAGTCGAAATGCCACCAGGAGCGACGGAACTCGCCGTCGGTGACAGCCTTCAGCCCGGCGTTCTCCTGCATGCGGATGACTGCCCGAATTGCCTCGTCCTCGACCTCGGCGAGTTCCTCCGCCGTCATGCCGCCGTCCTCGAGATGCGCCTGGCGGGCCTTCTTGACGCTGTCGGGGCGCAGGAAGCTGCCGACGATGTCGGCGCGATAGGGCGGCTTGTCTTTGGTCGCCATCTTCTCCTCTCCATGCGCGTCGTCCGCCGAACGTCTGACATGTCGTCCGCTGGCCGGCAAGAAAGTTCTAGTGTATAACAATCTCTCCGAACCATGGGAGGATATCGGAGATGCTCAGATTGACGACGATGATGGCGGGAGCGGCAGCGCTCGCCGCCATGACGGTCGCGTCCTTCGCTCAGGAAGTGACGCTGAAACTTCACCAGATGCTGCCGCCACAGGCGACCATTCCGGCCAAGGCGTTGACGCCGTGGGCGGAGAAGGTGATGGCGGAGTCCGGGGGGCGCATCAAGGTCGAGCTCTATCCCGCCATGCAGCTCGGCGGCAAGCCGCCGGAGCTCTATGACCAGGCCAAGGATGGCGTCGTCGACCTGATCTGGACCGTCATCGGCTACACGCCGGGCCGCTTCCCCTCGACCGAGGCGTTCGAGTTGCCCTTCGTGATGACCAATGGAGAGGCGACTTCCAAAGCCTTCCACGAGTATTGCGAGAAGCACTGCGCCAAGGAGTTCCAGGACGTGAAGGTCATTGCCTGGCACGCCCACGGCCCTGGCCTGATCCATTCCAAGAACCCGGTCACCAAGCTCGAGGACATGAACGGGCTCAAGATCCGCGGCGGCTCGCGCGTCGTCAACCAGATGCTCGAGAAACTCGGCGCGGTGCCGGTCGGGATGCCCGTGCCGGCGGTTCCGGAATCCCTGTCGAAGGGTGTGATCGACGCGACGACGATCCCCTGGGAGGTGACGCCCTCTCTGAAGGTCGCCGAACTCGTCAAGAACCATACCGGCTTCTCCGGCAAGAACGGGCTCTACACGCAGACCTTCGTGTTCGCGATGAACAAGGCCTCGTATGAGAACCTTCCCGACGACCTGAAGAAGGTGATCGACGCGAATTCGGGCATCGAGGCGGCGGCCATGATGGGCCGTGTGATGGACGAAGGCGACAAGGTCGGGCTGGAGATCGCCCAGAAGCTCGGCAACAACATCGTCACCCTCGACGAGGCCGAGACGCAGCGCTGGAAGGACATCTCCGCGCCGCTGATCGACGCCTGGGCGGCCGAGATGGACGCAAAGGGCATGGACGGAAAGGCGCTGGTATCCGAGGCGCGCGCGCTGATCGAGAAGCACGCGGCCGGCATGTAGCCGCCGACAACCGCACGAACTGCAAAGCGGCCGGGAGCGATCCCGGCCGCTTTTTTGCGCTTCCGCCATGGCCTCAGGCGTCCAGGACCTCGCGCAGCTTGCGGGCGATCTGGTCGATGGTGAAGGGCTTGGCGATGAAGTTCACGCCGTGGTCCAGCACGCCGTTGTGGACGACCGCGTTGCGGGTGAAACCCGTGGTGTAGAGTACCTTGAGGCCGGGATGGCGGGTCACCGCCTCGTCCGCAAGCTTGCGGCCGTTCATCACCGGCATGACGATGTCGGTGAAGAGGAGCGTGACCCCGGGCGTGGTCTCGAGCTTCTTCAGTGCGTCTTCCGCGCTGGCCGCGTGGATCACCGCGTAGCCGAGCTCGCGCAGCGTATCGACGGTGCCGGTCCTCACCCGCTCGTCATCCTCGACCACGAGGATCGTCTCCGTGGGTCTGACATCGAGGAGCGGCTCGGCCGCCGGCGCCACGCCTTCCTCGTCCTCGCCGAAGAAGCGCGGCAGGTAGAGCTTCACGGTGGTCCCTTCACCCGCCTCCGAATAGATCTTCACATGCCCGCCCGACTGCTTGACGAAGCCGAACACCTGGCTCAGCCCCAGCCCGGTCCCCTTGTTCACGGGCTTGGTTGTGAAGAAGGGTTCGAAAGCCCTTCCCATGACTTCGGACGACATGCCGGTTCCGGTGTCCGTGACCGCGATCAGCACATACTGTCCCGCCGGCACTTCGTGGTGCGCGGCGGCGTATCTGTCGTCCAGATGCGCGTTGCCCGTCTCGATGGTCAGCTTTCCGCCGTCGGGCATCGCGTCGCGTCCATTGACGGCGAGGTTGAGAACCGCGTTCTCGACCTGGCTTGGATCGGCTTTGGTCCGCCACAGTCCGCCACCGAGCACCGTTTCGATCTGGACGGTCTCGCCGAGCGTCCGGCGAAGCAGGTCGGACATGCTGGAGATCAGCCGGTTCGCGTCGACCACCTGCGGGGCGAGCGGCTGCTGGCGCGAAAAGGCGAGAAGGCGGCCGGTTAGCTTGGCGGCGCGCTCGGCGGCGTCGATCGCGGCGTCGACGAACTTGCCGACGTCCGTCTCACCGCGCGCGAGCTTCCTCTGCATCAGGTTCAACGCGCTCATGATGACGGCGAGCATGTTGTTGAAGTCGTGCGCGATGCCGCCGGTCAGTTGGCCGACGGCCTCGAGCTTCTGCATCTGGCGGACCTGATCCTCCGCGGCCCGCCTCGAGTCCATCTCGGCGACGAGGGCGCGGTTCGCTTGCTCGATGCCGGCATGCGCGGTGATGACGGAGCGCATCCTCCGCCTCATGTCGAGCACGCCGAAGATCGCCAGCGCCACGATGGCGAGCCCGGCCGCGACGGACCCGCGCCTCAGCCATTCGCCGATGTCGGCCGCATCATCCAGTTCCGCCTGCAACCGCTGCCGTTCGTCGGCGCGGATCTCGTCGACGATCAAGCGGGCGCGATCCATGATCTGCTTGCCTTCGTCGCTGCGCACGATCGCCAGCGCCTGCGCTGCCTCTCCGCTGCGGAACAGGTCGATCACCCGACCGAGCTCGGCGAGCTTTTCGTTCGTCGCGACGTCGAGCCGATCGATCCGTTGCAGGCGGGAGGGGTCGGCCTTCGTCGCGTCTCGGACTGCCGCGATTTGCCCCGGCAGGGCCTCCGCCGCGTGCCGATACGGTTCCAGATAGGCGTCCTCGGACGTCAGGAGGTAGCCGCGCTGGCCAGTTTCGGCGTCCTGGAGAAGGGAGAGAACCTCGACGATGTGCCTGTCGAGATCGAATGCCGCGCGGACCGCCTGGTTGTTCGTTTCCTGGCTTTCGATCAGCACCGATCGCGTGCCGACGAGAGCCACCAGGATCGCGAAGATGAGGACCAGCGGCAGGAGTTGCATCCGCGTTGCCGCTTTGACCGGTGAATACACGTGACGCAGTCTCCCGCCGAAGGCGTCTAGGTACCACCGGCCGATGGTTTGGCAAGAGCCCGCGGCCTTGCCAACGGCGTCGCCCGCGATAGGCTCCGGCGGAGGAGGGCAGTTGATGTCGGAGATAGCCCGAATCGCCGCTGCGCTGTTCCGCAAGGCGGCCGGGATGCCCCGGATCATGACCGCCGTGGCGGGACCGCCCGGCGCGGGGAAATCGACGCTGGCCGAGGCGCTGGCCGAGCTCCTTCCCAGGGGATCGGCCGCGGTGGTGCCGATGGACGGATTCCACTACGACGACACGGTGCTGGGCAGCCTCGGTCTGTCGTCGCGCAAAGGGGCGCCCGAGACCTTCGACTTCGATGGTTTCCATACGCTGCTATCGCGCCTCAAGACCGGAGACAGGCCTGTGGCCATCCCCCTCTTCGACCGGACGATCGAGATAGCCCGGGCGGGCGCCGCGATCGTCCGGCCGGAGACGAGGTTCATCATCGTCGAAGGCAACTATCTTCTCCTCGACGAGGATCCCTGGTCCAGGTTGGCGGCCATGTTCGACTTCTCGATCTATCTCGACGTTCCGCGCCCGGAGCTGGAGCGGCGTCTCATCGCACGCTGGGAAAGTCTCGGTCGCGGTGGCGAAATCGGGCGTCGGTGGGTGGACACCAACGACCTTCCGAATGTCGACCGCGTGATCGGCAGCCGGCGCCGGCCCGACCTTGTCGTCTGACGATTGGCTGGAACGAAAATCGACGTCGTTCGTTACGAAGCGCGGGTCTGTCCGCACAGTCTGAGGGAACAATCATGGCAAAGTCGACCAACAAGGGCGCGGGCGCCGCCAAGGCGATTGCGAAACGTTCGAAGGATGCGAAGCCGGCAGCTTCCGCGAAGAAGCCGGCTGCGAAGTCCGCCGCGAAACCAGTCAACAAGGCCTCGGCGAAGCCCGCCGCCAAGCCATCGCCGAAGCCTGCCGCCAAGCCGTCGGCGAAGGCCGCCGTCAAGTCCCCGTCAAAGCCGGCCGCGAGCGTGTCGGCGAAGAAGCCGTCGTCAGTCAAGGCCGTGGCGAAGAAGTCAGGCGGCAACACCGCCGGCGGTCGTATCGGTCGTGTCGCCGACGCCGTCCTTGGCGGCGTGAAGGGCGTTGCTTCGACTGCGGCGACAGGCGTCAAAGGCGTGGCCTCGACGGCCGCCTCGGGGGTGAAGACCGTCGCATCGACGGCGGCAACGGGCGTCAAGGGCGTCGCGAAGACCGCGGCTTCCGGCGTCGGCGCGGTAGCGGGCAGCGCCGCGTCCATCGCATCTTCCGTCGTCGGCCCAGGCGACAAGAAGCGTCGCTGACCAACCTCTCTCGCTTGAGCCAAAGGACCCACCCGCCTGTCCGCTTGCCAGCGGACCGGCGGATGGTTTGACATCGCGCATTCCTTGAGCGGGAGGGCGCAATGCGTGTTGGCTTCATCGGACTTGGAAACGCAGGGGGCGCACTGGCGGGCAACCTGCTGGCGAATGGCGGCTTCCAACTCGCGGTTCACGACTTGGATTCGTCCACCGTCGCGCGTTTCGTCGCGGACGGCGCGCTTGACGGTGGATCGCCCAGGGCCTTGGCCGAGGCCTCGGACATCATCATCACCTGTCTGCCGTCGCCCGCTGCCTCGCGCGCCGTGCTCGAGGGAGCGGACGGGATCCTCGAAGGCATCGGTTCCGGCAAGGTATGGCTGGAGATGTCGACCACCGACGCCGACGAGATCAGGCGTCTGGTGTCGTTGGTCGAGGGCGGCGGGTCGGATGGCGTCGACTGCCCCGTTTCCGGAGGCGTGCACCGGGCGGCGACCGGCAACATCTCCATCTTCGCCGGTTGCCGTCGCGACGTCTTCGAGCGCGTCCTTCCGGTATTGCGCGTTCTCGGTCGCAACATCCTGCATACCGGAGGCGTCGGCACTGCATCGACGCTGAAGGTCATGACCAACTACCTGGCGACCGCCAACCTGCTGACGCTGTGCGAGGCGCTGGTCACGATGAAGGCCGCCGGCATGGACCTCGCCACCACATACGAGGCGATCCGGATATCCTCGGGCAATTCGTTCGTCCACGAAACCGAGAGCCAGGTGATCCTCAATGGGTCGCGCGACATTTCGTTCTCGATGGACCTGGTCCAGAAGGACATCGGCCTGTTCCAGAAGATCGCGTCCGATGCAGGCGTGCCCCTCGAGATATCGCCGCTTATGATCGAGATGTTCAGGGACGGGCAGCGACGCTATGGCAACCGCGCCAACTCCGACGACATCATCCGCCGATTGGAGGAAGCCACCGGGCTGTCGATCCTTGCCGAAGGGTTCCCGCCGGCGATGGTCGATGCCGAACCATTCGGCCTCGGTGAGGAGATCGTTCCGCGGGGAAGGGCGCAGCGGTCCTGACGCTCCCGATCGCTCCGCCGCTTCCTGAACCTGCGGATTGGACAAAGCCGCCGAAATCACGCTATCGCTTGCTGGCCGGAACTGGGGAGAGGTTGCGAATGGTGAGCGACGCCTTTCAAGAGGTGGAACTCGATAGTCGAAATCCCATCGTTTTCAAGGATTTGCTAAAGAACAACGTTCCGCGAATCCGGACACTTGCCAAGCTGTTCCTGCCGCCGAAGTCGCATGGGCGCGGGCCGTTTCCGGCGATGGTCATGAGCCATGGACTTGGTGGTCTCATGAAGAATCGCGAGTACACCTATGGTGCGTGGCTGGCGGGCCAGGGCTATGCCGTGCTCCTCGTCGACAGCTACGCTCGCCGCGGCATGTCGCGCCGGCGCGACCTCACACGGGCGCTCCGGGTCACGGAGAGCATGTTCCTGGCGGACGCCTTCGCAGGCCTCGACTTCCTGTCCACGCACGATCGCGTCGATGCGCGGCGCATCGGCATCATGGGTTTCTCCTATGGCGGCATGGTCTCGGTGCTCGCCTGCTACGATCAGGTCAGGGAAGTGTGCGCCCGCGTCGGACAGGCGTTCGCCGCGCACATCTCCTTCTATGGCTGCAGCGTGCCGCGGCTTGAGCGCAAGAAAACAACCGGCGCGCCCGTGCTGATCGTAAACGGTGCGCTGGACCGGAATGTCTCGTCCGAGCGGACACGGCAGATCGTTGCCGATCTCACTGCGGGCGGGTCGAGCGTCGACCTGCACACGATCGATGGCGCCTACCACCAGTGGGACGGGGACGATCACTCGCCCAGTCGCGAGACGCCGGCGCTGCACAATCTCGGGGTTACGCTCGACGCGCAGCACCGGGTGCGCTGCGAGCGATGGGGCATGGAAATGAAGGGCTATGTATCGCGCGCCGCGGTGATATTTGGCAGCATGGACATGGTCGGCTACCACTCCCTGCGCGACGACAAGACCCGCCGCACCACCGACGGCATGGTTCACGCCTTTGCAGAAAAGTATCTGGGGCGGCCGCAATTCGAGCTGAGGGCCGCGGCGGCTGGCTGACGCTACTGTCGGTAGGCTGGCTCCTCATCGTCAAGGATGAGCTTCAGTTCCGACAGGTGCCTGTCGGCCTGCCCCGGATAGTGGTCCATCTCGTCCGCCACCTTCGCGGCGACCTCGTCCGATAGCCGGCGCAGCGGCCGGCCGGTCCAGAGCGCCTTGATGTAGGTCTCGGCCGCCCGCTCGAAATAATACATGCGGTTGAAGGCTTCCGCGACGGTGTCTCCGACGACGAGGATGCCGTGGTTGCCCATGACCATGATCTGCGTCCGGGCGTCGGCGAGCAGCGCCGAGCAGCGCTCGCCTTCCTCCTCGAAGGCCAGCCCGCCATAATTCCCGTCGACCACCTGACGCCCGAAGAATATCGCCGAGTTCTGGTCGATGGGCGGCAGTTCCGAATCCGCCAGCGAGGCGAGCACGGTCGCGTGGGTCGAATGCACATGCATGACGCAGCGCGCGTGCGGGCAGTTGCGGTGGATCGAGCCGTGCAGTCCCCAGGCGGTCGGGTCCGGCGCGCCGGGTCGGTTCATCGTCTCGGGATCGTTGGCGTCGATCAGCAGCAGGTCGCTCGCCTTGATCCTGGAGAAATGCACCTGGTTGGGATTCATCAGGAATTGCGTGCCGCCATCGTCCACGGCGAGCGAGAAATGGTTGGCGACGGCCTCGTGCATGCCGAGCCGGGCGGTCCAGCGAAAGGCGGCCGCGAGGTCGACCCGTTCCTCGTGGTAGGGCAGGTTGCTGCCGGCCTGGCGGTGCGCGAGGTTCATCGATGTGCCTCCTTTTTTCGGCGCGACGCCCGAACGGTCAGGCCGCGGCCTCTTCACCGGCGACCAGCCCGCCATGTTCCTCGACGTAGGCGATGACGGCGTCGAGCCCGCGGCCGCGCGACAGGTCGGTAAAGCCGAACGGCCGCTTGCCGCGCATCCGTGCCGCGTCGTTCTCCATCACGTCGAGATTGACGTTCACATAGGGCGCGAGGTCGCTCTTGTTGATGACGAGGAAATCGGACCGGGTGATGCCCGGCCCCCCCTTCCTCGGGATCTCCTCGCCCTGGCAGACCGAGATCACGTAGAGCGTCAGGTCGGCGAGGTCCGGCGAGAAGGTGGCTGCGAGATTGTCGCCGCCCGATTCGATGAACACGATGTCGAGGTCCGGGAACCTGCGGTTCATCTCGGCGATCGCCTGGAGATTGATCGAGGCGTCCTCCCGGATGGCCGTATGCGGGCAGCCGCCCGTCTCGACACCCATGATGCGGTCCTCCGGCAGCGCCTGCAGACGCGCTAGGATCATGGCGTCTTCCTTGGTGTAGATGTCGTTGGTGACGACGGCGATCGAGTAGCGGTCGCGCAGCGCCTTGCAGAGCTTCTCCGTCAGGGTCGTCTTGCCCGAGCCCACCGGGCCGCCGATGCCGACGCGCAGGGGGCCGTTCCTCGAGTTCATGAGCGGAAAATCCTCGACTGCTGGGTCTCGTGTCGCATTGCGGCGATGTCGGAGAGTAGCGCGGCCGAACCCAGATCGTCGAGGCTGGACGCGGCGGCTTGAGTGGAGATGCCCAGTATCGTCGTTTCGAGCCGGACCAGCGTCTCGACCGCTCCGGCCTGCCCGGTCACGCCGAGCCGGATCGCCGCCTGGCAAAGGTTGCTGGCGAAGGCCTGAAGGAACGCCGCCAGCGCCAGTTCCAGCCTGACGGCGTGGCCGCCAGCCACCGCTCCGACCGCCACACAGTAGGCGCACGGCGAGGGCAGCCTGTCGAAGACATTGGAAGGCCATGCCCGGGCTGCGGTCACGAAGGCCGCGCCTTGCAGCATCGTCTCCCGGTGCCGCTCTTCCGACCCCGCCAACGCCTCGGCCAGGTCGCGGAGTTCCGAAAGGTCGGACCCGTCGCGGGCGCGACGCCAGGCTTGCGCCAGCAGCACCGCGTCGTTCCAGCCGGAGCCGAAGGTCATGAGGTCGGAGAGCCATTCGCACAGCGCGTCGGCGTCGGGCAGCAGGCCGTCATGGGCGGCGCGTTCGAGCCCGTGGCTGTAGGAGAATCCGCCGACCGGAAAGGTCGGCGACAGGAAAGCGATCAGCCGCAGCTCGGCGGCCGCCTGTTCAGCCATGGTTGTGGCCGTAATGCGGATCGCCGGGTAGGCGGCCGAATGAATCGCGCTCGCCCTGTTCATGCCCATGGTCATGGTGATGCCCGTGCGCATGCCCGTGATCATGGTGCCCGTGATCATGGCCCTGCGAGTGCCCGTGCCCCGAATACGCCCCGCGCAGCGGACTGAAGCGTTCGGCCGTGTCGGTCACCGTCGCGCCGAGCCCTTCGAGCATTGCCTTGATCACATGGTCGCGCAGGATGAGGATGCGACCCTCTTCGATCTGCGCCTGCAAGTGACGGTTGCCGATGTGCCAGCAGAGCTCCGCGAGGTGCAGCGCGTCGCGGGCGCGGATGTCGTAGAGTTCCTCCTCGGCCGCGCGGATTTCCACCTGGCGTCCGTCCTCCAGCACGAGCCTGTCGCCGTGCCCGAGCGTCACCGCCTCGGGGAGATCGACCAGCACGCGCCCGCCATCCTCCAGGAAGACGACGCGGCGTCGCAGGTGGCGTTCGTCATGGGCCAGTGTGGCGGTCGCGAACGGCTCGGCCATGCCGCCACCGTCTGCCACCGAGACAGCCCTGGGCAGGGATGTGAAATCGTCGCTGCGACTGAACTTCATGAGGGTTCCCGTAGCAGGTGCGGGCTGTCAGAACGAGCCGCCGTTGGTTTGCGCGCGCGCGCGCGCGGGCCGCGCCAGCACGCGGTCCAGATAGGCGTTCACTTTGTCGGATTCGATCTTGAACTTGCCGGCGCGCGCCCAGCCGCCCATGTCGCCGAGCATCACGTCGATGGCGCTGAACCGGTCGCCCAGCGCGTAGTCCTTGCCGTCCAGCCGCCGGTCGAGCGCCTTGACCTCGTTGGCGAAATCATAGGCAGCGGCCGGCCCGACGTCGACGCGAAGCGCCTCCGGAAGCAGGAAGCGGTGACGCAGCTTGTTCCACAGCGGCGCCTCGAACTCGGACTGGGCGAAATGCATCCAGGAATCCATCTCGGCGCGGCCGGCCAGTCCCGGATTGGCGCCGAAACCCTTCCCGGCATGCTTGTCGGCCAGATAGACGACGATGGCCGCCGAGTCCGTGATCCTGACGTCGCCGTCGACGAGGATCGGCACCTTGCCGGACGGGTTCAGCTCATAGGCGCGCTCGGAACGCAGCTTCACCGGAACGAACTCGTAGGGCTCGCCGAGCTCCTCGAGCATCCACAGGACGCGGGAGACACGGGAACCACGGGAACCGAATGCCTGGTACATCCCCCTACTCAGCCTCGGCCAGTTCATCAGGTGACCAGGGCAAGCCGGGTAGGAACTCTTCATCAAGAATCTGCGCGATCGAATACGGGCAGTCACTCGGAAGGGTGCCGACAGCGAGACGCGTCTCATCGCGCGCCTTCATCCGCGCAATCGAATACATCTGCGGCAACTGGGACGCCGGAAATCCCTGCAGGCTCGGACTGTCCTCGAGAACCAGCTTCAATTGTGTTCGCTGCTCGAAGATTGTTGAAAGCCACCCAGACTTGCGCTTGGTGGCTTGGTATTCCCACTTCAGCAAATGCCGGACCAGCACTTCCAATCGGCTACGAATTTCCCTCTTGTCGCTCCGCCCCAAGCTTTCGATCTCCTCGGCAAGGTTCTCCCGGTCGAGCGCGTTTAGGCGCCCCGCGCGGAGAAGCGCGCCCTGCTCGGCGCACCACAGAGCGTAATCCGCCTCATAGGGCGTTGCGTTTCCGATGCGGTCGATCTTGTTCATTGCTGGATTATGCACCCAATTCGGGCCTGTGCAAAACGCCCTCAGAACCCCTCCACCTTCTCCGGATGGACGATCTCGATGACGCGCGAGACGAGATGCGGCGCGCTCGCCGCGCGCCATTCCGCGAGATGCGGCTGCTTGGAGTGGGCGGTCAGGTCCTCGCGATTTTCCCACTTCTCCACGAAGACCAGCGTTTCCGGATCGGTGACGCTGGCGAATAGGTCGTAGGCGATGCAGCCCTTTTCCTTCCGCGTCTCCCTGATGCAGGCGGCCGCATGCGGCTTCAACGCTTCGAGCGAGCCCGGACGGATGGTCAGTGTGGCGATGACATAGATCATGATGGTTCCTGCGTCGGAGTTCGGTTGCGGCGAAAGCGCCTGACCAGATGATTGGCGATCATGACCAGCACGATCGCCATCGATAGGGCGTTGAACGCGCTCTTCAACACCGTGAAGCCGTTCGCCCGGATTGCAAGGTCCGGCGTCAGGCCACTGGCGCCGGCGGCAAGCATCGCAGCGACCGCCGCGTTCTCGCAATAGTCGAACACCATGCCAGGCAGCACGATGAGCGCCAGCATCCAGCGCGCGAAACCCCATGAGACCGGCGAGAGTAGCAGCGTCGCCAGCGCGACCGTTGTCGCGACGAGCGCCGGGAAAAACATGTCGAAGGTGTGCTGGAGCCCGAGATACGACGCTGTGGCGTCGGCGGTCAGCGCTTCGAGATAGGCATGGGCCGCGGTGAAATCGTAGCCGAAAGGCCTCAGGTCGAAAGGGAGCAGGCTTTCGCCTTCGGATGACACGGTGATCTTCGGGATCGACCAGAGGATCATGGCGGCATAGACCGCCGCCGTCCCCGCGAAGACCGCCCAGAACACCCGCTTCATGTACGGAAATTGCGTCGGCGTCGTTTCGGAAGCAAGCGTCGGAACGGCAAGACCGCAGCGTTATCGACCGGCCTCGGGCAGCCAGTCCGGGTCCAGAACCTGCTCGACGCTGAAGGGGCAAACGGCCGGGAAAGTGTCTTCAGGCAGTCCAGTCTCGCCCGAGGCCTTCAAGGGCGCCAGGCGATACTCCTCGGCGAGGACTTCGGCGGGATGGTCCGCGAGGCTCGGATTCTGGCGGATTCTCCGATTGATGCGAGCGCGCTGTTCGGCGATCGTCGCTTTCCAGCTGTTCGAGCGTTTCTCCGGCTGGAACCGCCATTTGAGCAGATGGACGAGAAGAACCCCCAGCCTGCTTTCGATTTCGTCGGCCTGACTCCGTCCCAAGCTCTCGATCTCCTCGGCGAGATTCGCGCGGTCGATCGCGTCGAGGCGGCCCTCCCGCAGAAGGGCGCCCTGCTCCGCGCACCAGCGAGCATAATCCGCCTCGATGGGAGTCAATTGCTCTGGTCGGAAAATCCTGTTCATGGCCTACATATTGCGCCCGCATGGGTCGTTCGCAAAGAGATTTTGTGGTCGCGGCCTTTCGCAGCTTGGCAAACGCTTGTCGTTCTCACGCCGAGACTTGTCGTTGGACTGGTCCAATCGCCCGTCAGAACAAAAAGTACCGCTGCGCCATCGGCAGCACGGTCGCCGGTTCACAGGTCAGCAATTCGCCGTTGGCGCGCACCTCGTAGGTTTCCGGGTCGACCTCGACCTTCGGCGTCGCCGTATTGAGCTTCATCGACGCCTTGCCGATGTTGCGGGTTCCCTTCACCGCGAGCAGCTTCTTCGCCACTCCCAGCCTCGCGGCCAGCCCGCCGTTCAGCGACGCCTGGCTGACGAAGGTCACCGACGAACTGGTCCTCAGCTTCCCATAGGCGGCGAACATCGGCCGGTAGTGCATGGGCTGCGGCGTCGGGATCGACGCATTGGGGTCGCCCATCGGGGCTGCGGCGATCGAGCCGCCGAGCAGCACCATCTCCGGCTTCACGCCGAAGAAAGCGGGGTTCCAGAGCACGAGGTCGGCGCGCTTGCCCACTTCGATCGAGCCGATCTCGTGGCTGAGCCCATGAGCGATGGCCGGATTGATCGTGTATTTGGCGATGTAACGGCGGACGCGGATGTTGTCGTTTTCGCCCTTCTCTTCGGACAGCCGCCCGCGCTGGCGCTTCATCTTGTCGGCCGTCTGCCAGGTGCGGATCGCCACCTCGCCGACGCGGCCCATCGCCTGGCTGTCGGAGGAGATGATCGAGAGCGCGCCCATGTCGTGCAGGATGTCCTCGGCCGCGATCGTCTCCTTGCGGATGCGGCTCTCGGCGAAGGCGATGTCCTCGGGGATCGACGGCGACAGGTGATGGCAGACCATCAGCATGTCGAGGTGCTCGGCCAGCGTGTTCACCGTGTAGGGCCGCGTCGGGTTGGTCGAGGACGGGATGACGTTCGGCAGGCCGCAGACCTTGATGATGTCCGGCGCGTGGCCGCCGCCAGCGCCCTCGGTGTGGAAGGCGTGGATCGTGCGACCCTTGATGGCCGCGATCGTGTCCTCGACGAAGCCGCTCTCGTTCAGCGTGTCGGTATGGATCATCACCTGCACGTCATGGTCGTCGGCGACCGAGAGGCAGTTGTCGATCGCGGCCGGCGTGGTGCCCCAATCCTCGTGCAGCTTCAGCGACGAAGCGCCGGCGAGGACCATCTCCACGAGCGGCGCAGGCAGCGAGGCGTTGCCCTTGCCGGCGAGCGCGAGGTTCATGGGGAAGGCGTCGAAGCTCTCGATCATGCGTTCGATGTGCCAGGCGCCGGTGCAGGTGGTCGCCAGCGTCCCGTGCGCCGGCCCCGTGCCGCCGCCGAGCATGGTGGTCAGACCGGACATCAGCGCTTCCTCGATCTGCTGCGGGCAGATGAAATGGATATGCGCGTCCATTCCGCCGGCGGTCAGGATCTTGCCCTCGCCGGCGATCGCCTCGGTCGAAGGGCCGATGATGATGGTGACGCCGGCCTGGGTGTCCGGGTTGCCGGCTTTGCCGATCGCCGCGATGCGGCCGTCCTTCAACCCGACATCGGCCTTGTAGATGCCCGTCCAGTCGACGATGAGCGCGTTGGTGATGACGGTGTCCACCGCGCCCTCGGCCCGTGTGGCCTGGCTCTGGCCCATGCCGTCGCGGATCACCTTGCCGCCGCCGAACTTCACCTCCTCGCCATAGGTGCAAAAATCCTTCTCGACCTCGATGAAGAGTTCGGTGTCGGCCAGGCGCACCCTGTCGCCGACGGTCGGGCCGAACATCTGGGCATAGGCGGCGCGGGAGATGCGGGCTGGCATGGTCTATCGCTCCGGTGTGTCGCTGGCCCTGCGGACCTGATTGACGTTGGGGCAGGTCGAACCTAGGCTGCGGCCATGGGTAGCGAGGCGCGCCGTTCGTTCATGCGGCGCACCCAGCGAGGGGGAAATGCAATGGCAATGAGGCAGGTGGCGGCCGCCGCTCTCATGAGCGTGGGTCTCGTCGGCGTTTCCGGCGCGGAAACGCTGGTCGAACGGGGCGAGTATCTGGTGCGGGGGCCCGCCGGCTGCGGCAACTGCCACACCCCCATCGGTCCGAACGGCTTCGTCATGGAGCAGGAGCTGGCCGGCCGTCTCGTCGAGGACATCGAGCCCTTCACCGCATATGCGGCGAACATCACGCCCGCCGGACGCGTGGCGCAATGGTCGGACGCCGAGCTTGCGAAGGCGATCAGAGAAGGCATCAGGCCTGATGGCAGCGTGATCGGACCGCCGATGCCGCTTATCATGTACAAGGGCCTCGGCGACGAGGACCTGGCGGCCATCGTCGCGTTCCTGCGCACCGTACCAGCCGTGGAGAACGAGGTGCCGGCCTCCACCTATCGTATCCCGTTGCCGCCCGCCTATGGCCCGCCCGTCGAGAGCGTGAAGGCGCCGGCGCGCGGCGTGACCGTGGAATACGGCGCCTATCTCGCGGGACCGATCGCCCACTGCATGGAATGCCATACCCCGATGGGGCCTCAGGGGCCGATGCTCGACACCGCGCTCGGTCAGGGCGGCTTCGAGTTCCACGGCCCGTGGGGCACGTCCGTTTCCTCGAACATCACGCCATCCGAGGACGGCATCGCCGGATGGAGCGACGACGAACTCGAGGCGATGATCACGCAGGGCGTTCGACCCGGCGGCGCGGCGATGCTGCCGCCCATGCCCTATCCGTTCCTGGCCAGGATGACGCCCGAGGATCTCGACGCCATCATCCTCTACCTGCGCAGCCTGCCGCCGCTGCCCAATCCCGGCTGAGGCGGCGCAACGCCGCAGGTCAGGGAACGGATGCCGATCCCCGTGCGTTGCCGATGATACGGCAACACGAGGGAGACGCCGAACATGCATTCGATCAATCACAGGAACGCCCTGATGGCCGCCATGCTGGCCTTGTGCGCGGCGGCATGGCCGGTCGTCGCTCCGGCGCAGGGCCTCAGCGATCCCGAGGCGATCGATACGATCATCGGCTCCGAGGTCCATGAGGAAGAAACGCGGGCCGAGGCCGACCCGGCTCGCGTCATTGCCGCGATCGAGCGGAACTCCGACTACATTTCCGCCGTGCGCAAGGTCACCGCGCTCGATCGGATCGACATCGTCTATCTCGCCGATTCGGGCGTGACCGAGGGTGGCCCCCCGGCGGAAGTCGACGCCAAGATCTCCGAATATCAATCCGAGATCAGCGAGCTTCGCACCGAAATCGAGGGCAACGCGATGCTCTATCACGCCCTCGATTCGCGACAGATCCTGCCTCGCGATGTCGTCGCGCTCGAGTTCGGGGAGGCGAAGGACGTCATCATCTTCGCGGCGGCGAAGCCGCCCGCACGGTAGGCGGGCGTCGCCCGGCGCGTGGACGGCCGAGTCGGCCGGCATTCTATTGCGGCCCGTCCACGAACTCGCGCAGTTCCTTCGTCCTTGCGCGGGTCATCGTTGCCTTGCAGCCCGAAACGAGCATGGATTCCATCGACCCGCCTCGGGCCTCGAAGCCGTAGAGTTCGCAGGCCCCGTCGCGATACGCGATCCAGCCGCGCTGGCCCTCCACGAGCGCGTCGACCGCGCCCCTCCATTCCTCGGGCTGCTCCTCGTCCAGCGCCTTCGCCGCCGCCCGAGCCTCCTTCCAGGTCGCGTTGAGTTCGGCGTCGGCTTCCTCGTAGTCGATCGCGGCGCACTGGTTCATGTCGGATTGCGTGATCGGATCGTCGCAATCGACCTCGTCCTGGCTCATCGCGCCGGATGCCCAGACGCAGGCGACGACGGCGGAGACGATCATGGCTCGGAGCGGCATCACAGCTTGCCCATCACCATCTGGCGGAAGCCGTAGACCTCCCGCCCGCCGCCGAAGGAAACCAGCGTCACGTCCCGCTCCTGTCCCGGCTCGAACCGAACCGCGGTCCCGGCCGCGATGTCGAGGCGCATGCCGCGCGCCTGGTCCCGGTCGAACCGGAGCGCGCCGTTGGTTTCCGCGAAATGGTAGTGGCTGCCGACCTGAATCGGCCGGTCGCCTGTGTTGGCGACCTTGAGCGTCACCGTCGGCCGGCCGGCGTTGAGTTCGATCTCGCCGGGCGCGGTGATGACCTGGCCGGGGGCGGAGTTAGCGAGCAGTCGGGCCATGGTCTCAGGCCCCCAGCGCCAGCCAGAGCCCGCCGAGCGCGGTGGCGGCGCCCGCCACGCGTGTCGCGTACCGGCCTGCCTCCCCGCCGATGAGACGCGGAAGGCTCGAGCCTGTCGCCACGCCCGCCGCATGAAGCAGGGCGGTGGCCAAGGCGAAGCCGGCTCCATAGGCCAGGGCAGTCGCCGCGCCGATCTCCCCGCCATGGGCATGCCCATGGAAGAAGGCGAAGAAGCCGACCATCGTCATGCCGAGCCAGGCCGGCACCCTGAGCGCCACCGCGGCGAGCAGGCCGATGACGACGACGGAGGCGAGGATCACCGGCTCGACGAAGGGTAGCGGCAGGTCGAGGAGCGAGGCGGCGAAACCGAGCGCCATGGTGCCGACGAAGGCTGTCGGCACGAGCCAGACGGCGCGGCCGCCCAGCAGCGCGGCCCAGAGACCGACCGCGACCATCGCCAGGATATGGTCGGTCCCGAAGAGCGGATGGGAGAAGCCTGCCGCGAACGAGCCGTGCTCCTCTGGATTGAGATGGGCGAAGGCGGGCATGCTGGAGGCCGCCAGCACGATGGTTGCGATGCCAATCTTTCTGAGCATGATCTCCTGTTCTCCTTCACTCTAGCCGGCCATGCGGGGGCCGCAGCCCTCCGCCCTGAGCACGCGTCGCGTCGACGCCGGGTGTGTTGCAAGCATGGCCGCCGGGCGGATCGGCCGGGCGACCAATCCGCCCCCGCAGTTCGGACAGACGCCGTCGAGCACGTCGTCCGCGCATTCGGCGCAGAAGGTGCATTCGAAGGTGCAGATGCGCGCTTCGCCGGTCTCCGGCGGCAGGTCGCGGTCGCAGCATTCGCAGTTGGGGCGAAGGTCCAGCATGCTCTAACGGACCGGCTCGTGAACGGTGACCAGCTTGGTGCCGTCGGGGAACGTCGCCTCCACCTGCACGTCGTGGATCATTTCCGCGATGCCTTCCATGACCTGGTCGCGGGTTACGACGTGGGCGCCGGCTTCCATCAGTTCCGCCACCGAGCGGCCGTCGCGCGCGCCTTCGACGACGAAGTCGGTGATCAACGCGATGGCTTCTGGGTGGTTGAGCTTCACGCCGCGTTCGAGCCGCTTGCGGGCGACGATCGCGGCCATGGCCACCAGCAGCTTGTCCTTTTCCCTCGGCGTCAGGTTCATTGTTCCGGATGTACTCCTAGGTTGACCAAACCTTGGGCAGCCCTGCCTCGCCATTGAGCAGGTGGATGAGCGGCGCCAGACGCTGGCGCAGCGCGTATCCGTCTGCCGTGACCAGCCTCGCAAGAAGCTTGCCAGTCCCGCCGACGTTCCATGCGCTTGCGCCGCCGCGGTCGCCGACGATGTCGCGGACGTCTCCGAGCCGGCCGTCAAGGTCGCCGCCGATCGCCAGGACGGTTGCCGTGGCGAGGCCGCCTGCCGCGCAGGCCGGTCTTGCCAGTGTCGCCGCGACCTCGGGACCGATCCTGAAGTCCTCGGCGTGGACTAGGCGTTCGCCGACGCGAACGCGCCAGCGATCGGCGAACATCGCAGCAGTGACGCGCTCGCCGCGCGCCAGCCTGCCGAACAGAGTCGATTCCACGATCAGCGCGGTGGCCCCGGGCGCGATCGTGGCGTCGATGGTGCGGCGGAAGCACGAGCGGTCGAAGACGATCGTCTCCTGGGGAAGCCACGACAGGTGACCGCCGGCCGCGACGGCCAGCGTGCAGCGCACGTCCGCCGCCGCTCCGGTCGACCTGTACACCTTCTCGCAGGCCTGGGTGGTGAATACGGCCGCGGCATCCGCTCCGACGTCGACCCGCCACGCCATCCTGTCGCCGCCCGTCAGGCCGCCCGCAGTGTTGATGAGGACCGCCTCGAGGTGCCCCCCAGGACTCGCCGGGAACCTGATCTTGGCGGCGCCCTCCTGGAACAGCCGTTCGATGCGGGTCCGGCCGTCGAGCGTGCGCACCGACAGGACACCCGTTCCCCGCACGCGCTGGAGCGGAACCGAGGCTGCTTCGGGCGTCGCGACGTGCCGGTTCATTCGCCGCCAACGTTAAGGCCCGCGCCGCAATTGTCGAGACCGGGCCGGTCGGTCCGTGGCTGGGCCGCCGACGGCCGCGCAGGCGACGCATTGACCGGCTGGCCTTCGCCACCTACCTCGGGACAATCCACGCGTGCACCGGATCCGCGGATCCCTCGACTTTCAGGAGCATTCACATGGCCGACTTGTCAGCCTTCCCGATCACCAGGCGCTGGCCGGCCAGGCATCCCGACCGCATTCAGCTCTATTCGCTGCCGACGCCGAACGGCGTGAAGGTCTCGATCGCGCTGGAGGAACTCGGGCTGGCCTACGAGCCGCACGCCGTCGACATCATCAAGGACGAGAGCAAGACCGAAGAATTCCTCTCTCTCAATCCGAACGGCAAGATCCCCGCCATCATCGACCCCAACGGTCCGGACGGCAGACCGCTCGGCCTGTTCGAATCCGGCGCCATCCTGATGTATCTCGCCGAGAAGACGGGGATGCTGATCCCGGCCGACGCCGCCGGCCGCTACGAAACGCTGCAGTGGGTGTTCTTCCAGATGGGCGGCATCGGACCGATGTTCGGCCAGGTCGGCTTCTTCCTCAAGTTCGCCGGCAAGGACATCGAGGACAAGCGGCCGCTCAACCGCTACCGGGACGAATCGAAGCGCCTCGTCGGCGTCATGAACGCGCGTCTCGAGGGCCGCAAGTGGATCATGGGCGACGAATACACCATCGCCGACATCTCGATGATCGGCTGGGTTCGTACGCTCATCGGCTTCTACGGAGCCCGCGATCTGGTCGAGTTCGACAGTTTTCCGAACGTCGCCGCCTGGCTCGACCGCGGCCTCGCGCGCACGGCGGTGCAGCGCGGCCTGACCATTCCGTCCCGACCGGCCTGATCCTTCACTTCTCGCCGCCGTGCTCGTCCCGGCGGGCTTTCAGCGCATCGGAAAAGGCGGAGGCGAGGATGCCTGTCGGCATGGCGATCAGACCGATGCCTGTGATGGCGGTGACGCCCGCGAAGATCTTGCCGAGAGGCGTGACGGGAAAGACGTCGCCGTAGCCGACGGTCGTCAGTGTGGCGATCGACCACCACATGGCGCGCGGGATGCTGCCGAAATGGTCCGGCTGGTGAGGTCCTTCGACGACGTAGAGAACCGTTGACGAGATCAGGAGCAGCATGAACGCGATGCCGAGGCTCATCGCCAGTTCGTAGCGCCGGCTCGAAACCGCGTGGCCGATGGCCTGCAATGCCGTCGAGTAGCGTCCCAGGCGCGCCAGCATGAAGATGCGGCTCAGCCTGAGCAGCCTCAACAGCGCGCCCTCGCTGCCGAGAAACGCCATGAACAGGGTCGAGAGGGCGATCAGGTCGATCAGCGCGGGGATCGTCACCGCGTACTTCAGGCGGCCGACGATGCCTGGCCCGCAGGCAGGGTTCTCGGCGGCGATCCAGAGCCTGAGCAGGTACTCCACCAGGAAGATGCTGGCGAAGGTGAATTCGAGCGCGCGGAACAGAGGTTCCCGCCCGCTGCGCATCTCCGGCTCGCTCTCCAGGATCGCCACCGCGACCGCGACGATGATCAGCGCGGAGATGATCCGGTTGAGCGGCGACAGCCCCTTGCCCGGCCACGCCGCCGAATGAAGATTGACGTAGAACCAGCGACGCCATGTCAGCGCTTCGCCGTCGGCCCTCTCGCTCATCCCCCAATGTCCCTCGGCGGCCCGCTCTCGGCTGGTGTCTCCAGCCCCGGACAAGTGATTGCCGCTCGACGGGCCGGCGTCAACAGCGGCGCGACGTCGTCCTAGACGAATGGCCTGGCGAGCGCGAATTTCGACGGAACCAGACGGTTGAGATAGGCCACGCCTTCCGGCGACAGGGAGGTTCCGTCCGCGCCGATGAAGGCGTCCGGCATGTGCCGTGTCCGGCCGGCGACGTCGCCGAGATCGACCCGACTTGTCGCGGTGGCCTTGCCGTCGAACTTGAGGGCGACCGAGCCGTTTTCCGATTCCGCGACGCGCGCCGCGAAGGCGCCCGCGTCGAAGGCTTCCCTTGCATCGGTCTCGTTGATGGCGCCGACATAGCCGCGAGGCAGATAGCCGAACGTGTCGACGCGCGCCCGCTTGCCCGGCAGGCCGTCGGCGAGGATGCGCTCGAACGCCTGCCCGAGGTCGGTGCCGGAGAGCCGCACGTTGCCATGCGCGTCTCGTTCCAGCATCTCCGGCGGGACCAGGTTTTCCACCAGCGAGCGGCCGTCCTCGGCGGTGACGCCTTCCGAGACCGCGACGATGCACCGTTTGTGGCGGTCCGCCACGCGCCTCACGTCGTCGACGAAGCGCTTCGCCGAGAACGGACGCTCGGGAAGGTAGAGGAGGTGCGGGCCGTCTTCCCCGTCGTCACGCCAGGCCGCAGACGCGGCGGTCAGGAACCCTGCATGGCGGCCCATGACGATGCCGACATAGATGCCGGGCAGCGCACGGAAATCGAGGTCGACGCTCCTGAACGCGCCCGCCACGAACTCGGCCGCCGAGATGAAGCCCGGCGTGTGGTCGTTTTCCTCGAGGTCGTTGTCGATCGTCTTCGGCGCATGCACGAAGCGCATGGAGTCGCCCGCGGCGTCGGCGAGGATCTGCTGGGTGCCGGCCGTGTCGTTGCCGCCGATGTAGATGAAGGCGTCCGCGCCGACCTTTCTCAGGCCGTCGAGGACAAGCGCGCAATAGGCGGCGTCGGGCTTGTCTCGGGTCGAACCCAGCGCCGCGCTCGGCGTGCGGGCGATTGCCGCGAGCCGTTCGTCGGACACGTCGGCGAAATCGACATAGTCGCCCCCGCGGATGCCGCGCACGCCATGGCGCGCGCCGAGCACCCGCGCGCCCGGATGCCGGCGGCGGATTTCCGTGACCGCTCCGGCGAGCGTCTGGTTGATGACGGCGGTCGGCCCGCCGCCCTGGGCGATGACGAAGGTTCCGGCCATGACGCAGTCCTCCACTCCCGGAGCATCGCGCGTCCTGCCGGCCGGCGCAATCGTCGGGTCAGACCACGACGATCGGGGTCTTTTCCGGAACCCTGTTGTAGAGGTCGATGACGTCCTGGTTGATCATGCGCACGCAGCCGGAGGAGGCCTGCGTGCCGACGGTCCACCATTCCGGCGAGCCGTGCACGCGAAACAGCGTGTCGTTGCCGTCCTTGAAGATGTAGAGCGCACGCGCGCCGAGGGGGTTGTCGAGACCGCCGGGCTGGCCGCTCCGGTACTTCTCCAGTTCGGGCTTGCGGGCGATCATCTCGGCCGGCGGCGTCCAGGTCGGCCAGACCTTCTTGTACTGAATGACGGCGCGTCCTTGCCAGACGAAGCCGTCCTTGCCGATGCCGACGCCGTAGCGAAGCGCGTCGCCGCCCGGCAGCACGTAGTAGAGCAGGCGATCCTGCAGGTGGACGACGATCGTGCCGGGCTGCTCGCCGGTCGGATCGACCACGATCTGGCGGCGATAGCGGCTCGGCACCTTGTCATAGGGGATCGGGGGGAGTTCGAACGGACCGTCCTGATAGGCGGCGTACATCAGGTCCGGGCTGGTGATGTTGGGGTCGACGCTGATGCGCGGCCGGACAGCGCCCGTCGTGTAGTCGTCGACCATCAGCTGGGGCATCTCGATGGTCGACGAACAGCCGGCGAGGGCGGTGGCCGAAAGGGACGCGAGGCCGAGTAGGACGGTCCGGCGCGACGGCCGGTCGGATGTATTGTTGCCTGATACGCGCGACACGGGACCCACCTGGATTGCAGTGTCCGCGAATATGACGAAACATGGTTGACGGAGACTGAACGACGTCGATCCTCTTGAGGGCCATGAGCAGCTATGCCGCCAACGAATGGTTCCGCGTGACGCCGATGGGGCCGGGGCTCCGCCGCATCGAGGAGCCGTTCGTCCATCCGTATCTCAGCGCCAACATGTACCTGCTCGAAGGCCGCGACGCCGACCTGCTTGTCGATACCGGCATGGGCGTCCTGCCGCTTGCGCCGGCGCTTGCGCTGACCGAAGGCAAGCCGCTGATCGTGGTGGCGACGCACATCCATCTCGACCATGTCGGCTCCCTGCACGAGTTTGCCGAACGCTGGGGGCCTGCGGCGAGCGCCGACGCATTCGCGACGATGCCCGCCGCCTCGACCTACGCCGACGCGTTCGCGAAGCTGGATCATCCGGTGAGCCGGCTGCCCTCCAAAGGCTGGACGGTGGGGGATTGGTCGCTGCGGCCAGCGCCGCTCACCCGAACCCTGTCGGAAGGCGATCGCGTCGACCTCGGCGAACGGCGCTTCCGCGTGTTGCATCTGCCCGGCCATTCGCCCGACTCGATCGCGCTGTTCGACGAGGCCGACGGGCTTTTCCTCTCCGGCGACGCGATCTATGACGACCAGCTCATCGACGATCTGCCGGACTCCGATCGCGACGCCTACCGCGTGACCATGCGCCGCCTGCTCGACCTGCCGGTCGGGCTCGGCCTCGGGGGCCACGGGCCCGTCTATGACGGAGCCAGGATGCGGGAGATCGCCCGGGACTATCTCGGCGGCCCCTAGGAGTGGTTCAGAAAGTCCTCACGAATGCCGTACTGCTCATAAAGAAGATCATAATAGGCAGGGCAGGAATCTTCGGCCGTGTAGTCGTTGGTGAACTCTTCGCCAATCTCGATGTCGCGCGTCGCCACCAGCGAATATCGATCGTCGCCTAGCGCCTCGGCCACGTCCCGCAGGTACTCGGAAGAACTTGCATCAAGCAGGATCCGTGCCGGGCCGGCGTTGTTGGTGACCAGGCTCGGATCGCTTGAATGGTTGATCAGGATCCCGTCATCGAGCGCGCGGATCAGGCAACCGGGAAAGTCTTCGAGCGCATGGACGTGCGTCAGTTCGTAGACCGCGTCGGCCGGCGACATCTGCTCGATCTTCGTCCTGAATGAATGTTCGTCGTATACGGTAAAAACTCCGGGAACATGCCGCCAGACGATGCTTCCCTTCCTGACCGCTTCGCGGGCAAAGACGCCGAGGCCTTTTTCTGCCGTCTGCTCGACGCTGTAGCGAAAGCGAAATCCGGTTGCTCGTCGGCGCATCTGACCGACCCTCACTCGCGACGTGTCTGCCTGCGGCGTGGCCGCTTGCGAATCGTGGCCACCGCGGCGCTGACCCGTTCCTCCTCGGTCTGTTCGGGCCATTTCGCCATGCGCGCCTGTGAACGCTCTGCCCACTCGTCGATCAGGTCGGCGAAGCGGGCAAGGAAATCGTGCATCATCGAGCGGTTGACGACATGGCGCTGGAAAGGCATGCGGCCGTCGACATAGTCCCAGCGCACCCGGTCGGCCACCTCCAGGAAACCCGCCACCTCGTCGCGCACCTGCTGGAGCGTCGCCGCAAGGTCCTCGTCGCGTCCGAACGGCGCCAGCATGACCCTCAGCAGGGCCTCGAACTCCAGCGTCGGGCCCTTCGCGACGGGACTGGCCAGCCAGCGGGCGAGCTCGGCCCTGCCTTCGTCGGTGATCCGGTAGACGGTCCTCGCGCGCTTGCCGGTCATCTCCGTGTCGGCAGCGGCGAGGCCGAGCTCGACCAGTCGCTTCGGCTCGGCATAGACCTGGCTCTCGGCGCGCGGGAAGAAGTAATGCAGGTTGCGCCGCATCTGCTGGGCGAGATCGTACATGGTCCAGGGCTGCAGCGCGAGCTGGCCGAGGATCGCATAGGAGGTGGTCGTCAGATTCATCAGATTCCCTATTTACTCCTGATCGGAGTAGTGACATACTCTGGATCGGAGTAAAAATATGCTCTGGTTCGGATTATAGGGGAGATCGGACATGAGTGAAGTGCCTACCTTCCTTCTCGTTCATGGCTCCTGGCACGGACCTTGGTGCTGGGATCATCTGGTGCCCGCGCTGAAGCGGCGCGGTTTCGAGGCGCGAACCGTCGACTTGCCGAGCTGCGGCACCGATCCTGCGACGCTGGGCGGACTTGATGACGACGCGAGTGTCGTTACGGACGCGGCCAGGGCGATCGACGGCAATGTCGTCGTCGTCGGACATTCCTACGGAGGAGCCGTCATCTCCGAGGCCACCTACGGGGCGAACGTAAATCGACTGGTCTATCTCGGCGCGTTCATGCCCGACACGGGGCGAACCTTCGTGTCCTACCTGCCCGAGGGGCCGCTTCCGCCATACGTCGGTCTTCGCGACGACGGCGCGTCTCAGGTCCCCGCCGGTCAGAGCTACCCGTCCTTTTACGCCGACTGCGGACCGAATATCGCGGATTGGGCGACGAACATGCTCAGGCTGCAATCGCAGCGCATCTTCGGGCATCCGATCACGGACGCTGCCTGGCGGAAGCTGCCTTCGACCTACATCCTGCTCACCCAGGATCAGGCGCTGCCGCCCGACTTCCAGCGCATGTTCGCCGCCCAGGCAAACGAGGTGCGCGAGTTCGCCAGTTCGCATTCGCCCTTCCTGTCCCGGCCGGATGATCTCGCCGAGCTTCTCGTCTCGATCGCCGACGGCCGCAACCGGCTCCTCAGGAAGGCCTCCTGACGCCTCGAACCTGCGACCGGTCCGCGCCCGCGGGCCGGTCGAATTTCTCTTTACAAGCCTCGCGGCCGGGGGATTTATCCTGTGTTTCACGGGAGCTTCCGACCATGTCGATCGAAACCTGGGCCGCCTTCGCCGCCGCCTCCGCCGTCCTGCTGATCATCCCCGGGCCGACCATCCTCCTGGTCGTCTCCTACGCGCTCGGCCAGGGCTGGCGCACCGCGTTGCCGATGGCGGTCGGCGTGGCGCTCGGCGACTTCACCGCCATGACGCTTTCCATGCTCGGCATCGGCGCTCTGCTCGCGGCGTCCGCCACCGTCTTCACGATCCTGAAATGGGTCGGCGGCGCCTATCTGATCTGGCTCGGAATAACGCTTTTCCGGGCCGGCGGCGCGCTGGAGGCGAAGCCGCGCACCGACGCGGCATCGGCCGGGAAGATGCTAAGCCATGCCTGGCTGGTGACCGCGCTCAACCCCAAGAGCATCACCTTCTTCGTCGCGTTCCTGCCCCAGTTCATCGACCGCCACGGCGATTTCTGGACGCAGGTGGCGATCTTCGAGCTGACCTTCCTCACGCTCGCCTTCGCCAACGCCTTCGGCTACGCGCTGGTGGCTTCTCGCGCCCGCGACCTGTTTCGCAGCCCGCGTGCGGTCTCCGCGTTCAACCGTACCGGCGGCACGCTGCTCGTCGGCGCCGGCGTGGCGACCATCGCCGCGCGGTCCGGCCAATGAAGGACGTACGCGGCCTGCCGCTCACCGGCGCCACGGGCGAGGCGCTCGACCACTACGAACGCGCCGTTCACGAATTGTCGTGCTTCATCGGCGATCCGGTCGGCTCGGTCGAGAAGGCCATCGCCGCCGCGCCCGGTTTCGTCATGGCCCACGCCTTCAAGGGCTGGCTCTACGGGCTCGCCACGGAGCGCGAGGCGATGACCGTGGCGAAGGAGGCGCAGGTCGCTGCGGCGCAGCTTGGCGGCACATCCCGCGAGACGGCGCATGTCGCCGCGCTCGGCATGCTGGTCGACGGGCGCTGGCACGACGCGGGCCACGCGCTGGAAGACCTGACCATCGAATTTCCCACCGACGGGCTGGCCCTCCAGGCCGGCCACCAGATCGATTTCTTCACCGGCAATGCGCGCATGCTGCGCGACCGTGTCGCGCGCGCCCTGCCGGCTTGGGATCGCGGCATGCCCGGCTACCACGCCGTGCTCGGCATGCAGGCCTTTGGCCTCGAGGAAATGGGCGACTACGCACGCGCCGAGAAGGTGGGCCGGACCGCCATCGAGATGGAGCCGCGCGACGGCTGGGCGCAGCATGCCGTCGCCCATGTCATGGAGATGCAGTGCCGTCAGCGCGACGGCATCGCCTTCATGCGCGCCGACCCGCAGGCCTGGGCGCGCGAGAGTTTCCTGCAGGTCCACAACTGGTGGCACCTGGCGCTGTTTCACTACGACCTCGGCGAGGTGGGCGAGGTGCTGTCGCTCTATGACGGGCCGATCTATGGCGGCGGGTCGACCGTGGCGCTCAACATGGTCGACGCGTCGGCCATCCTCTGGCGTCTGCATCTCGGCGGCCACGACGTCGGCCCGCGCTGGCGCGGGCTCGCCCCCAACTGGGCGCCCAAGGCGGCGGCCGCCAACTATGCGTTCAACGACGCGCACGCCATGATGGCCTTCGTCGGCGCGGGGCGCTCCGATCTCGCAGGCGGTCTGATCGAAGCCCAGCGGGCGGCGGTCGAGGAAGGCGGCGACAATGCCGGCTTCACCCGCGACGTCGGCCTGCCGGTGACGCGGGCGATCCTCGCCTTCGGCGAAGGCGACTACGCGGGGACCGTCCGGCTTCTCCGCCCCGTCCGCTCGATCGCCCACCGCTTCGGCGGCAGCCACGCCCAGCGCGACGTGATCGACCTGACGCTGATCGAGGCCGCCTTCCGTGCCGGCGACCGCGCTCTTGCCGCCGCTCTCTCGGCCGAGCGCGTGAACGCCCGGCCGGACAGCCCGCTGTCGCGGCTGTTCATGGAGAGGGCAGGGAAATTCACCGGCTGATCTGCTTGCGGCGGAGATTTTTTCGGGGTACGAAATAATTCGCCGACTTCGTTGGCGAGACGTGATGCGCCGACGGGCGCGTCACAACGAGACGGCGTCGGCACGACCGAACGCCGCGGATGGGAGGGGTAAGATGTATCTGGGGCTCGACCTCGGTACGTCCGCCGTCAAGGCGCTGCTCATCGACGGGAACCAGGACGTGGTCGCCTCGGCCAGCGGCTCGCTGTCCGTCTCGCGTCCGCATCCCGGCTGGTCCGAGCAGGCGCCGGCCGACTGGATCCGGGCGACCGAGGACGCCCTCGCGGGACTGAAGCGATCCCACCCAAAGGAACTCGCTGCCGTTCGCGGCATCGGCCTTTCCGGCCAGATGCACGGCGCAACCCTGCTCGATGAATCGGACAAGGTCCTGCGCCCCTGCATCCTGTGGAACGACACCCGCAGCCACGAGGAAGCCGCCGCGCTCGATTCCAACCAGGAATTCCGAAAGATCACCGGCAACATCGTCTTTCCGGGCTTCACCGCGCCCAAGATCGCCTGGGTGAACAAGAACGAGCCCGAGATTTTCGCCAGAATCCGCAAGGTCCTGTTGCCAAAGGACTTTTTGAGGCTCTGGTTGACCGGCGAGTACATTTCCGATCCATCGGATTCGGCGGGGACTTCCTGGCTGGACGTCGAAAAGCGCCGCTGGTCCAAGACTTTGCTGGAAGCGACGGGACTGACCGAAGACCACATGCCCGCGTTGGTTGAGGGCACTGAGGTTTCCGGCCAGCTGAAGCGCGAGCTCGCCTCGGCGTGGGGAATCGACGGACCGGTCGTTGTGGCCGGCGGCGGCGGCGACAACGCGGCTTCCGCCTGCGGCATGGGCACGGTCAAGGAAGGCGCGGCCTTCGTCTCGCTCGGCACGTCGGGGGTGCTGTTTGCCGCCAACGCGTCATACGCGCCCAATCCGGGAAGCGCGGTTCATACGTTTTGTCATGCGTTGCCAGATACTTGGCACCAGATGGGCGTGATCCTCTCGGCGACGGATTCGATGAACTGGCTCTCCGGCGTCACGGGCAGGGACGCGTCCGACCTATCCGACGAGGTTGGCGACGACCTTCGCGCGCCCACCGGCGTGACCTTCCTGCCCTATCTGTCGGGTGAGCGCACGCCGCACAACGACGCCGTGATCCGCGGCGCCTTCGCCGGCCTCGGCCACGAATCCGGCCGCAGGGCGCTGACCCAGGCTGTCATGGAAGGCGTCTCCTTCGCGGTCCGCGACTGCCTCGAAGCCTTGAAGGAAGCGGGAACCGAGCTGTCCCGCGTCACGGCCATCGGCGGCGGGTCGCGCTCGCGCTACTGGTTGAAGTCCGTCGCCACCGCGCTTGGCATTGCCGTGGACATCCCGGCAGACGGCGATTTCGGCGCCGCCTTTGGCGCCGCGCGCCTTGGTCTGATCGCGGCGGAGAAGGCCGATCCGGTCGCGGTCTGCACGCCGCCCGCAACCGATTCCACCGTCGAGCCCGACAGCGGTCTTCGCGACGCCTACGAACAAGCTTACGGGCGCTACCGCGCGCTCTATCCAGCCATCAGGGGAGTTACATCGTGAGCACCGGTTTCTTCGGCGACATCAAGCCCGTCAGGTACGAAGGGCCGGACAGCGAGAACCCTCTGGCCTATCGGTTCTACGATCGGGACGAAGTGGTGCTCGGCAAACGCATGGAGGACCACCTGCGTTTCGCCGTCTGCTACTGGCACACCTTCGTCTGGCCGGGCGGCGACCCGTTCGGCGGCCAGACCTTCGAGCGTCCCTGGTTCGGCGACACGATGGAACTGGCGAAGAAGAAGGCGGACGTCGCCTTCGAGATGTTCCAGCTTCTCGGCGCGCCCTATTACTGCTTCCACGACGCCGACGTGCGCCCCGAGGCGGACAACCTCGGCGAGAGCATCGCCCGGCTCGACGAGATCGCCGACTACTTCTCGGTCAAGATGCGCAAGACCGGGGTGAAACTCCTCTGGGGGACGGCAAACCTGTTTTCCAACCGGCGTTACATGTCGGGCGCTGCGACCAATCCCGATCCGGACGTGTTCGCCTATGCAGCCGCCACCGTGAAGGCCTGCATCGACGTCACCAAGCGCCTCAAGGGCGAGAACTATGTGCTGTGGGGCGGCCGTGAGGGCTACGAGACGCTGCTCAACACCGACATGAAGCGCGAGCTCGATCAGCTCGGCCGCTTCCTGTCCATGGTGGTCGACTACAAGCACCGCATCGGCTTCAAGGGCACGATCCTGATCGAGCCGAAGCCACAGGAGCCGACCAAGCACCAGTACGATTTCGACGTCGCCACCGTGTACGGCTTCCTCAGGAAATACGGGCTGGAGACCGAAGTGAAGGTCAACATCGAGCAGGGCCACGCGATCCTCGCCGGGCACTCGTTCGAGCACGAGCTGGCCACCGCCAACGCGCTCGGCATCTTCGGCTCGATCGACATGAACAGGAACGACTACCAGTCGGGCTGGGACACCGACCAGTTTCCCAACAACGTCCCCGAAATGGCGCTCGCATACTACCACATCCTGTCCGGCGGGGGCTTCAAGACCGGCGGAACCAACTTCGACGCCAAGCTGCGCCGCCAGTCGCTCGACCCTCAGGACCTCATCGCCGCCCATATCGGCGCGATGGACTGTTGCGCGCGCGGCGTGAAGGCTGCTGCGGCGATGCTCGAAGACAAGGCGCTGTCCGGGCCGCTGGCCGAGCGCTATGCCGGCTGGAACTCGACCGAGGGCAAGGCGATGCTGTCCGGAAAACGCACGCTGGAAGACATTTCCGAGCGGGTGCTCAAGAAGAAGATCGAGCCGCAGCCGAAGTCGGGTCGGCAGGAAATGCTCGAGAACGTCGTGAACCGATACGTCTAGACCGACGGGGATCGCAGGATGGCCGGCTGCAAATGGCGTTTCCAGTCGGTCTCAGAGAATGCGTGACAGGCCACCGTTGCGGGCCCTCTTCCTCGACCGTGACGGCGTCATCAACGTCGACCACGGCTATGTCGGCCGGGTCGACGACTTCGATTTCATCGACGGCGTCTTCGACGTGGTGCGTGCAGCGCGGAGTCTGGGCTTCGTCCCGATCGTCGCAACCAACCAGTCTGGCATTGGCCGGGGCTACTTTTCCGAGGCCGATTTCGAGGCGTTGACGTCGCATATGCTGGCGCGTTTCATGGCGGAAGGCGCGCCGCTCGAGAAGGTCTATGTCTGTCCTTCGCATCCGGAGGCGACGATCGAGCGCCATCGCCTGGATGACCCGCGCCGCAAGCCGGGGCCGGGCATGCTGCTCGACGCCATCCGCGATCTCGATCTCGATGCCTCGCGCTCGGCCATGCTGGGTGATCAGTGGAGCGACGCGCTCGCGGCCCATGCGGCGGGCGTTCGGTCGATCGCGCTGGTCGGCGAACCGAAGCTGCGTGCGCCGGCGCACCTGCCGGCCGTGGTGAGGCTGGCGGAGGTGCGCGACGCGGTGGGCTGGCTCGAGAGACTGGCCAGCGCTCAGGCGTAGCGTCGGCCGCCCTTCAGGTAGTTGATGACATAGTCGGCCACGCCGAGCTCGAGCGGGGTTGCTGGACGGTCGTAGCCGGCCGCGCGCAGCTTCTCCAGCGGCGCTTCCGTAAAATACTGATAGCGGTCGCGCAGGTGGACCGGCATGTCAACGAAGTCGATGTCGGGCTTCCTGCCGATGGCAGCGAAGGTGGCTCGGGTCAGGTCGAGGAAGGAGCGCGCCCGGCCGCTGCCGACGTTGAACAGGCCCGAGACGCCGGGCGTGTGGAACAGCCAGTCGATGACGGCCGAGCAGTCCTTCACGTAGACGAAGTCGCGCATCTGTTCCCCGTCGGCGAAGCCTTCGCGATGCGAGCGGAAGAGCCTCACCGACGAACCACGTTCGATCTCCGGCACCATCTTGGCGACGATGCTCATCATGTCGCCCTTGTGGTACTCGTTCGGTCCGTAGACGTTGAAGAACTTCAGGCCCGCCCATTGCGGCGGGGTCTTCTCGCCGGCCTCGATCCAGCGGGCGATGCGCATGTCGAAGGCGTGCTTGCTGATGCCATAGGCATTGAGCGGCCGAAGCGTCTTCAGGTGCGAGCGGCTCTGGCCATCGTCAAATCCCGTCGAACCATCGCCATAGGTCGACGCCGACGATGCATAGACCAGCCGACAATCGTGGTTGACGCACCAGCGCCACAACCGAACCGAATGGTCGAGATTGTAGTGAAGGACGAGGTCGACGTCGGGGTCGGTCGTGGATGAATTGGCGCCCATGTGGACGACGAACTCCACGTCCTTGGCGTTGTCGCCGAGATAGTCGAACAGATCGTCCGGCGAGACGATCTCGCGCACGCGGCGGCTCGCGATGTTCGGCGCCTTCTCAGCGCCGACCCAGTCCGAGACCACGAGGTCGGCGTTGGTTGCCGTCTCCATCGAGGCCAGCACGTTCGAGCCGATGAAACCGGCGCCGCCGGTGACGACGATCACTTCGCGCCCATCTTCTCGATGATCTTCGTGGTGGAGCGTCCCGGCACGATGTCGGCGAGCAGCACGCGTCCGCCATTCGCCTCCACGACATCGCCGCCGACCACATCCTCGCGCAGATAGTCCGCGCCCTTGACCAGAACGTCGGGCTTCAGCGCCGTGATCAGCTCCAGCGGCGTATCCTCGGAAAAGATCACCACGCCGTCGACCATCTCGAGCGCTGCCAGCATCAGGGCGCGGCTCTCCTCGTCGTTGACCGGGCGGCCCTCACCCTTGAGGCGGCGCACGGAGGCATCGTCGTTGACGCCGACGACGAGGAAGTCGCAGGCCGCGCGGGCCTGCGCGAGCAGCGACAGGTGGCCCGTGTGCAGGATGTCGAAACAGCCATTGGTGAAACCCACCTTGCGCCGCACCCTGCGGACGAGGTCGAGCCGTCCGGCCATCACGTCGCGGGCGGCGATCTTGTTGGAGAAGTGCTCGCCGTCGTCCGCGTCGAGCACTTCCCTGAGTTCCCGCTGCGAGGTCGTGGAGGTGCCGAGCTTGCCGACGACGATCCCGGCGGCCGCGTTGGCCACAAACCCCGCCTGCGCCATCGACGCACCGGCGCCGAGCATCAGCGCCACCACGGCGTTGACCGTGTCGCCGGCCCCGGACACGTCGAAGACTTCGCGGGCGCGCGCCGGAAAGGCATGCAGCGCGCCGGCCGGGTCGAGCACTGCCATGCCCTTTTCCGAGCGGGTGCAGACGACGGCATCGAAACGTCCGATCTCGCGCGCGCGCCGGATCGCGGCCTCCACTTCGGCATCGTTGCCGCAGGCCATGCCGGTGCCGGCAGCCGTCTCGGACGCATTGGCGACGATGACGGTGGCGCCTGCATAACGCGCGAAGTCGGCGCCCTTGGGCTCGATGACGGTCGTGAGGCCGCGCCTGCGGGCCGCCGCGATCGTCTCGGCCACGACGCGGTCGGTCAGCACGCCCTTGGCGTAGTCGGCGAGGACCAGGACGCTGCCGTCGCGCAGGCTGTCGGCGACCGCGGCGATGATCCGGTCCTCCTCGGCCCTGCCGATCGGGCCGATTTCCTCGCGGTCGACTCGCACCACCTGCTGGCTGCCGGCGAGGAAGCGGGTCTTTGACGTCGTCGGGCGGCCGGCGATCGTGACGAGCGCGTGCGATACTTTCCGGTCCAGAGCCAGGAGGCTGCCGATTTCCGCGCCGATCGCGTCATCGCCGATGACGCCGATGGATGCCACCGAGCCGCCGAGCGCCGAGACGTTGCTGACGACGTTGCCCGATCCACCCAGCGTCTTCAGTTCGCGGGCATAGCGCAGCACCGGTACGGGCGCCTCCGGCGAGATACGCTTCGCCTCACCGTAGACGAAGGTGTCGAGCATCAGGTCACCGACGACGACGACGTGCTGCCTTTCGAAGGCGTCGATGAAGCGGCCGAGATGCGCCCCGTCGAAATCGAGGAAGCCGTGGTCGTCGCTCATGCGTGACCCAGCCGCCGTTCGAGACCGCCGCAGAGAAGGTGTCCAATGGTGATGTGCATCTCCTGGATACGGGCGGTCACGGGCGAGGGGACCAGGATCAGGTGATCGCAGAGTTCCGCCATACGGCCGCCCGAGCCGCCGGTGAAGCCGGCCGTCGCGATTCCCAGCCCACGCGCCTTCTCCAACGCCCGCAGCACGTTGGGACTGCGCCCCGACGTCGAGATCCCGATGGCGAGGTCGGCGGGACGGCCGAGGGCTTCGATCTGCCGGGCGAAGACCTGCTCGAAGCCGGTGTCGTTGCCGGCGGCCGTCAGCGCGCTGGTGTCGGTCGTCAGCGCCATCGCGGCGATCGCGGGCCTGTCGGCCTGATAGCGCACGACCAGTTCGGTCGCGATGTGCTGGGCATCGGCCGCGCTTCCGCCATTGCCGAAGAACATAAGCTTGCCGCCGGCGCGGACAGACGTCTCCCAGGCGTCGAGCATCGCTTCGACGGCGGCGCCCATGGTGGCGGCAACCTTGTCGGCGACCGCACGGTGGGCGGCGAACTCCTCGTCGAAATAGGCGCGGAAATCGGACAAGCGGGTGCCAAGATGGTTGCGACGTGGATCGCGTAGCCAATCGGCCCGGTTCGATCAACTGGAATTCCGGGTGAAATCGGCTATTGGTTCGCCCGGACCGTCGGCCCCTTCGAGCCCGCGGGGCAACCTCGGGGGAGCGAATTGGCCGCAAGAACAGCATTGATCACCGGGGTGACCGGTCAGGACGGCGCCTACCTGTCGCAGCTTCTTCTCGAAAAGGGCTACGAGGTCCATGGGCTGGTGCGTCGTTCCAGCCATTCGGAGCAGTTCGACCACAGGCTGCGCTGGCTGGGCATCGCCGACGATGTGCGTTTCGTCGACGGCAACCTGACCGACCCCGCGTCGCTGATGCGGATCGTGCGTTCGGTGAAGCCAGACGAAGTCTACAACCTCGCCGCGCAGTCCTTCGTCAAATCGTCCTGGGACCAGCCGATCCTGACGACCAACGTCACCGCGACGGGCGTCGTAAACGTGCTGGAGGCGATTCGGCTGGAGCAGCCGGATGCGCGCTTCTACCAGGCGTCCTCGTCGGAGATGTTCGGGCTGGTGCAGGAGCCGGTCCAGTCGGAGAAGACGCCGTTCTACCCGCGTTCACCCTACGCGGTCTCCAAGCTCTTCGGGCACTGGATGACCATCAACTACCGCGAGAGCTTCGGGCTTTTCGGAACCTCGGGGATCCTGTTCAACCATGAATCGCCGCTGCGCGGGCTGGAGTTCGTCACCCGCAAGGTCACCGACGGCGCGGCGCGCATCAAGCTCGGGCTCGCCGACACGCTCGCCATGGGCAACATGGACGCCAAGCGCGACTGGGGTCACGCCAAGGACTATGTCCGCGCCATGTGGCTGATGCTGCAGCAGGAGAAGCCCGACGACTTCGTCATCGCGACAGGGCGCACGACCTCCGTGCGCGACATGGTGCGCATCGCCTTCGGCCATGTCGGTCTGGATCCGCAGAAGCACGTCGTGCTCGACCCGCGTTTCGCCCGGCCGGCCGAGGTCGACGTCCTGCTCGGCAACGCCGCCAAGGCCAAGGAAAAGCTCGGCTGGGAACCGGTGGTCCCGCTGGAGGAGATGATCGTGGAAATGGTCGAGGCGGATCTCAAGCGTCACCGGGCCAGGGCGTGAGCATGCGGATCCTGATCGCATGACGATCCTGGTCACCGGCGCTTCCGGCTTCGTCGGGCGACGGCTGGCCGCCGCCCTGGCCGCAGAGCGTCCGGGTGAAACCCTCGTCTGCTGGGGACATGAGCCGGATGGCGGTCTCGTGGCGCAGGGCGCGCGCTGGCGTTCCGTGGATCTGACCGACGCCGCCGCCGCGGACAGGGCGATCCGCGAGGACCGACCCGATCGCGTGTTCCATCTGGCGGCGCTGTCCTCAGTCGGCCAAGCGCATGTCGAAGCCGGGGCCACCTATGACGCGAATGTCGGCGGCACGCTCAACCTGGCCAAGTCGATCGCAGCGCATGCGCCGGGCGCGCGGATCGTCTTCGCCAGCACGGGCGAGGTCTACGGCCGCGCCTTTCTCGACGGCGTCGTGACGGAAGCGACCCGGCCCGAGCCCGGCAATGCCTATGCCCGCTCGAAGCTGGCTGCCGAGTTCATCCTGCGCGACGTGCTGGCACCCGTCGGGTCAGTCGTGGCACTGAGGCTCCTCAACCACACCGGCCCCGCCCAGGACGAGCGCTTCGTCGTGCCGGCCTTCGCCGCGCAGGTCGCCCGGATCGAGGCCGGCAAATCGCCTCCCAGCCTTTCGGTGGGCAATCTCGATGCAGAGCGGGATTTCATCGACGCGGACGACGCGGTCGATGCCTATCTGAAGACCCTGGAAATGGACGGCCCGGACTCCGGCTACGCGGTGTACAACGTGGCGTCGGGCAGGCCGCGCAGGATCGCCTCGATCGTCGACCGACTGCAGGCATTGTCGAGCGTGCCTTTCGCGGTCGAGATCGATCCAGCGCGACTGAGACCATCCGACATACCGCGCACCGAATGCGATACCTCGGCGTTCCGCGTGCGAACCGGCTGGGCCCCGGAACGCGACTTCGACGACACGATCGCCGCGGTGCTCGACTGGTGGCGGGAGCAAGTCCAGCGGTAGCTATTTGCGGCCGAACTCGTCGTCCAGGCGCACGATGTCGTCCTCGCCAAGATAGCTGCCGGATTGCACCTCGATGACCTCCAGCAGGATCTTGCCGGGATTGGCGAGGCGGTGGACGGCGCCCAGCGGGATGTAGACGCTCTCGTTCTCGTTGACGGTCTTCGTCTCGTCGCCAACGACCACCTCGGCGATACCGCGCACGACGACCCAGTGTTCCGCGCGGTGGTGGTGTTTCTGCAGGCTCAGCCGCTTGCCGGGCTTGACGAACAGGCGCTTGACCTGGAAACGCTCGCCGGTCGCCAGTGAGGAGTAGCCGCCCCACGGGCGATAGGACGTGCGATGCGTCTCGGTCAGTTCGCGGGTCGCTGCGTTCGCCTGCAGAGCCTTGACGATGCCACCCACCTCCTGCGCCTTGGAGAGCCGACCGACAAGCACCGCGTCCTCCGTGGCGATCACGGCCACGTCGTCCAGATCGGTGAGCGCGACGTGCAGGCGGTCGGAGATGACCAGCGTGTTGGCGGCGTTGCGGACGGTCGCCGGTCCTCGGGCGACATTGCCCGCGGCGTCGGGCGCACCCGCTTCCCACACCGCGTCCCAGCTTCCGAGGTCGGACCATCTGATCGGCGTCGGGACCACGCGGGCGAGCGTGGTCTTCTCGAAGATCGCATAGTCGACGGAAATGTCCGGCGACGCGGCGAACGCCTCTTCGTCGAGGCGGATGAAGTCGAGGTCGCGCGCCGCTTTCTTCACGGCCTCCCCTACGGCCTCGACCACGGCGGGAACGAACGTGCGGCACTCCGCGAGGAACACCGACGTCGAGAACAGGAACATGCCGGAGTTCCAGTAGTGGTTTCCGGCGGCGATCATCTCCTCGGCGCGTGCACGGTCCGGCTTCTCGACGAACCGGTCGACCTCAAGCGCGCCCTCGCCGGCGGGCGCGCCGGCGCGGATGTAGCCGAACCCGGTCGCCGGTTCGCTCGGCGTGATGCCGAAGGTGACCAGCCCGCCAGCGGCCGCCGCCGCGGCCGCCGCCCGCACCGCGTCGCGATAGGCATCATCGACCACGATCTCATGGTCGGAGGGGAGGATGTGCACCAGCCGCTCGCCGCCATCCGCCGACGCGAAGATGACGCCCGCGGCGATCGCCGCGGTCGTGTTGCGCGGCATCGGCTCGAGCAGCACGCCCGCCAGCTTGACGCCAGCCTCCTCCGCCTGCTCCGCCACGAGGAAGCGGTACTCGGCGTTGGTGATGACGACCGGTGGCGCGTAGAGCGACGGATCGGCGACGCGGAGCAGCGTCTTCTGGTACTGGCTCCAGTCGCTCATCAGTTTCAGGAACTGCTTGGGTCGCGCAGAACGCGACATTGGCCAGAGCCTCGTGCCCTTGCCGCCGCACAGGATGATCGGCGTGATGATCGCGGTCGTCGTCACGGTCGCGGGACCCTCGTCTCGTCGTTGCGATCCCGGCAGGCAATGGCCGGGGCGATTGGATCCATCCTGTCACGCAATCGTCTAGGAATGGTTGGCATAGTCGCTGCGGTACCACTCGACGAAGGATTTAACGCCCTCCGACAGCGGCGTCGACGGGGTGAAGCCCGTGAGCGCCTTGAGCAGCCGCGCATCCGACTCCGTGGCGTGAACCTCGCCGGGCTGCATGGGCAGCAGGCGCCGGATGGCCTTCGTGCCGAGCGCGGCCTCGATGGCGGCAATGAAGTCGTCCAGGCCGACCGGTTCCCCGCCACCGATGTTCACCACCCGCCAGGGGGCCGCGGGCGACAGGGAATCGACAGCCTGCCCGGCCGGAACCGGTCTGCCAATGGCAGGCGGCCGGGGGATGAGCCTGACCACCGCCTCGACCAGATCGTCGATGTAGGTGAAGTCGCGTTTCATGCGGCCTTCTCCGTAGACGTCGATCGGCTCGCCCCGTTCGATCGCGCGGACGAAGCGGAAGTAGGCCATGTCCGGCCGTCCCCACGGTCCATAGACCGTGAAGAACCGGAAACAGGTGGTCGGCATCGACCACAGATGCGCATAGGTGTGCGCCATCGCCTCGCCGGCCTTCTTGGTCGCGGCATAGAGGGTCGTGGGCCAGTCGGCCCGGTCGGTTTCCGCAAAGGGAAGCGTCTCGTTGGCGCCGTAGACCGAACTGGTGGAGGCCATCAGCAGATGGTTAGGCGCCGCATGCCGTGACGCTTCCAGCAGATTGAAGGCGCCGACCAGGTTCGCGTCCACATAGGCACGCGGGTTTTCGAGGCTGTAGCGAACGCCGGCCTGGGCGGCAAGGTGGATGATGACGTCCGGGCGACAATGGTCGATCGCTTCGGACAGCGCCACCTGGTCTTCCAGAAATGCGACATGCGCGGTAAAGGCGGGGGATCTCTCGAGACGTTCGTGACGGCGCTGCTTCAGGCCGACGTCGTAATATTCGGACATCGCGTCAAACCCGGTCACCGCGTGCCCGTCGGCCAGCAGCCGGCGCGCGACATGGAAACCGATGAAGCCCGCGCTGCCGGTCACGAAGATGCGCATGGGGCTATCAGGCCGCGCCGGCGGTCGTGGGCCGGCCGATGCTCGAATAGGCGAAGCCGAGACGCGTCACCTCGGGTGCACGGTAGATGTTGCGCATGTCGACGATCGAGCGCGCCGCCATCGCCGCGCCGACCTTTTCGAGGTCCAGCGCGCGGAACTCGTCCCATTCCGTGACGATGACCAGCACATGCGCGCCCGCTGCCGCGTCGTAGGGATCGCTGGCGTAGTGTACGTCCGCCAGTTCGGCGCGCGCGGCATCCATGCCCTGCGGGTCATAGGCGCGCACCGTCGCTCCCGCCGCCAGCAATCCACCGGCGATGGCGATCGCCGGCGCCTCGCGGATGTCGTCCGTGTTCGGCTTGAAGGTCAGCCCGAGCAGCGCCACCGTCTTGCCGGCCGCCGACCCGCCGCAGGCGGCCACGATGCGGTCGGTCATGGCGAGCTTGCGCGCGTCGTTGAGCGCGATCGTCGTCTCGACCAGCCTGATCGGGCTTCCCGCCTGCCGGGCGGTTACGGCGAGGGCGTTGAGGTCCTTCGGAAAACACGAGCCCCCGAAGCCCGGCCCGGCGTTGAGGAACTTCGATCCTATGCGGTTGTCGAGGCCTATGCCGCGGGCGACGTCCTGCACGTTCGCGCCCACGGATTCGCTGAGGTCGGCAACCTCGTTGATGAAGGCGATCTTCATGGCGAGGAAGCTATTGGCCGCGTATTTGATCAGTTCCGAGGTCCGGCGCGACACGAAGAGCAGCGGCGCCTGATTGAGATAGAGCGGTCGGTAGACGTCGGTCATCACGGGCCGCGCGCGCTCATCCTCCAGGCCGATCACGATGCGGTCCGGCCGCTTGAAGTCGGCGATGGCCGCGCCCTCGCGCAGGAACTCCGGGTTCGAGACCACACAGAAATCGGCTCCAGGCCGGGTCTCGCGGATGATCTTCTCGACCGCGTCTCCAGTCCCGACCGGCACCGTCGACTTGATCGCCACGACGGTATAGCCATCGAGCGCCGCCGCCACCTCGCGCGCCGCCTGGTGCACATAGGTCAAGTCGGCATGGCCGTCGCCGCGCCGCGACGGCGTGCCGACGGCGATGAAGACCACGTCCGCGTCCCGCACGGCCGGCGCCAGGTCGGTGGTGAAGGCGAGCCGCCCCGCGCGGCGGTTGTTGGCCACGATCTCACCGAGCCCCGGCTCGTAGATCGGCATCTCGTTGCGCGACAGGCGCTCGATCCGCGACGGGTCCCTGTCGACGCAGGTCACGGCATGGCCGAAATCGGCGAAGCAGGCTCCGCTGACAAGGCCGACATAGCCGGCGCCGACGACGGCGATACGCATCAGGCGGTCTCCGAGGACGTTTGCGGTCGCGTCTAGTGGAGCGAATTTGACATTTGAGTCCCGTCTGATGCAGAGCTACCGCTCAAATGTCAAACTCAAAATCTCCACTAGAATCAATTAGTTGCTAGTGGTCCTTTTGATTCCGACATTCGCTCTGGCTCTTGATGCGAGCGGTTGCGAATGTCGGAATCGGACCACTAGCCTGTCCGCGCGTGGATCACAATCGCCTCGCCACGCCTCAGTCCGGCTTCCTGGCGTCACGCAGCAGGGGCATCGGATTGCGCTGCCGCCTGCGGCGTATCCACCAGACGCCGAACAGGTCGAGCAGGCCGGCGAACAGGCGGTCGACGATGCCGTATTTCGAGGTTCCATGCAGGCGCGGGCGGTTGACCACGTCGACATGGGCGATCGTCCAGCCGTCGGAGATGAAGATCGCCGGCAGGAAGCGGTGCATGGTCGAGAAGAAGGGCAGGTCGAGGAAAGCATCGCGGCGGAAGGCCTTGAGTCCGCAGCCGGTGTCGCGCGTGTTGTCGCCGAGGAACCAGCCGCGCACCGCGTTGGCGATCTTCGACCCCCAGCGCTTCTTCCACGAATCGCGGCGGTTGACCCGCTGGCCCGCGACCAGTCCGACCGCCGGGTCGGCGAATGGCGGCAGCAGGCTCGGCAGGAATTTCGGGTCGTCCTGTCCGTCGCCGTCGAGCGTCATGATGATCGGCGCGCGGGCAAGGCGCGTGCCGCTGTAGACGCTGCTGCTCTGGCCGAGCGACTTCGGGTGCCGGAAGGTGCGCAGGCGCGGATCCGCCTCGATCCGGGCGGCGAGCATCCGGTCGGAGCCGTCGCCGGACCCATCGTCGACCACGATGACCTCATAGTCGAGCCCGGCGAGCGCCGCGTGAATTTCCTCGATGAGGCCGGGCAGGTTCTCTACCTCGTCCTTGGCCGGGATCACGATGGAGATATCGGGCTGTGGGTCTGTCGGCATCGTATGCGGTCGGGAAACAATCAGGGCTGGGGCCATGCCGATGGCCGTTTTTGCAGCGACTGTCCACTTTTTTCCTGATCATCGTTACCGGCGTTACTCTTCGTCGTCGATCAGGATCCGGGCCGCCGCGCCGTCCGGATCGTCGTACTGGCCGCTTCGCAGCGCCCAGATGAACGCACCCAATCCGAGCGCACCGAGGAAGAGTGCGATGGGAATGAGATAGGTGAGCGTGGTCATCGAGCAGGGTTCGCCTGGACGAGCGGGGCTCCCTCCCCGGTGCCTGTGGCGCCCCGGGCTCGCAGCCTGAGGGCATTGGCGATGACGACGACCGATGAGAGAGACATCGCGATGGCCGCGATCAGCGGTGTGACGTACCCGAACATCGCGATCGGCACGGCAACCGTATTGTAGGCAATCGCCAAACTCAGGTTCTGGCGGATGAGCCGCCCAGCACCCCGGGATATGTCGAGCGCGAAGGGTACCGCGTCGAGGCTTTCGCCCAGGAAGACGAAGTCGGCCGCGTTCCGGCCGATGTCGGCAGCGGTGGCGGGCGCCATCGAAACATGGGCTGCTGCAAGCGCAGGCGCGTCGTTGAGGCCGTCGCCGACCATCAGAACGAGCCTGCCTTCGGCTGTGAGTTCATCGATGCGGGCGAGCTTCGCGGTAGGGAGCATCGCGCCGCGGTAGACCTGCACGCCGAGCGCCGATGCGGTCGCCGTGACCGCCGCGAGCGAATCGCCCGACACGATCTCCGTGGCGATGCATGCTTGCCTGAGCGCGTGCAGCGCCGCCCGCGCGCCTGGCCTCGGGATGTCCTCGACGTCGAACGTCGCGAGGACACGACCGTCCTCGGAGAAGACCGCGCCGGTCCGCTCGAGCGAACCGCCGCCGGCCCATTCGCCACGGCCGAGCCGGTAGAGCCGCCCAGCCAAACGGCCCTCGATTCCGAGCCCCGCATGTTCCTCCACCTGCTCGAACCGGAATTCGTCAGGTCCGGGCGCGAACCTCGTCGCGATCGCCAGCGAGAGCGGGTGTCTGGACTGGGACGCCAGCGAACCCGCCATCGCGGCCGCGCGGCCCGTCGCCGCGACGTCGTGGACGAGGCGGGGCCGACCGAGCGTGAGCGTGCCCGTCTTGTCGAAGAGCGCCGTGTCGATTTCCGCGAGGCGCTCCATGGCTGATCCGTCCTTCACCATCACGCCTTTCTCGAACAGGCGTCGCGCCGCCACGACCTGCACGATCGGCACGGCGAGCCCGAGCGCGCAGGGGCAGGTGATGATGAGCACGGCGATGGCGATGGTGATGGCGCGATGCCAGTCGCCGGTCGCCACGACCCAGCCGACCATCGTGAGCAGCGCCGTCAGATGGACGACAGGCGCGTAGAGCCGCGACACCCGGTCGGCGATGCGGCGATAACGTGCGCGTCCACCTTCCGCCGCCTCCATGAGCCGGACCATGTCGGACAGAAATGAGTCGTCCACCGTCGCGGTGGCTTCGACCAGGAGGGGAGCCGTCAGGTTGAGCGTTCCCGACCGGACGTTCCCATTTGGCGCGGTCGCCTGCGGGGCGCTCTCGCCGGAGACGACGGAGCAGTCGAGCGTCGAGGAACCCTCGACGACCCGCGCGTCGACCGGGACGCGCTCGCCGGCGGCGATCGACAGGCGCATGCCCGGCCGGATCTCGGCGACCGGAACGTATTCGCGGCCGCCGTCGTTCCGCCGGACCCAGGCGCCCCTGGGCACCAGTGCGGCAAGCCCACGCACGGCCGTGCGCGCCTTCTCCCGCATGACATGGTCGAGCGTGCGGCCGATCAGCAGGAAGAACAGCAGGGAGACGGCCGCGTCGAAATAGGCGTGCGGGCCGTGGTTGATGGTCTCGTAGAGGCTCATCGCGTAGGCGAGCGATACACCCAGTGCGATGGGAACATCCATGTTCATCCGGCCGACCCTCAACGCGCTCCAGGCGGAACGGTAGAAGATACGCCCCGCGAACATGAGGGCCGGAATGGCGATGAGCGCGGACACCAAGTGGAACAGGTCTCGAGTCGCCGCCTCCGCTCCGGCCCAGACGGATACCGAGAGCAGCATGATGTTGCCGGTGGCGAAGCCGGAGACCGCGACGGCGCGGATGAGTTCCGCCAGCACGCCATCCTGCTGGTCGTCGCCCCGGTCGAACAGGTGCGATGGGTAGCCGAGCCCGGTCAGCGTCTCGACGAGCGGCGGCATCCGGTCACCACGCCAGCGCACCGAGACGCGTCGCGTCGACAGGTTGACGCGTGCCTCCTCGACCCCGGCAAGCCGGGTCAGCCCATGTTCGATCGCGCCGATGCAGGACGCGCAGTGGACGTCGGGAACCGACAGGTCCGTCTGCAGCAACCCGCCGCCGACCGGACGGCTGCCGAGCAGGAGTTCGTCGGAAGACGGCGCGGCGGCGTTCGAGAGTTGCACGGCCGCCTCGGCGCCAGGCGCGCAGCAGCTCATCGCAGTTCTCCGTCGCGCACGAGGACGCGGCGGGTCAGACGCCACGGCTCCGCCATGCCCGCGTCGATCGTCGCGTCCAGCACCCAGACGCCGTCCCGAACCGCCAGGAACCCCTCCAGCGAGGACACGCCGTCGGGCGTCAGGACGACGGTGAGGTCTTCCGCTTCCTTCGACGGCCGGTGGAAGGTGGCGATGCCGCCCGTAGACGTCACCGGCAATCCCTGCGCGTCGGCGAGGACGACGGTGACGCGGCCGCCCGAGAGCGTCACCCTCGCGGTCCAGCCGAGCGCCGCCTGGCCTCGAGCCGCCGCCACCTTGCTGTTGAATTCCTGACTCGCGACATAGGAGTTGCGCACCACGAACCCGGTCCAGCTCGACCGCGCCAATGTCGCCATGGTCACGTTGACGGCGATGATCACGCCGAAGAAGGCCAGCATGGCCAACAGCATGTGCCGTCCCGTGAACTCCGCGTTCGTCCGGGCTTTCATGGCGCTTTCTCCGGGGCGTTGAAGGTGGCTGTGTAGGTGTCGGTCTCGAAACTCGCCTTGTCCTCGACGACAAAATTGAAGGTCTCGGCCGGCCCGGCGATGTTTCCGGCGGGCTGGCGAACGTAGATCTTCAGCGTCTTCAGGCGATCCGGCTCGACGTCGACCGCGAAGGACCGGTCCGGCGGCCGGTCCGACCCGACCAGCCTCATTTCCGCCCCGCGCAGTCCCTGCATCGTGACGATGATGGTGCGCGGCTCGGGGATCATGTTGAGCAGCTTGACCGAGTAGCCGTTCTGGATTGCGCCGTCGGAGAGCTCGACATATTGCGGATTGCGGTCGTGCAGCACGTTGACCTCCAGCCGGTCGCGGCTCAGCAGGCCGTAGAGCAGCAGCACGCCGACCAGTGACCAGACTCCCATGTAGACGAAGGTGCGCGGTCGAAAGACCTTGCCCAGGTGGAAGTGCGCGACCTGCTCGGACAGGGCGCCGCCCGCAGTCCGGACGCGCGAAGGCGTCACGGGGCTCGTGCTACCGGCCGTGGCGAGCGCCATGTTGGCGTTGTAGTCGGCAAGCGTCGCATAGGAGATCAGCCCGCGCGGTTTGGCGAGCTTGTCCATGACGCTGGCGCAGGCGTCGATGCACAGCGCGCAGGTAATGCATTCGAGCTGCTGGCCGTCGCGGATGTCGATGCCCATGGGGCAGACGGCCACGCAGGCGTTGCAGTCGACGCAGTCGCCCACCTCCTGGCCGGCGGCGGCCGCCTTCTTTGCGTGGCGCGAGCGCGGCTCGCCGCGCCAGTCGTTGTAGGTGACGGTCAGGGAGTGCTCGTCGAGCATCGCGGCCTGGATGCGCGGCCAGGGGCACATGTAGGTGCAGACCTGTTCGCGCATCAGGCCGCCGAAGGTGTAGGTCGTGGCCGTCAGCACCGCGATCGTGATGTAGGCGACCGGCGCGGCGTGACCCGTGGCGACATCGCGAAGCAGGCTTGGGGCGTCGGCGAAGTAGAAGATCCAGGCACCGCCCGTGGCGACCGCGATCAACAGCCAGATGGCGTGCTTGACCGTTCTGAGCGCCACCTTGCGACCCGACCAGGGCCCCTGGTCGAGCTTGATGCGGGCATTGCGGTCGCCCTCGACCGCGCGTTCGACGACGAGAAAGAGGTCGACCCACACCGTCTGCGGGCAGGTGTAGCCGCACCAGGCGCGGCCGACCGTCGAGGTGACGAGGAACAGCCCGATGCCGGCCATCACGAGCAAGCCGGCGACGAAGAAGAACTCCTGCGGCCAGATCTCGATGAAGAAGAAATAGAAGCGGCGATTGGCGAGGTCGACCAGCACGGCCTGGTCGGGTGCGTACGGACCGCGATCCCACCGGATCCAGGGCGTCAGATAGTAAATGCCAAGCGTGACGGCCATGACCAGCCATTTGAAACGCCGGAAGGCGCCGCTGGCGCGCTTGGGGAAGACCTTCCTGCGCGGGGCATAGAGCGGCTGGCGCACCCTCGCAGAATTGACGGCGACCGCGTCGAGCGTCTCGATGTCGGCTTGTGACAAGGTGCCTGCTCCGGGAGGACTGTGGTCGGCGCGAAAATGCGCGCGGGCCGCCGCCGCCGCCTTGATCGATGTCAAGCTTCGGAAAAGTCGAAGGCCCGGCCGCGCGGCCGGGCCTCCACGCTCGCCGGCCCCGCCGAGAACGCCGCGCTCTCTGAGGCGGCTATTCCCCCCCGCCGAGCGAATGGACGAAGACGGCGAGTTCCTTGACGGTCACGTCGCCGAGCCTGGCGTTCCAGGCAGGCATCATCCCGTGCCTCGGCGTGGCGACCTGGGCGGCGATCGCCGCCTCGCTCGATCCGTAGTGCCAGATCGCATCCGTCAGGTCCGGCGCGCCGAGATCGCGATTGCCCTTGCCTGCGTCGCCGTGGCAGGCGGCGCAGTTGTCGGCGTAGATCTGCCGCCCGGGCTCGACGAGGTCCGGCTTCTCCACCGTTCCGGACAAGCTCGCCACGAATGCGCTCACCTCGGTGATGCGGCTCCGCTCGAGGATGTCGATGAAGGGCGGCATCTCGGAGACGCGGGTGTCCGGGTCGCCGGCGAAGCGGATGCCGTGGGCGATCGTGGCTTCGATCTGCTCAGGCGTGCCGCCCCAGAGCCAGTCGTCGTCGTTGAGGTTCGGGTAGCCGGCCGAACCCGCCGCACCGGTGCCGTGGCACTGGATGCAGTTGACCCGGAACGCGGCGGCGCCCGCCGCCGTCGCGAACTGCCTGAGCCCGTCGTCCGCGAGGATATCAGCCACCGTCTTGCCGGCGACGGCGGCGGCGTAGCCGCTCTTCGCTTCCTCCGCCGCGGCGAGTTCGGCCTTCACTTCGGCCCGGCTCGAGTAGCCGAGCACGCCGGTCGTCGCCGAACTGATGAGAGGCCATGCGGGGTAGGCGATGGCGTAGCCGATCGACCATACGATGGTGGCGTAGAACGTCCATACCCACCAGCGCGGCAGCGGGTTGTTCAGCTCCCTGATCCCATCCCACTCATGCCCGGTCGTTCGCACACCCGAGACCTCGTCGATGTCCTTCCGGGTCATGTCAGTCGTCCTCGAGCGGGATGTTGGCGGCGTCGCGGGCGGCCTCGCCACCGCCTGGACGGAAGACGAAGATCACGGCGCCGATGAAGAACAGGGCCATGGCGAGCAGGGCCCAGGAATCGGCGAAGTGGCGCATGGCGGTGTAGGTTTCCATGGGCGCCTCAACGATATCCGGCGGTGTCGTCGTAGGTGGAGAAGTCGACGAGCGTGCCAAGCATCTGGAGGTAGGCGACGAGCGCGTCCATCTCCGTCAGCGCAGCCGGGTCGCCGTCGAAATCGCCGACCTTGGCCTTCGGATAGCGCGCCAGCAGCGCCGACGTGTCGGCGTTGGGATCGGCCTGCGCCGCGATGTCGGCGTTGGCATTGGCGATCATCTCCCCGTCGTAGGGAACGCCGACGCGGGAGTTGGCGACGAGATGCGTGGAGAAGTCGCCGATCTCCAGCGGCATGTCCTTCAGGAAGGCGTAGCTCGGCATGATCGATTCAGGCACCACCGAGCGCGGCTCGACGAGGTGCTGCACATGCCATTCGTTGGAATAGCGGTCGCCGACACGGGCAAGGTCGGGACCCGTTCGCTTCGATCCCCACTGGAAAGGGTGATCGTACATCGACTCCGCCGCAAGGCTGTAGTGGCCATAGCGCTCGACCTCGTCGCGGAAGGGCCGGATCATCTGGCTGTGGCAGACGTAGCAGCCCTCGCGGACGTAGATGTTGCGACCAGCGAGTTCGAGCGGCGAATAGGGCCGCATGCCCTCCACCTTCTCGATCGTGTTTTCCAGATAGAACAGAGGCGCGATCTCGACGATGCCGCCGACCGTCACCACCAGGAACGAACCGGCAAGCAGCAGGGTCGCGTTGCGCTCGATGAGCGCGTGTCTGTCGAGCATGGCCATGCGAGGCTCTCCTATTCGGCCGGCTGGAGTGCGGGGGTGGCGGCACCGATCGGCGTCTCCTCGCGCTGGCGCCCCAGGATGGTCATGGCGATGTTGAAGGCCATGACGAGCGCGCCGGCGAGGTAGAGCGCGCCGCCCAGCGCGCGCACCACGTAGTAGGGGAACATGGCAGCGACGGATTCGGCGAAGGAGTAGACCAGGAAACCCTGCTCGTCGTACTCGCGCCACATCAGGCCCTGCTGGATGCCCGCAACCCACATCACTGCCGCGTAGATGACGATGCCGATGGTTGCGAGCCAGAAGTGCCAGGTGATGAGCCGGAGCGAATAGAGCCGCTCGCGATCCCACAACTTCGGGACCATGTAGTAGATCGCCGCGAAAGAGATCATGCCGACCCAGCCCAGCGCGCCCGAATGCACATGCCCGATGGTCCAGTCGGTATAGTGGCTCAGCGAATTGACGGCCTTGATGGACATGACCGGACCCTCGAAGGTCGACATGCCGTAGAAGGCGATGGCCAGAACCATCATCCGTATGATCGGGTCGGTGCGGATCTTGTCCCATGCGCCGGACAGCGTCATCAGGCCATTGATCATGCCGCCCCAGGACGGCATCCACAGCATGACCGAGAACACCATGCCGAGCGTCTGAGCCCAGTCGGGCAGCGCGGTATAGTGGAGGTGGTGCGGACCCGCCCATATGTAGAGGAAGATCAGCGCCCAGAAGTGGATGATCGACAGCCTGTAGGAATAGACCGGCCGGTTCGCCTGCTTCGGCACGAAGTAGTACATCATGCCGAGGAAGCCCGCAGTGAGGAAGAAGCCCACGGCGTTGTGGCCGTACCACCACTGGGTCAGTGCATCCTGCACGCCGGCGAATGCCGAGTAGCTCTTGATGCCGAAGATCGATACCGGCACCGCCAGGTTGTTGACGACGTGGAGCATCGCGATGGTGACGATGAAGGACAGGTAGAACCAGTTCGCGACGTAGATATGCGGCTCCCTGCGCTTCAGGATGGTGCCCAGGAAGACGATGAGATAGGCGACCCAGACGACGGTGAGCCAGAGGTCCACATACCATTCCGGCTCGGCATATTCGCGGCTCTGGGTGATACCGAGAAGGTAGCCGGTCGCCGCCATGACGATGAAGAGCTGGTAACCCCAGAACACGAACCATGCGAGGTCGCCGCCAAACAGCCTCGCCCGGCTGGTGCGCTGCACGACGTAGAATGAGGTTGCGATCAAGGCGTTGCCACCGAAGGCGAAGACGACCGCCGAGGTATGCAGCGGCCGCATGCGTCCGAAGCTGAACCATGGTTCGATGTTCAGGTCCGGAAAAGCCAGTTGCAGCGCAACGACCACGCCGACGAGCAGTCCGACGACGCCCCAGAACATCGTCGCGATCGTGCCGTAGCGGATCGGGCCATCCATGTAGGCCGAACGGTCGACACTGGGGGTCTCGGCGAAGCTGGTGTTGCGCATCAGCACGACCACCGTACCGACCAGCACGAAGAACAGGATCCACATATGCTGCTGGAACAGGCTGTCTCGGGCGAGGGCGGCGGCGACCAGCACGAAGAAGGTCGCCAGCCCGATGCCTGCGATCGCGGTTGCATGTCTCATCGATCGTACCCTCACGGAACGTCCCCGGCGCCACCGCGCCACCCGTGAGCTTCATCCTGCAGAGCGCACGGACATGCCTTGATCCAGGTCAAGGCGCCGCTTGCGTCACGTCGACAGTCTTCGCCGATGCTCGCTCCCGGGAAGAAAGACGCATCGAAACGCGAATGCCGCGGTGAGGCCGGATGTTCGGGTGCCTGCACCGACGCCATCGCCTTTGGATGCACGTCTTCCCTTGTTGCGGCCGAAGTGGAGCGCGCCCATCGCGAGAAGCTGAGGCTCTGCGCTTCGCTGGAAGAGATTGCCGATACGCTGCCTGCCGCCGTCGACCGCTTGCGCTGCCTCTCGATCGCCAGTGAACTGGTGCCCCTCCTGAGGTCGGTTCACGCCTACGAGGAGCGTGTCCTGCTTCCGGAATTTCTGCTGGCGCTGCGACAATCGCCGGAGGCGATCCTTTCGGTCTCTCGCCTGAAGGCGGAGCATGTGGAGGACGAGTGCTTCGCCGACGAACTGACCGACGTGCTGATGTCGATCGGACATGGCGGCGACGTGGACAACCCGGAGGCGACAGGGTTCATGCTCAGGGGGTTCTTCGAGACGCTGAGGCGTCACATCGCCTTCGAGCGAGAGCACGTCCTGCCCGCGATCCTGGCAAGCGCGCGCGCGTGACCGCTCAGTGGGCCGCCCGGCTCTCCAGCCGCGCCATGCTGTCGACGATCACATGCCGGTTGTTTTCGACGCGTATGACGCCTTCCGAGCGGAGCTTGGTGATCTGCCGGCTCACGGTCTCGATGGTAAGCCCGAGGAAATCGGCAATATCCGCCCGCGAGAGCGGCAGGTCGAAGGATACCCGGCCCGCCGCCGTGTCGATCGTCGGATCGATGTGGCGGGCGATGAGCAGGAGGAAGCTTGCGACCTTCTCGCCCGCCGTCTTGCGGCCGAGCGTCACCATCCACTCGCGGGCCTCGTCGAGTTCTCGCAGCGTCTGCTGGAGAAGTCGATGCTCCAGCTGCGGCGAGACCTTCATCATCCGCTCGACGGCGGCTCGCGGAAATGAACAGAGCGCGACATCGGTGGCCGCTTCGGCGTTGAGAGCGCTTTCGGATCGGAAGGGGCGTCCGAGGAAGTCCGGAGCGAATTGCAGGCCGACGATCTGCTGCCGTCCGTCGGACAATGTCTTGGTCAGCTTCACGACGCCTGAAAGCACGTTGGAATAGTTCTCGACCTTCTCGGCATCGCCGATCAGTTCGACGCCCGGCTCGGTCCTGTGCTTGATCGACGATTTTGAGAGGGCAACGAGCTGATCTGGTTCGAGCGCGCCGCAAACCCCGCGGTGCCGCGCTTCACAGGCCCTGCAGAGCACGGGAATTTCTGAGTTGTGGACGTCGAGCCGGTTCGCCATGGCAGTCTGTTCGCCCGTCAATATCAAAGGCGTCGAGCGAAATCCCGCGTCAGATTGTCCACTCCATTGACGGAGATCAAGCAGATTTCCGACGGGGACTGGCATCACGCGCTGGCCAACGGAGCCGTCGAACCATGGATGCCAAGCGACTGTCTCGCATCGGCGAGAGCGTCCCACGCTACACAAGCTATCCGACCGCCCCGCATTTCCATGCAGGCATCGGCGACACGACGGTGCGCGAGTGGCTGGGCGCGGTAGAGCCATGCGAACCGGTGTCGCTCTACCTGCACATCCCGTTCTGCGACAGGCTGTGCTGGTTCTGTGCCTGCCACACGAAGCAAATCCGACGCTACGAACCAGTCGCGCAGTTTCTCGTGGCCCTGCGTGACGAGATCGAACTCGTGGCGGCCGCCCGGTCTGGTCTGCGCGTTGGCGCCGTGCATTTCGGCGGCGGCTCGCCGACGATGTTGCGGCCGGATGGTCTGATCGATCTCGACAGATCGCTGAGGAACGCCTTCGACTACAGCCCGGGTACTTCGGTGTGCGTGGAGATCGACCCGAACGATATGGACGAGGCCCGGCTCGACGCCCTAGCGGCCATCGGGCTGACACGCGCCAGCCTCGGCATCCAGGACTTCGAGCCGCGCGTGCAGGCGGCCATCAACCGCGAGCAGGGCTTCGACGTGACAAGCTCGGTCGTGGAAGGTCTTCGACGGCGAGGTATAGGATCGGTGAATTTCGACCTGCTCTACGGTCTGCCGCACCAGACCATCGAGAGCATCGCCGCGACCGTTCGTCTCGTATTGTCGCTCGGGCCGGATCGCCTCGCCCTGTTCGGCTACGCGCATGTGCCGTGGTTCAAGAAGCACCAGACGATGATCGACGAGGCATGGCTCCCGGGCGCGGAGGATCGGCTCGCGCAGTCGCTCGTCGCCGCCGACATGATCCGCCAGGCCGGCTATGTTCAGATAGGGCTCGACCATTTCGCGAAGCCCTGCGACTCGCTTGCCGTAGCCGCCGCCCGGGGTCGGCTGCGCCGCAACTTCCAGGGCTACACGGACGATGCCTGCGAAACGCTGGTGGGCCTCGGTCCGTCGTCAGTATCCCGCTATGCGCAAGGTCATGCGCAGAACGTGCATTCGACGGGAGAGTATCGCCGGCTCGTGGCGGAAGGACGGCTGCCGGTCATCCGCGGCGTGGACTTGTCCGCGGACGACCGCGTGCGCGGCTGGGTCATCGAACGGTTGATGTGCGACTTCGGCTTCGATGCCCAGGAGGCTCGCACGAGGTTCGGTCCGCGAGCCGATCCGATACTGGCCACTGCTGCGACCCTGTCGGAGATCGAGCGATTGCTGGAGCGCAGGGGAGAACGATTCATCGTGCCGGACGCCGAACGGGTGCTGGTGCGGACGATCGCGGCGCGGTTCGATGCGTATCTGCCGGGCGGCGCGGCGCGGCACTCGGTCGCGGTGTAGCCGGGTTTCAGGCGGCCCGCGTTCCGAGCGCCCTCATCGTTTCCAGCCAGGCGGCGCGCCGCGCCGGGCTCGCTCCCTCGACCATTCCGAAGAACGTCTCCCGCACCGGGCGGATGCCGACGAAGTTGAGGATCGAGCGCCTTAGACCGGCCACTCCATGCGACAGGAACCAGAGCCGGTAGAAGAAGGCCGGCATGCCCATCGTCACGACGACGCGCGCCGTGCGGCCCTTGAGCAGCGTCTTCACCATGCCCTTGCCGTTCTCCGGGTAGGCGAACGCGATGCCCGGCCGCATCGTCTGCTCAAGGAAGGCCTTCATGAGCGCCGGCATCGTGCCGAGCCAGAGCGGAAACACGAACACGATGTGGCTCGCCGCACCGATCGCCGCGCTCGCGTCCGCCAGCGCCTCGGGCACCTTGCCGTCGAGGAACTCGGTCCCACTGCGCAGCATCGGGACCTCGAGCGTGGCGAGGTCGAGGGTGCGAACCGCGTGGCCCGCGTTCCGCGCGCCTTCGGCATAGGCGTCGGCGAGCGCGCGGCACAATCTGCCGGGCGACGGATCGGGATGGCCGATCACGATCAGGACGTTGCGCGCGGTCATGGCGCCGACACCCGGGTGACGCGGTAGGTGTGCATCTTGCCTGCGCCGCGGATAGACACGTACTCGCCAGGCACGAAACGTTCCGCGCCTAGACGATAGCCCGGCTCGTCGTCGGCCTTGCCCTCGGCGAAGTCGAAGTACCACGAACCGCCGGGCTTGCGGCGCAACCGGCCGACGCGGTCTTCCTCGCTCCGCCGGAATCGACGGACGCGGCAGAGCATCTGGTGCACCTTCCATTTTCCCGGGTCGAGGCGGCCGTCGCCATCGAGCGGTGCGAGTAGATCGTAACCGTCTCCGGGCGCGCCCTCGGGGTTTGCGCGCTCGCGCGCAAGTTCGAGGCGGATGTGCCGGAAGGCGGGATCGAGGTCGTTGGCCCTGGTCATGTTCAACTCTCCGTCTGCCTGGCGCGGATCGCGAGGCGCCCTGGTTGCGTTGAGGCTAGATCGCTTGGCGAATCCCGCCTTGATCCAGCGCAAGGCGGGACCCGGCCGAACCCGTTAATGTCATGGTCACCAGCACGCTTTCGAGGGAGACGCAGCATGAGCTTCAAGGTCATTCTTGCCGCTACGGGGCTTGAACATTCCGGCTCGGACATCGACGCGGCCATCGAACTCGCCCGCGCCGCGAACGCGCATCTGAGCGTGTGCGTCGTGGCGCTCGGTTCGCCACCGCCGATCGGCGAATACACGATGGTGCTGGCCGATGCGTGGGTCGAGCAGCGCCAGGCGCTCATCGACAATCTGAAATCCCGGTGCGCCGCGATCGACGCGCGTCTCGCCGACGCGGGAATCTCGGCCGACGCCGACAGCCTCTACGCGGAACTCAATGCAGCCGACATGGAGTTCGGCCAGCGCGCGCGTCTCGCCGATGTGACGCTCGTCGGGGCGGACATGCTGGCCGACGCCGACATGAGGCCAAGTATCGTGGAGGGCGCGCTGTTCGAGTCGGCGCGACCGGTGTTGCTTGCACCGCGCGGTTCCGGGGCCACGCTTGCACCCAGGCGAGTGGTCGTGGCCTGGGACGGTCGCATCGAGGCTGCGCGGGCGGTGCGCGAGGCGCTCGACATGCTGGCCGGCGCCGACAGCGTGCGTCTCACGATGGTCGACCCGGCCGCGACCGGCGATGGCATCGAGCCCGGCTCGGACCTCGCCGCATATCTCGCGCGTCACGGCGTCAACACGACGATCGACCGTCTTTCGGCCGGCGGACGAGCCACCGGAGACGTGTTGCGGCGACACGCGCTGGACGTTGGCGCCGATCTCGTGGTGATGGGCGGCTATGGCCATTCCCGCCTGCGCGAACGAATCTTCGGCGGGGTGACCCGCTCGATGATCGAGGAGGCCGGCGTCGCCGTCCTCATGGCGCGCTGATGCGCACCGTCGAGCTGCTCGTCGCCCTGTTCACCGTCACGGCGGGCTTGCTCGCCGCGGCTTCGGCGGAGGGCGCCGACGTCGCGCGCGGCCAGGCGCTGGTCGAGGCGAACTGCGGGTCCTGCCACGCGCTCGGCGAGACCGGGGCGAGCCTCCACCCGCAGGCGCCGCCATTCCGCGACGTCTTTGTACGCTATCCGCCCGACCTGCTTGCCGAGGCTCTGGCCGAAGGCATCTCGACCGGCCACCCCGACATGCCCGAGTTCGTGGCGGAGCCGGACGAGATCGCCGACATCATCGCCTATCTCGAGACGCTGGTCCGCTGAAGGAGGCCGTCGCATGCATCGTCCCGAACTCATCGTTCCGCTCGTCAGCTATCCGGACGCCGGCCCGTCGACCACCGTCATGACGGCGGTCGCGGCGGCTCGTCATCTTGGCGCGGACCTGGTCGGACTGAAGCTCGTCGCAGACATTCCGGACGTTTCCAGCCCGCTCTCGCGCCTGCTGCTCGATACGCCGGCGCTGATCCGCAAGGCGGAGGCGGAGAGCCGGAAGCATGCCGTGGAACTGGCAGTGGCCCTGGCCAACGCCGCCGAGGCCGAAGGCGTCGCGATCTCGATCGCGGACGTGTCCGTTCGCCCCGAACTGTTCGGCGAGGAGGCTGCCTCGCGGGCGCGGTACTCCGACCTCACCGTTGTCGCGTGGACCGCAGGCAACGAGGCGGTGGCCTCGATCGCAGAGGCGGTCCTGTTCGGCTCCGGCCGGCCGCTCCTCCTGGCGCCCGCCGGTTCGACGTTGCAGTCGATGGACCATGTCGCGATCGCATGGGACGGCAGCCGCGTGGCGGCGCGCGCTCTCGCCGATGCCCGCGACTTCCTCGCGCGCGCCGCACGGGTGAGCGTCGTCACGATCGTTGACGAGAAGCCGCTGCCGTCCGACGACATCGGACGGAAGCTCGCCGACGCGCTCGAGCGCCGTGGTCTCGAGGCGACGGCCGTGACAGGCACGGCGGAAGACTGTCCGATCGCCGAGACGCTGCAAAAGGACGCGGCGGCGCTGGGCGCAGGTCTTCTCGTCATGGGCGGCTACGGCCATTCGCGGCTGCGCGACTTCGTGCTCGGCGGGGCCACTCAGGGGGTGCTGGACAATCTGACGATGCCTGTCCTGTTGTCCCACTAGACGTCTTCTCGAAGGTGGCGCAGCGCCCGCCGATCGGCTACGAAGCCCCCGAACGACGGGGGGCGCGCGATGGACGATCCGACACAGCTGCCGGGCGACGGTGTATTCGTGGGCCGCGCCGCGGCGCCGGGCCGTCCGCACCCGCTGGTCGTGACCGTGCGCGACGGGCAAGTCCTCGACATCACCTCCGCCGACGCCCCGACCGTCCGCGACCTCTGCGAGAAGCCTGACCCGGCCGGCTACGTCCGCGCCATCGAGGGGCGCGGCATCGGATCTCTGGCGGGGATCGCTGCGAACAGTCTGCCCGGAGGCCGCGATCCGTCGAAGCCGTCGCTGCTTTCCCCGGTCGACCTGCAGGCGGTGAAGGCTTCGGGCGTCACCTTCGTGGTCAGCCTGCTGGAGCGCGTCATCGAGGAGCAGGCGCGCGGTTCGGCCGCGAAGGCCGACGCGATCCGCGGCGACATCGCTTCCCTGATTGGCGCCGATCTATCGAAGCTGAAGCCCGGCTCGCCGGAAGCCGCCGCCGTCAAGGCGAAGCTAATCGAGCGCGGAGTGTGGTCGCAGTATCTCGAAGTGGGCATCGGCCCCGACGCCGAGATCTTCACCAAGTGCCAGCCCATGGCCTCGGTGGGCTTCGGCGCGGATGTCGGGCTGCATCCGGTGTCGAACTGGAACAATCCTGAACCCGAGATCGCCGTGATCGGGTCCAGCGCCGGCCGCATCGTGGGCGCGACCCTGGGCAACGACGTCAATTTGCGCGACGTCGAGGGCCGCTCGGCGCTGCTGCTCGGCAAAGCCAAGGACAACAACGCCTCCGCCGCGCTGGGGCCGTTCATCCGCCTCTTCGACGAGACTTTCTCACTTGACGACGTGAAGCGCGCGCGGGTCAGCCTGGAAGTCGGCGGCGAAGACGGATTCGGACTGGAGGGGGCCAGTTCGATGGCCGAGATCTCCCGTTCACCCGAGGAACTCGTCGCAGCCGCGATGGGGCCGCACCACCAGTACCCCGATGGCATCGCGCTCTATCTCGGCACCATGTTCGTTCCTTCGAAGGATCGCGGCGAAAAGGGGAGGGGTTTCACCCATCACGTCGGCGATACGGTCACCATCGCAACGAAAGCGCTCGGCGCGCTGACCAACCGGGTCCGCCTTTCTCCCGACTGTCCGCACTGGACATATGGCGCGAGCCACCTCATGAGGGACCTCGCGAAGGCCGGACTGATCTGAGGATATCCCGATGGGCGAACTGCACCGCAATCTGATCGGCGGCGAATGGACCGGCGGCGACGCCGTGCCGAACGTCAACCCGTCCGACACCAACGATGTGGTCGGTGAGTATGCCCGCGCGACGAAGGGCGACGCGCAGGCCGCCATCGCAGCGGCGAAGGCCGCATTCCCGGCATGGTCGCGTTCGGGGCCGCTCGAACGTCATGCCGTCCTGCGAAAGGCTTCCGACGAAATCCTCGCCCGCAAGGACGAACTGGGGCGCCTGCTGGCGCGCGAGGAAGGCAAGACGCTTGCCGAGGGCATCGGCGAGACCATCCGCGCCGCGCAGATCTTCGACTTCTTCGCCGGCGAGGCGCTGAGGCTGGCAGGCGAGACGGTTCCGTCCGTTCGTCCGGGCGTCGGCGTCGAGATGACGCGCGAGGGCGTCGGCGTCGTGGGCGTCATCACGCCATGGAATTTCCCGATCGCCATTCCGGCGTGGAAGATCGCGCCGGCGCTATGCTACGGCAACGCGGTCGTGTTCAAACCGGCCGACCTCGTGCCTGGCTGCGCTTGGTCGGTCGTCGACATACTACACCGCGCCGGCCTGCCGAGGGGCGTGCTCAACCTCGTGATGGGCAAGGGTTCCGTCGTCGGCCAGGCGATCCTCGACAGCGCCGACGTCGACGCCATCACCTTCACCGGCTCGGTCGGCACCGGCAAGCGCGTCGCGGCGGCGAGCGTCGAACATGGCAGGAAGTTCCAGCTCGAAATGGGTGGGAAGAACCCGCTCGTGGTGCTGGACGACGCCGATCTGAACATAGCGGTCGACTCGGCGGTCAACGGCGCCTTCTTCTCGACAGGCCAACGCTGCACGGCTTCGTCGCGGCTGGTGGTGACCCAAGGCGTCCATGACCGCTTCGTCTCGGCAGTCACCGAGAAGCTGAAGAACCTGGTGGTCGACAACGCGCTGAAGGCCGGGACGCAGATCGGCCCGGTCGTGGACGAAGCCCAACTCGCGCAGGACGAAAAATATGTCGCGATCGGCCGCGAGGAGGGCGCCAGGCTCGTCTTCGGAGGCGAACGGCTGAATCGCGAGACGCCAGGCTTCTACCTTCAGCCGGCGCTGTTCACCGAGGCGACCAACCAGATGCGCATCAGCCGGGAGGAAATCTTCGGGCCGGTGGCGAGCGTCATCCGCGTCAAGGACTATGACGAGGCGCTGGCCGTCGCCAACGACACGCCGTTCGGCCTGTCCTCGGGCATCTGCACGACCAGCCTCAAGCACGCGACGCACTTCAAGAGGAACGCCGAGGCCGGCATGGTGATGGTCAACCTGCCGACGGCCGGCGTCGATTTCCACGTACCATTCGGCGGCCGCAAGGGATCGAGCCACGGCCCGCGCGAGCAGGGCCGCTACGCCGCCGAGTTCTACACGACGGTCAAGACCGCCTACACGCTTGCCTGACTGCTCCGACCGTCTTCCTGCCTCCGACGGATTTTAGTTCTACATCACAACGCCGGCGCGAATACGCCCGGTGGTGCTGTCTGTCCGCCTGTCGACGTTGACAATACTCTCCTGAAATCAATCAGATAGGCGGCTCTCCAGCGAGACGGCCTGGCGCGCTCGCGATCATTCACTTTCACCGCCGACTGAAGCTGTGAACTTATACTAAAATTTTGATTGACATTTTTTAGCTGTGGTTCACTCTCATCGCCGAACGGAGACGGACTGATGCCCGCCGAGTCGCTTGCTGCCGAAGTCGCCGAGCCTGGTGATCAACTGGGCCAGCGTCTCAGCGAGCGCCGCCGCGCGCTGGGCCTGACGCTCCAGGAGGTCGCCCTCGGCGCCGGGCTGTCGGTCGGCTTCATTTCGCAGGTCGAGCGCGGCATCACTGGTCTCCGGCTTTCGTCGCTCGCGGCGATCGCGCGGGTCCTCGATGCCGACATCAGCCATTTCCTCTCGCAGCCCCTGCCGGAAGGCCCGATGACGCGCCACGACAAGCGTCTCACCTACGCGGTCGGCAATGCGGAGCCCATGTACGAGCGGCTGTCGGCGACTTTCGCCGGCAGTACGCTGAGCAGCCTGGTCATCCACGAGCCGCCAGGCTTTCCCGCCATCCGCATGTCGCACGAGGGCGAGGAAATCCTCTACGTGCTCGACGGCGCGCTCACGGTCGACCTCGGCGGCGAGATCATCGTGCTGGAAGCAGGCGACTCGCTGCATCATTCGGGGTCCGTGCCACACAATTGGTGGAACCATACGGACCGCACGACGACCATGCTGTGGGTCGGCACGTTCGACGTCTTCGGCGGCCGGCCCGCCTCGGGCCAGACTGAGAAGGGGAAGGCCACCATCAGGAACCGCCGCGTCGGGAGCGCGGTGCGCAAAGCCAAGAAACCATAGGGGAAAAGTCATGCTGAACATCAAGGCGGCAGCGCTCGCGCTGCTCGCGGGTACCGTTATTGCCTCAACCCAGCCGGCGCTCGCGCAGTCGGTGTTGCGCATCGACGAGGTGCCTGTCGGCGAACTCGATCCGGCCAAGTCGCAGGACATCGCCGACACGATCCTGCTCTTCAACGTCTACGACACGCTGGTCGCGCCACGGCAGGGCGCGCCGGGCGTCGAGCCGCATCTCGCCGAGAGCTGGACGGTCGAAGGCAACGCCTACACGTTCACGCTCAGGCCGGACGTGAAGTTCACGAGCGGCAATCCGTTGACGGCCGCCGACGTCGTCTTCTCGCTCGAGCGCATGAGGACGCTGGCGGCCGGCCAGTCCTATCTCTTCGGCAGCGTCGAGGGCGTCGAAGCGGTCGACGACCGCACCGTGCGCATCACGCTGTCGCGGCCCTACGCACCCTTCGTCGCCGCGCTGACGCGCCTCGGCATCCTCGACAGCAAGCTGGTCAAGGAAAACCTGGGTGACGGCGACGGCGAGATGAAGGACTGGGGTCAGGGGTTCCTGTCCGCGAACTCGGCCGGGTCGGGCGCCTATCGGGTCGTCTCGCACAATCCGCAGGAAGAGACGGTGATGGAGAAGAACGCCGGCTATTTCCTCGGCGTCCCCGAAAAGGCGCCTGATTCCGTGCGCCTGCGCTACGGGCTGGAGGCGGCCACCGTGCGCACGCTCATCGCGCGCGGCGAGCACGACATCTCCTCGCAGTGGCTGCCGCCGGAAGTCCTGAAGTCGCTGGCGGCCGAAGGCGCGCAATTGCTGACCGAGTCCGGCACGGGCGCGTTCTACATCAAGATGAACACCACCAAGGCGCCGCTGGACGACGTCAACTGCCGCCTCGCGATATCCAAGGCGTTCGACTACGAGGCGGCGCTCAAGATGGTCGCGCTGACCGACACGGTCGCGCTCGGCAAGCCGTCGACGGGCGTTCTCCCGGTCGGCATGCTGGGCTCCTTCCCGGCGGATCGGGCGCTCAAGCGCGACATGGACGCCGCGCGCAAGCACCTGGCCGAGTGCAAGTACAAGCCCGAGGACTTCACGCTCGAACTGTCGTGGATCGGCGAAGTGGCCCTGGAGGAACGCTTCGCCCTCCTGATGCAGGCCAACTTCACCGAACTCGGCTTCAAGTCCGAGATCGTCAAGCTGCCCTGGGCGATGTTCGTCGATCGCGTGACCAAGCCGGAGAACACGCCGCACTTCTCGCAGCTGTTCACCGACGCAACGACCGGCGACCCGGACACTCTGGTCTACCAGATGTACCATTCATCGGTGCCGGGCACATTCTACTCGCCGGAGTATCTCAACGACGCGGAGGTCGACGCGCTGCTCGACCAGGGCCGCGCCGAGGTCGACGAGGCCAAGCGGGCGGAGATCTACACGACGCTGAACCAGCGGCTCCTCGATCTCGCGCCGACGATCTTCGTCTATGACCGGCAGACCGTCTTCGCGGGTTCGACCCGTGTCGATGTGCCGGCGCTCAGCGATCGGTCAAAGGCGTTCGGCGTGCCTACCTACGGTCTCGTGTTCCGCCTGATCGAGATGAAGGAATAGGTCCTCCCGGGACCAGGGCCGGCGCGAACGCGTCGGCCCGACGGCGGTGCCTACACCGCGATCTCGGTCTCGAAGCGACGGCCGCCGAGGCCGCGGCAGTCGAGGCTGAGCCGCGGGCGGCCGCGGCCGGTCGCAAGCTCTCGCACCGAGAGCGTCACCGCCTCGGCGTTCCACGAGGCGCGCGCGAGCAATTGCGAGCAGTCGCCGTCGCGGAATGCCCATGAGCGTCCGTCGTCGAAGAACAGCGTGCGTTCGCAGGCGTCGGCGCTGCCGCTGGCGAAGAGAGTGAGTTCCACGTCGGTCGCGTCATGCGGCGCCTCGTCCGGCCAGGCCGCCGCCAGGGGCAGCACGGCCCCCGTGCGCACCAGGATCGGCAGCCGGTCGAGCGGAGCTTCGACCGTCGCGGCGGTTCCGCCGGAATGGACCATGCCAGTGGCGAGGTCGTGCCAGCCGCCGTCGACCCTCGGCAGGTAGATGGTCGTGGCCACCGCGCCTTCCGTCACCACCGGGGCCACGACCACGTCAGGGCCGAGCATGAAGGCGTCCATGTCCTCGCGCGCTTCCGGCTCGTCGAACCAGTGGAATAGCGGCGCGATCAGCGGCTGGCCGGTGCGATGCGCTTTGTGTGCGAGGCCGTAGAGATAGGGCAGGAAGCGGTAGCGCAGCGACAGCGCCGCGCGCACCCTGTCGGTCGCCTCGGGGTGCATCCACGGCAGGTTGGTCGGGTCGGAAAGCTGCGGCTTCCACGAGTTCATGACCGCCCGAGGGTGCAGCGCCATCATCTGCACCCACCGCACAAAGAGTTCCGGCCCGGCCTTCGGACCGTCGAAACCGCCGATGTCGTGGCCGGTGAAGGGCATGCCCGACAGGCTCATCGACAGGCCCTGCCGGAGGTTCCATTTCAGCGTGTGCCAGCTCGTGCGGTTGTCGCCCGACCATGTCTCGCCGTATCGGGCGATGCCGATCGGCCCGGCGCGGCTGATCGTGTAGGGCCGTTCGCCCGGCTTCCTGGCCTGTGTCGCCTCGAAGGTCGCGCGCGTCATCAGCAGCGCGTGCAGCGGCCGTACGCTCATGGCGTCCATCGGCCGGCCGAAGCCGTCGACCGTCGCCGTTTCGTCCCACAGCTCGCATTCATTGTTGTCGTTCCAGGCGGCTGTGAAGCCCGCGCCGAGCACCTGGCCGGAGATGCCCTCCTTCCACCATGAAACCGTGGCCGGGTTGGTGAAGTCGAGGCTGGAGCCGTTTCCGCCCCAGAACATCTCGACAGCCGGCGATCCGTTGGCGCGACGGACGAACCAGCCTTCCGCCGCGGCCTGGGGATAGGTAGGGTGCTCGGTCAAGAGCACCGGCTTGACGTTCGCGGCGGTGTCGAAGCCAAGTTCGCCGAGCCGGCGGAAGAAGCCCGGGCGATCCGGGAACTTGTCGGTGTTCCAGGTGAAGACGTAGCGGCGACCGTCAGTCCGCGTCGTGTAGCCGGAACCGGAATGGATGGCGCTGATCGGGATGTTCTCCATCCGGCATCGTTCGGCGAAAGCCGTCATCACCGCCTGCGCGTCCGGCGCGTCGGCATGGTGCATGGTGGTGAAGGCGAAGCCCATCGACCAGCGCGGCGGCAGGTGCGGCCGGCCGGTCAGCTCCATCAGGCGCGGAGCCACGTCCCGCACCTTCGGTCCCTCGAGTACATAGAGCACGAGGCCTTTCTCCTCGATGTCCACATGCCGGTAGTGCGGGTGATAGTTGGAATGCTCGGCGCCCAGGTCGAAGGCGATCTCCGACAAAGTGTCGTAGAGCAGCCCGACCGCGCCGCCCGCATCGCTCTCGGCGATGACGAAGGGCGCATGCTTGTAGAGCGGGTCGGCCGTCTCGGCGTCATAGCCCAGCGCGTCGGTCTGCAGCACCCGGAGCCGCCGGCCGGTCCGATCGAGCCTGCCCGCCTTGTCGCCCAGCCCGTAGTGTCGGTCTCCCAGCGTTCGGGCCTGGAAGTGGCGGAAGACGCCGCGCCTGGCGAACCATTGATACGCGCCGGTCGGCCGGTCGGCGGTGATGGTGCGCCAGCCTTCCGCCTCGCGGCGCGACACGGTGATCGCCAGCGGCGCTTGGGCGACGTCGACGCGCCACGCACCAGCCGTCAGCCGGCCTGCGCCGGCGTCGAGCGTCGTCCGGACCTGATCGAAGCCATCGAGCGAGAGGCGGTCACGGCCCTCCCAGGGCACGTCGCCATCCGGCGCGATCATCCAGGTGCGATCGACGGCGAAGCCTTCTCCGGGAACGATCGCGATGCGCAGGAGCCAGTCGGCCAGCACGTCGATGCGAAGCGCAAACTCGCCGGTGAGAGGCGCCGCTGCGCCGGTCGCGGTGGCTGCGAGCGGTCCGGCAGAGGCGAGGAAGGTCATGCGACCGCCTCTCCAACCTTCAGCCGCTTCTGCGCCAGGCCGTCAGCCCGGAACAGATGGGTGTACTCCGGCCGAAACGTCGCGTGCGCCGTCTCCCCGCGGCGGATCGGCGTCTGCCCCGAGATGTGGGCGGTCAGGCTCTGGCCCCCGGCCGTCTCGCAGTAGAGGTAGGATTCGCCGCCGAGCTGTTCGACCGCCTGTACGGTCACCGGCAGCCCTTCCGCGCCGCCGATCTCCAGATGGTCGGGCCGGATGCCGAGCGTCACGGCATCGCCTTTCGCCAGGCCCGACCCTTCGGCTGCCGCGCGGAAACTCGTGCCCGATGCGTCGCGCGCGCTGATGCCGTCCCCGTCGACGGCCTCCACCTTCGCCTCGACGAAGTTCATGCGCGGCGAGCCGATGAAGCCCGCCACGAAACGGTTGGCCGGCGCGTTGTAGAGTTCCAGCGGCGAGCCGACCTGCTCGATGCGGCCCGCGCGCAAGACCACGATCTTGTCGGCCATGGTCATGGCCTCGACCTGATCATGGGTGACGTAGATCATGGTGTTGCCGAGCCGCCGGTGCAGCGCCGAAATCTCGCCACGCATGGTGACGCGCAACTCGGCGTCGAGGTTCGACAGCGGCTCGTCGAACAGGAAGACGCGCGGCTCCCGCACCACCGCGCGGCCGATCGCGACACGCTGCCGCTGGCCGCCCGATAGTTGTTTCGGCCGCCGCTCCAGATAGTCCTCGATCTGCAGCATGCGCGCGGCCTCGGCCACTCGCTGCGAGATCTCGGCTTTCGGCGTGCCGATGTTCTCCAGCCCGAAGGCGAGGTTCTGGCGGACCGTCATGTGCGGGTAGAGCGCGTAGGTCTGGAACACCATGGCCAGCCCCCGCTCCGCCGCCCGCTCCTCGTTGACGCGCTTTCCGTCGATCCGCAGTTCGCCGCCGGTGATGTCCTCGAGCCCGGCGATCATCCTCAGCAGCGTGGACTTGCCGCATCCCGAGGGGCCGACGAACACGCAGAACTCGCCGTTCTCGATCTTCAGATCGACGCCGTGGATGGCGCGGGTGGCGCCATAGTCCTTGACCAACTTGTCGAGTTCGACGACGGCCATGGCTCAGGTCTCCGCAGCCGATGGAGGCATATTTTCGACGACCCCCCTCTGGCCTGCCGGCCATCTCCCCCTCAAGGGGGGAGATTGGATTTCGCGATCGCTTTCGCCAATCACCGGCTCTGCAAGTCTGATGGTTAGGCTGAAATTGCCGATCTCCCCCCTTGAGGGGGAGATGGCCGGCAGGCCAGAGGGGGGTCGGTGACGATGGTTCGCGAACATCGCCATCATTTCACCCCGCTCTGGGCTATGCCCGTGGTGATGTATTTCTGAAGCAGTGCGAAGACCAGCGTGATGGGCAAGAGCGTCAGCATGGTCATGGCAAGGAGGCTCGACCATGCGGTCTGCAATTCGCCCTGGAAGGAATTGAGCGCGAGCTGCAGCGTGAACTGCTCGGAGCGGCTGAGCACGATCAGCGGCCACAGGAACTCGTTCCACCGCCACATGACCGAGAAGATGACCAGCACTGCGATCGCCGGAGCGGCGAGCGGCAGCACGATGCGCCAGTAGACCTTCCACTCGGACGCGTTGTCCATGCGGGCGGCGTCGAGCAGATCGTCGGGAATGGTCAGCATATATTGCCTCAGCAGGAACACGCCGGTCGGCGTCGCCACCGCCGGCCAGATCACGCCCCAGGGCGAGTTGACGAGCCCGAGCTGCGAGACGACCAGGTAGATCGGCACGAGGTTGATCGTCGGGGGGATCATCAGCGTGGCGATGATCAGGATGAAGACGAACGTCCGGCCGGTGAAGCGGTACTTCGCCAGGGCGAAGGCCGCCATCGAATTGAACAGCACCGTGATGATGGTGGCGACGACGGTGATGAACACGCTGTTCCAGAAATAGAGGCCGAAGTTGAAGCGGTCGAACAGGCCCGTGTAGTTCTCGGACGCCAGCTTGAACTCGCGGACCGGCACGCGATCGTTGATGCTGACCTGGAGCCGCTCCGCCGGGTTCGCGGGATCGACCATCTGCGCCACCAGCCCGATGCGGCGGATCTGCGCCAGCACCTTGCCGGCATGCTCGCCGGCGGTGATCTCGAACAGCGGAAGCGGTTCGTCGTAGCCTTCGACCATGACGGTCGCCGGCGCCAGCGGCAGGAAGCTTGGCGGATACTCCTGGAGCGCGGCTTCCGTCTTGAAGGACGACAGGCCGATCCAAAGCACCGGCCCGAACATCAGGAAGACCGCGAGGGCCAGGTAGGCGAAGGTCAGCCAGTCGGTGAGGTCGAACCGGCCGCGTCCGCGGGTGCGGGTCAGGAAGGAGAGGGCGTTCGCCATCTCAGCCCTCCGCCTGGCTGCGCGTGGCGCGGAGCTGGACCAGCGTCAGCGTCATCAGCACCACGGCCATCAGGATCGAGGCGGCGGCGGCCAGTCCGAAGAGCTGTGGCCGGAAGGCGAAACCGGTCTCGTAGATGAACTGGAGAATGAGCAGCGTCGCCGATCCGGGGCCGCCGCCGGTCAGCACGAAGATCTCGTCGAAGGCCTGCACCGCGCGAATGAGGCTGAGCACGATGACCACCACCATCGTCGGCATCAGCAGCGGCATGGTGATGCGGCGGAAGACGCGCCACTTCGATGCGCCGTCCATCTCCGCCGCCTCGTAGACGTCGGCGGGTATCGCCTGGAGGCCGGCCAGCAGGATCAGCGTATAGAAGCCCATATGCGCCCAGATCGAGACGAAGACGACCCAGAAGAACGCCCAGTCTGCCTCGACCAGCCAGTTGATCTGCTCGAGCCCGGCGCCTTCCATCGCCGCATTGAGCACGCCGAAGCGCTGCAGGATCCACTTCCAGATCAGCGCGACCACCACCGGGCTGAGCAGGACGGGATAGAAGAAGACGCTCCGGAAGAAGCCGCGAAATGGAATGTTGCGGTTGAGGATCAGCGCCGTCAGCAGCGAGAAGCCGACCATGAAGCCGACCTGGAGGATCACGAAGAAGCCGGTGTTGTGCACGGCGCGCCAGAAAATGTCCCGTGCGCAGCTGTTGGGGTCGAGATAGTTCTGGCAGGCGAGCAGCGTCGAGAAATTGTCCAAGCCGACCCAGGGGCGATCCTGCAAGAGAATCCGATCCGAGCCGGTGAGCGCGTAGACGAAGTTCAGGCCGATCGGCAGGAAGGTGAAGGCGGAGAAGATGACGAGGTTCGGCAGGAGGAATATCCATGCCAGCCGCTGCGGTCCGGTTAGGCGCTGCAACGCCTGCATCGGCCATTCGAGCAGGTCGAAGGCGAAGCGATAGGCCGCGGAAAACGTGGTGGCGACGGGCGTCAACATCTGCTCCCCCTCACCGGCTCGCTTCGCCGGCCACCTCTCCCCCACAAGCGAGGGAGAGGTGGCCGGCTTCGCTGATTGGCGCAATCCTGCCGGCGCGGCCTACTTCGCCGCGGCGAGCGCTTCCTTCACGTCGGCGTCGATGCGGGCCAGCGCCTCGTCCAACGTGGATTCGCCGACGATCGCCTGGGTGATGCGGGTGACCGTGGCGTTCATGATCGCTCGGTTGTTCTTGTAGCCCTGGAACTGGAAGGCCACCGGGCTGAACTCGGACAGCGACTGGGCGAAGGTGGCGAGCGCGGCCTTCTCGGCGTCGCTGGCGTTCTGGTACTCGATGCCCTTCATCTGCAGGTTCTGGTTGGCGGGGATGTTCTTGGTCTTGGCGAGCACCGCGGCCTGCACGTCGTCGCGGGCCATGAAGTCGAGCAGCTTGCCGACCTCTTCCGGCGCCTTGGTGTGCTTGAAGCCCACCACCGCGGCGCCGCCGGGGATGCCGGTGCAGCCGCCGGGTCCGCAGGGCGCCGGCACCGCGACCCAGTCGAAGGCGTCGCCGATGTCGCGGCCGAAGCGGCCGATCTGCCAGGAGCCGGATATGTACATGACCAGGCTGCCGTTGGTGAACTCCTTCGCCGCGTCCTGATAGGTCGCGCCGCCGGAGCCCGCCCACACCTCCTTGGCGACCGTGCCGTCGGCGTTCCAGGCAACGAACTGCTCGGCGAATGCCTTGAAGCCGTCGTCCACCGTGATCGGCGTGCCGTCCGCGCCAAAGTACTTCGCGCCATAGGAGATCGCAGGGCCGGCGAAGCGGTGGCCAGTGCGGTCCATGGCGACGGGGTAGGTGGTGCCGGTCTTCTCCGCGACCTCCTTGGCGGCCGCGGCCCAGTCGGCGTAGGTCGCACCCTTGCCGGGCATCGCCACGCCGGCCTGGTCGAACAGCGTCTTGTTGACGAAGGGACCGGTCGCCGTCTGCTGGTCCATGATCGAATAGATGCCCTTGTCGTCCGGGCCGTTGACCCGGGTCCAGGCGAGCGTCTTGCCGTAGGCGGCTTCGATCGCGGCGGCGTCCTTCACGTAGGGCGTGATGTCGAGCATGTATTGCGCGAGACCGCCGAGGTCGGTGACGCGGGCGAGGTCCGGGCCCTCGCCGGATGCGAGCTGCACCGGCAGGCCTTCGACGATCGACTTGTAGGGCACGACGTCGACGACGACGGTCGTGCCCGGGTTTTCGGCCTCGAAGGTCTTGAATTGCTCGGCCCAGGAATCGCACTCGACACCGTCCTGATAGCAGGAGAAGCGCAGTTCGGCGGCGCTGGCGGACGACGCCGCGCCGAGCAGCACCGCGATGGCGGCGCCGGACAGGAGATGGCTGGATTTCATGATTTCCTCCCTGTTGGGTGCACTCTTTGAAGATCGTCGTAGCGTCTCGGTGCGTCCGAAAAAGCTATCTTATATCTTATATAAGAGTCAATTCGGCACGCCTTTCCGACGTCCCGCCCGTGGGCGAATTGAGCACGGAATCGATGTGCCTGGCCATCTCCTCGCTCGCCATCCGCGCGTCTCCGGCGCGGATGGCGTCGAGGATACGGCAGTGGTCGCGCCATGCCCGCTCCGACCGACCACGGATCGATGACATCAGTATGAAGCGCTCGCGGTCGACATGGGCCTTGACCGACTGCACGAGCTGCCAGGCGTTCGGCACATCGGCCATGTCGGCCAGAAGCGCATGGAATTCCTCGTCCGTCTCGAAGAACGTCGCGTAGTCGTCGATGACGGCCGCTGCTTCCTGCCTCGCCATCACCGGCGCCAGGGCATCCTCGTCCAGGCCGGTCGCCGCGAGCCGCGCCACGACCTGCCTTTCGATGGCCGACCGAACGAACAAGGCTTCGAGGAAGCGTCGGCGGTCGCGTGGCGCCACAACCGAGCCGACCTGTGCGCGCGTGACGATCAGGCCTTCCGAAACAAGCTGCTGGAGCGCGGCGCGCAGCGGCGTGCGGCTCACCATGCAGAGCGCGGCGATGTCGTTCTCATGGATCGGTGCGCCCGCCGGCAGGCGGCAATCGACGATGCGCTTGCGCAGCGCCGTGTAGATCTGCGGGCCGATCGGGATGGCCCGTTCGATGGTGATGCCGGCGAGCGCCGTAGCGAGGTCGAAACCCGCCGGTATGTGCTTCACCCTCGGAATGGGGCCGCCTCCCGAGCGATCGCCGCGCCCATGCCGTCGGTCAGCATCGCGCCGAGCCGGGTGACGATCGAGGCGCGCCATGCGGCCGAGGACGCGAGGGCCTGCGGGAAGAGCCCCGGAAGGCCGAGCAGCGCGTCGGCGACGGCGTTCGCATCGCGGTTGCCCTCGACCAGCCCGGCGATCTCAGCCTCGCGCGGGTCGCGCAGCGCGTAGCGTTCGCCGCCTTCCGTCATGCCGAGACAATAGCGCATCCAGGCTGCGACTGCGAAAGCATAGGCGTCCAGGCGGCGATCACTTTCCAGTGCGGAGAGCGCCGGTTCGAGGATGCGCTGGGGCAGCTTTTGCGTGCCGTCCATGGCGATCTGGTAGGTCTCGTGGGCGATCCCCGGATTGGCGAAACGGGTCCGCAGGTCGCGGGCATATGCGTCGAGGTCGACCGCGCCCACCGCGCCGAGCGATCTGGCGGCCTCGCGATGGTGCCGCTCGATCAACGCCACCAGGCCCGCGTCGCGCATGACGTCGCGCACATAGGCATGGCCGGCGACGAAGCCCGAATAGGCGAGCATGGAATGCGCGCCGTTGAGCATTCTGAGCTTCATCTTCTCGTAGGGTCCGACGTCATCGACGAAGACCGCGCCGCCCGCCTCCCAGCGCGGTCGCCCGGCCACGAAATCGTCCTCGATAATCCACTGCGTGAAGGGCTCGGTCTCGACCGCTGCCCGATCTTCCCGACCAGTGAGCGCCACGGCATCAGCATAGGTCTTGTCTGTGCTGGCCGGCGTGATGCGGTCGACCATCGTGGAGGGAAACGAGACGTCGCTTTCGATGAAGCCGGCGAGACCCGGCTCGACCGATCTCGCGAAGTCGCCGACGAGCCGCCTCGCTACCTTTCCATTCGACGGGAGGTTGTCGCAGCAGAGAACGGTGAAGCCCGGCAGGCCGGCGTCGCGCCGCTGCCGGAGAGCCTCGACGATCAGGCCGACTGCGCCCGCCGGACTGCGCGGCGACTCGAGGTCGCCGGCGACGGATGCGTGCGCCGGGTCGAGGCCGCCGGTCCTGGGGTCGAGGCCGTAGCCCTTCTCGGTGATGGTCAGCGAGACGATCCGCGTCGCCGGGTCGGCAAGCGCGGCGAGCACGGCTCGTGGCTCGCGCGGATGCACCAGCACGCGCCGTATGGAGCCGACGATACGGGCTTCGCTCCCCTCGGGATTGCGGATCAGCAGCGTGTAGAGCCCGTCCTGCGGATTCAAGCGGTCCGCGACATCGGGCGAGCGCAGGCTCACCCCGTCGATCAGCCAGTCGCCGCCCTCGGCCTCCAATGCGTCGTCGTTGCAAACGGCCTGATGCGCCTTGTGGAACGCGCCGACGCCGAGATGCACGATGCCGGCCCTGGCCGAGCGGTCGAAGCCGGGCAGGCGTCCGCCGGCGCCGGGGAGGGTCCTGGCGGACAGGCGGGTGGTCACGATCCCGCCGCCGGATGGTTCAGCGCGGCCATCACGCCGCGCAGTTCCGCGAGACCCTTCAGCCGGCCGATCGCCGGATAGCCGGGCTGCGCGCCGCGCTTCAGATCGTCGAGGATGTCCTGCCCGTGGTCCGGGCGCATCGGGATCTCTGCGTCGGCGCGGCCCTGCTTCTTCCGCCGGCGCTCCTCCGCCAGCAGTTCGGCGATGACGGCCACCATGTCGGTGCCCCCCGACAGATGCTCGTCCTCGAAGAAGGAGCAGGGGGTCTCGTCGGTGTCGCGGGTGACGTTGCGCAGGTGTACGAAGTGGATCTTCGGCGCGAGGTTGCGGACCATGGTGGGCAGGTCGTTGTCGGCGCGCGCACCGAGCGAGCCGGTGCAGAAGGTCACGCCGTTCGCCGGGCTGTCCACCGCGTCGAGCACGGCGCGGTAGTCGGCCTCCGTCGACATCACCCGCGGCAGCCCGAGCAACGGAAACGGCGGATCGTCCGGGTGGCAACAGAGCCGGATACCGAGCCTCTCCGCGTCGGGCGTCACTTCCGACAGGAAGTCGATGAGGTTGCCGCGGAGCGTCTCTGGCGAGGCACGGTCATAGGTCGCGAGTTGCGAACGCAGTCCGTCAAGGGACCAGCTCTCCTGCGCGCCGGGAAGGCCCGCCGTCACGTTGGCGGCGAGCTTCCTCTGGCGGGCGTCGTCCATTCTTGCGAAACGCCTCCCTGCTTCCGCCACGACGGTCTCGGGGAAGTCCGACGACGCGCCCTTGCGCTTCAGGATGTGGATGTCGAACGCGGCGAAGTCCGGCAGATCGAAACGCATCGCCGTGCCGCCATGCGATACGCGCCAGGCGAGGTCGGTGCGGGTCCAGTCGAGGACCGGCATGAAATTGTAGCAGACGATCTCGATGCCGGCGGCCGCCAGGTTCTGCATCGAACGCCTGTAATGGGTGATGTGGGCCCGCCAGTCGCCCGTCTGCGTCTTGATCGCTTCGGACACCGGCAGGCTCTCGACGACTTCCCATTTCAGATGGGTCATCGAGCCGTCGGGATGGAAGGCGACCTCGCGCTGGCGCTTCTCGATCTCTTCCGGGGCCCAGATTTCGCCGGTGGCCACATGATGAAGCGCCGTGACGATGCCCTGGACGCCGGACTGGCGCGCGTCGGCGAGGCTTACCTTGTCCGGTGGGCCGAACCATCGCCACGTCTGTCTCATCTGGCCTCCCCAGGCTTTTTACTTGTATCCAAGTTATGGCGAAGCCGGTCAAGGCGGCCGGTCCGGAAAGGCGCTTGCAGCGGGCGACGGGCTTCTCTTTCGCCACGCCGGCAACATGCGTTCCCTCTTCCGCCGCGTTCGAGGCTCGCTGTTTGGCCGGAGTGTGGTATGGCCGGAGCGCAATTGCTTGTGGGATAGGCCATGAAACGAATCTGCCCGGACGTCGGCGACGCGATTTCCGAGATCGAGGACGGTGCAGTGGTGATGATCGGCGGCTTCGGCGGCGCCGGCGCGCCGATCGAACTCATCCATGCACTGGTCGATCGCTACAAGCGGACCGGCAGGCCTGGCGGGCTGACCGTGATCAACAACAATGCCGGCAATGGAACCATCGGCATCGCGGCGATGATCGATGCCGGCATGGTGGCGAAGATGGTGTGCTCGTTTCCGCGTTCCTCCGATCCGCGCGCCTTCACCGACCGGTATCTGAAGGGTGAGATCGGTCTCGAACTGGTTCCGCAGGGCACGCTGGCCGAGCGCATCCGCGCCGCCGGCGCCGGCATCCCTGCTTTCTATACGCCGACCAGCGTCGGCACCGAACTCGCCGATGGCAAGCCGGTCGCGGAGTTCGACGGGCGCACCTATGTGCAGGAACGCTGGCTGAAGGCCGATGTCGCCCTGATCAAGGCCGAGCGCGCCGACGCCAAGGGCAATCTGACCTATCGAAAGGCGGCGCGGAATTTTTCGCCGCTGATGGCGATGGCCGCAAAGCTCACCATTGCGCAGGCCGGACGGATCGTCGCACCTGGCGAGATCGATCCCGAGCAGGTGGTCACCCCGGGGCTGTTCGTCGGCCGACTCGTCGAGGTCGTCGATCCACAGCAGGAAGAGGCGCTGCTGCGCGCGGGAGCGAAGTGATGTCGACCAAGCTGACCAACGCACAGATCGCCTGGCGCGCCGCGCAGGATCTGCCCGACGGCGCCTATGTCAATCTCGGCATCGGCTTTCCGGAGATGATCGCCAAGTTCAAGCCCGAGGGGCGCGAGGTCATCTACCATACCGAGAACGGCGTCCTCGACTTCGGCGAATCGCCGCCGGCCGGCGAGGAGGACTGGGACCTGATCAACGCCGGCAAGAAGGCCGTCACGCTCAACCCCGGCGCGTCGTTCTTCCACCATGCCGACAGTTTCGCGATGGTGCGCGGCGGCCATCTGGACGTCGCGGTCCTTGGAGCCTACGAGGTGTCGGAGAACGGCGACCTCGCCAACTGGAGCACGGGACCGGGATCGGTGCCGGCGGTCGGTGGCGCGATGGACCTGGTCCATGGCGCGAAACAGGTCTGGGTGGTCACGGACCACGTCACCAAGAAGGGCGAGCCAAAACTGCTGAGGAAATGCCGCTTGCCGCTTACCGGCGTGGGCTGCGTGACGACGGTCTTCACGAGCCTCGCGGTGATCGACATCAGGAACGGCCGGTTCGTCTTGCGGGAGAAGCTGCCAGGCATGAGCGTGGAAGAACTCCAGGCTGTGACGGAGGCCACTCTCGTCGTCGATCGCGACGTCAAACAACTGATTGCCCCGGAGCTCTGACATGGCCGAAGCCTTCATCTGCGATTTCATCCGCACGCCGATCGGCCGCTTCGGCGGATCGCTGTCATCGGTCCGTGCCGACGACCTTGGCGCCGCTCCGCTGAAGGCGCTGGTCGAGCGCAATGGCGGGGTCGACTGGGCGGCGGTGGACGACGTCGTCTATGGCTGCGCCAACCAGGCGGGCGAGGACAATCGCAACGTCGCGCGCATGGCGCTGCTTCTCGCCGGTCTGCCCAAGGAGGTCCCCGGCTCGACCGTCAACCGTCTGTGCGGCTCCGGCATGGACGCGACGATCATCGCGGCCCGCGCCATCAAGGCCGGCGAGGCCGAGCTGATGATCTCCGGCGGCGTCGAATCGATGAGCCGCGCGCCCTTCGTCATGCCCAAGGCGTCGGAGGCGTTCTCGCGCAACGCCGAGATCTACGACACGACCATCGGCTGGCGTTTCATCAATCCGCTGATGAAGAAGCAGTACGGCGTCGATTCCATGCCGGAGACGGCCGAGAACGTCGCCGAGGATTTCAAGGTCTCGCGCGCCGACCAGGACGCCTTCGCGGTGCGCAGCCAGGATAAGGCCGTCGCCGCGCAGGCAAGCGGCCGCCTGGCGAAGGAGATGACGCCGGTCATCATCCCCCAGAGAAAGGGCGATGCGCTGGTCGTGGACAGGGACGAACACCCGCGCGCCGGCACGACAGTCGAGACGCTCGCCAAACTGGCGACTCCGTTCAAGAGAGAAGGCGGCACGGTGACGGCCGGCAATGCGTCCGGCGTCAATGACGGCGCTGCGGCGCTGATCGTTGCCTCCGAGGCGGCCGTGAAGAAGTATGGGCTCACGCCGATCGCCCGCATCCTCGGCGGCGCCGTCGCCGGCGTCGCGCCGCGGGTCATGGGCATCGGCCCTGCGCCCGCGACGCGGAAGCTCTGCGCGCGGCTCGGCATCAAGCCGTCGGACTTCGACGTGATCGAACTCAACGAGGCCTTCGCCTCGCAGGGCATCGCCGTGCTGCGCGAACTCGGCATTCCCGAGGATGCCGAACATGTGAACCCGAACGGTGGGGCCATCGCGCTCGGCCACCCGCTCGGCATGTCGGGCGCCCGCATCGCAGGCACGGCCGCGCTCGAACTGCGCGAGCGCAAGGCGAAGCTGGCGCTTGCCACCATGTGCATCGGCGTCGGGCAGGGCATCGCGATGGCGTTGGAGCGGGTCTGACCTCGCAGGAGCTGCCGGCTACCCGGCGGTCCAGTCCTCGACCGTCAAACCGGGCACATGGCGGAAGGCGCGGTCATTGGTGACCAGCGTAGCGCCGGCTTCCAGCGCGTGCGCGGCGATCAGCATGTCGAGGGGTGCGAGCGCGCGCCCGGCCTGCTTCATGGCTGCGCGAAGACGTCCGTAGACTTCGGACGTCGCCTCGGTCCAGGGCAGGATCATGACCTCTCGAAAAAAGTCATCCACATTGCGGGCCAGGCGGTGCGCATCGGGGTTCTTCTCGAGGCCGAACCGGATTTCGCCGTAGCTGATCGCCGAGACGTAAAGCCTGCGCGTATCGACGCGGATGAGACGTCTGTCGAGTTCCTGAGAGCGTTCGTGAACTGCAGCGCTGACGATGTTCGTGTCCAACAGCCAGAGGGTCATGCGAGCGGATCGTCACGCTCGTGCTCGCCCTGCTCGCGATCCTCCATGAAGCCTTCGAGTTCCCAAGCAGGAATTTCGGCGCGTGACGCAAAGAAAGCATCAAAGTTGCCCGTGGGCTTCGGTCGTTTCCGCTTTTCCGACAGGATCACCTCGCCGGTCTCCGGATCGCGGCGAATCTCCACCTCGTCGCCCTCGAAGCGGAATTCGGCCGGCAGGCGCACGGCCTGGCTGCGCCCGTTCATGAACAGCTTGGCCGTCTTGCGCTGTTTGGGGTGCTCGTTCACGGCGTCTCCGCGACTGGTATATACCATTGATATATACCAGTCCCGGTACGCTGCCTCAAGGACGGCCTTACTTGACGGCGATCGCTTCGATCTCGACCAGCAGGTTGGGCGCGCCGAGCGCCTTCACGATCAGCAGGGTGGTGGCCGGCGGCGGGGACGCCGGCGCTCCGGCGGCCTGCGCGAACTCGCCGATATGCGCGGGGTCGGTCAGATAGATGGTGAGCTTGGCGATGTTCGACCGGTCCATGCCGGCCTCGGCGAGCATCGCGTTGACGTTGGCCACCGCGAGCTTCGTCTGCTCGCCGACGCTCTCGGGGACGGCGCCGTCGGGTCCCACGCCCACCTGGCCTGAGATGTAGAGCGTGGTGCTTCCCGTCGCCGCCACGGCCTGGCTGTAGAAGGGCGGAGTCTGGAGGGCGGGGTTGTCGAGCATCTTGAGCATCTGTTTCTTCCTTCTCTTCAGTCGGTGGTGCGGAGCGCCCGGAGGCGGTTGAACGTGGCGCGCACGGCGTCGCGATGCGTTTCGTCGAGCACGCGCGCGCGGGAATAGACAAGGACGCCGTGGTAGAGCAGGGCCAGCGCAGGCGCCTCCCGCTCGGCCTCGACCGCGCCGATCTCGCGGATCAGCAGCGAGCGGATGCCGCCGTAGGAGAGGTTCAGCCCCTCGGTGACCCTGGCGGAGGCGAACGCGGGAGCATCCGGTCCGAACTCGACGGCGCTGTTGGTGACGAGGCAGCCGAAGCCGTCGGCCTGCGGCATTTCCCAGATGCTGAGGAACAAGCCTTCGAGGTCGTCCAGCGTGGCCTCGGGGCCGGCGAAGGCCAAGAGTCGGGCGCGGATGACCACGTCGACATAGTGCTCGAGCGCCGCGCGGAAGACGCCTTCCTTGTTGGTGAAGCTGTTGTAGAGGCTTCCCGAACTCAGGCCGGTCGCTCGTTCGAGATCCTTGATCGAGACGCGCTCGTAGCCCAGCCGCCGAAAGCAATGCATGGCGGCGGAGAGAACGTCGTCGGCGTCGAAGCTACGGGGTCTGGCCATCTTTCCAATTCCAGAGCGTTCATTCTAAAATGCACGGTCTAGAATTGAATGCAAGGGGGAAACTATCGGCGTCGCAACTTTGTCGGCGACACTGAGAACGCCCGCGAGAAGGCGCGGCTGTATGCGGCGGCGGAAGAAAAGCCCGTTCTCGCGGCGATGTCCGCCATCGGCAACTGCGTATCGAGCACGAGACGCCGCGCCGCGTTGAGCCTCAAGCGCAGATAGTAGGCGCCCGGCGTCTCGCCGATCGAGGCGAGGAAGGTTTTCTCCAGCGTCCGCGTGGTCACGGCCGTGCGCAGGGCGATCGCCGAAACCGGGAGCGGCCGGTCGACATGCGTCTCCATCAGGCGGACCGCTTCGGCGAGGCGGGGATGGTAACCGTCGAGGCGACCGAGCGAGACGAGCGGCTGCGCATCCGTGGAGGCGCGCGTTTGGTCGTAAATGAACACGCTTGCGACATCGAGCGCGACGGCCATGCCGAGTCGCGAGCGGACCAGATGCAGCATCAGGTCGAAAGTCGGCGAAGCACCTCCTGCGCTGAAGACAGGTCCGTCGATCACGTATCGGTCCGGCCGCACGTCGGCGTTCGGAAAAGCAACTGCAAAGTCCTCCAGATCCTCCCAGTGCGTGGTTGCTGCGCGGCCATCGAGCAGCCCCGCGCGCCCGAGTAGCCACGTGCCCGCCTCGACGCCGCCGACGGCGCGGGCGGACCTGGCGAAGCGCCTCACGCCGGCCGCAAGCGCCGAACCGCCATGGTCGCGCGTGCCGAAGCCGCCGACGACGACCAGTACATCCGCTCTGGCGGCCGGGTCGAAGCCCCCCGACACCGCGACCGGGAGACCCGACGTCGTGACTGGCGGCTGGCCATCCGGCGAGACGATGGACCATGAAAACGGCGCAGCGCCAGTGACGCGGTTCGCTGCGCGCAGCGGGTCGATCGCCGAGGCGACGCACATGATCGACGACCCCGAAAGCACGAGAAAGACGATCGAAAGCGGCGTACCGTCGAGCGAGAAGATCGTGGCGAATTCGCTATTCATCAAGTGTCATTCGTAAAACGCAAAGCGTCATCGTGCAAGGAGGGCGATGATCGATGGCAAGCAAAGCCGGAGGAGACGCCATGCCGCTCGCCTTGAATCGCGAGGTCTTCATCACCTGCGCCGTGACCGGCTCGGGCGGAACGCAGGACCGCAGCCCGCATGTGCCGCGCTCGCCGAAGCAGATCGCGGACGCCGCCATAGACGCCGCCAGGGCCGGCGCGGCGATCGTCCACTGTCATGTCCGTGACCCCGAGACCGGCCGGCCGCGCCGCGATGTCCATCTCTACCGCGAGGTGACCGAGCGTATCCGGGACGCCGAGGTCGACGTGGTGCTGAACCTCACCGCAGGCATGGGCGGCGACATGGTGTTCGGCGATGTCGAGAAACCACTCCCGCTGAAGGAGCAGGGCACCGACATGGGCGGCGCCACCGACCGAGTCGAGCATGTCCGCCAGTGCCTGCCGGAGATTTGCACGCTGGACTGCGGCACCATGAACTTCGCCGAGGCCGACTATGTGATGACCAACACGCCCGGCATGCTGCGCGCCATGGGCGGCATGATGACGAAGATGGGCGTGAAGCCCGAGATCGAGGCGTTCGACACGGGCCACCTCTGGTTTGCCAAGCAGCTGGTCGAGGAGGGCGTGCTCGCGCCGCAGGCGCTGGTGCAGCTCTGCATGGGCGTGCCGTGGGGCGCGCCGGACGATCTCAACACCTTCATGGCGATGGTCAACAACGTGCCGAAGGACTGGACGTTCTCCGCCTTTTCGCTCGGCCGCAACCAGATGGCTTATGCGGCCGCGGCCGTGCTCGCCGGCGGCAACGTGCGGGTCGGGCTGGAGGACAATCTCTGGCTCGACAAGGGCGTGCTCGCCACCAACGCTCAGCTCGTCGACCGGGCGGTTACCGTGATCGAGACGATGGGCGCGCGCGTGATCGGACCGGACGAGGTGCGCAAGAAGCTCGACCTCACCAAACGCGCGCCGATTGCGTCCGAGGCGGCCTGATTCAGAATGGTGCCCCCTCCACCATGCTTCGCATGGTCCCCCTCCCCCGCTACGCGGGGGAGGATCGGCGGCGGCGGCGGCGGCACGACCTTGATCCTCCCCCGTTCACGGGGGAGGGGGACCGCCGGAGGCGGTGGAGGGGGCATGAGTCCGACAGAGAGTGATCGCCCGTGAAAACCGTGAAGTTCACCGCCATGAAGGATGGCGACAAGGAAGACTACGACTTCCTGACCGAACACGAGATCGAGTTCGCCGCGAAGACCGGCGACCGCCTGCTCGACGCGCTGGTGAAGCTGGACGAAGGCCTGTCCGGCTACCAGATCACCCGGCTCGGCCACTCCTTGCAGGCGGCGACCCGGGCTTGGCGCGACGGCGCCGACACCGACTGGATCGCCTGCGCGCTGCTGCACGACATCGGCGACATCTACGCTCCCTACAATCACGACGAATACGCTGCGGCGATCGTGAAGCCTTTCGTGCGCGAACAGTGCACCTGGGTGGTCGAGAAGCACGGCGACTTCCAGCGGCTCTACTACGCCGCGCACACCGGCGGTAACCCGCATTCACGCGACCGCTTCAAGGGCCATCCCTATTTCGACGACTGCGACGCCTTCTGCGCGCGCTGGGACCAGTCGAGCTTCGATCCGGGCTACGACACGCTGCCGATCGAGCACTTCCGGCCTTTCGTCATCGAGGTGTTCGCCCGCAAGGCCTACGACCCGTCCGTCATCCGTTCCGGCGAGCGCGTGCCGCTCGCCAATGCCGCAACCGCGAGACAAAGAGCGTCCTGACATGAGCGTCATCAAGAAAGCCGCAGCCATCGGCGGCGGGGTGATCGGCGGCGGCTGGATCGCCCGGCTGGCGCTGAACGGGATCGACGTCGCCGTGTTCGATCCCCACCCGGAAGCCAAGCGCAAGGTCGACGAGGTGATGAAGAACGCTCGCCGCGCCTACAGGCGCATGGCGGTGAAGGGACTGCCGAAGGAAGGCACGATAAGCTACGCCAAATCGATCGCCGAGGCGGTCGCTAATGCCGACCTGATCCAGGAAAGCGTGCCGGAGCGACTCGACGTCAAGCTGAAGACGCTGGCCGAGATCGAGGCCGCCGCGCCGGCCGACGCTCTGATCGGCTCGTCGACCTCCGGCTTCAAGGCGACCGACATGGCGAAGGACATGAAGCATCCCGAGCGATTCCTGGTCGCCCATCCGTTCAACCCGGTCTACCTCCTGCCGATCAACGAGCTCGTGCCCGGCGAGAAGACCAGCAAGGCGGCGGTCGAACGCGCCCGCGAAGCCTACACCTCGATCGGCATGAAATGCGTCGTCGTCAACAAGGAGATCGACGCCTTCGTCGGCAACCGTCTGCTGGAAGCTGCATGGCGCGAGGCGCTGTGGCTGGTCAAGGACGGCATCTGCACCGTCGAGGAACTGGACGACATCATGCGCTACGGCTTCGGCCTGCGCTGGGCGCAGATGGGCATGTTCCAGACCTACCGCATCGCCGGCGGAGAGGCGGGCATGCGCCACTTCATGGCCCAGTTCGGCCCGGCGCTGAAATGGCCGTGGACCAAGTTCATGGACGTTCCGGAGTTCAACGAGGAACTGGTCGACCTGATCGCCACGCAGTCCGACGATCAGTCGGGCCAGTGGTCGATCCGCGAGTTGGAGCGGATCCGCGACGAGAATTTGATCGGCATCATGGAAGCGCTGGCCCGCGCCGAGAAGGGCAAGGGCTGGGGCGCCGGCGAATTGCACAAGGATTATGTCGCGCGGCTCGGCAAGGGCGCCAAGGCGAAGGTGTCGAAAGCCGCGGAGAAGGCGAGGGCTGGGAAGGCGAAGCCTGCGAAGGCCAAGGGAAAGAAGAAGGGCTGAGCCATGCATTTCGGCCTGACCGACGAGCAGAGGCTGATCGTCGAGACGACACGCGCCTTCGTCGAGAGCGAACTCTATCCGCATGAGCGCGAGGTGGAGCGGACCGGCCACCTGCCGATGGAACTCATCAAGGAGTTGCAGGCCAAGGCGATGGCGGCAGGGCTCTATGCGGCCAACATGCCGGCAGAGGTCGGCGGCGCCGGCCTCGATACGCTGACCTGGCTGCTCTACGAGAAGGAGCTCGGCCGCGCCAACTACGCCCTGCACTGGACCTGCGTGGCGCGGCCCTCGAACATCCTGCTCGCCGGCACGCCCGAGCAGAAGGAAAAATACCTCTATCCCTGCATCCGCGGCGAGACCTGGGACTGCCTCGCCATGACCGAACCCGGCGCTGGCTCCGACCTGCGCGGCATGAAGGCGAGCGCGGTCGAGAAGGGCGGCGACTGGGTGCTCAACGGCACCAAGCATTTCATCAGTCACGCCGACATCGCCGGCTTCGCGATCGTCTTCATGGCGTCGGGCGAGGAGGAGACGTCACGGGGCAAGCGCAAGAAGATCACCGCCTTCTTCGTCGACAAGGGCACGCCGGGCTTCACGGTCCGCGACGGCTACCGCAACGTCTCGCATCGCGGCTACACCAACGCGATCCTCGAATTCGACGACTGCCGCCTGCCGAAGGAACAGGTCCTCGGCGAGGTTCATCGCGGTTTCGAGGTGGCCAATTCCTGGCTCGGCGCGACGCGCCTCCAGGTGGCCTCGACCTGTCTCGGCCGGGCCGAGCGCGCGCTCGGCCATGCCATCGAATATGCCGCGCAGCGCGAGCAGTTCGGCCAGCAGATCGGCAAGTTCCAGGGCGTCTCCTTCAAGCTCGCCGACATGGCGACCGAACTGAAGGCCGCCGAGCTGCTCACCCGCGAGGCGGGCTGGAAATACGACGCCGGCACGGTCACCGACGAGGACATGGCGATGGCCAAGCTCAAGGCCACCGAGGTGCTCGCCATGATCGCCGACGAGGCGATCCAGATCCATGGCGGCATGGGCCTGATGGACGACCTGCCGCTGGAGCGCATCTGGCGCGACGCGCGTGTCGAGCGCATCTGGGAGGGCACGTCGGAAATCCAGCGGCACATCATCAGCCGTGCCCTGCTCAGGGCGGTGGGGGGATAGGTTGGCGTCCGTGCTTTCGAGGACCCCCCTCTGGCCTGCCGGCCATCTCCCCCTCAAGGGGGGAGATCAGCTGTCGTCTCTGCTTTCGCCAATCGCCAACGTTGGAGCACCGGCGGATAGGCCCAAGCTTCTGATCTCCCCCCTTGAGGGGGAGATGGCCGGCAGGCCAGAGGGGGGTCGTTGATGGCGACCCGCGACCTCTCCCGCCTTCTCCGTCCCAAATCCATCGCCGTCATCGGCGGCGGGGCGTTCGGCACCAGCGTGGTCAGGCAGTCGCTCAGAATGGGGTTCGCCGGCGACATCTGGCCGGTGCACCCGACCAAAGCGACGGTCGAAGGCGTGAAGGCCTACAGGACCGTGGCGGAGTTGCCCGGCGCACCCGACGCCACCTTCATCGGCGTCAACCGGCGCCTCACCATCGAGATGGTCAGGGCGCTGCGCGAGCGCGGCGCGGGCGCCGCCACCTGCTTCGCGTCCGGCTTCCTCGAGACCGGCGACTACGACGCGGATGGCGAGCGGCTTCAGCGGGAGCTGATCGAAGCGGCCGGCGACATGCCGATCATCGGGCCCAACTGCTACGGCCTGATCAACTACGCCGACGGCGCGCTGCTGTGGCCCGACCAGCATGGCGGCGAACGCCTGGCGCCCGGCGCGAAGGGCGTGGCGATCATCACCCAGTCTTCCAACATCGCCATCAACATGACGATGCAGAAGCGCGGCCTGCCGGTCGCCTTCCTGATGACGGCCGGCAACCAGGCGCAGACCGGTCTGTCCGAGATGGCGCTTGGCCTGATCGAGGACGATCGTGTCTCGGCGCTGGGCCTGCACATCGAGGGTTTCGATTCCGTGGCCGGCTTCGAGCGCCTGGCCGCCCGCGCCCGCGAACTCAGGAAGCCTATCGTCGCCATGAAGGTCGGCCGCTCCGAGGCCGCGCGTGCCGCGACCATCTCGCACACGGCCTCGCTCGCCGGCTCCGATGCCGCGTCGGACGCCTTCCTGAGGCGGCTCGGAATTGCCCGCGTCAACTCCATCCCCTCCTTTCTGGAGGCGCTGAAGCTCGTTCATGCCCTCGGCCCGCTTGCCGGCTACTCGATGTCATCTATGAGCTGCTCGGGCGGCGAGGCATCGGTCATGGCCGACAGCGCGGAAGGACGAAAGGTGTTCTTCCGGAAGGTGGAGGAGGCGCACTGGCGGCGCGTCAAGGATACGCTCGGCCCGCTAGTCGCGGTGGCCAATCCGCTCGACTACCATACCTTCATCTGGAACAACGAGCCGGCCATGACCGCCACCTTCACCGCGATGGTTTCGGGCGGCTACGACTTCAACCTTCTGGTCATCGACTTTCCCCGCAACGACCGGTGCTCGGATGCGGACTGGTGGGCGACGATCAACGCCTACGAGGCGGCGCTGAAGTCCAATAACGCCAAGGGCGGCATCGTAACTTCGATGCCGGAGAACCTGCCGGAGGAGTACTGCGCCGGGCTGATCGCACGCGGGATCGTGCCACTCTACGGCATTCCCGAAGCGATGGATGCGATCGAGGCGGGAGCCGCGATCGGCGACGCGTGGGCGCGGCCGGTGGCCAATCACGTCCGACCCCCCTCTGGCCTGCCGGCCATCTCCCCCTCAAGGGGGGAGATTGGCAGCTCGGACGTTTCTGATTCCACCGAAGCGTTGATGATTGGCGGAGGCCAAGCGGCCGATGGAATCTCCCCCCTTGAGGGGGAGATGGCCGGCAGGCCAGAGGGGGGTCGGTCATACCCCGACGAAGCCGCCGCCAAATCCATGCTCGCGGCTCGTGGCCTGCCCGTGCCGCCTGGCCGGCGTGCCGGCACCGTCGACGAAGCCGTCACCGCCGCATCCGACCTGGGCTTCCCGGTCGCGCTCAAGGCGCTCGGCATCGCCCACAAGTCGGAGGCCGGCGCGGTGAAGCTCAACCTGCGCGACGAGACGGCGGTCCGCTTGTCTGCACAGGTGCTGGTCGGCCTCGGAACCGGCCTCTATGTCGAGCGCATGGTGCAGGGAGGCGTCGCCGAACTCATCGTCGGCATCACCCGCGACCCGCTGTTCGGCCCGGTGATGACGGTCGGCACCGGCGGGGTGCTGGTGGAGCTTCTCAAGGACAGCGCCACGCTGCTTCTGCCTGCTTCGCGCGACGAAGTCGATGCCGCGCTGCTCGGCCTGAAGTTGTTCCCGCTGCTCGACGGTTTCCGTGGCCGACCCAAGGCCGATCTCGACGCGGCGGTCGACGCAATCCTCGGCATCGCCGCATTCGCGCTCGACCACGCCGACGAACTGGACGAGCTGGACATCAATCCGCTCATCGTCTGCGCCGAAGGGCAGGGCGCCTGGATCGCCGACGCATTGCTAGTCATGGAGGGATAGCCCGATGACCGACGTCATCACCACGCGCCGCGAGGGCGGCGTCCTCGAGGTCACGCTCGACCGTCCGAAGGCCAACGCCATCGACCTCGCGACCTCGCGCCTGATGGGACAGACCTTCCAGTCCTTCCGCGACGATCCGGACCTGCGCGTCGCCATCGTGAGAACCGCCGGCGAAAAGTTCTTCTGCGCCGGCTGGGACCTGAAGGCGGCGGCCGGCGGGGATGCGGTCGATGGCGACTATGGCGTCGGCGGCTTCGCCGGCCTGCAGGAGCTGCGTGATCTGAACAAGCCGGTGATCGCCTGCGTCAACGGCATGGCGGTGGGCGGCGGCTTCGAGCTGGCGCTCTCCTGCGACCTCATCTACGCGGCCGACCACGCGTCCTTCGCGCTGCCCGAGATCAGGGCCGGCACGCTGGCCGACGCGGCGACCGTCAAGCTGCCGAAGCGCATGCCCTACCACGTTGCGATGGACCTGCTGCTCACCGGCCGCTGGATGGACGCCGCCGAGGCGTTTCGATGGGGCCTCGTCAACGAAGTGCTGCCGAAGGACAGGCTGGAAGGCCGCGTCTGGGAGGTCGCCCGCCTTCTCGCGTCCGGACCGCCGCTGGTCTTCGCGGCGATCAAGGAGGTCGCGCGCGAAGCCGAATCCATGGGCTTCCAGGAAGCCATGAACTGGATCACCAAGCGCAAGTTCCGCACCGTCGACGCGCTCTACGCGTCGGAGGACAACATGGAAGGCTTCCGCGCCTTCGCCGAGAAGCGCGATCCGGTCTGGAAGGGCAAGTGAATTGACGGACTACAAGACGCTGCTCGACGCCGAGACCTGGGCCTTCATCGAGCGTACCAATTCCTTCTATCCGCCAGAGACGATCGACTACCCCATGGCAAGGCAGCGGGAGGTCTATGATCGACTCTGCCGCGCGTTTCACGCCGGCTACCCGGAAGGCGTGACAGCGGCGGATTCCTCGATCGCCACACAGACACATCCGATTCCAATCCGTACCTACCGAACGCCTGCGCCGGACGTGGCGGCGAAGATCCTCTATCTGCACGGCGGTGGCTTCACCCTCGGCGGCCTCGAAAGTCACGACGATATCTGCGCCGAGCTTTGCGCGCGCACCGGCTTCGAGGTGACGGCGGTCGACTACCGCCTTGCGCCGGAGCATTTGCATCCCGCCGCGTTCGAGGACGCCTTTTCGGCATTCGAATGGGCGGCGGCCGCCGACGCGCGACCGATCCTCCTCATCGGCGATTCCGCCGGCGGCAACCTCGCGGCGGCGGTCGCCCACGTCTCGCGCGGCCACGTCCGCGCGCCGGTGGGCCAGGTGCTGATCTATCCGGGGCTCGGGGGCGATATCGCCAAGGGGTCCTACGTCACCCATGCCGATGCGCCGATGCTGACGATGCGCGATCTCGTCTTCTACAAGGACACCCGTACGGGCGGCGCCGACTTCTCCACCGACGTGCGCTATCTACCGCTCGCCGACACGGTTTTTTCCGGCCTGCCGCCGGCGGTGGCCATAACCGCCGAGTGCGATCCGCTATCGTCGGATGGCGAGGCCTATCGCGACCGCATCCTTGCCGCCGGCGGCAAGGCGTACTGGATCGAGGAGAAGGGCCTGGTGCACGGCTATCTGCGCGGACGACATACGATAGGGCGCGCCCGCGACAGTTTCTCGCGTATCGTCGATGCGGCCAACGCCCTCGGCCGCGGTGAGTGGCCCTACTGACAAATCTTCAAGACCCTCGCCGGTCCGCGTCTCATCCTGACAGGAAGGTGTCAGGGGAGGTCTGATATCTCGCCCGCTCCCGACGCGCCCTGTCGATTTCGGCCTCCGCCGAACGACCAAGTGGAAAAGCGGAGACGATCGATGGATGCAAATCACGACAGCATGCCTCGCAAGGCCGGACGCAAGGAGTGGATCGGGCTGGGCGTGATCGCCCTGCCATGCCTGCTCTATTCAATGGATCTGACGGTGCTGAACCTCGCGGTGCCGCATCTGAGCGCCGACCTGAAGCCGTCGGCGAACCAGCTTCTGTGGATCGTCGACATCTACGGCTTCATGGTCGCCGGGGCGCTGATCATCATGGGCACGCTCGGCGACCGTGTCGGCCGCCGCAAGCTGTTGCTCATCGGCGCCGTGGCCTTCGGCCTCGCCTCGGTCTTCGCCGCCTTCTCGACCAGCGCGGAAATGCTGATCGTCGCCCGCGCCCTGCTCGGCCTTGCCGCTGCGACGCTCGCGCCCTCGACGCTTTCGCTCATCCGCAACATGTTTCTCGATCCGGCCGAACGAACGGTCGCGATCGGCATCTGGATCGCCAGCTTCTCCGCGGGCGGTGCGATCGGCCCGCTCGTCGGCGGGCTGCTGCTCACCTGGTTCTGGTGGGGTTCGGTGTTCCTGATCGCCGTGCCGGTCATGGTGCTTCTCGTCATCCTGGCGCCGGTGCTCCTGCCGGAGTACAGGGACCCTATGGCTGGTCGCCTCGATCTCGTCAGCGCTGCACAGTCTCTGATTGCCGTGCTCGCGGTCATATACGGCATCAAGCATTGGGCGACTGGCGGCTTCGACGCATGGGCCGTTGCCATGCTTGTCGTCGGCATCTTGTTCACCGGCCTGTTCGTGCGCCGCCAGCGCCAGCTTGCCGATCCGCTGATCGACCTCTCGCTGTTCCGCTCGCCGGCTTTTGGCGGGGCGCTGGCGATCAACGTGCTCGGCCTCTTCTCGGCCTTCGGCAGTTTCCTGCTGACTGCGCTCTATCTCCAGATGACGCTGGGCCTCAATCCCCTGTCGGCCGGGCTGTGGAGCGCGCCGTCGGCGGCTGCCTTCGTCGCCGGCTCAACGCTGGCGCCGCGACTTCTGTCGCGTTTCCACTCCTCGACGGTGATCGCCAGCGGCTTCGCCGTCGCCGCGCTCGGTTTCGCGATGCTCGCCATGGCCGGCGGGCCTCAGGCGCTGGCGGTCGTCGTGGCGTCCAATTTCGTCCTCTCTCTCGGCCTTGCGCCTGTCTTCACGCTTACGACCGACCTGATCATCGGCGCCGCGCCGCCGGAGCGCGTCGGCGGCGCGGCGGGCCTCGCCGAGACGAGTTCGGAGTTCGGAGGCGCGCTGGGCATCGCCATCCTCGGCACGATCGCCGCCTCGATCTATCGCGGTGAGATGGCCGTCTCGATGCCGGAGGGGTTGCCGCCCGAGGTGGAGATGATCGCCCGCGAGACGGTGGGCGGGGCGATCGCCGAAGGCATGGCGCTCGGCGGGCCGGTGGGCGAGGCGGTGCTCGCCGCGGCACGAGCGGCCTACGCGGATGGCTACGCGATCACGATGGCGATCGCCGCGGTCGTGGCGATCGTCGCCGCAATGGTAACGCTGCTTCTGCTGCGCAGCACGTCTGCCGAGAGGGAGACCTGCGAGGGAGCCTGCCACACCGCCTCGGCGTCCTGAGCCGGGGTTCCTTCGTCGCGACTTTGTCTCAGCTCAGGAAAGGTCTCGACTTCATCGTCGTCGGGGCCTTTACGCCGAGCCGCCTCAGGATGGTCGGCGCGAGCTGCAGCTGGTCGAGCAGAACGTCCTCCTTGGGTCCCTTCGCCGGGCCGAAATAGTAGAAGGCGAAGTCCTGCTGGAGGTCTTCGCGTCCGCCGTGGTGGCCGCGGTCGGTCTGGCCGTGGTCCGCGGTCACAATCACCTCGTAGCCGGCCTCGCGCCATTTGGGCAGGAAGGCCGCGAGCATGCCGTCCATGACCGCGACGGCATGGTCCATCGGGGTGTTGTCGTGGCCGAAGCGGTGGCCCATCGAGTCCAGCGTACAGGTATGTAGGATGCCGTAATCGATCCCGAAGCGCGCCGTCAGCATGGTGAGCGTGGCGAAGAGGTCGACGTCCGACGGCGTCATCTGGTTGTCGTGGCCGTAGCCGGTCATGGTGTGGAAACGACCGTGGGTGATCGGGCCGCCGGGCTCGTCATACTCGATGTCACGGACGAAATCGAAGGGATGGCGGTTGAAGAATTCCGACCAGTAGGAGTGGGTCACCGCTCCGGTCTTGCCGCCAGCGCTGGTGATCGCGGAGAACAGGTCCGGTTGCGAGACCCTGAAGCGCACCTCGTTCGACAGGATGCCGTGCTCCTGCGGCGGCACGCCGGTATGGATCGAGGCGTAGCAGCAGGCCGAGGTCGAGGGCAGCACCGCCCGCATCTTCCAGACGCGCGCCTCGCCCGACTGCACCCATCCCTCGAGATTGCCGAACAGGCGCCGCCAGTTCCGCCACGGCACGCCGTCGAGGATGATCAGGAGGAGCTTGGATTTCAGCGGCATGACCCTGGTGCTGCTCAGTTCCCCGCGCTCGCCATGCGTCGCGAACTGATCGCCTTCTCGAGCCAGCCAATCTCCATCTCGGGCACCGACGACAGGAGCAGGTGCGTGTAGTCGTCGAAGGGCGGGGCGAGCACCTTCGACTTCGGCCCGTAACGCACCACCTCGCCGCGATGCATCACGGCTATCGAGTCCGCGATCGACTTCACGGTCGCCAGGTCATGGGTGATGAAGAGATAGGCGACATCCTCCTCCTTCTGGAGGCCCAGCAGCAGCTTCAGGATGCCATTCGCCACCAGCGGGTCGAGCGCGCTGGTCACCTCGTCGCAGATGATCAGCTTGGGCTTGGCAGCCAGCGAACGGGCGATGCAGACGCGCTGCTTCTGACCGCCGGAGAGTTCGGCCGGATAGCGGTCGATGAAGCCCTTGCCCATCTCGATCTTCTCCAGCAGTTCCGCGACGCGGCGATCACGCTCGGCGCCGCGGATGCCGAAGTAGAACTCCAGCGGCCGGCCGATGATCGTGCCTACGGTCTGGCGAGGGTTCATGGCCACATCCGCCATCTGGTAGATCATCTGCAACTCGCGCAGATCGTCCTTGGTGCGGGCGGAGAGCTTCCTCGACAGCATGCGACCGGCGAAGGTGATCGAGCCCTCCTCGGGTGGCAGGAGACCGGTGATGGCCCGAGCCAGGGTCGACTTGCCGGAGCCGGATTCGCCGACGACGGCCAGCGTCTGGCCAGGATGGATGTCGACAGAGACGTTCTTCAGGACCTTTACCTGACCACCGCCATAGGCGGCGGTCACGTTCTTCACGGAAAGCAGTGGCGTCTTGCCGGGCGCCTTCTCCAGGTGCTCGATATGGTGCACCGACACCAGCGCGTTGGTGTATTCTTGCCTCGGTTCCTTGATGATCTGGCGCGTGCCGCCCCACTCGACCAGCTTGCCGTGCCTCAGCACCATGATCTCGTCGGATACCTGGGCGACGACGGCGAGGTCGTGGGTGATGTAGAGCGCCGCGACGCCGGTGTCGTGAATCGCGTCCTTGATCGCGGCGAGGACGTCGATCTGGGTCGTGACGTCGAGCGCCGTCGTCGGCTCGTCGAAGACGATGAGGTCCGGCTCGGAGCAGAGAGCCATCGCCGTCATCACGCGCTGCAGCTGGCCGCCCGAAACCTGGTGCGGAAACCGATTGCCGATGGTCTCGGGATTGGGAAGGCTCAGCTTGCGAAACAGGTTGATCGCACGTTTCTCGGCTTCCGCGCGGTTCGCGGTCCCGTGCAGCAGGCTTGCCTCGACGACCTGGTCCATGAGTTTGTGGGCCGGGTTGAAGGCCGCCGCTGCCGATTGGGCGACATAGCAGACCTCGCGTCCTCTCAGCTTGCGGAAGCCGGACTGGCCGCCCCTGAGGATATCGCGGCCATTGAGGATGACTTCGCCGCCGGTGATGCGAACGCCGCCGCGACCGTAGGCCATCGACGACAGGCCGATCGTCGACTTGCCTGCGCCGGACTCGCCGATGAGGCCGAGCACCTTGCCGCGTTTCAGCGTCAGCGACACGCCGTCGACGATGGTCACCTGCCGTGGAGTTTCGCCCGGCGGATAGACGGTCGCCTCGATTTTCAGATTGCGGATGTCGAGAAGGAGATCGTCCTTCGCCTTTGCTGGCGCAGCCGTCTTAGCCACCACGCCCTCCCTTCAGGTCCGAGGTGCGGTTCAGGATCCAGTCGGCAACCAGATTCACGGAGATGGCGAGCACGGCGATCGCTGCCGCGGGTATCAGTGCGGCGGGAATGCCGAAAACGATGCCCTCCTTGTTCTCCTTGACCATGCCGCCCCAGTCCGCGTCGGGCGGCTGCACGCCAAGGCCAAGGAAGGACAGCGCCGAAAGAAACAGCACCGCATAGATGAAGCGAAGTCCAAGTTCGGAGATCAGCGGGGAAAGGGCGTTGGGCAGGATCTCGCGGAAGATGATCCAGCCCGTGCCTTCGCCGCGCAGCTTCGCCGCCTCGACGAAATCCATGACGTTGATGTCGACCGCCACCGCCCGCGACAAGCGATAGACACGCGTGGAATCCAGGAGCCCCATCACCAGGATGAGGGTCACGACGTTGGTGGGCAGGACCGACAGCACGACGAGGCCGAAGATCAAGGTCGGGATCGACATCAGCAGATCGACGAAGCGCGACAGGATCGTATCGAACCATCCGCCGATGACGGCGGCGGCAAAGCCGAGAACGGAGCCGAGGATGAAGGAAAGCGCGGTCGCGAGCGAAGCGATGAAGATGGTGATCTGGGCTCCGTAGATCATGCGCGAAAGCAGATCGCGGCCGAGATTGTCGGTGCCGAGCAGATGCTTTGCCGAGAAAGGCTCCCAGACGCCGCCGACGATCTCGCCGGTGGAGTAGGGTGCGATGAACTGGGCGAACACGGCGGCGAAAAGGAACACCGCCGTGAAGACCAGGCCGAGAAGGGCGCCAAGCGGGATGCGTCTGATGTCAAGCATGGCCCGCCCTCACTTCGGATGCCGCAGGCGCGGATTGGCGACAATCGCGGCGACGTCGGCGACGATGTTCAGGGAGATGTAGACCGCCGCGAAGATCAGCCCCACCGCCTGGACGACTGGGACGTCACGCTTCGCGACGTGGTCGACCAGGTACTGCCCCATGCCGGGATAGACGAAGATCACCTCGACGACGACGACGCCGACCACAAGAAACGCCAGGTTCAGCATCACCACATTGACGATCGGCGCGATCGCGTTGGGGAACGCATGCTTACGGATGATGTCGAAGGGCGACACGCCCTTGAGCGTCGCCGTTTCGATGTAGGCCGACTGCATCACGTTCAGGATCGCCGCCCGCGTCATGCGCATCATGTGGGCAAGCACGACCAGGACGAGAACGGTCACCGGAAGGACGATCGCGTAGAGCTTGTCCATCAGCGACATGCCGGAATAGACGGTCGAGATGCTCGGGAACCACTGCAGCTCCACGGCGAAGAAGAAGATCAGCAGATAGCCGATGAAGAATTCGGGCAGCGACGTCGACGCCAGCGCGAAGCCCGAGATCGCCTTATCGATCCAGCCGTTGCGGTAACGAACGGCGAGCAGACCAAGGACGATGGCGAGAGGCACGGACACGACAGCGGCCCAGAAGGCCAGGAAAAGCGTGTTCCAGAGCCTGCCGCCGAGCGAGCTGGCAATGTCCTGGCCGCTCGAAAGCGCTGTCCCCAGGTCGCCTGTGAGCACGCCGCCGAGCCAGCGGAGGTAGCGCACATAGGCCGGGTCGTTGAGCCCGAGCTCCTCGCGAAGGTTGGCGAGCGCCTCGGGCGTTGCCGACTGGCCGAGGATCGAGGAGGCGACGTCGCCCGGCAGGATCTGCGTGCCGGCAAAGATGAGGATCGAGACAGCGAAGAGAAGAAGCACGCCGAGCGCGATCCGCTGCGCGACGAGCTTGACGATCGGTGAAGCCATCGACGTTGACCTGACAAGAGGCTGAACGGATGCGCGACGATGATTGCCGGGAGACAACGCGCCCGCAGTTCTCGGTCGTCACCGCATCAATGAAGGGCGACGGGCCGGATCGATGGATCCGGCCCGTTGACCGTTCGTCAGGCGACGACCCAGCACTCGGCGAGCGCGTAGCCGTCCATCAGTTCCGCCGCGGGGTGCTTGTCATAGCCACCGACATTGTCCGACGACGCATCGATGAACTCGTTGAAGAACGGGATGATGAGCCCGCCTTCGTCGCGCATGAGAATCGCCATGTCGCGATACATCGCCTTGCGCTTCGTCTCGTCGAGTTCGGCGCGGGCGGCCAGCACCATCTGGTCGAACTCCGGCCGCTTCCAGCGGGTGTCGTTCCACTCGGCGCCCGACAGATAGGCCGTCGAGTACATCTGGTTCTGGGTCGGACGACCGCCCCAGTAGGAGAGCGAGAAGGGCTGCTTGTTCCAGACTTCCGACCAATAGCCGTCGCCGGGCTCGCGTTTCACCTCGATGGTGATGCCGGCCTTGGCGCAGGACTGCTGGTAAAGCTGCGCTGCGTCGACCGCGCCCGGGAAGGCGACGTCGGAGGTGCGCAGCACGATCGGCCCGCTGTGCCCGGACTTCTTGTAAGCGGCGGCGGCGGCCTCGGGATCGAACTTGCGCTGCTCGATATCATCCGCGAACAGCGGATAGGCCGCGTTGATCGGGAAGTCGTTTCCGGTCGAGCCGTAGCCGAACAGGATCTTGGTCAGCAGCTCCTCGCGGTCCATGGCGAGCTTGAGCGCCATCCTGAGGTCGACATTGTCGAATGGGGCCGTATCGCAGAACATGTTGAACGGATAGAAGCCGCGGCCCGCGACGTTCTGGATCGTCACGCCGGCGACTCGCTTGACCAGTTCGACGATCTTCGGCTCGACGCGGTTGATCATGTGCACCTGGCGGCCCTGAAGGGCCGAGGTGCGGGCCGTCGCGTCGTTGATGACGATGATCTCGATCTGGTCGGCATGGCCGATCTTGTCGCCACGCCAGTAGTTGGCGAACCGCTCGCCGCCATAACGGACGCCCGGCTCGTCCACGACCACCTTGTAGGGGCCTGCGCTGACGCCCTCGGTCGGATTGTCCTTGCCGCCGTTCGGCTGGATGATCAGATGGTAGTCGGCCATCAGGTAGGGGAAGTCGGCGTCCGCTTCCGCCAGCTCGACGATCACCTCCTTGCCGGAAGCCTTCACGTTGGTGATGCCCTTCATGATGCCGAGCGCGCCCGACTTCGAGTTCTCGTCGGAGTGTCGCTGGATCGTGGCAAGCACGTCCTCGGCCGTCAGGGTCTTGCCGTTGTGGAACTCGATCCCGTCGCGGATCTTCATCGTCCAGGTCTTGGCGTCGCTGGAGCCGATCTCCTCGGCGACGAGGTTCTCGAGCGAACCGTCGCGGTTCAGCCTGACCAGATACTCACCCCAGCACTTGCCGAAGTTGAACGGCACCTGGCTGAGGAAGGACGCTGGATCGAGGCTGTTGGTCGACTCGCCACCCTGCATGCCCGCACGCAGCATGCCGCCCTTCACCGCCCCCTGCGCCTTCGCCGCGCTGGAGAGCAGGCCGTTGGCGAAAGTCGCGGTTACGCCGAGGGCTGCTGCGCGGCCGAGGAAATCTCGGCGGCTCAGCTTGCCCGCGGCGACGCGGCGGCTCAGGAAGTCCAGTTCGTTCGACATTGCTGCTCCTCACTCCGTTGGTTGTGGCCAAGGCCATTCTTATCGTTTGTTGTGACGGGAATATTGGCGGCGCGCCGGAATGGCAGGGGGACGGTTTGCGACATTCCGTGGCGTAAATCGCGTGACCCTCTTGGTACAAGCTCATTCGTTCAAATGTGATCGCGCGGAACAGTCTGATCGAAGTCGCGCGCGAAGACCAGTTTGTCACCCTCATATGCCTCGACGCGCCCGGTCAGGTAGAAACTGTCGTGGTCGCACCACATGGCCGACCCGGCCTCCGTGCGTGCCGACCAGCCGTCGCGGGCAGAAACCTGTGTCCAATGGATTTCGGCGCGCGCCGACAGCGGGTCATCCGGGTGGATTGTCCATGTCTCGCGGCAGATGCTGCCATTGACGAGACCGTGTTCGAGGTCGCGAAACTCGCCGAAGTCGTCGATGATCGATAGCGCGACGCTACCCGTCTCGTCGTCCCGGTGGACCGCTCGCTCGGACTTGCCTTCTCGCATCGTCTCGAGCCGCCATGGCGCGGCGCCTTCTGGTGGCGGGAACGATGCCTCGTCGCCGGTCGCCAGAGTCCGCAAGGGCAGAACGAGCGTCGCGTCGTCGAGCGACAGCCGGGCAGTTTCCGGCGATGGCCAGATCATCGGCCAGTAGGCGGTCGAGATCGCGACGCGGATGCGGTGTCCCGCGGCGATCCTATATGCGCACTGATCGAGGACGACCCGCACCGCGATCCTCTCCCCGGGCGTCAGCGGCTCGGGAAACTCGTGCGAGCTGCGATGGGTGAGATTGAGCACGCCGTAGGAGATCAGTTCGGAAGCACCATCCGGATGGACGTCGCAGAGCCGGACGACGATGTTCGCCTGCGGCCTGTCGGAAGACAAGGTCGCAAGCAGTTCCGGCGCACCGACAATGTCCACCGGCTCGTCCAAAGGCGGCTGATCGAGGCAGACCGAGAGCGCGTCGTCGGGGCGCTGGTCGCCGGGCAGTTCCGGGCCGAAGGTGAAGGGAAAATACTCGCCACCTGCCAGGCCGCAGGTCTGGGGCGAGGCGACGAGCAGCGGCGCGGCGTCCGGACCGTGGAGATCGAGGCGCCGCACCACGATGCCCGGCCAGGGCCACGTCTTCTCGGCGATCCACCTGCCGGGCCGCTTGTCGTGCCAGCGCGCGGGTCGCACGCCGTCCATCAACCATGCCCGATAGGCCGGGTCGTCCTCGACGCCGGTGCCGATGTCCTTCAGCCAGCGATCCCACCAGCGCAGCGCTTCCTGGAGAAAACCGATGCGGGGCTCCGGCGCGGCGTAATGCGGATATTTGTGAATCCACGGCCCGACGATTCCCTTGACGGGGGCTTTGATGTTGGCCGCGAGATGCGACACCGTATTGCGGTAGCCGTCATGCCATCCGCCCAGCGACAGCACCGCCGCCTCGATGCTCTCGTAGTCCTCGCAGACCGAGCCACGCTTCCAGTAGGCGTCACGGCGCTGGTGTCGGAACCAGACCGGCGCAAGGAACGGCTCGTTCTCGAGGCGGTCGAGCCACATCTCGCGCCATCGGTCGTCGCCGACGATCGCCGGGTCCGGCGGACGCGACGAATTGGAGAGCATGGTGGACGCCCAGCCGAAATTCTCGCCGAGCAGGCAGCCCCCCTTGTAGTGGATGTCGTCGGCATACCGGTCGACCGTCGAGCACAGCGAGATGACGGCTTTCAGCGCCGGGGGGCGCATCGCCGCTACCTGGAGCGAGTTGAAGCCTCCCCAGGAGATTCCCATCATGCCGACACGGCCCGTACACCAGGGCTGGGCGGCCGCCCAGGCGATGACGTCGATGGCGTCCCGCCATTCCTGCTCCGAGTACTCGTCGTCCATCAGCCCTTCTGAATCGCCGTTGCCGCGCATGTCGACGCGGATAGAGGCGTAGCCGTGGCCGGCGAAATAGGGGTGCGTGTAGCAGTCGCGCTGCGTGGTGCCGTCGCGCTTTCGGTAGGGCAGATGCTCGAGAATGGCCGGCACCGGGTCGCGAACCGCATCGGCGGGCATCCATACCCGAGCCGACAGCCGGCATCCGTCGGGCATGACGATGGCCATGTCAGGGAACTCGACGGTCTCGCGGGGGAAGGATGTGACGGTCTTCATGGGCGCCGACATACATCGTCAGGCGCAGGCAGCCGTCAAGCGTACGGTAACCAGGCTCGGATTGACGGCCGCGCACGAGCGTCGCAGGTTCGATGCGGAGATGCACCAACGGAGGCGTATCGATGGCGTCGTTCAGGCGACTGCGCACCGCTCTCGGCCTGCGCAAGGACAGGCCGAGCCGCCACGTGCATATCGGGCGGCACACCTACGGCCTTGCGTCCCACATGGTGGTGAGCGCGACGGAGGAGAACCCCGTCCGCGTCGGCGCCTTCTGTTCGGTGGCCGATGGCGTGCAAATCCATGGCGAAACCCATCACGCCATCCACCGTGCCTCGACGTTTCCGTTCCGGGCCATGCTTCTGGGGCAGGCCGAGCCTGACAAGGGCAGGGGTGGCGTGACGATCGGCAACGACGTCTGGCTTGGTTCCCGGGCGATCGTCCTGTCCAACCTGAGGATCGGCGACGGTGCGGCGGTCGGCGCCGGCGCGATCGTCACCCGGGACGTGCCCCCCTACGCCATCGTGGCCGGCAATCCTGCTCGAATCCTCCGCTACCGGTTCGAACCGGTCATCATCGAGGCATTGCTGGGCATCGGCTGGTGGGACTGGCCGGACGACAAGATCAGGGCGGAGCTGGAGAGTTTCTACATGCCGGTCGAGGCGTTCGTCGCCCGCCACCGCGTCACGAAGGTCAACTGAGCGGAATGTCGTTGCCGGCCTTGCCCGACTGGTAGGCCGCGGACAGTTCCTCGTAGCGATCGGAGATTGCCGCGATGCGATCCCTGAGACGCGACCGGTCCGATCCCGATGCCTCGCGGGCGACCTTCCGAAGCGCGAAGCTTTTCCAGTAGGCGTTCTCGGCATTGTAGCCGCCCGGATCGAGCGTGAAGACCTCCTTGAGGATGTTCAGGTCGTGCGGGATGGCGAAGCTGTCGCGCGAATCCTCGTGGCTGAACAGGTAGTAGAAATTGTCGAAGCCGGCCCAGGTGATAGCCGAAAGGCAGAGCGAGCAGGGTTCGTGCGTGGCGAGGAAGACGCAGTCCCTGGTGTCCGGCCGCTCCGCTCGCGGCAGTTCGTAGAAGCGCTTCAGCGCGTGCACCTCGCCGTGCCACAACGGGTTCTCGGTCTCGTTGTTTGTTTCCGCGACGACAACCGAAAGATCCGACTTTCTCAGGATCGCCGCCCCGAACAGCTTGTTGCCGCTGGCGACCCCCTCGGCAGTCCTCGGCACGATATCCTCCTCGATGACATCGAGCAGCCGGTCGATGAGGGAAACGTCGGTCATGGTCGGAAACCTTCCGGCAGGTGGATCTCGCAGGGCTCGGCGAAGTGGAATTCCTCGAGGTTGATGCCCTCGCCCGCACGGTCGACGACGAGGAAATCCTGAGGCGCGCCGATCGGGGTCAGCACCGCATGCCAGCGGCCAGCTGGATAGTTCACACCCTGGCCAGGCGCCGTGACGAAGGCATGCGGATCGCCCGGGCCGTGAGCGCCGTCGGAGCAAACCACGACGAGGAACGGCCGGTCGCTCAGCGGCATGAAGGCCTGGCTGCCCAAAGGATGCCGTTCCACCATGCCAAGCTTCAGCGGGAAGGCGTAAGGCGTGCCGCGGAAGATCGACAGGATCACGCGCGCGGCCGGACCGTCCACGGTCGCCGTCGCGAGGTCGTGGTAGCGTTCCGTCATGCCGCCGTTGATCGGGTAGTGGTTGGCGCCGACTGTGTCGATCACCTCGCCGAACGGCGCGAAACTCTCGCGCGTCAGCGGACGGGCGACGATCACGCGACCGGCCATTAGACAGTGTGCGCCAAGCCCGCCGTGCCGAGCTTCGCGTGGCGGTTGACATCCTTGTAGAGAAGGTAGCGGAACCGGCCCGGTCCGCCGGCATAGCAGGCCTGCGGGCAGAATGCGCGCAGCCACATGAAGTCGCCAGCCTCGACCTCCACCCAGTCCTGGTTGAGCCGGTAGACCGCCTTGCCCTCGAGCACGTAGAGCCCGTGCTCCATCACGTGGGTCTCCGCGAAGGGGATCACGGCGCCCGGCTCGAAGCTCACGATGTTCACATGCATGTCGTGGGCAAGATCGTCCGGATCGACGAAGCGTGTGGTCGCCCACCTGCCGGCAGTGCCGGGCATGGACAGCGGAACGATGTCCTGCTCGTTCAGGAAGAGCGGGGCGGGCACGTCGATTCCTTCGACGCGGTCGTAGAGTTTTCGGATCCAGTGGAAGCGCGCCGACTCGACGCCTTCGTTGCGAACCGTCCAGCCGCTGGCGGGCGGCAGGAAGGCCCAGCCGCCCGGTTGCAGGCGGTGGCTCTGGCCGGAAACCGTCACCGTCACCTGGCCTTCCATGACGAAGAGCACCGCCTCCGCGCCGCCGACGGGTTCGGGCCGGTCGCTGCCGCCGCCGGGTGCGACCTCCATGACGTATTGCGAGAAGGTTTCGGCGAAACCCGAAAGGGGCCGCGAGAGAATCCAGGCGCGGCTGTCCTTCCAGAACGGCAGGGCGCTGGTGACGATGTCACGCATGACCCCGCGCGGGATCAAGACATAGGCTTCCGTGAAGACCGCGCGACCGGTGAGCAGGTCGGTCTGCGGGGGATGGCCACCCTGGGGGGCCTTGTACTTCGGACCGGGCATTCGTTTCCCCTAGGCAGGCAACATGTCCCGCAGCCTCAGGAGTGCGATGCGCTCCACCTGCCTGCAGGCGGTCGCCAACTCCGTGGCCCGGTCGTTGCCAATTCTCTTCTCGAACTCGGCCATGATCTCGTCCTTCGTGCGGCCGCGGACCGCGATGATGAAGGGGAAGCCGAAGGTGGTGACATAAGCGGCGTTGAGCTTGGAGAACAGCTCGCGCTCGCGGTCGGTCAGGGCGTCGAGGCCGGCGGACGCCTGCTCCCGGGTCGACTCGGCCGTCAGGCGCTTCGCCTGCGCAAGCTTGCCGGCGAGGTCCGGGTGAGCCTTGAGCACACGAAGCCTCTCCTCGTCGCCCGCCGATCGGAAGACGCGGCACAGCGCGTTGTGCAGGCCGCCGGCGCTGTCGTGGGCGGGTCCGAGTTCCAGGGAGTAGGCCCGTTCCGCCACCCAGGGCGAGTGCTCGAAGATACCGCCGAACTTCTGCACGAACGCGTCGTGCCCCATGCGGGAAGGCCGCAGAGCCTGGGGGCGGAAGGGATGCGTCTCGCGCCAGTGATCCGCGATGTCGATGCGCCTTGCGAGCCAGACCCTCTCATGGCCCTTCACGTAGTCGATGAAGCGCTGGAGCGCCGCGGCCCGTCCGGGCCTGCCGACGAGACGGCAATGCAGCCCGATGTTCATCATCCGCGGCCGCCCGGCCCTGCCTTCGGCATGGAGCAGGTCGAACGTGTCCTTGAGGTAGGCGAAGAACTGGTCGCCCGAATTGAAACCCTGCGGCGTCGCGAAACGCATGTCGTTGGCGTCGAGCGTATAGGGGATGACCAGCTGGGCCCTGCCGTCGTGCTCGTACCAGTAGGGCAGTTCGTCGTCATAGGCGTCGGAGACATAGGCGAAGCCGCCGTCCTCCGCCGCGAGCCGAACCGTGTTGACCGAACTGCGGCCGGTATACCAGCCGGTCGGACGCTCGCCGACGACTTCCGCATGCAGACGGATCCCCTCGTCCATGTCCCGCTTCTCATCCTCGGGGGAATGATCGCGGTAGTCGATCCATCTGAGGCCATGGGAGGCAATCTCCCAGCCTGCCTCCTGCATGGCCGTCACCTGGTCGGGCGAGCGGGCGAGCGCGGTGGCGACACCGTAGACGGTGATCGGGACGGCTGCCGCCGTAAACATGCGATGCAGACGCCAGAAACCGGCGCGCGCGCCGTACTCGTAGATCGATTCCATGTTCGCGTGCCGCTGCCCGGGCCAGGGCTGGGCGCCGACGATCTCCGACAGGAATGCTTCGGAAGCCTTGTCGCCATGCAGGACGCAGTTCTCGCCGCCCTCCTCGTAGTTGACGACGAATTGCACGCACACGAAAGCGCCGCCCGGCCATTTCGGGTCCGGCGGGTTGGCGCCATAGCCGCGCATATCCCGTTCGTAACGCATGCCCTCTCCCGGCGGCGGGCCGCCACCTTCAGTTCAAGATAGTCCAAAGGTGTGCGCGGGCATTCCCCTTGAAAATATTGAAAGTCTTTTTGTGGCTTCCGGCTCGACCGGGACGTAGGCATGTCATCTAATTGCCGCGCAATCGAGCATTCGCAGGTACCGGCGAGGGAGACGAATGGCGAACGGGAACGGTGGTCGGCTGACGACGCATGTTCTGGACACGGCGACGGGACGTCCGGCGGCGGGGTTGAGCATCGCGCTCTACAAGGTGAGCGGCAACTCGCACCGCAAGCTGAAGACGGTGGTGACCAATTCCGACGGCCGCTGCGACGCACCGCTGCTCGAAGGCAAGGCGTTCCAGGCCGGAACCTACGAACTGATCTTCTTCGCGGGAGACTACATCCGCGCGCTCGGCGTCGAGCTTCCCGATCCGCTGTTCCTCGACCAGGTGCCAATCCGTTTCGGCATGGCGGAGGAGGCGCACTACCATGTGCCGCTGCTGATCTCGCCCTACGGTTACTCGACCTACCGGGGGAGCTGAATCTTGGCCAAGGCGAAAGTCCGCACCGCGATCCGTTTCCTGCTCAACGGCGAGTCCGTCGAACTGGGGGATGTCCGTCCCGACGAAACGCTGCTCGACTATCTGCGCCTGCGCCGGTCCCTGAAGGGGACCAAGGAAGGTTGCGCGGAGGGCGACTGCGGCGCGTGCACCGTGCTGGTCGGGCGGCTCACCGGCGGCAAGTTGACCTATGAGGGCGTCAACGCCTGCATCCGGTTCCTCGGCTCGCTCGACCGCTGCCACGTCGTCACCGTCGAGCATCTCAAAGGCGCCGACGGCCGGCTGCATCCGGTGCAGCAGGCCATGGTCGATTTCCACGGCTCGCAATGCGGTTTCTGCACGCCGGGTTTCGTGATGTCGCTCTATGCGCTCTGGATGAGGAGCCCCACGCCGTCGGACGCCGAGATCGAGAAGGCGCTCCAGGGCAATCTGTGCCGCTGCACGGGCTACGAGGCGATCGTGAAGGCTGCGCGCGCCATCTCGAACTACGGCAATGTCGCGAAGGACCCGTTGCGCGCCGAGCGCAAGGCCGTCGCCGCGTGTTTGGCTTCCCTCGACGACGGGTGCCGCGTCGAGATCGGGACGGGCAGGGAGCGCCTCGTCCTACCCGCCAGCGTCGACGATCTCGCCAAGGTCCTGGATGCGGAGCCGAAGGCAACGATCGTCGCGGGCTCGACCGACGTGGGGCTATGGGTCACCAAGTTCATGCGCGACATCGCGCCGGCGATCTTCGTCGGCCATATCGAGGGACTGAAGCAGATTTCGGAGAAGGACGGCGTCATCACCATCGGCGCGGGCGTCACCTACACGGAGGCGCATGCGCTTCTGGCGAAACGCATTCCGGCGCTTGGACCGCTCGTCGACCGCATCGGCGGCGAGCAGGTGCGCAACATGGGCACCATCGGCGGCAACATCGCCAATGGCTCGCCGATCGGCGACACGCCGCCGCCCTTCATCGCGCTCGGCGCGCGGCTGACGCTGCGAAAGGGCAAGAAGCGCCGCACGATCCCGCTTGAGGATTTCTTCGTCGCCTATGGCAAGCAGGACCGGAAGCCCGGCGAGTTCGTGGAAGCCGTGCATGTGCCGCTGCCCGAGAAGGGCGGCAAGTTCGCCGTCTACAAGATCACCAAGCGCCGCGACGAAGACATCACCGCGACGCTCGCCGCGTTCCATATGACGTTTTCCCGGAGCGGCATCGTTTCGTCAGCGCGCATCGCCTATGGCGGCATGGCCGCGACGCCGAAGCGCGCGACGAATGTCGAGGCCGCCCTGGTCGGCCGGCCGTGGTCAGAGGCGACGGTCGAGGCTGCGCTCAGCGCCTACGACAGGGACTTCACGCCGCTCACCGACATGCGCGCCTCGGCCGGCTACCGTCAGCTCGCGGCGAAGAATCTTCTGAAACGCTTCTACGCCGAGACGACCGAGGGTAAGCGGCCGGTGCAGGTCAAGCGGTTCGAGGCAGCGTGACATGACCCGACACGCACCCAACCTGAAGGCCGAGTCCATCGTCGGCGGCGTTCACACCGACCAGCGGCACGATTCGGCGCACAAGCACGTCACGGGCGAGGCGGTCTACATCGACGACATGCCCGAGCCGGCCGGAACGCTGCACGGCTGCCTCGGCCTCGCCTCTGTCGCGCACGCCACGATCCGCAAGCTCGATCTGTCGGCGGTGCGTTCGGCCCCTGGCGTGGTCTGGGTGATGACCGCCGGGGATGTACCCGGCGAGAACGACATCTCGCCGACCGGAAGACATGACGAGCCAGTGCTCGCCGACCGGCTGGTTCAGTTCTTCGGCCAGCCGATCTTCGCCGTCATCGCCGAGACGCGCGAACAGGCGCGCCGCGCGACCAGGCTGGCGAAGGTCGACTACAAGGAAAAGCCGGCGATCATCGATGTCGGTGGTCTCGATCCCGAGAAGGACCGGCTCGTCACGCCGGCACTGACATTGGCGCGCGGCGACGCGAAGAATGCGATCAGGTCCGCCCCCCGCCGCCTAGAGGGCAAGATGCGGATCGGCGGCCAGGAACATTTCTACCTCGAAGGCCACATTTCGATGGCCGTCCCGGGCGAGGACGGCGACGTCACGGTCTACTGCTCGACCCAGCATCCGAGCGAGGTGCAGCACATGGTGGCGCATGCGCTCGGCGTGCAGAGCCACAATGTGGCGGTCGAGATACGGCGCATGGGCGGCGGCTTCGGCGGCAAGGAGACACAGGGCAACCAGTTCGCGGCGATCGCGGCGATTGCCGCGAAGCGTCTCGGACGCGCGGTGAAGATCAGGCCGGACCGCGACGACGACATGACCGCGACCGGCAAGCGGCACGACTTCATTGTCGACTACGATGTCGGCTTCGACGAGGAGGGCAGCATCCTCGGCGTCGACTACAGCTACGCGGCGCGCTGCGGCTTTTCCTCCGACCTGTCGGGACCGGTGACCGACCGCGCGCTGTTCCACTGCGACAATGCCTATTTCTATCCGGCCGTCCGCGCGAAGTCGGCGCCGCTCTACACGAACACCGTTTCCAACACCGCCTTCCGCGGGTTCGGCGGGCCGCAGGGCATGATCGGCGCCGAGCGGGTGATCGACGAGGTCGCCTTCGCTCTTGGCAAGGATCCGCTGGAGATCCGCAAGAAGAACTTCTACGGCGCCGACGGCCGCAACGTGACGCCCTATCATCAGACCGTCGAAGACAACATCGTCCACCGGATCGTGGCGGAGCTCGAAGCCGACTGCAACTATGCAAGGCGGCGGCGCGAGATCGCGGCCTTCAACGCCAACAGCCGGATCCTGAAGCGCGGCATCGCGCTGACGCCGGTCAAGTTCGGCATCTCCTTCACAGCGACCCACTACAACCAGGCCGGCGCGCTGGTGCATGTCTACACCGACGGTTCGGTGCACCTGAACCATGGCGGCACCGAGATGGGGCAGGGGCTCTACGTCAAGGTCGCGCAGGTGGTGGCCGAGGCGCTCCAGATCGACATCGGCCAGGTCAAGATCACCGCGACGACGACGGCCAAGGTGCCGAACACCTCGGCCACCGCGGCCTCCTCGGGGTCGGACCTCAACGGCATGGCGGCGCTGAACGCTGCAAACCAGATCAAGGAGCGGCTGATCGACTTCGCGGCCGACAAGTATTCGGTGCCGGTCGACCAGGTCGTCTTCCTGCCCAACCGCGTGCGCATCGGCAACCAGGAGATCGCCTTCGCCGACCTCATCAGGCAGGCCTATTTCGCGCGGGTGCAGCTCTCGGCGGCAGGCTTCTACAAGACGCCCAAGATTCACTGGGACCGCGACAAGGGCCAGGGAAGGCCATTCTACTACTTCGCCTATGGCGCGTCGTGCTCGGAGGTGACGATCGACACGCTGACCGGTGAATACATGATCGAGCGCACCGACATCCTGCACGAGACAGGCAAGTCGCTGAACCAGGCGATCGACCTCGGCCAGGTGGAGGGCGGCTTCATCCAGGGCGTCGGCTGGCTGACCACCGAGGAACTGTGGTGGGACGACAAGGGCCGGCTGAGGACCCATGCGCCTTCGACCTACAAGATCCCGCTCGCCTCCGACCGGCCCAAGGTCTTCAACGTGCGGCTGGCCAGCTGGCCGGAGGCGGCCGAGCCGACGATCCACCGTTCCAAGGCGGTCGGCGAACCGCCCTTCATGCTTGCCATGTCGGTGCTCCACGCTCTCTCCGACGCGGTGGCGAGCGTCGCCGACCATCGCATCTGCCCGCGCCTCGACGCGCCGGCGACGCCTGAACGCGTGCTGATGGCGGTCGAGCGGCTGAAGGCCGAGGCCGCAAGGTAGCGCCGGCGTTGCACGAGGATTATCCTTCCGCGATGGACACGGTCGGCAAGCTTGGAACCTTTCTCGACAGCGCGCCCGCCGCTGCGCTGGTCGAGGTCACCGGCGCGAAGGGCTCCACACCGCGCGAGAAGGGGGCTTGGATGCTGGTGTCGCGGTCCGCCATCTTCGGCACGATCGGCGGCGGCCAGCTCGAATTCATGGCGATCGACGAGGCGCGGAAGATGCTCGCCGGAAGCTCGGCCGCAACGTCGCTCGACATCCCCCTCGGTCCCGAGATCGGCCAGTGCTGCGGCGGGCGGGTCGAGGTTTCCGTGGGTTTGGTCGACGGCGCCACGCGCCAGCGACTGCTCGCCACCGCGAGACGCGAAGACGCCGAGATGCCCCATGTCCTGCTGTTCGGCGGCGGCCATGTCGGGCACGCGCTGGCGGCGGCGATGTCGTTGCTGCCGATGCGTGTCGAGGTGATCGACACACGGCCAGATGCTCTCGAGGACATGCCGGCCGGCGTGCCGACGCGCCTCACGGCGGTTCCGGAGGAAGCAGTGCGCGCCGCGCCGGCCGGATCCGCATTTGTCGTGCTCACCCATGACCACGCGCTTGATTTCCTGATCGTCGCAGAAGCGCTTGGGAGGCAGGACGCCGCCTATGTCGGCATGATCGGCTCCGCGACGAAGAAGGCGACGTTCCGGAGCTGGTATCTGAAAACCGCCGGCGGCACTGACGAGGCGTTTCGCCGGCTCGTTTGTCCCATCGGAGGGACCGCCGTAAAGGACAAGCGCCCCGCGGTCATTGCTGCCCTCGCGGCGGCCGAGGTGATGGCGGCACTCGTGCAGTACCGCCAGTCGCCCGTCGAAGCCGGAATTGGCCGCGTCTAGACCTCGAACTTCGCAGCTTCGGCCGCCTTGCGCCGTGCTCGCAGCCCCAGGATCAGCGAGACGAAGAACCCGAGCGCGAAACCCGGCAGCGCCGAGGCGAAGCCGATCGTCGCAGCGCCCATCTCGCAGCCGCCGGAATCGCCGGGCGTGCCGCAGCGCGAGTCGAGCGCGTGGCCGAGGATCAGCACGATGAAGAAGACCAGTATCGGCACGCCGATCAGCGCGGCGATGCCCGAGAGTATCGAACGCAAGACCAGCCAGCCCATTTGCATCTCCATTCGGGTTGAGAATGGCACGATCCTCACGCCGCCGTGAAGTGTGGCGGAACTTTGTCACGCCTCGGATGTTGATCGCTCACTCACAATAGGGAGCACGCCCATGCACGGCATCATCTATCTCGTCGGCCTCGTCGTCATCGTCCTCGCGATCCTGTCCCTCCTCGGGCTTCGCTGAGCACCTTCACAAGCAACGGATAAGGAGGACAGCATGGCTGTTACCGATATTCCCGGCGTAGCGCCGGTGACTACCGCAGTCGTCGAGGAAAAGGGTTCCTATGTCGACTGGCCCGCGATCTTCGCCGGCGCCGTCGTCGCGACCACGATTTCCTTCGTGCTCATAACGTTCGGCTCCGCGATCGGACTGTCGCTGACGTCGGCCTACGAGGGCGAGGGCATGTCGCTGTTCTGGTTCGCCATCGTCGCGGCGTTGTGGCTTCTCTGGGTGCTGATCTCGGCGAACATCGCCGGCGGCTACCTGACCGGCCGACTGCGCAAGCGTCATGGCGACGCGACGGAGCATGAGTCCGACATCAGGGATGGATCGCACGGCCTCATTGTCTGGGCTCTGGGCGTGCTGCTCGGCGTGGCCATCGCCTGGTCTGGCGCTGCCAGCCTGGCGTCCGGCGTCGTCTCCGGCGCAGCGACGGCCGCGGCTGCGGTGGCGGACGAGATCGATCCCAACGAACTGGCGATCGACCGCTTCCTCCGCGGCGATGGCGCCGCGGCGGCCGAGCCTGTTCCTGATGCGGTGCGCGGCGAGGTGGGGCGCATCCTCCTCTCCGGCGTCGGCGATGCCGAGATTTCCGGGCCGGACCGGGCCTATCTCGCATCGGTCGTGGCAGCCCGGACGGGAACGGACCAGGCCGCCGCCGAGCAGCGGGTCAACGAGCTGATCGCCGAAGCCGATCGTCTGGAGGCGGAAGCCCGCGCCGCCGCCGAAAGAGCCCGCAAGATCGGCATGGTGGCGGCCTTCATCGCGGCCGCGTCGCTGTTCGTCAGCGCGGTCGGCGCCTATTTCGGCGCGACGCTGGGCGGCAACCATCGCGACAAGCAGACCGTGTTCGCCGACTGGTACAAGCCCTGGTGATCCGGAATGACCCTGACTGGCGGGCCGCTCAGCGGCCCGCCAGCGTTTCGCGGATCAGCCGCTGGCAGCGGTCGGCCATGAAATCGAGCAAGAGGCGCACTTTCGGGTCCTGCAGTTTCTTGTGCGGATAGACCGCGGCGAACTGGACCAGCGTCGGCGGGGTCTCGGGCAAGATCACCTTCAACCGTCCGTCCCGGATGAAGGGCTCAACCTCGAACCGCGGCTTGTTGACAATCCCCCTGCCGGCAAGCGCCCAGCCGGTCAGCACGTCGCCATCGTCGGAATCGAAGGGACCGCGCACCTCGAACTTGGCGGGACCGGTCGCCGTCCTCAGGGTCCAGAAGAACTCGCGCGCGCCGGTGTAACGCAGCATCAGGCAATCGTGGCGGGCCGAGACCAGTTCCGACGGGTCCCTGGGCTCGCCGCGCTGGGCCAGATAAGCGGGCGCCGCCACCAGCACACGCTCGCATTCCATGATGCCGCGCATCCTGAGGCTCGAATCCTCGATGATGCCCAGCCGAAACGCGACGTCGATGCCTTCCTTCAGGAGATCGATGTCATGATCGGAAAGCCTGAGACGAACCTCGATGTCGGGATACCTGTCCCGGAACTCCGGTATGCCGGATGCGATGAGCCGGCGACCCAGTCCCAAGGGCGCGGTAACGCGGATCGTTCCCCGCGGCTGGCCAGAGAGCGCGATCACCGCCGCCTCCGCCTCGGTGATCGAATCGAGCACCCGCTTGGCGCCAACATAGAACACCGTCCCGTGCTCGGTCGGCATCAACTGGCGCGTCGTCCGGTTGAACAGCCTGACGCCGAGGTGTTTCTCCAGTTCCTTGATGCGGTTGGAGGCAACGGCCGGCGAGATGCGCATGTCGCGGCCCGCGGCCGAAAGATTGCCAAGTTCGACGACGCGGACGAAGACGGCGATGTTGTCGAGGTAAGCCATTAGCCGGCGATCCCGTGATAGCCCGTCACTATTTTCCATTTTTTTTTGAAAGTCATCGGCCGGTCGGCCCCTTCCTGTTTGCGGGCCAGCACGTAAAGTCGCGGCCGGACCTGCGACGAGGGGCGGATGCTGGACTTCGCGATCTTCTGGGACTGGCTGTCCTTCGCCGTGCGGTGGCTGCACGTCGTTACCGGTATCGCCTGGATAGGCTCGTCCTTCTACTTCGTCGCGCTCGACCTAGGCTTGCGGCAGCGGCCGGGCCTGCCGGCCGGCGCCTACGGCGAGGAGTGGCAGGTCCACGGCGGCGGGTTCTACCATATCCAGAAGTATCTCGTGGCGCCGGCCGAAATGCCGGAACACCTGACCTGGTTCAAATGGGAGTCGTACGCCACCTGGCTGAGCGGCTTCGCCCTCTTGGCGATCGTCTATTATGCCGGCGCCGACCTGTTCCTGATCGACCGCAACGTCCTCGACGTCTCCGCGCCGGTGGCCATCGGCCTGTCGATCGCCTCGCTCGCGCTGGGCTGGCTGATCTACGATCTGCTCTGCCGCCTGCTCGTCGGCGGCAACGACACGGCGCTGATGCTGATCCTCTACGCCGTCCTGGTGGCGATGGCGTGGGGCTACACGCAGATATTCACGGGCCGCGCGGCCTTCCTGCATCTCGGCGCGTTCACCGCGACGATTATGTCGGCCAACGTGTTCCTGATCATCATCCCCAACCAGAAGATCGTCGTCGCGGACCTGATCGCGGGCCGCCAGCCGGACCCGAAATACGGCAGGATCGCCAAGCAGCGCTCGCTCCACAATAACTACCTGACGCTGCCCGTCCTCTTCCTGATGCTCTCCAACCACTACCCGCTCGCCTATGCGACGGAGTTCAACTGGGTGATCGCCTCGCTCGTGTTCATCATCGGGGTGGTCATCCGGCACTATTTCAACACGGTTCACGCGCGGAAGGGCAATCCGACCTGGACATGGCTGGTCGCGGCGGTTCTGTTCATCATCATCGCCTGGTTATCCACGGCGCCGGCGGCGCTGACGGGTGAACAGAGGAGTTCCGCTGCCGGGGCGGCCTTCGTCGCCTCGGCGCATTTCCCGGCGGTGCGCGACACGGTGATGGGGCGCTGCGCCATGTGCCACGCGGCGCAGCCGGTTTATGAGGGCATCTATCACGCCCCGAAGGGGGTCGCGCTCGACACCGACGCCGCGATCGGCGAACACGCGCGCGAGATCTACCTGCAGGCCGGCCGCAGCCACGCCATGCCGCCTGGCAACCTGACCGGCGTCACGCCCGAGGAACGCGCGCTGCTGACCGCTTGGTTCGAGGAGGCGCGGGCCAAGTGACCGACCTCATCCTGCGCGGCCGCACGCTCTCCTTCCTTCGCTGGCCGGAGACGAAGGACGATCTCGCCGCCTGCCGCTATGTAGAGGACGGCGCGCTGCTGGTCCGCGACGGCAAGATCGTCGCCTCGGGCGATCACGCTTCGGTCGTCAGGCAGGCGGAGCCCGGAGCCGAGGTCAATGACCATCGGCCGCACCTGATCCTTCCCGGCTTCGTGGATGCCCATGTGCATTTCCCGCAGATGCAGGTGATCGCCTCCTACGGCGCCGAGCTGCTGGACTGGCTGAACACCTACACGTTTCCGGAGGAATCGAAGTTCCGCGACGCCCAGCACGGGCGGCGCATTGCCCGGCTCTTCCTCGACGAGATGGTGCGTCATGGCACGACGACGGTCGCCGCCTACTGCTCGGTGCATCGCCAATCCGCGGACGCGTTCTTCGCCGAGGCGCTGGACCGGAACATGCTGGTCATCGCCGGCAAGGTGATGATGGATCGCAACGCACCCGACGAGGTCATCGACACGCCGCAGTCGGGCTATGACGACACCAAGGCCCTGATCGCCGAATGGCACGGCAAGGGGCGCGGGCTCTACGCCATCACCCCGCGCTTCGCGATCACCTCGACCCCAGAGCAGATGGAGATGGCGGGGCAGCTGATGCGCGAGCACCCAGATCTCCACATGCAGACGCATCTGTCGGAAAACCGGGCCGAGATCGACTTCACCTGCGAACTCTACCCGGAGGCCAAGGACTACACCGACGTCTACGACCGCTACGGACTGCTCGGACCGAAAGCTCTGTTCGGCCACTGCATCCATCTTTCCGAGCGCGAGGCCGACCGCATGTCGGAGACTGGCTCCGTGGCGGTGTTCTGCCCGACCTCGAACCTGTTCCTCGGCTCCGGCCTGTTCGACTACCAGCGCTATCGGAGGAGGCCGAAGCCGCTGCGCATCGCCGCGGCGACCGATGTCGGGGGCGGCACGAACTACTCGATGCTGAGGACAATGGACGAGGGTTACAAGGTGATCGCGCTCAACGGCGAAAAGCTCAATCCGCTCGCCTCCTTCTGGCAGATCACGCGCGGCAACGCCGAGGCGCTGTCGATCGCCGACCGCGTCGGCACGCTGGAAACGGGCACGGATGCCGACATCGTGGTTCTCGATGCGGGGGCCACGCCGGGCATGAAGCTGAGGATGGAGACTATCGGGACGCTTGCCGAAGAGCTTTTCCTGCTCCAGACGCTGGGGGACGACCGCGCGGTGCGCGAGGTCTATGTGGCGGGGCGGCCGGCGAAGAGCGCGATCCCGGCGTGAGGGAGCGAAAAATGGCGGCCAACGATCTCAAGATCATCGCCGAACAGGAGAAGCGGCTTACCTTCGACCGGTTCGACGAGGGCCGCGCCTTCGAGCTGGGCACCGCCGCGCGCGAGATCGGAATGACCGAGAAGCTCGGCGTCGCCATCGACATCAGGCTGTGGAACCGGCCGCTGTTCTTCGCGGCGCTGCCGGGCTCGCAAGGCAACAATCCCGACTGGACGCGGCGCAAGATCAATACGGTCGGGCGCCACCTCAAGAGCACCTACCGGCTGGTGCTGGAACTCAAGAGGCCGGACCAGACCTTCCCGGCGGAAGCCAACCTGCCCACAACCGATTTCGTGCTGGCCGGCGGCGGGTTCCCGATCGTCGTGAAAGGCGCCGGCGCGATCGGCGCGATCGCCATCTCCGGCCTGCCGCAGCGCCAGGACCATATCATGGTCGTGCGGGCGCTGTGCGCCCATCTGGGCATGGACGAGGCGAAGTTCGCACTCGCGGCGGAATGATGCCAATCGCGGATTCCCGGACGTTCCTGACATCGCTGTTCGACGCGGCGGTCTCGGCCGCCGATCCCGAACGGACCATCAAGGAGCACCTGCCGCCGAAGCCGAGGGGCAGGACGATCGTGATCGGTGCGGGCAAGGGCTCGTCGCAAATGGCGCGGGCGCTGGAGACGGTCTGGGACGGCGCGCTCGAAGGCGTGGTGGTCACGCGGTATGGATACGCAATCCCGTGCAAGCGCATCGAGGTCCTGCAGTCCGCGCATCCGGTACCGGACGAGGCGGGGCTCGAAGGCTCGAAGCGGTTGCTCGAGACCGTCTCGGGCCTGACCGATGCCGACCTGGTCATCGCGCTGATCTCCGGAGGCGGCTCGGCGCTGCTGCCCGCTCCGGCGGGCTCGCTCACGCTCGCCGACGAGATCGCGGTCAACAGGGCGCTGCTCTCCTCCGGCGCGCCGATCGCGGCGATGAACACGGTGCGCAAGCACGTCTCCGCGATCAAGGGCGGGCGTCTGGCGGCGGCGGCGTTTCCGGCCAAGGTCGTCTCGCTGGTCGTCTCGGACATTCCGGGCGACGAACCGGCGCTTGTCGCTTCCGGGCCGACCATTCCCGACGGTTCGACCCGCGAGGATGCGCTGAGGATCGTCGATACGTGGCGCATGGACCTGCCGGCGGCGGTGATGGCGCATCTTGGCTCGCCCGCCGCTGACGCGCCGAAGCCGGACGACCGACGCTTCGCCCGCAACGATGTCCGGCTGATCGCATCGGCGGCGGTGTCGCTCGAAGCGGCGGCGGCCCAGGCGAGGCGGCATGGCGTCGAGCCGGTGATCCTGTCCGACGCCATCGAGGGCGAGGCGCGCGAAGTGGGCTCCGTCCATGCGGCGATCGCCCGGGAGGTGGCGACGAGAGACCGGCCGTTCGCGAAGCCGGTCGTCATCCTGTCCGGCGGCGAGACGACGGTCACCCTGCGCGGCAAGGGCAAAGGCGGGCGCAACAGCGAGTTCCTCCTGTCCTTCGCGCTGGGCATCCAGGGCCTCGGCGGCATCGAAGCATTGGCGGCGGACACCGACGGCATCGACGGCTCGGAGGACAATGCCGGGGCCTTCGCCGATGGCGGTTCGGTCGCGCGGATGCGGGTGGCGGGCATCGACGCGCGGGCCAGACTCGTGGGCAATGACGCCTGGACGGCGTTCAATGCGATTGGCGACCTGTTCGCGCCCGGCCCGACCGGCACCAACGTCAACGATTTGCGGGCGATCCTCATCCGCTGATCAGGCCACCTTCCCTCGCGCGGCGACGGGCAGGATGTCGACGATCCGGTCGCCGGAGACCAGGTGGACCACATCGAAGAGGTTCGAGACCACGCAGGCGTGGTTGGGCAGCACGCGGACGCGCGAGCCGACCGGGAGCATGGTGTCTTCGCCGAGCGTCACCGTGCCATGCTCCTCGCTGAGGCCAGTCACCTCCGCGCCGGCTATGCCGACGAGGTCGCCGAAACCGGCCAGGCCGAGTGTATCGCTGGACAGCGCCTTGGAACCGGAGTCGATGATCGCGCGGGTCGGAGTCGGACGGCTGACCACGGTCGCGAGCACGGTCAGTGCGCAATCGTGCAGGACGGCCGCGCCTTTCCGCACCTGATAGCGATCCATGTAGATGTAGGTGCCGGGCCGCTGCTCGGTGACGACGCCGCCGTTCGGGTTGCGCCACATGTCCGGCGTGCCGCCGCTGGAGACGACGGGGCAGGGCAGGCCAGCCTGCACGAAGAGGTCGTGCGCTTCCGCCAGCCATGTCTCGGCCCGGTCTGCCAGCCCCGGCGCGGGATAGGTCATGAGCCCGCCGACCGCGACGCCGGGCTGGATTGCGATCCGCCTCGCCAATGCCAATGCATCGGCCGGCGCCTGAACTCCGCAGCGGCCCATCCCGGTGTCGCACTCGACCAGCACCGGCAGGGCATGCCTGCGGTCGGTGAAGGTCGAGGCGAGGCCCTCGATTGTCTCGGCCGAGTCGGCCGTCACCGACAGCGCCACCCGGGCATGCAGCGCCGCCAGCCGTTCGAGCTTGGCGCGGCCGAGGATGTTGTAAGGCAGGAAGATGTCGTCGAAGCCGGCGTCGGCCATCACCTCCGCCTCGCCGATCTTCTGGCATGTGAGCCCGACAGCGCCGGCCGAAAGCTGCCGTTGCGCCCAGTAGGGCAGCTTGTGGGTCTTGATGTGGGGACGGAGCTTGACGCCGACCGCGTCGGCGTGCGCCTGCGCCTTGAGGATGTTGGCATTGGCGCGGTCGACGTCGATCAGCACGGCCGGGGTGTCGATCTCGTCGACGGTCTTCGGTATGGCGGTCACGGAAAGCCCTCGAGCGATGGCGACTTCTAGCACCAGCGATGCCTCGCGTCAGTCCGTCGTCATCAGCCGCTTCACCGCCTTCAAATCGGTGAGGAAGCGCCCGCGCTCGGCTTCTTTCTCATTGTGATCGGGGATTCGCAGGATGAAGGACGGGTGGATGGTGACGAAGACCCGCAGGCCGTCGCCGCGCTCGACGATTGCGCCGCGCATCTTCGTCACCGGAACGGGTTTGCCCAGCAGGGCCTGCGCGGCGGTAGCGCCCAGCGCGACGGCGAGTTTCGGCCTGATCATGCCGAGCTCGTGGTCGAGCCACCAGCGGCAGGCCTGCACCTCGCCCGCGCTGGGCTTCGAATGGATGCGCCGCTTGCCGCGCGGCTCGAACTTGAAATGCTTCACGGCATTGGTGACGTAGGTCTTGCCGCGGTCGATGCCGGACTGGTCGAGGATGGCGTCGAACACCTTTCCCGCCGGGCCGACGAAGGGCTTGCCCGCCAGATCCTCGTGGTCTCCGGGTTGCTCCCCGACGAAGACGACGTCCGCATTCGAGGGTCCTTCGCCGAAGACGGTCTGGGTCGCATCGCGCCAGAGGGGGCAGCGGCGGCAAGCCTTCGCCTGCTCGCGGGCCTCGGCCAGCGTTTCCGGGACGTCACGTTCCGAAGCGGCTTCCGGCGATGCCGGCCAGTGTCGGGCCTGGACTTTCGCATGATGGGGCGCTGGCAGGGTCGGCATCGTCGCGATCATTTCCCGAGACGCCTTTTCCGCGCCGCGGATCAGGTCAGGAATGAGCGAGGCTTCCGGCAGGTTGCGCCAGTATTTCTTCGGCATCTCGGCCTGCATCGCCTTCACCTTCAAACGGGCGGGATTGAAGATCGATGAGAAGTAAGTTCGCCACAGTTCGTCGGTCGCGTCGTCGCGCGGCGCATCGGCGCGATGCGCTCCGGGGCCGATGACGAGCGTCTCGCCGTTCCAACTGGCCGACGCCTGCGGTGTCAGAATCGCCCAGCGCATACCGGTGAACCGGCGCACGAAGAACGGCGCGTTGCGGGCCACGATGTCGTGCTCCGGCTCGAACCAGGCGACGTAGCTTTCGCCCGGCCCGTCGCCGACGCGGACGAACCGCACGAAGGCGCGCATCTTGTGGATGTCGCGGCGAACCGCCTTTTCCAGTTTGCGCAACGCGACCACGTCCGGGTCGGAGGCGATGTCCAGCAGGCGAGGCTCGGCGCGGAAGCGTGCGAGCATGCGGTAGAGCAGGTCGAAGCGGGCCGGGCTGGAGTGGCAGATCACCGCTTCCGCAACGTCGATGAAGTCGCGCGGAACGGTGAGCATGGAGCCGGCCGGCACGTTCGGAAGTGGAAGGTCCTGCGAAAAGAGGTCGCTCGATACGCCCACGTTCCAGCAGACCTGACCGCTCGGAACGCGGTTCGCGACGAGGCGTCGCGCCGCATCGCGCCAACCTTCGAAATCCGTCTCGCTCGCGAGCGAAACGACATAGCGAGCCGGCGTCTGACCGGGCAGGGCGGTCATCACATACATTGCCGCCATCACAGCAATCTCAGCTGCGCCGGCTGCGGCTTCAGTCGTGCGTGCAGGGCGTTGCTGTCGAGGCTCGCACCCGGCGACCAGCCTTCGGCGACGATGAATGGACGCACCTTGGCCACCGACTGGCAGACCCGGCCGACATCCTCGATGCGCAGGCGACGATGCCGCCGCGTGGCGATGATGCGGTCGACCACCTTCGTGCCGAGGCCGGGGATGCGCAGCAGCATTTCGCGGGAGGCGCGGTTGACGTCGAGCGGGAAGAGGCCACGGTTGGCGAGCGCCCAGGCGAGCTTGGGATCGATCGAAAGATCGAGCATGCCGGCAGGCATCGCCGACACGATCTCCTTCCGCTCGAAGCCGTAGAAACGCATCAGCCAGTCGGCCTGGTAAAGTCGGTGCTCGCGCAACAATGGCGGCTCGGCGGACGGCAACGCGGACGACGAATCGGGGATCGGACTGAAGGCCGAGTAGTAGACACGGCGCAAACGATAGCTCGCATAGAGACGCTCGCTGGCGCCGAGGATGTCGGCGTCGGTGGTGCGGTCGGCGCCGACGATCATCTGGGTCGACTGGCCGCCCGGCGCGAAGCGCTGGCGTCTTTTCTTGCGCAGGGTCGGCTCGGCCTTCTCCTCCAGTTTCGAGCGGAGCGCCGCCATCGATAGCCGGATCGTCTCCGGCCGCTTTTCCGGCGCCAGTTTCCTGACGCCGTCATCGGTCGGCAGCTCCACATTGATCGACAGGCGGTCGGCAAGGAGGCCGGCCTGTTCCAGCAGCTCGGTCGAACATTCGGGAATGGTCTTGAGGTGGATGTAGCCGCCGAACCCATGCTCGAGGCGAAGCCGGCGGGCGACCTCCACCATTTCGGCCATGGTCTCGTCCGGCGAGCGGATCACGCCCGACGAAAGGAACAGTCCCTCGATGTAGTTGCGCTTGTAGAATTCCAGCGTGAGCCGCACCACCTCGTCGATCGTGAAGCGGGCGCGCCGCACGTTGGAGGACGAGCGGTTGATGCAGTAGGCGCAGTCGTAGATGCAGAAATTGGTCAACAGGATCTTGAGCAGCGAGATGCAGCGGCCGTCCGGCGCATAGGAATGGCAGATGCCCATGCCCTCGGTCGAGCCGACGCCCTTCGACTCCAGCGAATTGCGACCGGACGAACCGGACGACGCGCAGGACGCGTCGTACTTGGCGGCGTCTGACAGGATGGCGAGCTTTTCGCGGGTGGTCGGAGTGGCCATATGTTCATGATATGTTCCGAAGGCGAAAAGGCAAATCACATTTGACATAGGGGCGTGGCTTTGGGCTGCGGGCATGCCGGGCTCTGCGTTCCCTTCTCCCCTTGTGGGAGGAGGCGCCTGAGCGAAGCGAAGGCGGATGAGGGGTGCTGGACGGAGCGTCAACGCCTCATTTCTTCCAACACCCCTCATCCGACCTCGCACGACCCTTCGACAAGCTCAGGGTCGGCTCGGCCACGGGGGCGAGCCACTTGTCTCGCCCGTCCTTCGGACCCCACAAGGGGAGAAGGAAAGTCGGCACGCTTCCTCATCGCCACGCCCGCTTTCGCATCTGGCCATTGAGGTGTGGGGAAGACGGGCGGCCGCGGGGTCGCTCATCTAAGGGTTTTTACGTGCAACCTCGCGGCCGCCCGTCCGGCGATTTTTGGCGCCCGCCCGATCCGCTTCCCCTCCTTCGCTGACTTTCACCAACTCCGGAGGGTTAAGTGCAACCGTCCGGCACGCACGGGTCCTAATGCCCGCAGGGGAACCTTCGGCGGAGCCTCCCCAGAACCGTCTTACGAGGACGGCCCGGAGGCGCCGGTCGTCTCCCGCTGGTCACCGTCGCGACAGCGATCCCGGTGGAAACGACGGGACTATTTTGAGGGCGGTCGGGAGGGTGGTGGACAAAATCGACGTGTCGGCAGCGATGCGGAACACTCAAGAGATTGAAAAAGCTCGGGGAAAATTTGAGTTGCGGCATGAACGGCGGGAAATTTGTCCACCACCCGTGTGTCCTTCGAGGCTCGACCTGCGGGCACCCTCCCCGCAAGGGGGGGAACGCGCGGCAGCCGGCCGGAGCGCCTCCCGGCCGGGCGCCCGCTGCTTCGCAACTCCCCTGCGTTCGAACCCTTCGGAAGGTCCACTGGACCTTCCGATCCGCCAAGGCGGACCGGGCTCTCACCCCTCACACCTCGTGCAGGTAGAGGCGGTAGTCGAGGTCGCCGACGGTGCGGGCGACCCTGAGATACTCCGCTTGCTTGATGGCGGTGAAGGTGCGGTGCATGTCCTCGCCGAGCGCGGCCTTGAGGAATGTCGAGTTCTTCGCCGCCTCGATCGCCGAGCGCCAGTCGGCGGGCATGGAGGCTCGGCCTGCATTCGCGGCCTCGTAGCCGTTGCCAGTCACTTCCGGGCCGGGATCGAGCTTCTCGTCCAGTCCCCTGGCGATGCCGGCAAGCACCGTCGCGGCAACGAGATAGGGATTGGCGTCGACGCCGGCCGGCCGGTGCTCGATGCGCCGGCTCGCCCTGTCGCCGGCGGGAATGCGCAATGCGACCGACCTGTTGTTGACGCCCCAGGTCGGCGCGATCGGCGCATAGGATTGCGCCACGAAGCGCCGCCACGAATTGGCATGCGGGGCGAAGATCAGCATGGATTCCGCCATGGTCGCGGCGAGGCCGCCCAAGGCATCGAGGATCGTCGGCGCCCACGCGCCTTCCTTGGCTTCGGTGAAGATGTTCTGGCCCTTCGCATCGGGCAGCGACACATGGAGGTGCATGCCCGAACCGGCGCAGGTCTCGAAGGGTTTGGCCATGAAGCAGGCGGTCACGCCGTGGCGCCGCGCCTGGAGACGCACCAGGCGCTTGAGCATGACGAGGTCGTCGGCCGCGCGCAGGATGTCCTTGCGGTAGCGCAGGGTCAGTTCGTACTGGCCCGGCGCGTATTCGGAGATGACCGTCTCGGCGGGAACGCCCTGGACCTTCGCCGCGGCATAGATGTCCGAGATCAGCGGCTCCATGCCGTGCAGATGGTCGACCGAATAGACCTCGGTCTTGTCGCTGCGGCGGCGGTCGAGCACGGCGTGGGCCGGGCGAGGGCGGCCATCCGCATCGCGGTCGGCGGCAAGCAGGAAGAACTCCAGCTCGAAGGCGCCGGCCGGGTGAAGGCCCTTGTCGGCGAACGCCTTGACCTGACGGGCGAGCGCGTGGCGCGGGTCGGACGACATGGGCGCGCCGTCGAGGCGGTACATGGACATCAGCACCTGGGCGCGTGCGGGGCTTGTGCCGTGGAGCGGCGCCAGCGTGCCGGGGACCGGCCAGGCGCGCAGGTCGCCGTCGCCGGAATCCCAGATCAGGCCGGTCTCGTGGACGTCCTCTCCGGTGATGTCGAGGCCGAGGATCGAGATCGGCAGATGGCGGCCGCCCTCGTAGAAGCCGATCAGTTCGTGGCGGCGGATGATCTTGCCGCGACCGATGCCGTTGGAGTCGGTCAGCACGATGTCGACCGCCTCGATGTCGGGATGGGCCTCGAGGAAGGCTTTCGCTTCGTCGACCGTGGAGCCGGAGGGGGAGGTCATGCGCGCAACTCTCCCGCGATGTCGCCGAAGGCCTTGACCAGGCGGTCGACCTGGCTCGTCCGCGTTGCCGGCGAGACGAGCATCATGTTGTGGAACGGTGCGATCAGGCAGCCGCGATTGACGAGTCCGAGATGGACCGCGCCCTCCAGCTCCGGCGCGTGCGCGGCCTCGCCCTCGCCGCCATTGCGCAGGGGCTCCGGCGTGAAGACGAACTCGACGCGGGCGCCGACCCGCACCACATGCCACGGCAGGCGATGACGCTCGATGGCGCTCTGGAGGCCCGCGGCAAGGCGCGCCGCGAGGCGCTCCATATGGGCAAAGTTCGCCACGGTCATCACCTCCTCCAGCGTCGCGCGCATGGTCGCGAACTGGAGCGGATTGGCCGACAGCGTCGTGCCCATGCCGGAATTGCCGGGCGTCTTGGCCTCGAGGTAGCTGTGGAACCGTTCCGCAACGGCGGCGCTCATGCCCCAGACGCTCGCCGGCACCCCGCCGGCGACCGGCTTGCCGAGCACGAAGAGGTCCGGGTCGAGCCCATGGGCGCGGGCATAGCCGCCGGGTCCGGTCGAGATGGTGTGCGTCTCGTCGATCAAAAGCAGCGTGCCATGCGTTCGCGTCAGCCTGCGGAGCGCATCATGGAAGCCGGGGTCGGGCAGAACCATGCAGCAGTTGGTCAGCACCGGCTCGGTAATGACGCAGGCGACGTCGCCATGCGCGAGTTCCTTTTCCAGAGCAGGCAGGTCGTTGAACTCGACGATGCGGGTATGCTCGGCAAGGTTGCGAAACTCGCCCGCGAGACCGGGACGGTTCGCCGGCCTGCCATCCACGATGCGCACGAAGGTCTCGTCGACCGCGCCGTGGTAGCAACCGTTGAAGACGAGGATTTTTGGCCGGCCGGTGACGGCGCGGGCGATGCGCAGCGCGAAGCGGTTGGCGTCGGTCGCCGTGGTGGCGATCTGCCATTCCGGCAGACCGAAGCGCTCGGTCAGCAGCGCGCCGAGAACGAGCGCGTCCTCCGAAGGCAGCATGTAGGTCAACCCCCGCGCCGCCTGCCTGCGGATGGCGCGGGCGACGGGAGGCGGCGAATGGCCGAACATCGAGCCGGTGTCACCGAGGCAGAAATCGGCCAGCCGGTTTCCGTCGACGTCTGTGATGGTCGCGGCCGACGCCTTCTGGACGAGGATCGGAAAAGGCGTCGGCCAGTCCTTCATCCAGTGGTGCGGGACGCCGTCGAAGAAGCCCGGCACGCCCGTGGAGAGCGCCGTCGAAGATTTCGGTCGGGCGGCGCGGAAGCGACTTTCCTCAGCCTTGCGGAAGCTGCGCAGGCGCGGCAGCGCAATTCCGCGCAGCATGTCGACCCTGCTCGACTTGTTCATCGGATTTCCCTCACGGATACATACCTAGCCGTCGGCGACACCGCGCCGCAACGGGGGTAGCTTAGCTCGCACGCCAGAAGCCGGCCGTCTGCCGGTCGCAAGATATCGAGGGGACATCATCATGCGCCTGACGCTCGCCGCCGCCATTCTTGCCGTCCTGGCTTCCGACGCCGCGGCCTCGGGCGGTCTCTCGTGCTCCGTCGAGGAGGGTCCGGTCAAGCTCGAGATCGAGAGCGGGATCACCCGCGGCATGGGCGGCCCGCTGTTCAATTTCTCGGCCAGTGCCGAGTTCGACGCGCCCGGGATCGACGATGATCTGCACAAGATCCGCTTCGAGCGTGAACATGTGCCGCAATACTGGCTCGACGGCGAGGTGCTTCAACTTGTGCTCTACCGGGAGCGGATCGAGGGCGAACATGGCTACGTGCAGGTCACGGTGCTCACCAGGACCGTCGACGAGGGCACCTACGAGGGAACGTTCGCGCTGGAGGCCTTCGACATGGCGGGCGATACGACAGGTCAGGGCAAAGAGTTCAAGGCCGAGGGCAAGATCGGCTGCTTCGTGGAGTGATCGGACATTGCCCTAGAGCAATGTTCGACCAGATTGAATCGTTCTGCCGGAGGGAATTCGGGCCAGGGTCGAGGGCTTCGGCGATGGTCGATGTGGTGCATCGGCCGAGCCGGAGACCGAAGGATTTGGCCCGAATTGACCCGGCCCGGAGGGTTTCCCGCTGGCGGGCACCCGGTTCGTCGAGCCGCTCGGACGATGGAACCCCATCGCCCGTCGCGTCTCTCCTGCCGGATCGCCTCGCCATCGGGGAAACAGAACTGGTTCAATCTGGTCGAACATTGCTCTAGCCGGTGATGTCGACGACCCCGCAATCGCCGGTTTCCGCGCCGAACACCAGCCGGCCACCCTCCCGGTCCCAGGTCATCGACGTGACCGCGCCCTTGCCGGCGCGGCGCAGCAGCACTTCCTTCTGGTCGGCGAAGCGGGCGGCGACGATCATGCCGTCGGCATAGCCGATCGCCACGACTTCCTCGGTCGGGTGGCATGCGACGGCTGTGACCATCGTGTTGCCGCGGGTGCCAAGCTCGAGCGGCGCCTTGCCCATCGGCCCGTCCTTCGAGGCGAAGGGCCAGACAATCGCCGCCGGCGCGCCGGAGGTGGCGAGCCACTTGCCCTTCGCGCTCCAGGAAAAGCTCTTCACCTTCGCCGGGTAGCCAGTCATGCGCATGTGCTTGCCGTCGGCGAGCTTCCAGCCGTGCAGCGCGTTCTCCTGCATGGTGGTGACGAGGAAAGCGCCGTCCGGCGAGAAGGTGACGCCGGTATGGGCGCCGGCCCATTCCAGTTCGACAGGCTTGCCCTCCGCGCCGGGGAAGTGGAGGGTCGCGCCATTGTAGCGGGCCACGGCGATCCTGAGTCCCTTGGGTGCGAAGGCGATGCCTTCGGCGGAGCGCGGGTGCTCGAAGACGCGGGACTTGCCGCCCGGCATGAACACATGGGCAGAACGGCCGACGGCGCAGGCAAGAGCGCCCTGGGGCCCGGCGGCTATGGACGACACCCACTTGCGGCCCAGCTCGGCCTTCACGGTGACGGAGCCATCGGCGGCCGTGGCAGCCAGCCTGCCATCCTCGCCGCCCGAGATCAGGCTCCCGGCGTCGAGCGCGGGCGCCGCGGCGAGCAGGCCGTCATGCACCTCGGACCATTGGTGGCCGTGGTCGAGCCGGTGCACCACGCCCGAGGCCAACGCGAAGAAGGGAATGTCGGCGACGAAGCACGCCGCGATGCAGTGGCCGTCCAGATCGAGCGGAGCGACGGTCGGCATCAGAGCAGACGTCCCCAAAGCAATGCAGACGGGTCGCGTTCCTTCGCGCCCCCCTCTGTCCTGCCGGACATCTCCCCCACAGGGGGGGAGATCAGCAGCTTCGGCCGTTCTGCCCATCCTGCAATGTTGAAGATTTGCGAAAGAGGGTGAGACAGCCAATCTCCCCCCCTGTGGGGGAGATGTCCGGCAGGACAGAGGGGGGCAACGTAGAGCGGCACCGGGCGCAAGATCGAGTGCACCTACGCCTGACAGGCGTCGAACGAACGCTTCAGCTTGTCGGCGTCGAGGTCGCGGCCGATGAAGACGAGCCGGCTTTCGCGCTTCTCGTCATCCTTCCAGGCGCGCTGGTGGTCGCCCTCGACGATCATGTGCACGCCCTGCACCACATAGCGGTCCGGGTCGCCCTTCAGCGACAGGATGCCCTTGAGGCGCAGGATGTTCGGACCCTCGGTCTGCGTGACCTTGTCGAGCCAGGGGAAGAATTTCTTGGGATCCATGTCGCCGCCACGCAGCGACACCGACTTCACCGTCACGTCATGTATGGCCGAGGCCTCGCCATGTTGATGGTCGTGATCGTGATCGTGGTGGTCGTGATCGTCATGCGCGTCGAGGAAATGCGGGTCGTTCTCCAGTACCCGCTTCAGGTCGAAGGCGCCGCGGTCGAGGACCGTGTCGAGCGGCACGCCGGCACGCTCCGTCCTGTGGATGCGGGCGGCCGGATTGATCGCGCGGACCGTCGATTCAACCTTGGCCAGTTCGTCGGCCGAGACGAGGTCAGTCTTGTTGAGCACGACGACGTCGGCGAAGGCGATCTGGTCCTCGGCCTCGCGCGAATCCTTCAGACGGAGCGGCAGGTGCTTGGCGTCCACGAGGGCGACGACGGCATCGAGGCGGGTCTTGGAGCGCACGTCGTCGTCCATGAAGAACGTCTGCGCGACCGGAACCGGATCGGCGAGCCCCGTCGTCTCGACGACGATCGCATCGAAACGTCCCGGACGGCGCATCAGCCCCTCGACGACACGGATCAGGTCGCCGCGCACCGTGCAGCAGACGCAGCCGTTGTTCATCTCGTAGATCTCCTCGTCGGATTCCACGATGAGGTCGTTGTCGATGCCGATTTCGCCGAATTCGTTGACGATGACCGCATATCGCCTGCCGTGGTTTTCCGAGAGGATGCGGTTGAGCAGCGTGGTCTTGCCGGCGCCGAGATAGCCGGTCAGCACGGTTACGGGAATCTGCGCCTGCGCGTCGCTCATGGTCTGCCTCTGCGGATGAGGGCTCCATATAGGACGCTCCGTCGCCTTTTGCACGGGGCATCGATCAACGCCGAACCTAGAGCAATGTCATCCAATTGATATGATAATCTGGCATCTGGCGTTGCGTGCCGGTCTGTTGCCGGCAAAATGATGAGACGGGCGCGTGAGGGGAAGCCGTCCGGCGACCTCGATCGGAGGCGAGGCAATGGCGAAGGCCGACAAGAGCGCGACGATGAACCGGCTGCACGCGGCGGCGCGTCTGGCGCGCACGGCATTGGCGGCCAGGCTCCTCGACCACGGCTTCTATGCCGGTCAGGACCAGATCATGCTGGCGCTCAGCCTGGCCGACGGGCAGACGCCGGGCCAACTCGCGTCGCGGCTCGGGGTCAGGCCTCCGACCGTGACCAAGACGATCAACCGGCTGCAGGCCCAGGGCTTCCTCGACAAGCGCGCCTCGGAAGCGGACGCTCGTCAGGCGCACATCTTCCTGACCGAGAGCGGGCGGGACGCCATCCGGGCCATCGAGAAGTCCGTGCGCAAGACCGAGAAGCTCGCGCTGAAAGGCCTGGACAAGAAGGAACAGAAGGCCCTCGCAAGACTGCTGGCCCGCATCGAGGGCAATCTCGCCAGCGCAACGGTTCCCGAGCCGGAAGACGAGACGGAGGCCGACGCCGAGCAGGCGATGGCATGATTTCGCTTGCCCTCGGCCGGGTGGTGGCCGAAAAGGCGGCCTGACACGATCCCTGGACGCACCTGCCTTGGTTCCGCCGCGCCGACAAACCGAGACGGCCACGCCCGCCGCGGCGATTCTCCTGGTCTTCGCAGCCGGCCTGATGTTCGCCTTCCTCGACGCCAGCGCGAAATACCTCGTGCTCGGAGGCATGCAATCATCGTTCGTGACCTGGGTCCGCTTCGCGATCCACGTCCTGCTGGTCCTCGTTCTCTTCCGCTCCTGGGCCAACCCGCGCATGTTCCGTGTCGGCAGCCTGACGGCGCAACTGGTGCGCGGCGTTTTCCTCTTCGGCTCGACGGTCTTCAATTTCCTCGCGCTGCAGACACTCCAGCTCGCCGAGACGAATTCGATCTTCTTCTTCGCGCCCATGGTGATCACCGCGCTGGCCGGGCCCCTGCTCGGGGAGTGGGCCGGGTGGAGGCGATGGCTGGCGGTGGGTGCGGGTTTCCTGGGGGTGCTGGTCATCACGCGGCCCGGCGCGGGAAACCTGGAGATCGGGCATGTCTTCGCGATCACCGCGATGCTCTCGTACAGCCTCTACGTCATCATGACGCGCCGGATGGCGGGGACCGAGACGCCCGAAAGCCTGATCTTCTATTCCGCGCTGGCGCCCGTGGTGCTCGTGCTCCCGACCGTCCCGGCGACGGCAAGCCTGCCGCCCGATCTGCTGCACTGGGCGCTGCTGCTTTCTCTCGGCCTGTATGGCGGGGTCGGGCACTACATGCTGATCCGGGCCTACAAGCTTGCGACGGCCACGGCGCTTGCGCCCTACCCATACCTTCAGATGGTCTGGATGATCCTGTTCGGATGGCTGGTCTTCGACCAGCTTCCCGATGCGTGGACGCTTGCGGGCGCCGGCATCATCGTGGTGAGCGGCCTCTACATCGTCCACAGGGAGCGGCTGCTTCGCCTTGCGACAACGACGGCGCCGAACACCGAAGACCGCGAACTGGCCAAAAAGCTTTGACTCTGCCGCCTGCGGTGCAATAAGGGCCCCGTTTAAACATTTTAAATGTTGGCGGGGAAGCACGCTGGCCCAGAAGATCAAGCTCTCGACGATCGCCGATGCGCTCGGCGTGTCGACGGCGACTGTGTCGCTGGCGTTGCGCGATTCGCCGCTGGTGGCGAACACCACCCGCGAGCGCATCAAGGAACATGCGCGGGCGATCGGCTACATCTACAACCGCAGGGCAGCCAGCCTCAGGACGTCGCGGTCGGGAATCGTCGGAGTCGTCGTCCACGACATCATGAACCCGTTCTTCGCCGAAATCCTTCGCTCGATCGAGCTGGAGCTCGACCGCAGCCGGCAGACCTTCATCCTGTCCAATCACTACGACCAGCTCGAGAAGCAGCGAACCTTCATCGATACGCTGCTTCAACTCGGCGCGGACGGCGTCATCATGTCTCCGGCGATCGGCACGCCGCCCGAGGACATTCGCATGGCGGAGGACAACGGGCTGCCCGCGGTGCTGATCGCGCGCACCGTCGAGGGGGCTGGGGTGCCAGCGTTCCGCGGCGACGATTCATACGGGACCGGCCTGGCGACGAATCACCTGATATCGCTCGGCCACAGGCGGATCGCCATGATCGGCGGAACCGACCAGACGTCGACGGGCCGGGACCGGTTCCAGGGCTATGTGCAGGCGATGGAGAAGGCGGGTTTGCCGATGAAGCCTGAATGGCGGCTGGCCGGCCCCCGGACGAAGCAGGCAGGCTTCGAGGCGGCGGTGCAATTCCTTTCGCTCAAGGACAAGCCGACGGCGGCCGTGTGCTGGAACGATCTGGTCGCGATCGGCCTGATGAACGGCATCGCACGCGCGGGACTCATCCCGGGCGCCGACATCTCGGTTACCGGTTATGACGACCTGGAGGAGGCCGCCATCGCCACGCCGGCGCTGACGACGGTCTGGAACGGGCAGCGAGAAGTCGGACGGAGAGCGGCTCGCGTTCTGCTCGATAGGCTGAACGGCGCGGCAGTCAATCCGTCGCAGGAACTGATCCGTCCCGAACTCCATGTCCGTCAGTCAACAGGACGTCCCGTGGAACGTAGCTAGTCCGCAGACAAGCGAAGGGCGGGCCAAGGCCCGCCCTTCGACGCATGTCACGCAGTACGAGTTACATCTGGCCGACCTGGGCGCACAGGCCCGTCGTCACCGAGCCGAACGAGCCGCGATTCTGGTTCACTCGGTCGCAGGAGGCCTTGATGCCGGCCTGATCGTCGGCGCCCATGGTCGAGAACATCGCCTGGATTTCGGCGTCCGACTTGAGGGTCGTCATCGAATTGTCGGTATAGAAGCCGGCCCAGAGGTCGCTCTCCCCGTACATGGTGCGTTCGGCGTCGGTCCAGTCGGCATTGCCGTTGGTCGAGGCCGACGTGTTCGGATCGATCTCGACGGACGGCGAGGCGCCGCCATTCGAGTCACCCGTGCTGCCCGAGTCCTGCGCGAGCGCAGGGGCGGCGGCAAATGAAAGTGCGAGAGCGGCAGCGGTGATCAGCTTGAGGTTCATGGTACTATCCTTTGATTGGGGATTTCCATTCCTGAGGATTGCGCGATCCAAGGTTGTAACGGTCAGGCCGCGTCGTGGTTCCTGCATGCCGTTCACCGAAACGTGTCCCAGGGGCATCGTTCGCAATGCGGTTGCCGGCGCGCGCGGCGGACCGTAGCCTGTGCGCCGCTCCGGCAGGAAATCGCAAAGGAATCATTTTCGTGAGTGAACTCAGTGACGTCACCGTCCTCATTCCCGGGCGGCTCAACGACCATGCGGCGGAACGAATCAAGCGGACGTTCGCGGCTCAGACGCTCGTCAGCGCCGACCCAGGGAAGGTCGACCCGGCGTTCGCGCAAAACGTGCTGGCGATCGCTGCGATGACGACCATCTCGGCAAGCTTCATCGATTGCTTCCCCAAACTGGAGATCATCGCGAATTTCGGCGTCGGCTATGACGCCGTCGACGCGCGTCATGCCGCCAGCAAAGGCGTGATCGTCACCAACACGCCGGATGTCCTCACGGACGAGGTCGCCGATACGGCGATAGGGCTTCTCCTCAACACGCTGCGCGAGTTTCCGAGGGCCGAGACCTGGCTGCGCGACGGCCGGTGGGTCCGCGACGGCGCCTACCCGCTGACAAATCTGACCCTGCGAGGCCGGCGCGTCGGCATCTTCGGGATGGGGCGGATCGGAAAGGCGATCGCGCGGCGTCTCGAAGCCTTCGGCGTCAGCGTCGCATACCACAACCGCCGCCCGCTGGCCGACGTCGACCATGACTACCATCCGTCGCTGATCGACCTCGCGACCAACGTCGATACACTGATCTCGGTGGCGCCCGGCGGCGCGTCCACCGAAAAGGCAGTGAATGCGGAGGTCCTGCGCGCCCTGGGACCACACGGCGTGTTCGTCAACATCGGCCGCGGCAGCACGGTCGACGAGCCCGCCCTCGTCGAAGCCCTGCGGTCGAAGACGATCGCCGCCGCCGGCCTGGACGTGTTCATGGACGAGCCGCGCGTGCCGCAGGCGCTCGTCGACCTCCCGAACGCCTGCCTGCTGCCGCATGTGGGTTCGGCTTCCATCCACACGAGGCGAGCGATGGCCGACCTGGTGGTCGACAATCTGATCTCGTGGTTTTCCGGCAAGGGTGCGATCTCCCCGGTCCCCGAAAGCGCCGGCCTGCCTCGATCCCGTTAACCACGGCTTAGGCACGGATGCGCATTCTGTCTCGACCGCCCCTTGTGGCGGCGAGGGGATTGCATGCGCGTTCTTGGCGGGCTGATCGTTGTTGCGGTCGCGGCGGCGGGCGTCACCGCCGGGGCGAATGTGCGCCTCGGCGCCGCGGACATTGCGACCGCGCCACCGGATGGCGACACCTCGCTGGAAACGGCTTCCATCGCCCCGCGGGAGACGATGGGCCGGTTCGTGCTGACCTCGATGGACGACGGACAGAGCTGCGTCGTCGAGAAGGGCATGGAGGCGGACGGTCTCGCATCGGTGGTGGCGGGATCGGACTGCGAACGCCTGCTCCCCGGGCTCTCGGCCGTCACGTCGTGGCGACAGGGTGCCGACGGCAGCGTCACGCTCGGATCGGAAACGGCCATGGAGATGGCGCGCTTCTCACAGGCCGACGGGGCCGCCTACGAATCCTTCCACCCGGTGACACCACTGCTGGTGCTCGGTCCGGCGGACTGAACGACTATTCTGCCGCGTCGCGCCTGCCCAGGCGCCGCCCCGCATGGGACCGCACCGCATCGCCGAAGGCGCGGAAGACGCGCGCCGATGCGTCGTCGCTCGCTGCCCAGTATTCCGGATGCCACTGCACCCCGACCGCGAAGCTGCGCGCATCGCGAACCGATACGGCTTCCACGGTGCCGTCAGAGGCCACCGCTTCGATCTGCAGGCGTGAACCCAGCCGGTCGACCGCCTGGCGGTGAACGGAATTGACACGGATGTCGCCGGCCCCGAAGACGCCAGCCAGGCAGGTGCCGGGGCGGATGGTCACGGTCTGCCGGATGGCGAAGCGTTCGTCCTGATCGTCGCTCTCGGGCGCACGGTGGTCGAGCCTGCCCTCGATGTCCTGGATCTCCCCCGCCAGCGAGCCGCCGAGCGCGACGTTGAGTTCCTGTATACCCCGGCAGATCGCCAGCAGGGGCACGCCGGCGTCGATGGCCTTGCGGATCAGGGGCATGGTGGTCGAATCGCGTGCCTCGTCGTAGGGGCCGTTCGCCTCCGACGCGTCTCCGCCATAGAGCGAGGGGTGCACGTTCGACTTCGATCCGGTGAGCATCACGCCATCCACCGAGGCCAGCAGCGAGTCCAGATCCAGGCGCTCACCGAAAGACGGGATCAGGACCGGCAGCACGTCGGCGCGCGACAGCGCGGCTTCCAGATACTGCTGGGGCGCGGCGTGCCACACATTGTTCGCGAAGGAACGGACGTCGGTCGATACGGCGACGAGCGGCTGCATGCGGCGGTTCTCCTTGTGATCCGATCATAGCCGGTTTCGCGGGTGGAGAAAGACCGGCCGGCATGGCCCGATGGACTGCGCCCCGAAGCGGCCCGCGGCGCGGCCATTCAGGGGTTCCGCGCGACTTAGACGAAGGTCGTAGGCCTGCACCGGCGGCCTGTAGGTATTTCTACGGTAGCCGCGCCAGTTGAGGGGCGACCCTAGACCTAATACCATTAACATGTATTGTCCCGCCGCCGCTCAGCAAACCGCTGCTCGGCGGTTTACCAATTCGCGTATCCGGAGGAGAATTCATGGATCGCCGCTCATTCATCAGGAAGGCCGGAGCAGCCGGCGCCGGCGCTGCCGCCGTGACCGCGCTGGCCGCACCGGCCATCGCCCAAAGCAATCCCAAGATCACCTGGCGCATGACGTCTTCGTTCCCGAAGTCGCTCGATACGATCTACGGCGGCGCCGAGGTGCTGGCGAAGATGGTTTCGGAAGCGACCGACGGCAACTTCACCATCCAGCCGTTCGCCGCGGGCGAGATCGTCCCCGGCTTGCAGGCCGCCGACGCCACGACCGCGGGAACCGTCGAGTCCTGCCATACGGTATCGTACTACTACTGGGGCAAGAACCCGACCTGGGCGCTCGGCGCGGCCGTTCCGTTCGCGCTGAATGCGCGCGGCATGAACGCCTGGCACTATCATGGCGGAGGCATCGACCTGTTCAACGAGTTCCTTGGCGCCAACGGACTGGTCGGGTTCCCCGGCGGCAACACCGGCGTGCAGATGGGCGGCTGGTTCCGAAAGGAGATCAACACGGTCGCCGACCTCTCCGGCCTGAAGATGCGTATCGGCGGCTTTGCCGGCAAAGTCGTTGAAAAGCTTGGAGTCATTCCGCAGCAGATCGCCGGCGGCGATATCTATCCGGCGCTCGAGAAGGGCACCATCGACGCGGCCGAATGGGTCGGTCCCTACGACGACGAAAAGCTCGGTTTCCAGAAGGTCGCGCCCTACTACTACTATCCGGGCTGGTGGGAAGGCGGGCCGACGGTGCACTTCCTGTTCAACAAGGCGAAGTACGACGAACTCCCGGCCGCCTACAAGTCGCTGCTGCGCACGGCCTCGCAGGCCGCCGACGCCGACATGCTGCAGAAGTACGACTACAAGAACCCGACGGCCGTCAGGAGCCTCGTCGCCAACGGCGCGCAGCTCAGGCCGTTCAGCCAGGAAATCCTCACGGCCTGCTTCGACAAGTCGAACGAGGTCTATGCCGAGATGACGTCGACCTTGCCGGAGTTCAAGAAGATCTGGGATTCGATCACCGCGTTCCGCAAGGACTTCTACCTGAACACGCAGGTGGCGGAGTACAACTACGACACCTTCATGATGATCCAGCAGCGCAACGGCAAGCTCTGATCGGCGGACGTGACCGAAGGCCCCGGAGCGGCGACGCTCCGGGGCCTTTTTCATGCGGGCACGCGCACCGGAAGATCCGACCGGCAGTCATGTATTTAACCTGTTTATTACATAATTCATAAACAAATATATTTTTGCGCAGACTGCGCGCAACAGTCGGGAGTGCTGTCGTCGCGGGCGCCGTTACACGCCAATACTGGACAGGCCGGATGCTCCGTGTATTGATCCGCCGCACGGGCCGGTGATCGTCAGGAGGGTGGACGACCGGCGCCGCCGAACCATACCCCGGGAGGAAAATGAGGATGGATCGTCGTTCATTCATCAGGAAGGCCGGCGTCGCCGGTGCAGGCGCCGTCGCGGCCACCACGCTGGCTGCTCCGGCAATCGCCCAGTCGATGCCCAAGGTGTCGTGGCGCGTCACCTCGTCATTTCCCAAGGCGCTCGACACCATCTTCGGCGCGGCCGAAACGATGGCGAACTACGTCCGCGAGGCGACCGACGGCAATTTCGACATCCAGGTCTTCGCGGCCGGAGAACTGGTTCCGGGCCTGCAGGCCATGGATGCCGCGGCGGCCGGCACGGTCGAGGCCTGCCACACCGCGTCCTACTATTACTGGGGCAAGGATCCCACCTGGGCGCTGGCCACCGCCGTCCCGTTCCTGTTCAACGTCCGCCAGATGAACGCCTGGATGTACTACGGCGGCGGCAACGACCTCCTGAACGAGTTCTTCAACGCCAACGGCGTGCACGGGCTCGCCTGCGGCAACACCGGCGCGCAGATGGGCGGCTGGTTCCGCAAGGAGATCAACTCCGTGGCCGACCTATCCGGCCTCAAGATGCGCATCGGCGGTTTCGCCGGCAAGATCGTCGAGAAGCTCGGCGTGGTGCCGCAGCAGATTGCCGGCGGCGACATCTACCCCTCGCTGGAGAAGGGCACGATCGACGCGGCCGAGTGGGTCGGCCCCTATGACGACGAGAAGCTCGGCTTCTACAAGGTCGCCCAGTACTATTACTATCCCGGCTTCTGGGAAGGCGGCCCGACGCTCCATACGCTGATCAACCAGGCGAAGTGGAACGAACTGCCGAAGAACTACCAGGCGATCCTGCGCGCCGCGTGCGAGGCGTCAAACGGCAGCATGATGGCCAGCTACGATCAGAAGAACCCGGCGGCGCTGCGCCGGCTGGTGGCCGGCGGCGCGCAGCTCAGGCCGTTCAACCAGGAGATCCTGGGCGCGTGCTTCGACGCGTCGAACGAGGTCTATGCCGAGCTAACCGCTTCGAACGGCGCCTTCAAGAAGATCTACGACAGCCAGGTGGCGTTCCGGAAGGACGCCTATCTCTGGGCGCAGATTTCCGAATACACGTTCGACACCTTCATGATGATCCAGCAGCGCAACGGCAAGCTCTGACGCGCGGCAGACAGCACGGCAGAAACCAAACCCCCGGGCGCAAGCCCGGGGGTTTCCGTTTGATCCCCGACGCTTTCGCTCAGAACTTCGGTGGTTGGGTAAGGTCCATGCCGCCGGCCGGCGCCGCGTTGCTCTCGTCGTCCTCCTCCGCAGGCGGCCCGCCGACGGGCGGTAGACCGAAATCGGGAACACCGGGTTGCTCCGGGCCGCCGAAGGGCGGAATGATGATCTCGATCTCGTCGGGGTCCTTGATCTCGCCCTTGTAGTGCATGACCATCTGCGGGAACATGATCGTGAGCGTCACCATGATCACCTGGATGCAGACGAAGGGCACCGCCCCCCAGTAGATTTGCCCCGTGGTCACCGGCTCTGTCTTCTTTCCGGTCACCTTGTCGAGATAGGGCACCCGCGCCGCCACCGAGCGAAGGTAGAAGAGCGCGAAGCCGAATGGCGGGTGCATGAAGCTCGTCTGCATGTTGATGCCGAGCAGGACGCCGAACCAGATCAGGTCGATGCCCAGGCTCTCCGCCGCCGGAGCGAGCAGCGGCACGATGATGAAGGCCAGCTCGAAGAAGTCGAGGAAGAAGGCCAGCAGGAAGACGAGGATGTTGACGACGATCAGGAAGCCGGTCACGCCGCCCGGCATCGATGTCAGCAGGTGCTCGACCCACAGATGGCCGTTGACGCCATAGAAGGTCAGCGAGAACACGCGCGCGCCGATGAGGATGAACATCACGAACGCGGAGAGCCGTGTCGTGGCTGCCAGCGCTTGACGGATGACGTCCAGGCTGAGACGCCCCTTCGCGGCCGCCATGACGAGGGCGCCGACGGCGCCCATCGCGCCGCCCTCGGTCGGCGTTGCAATGCCAAGGAAGATCGTTCCCAGGACCAGGAAGATCAGGGCAAGCGGCGGGATCAGCACGATGATCACCTGCTGGGCCAGCCGCGACATCAGTCCAAAGCCCATGGACCGATCCAAGATCGTGAAGACGTAGATCGCGGCGATGCCGACCGTGGCGCCCCAGATGTCGGCATTGGCGCCCTGGGTCGGCGACAAGTAGACATGCGCGGCATAGGCGATGCCGAAGGTCGCCGCGAGCGCCACGAATAGCGACATGACGCCAGAGCCCAGGGTGCGCGCGGAGAGCGGCAGCGCCGGCATGGAGTCGCGGCGCACGAAGGTCATCAGCAGGATGTAGCCCAGATAGAGGCTGGTCAGCACCAGGCCCGGGATCAGCGCGCCGCGATACATGTCGCCGACGGAGCGGCCGAGCTGATCGGCGAGCACGATCAGGACCAGCGACGGCGGGATGATCTGCGCGAGCGTGCCGGACGCGGCGATGACGCCGCTGGCGACGCGACGGTCGTAACCGTAGCGCAACATGATGGGCAGCGAGATCAGCCCCATGGCGATGACCGAGGCCGCGACGACGCCCGTCGTGGCGGCAAGCAGCGCGCCGACGAGGATCACGGCGTATGCCAGACCGCCACGGACCGGGCCGAAGAGCTGGCCGATGGTGTCGAGCAGGTCCTCCGCCATGCCGGATCGCTCGAGCACGATTCCCATGAAGGTGAAGAACGGGATGGCGAGCAGCGTGTCGTTGGACATGATGCCCCAGAACCGCTCGGGCAGTGCGTAGAGGAGGGGCCAGGACAGCGAGATCGTGTTGTTCGAATAGGGTGCGAGTTCGACCCCGATAAAGAAGAACAGCAGGCCGTTGGCGGCGAGCGAGAAGGCGACCGGGTAGCCGAGCAGGAGGAAGATGACGAGCGAGAAGAACATGATCGGCGCCATGTTCTGGGCGATGAACTCGATCATTTGCGGATCTCCTCGGCCAGAACCTTGGCGTCGAGTTCAGCCTGTTCGTGAGCGGAGACGAACGGTGTCGGATCGGCCATGTTGCCGACCATGATCGCGATCTTCTTGATGATCTCCGACACGCCCTGCAGCGCGAGAAGCGAGAAGCCGACGAGAAGCAGCGCCTTGGCCGGCCACAGGATCAGGCCGCCCGCATTGGTGGATACCTCGCCGCTGCGGTAGGACAGGGCGACCCACGGGACAAAGTAGTAGACCATGAGGAGTGCGAACGGCATCAGGAAGAAGACATGGCCGAACAGGTCGATCCAGTGCTGTTTTCGCCTCGAGAACAGGCCATAGACGATGTCGATACGAATGTGCTCGTTCTGCTTGAGCGTATAGGCGGCGGCGAGCAGGAATGCCGCGCCGTAGAGATACCACTGCAACTCCAGCCAGGCATTGGACGACATGTTGAGCGTCTTGCGCACCGTCGCGTTGATCGCGCTGACCAGGATGGCGAGCAGGATCAGCCAGCCGATCCATTTGCCGATCAGTTCGTTGATCCGGTCGATGATGGTCGAGAGACCGAGCAAGGCCCGCATCCGCGTATCGAAGAACGCAGTGGCGAGCACGGCCAGGAGCACGACGAGAGCCAGCACCACGAGCGACAGCATCGTCGGCGTCCAAACGACACCAAATAAGACGAACACGGTATCCTCCCTGACGTCGCGCGGCCGATCGTTTTTCTTTTCCGGTGCGCGGCGCTATCCAACGATATGCAGACGCCCCACGCGGCGGTCAACCGCGCACGGGCGAATTCGGGGGCGGATAACAGCAATGTCGCCACCGCGAAAGATCGTGAGAATACGATAGGGCGATTCAGGCGCGTTCGTGACCACGGTCCCGCGCCGGGCGCATGACGAGCAGCGCGACGAGTCCAAGAAACATCGCGGCGTCGCGCCATTCGATGGGGAAGTAGCCTGACCAGACCGCTTCCGCGACGCCGAAAGCCAAGCCGCCGACCGCCGCCCGTCCCGGAGACAGGTAACCGCCGACCGCGGCGATGAACAGGACCTTCAGCCCGAACACGAGGCCGGTGCCGAAGCTGATGTTGCCGTAGTGCAGCGCTGCGAGGGCGCCGGCGACGGCGGCGACCAGGCCTCCAGCGAGAATGGTCCCGTGGAAGACACGGGCGGTGTCGATGCCGACGAGGGCGGCGGCCCGAGGGTCGTCCGAGACCGCCCTCCAGGCTCGGCCGAGGCTCGATCTGGCAAGGATCGCGGCACCTGCGAGGAGAGCGCCCAGCACGATGGCGCAGTTGGTCACCTGCAGCACGGTCAGGGTGACGGCGAAGCCCTCCCCGTCGGCAAAGACGACCGGCTTCGAAAGGAGCGGCGGAAGCCAGTAGTCGCGCGTCTCCGCCGCGATCCGGCCGAGTTCCATGAGCACGAGCGATATGCCCAGCGTCGCGGTGACGATCGCGTTGGGGGAGCTGCGTGCGAGCGGTGCGAACACCTGTCGGGAGATGACGGCGCTCACCAGCGCCGCATAAGCGGACGAGACGATCAATCCAAGGAGGATCGTCGCGGGCAGGTCCAGCCAAAGCACGCGCCAGCCGAAGACGGCGGCCAGGATCAGCACCTGGCCCGCGAACGCGAAGACGGCGCCATAGGCAAGGTTGGTACGCTTCAGGACGCCATTGGTAAGGGCGTATCCGAAGGCCAGCGCCGCGTAGAGCGCACCCGCGTGGGCGCCGTTCAGAACCTGCTGGAGCAGGTAAAGTGCCTGAATCTCCGTCACCGAGGCAGGTGCTCATTTCCTTTCTAACTTGTCAAAGCGATTTTACAGGTTAGCATCGGAGCATGCAGGTCAATTGGAACGCCCATCGTTTCTCGGGCGGAGCGCTGGCGCTCGACATCGCGAATACGGTCGTGTTGCGGGGCGATCCCGAACAGACGTTCGACCGCTTCGAGCGCCCGGAGGAAATCGTCCGTTTCGCCGAGGCGGCGAGCCGTTTCCGGGCGGAGGAGCTGTGCGGACGAAGAGTGGTCGCCGACGTGGACACGAGGCATGCAACGATCGTGGCGCTGCGGGAGGCCGTCGACCGCTGCTTTCGCGGCAGCGCTCTTTCCGGTTCCGTCCCGCTGGACGCCTATGGCGCGATGCTTTCCCGTTGCGCGGCGGCGCTCAAGAGTGTGGCGGGCGGCATCGGCCGCGAACGACCGTTCGGCGACCCTTCCACGCCGATACGGCTCGAAACCGCAGTCGCGATCTCGGCGCTTTCACTGGATGAATTGGCGGGGCGTGGCCGGATCCGCATCTGCCGCAACTGCCGCTGGCTGTTCCTGGACCGCAGCCGCAATTCCAGCCGGCTGTGGTGCGACATGACGGTCTGCGGCAACCGCAGCAAGGCGCGGCGGCATTATCAGAGGCACAGGGAGAAGGTGAGCCGTGACCCGCACTGACAGAAGCAGGCTTCTGCCGATCCTTGCTCTTTCCTTCGCTCTCTCGGCCGTCGCCGCCTGCCGCGAGACGGGCGCGGAAGGGGAGGCCTTCGAGGTTTCCGGCAAGCTCTTCGTGTTCAACTACCGCGTCGCGACGGCGACCTACCTGGTGACGCTCGCCCCGCTGGCCCCAACGGAGGAGGGACAGACGGCGGTCGCCACCTTCGAGAATCCCGCCGGCGGCGCCCCCTTCGTCGTCAGGCAGAAGATCTGGCCGAAGATGGAGAAGGCGACGATCGAGAGCCCGCCGCTGCGCTGCGTGACCAAAGACAGGCCTTACGCCGTCTCCATCGCCATCGAGGCGGCCGACGGACGTGTCGCGCAGATCATCGAGACGACGGTGACGTCGAACCTCGACCAGTCGATCCTGCCGGACCGGCCGCTGGTCGTCGGGCCGGTATACACGGCCAATCCCGAGCTGGCCGGCCGGCCCGACGGAAAGCTCGACGCGGTCGGGGTGGAGCGCTGCCCCGTCTAAGCCTGCCATTGGTCCAGACTTTTCCGTTTGACGGGAGGGGCAAAGGGCGGGAACACTGACGACACCCAAGCGCGCCTCCGGCGAGGCCGCGCCCAGGAGCCGGAATGACGCTGCACGACGTCTCGCTGAACGACAAGTTCGACCTCGGCAAGGACCGCATCTTCGTGTCCGGCGCGCAGGCGGTCGTGCGCATGCTGATGATGCAGCGCGAGCGCGACCGGCTGGCGGGGCTCGACACCGCTGGCTTCATCGCCGGCTACCGCGGTTCCCCGCTGGGCGGGCTCGACCAGCAGTTGTGGAGGGCGCAGCCGCATCTGGCGGCGTCCAACATCGTGTTCCAGCCCGGCCTCAACGAGGAACTCGCGGCGACTGCCTGCTGGGGGGCGCAGCAGACCGAACTCCTTGGCGAGGGCAGGCACGACGGGGTCTTTTCGGTCTGGTACGGCAAGGGACCCGGGGTCGACCGCACCGGCGACGTCTTCCGTCACGGCAACCTCGCGGGCTCGTCGAAGCATGGCGGGGTCCTCGCCCTGATGGGCGACGACCATACGGCGGAGTCGTCGACGAACGCGCACGCCACCGAGTTCGCCTTCGTCGACGCGATGATCCCGATCTTCAACCCGGCAGGCGTGCAGGAGCTGATCGATTTCGGGCTCTACGGCTTCGCGCTGTCGCGGTTCGCCGGCACATGGGCCGCGGTCAAGTGCGTCAAGGACAATATCGAATCGACGGCTTCGGTCGACGCCGCGCTCGACCGCGTGAAGGTGGTCCTGCCCGCATTCGACATGCCGCCCGGCGGCCTGAACATCCGCCACGAACTCGACCAGGTCGCGCAGGAGGCGCGGCTGCACGAGTACAAGCGCGCGGCCGCGGCCGCCTTCATCCGCGCCAACGGGCTCAACCGCATCGTCTATTCCGGCGGTTCGAACGCCAGGATCGGCATCATCACGGTCGGGAAGAGCTATCTCGACGTGCGGCAGGCGCTCGACGACCTCGGCATCGACGAGGCGAAGGCCGGGCAACTGGGGCTCAGGCTCTTCAAGGTCGGCTGTCCGTGGCCGCTCGACCTCGAACATATCGGCGACTTCGCGCGCGGTCTCGAGACGATCGTCGTGGTCGAGGAGAAGCGGTCGCTGCTGGAGGTGCAGGTCAAGGAGGGGCTCTACGGTGCGGCCAACCATCCGCAGGTGGTCGGCAAGCGCGACGAGCGCGGCGGCTGGCTGTTTCCGGCAAGAGGCGCGCTCGATCCGAACGACATCGCCATCGCGATCGGAGAAAGGGTTCTGAAGACCGTCGGGTTCTCGGAGGAGATCGACGGCAGGGTCAAGCAGCTTCGCCAGTTCCAGGCGATGCTCGCGGAAACCAAGGACGTCGCCGTGCGCACGCCGTACTTCTGCTCCGGCTGCCCGCACAACTCGTCAACCAAGGTGCCTGAAGGATCACTGGCCGGGGCGGGGATCGGCTGCCATTTCATGGCGGTCTGGATGGACCGCTCGACGGTCGGCTTCACGCAGATGGGCGGCGAAGGCGCACAGTGGGTCGGACAGGCGCCGTTCTCCAAGCGAGACCACATCTTCCAGAACCTCGGCGACGGCACCTACAACCACTCGGGCTCGCTGGCGATCCGCTTCGCGCTGTCGTCGAAGGCGAACATCACCTACAAGATCCTCTACAATGACGCGGTGGCGATGACCGGCGGTCAGCCGCATGACGGCGGGCTCACCGCCGACATGATCGCGCGACAGGTGCGGGCCGAAGGGGTCGAGCGTATCGCCGTCGTCACCGACGAGCCGGCCAAATATGCGGGCACGGCCGAATTCCCGGCCGGAGCGAGCATCCACCATCGCGACGACCTCGACGCCGTGCAACGCGAATTGCGCGAGGTGAAAGGCGTTTCGGTCCTGCTCTACGACCAGACCTGCGCGGCCGAGAAACGCCGGCGGCGCAAGCGCGGCGCCTTCCCCGACCCCGACCGTCGGGTGGTCATCAACGAACTCGTCTGCGAAGGCTGCGGCGACTGCGGTGTGAAGTCGAACTGTGTCTCGATTCAGCCCGTGGAGACTGATTTCGGCCGCAAGCGACGAATCGACCAGTCGTCCTGCAACAAGGATTTCTCCTGCGTGAACGGCTTCTGCCCGTCCTTCGTCACGGTGCACGGCGCGAAGCTGAGGAAGGCCGAGGGCAGGGCGGGCGCTTCCGACCCGCTCGAAGGCGTTCCTCCGGCAAAGCCGTTCCCGCTCGATCGTGACGGCTGGTCGGCGATCATCGGCGGGGTCGGCGGCACCGGCGTCGTCACCATCGGGGCCATCCTCGGCATGGCCGCGCATCTGGAAGGCAAGGGCTGCGGCATGATCGACATGGCGGGCCTCGCCCAGAAGGGTGGGGCGGTGTTCAGTCACGTGCGCATCGCCGGCTCGCCGGACGACATCAGCGCCATCCGGATTTCAGCCGGCAAGGCCGACGTGGTGCTGGGCTGCGATCTCGTCGTCTCCGGCAACAAGAAGGTGCTGTCGGCGGTGCGTCACGGCCACACGATCTTTGTCGCGAACACGGCCGAGGTGATGCCGGGAGACTTCGCGCGCGCCGCCGATTTTTCCCTGCCGATCGAGCGGCTGAAGAAGGCGATCCGCCAGGCCGCCGGCGAGGAGAGCGCGTATTTCTTCGACGCGACGCGTACGGCTTCCGCGCTGTTCGGCAACTCGGTCGGCGCCAACATGTTCATGCTGGGTTTCGCCTGCCAGCACGGCGGCCTGCCGCTTTCGCCCGAGGCCGTGGAGCGGGCGATCGAACTCAATGGCGAAGCGGTCGCGATGAACCTCGCCGCCTTCAGGTGGGGCCGCCGCGCAGCGCATGAACCGGAAGCGGTTCGGGCGGCGGCGGGCGGCATGGCGATCAATGCCGCTCCTCCGGCCGGTCTCGACGAGGTCATCGATCGCCGCGCCGCATTCCTGACCGACTATCAGAATGCCGCCTACGCAGAAGACTACCGACGGCGCGTGGCGGCCATACGGGCGGCGGAGGAGAACGTCGCGCCCGGATCGACCGCCCTTGCAGACGCCGTCGCCCGCAATCTCTTCAAGCTGATGGCGATCAAGGACGAGTACGAGGTGGCGCGGCTCTACACGGACGGTTCGTTCGCAAAGCAGCTGGAGCGGGAGTTTTCGGGCTTCGACCGGCTGGAGTTCCACCTTGCGCCGCCGGTTCTGGGACGGACAGGATCGGACGGATTACCCCGCAAATCGAGCTTCGGACCCTGGATGATGCGAGGTTTTCGCGTGCTGGCGGCGATCAGAGGCCTTCGCGGGACGGTCTTCGACGTCTTCGGCCGGACCGCCGAGCGTCGCATGGAGCGCCGGCTTCTCGCCGATTACCAGGGTGATCTGGACATGCTGGCGGGTTCGATGACGGTGGACAGGCTGGAGGCAGCGGTGGCGCTCGCCTCGATCCCGTCGCTCATCCGCGGCTACGGGCATGTGAAGGAGGCGGCCGCGGGCAAGGCCGCGGAGGAGCGCAAACGGTTGCTCGAACGCATCGCCGGCCCGTCCGTCAAACCTGCCTTGCAGGCCGCCGAGTAGGTTCGTCGACCCGTACCAAACCGTTGGCGGCCAAGGCCTTGCGGCTTCAATATAAGTTTTCTTAATCCGGATGTGTCATGTCTGCGGTTCGTGCGGCCGCAGGCGATGAAGAAGCCCAGAACCAACGAAGTGCCCGTCGACATCTACGTCCGGTTCGTCCGGTCGTTGTTTAATGATTCGATCATCCTGGTCGTCGGCGCCCTTCTGCACTGCCTGATGGCGCTGCTCGTCTACCAGCGCAACGAAGACCCGATCTATCTCGTGCTGGCGGTGCTGATGTGCGCTGCCGGTCTCTACCGGTTCCACGGCATCCGCAAATACGAGAAGTCGGACCTCATCGTCGACTATCCCACGGCCCTCAAGGCCGAGCACTACTATCTCGTCGGCGGCACGATCCAGGGTTTCTTCCTCGGCCTGTTTTCCTTCGTCGCGATCTACTGGGCACCGGACAAGTTCGGCGAGATCGCCGCGGCGCTGGTCGCCATGGGATCGACCGTGACCATCGTCGGCCGCAACTACGGCTCGAAGACCATGGTCGCCATACTGACCATCACGGTCGTGCTGCCCATCGCCATCGGCCTCATCCTGCGCGGCGATCTCAGCCACACGGTGCTCGGCCTCTACATCATCCCGTTCATGCTGATCATCACCAAGATGGCCGCGCATGTGCGGACCGTCCTGTTCACCGCGATCAGCGAGGAGAAGAAGGCCACCCGCATCGCGCAGCGCTTCGATCGCGCGCTCAACACCATGTCGCACGGCCTCGTCATGCTCAACGGCGAGGGCAAGGTCGTCGTGGCCAACGCCGAGGCAGCGAAGGCGATGGGCGTAACGTCCGGCGGCGTGCTCGTCGGCCGGACCCTCAAGGCGCTGCTGATGCGCGGCGTGGCAAGCGGCCTGGTCAGCCCCAAGGATGGCCGCTACCTCGAAATCCAGCTCGCCCGGGCGCTGCGCGAGGGGCGCGACCGCAAGATCCTGGTGTCGCTGCTGAACGGACAGCATGTCGAGTTCTCGGCGAGCGAAGGCAAGGACGGCCTCGGCGTCATCACGTTCGAGGACGTCTCGCTGCGCGTCGAGGCGGAGGAACGGATCCGCACCATGGCGCGCTTCGACAGCCTCACGGGGCTGCCGAATCGCGCCTACTTTCACGAGTTCGTCGCCGAGATGATGACCGCCGGCCCGCGTGAGCGGACCTGTGCGCTGGCCGTGTTCGATCTCGACGACTTCAAGAGCGTCAACGACACGCTCGGTCATCCGATCGGCGACGGTCTGATCTACGCGGTCGCCGAAAGGCTGGCCGTCGTCGCCGACGAGCGGGTGCGCGTCAGCCGGTTCGGCGGCGACGAGTTCATGGTCTATTTCGACAGCATCGATGGCGAGCGGGAACTTACGGCGCTCATGGACCGCGTGTTCGCCAGCATGCAGGGTGAGGTTGACGTGGCAGGGCACGCGTTGCGGATCCAGGCCAGCGCGGGAGCCGTGCTCTGCCGGGTCGGCGACACCGACGTCGACGCGATGATCGTCAAGGCGGATCTGGCGCTCTACAAGGCCAAGGAACTCGGCAAGAACAACTGGCGCCTTTTCGAAGCGGCGATGGACGCGGCATTCCGTAATCGCCAGCTCATGAAGTCGGACCTCCGGACCGCCATCGAGACCCGGTCGCTCAGGATCGTCTACCAGCCGATCGTTTCGCTGGAGACGATGCGGATCGCGAGTTGCGAGGCGCTCTGCCGGTGGGACCATCCCGATCTCGGCCCGATTTCGCCCGCGATCTTCATTCCGCTCGCCGAGGAGATGGGCATCATCTCCGAAATCAGCGCCTTCATGCTGTCGGCCGCCACGCGCGAATGCACCCGGTGGCCCGAGCCAACGGCGGTCTCGATCAACCTGTCGGCGCGCGATTTCCGCAATCGCGACATCGTCGAAAAGGTGAAATCGGCGCTGGCGAAGTCGGGGCTCGATCCGGCGCGTCTCGAAGTCGAGGTGACGGAGACGGCCCTCCTGGACGACAAATCGCTGACAAGCGAGATCATCGAGGAGCTCAAGGCGCTCGGCGTGCGCATCGCGCTCGACGACTTCGGCACCGGCTATTCGAGCCTGAGCTACCTGCACAAACTGCCGCTCGACAAGATCAAGATCGACCGGTCCTTCCTGATCGACGTGACCCAGAACGAGCGCTCGCTCGAACTCCTGAAGGGCATCGTCAACCTGACGCGTCCCCTCGGTCTCACCGTCACGGTCGAGGGCGTGGAGACCTTCGAGCAGCTCAAGGTGCTGGCGGTCCAGGTCAAGCCGGACCTCGTCCAGGGGTTCCTGTTCGGCGCCGCGCTCACCGCGTCGGGGATCGAGACGATGTCGACGACGGTATGGCCGTTTTCCAAGGACATCCGCGCCGCCCGCCGCGCCGCGCGCCGCTGACGCCTGTTCAAACGTCGCTGCCGCCCGACTTTCCCGCGTACAGTCCGCAATCTATTCGTTAACGTCGCGTTTCCTCGATTAACCGATCGTTAAGGTTAACGTTCGGTAAAGACTCTAGATTGCCTTTTCTTCTTTACTGAATGAACCCCTGCTGTAGGCTTCATGTGTGGCGGCAGAGTACGGGGAGTTCCATGAGTGAGCCAGTGACGGCCCTCCGACCGGGGGGACGCGGCGGGCAGGCGTCGCCAATCGGCGGCGCTTCGGCGTTCGATCGCAGCGTGGCGGCGCTGCTCGAACGCATCGAGTACCGGCGTTGCGAGAGCGGCGAGGACATCGAGGATATCTATCGCCTGCGGTACAAGGCGTACCGGGCGCACGACCTGGTCGACGAGATCAGCAGCGCCTCGATGCGGGACGTCCTCGACGACACGCCCAATTGCTACCGGTTCGGCGTCTACCTCGACGACGAGCTGATCAGCACCGTGAGGTTGCACCATGTCAGCAGGGAACAGCCCTATTCGCCCTCGATGACGGTGTTCGGCGACCTGCTCGCGCCGCGCCTGGAAAGGGGGGAGAGCTTCATCGATCCCGGGCGGCTGGCCGTCGACCCCGAAATCGGTTCGTCGATCCGCGTGATGCCCTACATCACGCTTCGGCTGGCGGTGATCGCGAACTCGTTCTTCGACACGACGAGCTGCATCTGCATGATCCGGGAGGAGCATCAGGCCTTCTACCGGCGCATCTTCAACTCCGAGCAGGTCGCGACGCCAAGGCCCTATGCCAGCGTCAACGTGATGGCGATCCTCTACGAATCCAATTGCGCCCAGAATCTCGAAAGCATCTACCAACGCTTTCCGTTCTTTCGCGCCACGGCCCTGGAACAGCGGATGCTCTTCGCCAAGCCGAGGTTCGGCGAGCTGGCGCCGCTCACCATACTGCCGTCGAATCGGTACCGGCTGCGCGCCGCGGCCTGACGCGCCGCGACGCTTGTCATCCGGGGCCGGCGCGTCCATACACTTCCGGTGACCAAGCGGAGGCGGCCACGAGCGGGCGCGCCATGACCTCACTCGCCGAGTTCGTCGAAACGGCCGGTTGGGCGCGCGAACTCGCGCCCGAGGAGTTCGAACGTGCGCGCCGTGGCATCACCGAGCGCGCCTTCTCCAAGGGAAACTACGTCTGCCATCGCGGCGACCGGTTCGACTACTGGACCGGCGTGATCAACGGTCTCGTCAAGATCAGCGCGGTTTCGAGGTCGGGCAAGGCGGTGACGTTCGCGGGCGCGGGACCCGGCGGCTGGTTCGGCGAGGGAACCATGCTGAAGGACGAGGCGCGCAAGTACGATCTCGTCGCATTGCGCGACACCCGCCTCGCACTGATGAACAAGGCGACGTTCCAGTGGTTGTCCGAGAACAGCGCGGGGTTCAACCGCTTCCTGGTCGGACAGCTCAACGAACGGCTCGGCCAGTTCATCGCCACGACCGAGCACGATCGTATCCTCGGACCGAAGGCGCGCGTGGCGCGCAACCTGTCCTGGCTCTTCAACCCGATCCTCTATCCCGGCAAGGGGGGCGAGATCGAGATATCGCAGGAGGAGCTCGGGCTTCTCGCGGGCGTCTCGAGGCAACTGGCGAACCGCAGCCTGCTTCAGCTCGAAAGGGAAGGGCTGATACGGCTCAACCACGGGCGCATGGCGGTGCTCGACCTGGCGAAGCTGGCCGTCTACGAAGGCTGAGCGCGACGTGCCGCACGGGCGGCTCGATCGAGACGATTTCGCTGGATGATGTAGTCGGGAGAGGGCGCCTGCGTACAGCAGGGCCATTCCACATCGCAAACCGGCCGCCTGTCTGTCAAGCCGCGTGTTGTCGACCCCTGCATTGAGCGCTAGGTTTCGCTCAACAAGGTAACAACCGCCGGCAGTGCCGGCGGAGCGGGCCAACCGAGGGATGTGGTCCGTGAAGGGAGGTAGACGGATTGACGCCAGCACTGCGTCGAACCTTGCGCGTGCTCGTCGCCCGACCGGGCCGGCGGCCGGAGGGCATTGACCCAAAGCAGGGGTTGCGGTGCGCCCGGCCGCGTCTGACGCTGGGTCTTCCGGCAGCGCAACGGGAGGGGCGTCCGGCATGACGACGCAGTCTCCAGTCCTCGATACGTTTCCGAAGTATCTGGTTCACAACGCAAGGCGCTTCGCGGACCGCCCGGCGATGCGCTGGAAGAACCGCGGCATCTGGCAAAGCTGGACCTGGGCGGAACAGCTGGAGGAGATAAGGGCGCTGGCGCTCGGCCTGGCGGCGATTGGGCTGAAGCGCGGCGACAAGATTGCCGTTGTGGGCTCCAACAGGCCGCGTCTGTACTGGACCTTCACCGCGGCCCAGTCGCTCGGGGCCATACCGGTGCCGGTCTACGCCGACGCCGTGGCCGAGGAGATGGCCTATGTGCTCGACCATGCCGGCGTCCGCTTCGCGGTGGTCCAGGACCAGGAACAGGTCGACAAGGTGCGTGCCTTCGCCGACAAGATACCGGCCCTGGAGCAGGTCATCTACGACGAGACGCGCGGCCTCGGCGACTATGATTCCGCGGGGCTGACCGATTTTGCTATGGTGCAGGCCAGGGGTCGCGAGGTGATGGCGGGCGACCCGGGCGCGGCGGCCGCCTGGGACGCGGCCATCGAGGCCGCGCTCGGCGACGAGATATCGGTGATGCTCTATACGTCGGGCACCACCGGCCGATCGAAGGGCGTGATGATCAAGGCCTCCGCCGCGGTGCAGGCGGCCGTCGACACGGCCGCCTTCGACAGGCTGGACGACAGGGACAGCGTGCTCGCCTACCTGCCGCTCGCCTGGGTGGGCGACCATTACCTCAATTACGCGCAAGGCTATGTCAGCGGCTTCTGCGTCTGCTGCCCAGAGAGCCCGCAGACCGTGCAGCAGGACCTTCGGGAGATCGGGCCGACCTTCTACTTCGCGCCGCCGCGGGTGTTCGAGGGGCTGCTGACGAGCGTCACCATCCGCATGGAGGACGCGAGCGCGGCGAAGCGCTGGCTGTTCCGCACCTTCATCGACGTCGCCAGGCGGCATGGCGAGGCGATCATGGAGAAACGGCCGGTGTCACTCGGAGGCCGGCTGGCCTACTGGCTGGGTGAGGTCCTCGTCTACGCTCCGCTCAAGAACGTGCTCGGCCTCTCCAACATCCGGGTGGCATACACGGCCGGCGAGGCGATCGGGGCGGACCTGTTCTCCTTCTTCCGGTCGCTCGGCATCAACCTCAAGCAGCTCTACGGCCAGACAGAGGCGTTTCTGTACGTCACCGCCCAGAAGGACGGCGCCGTCCGGTCCGATACCGTCGGTCCGGCGATCCCCAATGTCGACATCCGCATCTCGGAGAGCGGAGAGGTGCTGTTCCGCTCGCCCGGCATGTTCTCCGGATACTACAAGGAGGATGAGAAGACGCGCGAGGTCATGACGAGCGACGGCTACGTCAAGACCGGCGACGCCGGGTTCTTCGAGAAGGATGGGCAGCTCAGGATCATCGACCGAGCCAAGGATGTCGGCAAGCTCCGGACCGGCGCTCTCTTCGCGCCGAAGTTCATCGAGAACGTGCTGAAGTTCTTCCCGAACATCAAGGAGGCCGTGGCCTTCGGCGACGGGCGGGCGTTCGCCGCGGCCTTCATCAACATCGACCTCCAGGCGGTCGGCAACTGGGCGGAACGCAACAACATCGCCTACGCATCCTACCAGGAGCTGGCCGGACATCCGGAGGTGGCCCGGATCATCGCCGCCCATGTCGACGAGACCAACCGGCGGCTGGCTCGCGAGCCCATGATGGCCGGGGCGCAGATCAAGCGCTTCCTCATCCTGCACAAGGAACTCGACGCCGATGATGGCGAGCTGACGCGCACGCAGAAGGTGCGTCGCTCCTTCGTCGCCGAGCGCTACGGCGATCTGATCGCGGCGCTCTACGACGGCGCCGCCGATGTGTTCACGCAGACCGAAGTGACCTACGAGGATGGCCGCAAGGGGACGATCCGCGCGACGGTGAAAGTGTACGACGCCAAGACCCAAGGCGGGGAGACCGTGGAGCCGATGCGCGAGGCCGCCGAATGAACGCACGGCCCGATCCGCGCATGCTCGCGGTCGACGACGGCATCGCGGCGGGCGCGACGCTGCTGGAGGTGCGCGACGTCTCCCTCTCCTTCGGAGGCGTGAAGGCGATCACCGACATTTCCTTCGACATCAGGAAGGGGGAGATCCGCGCGATCATCGGTCCCAACGGCGCCGGCAAGACGTCCATGCTCAACGTCATCAACGGCTTCTACACGCCGCAGAACGGGACGATCGTCTTCCGCGGCGTCGAGCGCAGGGCGATGAAGCCGCATCACGCGGTGAGGCAGGGGATCGCGCGCACCTTCCAGAACGTCGCGCTGTTCAAGGGCATGTCGACGCTGGACAACATCATGGCCGGCCGCTCGGTGATGATGAAGCGCGGCTTCCTCTGGCAGGTGATGTGGCATGGGCCGGCGCTGGCCGAGGAGATCGCGCACCGCGAGGCGGTCGAGGAGATCATCGACTTCCTGGAGATCGAGCACATCCGCAAGGTGCCGGTCGGCAAGTTGCCCTACGGCCTGCAGAAGCGGGTGGAGCTCGGCCGTGCGCTGGCCATGGAGCCGTCGCTGCTGCTGCTCGACGAGCCGATGGCCGGCATGAACCTCGAAGAGAAGGAGGACATGAGCCGGTTCATCATCGACGTAAACCGCCAGCGCGGCACCACCATAGCGCTCATCGAGCACGACATGGGGGTGGTGATGGACCTTTCGGATCGCGTCGTCGTTCTCGACTACGGCAAGAAGATTGCCGACGGCACACCCGATGCCGTGAAGTCCAACCAGCAAGTCATCGACGCCTATCTCGGCGTCGCCCACTGAAAGGAAGCCTCCCATGAGCGTCCAACTCGCCCCCCTCGTCGCGCTGATCGCCGGCATTCTCATTCTCGTGATGCCGCGCCTGCTCAACTACATCGTCGCGGTCTATCTCATCATCATCGGCCTGGTGGGTCTGTTCCCCAACCTGACCGCGGCGCTGCAATAGGCGTCCGGCAAGGGGGAGGGCGTCGAGCATGGAGTTCCTTCACAACATCCTGGTGAAGCCGTTCCAGGACATGGTAGCGATGCCCGACTTCCTCATGCAGGTCCTGTGGGAGGGGCTGGTTTCCGGCGTGCTCTACGCCCTCATCGCGCTGGGGTTCGTGCTCATCTACAAATCCTCGCGGATCTTCAACTTCGCGCAGGGGATCATGGTGGTTTTCGCCGCCCTGACCCTGGTGGGACTCTATGAGAGGGGCATTCCGGCCCTGCTGGCGCTGCCGCTGACTCTGGTGGTGATGTTCCTTCTGGCGGTGACGATCGAACGCGTCGTGCTGAGGCCGCTGGTCAACCAGCCGGACATCATCCTGTTCATGGCGACCATTGGCGTCACGCTGTTCCTGATCGGCTTCGGCGAGATCATCTTCGGCGGCGAGAACAAGGTGATGATCACCGAGGAGCTGATGATCCCGACCGGGAGCTGGACCTTCGAGCCGTTCGGCGGCTTCCTGCTGATCGAGCAGAAGGACGTGACCGCGGTCGTCGGGGCGGTGCTTCTGGTCATCGGACTGCTCGCCTTCCTCAACAAGTCGAAGATGGGGCGCGCGATCCGCGCGCTCGGCGACGATCACCAGGCGGCGCTCTCGGTCGGCATCTCGCTGTCGAGCATCTGGGTGCTCGTCTGGTTCATCGCGGGCATCATCGCGCTGGCCACCGGCATCGTCTGGGGCGCGCGGGCAGGCGTCTCCTTCGCGCTCGAGGTGATCGCCTACAAGGCGCTGCCGGTGTTGATGCTCGGCGGACTGGAATCGGTCACCGGAGCGATCGTGGGCGGGTTGGCGATCGGCATCCTCGAGAAGCTGTTCGAGATCTACTGGGGCCAGCCGCTGCTGGGGGGCAACACGGAAACCTGGTTCGCGTTCGTCTTCGCGCTCGTCGTCCTGCTGTTCCGGCCGCAGGGCCTGTTCGGCGAAAAGATCATCGAGCGGGTGTGATCGGATGCTGTACCGCACCGCCGGCCAGTTCAAGACAAGCTACAGCTCCGACCACGCGCTGTTTCCGGTTCGCCAGGACGCCTGGCTGCTCGGCGTCATCCTCCTGTTCGCCTTCGTCGTGTTGCCGCTCACAGCCAACGAATTCATGTTCCGGGCCGTGCTGATCCCGGTCCTGATCTACTCGCTCGCCGCGCTGGGGCTCAACATCCTGACCGGCTACGCCGGGCAGCTCTCGCTCGGCACGGGCGCCTTCATGGGGGTGGGCGCGTATGCCTGCTACAAGATCATCACGATCTTCCCGGAGGTGAACCTCGTCGTGGCGATCGGGCTGTCGGGCTTCTTCTCGGCGGCCGTCGGCGTCGCCTTCGGTCTGCCATCGCTCAGGATCAAGGGGTTCTACTTGGCGATCGCCACACTGGCCGCGCAGTTCTTCCTCGTATGGCTCTTCGAGAAATGGGCGTGGCTCTACAACTACGCCGCTTCGGGCGCGATCCAGGTGCCCAACATCAAGATGTTCGGGTTGACCGTGGCGGGCCCGACCGCCGCCGCCGTCACGCAGTACTATTTCGTGCTCGGCGTCGTGTGCGTGGTCACGTTCGGCGCGATCAACGTCACGCGCGGACGGCTCGGGCGGATCTGGAAGTCGGTGCGCGACATGGACATCGCCGCCGAACTCGTCGGCATCAACCTGATGAAGGCCAAGCTCTCGGCCTTCGCGGTATCGTCCTACATCGTCGGCGTGTCGGGCGCCCTGTTCGTCTTCCTGTGGCGCGGCGCGGCGGAACCCAACCTGTTCGACATCCCGCTGTCTTTCCGGGTGCTGTTCATCGCCATCATCGGCGGTCTCGGCTCGATCCTCGGCAACTATCTCGGCGCGATCCTGATCGTGGCGCTGCCGGTGCTGCTCGGCATCGTTCCCGCCGCACTCGGACTGCCGGTCGCCTCGGCGACGCAGGAGCACATCAACACCATGATCATCGGCGCGCTGATCATCTTCTTCCTGATCGTCGAGCCGCACGGGCTAGCACGGTTCTGGGCCATCATCCGGGAAAAGCTGATCATGTGGCCGTTCCCGCACTGAGGAGGAGCGGGGCGGCTTCGCCCCGTTCGGAATTGAGAAAAGGCAAGTGGAGGAAATGAAATGAAGAAACTGCTCAGAACCTCGATCCTCGCGGCGGCGCTCGCCGCCGGTTCGACGTTCGCGTTGCCGACATTCGCGCAGGATTCGGTCTTGTTGCCGAACCTCAGCTACCGGACCGGTCCGTTCGCCGTGACCGGCATCCCGCTCATGAACGGGCAGGCCGACTACATGGCGATGATCAACGAGCGCGACGGCGGCGCCAACGGCGTCAAGCTCGACTACCAGGAGTGCGAGACCGGCTACAACACCGAGAAGGGTGTGGAGTGCTACGAGAAGACGAAGGCCGACGGCGCCATCGTCACGCAACCCTGGTCGACGGGCATCACGCTCCAGGTGCTGCCGAAGTCGAACGTGGACAAGATCCCCGTGCTTGCCCCCGGATACGGCTTCTCGGCCATGCAGGACGGCACGACGTTCCAGTGGGCGTTCAACCCGCCGGCGTCCTACTGGGATGGCGCGTCGATGATCCTCCAGGCGGTGTCGGGCGGAAATCTCGACAGCCTCAACGGCAAGAAGATCGCGCTCCTCCACCTCGACCATCCCTACGGCAAGGAGCCGATCCCGCTGATCGAAGCCTATGCCGCCAAGCACGGCTTCACGTTCCTGCCCATCCCGGTCGGCCTGAAGGAGATGCAGAACCAGTCGGCGCAGTGGCTGCAGATTCGCCGCGAGAAGCCTGATTTCGTGGTGATGTGGGGCTGGGGCGCGATGAATGCCGGCGCGGTCACCGAGGCCGTGAAGACCGGCTACCCGATGAACCAGTTCGTCGGCATCTGGTGGTCGGGTCTCGATGGCGACATGAAGCTGGTGGGCGAGAAGGGCAAGGGCTACCGCTCACTGTCCTGGAGCCTGCCGAACAACGACGCGCCGGTCATGCAGGACATCAAGAAGCTGGTGGTCGACGCCGGCAAGTCTCAGCTCAACAAGGATGCCGGCGAGTTCGACTGGGTCTTCTACCAGCGCGGCGTGCTGATCTCGGCCTTCCTCGCCGAGGGCGTCAAGGTCGCGCAGGCCAAGTTCGGCGCCAAGGTCATCGACCGCGAGCAGCTTCGCTGGGGTTTGGAGAACCTCAACTTCGACGACGCCAAGATCAAGGAGCTCGGGCTTGACGGCATGATCGCTCCCTTCCAGACGAGCTGCGCCAACCACACGGGTCATTCCGGCGCCTGGATGCTCGAATGGGACGGCGCGAAGTTCGTGAAGTCGTCGGAGCTGCTCCAGGCCGATCGCGCCAGCATCGATCCGCTGGTTGCCGAGAAGGCCAAGGAGTATGCGGACGCCAACCAGCCCTGGCCGACGCAGACCTGTCAGTGATGCTTCTTCCTTCTCCCCGTTCACGGGGAGAAGGTGTCACGAAGTGACGGATGAGGGGCAGCGCGGACACATCGAGTTTAGCGCCGCCCCTCACTGTCCTGCCGGACATCTCTCCCCGTAAACGGGGAGAGAGATACTGACCGCCCGGTCGGCACACACGCGGACTTGAAGATATGGACGCTGCCAAGGATCTCGCCACAGCCGAAACCATCCTATCGGTCAACAACATCGAGGTGATCTACGATCACGTCATCCTCGTCCTGAAGGGCGTGTCCCTGTCGGTGCCGCGTGGCGGCATCACCGCCCTGCTCGGCGCCAATGGGGCGGGCAAGACCACGACGCTGAAGGCGATCTCCAACCTGCTGCGCGCCGAGCGCGGCGAGGTGACCAAGGGCAACATCGTCTTCGAGGGGCGGGAGGTGCAGGCCCTGTCGCCGAACGATCTCGTCAGGCGGGGGTGCATCCAGGTGATGGAGGGCCGACACTGCTTCGGCCACCTCACCGTGGAGGACAACCTGATGACCGGGGCATTCACGCGGCGCGACGGCGCGGCGGCGATACGCGCCGATCTCGAGCTCGTCTATGCCTACTTCCCGCGTCTCAAGGTGCGGAGATCGAGCCAGGCCGGATACACCTCCGGTGGCGAACAGCAGATGACGGCGATCGGACGCGCGCTGATGAGCCGGCCGAAGATGATCCTCCTCGATGAACCGTCGATGGGTCTCGCGCCGCAGCTCGTGGAGGAAATCTTCGAGATCGTGAAGAAGCTCAACGAGGAGCAGAACGTGTCCTTCCTGCTCGCCGAGCAGAACACCAACACCGCCCTGCGCTATGCCAAATACGGCTACATCCTGGAGTCGGGGCGCGTGGTGCTCGACGGAGCAGCCGCGTCGCTGCGCGAGAACGAGGACGTCAAGGAGTTCTACCTCGGCGTCGGGGGCGAGGGGCGCAGGTCGTTCAAGGACGTGAAGCACTACAAACGTCGCAAGCGCTGGCTCTCCTGATCCTCTTGTCCAAGTCGCGGATGCTCGGATAGCGTATCGTCGGCGGGCCTTTTCGTCCGCGAGCGGGTGGAGACCATCGTCATGACTATCGGCAAGCGCGCAGCGGCTGTTGTGGCTGCGGTGGCGGCGTTGTGCGTTCCCGTCGCCGCCGAGGAAGGCATGTGGACCTATGACGCGTTCCCGTCCGGGGTCGTGGAAGCCTCTCATGGCTTCGGTCCCGACGAGGCCTGGCTGGACCATGTCCGCCTCTCGTCGGTGATGCTGGACGGCTGTTCGGCGGCGATCGTCAGCGGTCGCGGGCTGGTCCAGACCAACCACCATTGCGTGACCGGCTGCATCGAGAGCCTGTCGGCTCCAGGTCAGGACCTCGCGATGACGCCGATCCTGGCGCCGACCGAAGCGGACGAGCGCACCTGTCCCGGCGTGAAGGCGGAGGTCCTCGTTTCGCTCTCGGACGTGAGTGCGCGCGTCGCGGCGGCGGGCGACGACGAAGGAAGGCGCGCCGAGACCGCGAAGATCGAAGCGGAGTGCACGGCGACCGTCACCAAGGGGCGCTGCGCGGTCATCTCGCTGTTCGCCGGCGCGAAGCACACGCTGCACAGCTACCGCACCTATGACGATGTGCGCATGGTGCTCGGACCCGAGGCGGCGGCAGGATCGTTCGGCGGCGACCCCGACAATTTCAACTTTCCGCGTTTTGCCTTCGATGTCTCCTACCTGCGCCTCTATGAGGACGGCCGGCCGGCCGAGACGCCGAACCATCTGGAGTGGCGCTCGGAGCCTCTGAAGGACGACGAGCTTGTCTTCGTTTCGGGCCATCCGGGCGACACCGGACGCGGCATGCCCGTCGCCGTCGTCGAATACTATGTCGACACCTTTTTCCCCTGGGTGCTTGTCACCGACGCCGAACTGCGCGGCCGGCTGATCGCCTATGCGGACCGGGGCGTCGAGGAGGCGCGCGTCGCCGCGGCGGCCCTCTTCAACGTCGAGAACAACTTCAAGGCGGACTGGGCCGAGTACATGGCGCTGCAGCGCGGGCTGCTCGCCGAATTGCGGCGCGCCGAAGCGAAGCTCCGCGAAGCGATCGCGGCCGATGCCGGAAAGGCGGCGGCGGTCGGCGACGCGTTCGAGAGGGTGGAGGCGGCGGAGCGTGTCAACCGCGGCATCTTCTACGTCCGCCGCTACTTCGGGGAGTATGCCGCGAGCAACTCCGAGCTTTTCGGCTACGCCATGACGATCGCGCATGCGGCCGAGGAAAGGGTGCGGCCCGAAGCGGAGCGGCTGACCGGCTATTCCGACAGCGAACTTCCGGACCTCGGCGATTGGCTGGGAGCCGACAAGCCGGTGCAACTGCCCAAGGAGCAGATCGTGCTCGAGTTCTGGCTCGCGAAGATGCGCGAGTTCCTGACCGCCGACCACCCGCTGGTGCGCGATGTTCTCGGCAGGGAAAGCCCCGAGGCGCTGGCCAGACGCGTCGTGACCGGTACGAGGCTGACCGACCCCGCGGAACGGCGCCGACTGTTCGACGGCGGACGGGCGGCGGTGGAGGCCAGCGACGACCCGCTGATCGTGCTTATCCGCAAGGTCGCCGGGCCGGGTCGCGAGGTCGACGTCAAGTTCCGCGACGAGGTGGAGGCCGTCCGGATGGAGTCACGTCGGAAGATCGATCCGGTGCGCATCGCGCTCGCCGGAGAGGACAGCTATCCCGACGCCAACGGCACGCTGCGGCTGAACTACGGGACCGTGAAAGGCTGGACAGAACCGGACGGACGGGAGGTGAAGCCGTTCACCACCTTCGCCGGCCTGCTCGACCGGGCGACCGGCTCGGAGCCCTACAAACTCGCCGATGCGTGGGAGAAGGCGAAGGGCGCGCTGAACCCGGACGTCATCCTGAACGTCTCGACCACGAACGACACGGTCGGCGGCAATTCGGGCTCGCCCATCATCGACCGCGAGGGGCGGATCGTCGGCGCGATGTTCGACGGCAACATCCATTCGCTTGGCGGCTACTACTTCTTCGACCCGGTTCTCAACCGGAGCGTGATCCTCGCCTCGACGGCGATCGAAGAGGCGCTGCCCAAGGTTTATGGGCTGCAGCGCATCGTCGACGAGTTGAAGGAATAGCCCGTCAGGCGTCGTGACCCGGAATGAAGGCGTCGAAGGCGGCGAACAATTGTTCGCGATAGGCGTCCGCCTCCTGCAACACCTCGTGACGTGCGCCGTCGATCGTCAGCATCGACGTCGCCCTCAGCAGCCTCGCATAGGCTTCGACCGCCGGCGTGGACACCACCTCGTCGGAACCGGCTCCGACGATCACGATCGGCAACTGGATGCGTTCGATGAAGGCCGGGTCTGACACGGTCTCGACGGCGAGGCAGGCCGCACGCACCCAGGTGACGGTAGGCCCGCCGAGGGCGAGGTGGGGGTAGATCTCGTAGATCTTCTGGTTGCGCCGGTAGCGCGCGTGGTCGGTGGTCAGGACATTGGTGGCGAACGGCTTCGATTCGGGCGGGCGCGGTCCGCCGCCGAAATACATCGTGCCGAGGCCGAGGCTGTAGAGGAAGCTCGCCGCGCGGCGCACGGTCTGCGTCGACAGGCCGAGCCCCTTCAATTCTATCAGCGGTGCGATCAGCATCATGCGCTGGACGCGGTTCACCATCGACGGGGCCGCAAGCAAGGCGACCAGCGAGCCGGTGGAGTGGGCGAGTACATAGAACGGTCCGCGGCAGTCAGGCAGCACGACGTCCTCGAAGAACTGCTCGACGTCTCGCACGTAGTCGAAGAACGAGTCGACATAGCCGCGCTGAGGATCTGGAATGAGCCGGTCCGAAGCGCCCTGGCCACGCCAGTCCAGCGTGGCGACGCCGAAGCCCCGACCGGCAAGATCGCGTACCGTCTCGAAGTACTTTTCGATGCACTCGTTGCGACCGGGAAGGATGACGACGGTGCCCTTCAGCGGCCGGCCGGCGGCGCCAAAAAGGGCGTAGCGGATGCGCTTGCCGTCGCGCGCCGTCATCCACTCGGCGCGCGCCCGGGGTGGCACGGGATTTTCCGCAATCTCGAAGAACTCGGCTGTCATAGTCCGCCCGCGTTCGGTGCCCAGGCACGCGCGCCGGTGATAGGAAGCCGGGAGTGGAAATGCAACGGATGGGCTGAAAAGGGCGAGGCCGGAAGCCGCTTTCAGCGCGCTTCCGGCCTCTGACGATCCGGGAGGAAGGGACGATACACCCGGTTCGGCCTCGGTACGTCGCGGTTGGAGCGACGCTTGTTCCGATCTGTTGGCTGGAAACTAGCCGGGTGCGCCTGAACCGTATCCGAAGGGGCGGTTCACCTGACGTTCATGCTCACAACAAGCCGTTGCGGGTCTTGAAACAGGAAAATCCAGTCCCCAAATCCACGACGCGGCCGCCCCTGTGGGACCGCTGGCCTCCCCCGGAAACGCCTCATGGGTTTCCCTCGCAGGCCAAACGCAAACCCTGTTGCTCTGATGGAGAACACATCATGCGTGGTTTCGATTTTTCCCCCCTCTACCGTTCCACCGTCGGCTTCGACCGCCTGTTCAGCATGCTGGACACGATGGGACAGCCCGACAGCGGCCAGAGCTATCCGCCCTACAACATCGAGCGCACCGGCGAGGACGCCTATCGTATCTCGATGGCGGTGGCCGGCTTCTCCGAGACCGACATTTCGGTCGAGGCGCACCGCACCGTGCTGACGGTCAAGGGTGAGCGCAAGGACGAGGCCGGCAACGGCGAAGGCAGCGAAGTGCTCTACCGCGGCATCGCCGCCCGCGCCTTCGAGCGCCGCTTCCAGCTCGCCGACCACGTCGACGTGACCGGCGCGAGCCTGAAGAACGGCCTGCTCCACATCGACCTCAAGCGGTCCATTCCCGAGGAGATGAAGCCGCGCAAGATCGCGATCGGCGCCAATGACAAGGGCGCCAAGCAGATCGAGGCGAAAGCGGCCTGAGGAAGACGCTTCCGCAAGCGGTGACTGGCGGCGCCTCCGGGCGCCGCTTTCTTATGCGACCAGCTTTCCGAGCCCGTCCACGTCCTCCACCGTGGTGGCGAAGCTGGTGACGAACCGGCAGATCGCCTCGTCCTCGCCGACCTCCCCCTCGTACCAGTCCGGGGTGTGCCAGTCGTAGAAGGCGACGCCGGCCGCCTTGAGGTCCGCGACGAGCGCGTGGGGCAGGATGGCGAAGACCTCGTTGGCGGCCGGCTCCCAGGCAAGGCGCGTCCGGCGGGAGTCGCGCACATGGCCGGAAAGCCTGGCGGCCATCGCGTTGGCATGGCCTGCCGTCTCCAGCCACAGCTCGTCGCGGAAGTACGCGTCGAACTGGGCCGCGACGAAGCGCGATTTCGAGAAGAGCTGGGCGGCGCGCTTGTGCACGAAGGCGAATTCGTGCGCCCTTGCCGGATCGAACAGGACGACGGCCTCCGCGCACCAGCAGCCATTCTTGGTGCCGCCGAAGGACAGGACGTCGACCCCGCGCTTCCACGTCATTTCGGCGGCCGAGGTCTCGAGCGCGACCAGCGCGTTGGCGAAGCGGGCGCCGTCCATGTGCAGCGGCAGGTTGTTCCTGCGCGCGATCGCCCCGATCACGTCGAGTTCGTCCAGCGAATGGACGGTGCCCACTTCCGATGACTGGGTGACGGAAATCGCCATCGGCCGACCGGCGTGCAGGAACTGCTCGGGATAGCGGCCGATCGCCGCTTCAAGTTTCGCCGGGTCCATCTTCCCGAACGGGCCATCGACAAGGCAAAGGCGCGCGCCGCCAGTCAGATACTCCGACGCGCCGGCTTCGTCGGCGGCAAGATGCGCGTCACGGTGGACGAAGGAGACGCCGCCCGGCTTGTTGACCGAAACGAGCGACAGCGCGTTCGCCGCCGTGCCCGTGGCGACGAAGAACACCGCGACCTCGCGCTCGAAGATGATGCTGAACCGATCGCAGACCCGCCTGTCGAGGTCGCTCGTTCCATAGGCCGACGAAAACCCGCTGGCCGCAGCCGACAGCGCCGCCGCAACCTTCGGGTGGGCGCCGGCCCAGTTGTCGGATGCGAAGATCATGCGGACCCCTTTCGATCTGGCCGGACATTGGCGTCGCGGACGCGGCTCATCAAGCCCTTGGCCGGCAAAACCCATGCGCCAGCCCGTTCACTCGACGAAACAAAATTACGCGCCGCACTTCACCGGATGAGGAATGTTTCGCGACGTCCGACTGTTTTTTGCGTTTCGATCTTGAAGGCGCTTCGAATATCTGTCATAGAGGAAATAGGACAGTAGTACTGTCTTAATTTTGATGCCCGCATGACCAACCGGAATGGCGTATGATGGCCGTTCCGGCCAAGCGTGTGAGCGGGAGCCGGCTTCAGATACCACGAAGCGACGTACGCGCATGGCGCGGGCGTGATGGGGTTGCGGGGCAGGCGAGACGGACGGCCGACGGGCCAATGGAGGACGCGATGACGGAAAGGACGCACTCTGCGGCAACGGTATTACCGGCGGCCCAAGCGAAATCCGCTCCGTCGCGCGGCGCCGCGGCCGGTCTCTATGATCCGCGCAACGAGCACGACGCCTGCGGCGTCGGCTTCATCGCGCAGATGAAGGGCGTGAAGTCGCACCAGATCGTGCTCGACGGTCTGGCGATGCTCGAAAACCTCACCCATCGCGGCGCGGTCGGAGCCGATCCGCTGATGGGCGACGGCGCGGGCGTGCTCGTGCAGATTCCCGACCGGCTCTTCCGCGAGGAGATGGCGAAGCTCGGCGTCGAGCTTCCGCCTGCCGGAGACTACGGCGTCGGCCACTGGTTCATGCCGAAGGACGAAGCGCTTCGCGCGCATGTCAACGAGGTCATCGCGGAATCGGCGCAGTCCGAGGGGTTGCCGATTCTCGGTTTCCGCGACGTTCCCGTCGACAACTCGTCGCTGTCCAAGGCGCCGGACATCGCCGCGGCCGAACCCTATCACCGGCAGGTCTTCGTCGGTCGGCCGGAGGGCATCGACGACGAGGAGTACGAGGCGCGGCTCTATCTGCTGCGCAAGGTGATCTCGGGCCGCATCTACGCAGAGAACAACAACAAGGACATCGGCTCCTACTGCGTGTCGCTGTCGGCCAGAACCATCGTCTACAAGGGCATGTTCCTCGCCTACCAGGTGAGTCAGTATTACAAAGACCTGACCGACGCCCGCTTCGAGACGGCGCTGATCCTCGTCCACCAGCGTTTCTCGACCAACACCTTCCCGTCGTGGAAGCTGGCGCACCCCTACCGGATGGTCGCGCACAACGGCGAGATCAACACGGTGCGCGGCAACAACAACTGGATGGCTGCGCGCCAGGCCTCGGTTGATTCCGAGCTGTTCGGAAACAACATCTCCAAGCTCTGGCCGATCTCCTACGAAGGGCAGTCGGATACGGCCTGCTTCGACAATGCGCTCGAGTTCCTGTTCCAGGGCGGCTATTCGCTCACCCATGCGATGATGATGCTCATCCCCGAAGCATGGGCGGGCAACAAGACGATGGATGCCGAGCGGAAGGCCTTCTACGAGTACCACGCGGCGCTTATGGAGCCGTGGGACGGGCCGGCGGCCGTCGCGTTCACCGATGGACGGCAGATCGGCGCCACCCTCGACCGCAACGGGCTCAGGCCCGCGCGCTACGTCGTCACCGACGACGACCGGGTGATCCTCGCCTCGGAGGCGGGGGCCTTCGTCGTGCCGGAGAAGAACATCGTCCGCAAGTGGCGCCTTCAGCCCGGCAAGATGCTCCTGATCGACCTCGTCAAGGGCCGCATCATCTCCGACGACGAGATCAAGTCGGAGATCGCGCGCAAGCATCCCTACCGGAAGTGGCTCGACAACACGCAACTGATCCTCGAGGATCTGAAGCCGGTGGAGCCGCGCGCGCTTCGCAAGGACGTATCGCTGCTCGATCGCCAGCAGGCGTTCGGCTACACGCAGGAAGACGTAAAGCTGCTGATGTCGCCGATGGCGACGACCGGCCAGGAAGCCGTCGGCTCGATGGGCACCGACACGCCGATTTCGGCGATGTCGGACAAGTCGAAGATGCTCTACACCTACTTCAAGCAGAACTTCGCGCAGGTCACCAACCCGCCGATCGATCCGATCCGCGAGGAACTGGTGATGAGCCTCGTCTCGTTCATCGGTCCGAGGCCCAACATCTTCGACCTCATCGGCTCCTCGCGCCGCAAGCGTCTTGAGGTGCGCCAGCCGATCCTCACCAATGGCGACCTCGAGAAGATCCGCTCGATCGGCCACACCGAGGATCGTTTCGACACGAAGACGATCGACATGACCTATGCCACGGTCGAAGGCGCGGCCGGCATGACGGGCGCGGTCGACCGGCTTTGCGAACGCGCCGAGGCGGCGGTCGCAGGCGGCTACAACATCATCATCCTCTCCGACCGCCAGGTCGGGCCCGATCGCATCGCCATCCCGGCTCTGCTCGCCACGGCGGCCGTGCATCATCATCTCATCCGCAAGGGTCTGAGGACATCCGTCGGGCTCGTCGTTGAATCGGGCGAGCCGCGCGAAGTGCATCATTTCTGCTGCCTTGCCGGTTATGGGGCCGAGGCGATCAATCCCTACCTCGCCTTCGACGCGCTCCTGGACATGCGCCGGCGCGGCGAACTCCCGCCGGAAGTGGACGAATACGAGGTCGTCTCGCGCTACATCAAGTCGATCGGCAAGGGCATCCTCAAGGTGATGTCCAAGATGGGCATCTCGACCTACCAGTCCTATTGCGGCGCACAGATCTTCGATGCCATCGGGCTCAAGTCCGACTTCGTGCAGCGGTACTTCACCGGCACCGCGACCACCATCGAGGGCGTCGGGCTCGACGAGGTGGCGGCCGAGACCGTCTCGCGGCACGGCGACGCCTTCGGCGACGACCCGGTGCTCAGGAACTCGCTCGATGTCGGCGGCGAGTACATGTACCGGATGCGCGGCGAGGCGCACATCTGGTCGCCCGACGCGGTCGCGACGCTCCAGCACGCCGTGCGCAAGGAATCGTGGTCGACGTTCCAGGAGTACTCCCAGCAGATCGACAGCGCGACGGCGCGCGCGCAGACCATCCGCGGCCTGTTCGGCATCAGGCTCGCCGAGACGACCGGCCGCAAGCCGGTTCCAATCGGGGAGGTCGAGGCCGCGGCCGATATCGTCAAGCGATTCTCGACGGGCGCGATGTCGTTCGGCTCGATCTCCAGGGAGGCCCATTCGACGCTGGCGCGTGCGATGAACGCGATCGGCGGCAAGTCGAACACGGGCGAGGGCGGCGAGGAGCCGGACCGCTACCTGCCGTTGCCGGGCGGAGGCAAGAACCCCGAGCGCTCGGCGATCAAGCAGGTGGCTTCCGGGCGTTTCGGCGTGACGACGGAATATCTCGTCAACTCGGACATGATGCAGATCAAGGTCGCGCAGGGCGCCAAGCCCGGCGAGGGCGGTCAGCTCCCCGGGCACAAGGTGGACGCGACGATCGCCAAGACCCGTCATTCGACGCCCGGTGTCGGGCTCATCTCGCCGCCGCCGCACCACGACATCTACTCGATCGAGGACCTGGCGCAGCTCATCTTCGACCTCAAGAACGTCAACCCGGCGGCCGACGTGTCGGTGAAGCTCGTGTCCGAGGTCGGGGTCGGCACGGTCGCGGCCGGCGTCGCCAAGGCGCGCGCCGATCACATCACGATCTCCGGTTATGACGGCGGCACGGGCGCCTCCCCGCTGACCTCGCTCAAGCATGCCGGCAGTCCTTGGGAGATCGGGCTGGCAGAGACGCACCAGACGCTCGTCATGAACGGGCTGCGATCGCGCATCGCCCTCCAGGTCGACGGCGGGCTGAGGACGGGTCGCGACGTGGTCATCGGGGCGCTGCTCGGGGCCGACGAGTTCGGCTTCTCGACGGCGCCGCTGATCGCCGCCGGCTGCATCATGATGCGCAAGTGCCACCTGAACACCTGCCCGGTCGGCGTCGCCACCCAGGACCCGGTTCTGAGGAAGCGCTTCAAGGGCACGCCCGAACACGTCGTCAATTTCTTCTTCTACGTGGCCGAGGAGGTGCGCCTGCTGCTCGCGGCGATGGGGTACCGGAGGCTGGACGAGATCGTCGGCCAGTCGGACCTGCTCGAGAAGCGGGCGATGATCGACCATTGGAAGGCCAGGGGGCTGGACTTCGGCCGCATCTTCCACAAGCCCGACGCGCCGCGGGAAGCCACGCACTGGACCGAGCGCCAGAAGCATCCGATCGACGACGTGCTCGATCGCAGGCTCATTGAACTGGCGAAGCCCGCGCTAGAGTCGCGCGAGCCGGTGAAGATCGCGCTGCCGATCCGCAACGTCGACCGCTCCGCGGGCGCGATGCTCTCGGGTGAGGTGGTCAGACGCTACAAGCACAAGGGGCTGCGGGAAGAGACGATCTCGGTGACGTTCAACGGAACGGCCGGCCAATCGTTCGGCGCATTCCTGTCGCGGGGCATTTCGTTCGAGCTGATCGGCGACGGCAATGACTATGTCGGCAAGGGCCTGTCGGGCGGGCGCATCGTCATCAGGCCGGCCGATGACGCGCGCATCCTGTCGGAGGATTCGATCATCGTCGGCAACACGGTTCTCTACGGCGCGATCGAGGGCGAGTGCTATTTCCGCGGCGTTGCCGGCGAGCGTTTCGCGGTGCGCAATTCGGGCGCGGCGGCGGTCGTCGAGGGGGTGGGCGACCATGGCTGCGAGTACATGACCGGCGGCGTGGTGGTGGTGATCGGCAAGACCGGTCGGAATTTCGCGGCGGGCATGTCGGGCGGCGTCGCCTACGTGCTCGACGAGGAGGGCGATTTCGCCGAGCGCTGCAACATGGCGATGGTCGAACTGGAGCCCGTCCCCGAAGAAGACGACATGCTGGAGAAGCTGCACCACCATGGGGGCGACATCGCCCATATGGGCCGCGTCGACGTTTCGGGCGACATGACCCGCCATGACGAGGAGCGGCTCGTGCAGCTCATCTCCAACCACGCGCACTACACGGGCTCGACACGGGCAAAGGCGATCCTCGACGACTGGGCGAGCTACCGGCCGAAGTTCAGGAAGGTCATGCCGGTCGAGTACCGCCGCGCGCTGGAAGAGATGGAGCGCATGCGCATGGGCGTCGCGGCGGAGTGATTGCAGCCTCCACTTCATTGGCATATGCTTTGGCATATGCCAATGAAGTGGAGGCTGCAATGAATGCCCACGAGAAGAACGTCCGGAAGGCAAGCCTTTTCCGCAATGGGCGCAGTCAGGCCGTGCGCATACCGAAGGAGTTTGAATTCGAGGGACAGGAAGTTCTGATAAGCCGCGATGCCAAGGGAAAGCTGACCTTGCAAGAGGTCAGGACGCAGCCGACCCTGCTCGAGGTTCTCGCGACGCTTGAACCTCTGGGCGACGAGGATCGGTTCCCTGATATCGACGACAGCGATCTTGCGCCGCTGGATGATGTCAAGTTGTGACCCTCTATCTCTTGGACACGAACGCGGTTTCTAGTTTGGCTGACGACCCTGAAGGTCTCGTCGCCCGGCACATCGCAAGGGTGGGTCTGGAGCACGTTGCGACGAGCGTGATCGTGAGTGGCGAGATTGAGTTCGGGCTGGAGCTGAAGCGGAGCCCGCGGCTCAAAGCACAAATGGAGCAAGTGACAACGCGACTGCCGATCCTTCCTTTCGAGCAACCGGCCGACAAGAGGTATGGATCGCTACGCGCGGAGCTGAAACGACGAGGCCGGCCGATCGGGCCGAATGACCTGCTCATCGCCGCGCATGCGCTGGCACTCGATGCGACGCTGGTTACTGCGAATGTGAACGAGTTCGCCTGCGTGCCGGGGCTGAGGGTAGAGAATTGGCTGCGGGATGATCCCGCAAGTCATGAGTAGGAATGAGAATGGGCAAGGTAACGGGTTTTCTCGAGATCGACCGGCAGGTGCACAAGTACCAGCCAGCCTCCGACCGCATCCGGCATTTCCGCGAGTTCACGCTGCCGATGTCGGACAAGGAGGTCGAGAAACAGGCCGCGCGCTGCATGGATTGCGGCGTGCCCTATTGCCACGGCCCGACAGGCTGCCCGATCCACAACCAGATCCCGGACTGGAACGACCTCGTCTACAATGGCGACTGGGAAGGCGCGGTCCGCAACCTCCATTCGACCAACAACTTCCCCGAATGGACCGGCCGCATCTGCCCGGCACCCTGCGAGGAGGCGTGCACGCTTAACCTCGAAGACATCCCCGTCGCCATCAAGACCGTCGAGCAGGCGATCGCCGACAAGGCCTACGAGAAGGGTCTCATCCGGCCGCAGCCGCCCGAGAAGAAGACGGGCAAGTCGGTCGGCGTCATCGGTTCGGGGCCGGCAGGGCTCGCGGCCGCCCAGCAGCTCGCGCGCGTCGGCCACGACGTGCATGTCTACGAGCGCGAGTCGAAGCCCGGCGGGCTGCTGCGCTTCGGCATCCCCGACTTCAAGATGGAGAAGCACACGATCGACCGCCGCGCCGAGCAGATGCGCGGCGAGGGCGTGACCTTCCACTGCAACGTCAATGTCGGCGTCGACCAGAAGGTCGAGGAACTGCTCGAAAGGCATGATGCCGTGCTCTATTGCGGCGGCTCCGAGACGCCGAGGCCGGCCGGCATTCCTGGCGCGGACCTGGAAGGCGTTCATGACGCCATGCCCTACCTGGTGCAGCAGAACAAGCGTGTCGGCGGCGAGGACATCCAGTCGCGCGCCTGGCCGTCCGCGCCCATCGTGGCGGGCGGCAAGCACATCGTGGTCGTGGGCGGCGGCGATACGGCATCCGATTGCGTCGGCACGGCATTCCGCCAGGGAGCTGTGCGCGTCACCCAGCTCGACATCCGTCCCCAGCCGCCCGAGAAGGAGGACAAGCTGACGGTCTGGCCCTACTGGGCGACCAAGATGCGCACCTCCTCAAGTCAGGCGGAAGGCGCGGAGCGCGAGTTCCAGGTGGCGACGCTCGAGTTCCTCGGCGAGGATGGCGTCCTCGTCGGAGTGAAGTGTTGCGAGGTCGATGACCAGCGCCGCCCCGTCGCCGGCACCGACTTCGTCATCCGCGCCGATCTTGCGTTCATCGCCATCGGCTTCGCGGGGCCGCTTGCCGAAGGCCTGCTCGGGGATCTCGGGGAGAGGCTGCGGACGACCACGGATCCGCGAAAGTCGATCAACGTGGCCGCCAACGACCGTGACTATCGCACGAGCGTCGACCGGCTCTACGCGGCCGGCGATGTGCGGCGAGGCCAGTCGCTGGTGGTGTGGGCGATCCGCGAGGGGCGGCAGGCGGCGCGGGCGATCGACGAGGCGCTGATGGGCAGCTCGGTGCTGCCGAGATAGCGGTCTAGCGAGCGACGATCGACGTCGTCGTGTCGTCCCCGGCCGGTTCGGCAACGACCGGCGGCCGACCCGAAAAATCGTCCGCCCGGCCCGGCGAAGCCTCCGGCGCGATTCCTTCGATTGCCAGCTTCTCGCCCGGGGTTCGGGCTTCTCCCTTTCGCGGCTCGACGGTGAGGCCCAGAAGTTCACCGCTACCGTCGAGTTCCGGGTCCATCAGGGAGACCGGCACCGTCCGATCGATTGTCAGTGGATCGACTGGCGTCACGCCGGCGCCAAGGAACTGCGGCGCGGCGCGCGAGCCTCCGGTGGCGGCGTTGCCGAGAATCTTGGCCAGCGGCTTTTCCGCGTAGAATGCCAGCTTGCGTTTGCCGGCGCGGGTGAAGTTGATCCCGTCTCCTCCCCGGAGCCTGACGGGCTGGCCGTTGATGTCGGGCCCGGTCTGCACATAGGTGCCGTTCTCGTCGACGAAACCGTCCCAGATGTCGATGAACTCTCCCCGCACGGATTCGGCCGCCGCGCGATACACGTCGTTCAGCACCAGCATGTCCGAGGTCATCCGCTTGAGCTTGAACGATGGAGCGCCGACCCAGAGCAGCGGGACGTTCCTTCCACGCACGACTTCGCCGAAGGCGACCGAGCGGATCGCATACTCCTTGAGCCAGGCCTCGGACATCGACTGTTCGCGCACCTCGCCGATGCGCATCTGCTGGCGATCGTTCGCGCCGATCATCACAATGACCGCCGCGGGCTTGAGCTCGTCGATCAGCGCTTCGGCCTCGGCAGGCCAGTCATGGAAGTCCGGACGGACGAAGCCGGAAGAACCATTCGTCCGGGCAACGACCTGAACCGCGGGATTCTGCGCGAACACCTCGACCAGCCCTTCGGCCAAGCCGGAAGCCATGAAGTCGCCGACGACCAGGACGACCTTCGCATTCTCGACCTTCTCGACCTCGGCAACTTCCTGCTCGGCCGTGCGCGCCTTGGTGCGGACGGACTTGGAACGCACCTTCGAATTGGCGCGCGGAGCGGCTTTTCGCGTCTCGGACTTGCCGCCGCCGAAGATGAACTGGAAGAGGTTGCGCGGCTTGTCGCGCTCCTGGGCATGGACCACGGGTGGAAGAGCGAGCATCGCGACCGCGAAGGAGACCGCCACAAGCACCTGGAGGACCGCCCGTCCGGCCATTCCCGCGATCATCGTCATGCTTACGCCCACCCGATTTCGTGCGGCGGCTACTGCCGCCGGAGAATGGACAGGACTTCCATGCTCGGATGTCCGTCCTGCGCCATGCCCGCCCGCGCCTGGAAGGCCTTGATGGCCGCGCGCGAGCCCGTGCCGATCTTACCATCGAACTTGCCGTCATAGTAGCCATGTACGGAAAGCCTCTTCTGCAGCTCCTGCCGCTGCTCGAAGGAGAGCTTGGTGAAGGGGCGGTTCCAGTCCTGCACGAGGCCGCCATACCCGGCGATCTCGTCGGCCAGCAGGCCGACGGCCGCCGCGTACTTGTCGGCGTTGTTGTAGCGCTTGAGGACGAAGAAGTTGCGGGTCATCAGGAATGCCGGGCCGTCGCGGCCGTCGAGCACCTTGAGTTCGGCCTTGTCGCCGCCATTGCGGAACGGCTTGCCGCTGGCCCGCCGCACCCCGAGACTTTCCCACTTGGAAAGCGTCAGGGAACCGCCCGGAAACTTGCCCGACGGGAGCGACACCTCATAGCCCCAGGTCTTGCCAGTCTGCCAGCCGTTCTTGCTCAGGAGGTTGGCGGCCGTCGCGAGCGCGTCCGGCACCGAGTTCCAAATATCGCGCTTCCCGTTGCCGTCGATGTCGGTCGCGTAGGCCTGGTAGCTGGTGGGGATGAACTGCGTGTGCCCCATGGCGCCGGCCCATGAACCGGTGAGGTGGCCGACGTCGATGTCGCCGGTCTGCAGGATCTTGAGGGCGGCGACGAGCTGGGTGCGGGCGAACTTGGCGCGCTTCTTGTCGGCGTAGGCAAGGGTCGCCAGGGAGCGCACGACCGAACGCATCACCTTGTCGTTCTTCAGGATCTCGCCGTAGTTCGATTCCATCGACCAGATGGCGAGCAGTATGTAGCGGTCTACGCCGTAGCGCTGTTCGATCCTGTCGAGCCATGGCTTCCACTTGCGGGCCATCTCACGGCCCACGGCGATCGATTCATCGTGCACGCGGTTGTCGAAATAGTCCCAGACCGGCGCGGTGAACTCCGGCTGGAAACGGGCCTTCTCGAGGACCTCCGGATCGGGCGCGTCGACGCCGGCGAAGGCACGGTCGAAGGTCGACCCGGAAACGCCGTTCTGCGCCGCGACGGAGCGGAAGGATGACACCCATTTGCGGAAACCGGCGTCGGCGTTGGCGGGCGCCGCCAGCATGAAGGGCAGGGTGGCGACGGCGATCGCGATGGTGAAACGGCGGGCGGCGATGCATAGGGTCATCGGGGTCCTCCAAGCTCTCTTGCGAAAACCCATCCTTGGTCGAGGCCGGTTAGCAATCGGTTTACCATGCCCATCCGCGAGGCGGAAATCGCAGTCGCGTGTGCAGGCCCGGACCGCGAGCGCCGGAACATTTCAGTATTCGTCAATTCCGGCGTGAAAATGTCGGCCGGGGATTGTGCGGCGCGTCCGCCGCGAACACTATCGGAGAATCATGCGCAAGGTACGAAAAGCCGTCTTCCCGGTCGCAGGCCTCGGCACGCGCTTCCTGCCGGCCACGAAGGCGATACCCAAGGAGATGCTGACGGTCGTCGACCGTCCGGTGATCCAGTATGTCGTCGACGAGGCGCGGGAGGCCGGGATCGAGCATTTCATCTTCGTCACCGGCCGCAACAAGACCGTCATCGAGGATCACTTCGATGTCCAGTTCGAACTCTACGATACGCTGGCCCAGCGCGGAAAGGACGACCAGCTGGCGCGGTTGCAGCGGCTTCAGCCGGCGCCCGGCCAGACCAGCTTCACGCGCCAGCAGGTGCCCCTGGGTCTCGGCCACGCCGTGTGGTGCGCGCGCGAACTGGTGGGTGGCGAGCCGTTCGCGCTGCTTCTGCCCGACATGATCATGCAGGCTGAGCGCGGATGCCTTGCGGAAATGGTCGAGCTTTACGAGAGGACGGGCAGCAACATCGTCGCCGTTCAGGAATGCGATCCCGCCGAGACGCACAAATACGGCATCGTCGGGCGCGGCCCCGATATCCATTCCGGATTCGAGATCACCGGGATGGTGGAGAAGCCCGTGGCCGGCGCCGCTCCATCCAATCTCTACATCAACGGCCGCTACATTCTGCAGCCCGACATCTTCTCGATACTCGCCGACCAGGAGAAGGGCGCGGGGAACGAGATCCAGCTGACCGACGCGATGCTGAAGCTGGCGGGCACCCAGCCCTTCTTCGGCTATAATTTCCAGGGGCGGACCTTCGATTGCGGATCGCCGGAGGGATTCGTCGAGGCGAATGTCGCCTTCGCGCTCTGGCGGCCGGACATGCATGCACAGCTCGCCGGCACGATCGGCAGGTTGCTGGACGAGACGAAACCGGTCGAGCGTAGGAAGACCGCGCGCTAGGTCAGGACCTAGCGCTGGAGCCGGACGCCAAGGAAGACGCTGTTGACCTGATAGTCCCGGTTTGGCAGGTCGCTGTCGAGCCTTTCGTGGCGCGCGCGGCCGGTGACGCCCACATAGCGATTGAGCCACCAGGTCAGACCAGCCTCCGCGAACAGCGTCCGCTCCTTTGCCGGCGAACCGGTGTAGTCGCGGAACGAGAGGCCGACGCCGGCCGTGCCGGTGAGATTTGCGCGCATCTGACGCTCGACGCCCAACCGTGTCGAGTAGAGGATGGAACCGGTCTCGCCCGGCGTCGTGGTGCCCTCGACGAAAGTCTGTGCGTTGAGCGAAACGATGGTTCCCCGAATCGGCGACCAGCGCAGATCGCCGTCGACCGTCGCGCCCGAGATCGATGCGAGGCGCGCGTCGTCCGGCGTCTCGCGCAGCCAGCCGCCGCTGATTTCGCCAGTCAGCTTCTCGGATATGTCCAGTTCGACGCCGCCGCGCGCGCCGATCCGGTTGGCGGAGCGCTCGTAGCCGGCGGAGTCGCGGTCGAGTTCGTAGAACCGCCGCCCGTATTCCACCTCGGCGAACGGACGGAGTCCCGGCGAAATCTCGTAGCCGCCGCGCAGGGCGACGGTCGCCAGGGTCGAGTTGCGGTCGCGTTGCGACAACGTCCCGCCGGTCGACAGGTCGGCGTCGCCATAGCGGTCGGCGGTGACCTCTCCCGTGACCCCGAAGAACAGCTTGCCCACGTCCTTCTCGAGCCCAAGGCTGCCACCGAAAGTCTGGCGAAGCGGTCGCGACAGCGTTCCAGCGATCACCACCGGCGACGAGGCGGCTTCGGGACCACGCGTGTAGTCGAGCGCGGCGAGCGCGCGCATCGTCTGGCCGAGTTCTATCTCGAGGTCGCCGGAGAGGCCTGCATTGGTGTCCTTGATATCCGCGCCGGCGAAGGATTTGCGGAAGGTACCGTAGCCTTCCAGCGATGCCCGATGGCGGGACCAGTCAGAGTTCGCGATGAAGCGCAGGGTCGTCTCGGAATAGGTCGACGCCTCTTCCGCCTGGTCGTAGTTCGCGTTCGACGTCCAGCCGATGCCGGTCTCCAGCGAGGGGCGGACGACAAAGGTGCCGAAACGGAGGCCCGGCGCCTCGTAGGGGTTCTCGTCGGCGCTCCGGTCGAGCCCTTCGATCGCTTCCTCGCGTTCGGCGCCAGGGTCGATGCGAACATCGAGTTCGCTATCGACCGTTCCCTGGCGGACGACGCCCTCCTGTACGGTTCCCGTCGAGACCTCATCCGTCGGCGTCGCGGCCGACCCCGGCGCGGTCGATGCCGTCCGGGTCGCGTCCCGGTTCTCGTCGGCGTCGTTCGTCGCGGTCGTTGTGCGCCGCTGCCGGGCTGTCGAGGGCGTGTAGGCGGGCCGCGGTTCGGGTGTCGCCGCGGCGTCTTCCTCTTCCGCCACCGAACGTTCGGTGAGCGTCGGGCTACCGGCGGGATCGGGCAGGGCGCCCGCACTCGCGGGCTGGTATCGGCGGCCGGCGCCGACGGTGGTGGTCTCGGTCGCGACCGGTTGCTCGAGCGCTGTCTGTGGTTCGTCGAGAAGGCTGCGGTTCAAGGTGGTTTCGGACACCGCGCCGCGAAGTTCCGCCTCCTGTGCCATGGCGGACAGGGCCACGCCAACGAATGCCGCGCCGCCAAGCAGCACGGTCGCCCGGCGCGCAAAGCGCTTCGATTTTGGCCGGACGCCTGCCATGGGTCTCCCGGTTCGCGGCGCGCGGGCGCGCGCAACTTCGTTGCCGAACCGTAAACAGCGATGGTTAACGGAGGGTTAGGACCTGGTCAGGCCTGCTCGACGATGAGTTCGAGGTCGCTGGCGGCGGCCGAGACGACTCGCACCTTCGCGCCGGCCGGGAGGTTGGGGCCGGCGACACGCCACATCGTGTCGCCGATGCGGACCCGCCCGCGGCCGTCGACGATGGGTTCATCGAGAGTGGCGAGCCTGCCCACGAGCTGTTCGCCACGCCGGTTGAGGAGCGGCTCGTCGCTCGTGTCGCCGCCACCGCGGATGAGACGTCGCCCGATGACGACCGCGACGAGAGAAAGGGCGAGGAAGACCACGACCTGGACGTGCCACGTCCAAAACGCGGCTTCCCAGAATGCGAGGGAGAGCGCGCCGGTGACCAGCGCGGCGACGCCGATCCAGAGCAGGAAGAATCCGGGGACGACGATCTCAAGCGACAGGAGCACGAAGCCGAGGACCATCCAGTTCCACGGACCGAGTTCCTTGAAGATGGTTTCCAGCATCGCCGCCTCCCCGCGCCAGAAGGCTCAGCCCTGACCCACGACCGGCGGCCGCGCGCCGGAACGCGGGGTGGCCGTCGTGGTTTCCCCGCCGAACACCTCGCGGGCGATTGCGCCGATGCCGCCGAGCGATCCAATCAGCGCGGACGCCTCCATGGGGAACAGCACGACCTTGTTGTTGGAGGACGAACCGATCTTGGCCAGCGCCTCGGTGTACCGCTGCGCGACGAAGTAGTTGATCGCCTGCACGTCTCCCTTGGCGATCGCCTCGGAAACGACCTGCGTGGCGCGGGCCTCCGCTTCCGCAGCGCGCTCGCGCGCCTCCGCGTCGCGGAAGGCAGCTTCCTTGCGGCCTTCGGCTTCAAGCACCTGCGCCTGCTTCAGGCCCTCGGCCTCCAGGATCTGGGCACGCTTGTTGCGCTCGGCCATCATCTGCCGCGCCATCGATTCCACGAGGTTGGCCGGGGGGTTGATGTCCTTGATCTCGACGCGGGTCATCTTGATGCCCCACGGGCTCGCCGCCTCGTCCACGATCCGCAGCAGCCGCTCATTGATGGTGTCGCGGTTCGATAGCAGTTCGTCGAGGTCCATCGAGCCCATGACCGAGCGGATGTTGGTCATGGTGAGGTTGAGGATCGCGTTCTGGAGGCCAGACACCTGGTAGGCCGCCTGCGGGGCATTCAGCACCTGGTAGAACGCGACGCCGTCGACGGCCACGATCGCGTTGTCGCGGGTGATGACCTCCTGCGTCGGTACGTCGAGCACCTGCTCCATCATGTTCATCTTCGCGCCGACGCGGTCGATGAAGGGGATGATCAGGTTGAGGCCGGGCGTGAGCGTCCGGGTGTATTTGCCGAACCGCTCGACCGTATAGTTGAAGCCCTGCGGGATCGTCTTGATGCCGGTGAAGATCACCAGCAACACGAGAATCACGAGAACCGGGATGATGATGTCGAGACCGCTGAACGGCATTCCGCTCTCCCTCGAATAGAGCCACCGCCGGCCGCTACCGCGTCTTCGCCGCCCGCGCCAGCGAGACTTAGGCGTGAATTGTGGCAGAGACAATCACGACGCCGAAATGAATCGGTCAGCGGCCAAATGCGTAGAGATCGGCGTCGGCATCGCGGTCGCCTCCAATCGCGGCAGCGAGAATCTCGCCGGCGATCTGCGAATAGGTGATGCCGTTGCCGCCGTAGCCCATGACCGCGAACATGTTCGCGCGTCGCGGAATCCGGCCGACATAGGGAAGGCCAGTCGAGGTCGTCCCGAACGAACCTGTCCACGTATAGTCCGGCGTCGCATCGAGGGCAGGAAAAAGCGCCGTCAACTTGCCGGCGATGGCGGACGTCTTTCCCTCGGTGAGCGCATCGCGTCGTTCCTCGTCGGAAAAGTCCTCGTCCTCGCCGCCACAGATGACGCGTCCATCATGAGTCGTCCTGGCATAGAGGTAGGGATCGGACGCTTCCCAGAGCATCGCCTGACGCGGCCACAGCGCACGCGGTTGCGGCCTCGTCGCGATCGCCCAGGTGGAGATCACCCGATGGGGAGCCCGAGGCACGACGGTGGCGAGTTCATAGCCGGTGGCAAGTACGACGGACCCGGCGCGGACCACGGGGCCGCCGGCGGTCGCGACCATGACGCCGTCGCGGCTCGATTCAAAGCCCGTGGCCTCGGCCGGCGCATGCAAGCGCGCACCACGCGCTACCGCCGCGTCGAGCAGGCCGGCCGATAGCCTGATGGGGTCGAGCGCGAGGTTGTCATGGCTGAGAAGCGCGCCAGCGCGCTCGATACCGAACTCGTCCTTCAGGGCGGCCGGGGTCAAATAGGTCGATCGGATGCCGGCAAGGCCGCGCAGTTGGCCCTCTTCGCGAAGCGCTCCGGCGCCGAGCAGGTTGCCGGCCAGATAGAGCGACTGGCGGGGCGCCATGCGGCAATCGATGCCGAGTTCCGCGATTCGCGCCTTGAGATTGAAGACGGACAGCCGCGAGCGACGCCAGGCGCGCTCCGCTTTCGTCTTGCCGATCATCCCGGCCAGATGCGTCAGCGGCGTGTCGATCTCGAACTGGACCAGCGCGGTCGTGGCGGCCGTGGAGCCGAGCAGAGGGCCGCGACGGTCGATCATGACGACGCCCAGGCCTTTCGCTGTGAGGGCCTCCGCGATCATCGCGCCGCTGACGCCCATGCCGACGACCAGCACATCGGTCCTGACGTCGCGGATCAGCGGCCGCGCCTCGACCTTCGGCGCGCGAAAGGCGCGCCACACGGGCGTTCCGGTCCTCAGGTCGAGTTTGCGGGTCAAGGAAGGTTTCCTATTGCGGGCCGGCGACAACGACTTCCTGCGGAGCAGGTTCCGCCTCAGGCCCAGCCGGCAAGCTCCCGCCGGACGATCGCCTCGATGACATCCATGCCCTCATCGCTCGCATTGAGGCAGGGGATGTGCGCGAATTTCTCACCGCCGGAATGCAGGAAGATCTCGCGGACCTCGCCGTCGATTTCCTCCAGCGTCTCGATGCAGTCGGCGGAAAATCCCGGGTTGACGATGGCGATGCGCTTCACGCCTTCCCGGGCCAGACGTTCCACGGTCTTGTCGGTATAGGGCTGGAGCCATTCCTGAGCGCCGAAGCGCGACTGGAACGTGGTGAACAGGCGTTTCTCATCCCAGCCCAGCCGCTCGCGCAGCAGCCGGGTCGTCGCCAGGCAATGGTCCCTGTAGGGGTCGCCCTTGTCGGAATAGGGTTTCGGTATGCCGTGATAGGAAGCGAGAACGACCTGGGGTTCGAAGTCGAGGCCGGCGAGGGCGATCTCGATCGAATGCGCCAGCGCATCGATGTAGACCGGCTCGTCGTAGTAGGGCGGCACGCTGCGCACCGTCGGCTGGTCTCGCATGCTCATCAGCTTGCGGTAGAGCTTGTCGTTGGCGGTCGCGGTCGTGGTCGCCGAATATTGCGGATAGAGCGAAAAATAGACGATGCGGCCGCAGCCACGCGCCACGAGGCTGTCCACCGCGGAGGCGATCGACGGGCTGCCGTAGCGCATGCCCCATTCGACCTCGATCGACGGTTCCTTCGTCAAGCGGTCGGCGAGCCGGTCTGCCTGGGCGCGCGTAATGGTCCTCAGCGGCGACTCGTCGCGCTCGGTGTTCCAGATCTTGCGGTAGTTGGCGCCGGTCTTCGACGGGCGGGTTACGAGTACGATGCCGTAGAGGATGGGGTACCAGATCAGCCGGGGCAGCTCGATCACGCGAGGATCGGAGAGAAACTCGCGCAGATAGCGCCAGATCGAGCCGAAATCGGTCCCGTCCGGCGTGCCGAGGTTGGCGAGCAGCACGCCGACCTTGGCGGCCTTTCCCAAAGGCGCTCCCGGCAAGTTCGCGGTCGGTTCGATCCCGGTCTGCATGTCTATGTGTCCCTCGCTGCCGGCTAGGTAGCAAGGGCGGGCCGCAATTCAATGCCGCGCGTGGCCGCAGGGCGGTACGGACCGCCCGGCTGCGCCGAACGGTCCGTTGTCTCGATGTCCGCGCCGATCAGCTGGCCGGCGGGATTACCAGTTCCGCGCCGAGCGGCAGTCCTTTGGGCGAATAGTCCGGATTCGCCTCGGCGATGAGCGTCCACTTCTGGCCGTCGCCATAGTACTTCACCGCCAGATCCCAGTAGTTGTCGCCGGCGACAACCGTATGCTTGCCGGGTGCGGCTGGTGCAGGCTGTTCGGGGGCGGGCTCGGCAGCGGGGGGCGTTTCACCGGCGGGCGGCGCCTCGGCCTCGACGGTCGGCGGCGTGTTGGCGATATCGCCGGAGCCGCCGGGCAATTCGGGCAGCACCGGCTCTGCGGCGGCGGGAGGAGCAGGCTCAGCCGGCGCGGGCTCGGCGGGAGCCGGTTCGGCGGGAGGCGTCGCCTGCGCGACCTCGGTGATGCGGCCGTCGAGCTTCGGCGTGAACGGACGATTGGCGGCGAGGTAGTCGGCGACAACCTGCTCGAGGCTGGGTCCGAAGTCGTAGGCGTTCTGCGCATTGTCGGCGAACAGCTTGTAGCCGTCGCCACCGGCACGCACGAAGTTGTTCGTGGCGATCGTATAGGTCTTGGCGTCGTCGAGCGGCGCCCATGCGCCGTTATCCATCACCTCGATCGACTTAAGCCGTCCGCCATTCGGCGCGACGGACTTGTCGAAGGCGTATTTCAGGCCCGCCACCTGCGGGAACTTGCCCTTGCCCTCCTCGATCTCGGACAGGCCGCCCTCGATCGAGGCGCGCAGGTCCGCTCCGGTGAGCTGGAACGTCGCCAACGTGTTCTGGAAGGGGAGAACGGTCAGCACCTCGCCCATGGTGATGACGCCGGCGTCGATCGAGGCGCGGATGCCGCCGCCGTTCTGGATGGCGATACTGACGCCCTGGTCCTTCACGCGGTCGACCATCGCGTCGGCGATGAGGTTGCCCATCGCGCATTCCTTGGCGCGGCAATTGTCGCGCGAGCCGTCGATGACATCCGTCGCCTCGGAAACTTCCTTTGCCTTGAGTTCCTCGATCGGCGCGCCGAGTTCCTTGATGCGTGCGAGCACGGCGGCGTCAGGCGTGATCGCCTTGTCCAGGAGCAGCGGATCGCCGCTGGCCTCCTTGACCACGCCATTGTCGTCGAACACGACCTTGAACTCGCCGAGATACTTCGAATAGGAGGCCGCCTGGGTCACCGGAACCTTGTAGCCGTCCGGGTTGTCGACCATCGTCGGATAGGGGCCGGCGGCCTTGTCGTCGGTGTTCGACAGCAACGAATGGGAATGGCCGCCGACCACCACGTCGACGCCCGGGATCTTGGCGATCAGCTCCTTGTCGCGCGGATAGCCGACATGGGTCAGCGCGACGATCTTGTTGACGCCCTCGGCCTTCAGCCTTTCGACCTCGGCGGTGATGCCGGCGATGTCGTCGGCGATCAGGATGTCCGGCCCCGGCGAGGCGATCTCCGGAGTGTCCTTCGTCACCGCGCCGATGATGCCGATCTTCTGGCCGCCGACCTCCAGCACGATGGACGGCTTGATGCGGTCGCCGACCTTCGACTTGTGACTGGCAAGCACATTGGCCGACAGCACCGGGAAGCCGATCTCGTCGAGGAACGGCGCAAGGGCCTCCTCGCCGTCGTCGAACTCGTGGTTGCCCACGGTCATCGCGTCGAACTTCATCAGATTGAGGAATTCCGCCTCCGCCTTGCCCTTGTAGGTCGCGTAGAACAGCGATCCCTGGAAATTGTCGCCGCCATTGAGCAGGAGGACATTCTGTCCTTCCAGCGCCTTGCGGCGGTCGGCGATCGCCGTGACGAGCCGGGCCGCGCCGCCGAAACACTTGCCCTCGGTCTCGTCCTCGGCCGAACAGGTCGATTCGAAGGCGTTGTTGCTCTCGATGCGGCTGTGCCAGTCGTTGATGTGCAGGATGTTCAGCGTGTAGTCGGCGAAGGATGCGCCTGCCGACATAGCGATCATCGAAGCGGCGCCGGCGACGGTCGCTGTGAACTTCCTCATGTCTGATCTCCCAGTTGATCTCATGCGGGCTTAGCACCGCTTCGTGACCGTGATGTCGCACGGCCGATGACCAATGTTTCTATCGCCTGCCGGGGCGATGCAAGCGGATTCGGGCGTCCGCACCGACCCGTCGACCGGTTGGGCCGCGCCGGCAGTTCAGCGCGCGTAGTCGCGCGCGTCGTCGATGACCTTGCCGTCGTTCGGCAGCGAGCCCGGCTCGACGAAGAGGATATCGCCGCCGAGCTTGGTGACCTCGCGCAGCGATGCGGCGATCGGCGCGGGGTCGCGGCCGTTCCTGCTCTCGACCTGCAGGATCATCACGTCTCGCGCGCCGTCTCGCGTGACCACGAGCCTTGCCCGGGCGATCTCGGGATGGCGACGTGTCACCTCCGCCACCTGCCTGGGGTCGACGAACATTCCCTTCACCTTCGTGCGCTGATCCGCGCGGCCCATCCAGCCCTTGATGCGCGTTCCGGTCCTGCCGCAGGGCGAGACGCCCGGCATGACGGCCGAGAGGTCGCCGGTTCCGAGGCGCACGAGCGGATAGCTCGGGTTGAACGCGGTGACCACCACCTCGCCGACTTCACCATCGGAGACCGGCTCGCCGGTTCCGGGGCGGACGATCTCCAGGATGAGATCCTCGTTGACGACCATGCCGGGCAACGGCGACCCGTCCGGTCCGATCGATTCGTAAGCGATGACGCCAAACTCCGCGGTCGCATAGCACTGCAAGACGCAAACGCCGCGCTCGCGATACTCCGCCCTGAGGGAGGGAAACAGCGCCCCCCCGGAAACCAGTCCGCGCTCGAAGGACGAAAGGTCGACCGACCGTTCGGCCGCGCGGTCGAGCATCACCTTCAGGAAGTCGGGGGTGCCGCAATAGACTCTCGGCTTCAGCGTGGCGGCAGCCTCGACCTGCATGTCTGTGTTGCCGGTGCCTGCGGGAAAGACCGTGCAGCCGAGCGCGCGCGCGCCCTCGTCGAGGATGAAGCCGCCGGGCGTCATGTGATAGGAGAAGGCGTTGTGGACGATGTCGCCCGGCCGGATGCCGGCGGCGAAGAAGGCGCGCGCGCCGCCGCCTGGGTCGATACCCACTCCCTCGGGTTCCCAGATCGGGCCGGGCGACTGGAACACCCGCGCGCCGTTCAACCGGGAGAGGTCCACGAATCCGCCGAACGGAGGCTCCGCGTGCTGGAACTCCATGAGTTCCGACTTTCGCAGGACAGGGAGCCGGGAAAGTGCAACGCGATCGACGATCGTGCTCGGGTCGACGCCCCGGAGCCAACGTCCGAGGCCCGGAGCGGCCAGCATCGCCGTGGACAGGAAGGACGGAAGCCGGGCGAACAGGTCGCGCTCGCGGATAGCCGGATCCCGCGTCTCGCGCATGTCGAAATGCTCGGCCATGGTTCCTCCCGGACCTTTCCCGCGTTTATCGCAGGAGCCCGGCGGAAGACGCAAGCGAGACCGCGGTCGCGCCGAGCAGGATCAGACGGTTGGGCGGCGCATGAGAATGAATTGCTGGCCGGTCGACTGGGTGCAGTTCAGCTGCGTCGTCGACGCGAGCGCGCAGTTCACGGCCGTCGTGGTCTGGCGGATCAGCGAGATGACGGTGATTTCGACCGTGCGCTGGTCGACGTAGCGGTAGCTGCCCTCGGCAAGCTTGTTGCCGGTGTCGGTCGCGACGGTTTCGAACACGCCGCCATTGAATCGGGACATCGCCACCCCGTCGGAACTCAGCCACTCACCTTCCACGCCGGTCGGGGCCGCGGAGACGGGCGGCAGGCTCTGGCCGCCTCCACCGCCCATGCAGCCGGCAAGAAACAGCATCGACGCAGCCGCAGCCGCGGGAACGAGCGCTCTAAAGTCGGTCATGGTCAGGGCCCCCTCTCCAGGTGACCTCGTTCCTAAGCGCGAGAACCGGGCGAAAGCAAGGCTCGCACCCGGTCCAACCCCCGGTCAGCGCACAAGAATGTTGCGGAACTGCCACGGATCGTCCTCGTCCAGATCCTCGGCAAACAGGCCGGGGCGACCGTCGAGCGGCGTCCAGTCGGTGTAGTAGCCGTTGACCGGACCGAGATAGGGAAGCTGGACCTCGAGGCAGCGACGGAAGTCCATCTCGTCGGCCTCCACGATGCCGGCATCCGGGTTCTCGACCGCCCAGACCATCCCTGCCAGCACCGCCGAGGTGACCTGGAGGCCGGTTGCATTCTGATAGGGTGCAAGTTCTCTCGCCTCGGCGAGCGAAAGCTGGGAGCCGTACCAGTAGGCGTTCTTGTCGTGGCCATAGAGCAGCACCCCGAGCTCGTCCACGCCGTCGACCAGTTCGTGCTCGTCGAGCACATGATGCACGGCCTGCGCCTTGCCGGCGCGACCGAACATCTCGTGCAGCGACAGAACCGCGTCGTTGCAGGGGTGATAGGCGTAGTGACAGGTCGGCCTGTATGTCGCCTTTCCCTTCCTGGAGCGCACCGTGAAATAGTCGGCGATCGAGATCGACTCATTGTGGGTCACGAGGAACCCGTATTGCGGGCCGGGCGTCGGACACCAGCTTCGTACGCGGGTGTTGGCGCCTGGCTGCTCCAGGTAGATCGCGGCCCTGGAGCCCTTCTTCTGCTTCCTGCCGTTCTTCGGCATCCATTTCTCGTGGGTGCCCCAGCCCAGCTCCGCCGGTTGAAGGCCCTCCGAGACGAAGCCCTCCACCGACCAGGTGTTCCAGAAGACGTCGAGCGGCTTGGGGTTCCTCGTGCGCTGGGTGTCGCGTTCGGCGATATGGACTCCCTTGACGCCCGCCTTCTTCATGAGCTTCGCCCAAGCCTCGCGGTCACCCTGCTCCGGTACCTTGGCGTCGAGGCCAAGGTCGCCGGCCAGATTGACCAGCGCCTGCTTGACCAACCACGAGACCATGCCGGGATTTGCGCCGCAGCACGAAATCGCGGTGGCGCCGCCGGGGTTCTTCTCCTTTTCCTCGCGTACCGTTTCGCGCAGCGCGTAGTTGGTGCGGCTGGCGTTGTCGGCCTTGTCGTCGAAGTAGAACCCAAGCCAGGGTTCGACGACGGTGTCGATGTAGAGCACACCGAGCTTGCGGCACAGCTTCATGATCTCGAGCGACGAGGTGTCGACGGAGAGGTTGACGCAGAAGCCGCGGCCTTCGCCCTTGGTGAGCAGGGGCGTGAGCAGCCTCTTGTAGTTCTTCTTCGTCACCGCCTCCTGGAGGTAGGCGATGCCCCGCTCGTCGAGCAGCCTGCGGTCCGTGTCGCGGGGGTCGATCACCGTCATGCGGGAACGGTCGAACTTGAAATGGCGCTCGATCAGCGGCAGCGTTCCGCGGCCGATGGAGCCGAAGCCGATCATCACGATCGGGCCGGTGATTTCGCCGTAGACCGGCCAGTCCCTGTTCGCCATGTCACGCTCCCTCTGTTGCGCCGGGCGGTGGCTCTAGAACCATAAACGCCTGTCACAATAAAGCGAAATGCGCCGGAAGCGTTTATGCCGCCATCGTGAACTGAATGGCGAATCCGTCAAACGCGTGACGGAGCGGTCGACCCACGCACGATCAGCTCGATCGGCATCACGACCTGTCGCGGTGGGGCGTTCTCGAGGATGATCTCGGCCGCGAGCCTACCCTTCCCGACGATGTCATGCGCGATCGTGGTGAGGGGAGGAACGGCGCGCGCGGCTTCCGACGTGCCGTCGAAGCCGATGACCGAAACCTGACCCGGCACATCGATGCCGCGGGCGCGGGCTTCTTCCAGAACGGTGATTGCCTGCCAGTCCGACATCGTCAGGATGGCAGTCGCCGCGGGCATGCGATCGAAGACGGTCGCGCCCGCGCTCGGATCGCCCGGCGTGGTTTCGACGATCGGCATGTCGTCGAGCGACAGGCCGCCCTCGGCCAGACCCTGACGAAATCCGTCCAGCCTTTCCCGGTCCAGCGGAAAGCCGCTGGCGATGTCGCGCCCCGGCCCCGGCGGGTGCACGATCGGCGGACCGGGCGTACGCCGGATGGACAGGATGACGAAGGCCTTGTGACCCAGACCGGTGAGATGGCGCGCCGCCTCGACGGCGCCCCGCCTACCGTCGATGCGGATCGAATTGATCTCGGGACCCTGATCGCTTTCGAGGATGACGAAGGGCAGGCGACGGTGCTGGACCGAGCGGATCACCTCGATGTCGGCCGTGTGGCCGAGAATGAATCCGTCCACCAGGGCTTCGCGGATGCTCTGCATGCGGCGGTCGTCGTCGCCGTTGACCAGAGAGAGCGCTGAGCCAGCCTCGTCGCAGGCTCTGGCGGCCCCGAGCACGAGTTCGCGGCCGTAAGGGCTTCGGACCACCTCTGCAATGGCGTAGGCGCCGGGAGGCATGAATCCGATCGCGTTGAACTTGCCGCCCTGCAGCAGCCTGCCCTTCGGGTCCGGCCCTCCATAGCCCAGCTCGCGCGCCACGGCGAGCACACGCTCCCGCACTTCGGGCCGCACCAGCTCCGGGCGGTTGAAGACGTTCGACACGGTGCCGCGGGATACCCCGGCAGCCCTGCCGACGTCGGCGAGTGTAGGCATGGCGTTTCCTTTCCAGATGCAGATAGGACAATTCTTGGAGCGCTCCAAGAAAATTGTTGACACAGAGGCGGTGAGCGTGGATTTAATGATTGGAGCGCTCCAATCCGCGCTGACCAGGAGGAGGAAATCATGCAGAGTGCCGTTCCGGTTTCACTTGTCGGAAAACCGTTCGATTGCGTGTTCGGAGCCTTCGTGCCCCGGCTCACCTACCGATCGGACAATGAATTGCGGGTCCAGGCGACGATCGGCGAAATGGAAATCGACGAGGTTGTCGACATCGGCGTCACCAGGCTGTCGCCGGACGTGGTTCTGGTGAGCTGGACGGAGAGGAACGGCAACTTCGTCGTGCAGCTCCAGGACCACGCAAACGCAGTCGTCCACAATGTCGCGCGCCTCGCCGACGGTCAGTTGTTCAGGGGCGAGGGCGAGATCCGGCCGGTTCTGACGGTCTGACCGGGATTCGCCGGGGCCGCCGAGGGGCGGCTGCCAGCTTCAAGGAGGGGACGTGCCATGGAATTCGCCTTTGACAGCCACTTGCTTGCCCGCATCCTTCTGACGGTGGCGACGCTCGGCTACGGGCTGGTCACCATCAAGGCCGACTTCAACGCGACGCACGCAACCAACCCGCTGTGGACGCCGCATGCGCGTTTCCACGTGGTGTGGCAGGTGTTGAGCTATGCGGGGGTCGGGCTGATCGCGCTCGGGTTGATCTGGATCGCGGGCCCGCTGGCGACCGAGCGCCTCTATCTTGCCGGGGCGCTTGGCGCGGCGATGTACATCGGCTTCTTTGCCGCGTTGGTCTCCCGGCCGGTCTATGGCGGGGTGCTCTACGACGAGAACGGCTATCCTCCGTTCCAGGCGCCGCTCATGCCCGCCGGCTGGAAATGGGACGTCAACGTCACCGCCTTCACGCTGATGTCGGCGATTCTGATCCTTGGGCTTCTGGCGGTCTAGGCTGCCATGGCGCGCAGGACCGCGACCAGACGGTCGCGGTCGGCGGTCAAGCCCTTGTAGTCGAGTTGGGCCTCGTCGAGCGCGCCGAGTTGCCCTGCGAAGGACGCGGCGATGGCGGCCCTGTCGGGATGGGAGCGCAGGACTTCCAACGGGTCGACGAAGATGCGGATGGTGAAGAGGATGTCGCCCGACACCGGCAGCTTGCGCAGCGTCTGCCGCTCGACCCGCAGGAAGACCGTGGCTGGGTCGGCGTCGGGAAAGCGCGGCAGGCGGGCGACTGCCCGCTCGTCGCGCTGAAGGTTCGAGAACGGCTTGTAGAGATCCGTGTCGGCCTGCAGCGACCAGTTCATGCGTTCGACCGGCTGGTCGGCCTTCATGTTGTCGAAGATGCGCTGGATCAGGTCGGCTGTCCGCGTGCCCCGGCCGAAGCCGGGGACAGGCGCGTGGATGTCCTGCAGCGGCCTGCCGAATTTTTCCGTCAGCGTCCAGGAGGACGGGAAGGAGAGCGAGGCGGCGGCGAGCCGCCAGCCATCATTGCCGCGCCGCATGAGCACGAGATCTTCCTGGACGAGCAGGGCAGCGGCGAGCAGGGGCGGGTTCGAGCCGCCCGAGGCTTCGACCATGACCGACTCGAAGAGCTGCCGCGATGCCTTGGAGGAAAAGAGGTCGGCGCGTCGCATGAGATGGTCGCCGATCAGGGCCAGCACCTCGCGCTGGGATTCGTGGGTTCCGGGTTCCTCGACGAAGACGTCGGCCTGTCGCTCGCCGAGCAGCCGCCGCTTCTCCTCGAGATAGACGGCGTAGTGGCGGTCGACTTCCAGCCAATGCGCGAGATCCAGCGGCTTCAGGCCGATCGTGAACAGCCGCGAGGAGCCGTCATAGGGCGTGTGGGCGGGGAGCATCGTGGACATCGATCTCTGGCGGCGGTGCTGGTTCAGCCATAGCAACGCGGCGGTCAGTCGGCCAACCGCGCCGAAATCAGCTCGCGCAGCGAATTGCCGGCGAAGAGCGCGCGGGCGGCGCGCAGGTCCGCCGGGGCCAGAACCCGCTCGACGGCCTGTCCGCTCTCCAGCATTTCGGCGCGCAGCACGCCGGCGAGCAGGCCGGAGGAAAGCGGCGGCGACACCAGTTGTCCGTCGCCCAGATCCGCAAACACCGTCGTGATCGCGCCCTCGCAGACCTCGCCGCGCTCGTTCAGCAGCAGCACCTCGTCGGCATCGGCGGCGGGGAATTCCGCGCGCGCGGTCTCGTACGCGGTGCGACGCGTGGTCTTGTGGCGGAGCAGCGGGTCCGTGCTGTCGAGGCGGACCGCGGTGGCGACGCGCAGCCGCCAGACCGTTCCGGCAGGCAGCGGGGCAAAAGGCTTTGCCTCGACTTTGACGAGGCCATCCGCGTCGAGTTCCAGCCTGACCCGCAATGGTCCGTCGCCGCGCCCGGCAGCGTCCAGTTCCCGACGCGCAAAGCCAACGTCGCAGGACAGGCCCAATGCCGCCGCCGAGTCCACCAGCCGCGACAGGTGCCGCTCCAGCCGGATAAAGCCGGCCACCGGCTCCCAGCGCAGCGTCTCGATCAGGCCGATGCGAAGCGTGCCTTGAGCAGGCATTCGTCATACTCCGAGGCGGCGTCGGAATCGAAGACGATGCCGCCGCCGACATTGAACACGGCCTCGCCGTCGGGAAACAGCGAAATGGTCCGGATCGCGACGTTGAATCTCATGCGGCCGCCCGGCTCGATCCAGCCGACGGCGCCGCAATAGGCGTCGCGCGGCGTCTCCTCGAGTTCGCGAAGGATCTCCATGGCGCGGATCTTCGGCGCGCCGGTGATCGAGCCGCAGGGGAACAGCGCCGCGAAGATGCGCCCGATCGTCATGTCGGGCATGAGTTTCGCGCGCACGCGGCTCACCATGGTGTGCAGCGTGGCATAGGTCTCGACCCGGAACAGTTCCGGCACGTCGAGCGTGCCGACCTCGCTGATCAGCGACACGTCGTTGCGAAGCAGATCGACGATCATGCGGTTTTCCGCCTGGTTCTTTGGGTCGTCGCGCAGCGCCTCTTTCAACCGCGCATCATCGGCGGGCGTCGCTCCGCGCGGCGCCGTGCCTTTCATCGGGAGGGTCTCGATCCAGCCGTCGGCGTCGATCGCGAAGAACAGTTCCGGCGAGCGCGAGAGCACGATGGGATCGCCCAGCGAGACCACCGCGCCGTACCTCACAGGCTGGCGCGCGGCGAGGACGTTGAAGGCGGCGAGAGGATCGCCTGTCCAGCCGGCGCGGATCGGAAAGGTGAGATTGCCCTGATAGCAGTCGCCGGCGCGCAGATGCTGGTGCAGGCGCTCGAAGCGCGGCCGGTAGTCATGAAAGGACCAGTCGGGGCGGGGATCGAACAGCGGACCGTTGGTCGGGGTCGCCGCGCCGCGCTCCAGCACGCGGTACGAGGGACCATCGAAGACGCCCAGGCAGAAGAGGGGCGCCCGCCGCCCCTCGGGCAGCAGGGGCCGGAGTTTAGGTTCGAGCAGGTACCCTGCCTCGTAGGACCAGTAGCCGGCGAGCCACCTGCCCGCGGCCCTCAGGTCCTCGGCGCGAACCAGCGCCCGCGCGAACTCGGCTGGGTCACGCGGCGCGAGGACTTCCAACGGCTGCTCGAACAGCAGTTCGTCGCCGGAAAAATCGTCGCGGAATAGGGCGAACGAGGAGGTTGGCATCAACGCACGATGATCGAATGGCGAGGCCGGCGCGCGTCCAGCGCCGACGGCCGGTTGCCTATTCGAGCGTCTCCAGTTCGTCGATCATGCCGCCGATCACGCCAAGCCCGATCTGCCAGAAGGCGGGATCGGAGGCATCGAGGCCGAACGGCGCCAAGAGCTCGGAATGGTGTTTCGTCCCGCCTGCCCTCAGCATGTCGAAGTAGCGCTCCTGGAAGCCCTGCTCGGCGTTCTGGTAGACCGCATAGAGAGAGTTCACCAGGCAGTCGCCGAAGGCGTAGGCGTAGACATAGAACGGCGAGTGGATGAAGTGGGGGATGTAGGTCCAGAAGACTTCGTAGCCCTCCCGAAGGCGTATCGCCGGGCCGAGGCTCTCGCCCTGGATCTCCTTCCAGAACTGACCGATTCGCTCGGCGGTGAGTTCGCCGTTCTTGCGTTCGGCGTGGATACGGCGCTCGAACTCGTAGAAGGCGATCTGGCGCACCACCGTGTTGATCATGTCCTCGACCTTCTGGGCGAGCATGGCCTTGCGTTCGCGCCGGTCGGCGGTGCGGTCGAGCAGCGAGCGGAAGGTCAGCATCTCGCCGAACACCGAGGCCGTCTCGGCAAGCGTCAGCGGCGTCGACGCCATCAGCGCGCCCTGCCCGCCGGCGAGCACCTGGTGCACGCCATGCCCCAGTTCGTGCGCCAGCGTCATCACGTCGCGCGGCTTGCCCATGTAGTTGAGCAGCACGTAGGGGTGCGCCGAAGGGACGGTGGGATGCGCGAAGGCGCCCGGCGCCTTGCCCGGGCGAACCGGGGCGTCGATCCAGCGGCGGTCGAAGAAGCGCCGCGCGATGTCGGCCATCTCCGGTGCGAAGCCATGATAGGCCGACAGCACCGTGTCGCGCGCCTCGTCCCATGGGATGGTCTGCTGTGGCGTTTCCGGCAGCGGCGCGTTGCGGTCCCAGTGGTTCAGGACGTCGAGGCCGAGCCAGCGGGCCTTCATCGCGTAGTAGCGATGCGAAAGGCGCGGATAGGCATCGCGCACGGCGGCGGCGAGCGCGTCGACGACGCTGCGCTCGACCCGGTTCGCCAGATGTCTCGAATCGGCGATGTCGCCGAAGCCGCGCCAGCGGTCGGAAATCTCCTTGTCCTTGGCCAGCGTGTTGGTGATCAGCGTGAACACGCGCAGGTTCTGGCCGAGGGTCGAGGAAAGCGCTTCTGAAGCGACCCGGCGCGTCGCGGGATCGGCGTCCTGAAGCTTGTTGAGGGTCGGTTCGAGGGTCAGGCGCTCGCCGTCCACGTCGAAACGCAGGTCGGTCAGCGTCTCGTCGAACAGGCGGTTCCACGATCCGCGCCCGGTCACCGACTTCTCGTGGAATAGCTGCTCGATGCGATCGTCGAGCTGATGAGGCTTGTCGAGCCGGAGGTCGAGCACCCAGGGCTTGTAGTGCGCGAAGGCCGGGTCGGCGTCGAGAGCCGCGGCGATCAATGCATCATCGACGAGGTTGAGCTCGAGCGGAAAGAAGAGGAGGTGCGTGCCCGCATCCGTCATCTTCTGCTGCACGTCGCCGTAGAACTTGGCGCGAATCGGATCGGACGTGTCTCCGGCGTAGAGCAGGCCGGCATAGGAAGCGACGCGCCCCATCACCTCCTCGATCGTCTCATAGGCGCGCACCGCTTCGCCGAGCCGTCCGCCCGGTCCCTTGCCGGCCTCGTCGGCCAACCGGCCTTTCCACGCGGCTTCGAAGGCGGCCGCTTCCGTCGCGACCCTGGCGAGGTCGCGATTGAGATCAGGCGACTCCATGCCGGGGTAGAGGTCGGAGAGCTCCCATTCGGGGAGATCGCCGAGCCCGGCGGCCCGGCCGGCGCGAGCGGTCTCGAGCGCGGCGTTTACCCGCTCGGGCGAGGCAGCCTGGTCAGCCATGTCGTTGGTTCCGGTTGGCGCGTCGGGTGACGAAAGGGTTCGTTCACCGGCTTTCTTGAAAGCTTATTTAGTCCGATGTGCCAAGATGATCCAGCGAACGACCAACAGCCAATCAACAGCAGGCAATCAGCGCCGACCATGCCGGTATCCATACTCGTCGTTGACGACGATCCCGTTCAGCGCCGGCTCGTTTCGGCGGCCCTGGCGCGCGCCGGCCACGAGGCGCTGTCCGCCGACAATGGCGAAGACGCCCTGCGGCTGCTGGAAGGGCCGGATGCCGGTGGCGTCAGCGCCGTCATCCTCGACCTCGCGATGCCCGGACTGGACGGCGCCGGCGTTCTCGGCGCGATGCGGGAGCGTGGCATTCGGCTCCCGGTCATCGTCCAGACGGCGAGCGGCGGCATCGAGACGGTGGTCTCGGCCATGCGCGCCGGCGCCTTCGACTTTCTGGTGAAGCCGGCCTCGCCGGACAAGCTTCAGACCGCCTTGTCGAACGCGCTCAAGGTGCATGCGATGGAGACGTCGGCGCGCTCGGCGCCGTCGCGTGCTCCGGCCGTCGGCGGGTTCAAGGCCATGCTGGGCCAGAGCGCGGCGATGGAGCGGGTGGCGCGGCTCGGCCGCAAGGCGGCAGGCTCGACCATTCCGGTTCTGATCGAAGGCGAATCGGGCGTCGGCAAGGAAGTGGTGGCGCGCGCCATCCAGGCCTCCGGCGACCGCAAGACCCGTCCGTTCGTCACGGTCAATTGCGGTGCGATACCCTCCAGCCTCGTCGAGAGCATTCTGTTCGGCCACGAAAAGGGCTCGTTCACGGGGGCGACGGAGAAGCACGCCGGCAAGTTCGTCGAGGCCGACGGCGGCACGCTTTTCCTCGACGAGGTCGGTGATCTGCCACCCGAAGTTCAGGTGAAGCTCCTGCGCGCCGTGCAGAGCGGAGAAGTCGACCCGGTCGGATCGCGCCACACGGTCAAGGTCGACATCCGGCTCATCTCGGCCACCCACCGCGATCTGATGCAGCGTGTGCGGGAAGGCGGCTTTCGCGAAGATCTCTATTACAGGTTGAACGTCTTTCCGATCCAGGTCCCGCCCCTGCGCGAGCGACGCGAGGACATCGCCGCGCTGGTCGCCCACTTCATGAACGACGTCGCGCTCGAGAGGACAGGCCGCCGGCTGCGCGGCATCGCGCCGGAGGCGCTGGCGCTTCTGCAGGCCTATGACTGGCCGGGCAATGTGCGCCAGTTGGAGAACGCCGTATGCCGCGCCGTCGTGCTCTGCGACGGCGACGTTTTGACGATCGGCGACTTTCCCCAGATCAGTGCGCAGATGGAGGGTTTCCGGGTCGAACCGCAGCGGATGGCCATCAAGGCGCATTTCGAGGCGCCCGTTTCGGAGCGTCCGGATGTCGCCCGAACGGAGCCCGTGCAACCCCCGGATGCGGTGAGGGCGCTCGACGATCGCGGCAACGTCAGGCCCCTGGTCGATGTCGAACGCGACATGGTCGAGTTCGCGCTCGGCAGATATGGGGGCCAGATGAGCGAAGTCGCGCGGCGACTCGGCATCGGACGCTCGACCCTCTATCGCAAGCTCAAGGAATTCGGACTCGATCCCGACACCCGGCGCCAGTAAGCGTCGCCATGACCGCCCTGTCGGGCGCCGCGCGCGCCTGCGCCGGCTAAACCTCTGGTTTACCGTGTTTACCAAGGCGCGATTTTCGACAGGAAGCCGCCACGGTGTTACCGCATTTCGGCTTCAATAAGCGATGATTAACCATTAGGATCGACACTCGGGCGCTAGGGGACCGGGTGACGCATCCGGGGACGAAACGACAGCCGGCAAGGCCTTCTGATTTGGTACAGTACCCAGAGCAGCATCGCGGACGGAACCTGATCTCCTCCGTCCGGACCAATTGGCTGGCATTTCTGCTGCTGGCCGTGTGCGCGACTTTCTTGGCGCCGTCAAAGGCTTCGGCCGAGACCCGCACGCTCAAGCTCTTCTTCATCCACACGAAGGAAAAGGCCGAGATCACCTACAAGCGCAACGGGCGCTACGATGCCGACGGCCTGAAGAAGATCAACCGGTTCCTCCGCGATTGGCGCCGCAACGAACCGACCAAGATGGACCCCCGGCTGCTCGATCTCGTCTGGGAGGCATACCGCTCCACCGGGTCCCGCGACTATATCCACGTCGTCTCCGCCTATCGCTCTCCGGCCACCAACGGAATGCTGCGAAGCCGTTCCAAGGGCGTGGCGAAGAAGAGCCAGCACATGCTCGGCAAGGCCATGGATTTCTACATTCCCGGCGTGAAGCTGAAGACGCTGCGCGACGCCGGCCTGAGGCTGCAGGGCGGTGGCGTCGGCTATTATCCCCGCTCGGGCTCGCCCTTCGTCCACTTCGACGTCGGCAATGTGCGCCACTGGCCGCGCATGAGCCGCAGCGAACTGGTCGCGGTATTCCCCAGCGGCAAGACGCTGCACGTTCCGAGCGACGGCAAGCCTCTGCCGGGCTTCGATCAGGCGCTGGCGTCCTACCAGTCGCGGCAGAAATCCGGCAAGGCCGGGATCGAACTGGCAAAGGCGGCCGGCGGCTCCGGATCCAACGGTCGCGGCCTGCTCGCCTCCCTGTTTGGCGGCGGCGCGGACGAGGAAGAGGAGAACAGCGGCGCGGCTTTCGCCGAGGCCGCCGAAGCGCCGGCCCGCGCAGCCCCCGAGGCCAAGGCGTCGACCACCACCGGTGCGATCCGCATCCTGCCTCCCGAACTGGCGAACCCGGCCGACGTCGGCGAGCCGGTTCAGGCGAAGCCCGAAAAATCCGATCCCGCCACCATCATAGCCGCGCTGCCCGCGCGCAACGTCCCTCTGCCGGGTTTCGCGCCGCGGCCGAAGGCCGACGTGGGCGGTGGACCGCTGGTCGATCTCGCGACGGGCACGACCGCACCCTTGGTCGATCTCGGGGACACCGATCCTGCCGTGGCCGAGGCGTCGACCGAGGTCGCGATGGGAATTCCGGTCCCGACATGGCGCCCGAGCGACCAACCGGTGGTCGCCGACGAGGTGACCGAGACGGCTTTGCTCGCGCTTGCCGCAGCGGAAAAGCCCGCGCGTGCATCGGCAATCGGCGTCCCGGCGGCGCGTTCGACGGATGCGCTGGGAGAACTGGTGGTCGCGTCGCTGCCCATGGCCGGCGACAGCGGCTATCCCGAGCTTCCCGAGAACGGTCCGTTCCCCGCCGCACCGGGTGAGATCGTCGGAGCGCCCAAGGCGGCGCGGGTTGCAAGCATCGATACGCCGAAGGGCGCTCTCGCCGCTGGCGCCGCGACCGCCGTGCGGACGACGACCAAGTCGGCGCGAGCGAGCGCACGCGACATCAAGCCTGAGCCCAGGCCGGTGGTGCGCACCGCACAGCCGGATGCGGCGCGCTGGGCGCTGGAGACCGACTACATCGAGAAGAACCTGAAGGCGACCCGGGCGCCTTCCTACGCCTACAATCTGGTTCGGACCGCGCCACGCGAAGTCTATACGGCCGGTTTCCGGGCCGAGAGCGGGCAGAACGAGGCCAACCGGTTCACCGGCAAGGCCGTCACATTCCTGTCGGTCGCACGGTTCAACTGAGCGACCGAGGCCGGCGGTTGACGCCGGCCATCGCGGTCATTTCCGAAGCAGGGTCGCTTCCCGCGCCAGGGTTTCGATCCGCCCCCATTGGCCTTCCTTGACCTCGACGTCCGGCGCCACCCAGGAGCCGCCGACGCAAAGCACGTTGGGCAGAGACAGGTAGTCCTTGGCCGAGGCGCGCGTGACGCCGCCGGTCGGGCAGAAGCTGATGCCGGCAAAGGGCGAGGCGAGGGCTTTCAGGAAGGCTGCCCCACCTGCCTGCTCCGCCGGGAAGAACTTCAGGAAGTCCAGCCCTTCGTCGGCGGCGCGCATGATCTCCGAAGGGGTGATCGCGCCGGGCAGCAGCGGTATGTCGGAGCCACGCGCGGAGCGATAGACGTCATCGCTTGCCCCCGGGCTGACGATGAAACGCGATCCGGCGGCGGCCGCTTCGTCGAACTGCTTTCCGGTGAGGATCGTTCCGGCGCCGACGACCGCTTCCGGCACTTCGGAAACGACGGCCCGGATGGCGTCGAGCGCGACGGCCGTCCGCAACGTGATTTCGATGACGTTCAGTCCGCCCCTGGCCAGCGAGCGGGCCAAGGGCACCGCGTCGGCGAGCCGGTCGATCCTCAGCACCGGAATCACCGGCTGGCCATCGAGAAGAGCGAGCAGCCGGTCGGTCGCGGAGGTCATGGCCGGAATTCCTTCGAGGATCGGCGGCCGGATTAACAGAGGGTCGGCGGGCTGTCCACGCACCGCCTTGCGCGCAGGCCCCGGCGGGTCTACCTCGCGCCAATGAGCAATTCGCAGGAGATGTTCCGGGTCGCCGCGCTGTATCGTTTCTCGCCCGTCGCAGATCCGGCGGTCCTGAAACGGTCGCTCGCCGCCTTTTGCAAGGCGCGGGGAGTCAAGGGCACCCTGATCCTCGCCCCGGAGGGCATCAACGGCACCGTCGCGGGCGAAGCTGAAGCCATTGGCGACCTGGTCGCGACGCTGCGCGCGCTGCCCGGTTTCGAGCCCCTCGACGTGAAGCTGAGCACGACGTCGACCCAGCCGTTCCACCGCCTGAAGGTCAGGCTCAAGCCGGAGATCGTGACCATGGGCGTCGCGGGCATCGACCCGATCCGGCATGCGGGGTCCTATGTCGACCCGGCCGACTGGGACGCACTCATCGTCGATCCCGACACGGTGGTGGTCGACACGCGCAATCGCTACGAAGTCGCGCTCGGCAGCTTCAAGGGCGCCATCGACCCCGGCACCGACAGCTTCCGTTCCTTCCCGGCGTGGGCGGATGCCAATCGCGAGCGGTTCGACGGGCGCAAGGTGGCCATGTTCTGCACTGGAGGAATTCGCTGCGAGAAGGCCACCGCCTACCTGCGGTCGCTCGGCGTGGAGCAGGTGTTCCATTTGAGGGGCGGGATCCTCCGCTATCTGGAGGAGGCGCCGGCGGATGCGAGTCCCTGGCAGGGGGAATGCTTCGTCTTCGACGAGCGCGTCGCCGTCGGTCACGGGCTGAAGCAAGGCAGCGCCATGCTCTGCCGCGCTTGCAGGAGACCGCTCACCGTCGCCGACCGGGCGGACCCCCTTTATATCGAGGGCCAGTCCTGCCCGCGCTGTCACTCGAGCCGCAGCGAGGCGGACCGCGCCCGCTACGCCGAACGCCATCGGCAGGTCGCACTCGCCGCCGCAACGGGACGGCGGCATATCGGCGGCTGAATGTCAGCGTCTGTCGTTGTATTGTAGCGGTTGGCTGCCTACCTGCTTTCGGCGAAACAAGGAGGTCCGCATGTTCGATCCCAAGAAGCTGCTCGACGACCTGCTCGGCTCCACCATACCCGGCACGGGCTCGACCGTGCGCGACAAGGCCGCGCAGGCGCAGCAACTGGCCAAGGACAATCCGCTTGCGGCCGGCGCCCTGGTGGCGGTGCTGCTCGGCACCGGGACTGGCCGGAGGGTGACCGGGACGGCGCTCAAGCTCGGCGGTCTCGCGGCGGTCGGCGGCCTCGCCTACAAGGCCTACCAGAACTACAAGAACGGCGGGACGCCGGGCGAAGCGCAGCCCGCCGGGAGGGAGCCCGAGCTCCTGCCGCCGCCGGCCGATACCGGCTTCGACCCCGCCGAGGCTCCGCAGGGCGAGAGCGAGTTCGCCCTGTCGCTGGTGCGCGCGATGATCGCGGCAGCGCGTGCGGATGGTCATATCGACGACGCCGAACGCGCCAAGATCGCCGACCGGCTCGCTCTGTCTGGCATCGGCGAGGAAGCCGAGCGTTTCCTGATGAGCGAGCTGGAACGTCCCGTCGATCTCGACAAGCTCGTCGGGTCGGCCAGGACCGAAGCGCAACGCGTCGAGCTCTACACGGCCTCGAGGCTTGCGATCGATCCCGAGACACGCGCCGAACGCGGTTATCTGGACCTGCTGGCCGGGCGTCTCCAGCTTCCGGATGCCCTGGTCGACCATGTCGAGGCGACGGTCGCGGAGGTCAAGCAGCCAGCATCCTCCGTACCGGAGGTGGGCGGGACCAAGTCCGTCTGGTAGCCGGTCAGGGAACCGCGCGCTCGATCATGCGGCGGAGCGTGCCCTCGCGATCCGCTTCGAGCCGGGGACCGAGGAATTTCAGGCGGCCAGCCAGCAGCAGCGTCGCGACGCCATGGACGATCGACCAGGCAGCCGCCACGTCCAGGCTGTCATCGTCGAGGCCGTGTGGGCCGGCCTGCCTCACCGCGCCTACCGCGGTGAGGAGCACGTCGAAGGATGCCGTCGCGTGGTGAACCATTTCGGGGTCCCCCGCGTCGGGGCGTTCCGAACCGAACAGCAGCTTGAACAGCGCCGGCTTTGCGAGTGCGAAGTCGACGTAGCCAAGTCCGGCGGCGACGAGTTGGGATCGCGGGTCCCGCGCGGCGGTCCCCTGGCGCTCGAGCATGCTGGCCGTCAGTTCCCGGGCCGCCTGCGTCGCCAGCGCGGTCAGCAGCGCGGCGGTGTCGCGGAAGTGATGCGCGGGCGCGGCGTGAGAGACACCGGCGCGCTTCGCCACGCCTCTGAGCGTGAAGCCCTCGACGCCCCTGGCGGCAAGCTCGGCCTCGCCGGCCGACAGCAGGGCGGCGCGCAGATCACCGTGGTGGTAGCGGCGCGAGGCTGTCGGCATGCTTGCGGCTCCTGAGGGATCTTGACGCTGTCAACCTGCCAGATGCCTCAATTCGACGCAAATCGGCTGCGCCGCGCGTTAACGAACCGTTAACGATCGGAGCGCATGATTCGGTCATCGGATCGGCTTTTCCTCCTCCCAAGCGCGGTTCGAAGCAGGGCGGTCGCGAATGGCCGCCCTTTCCGCGTGGCCTTGCCACATCCTCCCCCATTTGCGATGCCAGCCTCCGCGAGTTGAACTCAGGAGACGGCGATGGCTGGCGTGGCGATCGTGACGGGCGCGGGAACCGGCATCGGCAAGGCGGTGGCGGCGAAGCTTCTCGCCAATGGCTGGAACACCGTGTTCGTCGGGCGTCGGCGCAAGCTGCTCGACGAGGCCGTCGCGTCGTCTTCGTCCACGCACGGCGCGAAGGCGCTCGCCGTCGCCTGCGACGTGTCGAAGGCCGATGAGGTGGACGACCTGTTCGAGACCGTCGGCGAGGCTTTCGGCCGCGTCGACCTGCTCTTCAACAATGCCGGCATGGGCTACCGCTCGACCCTCATCGACGAGATACCGGTGGACGTCTGGAACGACGTGGTGGCGGTCAACCTGACGGGTTCGTTCCTCTGCGCCCGCGCGGCCTTCAGGGCGATGCGCAACCAGTCGCCGATGGGCGGGCGCATCATCAACAACGGCTCGATCTCGGCGTATGCGCCGCGCCCCGGCTCGGTGCCCTACACGACCACGAAGCACGCCATCACCGGGCTGACGAAGACGCTGGCGCTCGACGGTCGCCCCTTCGACATCGCCTGCGGCCAGATCGATATCGGCAACGCGCTGACCGAGATGGCCGCGCCGATGACCGTCGGCGTGCCGCAGGCCAATGGCGAGATCGCCGCGGAAGCCGTGATGGACGTCGAGCGCGTGGCCGACGCGGTCTCGCACATGGCGAGCCTGCCGCTCGACGCCAACGTGCTGTTCATGACGGTGATGGCGACCAAGATGCCGTTCGTCGGTCGGGGATGAGAACGCCCGCTTGCTGGGGACGCATTGTCTGACTAAAGTCAGACAATGCAAGCCAACCTCGTCGCGACCATCCGCAGTTTCAACCGCACCGTCAGCCAGCGCATCGGCGCGCTGGACGAGACCTACCTCGCGCGCGGCCGGCCGCTCGGCGAGGCCCGGCTCATCTTCGAGATCGGACCCACCGGTGGGGCGGACGTGCTTGCGTTGCGCCGGCGGCTCGGTGTCGATTCCGGCTATATGAGCCGGCTTCTGCGTTCGCTCGAACGGCAGGACCTCGTCGAAGTCGGCGCGCGCAGGGAAGACCGCCGATCCAAATGGCTCCGCCTGACCGCGAAGGGCCGGAAGGAGTGGAAGGCCTACGATCGCCTGTCAGACGATCTGGCGGCATCGATCCTGTCTGGCCTCTCCGAAACCCAGCGCCGCCGGCTCGGCGACGCCATGGCCGAAGTGGAGCGGCTCATGAAGGCAGGTTCCGTCACGGTCGATCTCGAGGCCGCGGACAGCGTCGATGCCGTTGCGTGCCTGTCGCAGTATCAGGCCGAGCTCGCGATGCGGTTCGAGAAGGGTTTCGATCCTAGCCAGGGAAACAGCCTCGACGCGACCGACGTCACACCGCCCGCGGGCTGGTTCGTGGTGGCGCGGCTCGCGGGCGACCCGATCGGCTGCGGCGCGCTGAAGCGGCTCGGCGGCGGGGAGGGCGAAGTGAAGAGGGTCTGGGTGGCTTCGTCGGCGCGAGGCCTCGGCGTGGCGAGCCGCATCATGGAGCGGCTGGAGACGATCGCGCGGGAGGCGGGGTTCTCGACCGTGAAGCTCGACACCAACCGCGCGCTCACCGAGGCTCACGCACTCTACCGCAAGCTCGGCTACCGCGAGATCGGGCGGTACAACGACAACCCCTACGCCGATCATTTCTTCGAGAAGGGGTTGTGATCCATTGGCCGCCGCCCCCTCCACCACGCTTCGCGTGGTCCCCCTCCCCCGTAAACGGGGGAGGATCAATGTCGCGGACGGCCGCTACGTCAAATCCTCCCCTGCAGAGCGGTGGAGGGGGACCGCCGAAGGCGGTGGAGGAGGCGTCTGCCCCTCAGCACTCCCCGTCCGACACCTTCGACACCCCCGCCGAGCGGCGCTCGCAGTCGTTGCCGTAGGTCTTGCCGTCGCAGCCGCAGACCGGCGCGTATTCGCGCGTGCAGAACTCGGGTCTCGGCATGCAGGAGCCTGTGCGGTCGGCCGCGCCGCACTGCGCGTCGGCAGGAAAATCGCAATACTGGTCCGCCGGGCAGGCGAGACCGGCGATGCCGCCGCAGGGCTTCATCGGCTCGTCGGCCGAGGCCGGACCCATGGCCAGCGCCGTGAGGCCGAAGTGGAGGGCTGCGAGGGCGGTCCTGATGTCGGTCATGAGGCCGCTCCCCGGTTTTCGCCGGCCTCGAGGAAGCGTTGCATGCGCTCCAGCGCGCGCAGGATGTTCTCCTCGGAATTGGCGTAGGACAGGCGAATGTAGCCCTCGCCGAGGATGCCGAAATCCGGCCCGCCGATCAGCGCCACGCCGGCCTCGTCGAGCAGCTTCGAGGCCAGCGCCTTGGCCTTCCAGCCGGTCTTCCCGACATTCGGAAAGGCGTAGAAGGCGCCCTTGGGGGTCGCGCAGGAAACGCCGGGCAATGTGTTCAACCCTTCCACCACGACCTTCCGCCGCCGGTCGAAGGCGCGCATCATCGCATCCACCTCGTCCTGCGGTCCGTCGATCGCGGCGATGCCGGCGAATTGCGACGGCGCGTTGACGCAGGACCAGCAGTTGACCGCCAGCTTGCGCACCTTGTCGTAGAGGTTGCCGCCCTTGTCGCCGTTCGGCCAGATCGACCAGCCCATGCGCCATCCGGTCATGGCCCAGGTCTTCGACCAGCCGTTGAGCACGATCAGCCGGTCGCGGATTTCGGGAAAGGTCAGAAGCGAGCAGTGCTCCTCGCCGTCATAGGTCATGACGTCGTAGATCTCGTCCGACATGATCGCCACTTCGGGGTGCGCGGCGAGCCCCCTAACCAGCTTGTCGATCTCGGCCTTCGGCGTCACGCCGCCGGTCGGGTTGGCCGGCGAGTTGAGGATGAGCAGCCGCGTCTTCGGCGTGATCAGGGCCAGCGTCTCCTCGGCCGAGAAGGCGAAGCCGTTCTCCTCGCGGACCGGCACCGGCACGGGCTTCGCGCCGGTGAACTCGATCATCGATCGATAGATCGGAAAGCCGGGGTCCGGATAGAGGATCTCCGCGCCCGGCTCCCCGAACATGACGATCGCGGCATACATGGTCGGCTTGCCGCCGGGCAGGATCATCACGCTCTCGGGCGAGACCTCGACGCCGGTCGTCGTCAGAGTGCGGCGGACCACCGCCTCGCGGGTGGCGAGCAGGCCGGTCGCGGGCGTGTAGCCGTGATGGCCGTCGCGCAGCGCCTTGATTGCCGCTTCCACGATGTGTCCCGGCGTCTTGAAGTCGGGCTGGCCGATGCCGAGGTTGATAATGTCGCGGCCCTGCGCGGCCAGCGCGGTGGCGCGGGCGAGCACGGCGAAGGCGTTCTCCTCGCCGAGACGGTCGAAGGCGGGGACGGTGTGGAGGGTCATGATCCAGTTTCCAGTGCCGGTACGATGTCCGTGTGGATGAAGTCGTCGCCCTTGAAGAGCAGGGGCGCGCCGAGGTGTCGCGCGAAGGCATAAGACATGCAATCGCCGAAATTGAGCTTGGCCGGATGGCCGGAACCTCGGCCGAAACGTGTTGCTGCTCCCGCCGCGATCCAGGCGATCTCGGGGCTCATCGGCAGGACGGTCACCTCGTACTCGTCGAGGAAGTTGGCGACCCACTCGCCGAGATCCCTGCCGATCTTCTGAAGCATGCAGAACTCCACAATGCAGGACGGCGGCAGGATTCTATAGGGAGAAGCACCCAGCCTCACCGCGAAGGTCTCGGCCTCGGGTTCCCGGAACCGTATCGCGACGACGGCGGACGTGTCGATGACGCAGGCGTTGGTCGCAGGCTGCACGGCCGACTTCGCTCTAGAAGATGCTGTCCATCTCGTCGCGGAGGCGCTTCCACGTCAGGCCGGGATCGCGGGGTGGTACGCCCTTCATCAGCCGCGAGAGCTTTTCGCGCGACTCGATGTCGGAGAAGGTCTTGCCGCTCAAGCCCTCCACAGCTCGCGCGATGACCGCGCTCGGTCCCTCGCCCGTATGGCGCCCGATATCGCGGATCATCGACTCGATTTTGCTGTTCCGAATGGTAATCGCCATTGGCCCAATTCCCTTTGCATGGAAGCATATATTGCTATGCTGCAACTTTCAAGAATGAGCCCGTCATGACCGACCTTTCCGACTGGACTCCGCGCCCGCGTCCTTCCCGGGTTCCGCTGGAAGGCCGCTATGTCCGGCTGGAGCCGCTGGACGCGGCGAAGCACGGCGACGGGCTGTTCGAGGCCTCGCGGGTGGCCGACGCGGACGGGCGCTTCCGCTATCTGGGCGAGTTTCCGCCGGAGGACCGGACGGCATTCCAGCCCTGGCTCGACAGGGCGGAGAAGAGCGAAGATCCGCTCTATTTCGCGGTCATCGACAAGGCTTCGGGCAAGGTCGCCGGACGCCAGACCTATCTGAGGATCGATCCGGCGAACGGCGCCATCGAGATCGGCCACATCTACTGGTCGCCGATCGTCGCCCGCAAACCGGCGGCGACGGAGGCGATGTACCTTTTCATGGCGTACGCCTTCGAGGAACTCGGCTACCGGCGCTACGAATGGAAGTGCAACAACCGCAACGAACCGTCGAAGCGGGCGGCGGACCGGTTCGGGCTCTCCTTCGAGGGCATTTTCCGCCAGCACATGGTGATCAAGGGCGAGAACCGCGACACGGCCTGGTATTCGGCGATCGACGGTGAGTGGCCCTTGCTGAAAGCCGCGTTCGAAGGGTGGCTCGACCCGTCCAACTTTGATAGAGACGGCAGCCAGAAGCGCCGCCTGGAGGATTTCCGTAAGTGACTGGCGCGTAATGTTATTCTGTTTCCAAGAGGGTCCTCATGGGCCACGCTCACGGACATTCTGACCACGGCCACCACAGCCACGACCATGGGCACAGTCACGGACCCGGCGGTCATGTCCACGGATCGTCGGACAAGACGCGTGTCCTGATCGCGGCGGTGCTCACGGCCGGTTTCATGGTGGCCGAGGCGATCGGCGGCTTCGTCACAGGCTCGCTGGCGCTGATCGCCGACGCCGGTCACATGCTGACCGATTCGGTTTCGCTGGTGCTCGCATGGTACGCCTTCAGGCTCGCCGAACGAGCGGCGACGCCGCGGCTCACCTACGGCTTCGACCGGATCAAGGTCCTGGTCGCCTACACCAACGGGCTGACGATCTTTCTCATCGGCGCGTGGATCGTGTGGGAGGCATGGGAACGGCTGGCCACGCCTTCGCCGATCCTCGGCGGCCCCATGCTCGTCGTGGCGGTGATCGGGCTCTGCGTCAACATCGCGGCCTTCTTGGTGCTGCACGGCGGCGACCGCGAAAGCCTCAACATGCGGGGCGCGATTCTGCACGTCGCCGGCGACCTGCTCGGCTCGATGGCGGCGATCGTCGCGGCGGGCGTGATCCTCGTCACCGGCTGGCTGCCGATCGACCCGATACTGTCCGCGATCGTCGCGGTCATCCTGTTCCGCAGCGCCTGGAAGCTGGTCGCCGAGTCAGGCCATCTGCTGCTCGAGGGCGCGCCGGCAGCGCTCGACCGCGACCTGATCGCCAGGGATATCCAGGCCTCGGTCGCCGGCGTGCGGGAAATCCATCACATGCACGTCTGGTCGCTCGACGGCAGCCGCAACATGGCGACGCTGCATGCCTGCCTGTCGGACGGCGCGGACGCGCAACTCGCCGTGGTTGCGATCAAGGCAAGGCTTGCCGACCGGCACGGGATCGAGCACGCGACGGTCGAACCGGAATACGGACAGTGCGCGGATATCCCGCGCTCGCGGATGCATTGAGCGGAGGAAGAGCGTGGCAGGCAGGCTGAAGGGAAAGATCGCGGTCGTCACGGCAGCCGGGCAGGGCATAGGCCGTGCCATCGCCGAACTCTTCGTGAAGGAGGGCGCGACCGTCCATGCATCCGACATCGACCGGGCGAAGCTCGACGGGCTGGCGCGGGTGAAGAAGGCGAAGCTGGACGTCACCTCCACGCGCGCCGTCGATGGCTACGCCGCCAAGGTCGGGGCCGTCGACATTCTCGTCAACGTCGCCGGCTTCGTGCACAACGGCACTGCGCTCACCACCAGCGAGAAGGACTGGGACTTCTCCTTCGATCTCAACGTGAAATCCATGCACCGCATGGTCCGCGCGTTCCTGCCCGGAATGATCGACCGGGCCAAGCACAGCGGCGGCACGTCGTCCATTGTCAACATCGCGTCGGGCGCCTCCTCGATCCGCGGCATACCGAACCGCTATGTCTACGGCACCACCAAGGCGGCGGTGATCGGGCTCACGAAATCCGTCGCCGCCGACTTCATCCGCGACGGCATCCGCTGCAACGCGGTCGCGCCCGGCACCTTCCGGTCTCCGTCCTGGGAAGACCGCGTCGAGACGCTCGGCAAGGAATGGGGCAGCAAAGACAAGGCGATGGACATGTTCGTCGCCCGCCAGCCGATGGGCCGGGTCGCCGACGCAACGGAAATCGCACCGATCGTGGTCTATCTGGCGAGCGACGAAGCGGCCTTCACCACGGGGGCGGTGATGTCGGTGGACGGCGGCTTCGCGCTCTGATGGACAAGGGCAACCGCAACGCGGCGATCGCGGCGGCGATCATCCTGGCCAGCTTCGGCCTGGTCGCGTTCTTCATGCCTAACATCATGATCACAGTAGGAAATTTCTCGCCCGTTGCCGCCGGTTTCATCGCGGTCGCCTTCGTCGCGGCCTTCTTCCTGGTGTTCTGGCTGCGCGGCCGCAGCAGTGGGGGCTGAACGATGCGCGTTCTCCTGACAGGCGCGGCGGGCATGATCGGCAGGAAGCTGGTCGAGCGGCTGGTCGGCGCGCGTTCGGTGGACGGCCGGCAGATCGCGGCGATCGACCTCCACGACATCGTCGCGCCTTCGCCGCCGAAGGTGGACGGGATAACGATCACCACCGCGACCGGAGACCTGGCGCAGGCAGGCGCGGCCGAGGCCCTGGCCGCTTCGAAGCCGGACCTCGTCTTCCACCTCGCGGGTGTCGTGTCGGGCGAGGCGGAGGCCAACTTCGATCTGGGCTACCGGGTCAACCTCGACGGCACGCGGGCGCTGTTCGACGCCCTCAGAATGGCGGAAAACCGGCCTCGCGTGGTGTTCACATCGTCGATCGCGGTGTTCGGCGCGCCGTTTCCGGAGGTGATCCCGGACGATTTCCACCCGACGCCGCTGACGTCCTACGGCACGCAGAAGCTGATGGGGGAAGCGCTCCTGGCGGACTACACGCGGCGCGGCTTCTTCGACGGCGTCGGCATCCGTCTGCCCACCATCTGTGTCAGGCCCGGAAGACCGAACAAGGCGGCCTCAGGCTTCTTCTCGGGCATCATCCGCGAGCCGCTGGCGGGGAAGGAGGCGATCCTGCCGGTGCCGCGCTCGGTCGTGCACACCCATGCAAGTCCACGCGCGGCGGTGGACTTCCTGCTGCACGCCGCGGCGATCGACGGGGAAAAGATCGGGCCGCGCAGGAACATCTCCATGCCGGGGGTTGGAGTGACGGTCGGCGAGCAGATCGATGCGCTGAGGCGGATCGCGGGCGAGCGCGCGGTGAGGCTGATCCGCGAGGAACCGGACGAGACGGTGTGGGCGATCGTCAAGAACTGGCCGACGCGTTTCGACGCACGCCGGGCGCAAGATCTTGGTTTCGTTGCCGAAAAGAACTTCGACGAGATCGTCATGGCGCATGTCGAGGACGAACTGGGCCGGGTGTTTCCCTCACACTGACGATCCGAGGGGGTGGATAGATTTTTCGCCTCGGCCGGAGTTTCATTCCCGGTTCGTGAGGAAGATCAGCGTCTTAGCCTTGTCCGGCTTGTCGTGCAGGCCGGAATTTGTTCACAGGCCTCCCGGCAGGCTCGGATTGCGCGCTTTTCGCGCGAAAGCGGCTCAAGGCGACGGCATTTTCAGGCGAAATGGATTCAGGCGGCGAGGCTGGCGCCGAGCAGCGTCAGGCCGAGCAGCATGACGAGCGCCGCGCCGCCGATCTCGATGACGGCGTGCACCCGGTTGCCGGCGCGGCCGTCTCCTGCAAAAGTGACGGCCCAGTTCTTCGCGGTGACGGCGATGGTGGCGAGCAGGGAGACGGTGATCGCCGTGCCGAGCGCCATGGCGAAGACCGAGAGCAGCCCGCCGAACCAGATTCCGTTGAGGAAGGCGAAGGTGAGGACGATCAGCGCACCGGAGCAGGGGCGGATGCCGACGGCGGCGACGGCGGTCCAGGCGGTGCGCCAGTCGAAGCGGTCGCCCGACAGCGCACGCGGGTCGGGCGCATGTGAATGGCCGCAGGTGTCGCAGACCTCGCCGGCGGCGTGACCGTGGTGATGCCCATGATCGTGATGATGGCCGTGCCCGCGGTGGTCGTGACCATGATGGTCGTGATGAGCGTGGGTGTGATGGGCGTGGGCGGCGGACAGGCTGTGGGCCGGCGCGTTGCCGGTGACGCGGCGAAGGCGGGGCGCGAGCTTCTGCCAGAGCAGCCAGGCGCCGAAGAGCGTGATCAGAACGTAGCTCGAGACTTCGAGGAACCAGGTCGCGTCGGTCATGGAGACGGCGGTGCCGCGCAGCACGAGGAAGGCGAGGCCGATGACGACGATCGCCGACACGGCCTGCAGGAAGGCGGAGACGAAGGAGAGCATGACGCCGCGCCTCAGCGCGACCTCGTTGGCCAGCATGTAGGAGGAGATGACCGCCTTGCCGTGGCCGGGGCCGGCGGCGTGGAAGACGCCATAGGCGAAGGACAGGCCGACCAGCACCCAGACGCCGCCGCCGCCCTCGCGTATCGACTTCAGCGCCTCGGTCAGCGAGCGGTAGAAACCCTGCTGCTGGACGTTGATCCAGTTCAGCCAGCCGGCGAAGAGGCCGGTCGACGGCACGGTCGCCTCGTTGGCGCCGATGCCCAGCGAGGACTGGGCGTGGGCGTGGCCGAGGAAATGGGTCGCCACATAGACCAGGGCGATGATCGCGAAGGTGACGCGGACGGTCGTCCTGCTCATGGCATCATCCCTGCGCGGCGCAGACGAGTTCGAGCCGCGTGGCGAAGATCTTCGACAGATCGTTGCCACCCGGCTGGTTGAAGAAATCCTCGGTCAGCGTCGCCTGGTTCTCAGCGATCGCCTCGTCGGGATCGGGGCGGACCACGGTGCGCGTGCAGGTGGCCGGCATGTCGGCGACCGTCATGTTGTCGTCTTCGACGAAGTCGATCGCGGTGTAGAAGGTCGGGTCGTAGACGCCGAAATCGAGCCTGCCCCCGAGCGGCAGCGGCTCCGCCAGCTCGGACTCGAAGAGGATGATCAGCTGGTTGTCCTCGAAATTGGCGATGAGTTCGGCCGGCGGCTTCATGGCGACGTCCGCGCCGTCGCGGGTGACGAGCTGGAAATAGTCGTACTCGGCGAGCGACTGATAGACGGTGCTGGCGATCTCCCTGAGCTCCGCATCGTCGAGCTTCAGGTCGGAATTGGCGTCGAACTCGACCAGGACGGTGGACGAGAACAGATCGTCGAAACGCCAGAGGTGGCGCAGCGACCTGACGCCGTCCCGGTCGGGGGTGAGCATGACGTCGAGGCGCGCCTCGGCGAAGACGTGAGGATGCGCCGCCGCCGGGCCGGCGGCCAAGCAGGCAGCCGCGAGAACGATCGCGGGTGCGATGCGCATGTTCGCCGTCATGAAATCCCTTCGCGATGACGCAGCGCCGACCCTTACCAGAAAGCGGGCGAAAATGGGACCGGCCGGGTGCGGCGAAAGGAACCCGGATCGTCGCCGAAGCGGCCGGCGTAAGACGATCACGTCCGATCGCGCTCGATGCGAACTGCCTCGGCCGGCGACATGTCAAGCTCCACCGGGGAGCGGCTGCGCAGCCGCTCGCGAATCTCTTCGAGCGTCGGCTTCTCCGCCACCTGGCGGATTTCATTCAGCAGATAATCGGACAGCGACATGCCCGCCAACGCGGCGCGCGATTTGAGCGTGCGATGCAGCTCGCTGGGGACGTTGCGGATCTGGATCGTCACCGGCATGAGAGGATGATGATCGAACACAAATCGCATTTCAAGGAAATCGCGGCAGCGGAATACGATAGCGACAGGGTCGCAACAACCGGCCCGACTCTCGCCGACGGCACATCTTCGATGACAGTTTTCGACGCCATTCCGGACGTTCGCGCCTTGAGCATGAGTTCCTGAAAGAAGTCATTCGGCCCGTCAGACGAACTGGATGGTCCAATCTAGCCGGAACTACCACAGTCCGCAGATGTGATCGAATACAAGGCCACTGCTCACCCGCACTCTCACTATGCATTGCCACAGGAGCTCTAGCTCACAGGAAGGCCGATCGTTCGAATCCCATCCGCTCGCCTGTCTCTAGGGTCGCTGGTGCGGACTACTCAGGCAGGCCCGCGGCGCGCAGGTGAACCGCCATCTTCTCTACGTCGCTAGGATCGCGGAATGGAATGATCGAGAAGTGACGCGCGATCGAGATGTTGGGATTTAGTTCCAGAAGGCGCTGTGCCGCGGCTTTCGCCTCTGCCGCTTGCCCCGACGCTGACCCGGCAATCGTCAGGTAGAGCAGGCACGGCTGCAGCTTCGGGGCGATCGCGGTGCACTTTCGCGCCGAGGCGAGCGCCGCGTCGTGATCGCCGATGAAGAACTCCGCGCGTGACTTCAGCGCTGCGTCGAGCGGTGTTCCGGCGGGATCGAGCCTCTCCACTTCGTTCCACGTTGCGAGGGATTCCGCGTGCAGGCCGGCACGCGACAGGATGTCCGCATAGACCTTGAGTGTAGAAGCATCATTCGGATTGAGCCGAAGCGCCTCGCGCAACTCCATGAGACCTGTATCGAAGTCGCCGCCGCGAGCAATAAGTGCGCCGAGCCCGGCGCGCGCAGTTGAGTACTGCGGATCGAGCTGGACTGCTTGTGTCAGCGCCGCCCTCGCTTCCGCAATCACCGCCGGATCGCCCCTGCGTTCATCATATGGCTGGATGAAGAACTGGATCAGGAACTGCGAAAGCAGTTCCCAAGCGACTGCATAGTTCGGATCGACCGCGACCGCGCGGCGCGCCAAGTCCAGGCCTTCAAACGCGCCTTCGCGGCTGAAGTTGAGATAAGCTTTGCGGCCGCGCAAGACGAGGTCGTAGGCGTCCAGCACCGCAGGCGGCATCCCTTGTGATCGCACCACCGCCGCGTCGCGGGTCTGCGTGGCGAGCTGTGCAGCGACATCCCTTGCAATGGCCTCCTGAATGCCAAACACTTCCTCCCATGGGCGGTCAAACCTTTCGGTCCACCGGTTGATGCCCGTCTCGAGGTCAACGAGTTGGACCGCCAAGCGCAGTTCGTTGCCTCTCCGGCGCAGGCTGCCTTGGAGCAGGAAGTCGGCCTTCACGCCGCTGCGAATAGCTGAGAGGTCATCGCCGTCGTCGAACCGGAAGCTTGTATTACGGGCGATGACGGCGATGTCGCGGAAGCGCGATAGCGCCATGATAATGTCGTTGGCGACTCCTTCGCCAAGCCAAGCGTCTGCGTCGCTCTCCGTGCTGGCACGGAAGGGCAGGACTGCGACGGAAGGTCGTCTATCCTGTGTGGTAGCGAGAACGCCATCTCTTGCGAGGAGTGTCCATGCCAGCCCGGCGATCACCAAGACGATCGCCGAGAGGACTACCGTGCCGGCCCAACGCCAATGGCCGCCACTTGAGCCCCCGATTCGAGAACGCGAACTCTCTGTCTCTTCCTCGATCCCGGGAGTAAACAGATAGCCCCGCCGCGGCACGGTCTCGATGAAGCGCTGTTCTCGATCGCCCAGAGCTTTGCGGACATCCCGGACGCACTGCGCGAGCGCGTCGTCATTTACAATCACGTCCGGCCACACTGCGGCGACCAGTTCGTCCTTCGTCACGACCCGTCCGGCGCGTTCAACCAGCACCCGCAGCGTGTCGAAAGCCTTGGGCCGAAGCTCGACCTGATCACCGCGATCGATAAGTGCCATTCGTTCCAGATCGAGAACGTACGTGCCGAACCGGTAGCGTTTCGGGGTGGTCATCGCGCCTCCCGTGAGGTTTTCGGATGAAATTATAGCCACGTTAGAGGGAAGTTGCAGCGCGATTACATGCGCGTTCTTCAGGTACGGCGCAGCTTCACGGTGCTTTCGGTAACCGATAGGAGGATAGTCCGATGGAACGCATAAGCACCTTGGCCGCAGCCTCGGCCATCTCTTTGATCGCAGCCTGCCAGTCCGCCCATGCGGGCGAAGGCAAGACCCTACGGGAACAGGTCATCGGAACTTGGTCGCTCGTCTCACTGACCGTGCACCAGCCCGACAAGAAGGTGGAGCTGTTCGGCGAGAACCCGCGTGGGATCCAGATCATGGATCCGAACGGACGGTTCGTGAACTTCATCACCCGTTCCAGTCTCCCGCTCTATGCCGGCAACAACCGCATGCAAGGCACTGCAGAGGAATATACCGCCATCGGTAAGGGTTCGAACGCGCTGTATGGCACATACGAGGTCGATGAAGAGGCCAAGACAGTCACCTTCAACGTCGAGGTCAGCACCTTCCCCAACTGGGAGGGCGAGAAGCAACGGCGGGATTCGACGGTGGAAGGAGACATCTGGCGCTATACCAATCCGATGACGACGATCGGCGAAGGCCATGTTGAAGTCATCTGGAAGCGCCTCGACTAAGCGTCGGCTGGCGACCGATTGCATCCGGCCTTCTTGGCCGGGTGCGTCCCGTCCTCGCGAGGGCAGCTAGATCAATGTGCCGAGATTTGTGGCGCGCTCCCACCGAGGTTTCTCGCCGAATGGATGTCGGCTTTCTGGAGAAGCAGGCCGAAAGCTGCCAGTCCGTTTCCCACCCCACCGCTGACATCGCGGTGCGTCAAACCGACTGTCGGGCGGTCCTCATCCGGTCGGCGCATCCAGGCGTGATGGGCGGATACTTTCAGCCCCGCACTTCGTCAGCGCCGGCCCAACACCCGCTGGATCACCGGCGTGAGGCGCGACGCGACGATGCGGTGGCCGGAGCGGTTCATGTGCAGGCCGTCGAAGCCGCGGCTCGCGGCGTCGTAGCAGGTGCTCTGGGGAACGAGCAGCGCCCCGTGCCTGCGGGCGATGGCCGACCAGTCGGCGCCTGACAGGCCGCACAGCACCACCTTCACGCCGCGGGCGCTAAGCCGCTTCAGGATGGCGTCGATGTTGGCATCCCTGTCCCGCGCGGACACGCCGCGACGTCCGTCATTGTAGCCGCCCTGCACGATGGCGAGCGTCGTGCCGCGCGGCACGGCCCGGTCGAGGCGCGACAGCATGCCGCCGGTCGTGTCGCCGCTGATCCCTCGGTTCGAGACCTTCACGTCGTAGCCGGCGCCACGCAACGACGCCTCCATGATGGCCGGGAACGCATTGCGCCTGCCGACGGGGAAGCCCGCCGTGTTGCTGTCGCCCAGCGCCACGATCTCAAGCGGCCCGGCCCCGGCGGGCATCGCGGCGGACAGGGCTGCGGCGACAGCCAGCCACCGCAGGGATATCATCAGGGATGGACGCATCGAACGGCTCCTCTTCATGTGAGGCAGGAACGGTCCTTGCGGCGGAAAAGTCGCAGCCGGGACGGGCACCTGGCCCGAGGCCGTCGTCGCGGCGTCCGCCCAAGAGGAGACCGCCATGCCCAGGATCGACGTCGACGCCGTGCCGAGGATTCTGGGGTCACCCTATCCGGCGCAGTTCGCCGGGCCATGTACCGCGCGTGCGGCAGCGGCTGGGGATGCGGGCGGGCGAGGGGATAGCGAAAGCCCGGTGACGGCTCGGCTACGCAGACGTCCCGCAACGCCTCGACAGTCGGCCGCTCCGCAACCCGGCGGGTTTCGTTCAGCAGATATCGGACAACGACATGCCCGCCACCACCGCCGCGACTTCAGGCGGCGGTGCAGTTCGCCGGGGACGTTGCGGCTCTGGACCATCACCGTCATGCGGACAATCCGCTTCAAGCGGGGGGAAGCTCGACGTGCGCGCGCTGACGCTGGTCCATGCTGGCCGCACAAAGCCTAACTGGCGTCAAAGTGAAAGCGCTCGCGTGCCAGGCAGACATCCCGGGCACATCTCGCAATCGTATCTCTCCGTCATGGTCAAAGATGGACGGCTGCGCGATCTTTTTCCCGATCGGGCGAACCACCCTGAGCAGAAATACGTGTCGGCAGCAGCGTCTACAAAGGCACATCGAAGGGGATAATCCCCTTGAGTTTACACGGCCGGGCATTCGTATTAGCCTTTGCTACTTCTTCTTGCAGCATGCCGCGTCCTCCACGTTTGAGCGAGGGGTGTCGAATGCGCATCGTCTTCTCCGCGACCCTGTTCGTGCTTCTGCACATTCCGATCGTATCGCATGCCGCGGCCATCCACGACGCCGCCATGGCGGGCGATGTCGCGGCAATCACGGCCGCGCTCGATGCGGGCGCGGATGTCAATGAGAGTGACGGAACCGCGACGCCGCTCTATCTCGCGGTCTTCATGGGTCACCTCCAGGCAGCAAAGCTGCTGATTGAACGTGGCGCCGACGTCAACGCTCCGACGGCCCTGGGTCTGCCGCTGATGGCGGCCATGGGGGAAGACAAGATCGATCTGTTGAGACTGTTGCTGGACGGGGGCGCAAATGCAGATTCCGAAGGCGGCGGCCAACGCGCCCTTCATCTCGCCATCAATCTGGCTTGCCTTGGCTGCGTGAAGGCGCTGGTCGAGGCCGGCGCGGACGTGAATGCGAGGGCAGAGGACGGCAAGACGCCAATCCATCTGGCGACACGTTCGAAACAACGCGAAGCCGCCGACTATCTGATGTCGCACGGCGTCGTCCTCCCAACTCCAGACCCGATCTCGATGAAGCTGGCTTCCGCCGATGTGGAGCAAGGCCGAAACGCATTCGTCCGCTCGTGCGACCATTGCCACGGCGCCGATCCACAGGGAGGCAACCGAACGGGAGCGAATTTGTGGAATGTCGTCGGCCGCGACAAGGCGTCCCTGGCAACCATACATTACTCCGACGTCCTGCTGGGCTGGGAAGGCGTGTGGACGTATGAGGATCTGAACACGTTCCTGCTCGAGCCGATGGCCACCACGCCGGGCGTGGCCATGGAGGTGCCTGGCCTCCCGGACGAGACCGAGAGGGTCGACCTGATCGCGTACTTGCGCACGCTCAGCGACAAGCCCTTCCCACTACCCTGAACCAGCGTCGCCAAGGCCGAGTTCCCGCTCGATTCCGCCGCCGCCGTCACGGGTCATCGTGCTTCGTGCTCGACCCGGCATTCCGCGATCGGCAGGACGCTTGCTGGAACTGTTGGCTTGCGCTGGACCGGAGCTGTCCTGCCCGTTGGTCACCGCGTCATGATCAGGTGATGCTGGCGCCAGCGTTGGGCGTGTTCGGCCTGCACCCGCGCGGGAGTCTCCCGTCGGGCGAAGGCAACCACTTCAAACGACCGAAAATGCAATTCGTGGCCGAGCTTCCAGAAGAGCGCCAGAGGATCGTCCCCCCATGCTTTTGGATCGATCCAAATACTGCTTGACTCCGCTCTCCGACCGCGTATTTTGGATCGATCCAAAACTAATGGAGCGACCGATGCCATCGTTTCGATCAATCGCGGTTACCAGTGCTGCCGTTCTCGGCTATTGCACGATGATTTCTTTCGGGCCGCAAATATTATTCCGCGATGCAGCTTCGACGGACGGCCAACGGGAAACTGTTCAGAATAATGTCTTGGCGCCAGAGGAGGGCACGACCGAGGCATCGAATGCTTTTCTTCCTTGCCATGGCTGTTTGCAGGCGGCTTCGCGCTGACACTGCTTGTTTGTCGATAGACTAGAAATACGCTGGGTCGGCTTGACGGGGCAAAGTCATGGACAAGACAGTCCGCATTGGGCTCATCGGCACAAGCTGGTGGGTCGATTTGATGTATGTGCCGAGCCTGTTGAGCCATCCAGCAGCGCGCGTTGTCGGAGTATGTGGCCGAGATGCGTCTCGGGCCGGTGAGGTTGCAAGGAAGCTTGGCGCCAAGGTGTTCGCCGACTACCGGGAACTTGTCGCCTCGGGTGAGATCGACGCGATCGTCGTCGCCGCCCCAGACGATCTGCACTATGAAATGACCGTCGCCGCGATCGAGGCCGGTCTCCATGTTCTGTGCGAGAAGCCGTTGGCTGGAAAGGCGTCGCAGGCACGCGACATGCTGGAAAGGGCCGAGCGTGCGCGGGTCAAGCACATGGTGCTGTTCACCTGGCGATGGCAGCCGCACTGGCGGTTCGTCAAGCAGCTGGTCGATGACGGTTTCCTTGGTCGCTGCTATCACGCGACGTTCGAGTTCCTCGCGACGTTCGCCCTCGACGATGGCTACAAGTGGCGCTTCGATGGTAGGCGCTCGAACGGCGTTGCCGGCGACCTAGGCTCCCACCTCATCGATTTCGCGCAATGGTTCCTGGGTGACGTTTGCAGCGTCAGCGCCGACCTGCCGCGATTCATCGATCAATCGACAACGTCGCATCCCTCGCCGATGCCCGTGAACGATGTCGGACTGCTCACGATTGAATTTGTCGGCGGAGCACGGGCGCAGATCCGCACGTCGGCGGTAAGTCGTCTTGGTGACGAAGGCGTCAGGGTCTCAGCCTTCCTGCATGGCGAAGAGGGAACGCTTGAGATTTGTCATACGTATTTCGGGGTTAACGCAGGTGTCGTCATCCGAGGGGTGCGCAAAGGCGAGCGGATGTTCTCCGGGCTGGAAATACCTGTTTCATTCTATGAAGGCGGCGTTGACCCCCAGCAACTCTTTGATCCCTACATCAAACAGTCAGCGGGACCGCGCGCCTTCATTGACGCGATATTGGCGGATATGCCCGCGGCACCTGGGTTTGACGTTGGCGTGAGGGTGCAGGAAGTCGTCGACGCAGCGCTTCAATCGAACGCAGAGAAACGATGTGTTCGACTGGCGACATGTCAGGCTTAGAGCAATGTTCGACCAGATTCCCTGCGGCAGAACGATTCAATCCGGTCGAACATTGCTCTAGCCGCGATTGGGTGATCCTGGTCCAAGTATCCTGGTTCTGCGCGGCACCGCGGTCGAGGAGCGTACAGCCAGATGTACAGGCAGCGTCACTTGCCGTGCCGTTTGGTCGTCGAAAAGAATGTTGGCGGCGGTTCGGCCCTTCTCAACGACAGGGTGGACCACGGTCGTGAGTGATGGGGCCGCCGTTCTCGACTCCGCGATATCATCGAAACCGATGACGGAGAGTTCTTCAGGCACCAGCACATTGCGGCGGCGGGCTTCCTCAAGCACTGCCAGTGCCTGAACGTCAGTCATCGCAAGTACCGCGGTGGTCTCGGGCGCGCGGTCGAAAAGCACACGGGCGCCGCTCGTTGCATTTGTTACAGAATCCGCGGCGCATTCCACTATCGGGACGTCATCGATCGAAATCCCTACCTCCGCCAGAGCGTCCGCGTAGCCCGCCAGTCGGTCGTCGTCCATGGAGAAGCCCCGCAAGAGTTTGTGACTGGGTCCAGATACTCCGTGAAAGACCGGTTCAACCCTCGATGCAGCCACCTCGGCAAGATCGCGTCGCAGGACAGAGAAAATCGCAAATCGACGATGCCCCAGATCGGTCAGATGCTTTGCGGCCATATACGCTCCGCCCCGGTCGTCGATACGGACGAAGCTCGTCTTGGCATCGCCCTGGGAGTCGATCAACACGAAGGGTAGTCGCCGCCGTCTCGTCTCCAGCAGCGCTGCATCTTCGATCTGGTGCAGGATGAATCCGTCGACGAGGGAGTTCTTGATTCCGGAGGTCTTGTCGGGGCCGATACCCGAAATAATGGTGAGACTGGCGCCGCGTTCATCGCAAACAGTTGCTACCCCGCATAAGAACTCGCGCAGATATGGATTGCTGAACGCGACTTTCGTGCCGTAGGCACCCGGGGGAGTAACGCCTATGGCGTTCACTTTCCCGAGGCGCAACAGCCGACCGGCAGGACTTGGGCCGCCGTATCCAATCTCGTCAGCCGCCGCAAGGACTCGCTCGCGCAGTTCCTCCTTTACGCGCTCCGGATGCGCGAAGACATTTGAGGCAGTGCTGCGAGAAACGCCCGCTGCCCGGGCGACGTCGAGCAATTTGACCATGGGAATCCGACACGATTTGCATTCAATGACCGCTCCATATCAAACAATTCTGGATCGATCCAATTGAAGGGATTCGATGACCGTTCGCGCCCGCTGGCGCCTACGCCGGACAAGCGATCGACCTGAGGCCTGCCGACGGGGCGCGGTCGCGTGGCGTGCGGTTCGCGCCGATCGGGGAGACCGGCGCGAAGGCGGCTCAGGACGGTTTTTCGGCCTTGTCGGTCCGGTAGAGCCTGACATGGGCGTCGCGCAGGGCGACCCGCGGGCCCCGGGCGACCTTGCGCCAGGCGTCGAGCGACGGCTTGTCGCGCCAGCATTCGAAGACGTTGATGCGCTCGGGATCGAGCGCGTCCGCGCCGATCGACAGGTCGAGACAGCCGTCCTGCCGCCGCGCCCTCTCCACCATGGCGGCGAACGCCTGGACTGCGGCGTCGCGCTTTTCCCGGTCGGTGCGCGAGTAGCCTGCGATGATGATCATGATCTTCCTCCTTCAATCCGTTGGTGCGAAGCGGGCGGCCGCGCGCGCGGGGCGCGGCCTCCGCGCGGTTCACTCGGGCAGGGGCGCCGACTGGCCCGGCGACTTCGAATAGCCCAGCGCCTCGACGATGCGGCCATCCCGGACGCGCATCAGATTGACGCCGCGAACCGAGCCGCCGTCGCCGAAGTTGAAACGCCAGCGGATGATCGCGCGGTCGCCCATCGCCGCCGTGTCCTCCACCTCGAACCAGGCGACCGGGTCGGTGGCGATGGCCCGCCAGAACGCCACGCAGGCGTCGTAGCCCTCGTAGCGCGTGCCGTCGGGCGCGGGCTGGATCGATTCCATGACGCAGTCCGGCGCGATCAGGTCGTCCAGGATCGCCGGCTCGTGCTCGAGAAACGCCTGGTTGAAGCGGCGCATGATCGCGGAGGTTTCGGTGGTGGTCATCACAATCTCCTATACAGACAGGTCTGTCTACATGTTGCAACATACAGACCTGTCTGTTAGTGTCAACCCGTGAAATCGCCACGCCGCCGCCCAGACCCCGCGAGAGAACCCGAAACGAGCGCGGCGCGCCGGCGGCTCGTCGACACCGCGACCCGGCTCTTCTATGCGGGCGGCATCCACGCCGTCGGCATCGACCGCATCATCGCCGAGGCCGGGGTGGCGAAGGCGACGTTCTACAAGCACTTTCCGTCGAAGGACGACCTCGTCGTCGCTTATATCGAGGAGCAGGACCGGCTGGGGCGGGCGGCGGTCGCCGCGCTGCCGGACAGGCCGCCCCGCGAGATGATCGCCGCCGTCATGGACAGGATCAGCGTAGCCGTGGTGGTGGGCGACTGGCGCGGCTGCCCGTTCCTCAACGCGGCGGCCGAGTATCCCGACCGAACCAGCCCGGTGCGGCGGGCAATCGAGGCGCGGCGGACGTGGCAGCACGGCGTGCTGGCGAAACTCCTCGCGGCGGCCGGCGACACCGATCCGCCCGTCACCGCCTCGCTGCTCGTCGCGGTTTCGGACGGCCTGCTCGAGATGGCCTATCTGGACGACGCGGCGAAGGTTCCGGCCCTCGTTGGCGAGGCGGTCGCCAGGATGCTCGACGGCCGGTGACCGGGCTTCAGGGATGCGCGGCTCCGTCGCGCGGGTTTCAGGCCGCCAGCATCCAGACCGAAGTCAGCGCGATCACCGTGGCGGTGCCGCGGCTGAGCAGGGTCGACGATCCGGGGGAGGTGATCACCCTGCTGAACTGGCGGGCGAGCAGGATCGCGCCGAAGAAGACGACGCCGACCGCCGCGAAGGTGACCAGCAGGACCAGGGAGAGCTGCCGTGCGTCGTTGATCCCGGCCGGCGCCACGGTCGGCAGCAGGAGCATGTAGATCAGCACCGTCGACGGGTTTCCGAGACAGAGCGCGATGCCGGCGCCGGTCGAGGTGAACCAGCCCCCCTTGCGCGGTCGGGCCGCGTCGACCGTGGACGTGTCGTTCCAGATGCGAAACGCGATCCACAGGAGATAGGCGACGCCCGCATATTTCGCGAGCGCGAACCACTCGGGCTGGCTCTGGGCAAGACCACCGATGCCCATCGCGATGGCGCAGACGGCCAGCACGTCGCCCAGGCAGAGACCCGTCGCGAAGGCGGTGGCGCCCCGCGCGTCACTGCCGAGCGAACGCGCGACGAGAACCGCCACGATCGGGCCGGGGGCGGCCGTCAGGGCCATCAGGGCGGCGAAGTATGCCGCAAGCGCCGTGTAATCCATGCCGCCCTCCCAGACGAGCGCGGTCGACGGCCATGGCCAAGGATCGATCCTGCGCTTCATCGAACCACCCAAACCGGTCCGACAGGTGGAGTTCAGCGGAAAGCGGCTTCGCGGCCCATCAGGCGATCACCTGAATTTCCGCAACGGCAGGTGGGGCGGGAGGGCCGATGACCAGCAAAGGGTCAGCGAATGCTGGCGGGGTCCAGGAGTCCCGCCCTGACGGCGGCCAGCAGGAGGCTCGCCGTCGAATTGACGGCGAACTTCCGCATCAGGTTGGTCCGATGGGTGTCGACGGTCTTGGGGCTGACGCCGAGCGATTCCGCCGCGCTCGCATTGGTGTGACCGCGCGCGATCGCCTGCAGGACGGCGAGCTCGCGATCGGTGACCGGCACGTCCTCGGTGGACGAGGTCATCAGCAGGCGCGCGCTGGCGCCGAGGGCGGACCTGCCGGCGCAGACCTGCCGGACCACCTCGACGACCTCGCTCTCGCTGCCGTCCTTCAGGCACACGCCATGGATTCCGGCTTCGACGAGCTTGTTGAGCGTCGCCGCGGTGATCGATCCGGTGAGCAGGACGAAGCGCGTATCGGGCGACCACCGCTTCGATTCCAGGAAGACTTCCAGTCCGTTCGCGCCTGGCATATTGTAGTCGAGGATCGCGCAGTCCGGCCTGGTCTTGCGGATTTCGACGATCGCTTCGATGCCGTTGGTGACGGACTTCACGACTTCGATGTCTTCCAGGGCCGCGAGCGCCTTGGCGAGCCCCCAGGAGACGAACGCATGATCGTCGGCGATCAGGACCCTCTTGGTCACCGGAGGGCTCCCGATCCGAGCGGCCACGGCTGTCTGATCAGGTTCGCCCTGCTGGTCGTCGCCCTGCTCATGACGCTCCCCCCCGCGCCAGTCCATGCCGCCGAGCAGGATCCGCTGGTCCTGACGGGACCCGCGGACGCTCAAGCTCTCGGCCGGCGTTTTGAATACACGACTGATCCCGATTGGCAACTCACGGTAGACGACATCGCCGATCCCGCGGCCATTGCGATGCAGCCCCTTCCAGGGCCGGTGCCGGACTTCGGGTACACCTCGGCGCGCATCTGGCTCAGGCTGCCCGTCGTCAACGGCACGTCCGGCCAGAAGGACTGGCGCTTCTTCGTTCACGCCAACTTCACCCAGCAGATCGCGATCCACCGGATCGGCGCGGATGGCGCTGTGGCGACCCTGCTGGACCTGACGGAGGACACGCCGTTCAGCGCCCGGCCGATCGACAATCCCCAGATGGTCGCGCCCTTCGACCTCGCGCCCGGCGAAACCGCCATGCTCGTCGTCGCCTACTATTCGCAAGGGTCGTCCAGGCTTTCGATGTCGGTCGAGACGCCGGACAGCTTCGATGCCCAGGCACGCCTGAGCGAGGCCAAGAGCTACGCCTTCTACGGCATGATGCTGGTGATGATCACGCTTGCGGTCGTGGCGCTCGTCACGCTGCGGCAGCGGGTCTTCGCAGCCTATGCCGCGTACATCTCGTCCATCTTCATCTATGTCGCCCATGCCGACGGCGCCGCGTTCCAGTATCTGTGGCCGGTCTTCCCCCGGTTCAACTCCATGGCGTCGGTGGTGGCCGGCTCCGGCGTCATGGTGTTCGGCGCGCTGTTCGCCATCACCTTCCTGCAGACGGCCCGGTTCCATCCGGTCATGCACCGGGTCCTCCAGACGGTGGTCGTCGCGGTGCTGGCGACCGACGCCGTCCTCTGGGCCGCCGACCCCCAGTTGCTGAAGCGGCTGCTGGTCCTGATGATCTCCGTCAGCACGCTGAGCTGCCTGACGGCCGGCATCGTCGCGGCGCGCAAGCGTTTCCGCGAAGTGCGCTTCTACGTCTTCGCCATGTCCGCGGGGCTCATTCCCGCCGGCATGATCACCGCCCGGTACGGCTTCGGGTTCGAGCCCACGCTGATCACCGCCTACGACGCGGTCCGCCTCGCGCTCCTCATCGACGCCATGATGATGGGACTGGCCATCTTCGACCGCTACAACCAGATGCGCCAGTCGGCCCGGGAAGAGACGGTGGCCCATGCCGAGCGCAATGTCGCGCTTGGACAGAGGCTCGCCATGCTGGAGCAGCGCTACGCGGAGGCGACCGCGCTCTCGCGCCAGCGCGAGGAGAGCGTCAAGGACACGGTGCACGACCTGCGCCAGCCGATGCACGCTCTGAGGCTTTCGCTGCGGCAGATGTTCAGCGCGCAAGGCGGCACGACGGCCGATGCGGGAGAGGTCGAATTGGCGCTCGCGAACATGGAGAAGATGGTCTCGGAACGCCTGGCCGACGCTGCCCCGGCGAAGGCGGGATCGCCCCCGGAAGAAAGCCGCACGGCCTGACCGGGAAGCGGCGGCTCCGCTTGTCGCGATCCCCGGCTCTCAGAGTGCATCCTCACTGGATGCAAGTATCTCCATCTTGGGCGCCACTCCCTGCGTGAAACCCTCGCGGAGCGGCAACAACAGGACCGCGCCATGCGGACATCGAAGTGGTTCGCCGGTGCCGAGATGACGTCAGGTGCTGCGTTCGTTGCAGACATTTGTCCACTTGATCGGCAAGGCGGTCAAATCTCTGTTGACCGGCTTTTCGGCGCGGCCTTCAAACGCGAAGGGCGTCCTGCCCCCCAAGCCGACGAAGACGGTGTCATACTCGATAACGCCGTCAATCCGGAAACAGGCAACGTCATCTGCAACGGCTTCGAGGGGCGCGCAGTCGACCTCTTCTTCGAACTCGTAAATTGGTGGCGGATCACGACCGAGACCGGATGCAATTTCGTTTTCTGCCATACCCTTGACCTCACGCCAGACAAAGTGCGGCCTGCCATCTTGGTAATTGACAGAGGCTTTGATCTTGTATCGCACTCGCCCGGCGGGGCTGTTACCGGAGTTTTCTATTCGAACCCATATCGCCAAAGAGCAATTTGGCTGTTCCGGTGGCCGAGCCAATCGAACTTCCAATCGAATATTCGGTTGCATAAGGTAAGCTCGAACCTGCGCCTCGCCGATCTCTCTGGCGTCCCTGATGGCAGTTCTGGTTTGCGCCAGCGACCAGAACAAAGCGGAAAGTCCAACGGCGCTAATGATCAGGCCAGGGAAACTTGTCAGCAAGAGCCCTAAGGCCCACCTAGCCATGTCCTGCTGGGCTTCCAAGTCGTATTGGGAGCGCTTTGCGTTGCGGTTGGCATCGGCGCGGTTTGCGAGGCAAACAAGAACATCAATAAACCCCGCCTCAGATTCCGCGATACAGACCTTCAGGCCCTGCTCGGCTTCTTCTGCATCGTATGTAGATACGTGATCGCGCTGCTCGACATGCTTCAGACGATAGGCGTCTAACTCCCGCCAACCATACCAAGCTGACGTAGCCGAAAATACTAGTCCAAATGCAACTGCCGCGATCCAAGCGCGGCTAGAGCAATGTTCGACCAGATTGAATCGTTCTGCCGGAGGGAATTCGGGCCAGGGTCGAGGGCTTCGGCGATGGTCGATGTGGTGCATCGGCCGAGCCGGAGACCGAAGGATTTGGCCCGAATTGACCCGGCCCGGAGGGTTTCCCGCTGGCGGGCACCCGGTTCGTCGAGCCGCTCGGACGATGGAACCCCATCGCCCGTCGCGTCTCTCCTGCCGGATCGCCTCGCCATCGGGGAAACAGAACTGGTTCAATCTGGTCGAACATTGCTCTAGGCATTGCAGCATGTAGACGGCGGTGAGCTTGCCATAGCCGACCTTCTTCCTCAGGTCACATTCGTCTTCTTTGACGCCAAGGGATTCCAGTCTTTCCAGCAATTGAAAAGAAGTAATATTCTGTTTCCCCATCTCGGATCGCAGAATCCTGCACGCGCTGGCTTGCGAGTCATGTGGTATCGGGGTTGGCTTCGCCTATGATAATAATGTCAACATTGGCGATGGACCAGGCCGGCTACGTGCCGGACGGATGCACATGTTCCACCTTCGCTGAAGCCATCGACCTTCGTCCGAATTCTCACCGCAGAACGATACCATCGGGACGTGAAGCGGTCTAAGCCTTTCACGGTTCCGGGGGGAGCTTGAAATGAACGGCCTCAGGCTTCGGTCGATGGCATCCGCCGGTCGTTGCGCCCTGTTCCTCGCGCTGGCGCTTGCCGCGACGCTCGCGTTCACGCCGGCCGACGCGGCGGACCGCGCCCCGCTGGTCCTGACCGGTCCAGCCGACATTTCCGCCGTCAACCGCCACCTCGAATACAGGATCGATGCCGACTGGCGGCTGAAGGCCGAGGATTTCGCGGGCGCCTCGGCCATCGACATGCAGCCGCTCCCGGGCGCGACGCCGGATTTCGGCTATACGTCGGCGAAGATCTGGCTGCGCGTTCGGCTCGTCAACGCGACCGCCGATCTGGGCGAGTGGAGATTCCTGACCCATCTGGCGTTCACCCAGCAGATCGCCGTCTACCGGATCGGCGCGGACGGGGCGGTGACGACCCTCCTCGACCTCAAGGAGGACAGCCCCTTCGACGCGCGGCCGATCGACTATCCGCAGATCGTGGCGCCGTTCGATCTCGCTCCGGGCGAGACCGCGTCGATTCTGGTCGCGTATCATTCGCTCGGCGCGTCCCGGCACTCGATGTCGGTCGAGACGCCCGACAGTTTCGCCGCCAAGGCCCGGGTCAGCACCGCGAAGAACCATGCGTTCTACGGCATGATGCTGGTGATGATCGCGCTCGCCACCGTGGCGCTGGTCACCCTGCGGCAGTTCGTCTTCGCCGCCTATGCCGCCTATTCGTTCGCGATCTTCATCTACATCGCCCACGCCGACGGCATGGCGTTCCAGTATCTTTGGCCCAACTTCCCCGCGTTCAACTCGATGGCGGCGTCGGTGGCGGGCTCGGGCGTCATGATCTTCTCCGGCCTGTTCGCCATGAGCTTCCTGCAGACCGCGCGCCATCACCCGATCATGCACCGGGTGCTGCTGGCGGTGGTGCTGACCGTGATCGCCCTCGACGTCATCCTTTGGACGACCGACCCGAAGCTCCTCAATCGGCTTCTGGTCTACATGATCCTCGTCAGCGTTCTGTCGTCGCTGGTCGCGGGGCTCGTCGCCGCGCGGACGCGCTTCCGCGAGGTGCGGTTCTACGTTCTGGCGTGGGGCGCCAGTCTCATTCCGGCCGCGCTGTTCACGGCGCGCTTCGCCTTCGGCGTCGAGCCGGCATTCGTGACGCCCTATGACGCGATCCGGCTGGCGCTGATCCTCGACGCCCTGATGATGGGGCTCGCCATCTTCGACCGCTACAACCACCTGCGCCAGGCGGCGATGGAGGAAACCATCGCGCATGCCCAGCGCAACCTCGCGCTCGGGCAGAGGCTGGCCGTGCTCGAGCAGCGCTACGCGGAGGCGACCGCGCTCTCGCGCCAGCGCGAGGAGAGCGTCAAGGACACGGTCCACGACCTGCGCCAGCCGATGCACGCGCTGAGGCTGTCGCTGCGCCAGATGTTCAGCGCCCAGGCGGAGAAGGCGACCGACGTCGGCCAGATCGAGTCGGCGCTCGGCTACATGGAACGGCTGGTCGCCGAGCGACTGGCCGCCGATGCGGCAGCGGACAAGCCGGTCCCGGCGACGGCCAACGGCGAGATCCCGGCGGCGACGGGGAAACCCGCCGAGGGTGACGGACGTCCGGGCGAACCCGGACTGCACGCGGTGCTGCGCGGGATCGCCGACATGTTCGCCGCCGAGGCTGCGGCCAAAGGCCTCGGACTGCGGCTCGTGCTCGCCGCGCCTGACGCCGAAATTGCCTCCTATCCGCTCATGCGCGTCGTCGCCAACCTCGTCTCGAACGCCATCAAATACACTCGCGAAGGGCGAATCCTGATCGCGTTGCGCCACAATGCCGGCGGCCATCGTGTCGAGGTCCACGACACCGGACCGGGACTGAGCGGCGCGGCGTTCGACCAGGCGCTCCTGCGCAACCAGCGGCTGGAACGCGATCTCGACGCTGCCGAGGGAAGCGGGCTCGGGCTGGCCGTCGCCAAGGAGATCGCCAAGGACAACGACTGGTCGATCACCTCGCACCCGGGAAGGCGGACGGGCGCGAGCATCCGCGTCGACCTGCCTGGCGGACGCTCGAACGAGGCAGTTCGCCCGGCTCCGACGCAATCGATGTGAACCGAGGAAGGGCGGGGATGCCTGATCGCGCGCGCCCATGAGAGGGCAGGCTCGCGAGGATCAGCCGCCGGCGTCCGGGTCACCGAAGACATCCTGAACCTGACTCGCGAGGATGTCGGTCAATGGCTGGCGCGGGTTGCGCCCCTTGAGCATGAGGTAGCGGCAGTCGGGCAGCTCGGGCAATCCCTCGTCCGGCCGCACGATCCGCAAACCTTCGAGCAGGCGGTCGCCGGTAAGCGCCGTCGTCACCGCCAGCCCGGCCTGGGCGGCGGCCATCTGGCCCTGCGTCGTCGCCGAGGTCGAAACGATGCGGTAACCCCTACCAGCCTGCTCGAGGGCACGGAAAGCCATCCCGCGCCATGGGCACTCGGCGAGTTCGGCCGGACGCCAGGGGCAACCCTGCGGCGAGGTCGACAATGGCAGCGGATCGCGAAAATGCTGGCGGTGGGCGTTGGACGTGATCCACTTGGTCTGGCTATGCCATATCTCCACGGCGGGCCACTGGCGCGGCTCCAGGCCGGCGCGCATCAGGACCAGATCGAGTTCGGCGTTCTTCAGTTTGACGGAAAGCAGGCAGGACGCCGCGATCTCGACCTCGACCTCGACGGCCGGCGCGACGTCGGCGAAACGGGCGAGGACCTGCGGCAGGTGCTGCTCCGACAGCTCCGCGGCGACACCGAGCCTGATGGTGCCATGCACCGGGGCGGCGCGCATCGCCCTCATGACGTCGTCGTTCAGCGCAAGCAGCTCGCGCGCCCGTTCGAGCAGATAGCGGCCCTGCTGGTTCAGTTCGACGCTCCCGCCCTTGCCGCGAACGATGACCGTCTGGCCGAGGACGCCTTCGAGCCGCTGCATCTGAAGTGAAACGGCGGACTGCGTGCGTCCGACCCGTTCGGCGGCGCGCGTAAAGCTGCCTTCCTCCGCGATAGCGATGAAGCTTCGCAGCAGGTCGAGGTCCAGCCCGGCAGGCACGCCCATGCCCATGAGAATCGCTCATGGCCGGCATTTGCGCAACTCGTTTCCAGTCGTCGACGAGGGCAGGCATCCTCAGGTCATCAAGGAGGAACTCAAATGCTCACCCAACAGACGATGCCCCTCAACGCAACGTGGCGCCCGCTGGAGATCGCTTCCGCAATTGCGAGCGGGGTTTCCAAGACCATTCGATCGAAGCTGGCGGCGCTCCGCTCCGATCGCCTCAGGTCGAAGCTCCCGCCGCACCTGCGCTACGACATCGGCGAACTCGACTGCCGTCCGGAACGTCCGCAGACCCTCGACCAGGTGCTGAGCGGCCGCCAGACGTCGCTCGAGGGGGTGTGGCTCCGGTATGGGCTCTGACCGAGCCAACCGCAGGAGACCGAAGCTGATCTGACGCCCAGGCTCCAACGCCGCGGAGGACGCAATGACCGACATCTCCACGTCGATGACAATGATCGCTCCGGCAGAGAAAAGCCGCCGGAAACCTTCAAGCCACTCGGCCGTCGCCACCCTGCTTACCGTCGCCAGCGCGATCGGACAGGCATTCACGATGCTCTATGTGGCGCCGTACCAGCCGGGAACGCGGGGAACGACCTCCAACGCCGAAGAACTGCAAGGCCGCGATCCGCGCTGGTAGTTCCGGCATTGGCAAGTCCGGTTGCGTCAGCCTTCGCCGCGCGCCTTGAACCACTGCACGAGGAAGTCGACGAAGACGCGGACCTTGGCCGGCAGGTAGCGGCGGTGCGGGTAGACGGCGAAGATGCCGCCGCCGGAGAGGATGCAATCGTCGAGCACGGTGACGAGACGCCCCGACGCAATCTCGGGCGCGGCGATGAAATCGGGCAGGATGGCGAAGCCGAGGCCGGCGACGGCCGCCGCGCGAGCGACCTGCGGGCTGTTCACCTCGATCGGTCCGGACACGGAGACGGTCAGGACCTCCTTGCCCTCGCCGACGAACGGCCAGTTGGACAGCCAGCGGCCGTTGGTGTCGACGATGCAGGGCTTGTCGGCGAGGTCGAGCGGCCGCCTCGGCTCGCCGACGCGGGCGATGAGGCCGGGCGCGGCGCAGATGCGGATCGAGAATGGCGCGAGGCGGCGCGCGATCAGCGAGGAATTCTCCAGCCGCGAGATGCGCACGGCGAGGTCGAAGCCCTCCTCGACGAGATCGACGAAACGGTCGTCGAGATGGATGTCGAGAACGATGTCTGGGTGGGCCGTGGCGAAGTCGATCAGCGACTGGCCGACGGGCTCGTCGGCGAAGCTGCGCGGGGCCGACAGCTTGATGCGGCCGCGCACGTCGCCGGAGGAGTCGCGTACGGCGTCGGAGAGGCTGTCGATCTCGCGCACGAGTTCGGTGGCGCGGCGGTAGTAGGTGTGCCCGGCCTCGGTCAGCGAGAACTGGCGCGTGGTGCGGTTCAGGAGGAGCGCGCCGAGATCGTCCTCCAACTCGCGGACGTATTTCGAGAGCAGGGCCTTGGAGCGGCCGATCCTGCGGGCGGCGGCGGAAAAGCCCTCGGCCTCGACCACGTCGATGAAGGCGCGCATGCGGGTCAGGGTGTCCATGGGGATTCTCCGCTATGGCTTTCAGCCCGACGACGATGTGGTGTGCCTTCGAGTCCCCTGACGCGACTTGACGTGGTATCGAAGGCAAAATGATCGGAACAATCATGTCGAAACCCACCATCTTCACCATCGCAGCAGTCTGGGACGATGAAGCGCGGGTATGGAGCGGGCACTGCGACGACATCCCGGCCGCGGCGGACGCCAAGACGTTGGATGAACTGCTGGCCAAGATGTCGGCAATGACGCTCGACCTGCTGCCGGACAATCATCCTGAACTGGACCCGTCGACGGTCTTCCTCCAAATCACCGCGTTGCGCGAGGCCGAGCGGCCGGCGGCGTAAATGGCGCCCCAGTTCGACCGCGAGCTTCGCAAACTGCTGCTCGCGGCCGGCCGTGTGCTTGTGCGACAGGGTAAGGGGAGCCATGAAATCTGGCGCAGTCCAATCACGGTACAAAATTTCGCAGTGCCCGTAGGCATTCCCAGCAGGCATACCGCCAACGCCATCCTGAGACAGGCCGGACTGCCCAAATCCTTCTGATCGGAGGCCGGCGACGGTCGGTCTCATGGACCGTCCTTCATCAGCGTCCTCGCCAGCCGGATCAGCTGGATGTCGCTGCCCGGCGGACCGAGCAGCGAGAGGCCGAAGGGCGCGCCTTCGAGCCTGCCGAGCGGAATGGTGATTTGCGGGAAGCCGGTGAGACCCGAGAGGCAGAGCAGCCGTAGGGCCTTCTCGCGATATGCCTGAAGCGTTTCCTGGCTGGCGTCGCGCTTCGGCGCCGGGCCGGGGACCGTCGGCATGACCAGGTAGCCATCCGCGCCCAGCGTCTGCGCCAGCTCGGCGCGTACGGTGAGGCGTCTGACCGTTTCGACGCGGGCGGTGGCCTCGTCGATCGTGCGGCCGAAGCCGAAACGCTCGCCGATGCCGGGGCCGAGGCCACGGTCCTTCGCCTCGATCCACGGACCGTGGGTGGCCCAAGCCTCCTTCGCCTGAAGCCGGCGGAAGCACCAGTAGAGTTCATCGACGTCGGAGGTGAGCGGCCACTCGGAGACACGCTCGATCGGTCCGACCCCTTCGCGCATGCGATCGTATTCGATCATGCCGCGGCCACCGGAGACGAGCCGGTCGAGAACGGGAAGGCCGAGAGCCCTCGTGAGTTTGGGGCGATGCGAATCGCGGCCGAGGACCACGCGGCCGGCAACCTCGTAGGTCTCGATGTCGTCGGCGAACCAGCCAAAGGTGTCCATCGAAGGCGCGAGCGGCATGGCGCCCTCGAGCGCGACGCGGCCGTGCGTGGTCCTCAGGCCGATCAGGCCGCAGAAGCTTGCCGGCGCGCGGATCGAGCCGCCGGTGTCGGAGCCGGCCGCGAGCTCGACCAATCCGCCGGCCACGGCGGCGGCCGAGCCGGAGGAGGAGCCGCCGGTGACGCGGTCGGGAGCCGCGGGGTTGACGGGTTGCGGGTAGTGCGCGTTGACGCCCATCAGCGAGAAGGTGAGTTCGTCGGTCTGGGTGCGGCCGGCGAATCGCGCTCCGGCATCGAGAAACGCCAGTATCGCCGGGGCTGTGCGAAGCGCGGGCTTCGCCTCGGCGAGGCGCTCAGGATTGCCGCCGCCGGTCTTCTGGCCGGCGATGTCGAAAATGTCCTTCACGGCCAGCCGGGTTCCCGACAGCGGCCCCTTTTCCGCATTGCGGACAGGCACTTGCCGGCCGGGCAGGAATGCGTTGAAGGGGTCGCGCGCGCCGCTCATCGTTCACGAATCCTGGACGGTCGGCCGACCTTCGTTCGACGGCCTGCAATTTTCAAGCGGGGACCGAATTTAATTGATTGTGAATGCGGATCACCCTATATGCGCCCTTGCCCAAAGTCGCACGTGCCTGTGGGCGTCCCCCGAACCTCGGAATGGCGAGGCAAGGGCAGGTAACCGGGGAGTAACGAACCCGGTCGGTCCGGCGGCCAACCGCCGATCCGAGGACGCCTTGAAGCAACGACGGTGCGGGCCTTTCTGGTCTCCCTCGGCCGTCCAAATGCCGGGGTTACTAAAGAGGCACACCCTCATTGCCGGCAGTGCGGTCGGGTTCTCCCAACCAAGCCAAGGCAGACAAAGCGGACTGAAGCCGGGCTGGCTTTTGTCCATCGCCGCGAGACGGCAATCCGTGGGTCCGGGTCTCCACCGGCTGGCTCCACGGAAGACGCGTCCCGCCTTTGTTTGACCGCGTTACCGCCAGGGCCGCGTGCCTTCGCGAACGCATGCTTGCGCGCGCCGGAAGGCGCGATGGAGAGACATCATGGCCGCGACCCAGCGCATCCTCGACTTCCTCGCCACCCGACGCCCGAGCGGCCCCTGCCTCGTGGTCGACCTCGACGTCGTGCGCGACAATTTCCGCGCCTTCGAGAGGGCGCTGCCGGATTCGAAGATCTACTACGCGGTGAAGGCCAACCCCGCGCCGGAGATCCTGCGCCTGCTCGCCGGCCTCGGCTCGTCCTTCGACACCGCGTCGGTGGCCGAGATCGAGATGGCGATGGACGCCGGCGCGCCGGCGGAGCGCATCTCGTTCGGCAACACGATCAAGAAGGAGCGCGACATCGCCCGCGCCTTCGAACTCGGCATCCGCCTCTTCGCGGTGGACTGCGTGGAAGAGGTCGAGAAGGTGGCGCGCGTGGCGCCGGGCGCGAAGGTGTTCTGCCGCGTGCTGACCGACGGCGAGGGCGCCGAGTGGCCGCTCAGCCGCAAGTTCGGCTGCGTGCCGGCGATGGCCGTCGACGTGCTGCGCCGCGCCAAGGCGCTCGGCCTCGACGCATACGGCGTGTCGTTCCATGTCGGTTCGCAGCAGTGCGACCTGACCGCATGGGACCGCGCGCTGGGCGACGCGAAGTCCGTGTTCGCGACGCTGGCGGAAGAGGGCATCGTCCTGAAGATGGTCAATATGGGCGGCGGCTTCCCGACGCGTTATCTCAAGGACGTGCCGGCGGCGCAGGCCTATGGCCAGGCGATCTTCTCGGCCCTTCGCAAGCATTTCGGCAACCGCATCCCGGAGACCATCATCGAGCCGGGCCGCGGCATGGTCGGCAATGCGGGCGTGATCAAGTCGGAAGTCGTGCTGATCTCGAAGAAGGCCGACAACGACAATGTGCGCTGGGTGTTCCTCGACATCGGCAAGTTCGGCGGCCTGGCCGAGACGATGGACGAGGCGATCCGCTACCCGATCGTGACGGCGCGCGACGAGGACGAGAAGGCGCCCTGCGTGCTCGCCGGCCCGACCTGCGATTCGGCCGACGTCATGTACGAGAAGACGCCGTATCCGCTGCCGCTCACACTGACCATCGGCGACGAGGTGCTGATCGAGGGCACCGGCGCCTACACGACGACCTATGCGTCGGTGGCGTTCAATGGCTTCGAGCCCCTGCGATCCTACGTGATCTGACGGGCCCGGGCAGAAAGGCCGGCCGCCTTTTTGACCCGCCCGATTCCCGCCGGCGCGAGCCGGCGGTTCGCTCGTGGAACTCATTCTGCCTGTGAAGGATTCCGGGACCATGAATGCCTTGAACGTTCGTGACGCTGGCGCGGCGATGAAGCTGCCAGTCTCCCCCCATGAGGTGGAGATCGCCGGCGCTTATTCCATCACCGCAGAGACGCCCGCCGACATCGCGGCACGCGACCGCCTGCTCGACCGCGCCATGGGTCCGCGCTGGCGGAAGAAGTCGTCGGAGAAGCTGCGGCGCGGCCGGCGGCCGTCGGAGGGGCTGGCGCTCGTCGCGCGGGACGGCGAGGGCCGGGTGGTGGGCACGGTCAGGTTGTGGGACGTGGCGCTCGGCGAAGGCAGCCCGGCCGGCCTGCTGCTCGGCCCGCTCGCCGTCGATCCGGCGGTGAAGGGCGCCGGCCTGGGTTCGGCGCTGGTGCGGCTGGCGATCGAGGAGGCGCGGCGGCTCGGCCATCGCGCGATCATCCTCGTGGGCGACGAGGGTTACTACGGCCGTTTCGGATTTTCCGCCGAAAGGACCGGCCCGCTCGCCATGCCCGGCCCCTATGAAAGACACCGGCTGCTCGCGCTCGAACTCGTCGCCGGCGCGCTCGAGGGCGCAGCGGGCGTGCTCAGGCCGGCGGGGCGCAAGATCAAGGAACCGAGTGCCGCGGCCTGAGCCCAGTTACGGCCCGTCCAATCGCGGATCAGAAAGGGCGGGCGGCGGCTTCGAGTGACGCGTGCGGGAATCGTTCGGTTAACCGGTTCGTGACAGAACCATCCACATGATCCGCTTCGATCCCGACATGGCCCTTCCGGCGGCGGTGCTGCGCTCCGCGCCGCATCTCGGCGCGGCCTGCCTGATCCTCTACGTCGTCACCATCACGCTCGTCTCGTGGTTCGCACCGGCGGCGAACTGGGACCTGGTCGCCTACACGGCGACCGCGATCGAACATCGCGTCGCCGGCGCGGAAGCGCTGCACGGGCAGGCCTATGCGGCGGTCCGCGATGCGGTGACCGAGGGCCAGTTCCTGGTGCTCACCGGCGACCGTCCCTACCGCGTCGCGCAGTACCATGACGCGAACGCCTTCGCATCGATGCTCGGCTTCTACCGCGTCAAGTTCCTGTTCGTGGAACTGGCTGCGTGGCTGTCGACGATGATGCACCCGGTCGAGGCGCTCAGGCTGATATCGACGGCATCCTGCCTGGCGGTCGGCCTGCTCGCGTTGGCGTGGACCGCCAGCCGCGGGTTGCTGGCGCTGGGGCCACTCGTGGTCGCCCTGCTGGTGTTCTGCGACCTCGGGGCGACCGCGCGGCTGGTGACGCCGGACCTGTTCGCGGGTTTCTTCGTCGTCGCCGGCGTGCTCCTGTTCGTCCGCGGCAACGACGTGCTCTCGGCGACGGCCCTTCTCGCGGCGACGCTCACGCGTCCCGATCACCTTGCCCTCATGGCCTGCATGCTCGCGGTGGCGGTCGTCATCCGTCGGGGCGTTGGGCCGTTCCTCGTCGCGACAGTCGTAGCCGGCGCGGCGAGCGCCTGGATTTCCCAGGCGTCCGGGCATCCGGGCTGGTGGGTCCACATGTGGTTCAACTTCGTCGAGGGCGTGCCGACCCTCGAAGGGTTCGACCCGGCCTTCTCGCTGACCACCTATGTGATGATCGTGATCGAGGTGGTGGTGCGCAGCCTCATCGACGAGAACTGGCTGGGGCTGGCGATCGTGCTGGCGTTCACGGCGGCCGCGCTGCTCCGCGCCGGCTGGCGGCCGGACGCGCGAACCGGCGCGGCGCTGGCCGCGCTGCTGCTGTGCGAACTGGGCAAGCTCGTCGTCACGCCGTTCGACGAGACACGCTTCCATTTCGCGTATCTCGTCTGCGCAGGGCTGCTCATCATCGACGCGCTCAACAAGCAGGTACGCGCAGGCGCGCTCTCACCCACTGGAGGGGGAGGGAGCGGCGCTTAGAGCAGGGACTGCAGCGCCATGGCGACCGACATGTCGCCCTCGATCTTGATCTTGCCGGTCATGAAGGCGGTGGTCGGCGACAGTTCGCCCGCAATCATGTCCTCGAAATCCGACAGCGACAGCTTGATGGTGCAGTCGGCCGGTCCGTCTGTCGTGGAGATCGTAGATCCGTCGACGACGATGACGCCGTCGCCGCCAGTGTCGAACTTCACCGAGCGCTCGAAATTGGCGCTCTCCACCCGCGATTTCAGCTTCGCGGCGATGTCCTCGATGCTCATGATCCTGATCCTCGTTCCGTTTTCCGCGCCGAAAGTGGCATGGCGATGCGACGGGCACAAATCGCGCCGCCCGGTCCCGGCCCTATAGCCCTCGATTGACGTTTACGTCAACGTTGACTAGCGTCCTTCGAGGAGGAGGCGCGGCATGGGCTATGACAGCATCCTGCGCGAGGGCTGCTTCGCCGGCGAGGTTCATCTCGTCACCGGCGGCGGCAGCGGCATCGGACGCTGCGTCGCGCACGAACTCGCCAGCCTCGGCGCGCATGTGGCGATCGCCGGACGCAGGCAGGACAGGCTCGACGCCGTCGTCGCCGAGATCACGCAGGACGGCGGCAACGCCGAAGCGCACGCCTTCGACATCCGGGACGAGGATGCGGTGAAGGCCGCGGTCGCCGCGGTCGTCGCGAAACACGGGCGCATCCACGGGCTGGTCAACAATGCCGGCGGGCAGTTTCCCGCGCCGCTTGCCGCCATCTCCAAGAAGGGTTTCGAGGCGGTCGTCGCCAACAACCTCACAGGCGGGTTCCTCGTCATGCGCGAGGTGTTCCTGCAATCGATGCAGGCGCATGGAGGCGCGATCGTCAACATGTCGGCGGAAGTATCGCGCGGCATGCCGGGCATGGGCCATTCGGGCGCGGCGCGAGCGGGCACCGAGAACATGACCAAGACGGCGGCCTACGAATGGGCGCATGCCGGCGTGCGGGTCAATGCGGTGGCGCCGGGATGGATCGCCTCGTCGGGCATGGACACCTATGGCGGCGCGACCAAGGCGCTGATCCCGACATTGAAGGGACATGTGCCGTTCGGGCGGCTGGGGCTGGAGGCCGAGGTCTCGTCGGTGATCTGCTTCCTGCTGTCGCCAGCCGCGTCCTACGTGACCGGCCAGACGATCGGCATCGACGGCGGCAGTCCGCTCGGCTCGGCGCTGTTCCCGATCGCGAAGGGTCGGGAGATCAGGCCGTTCGACGGGTTCCACCGGGCGAAAGCGCCCGACGTGCTGGCGGATGGGTGAGGGGGTCGGGTTTGGACGCATTGCACCCCCTCTACGAAGTACCCCCACCCCGTACCCCTCCCCTCAAGGGGGAGGGGATCGGCAACGCCTCAGAATCCCACTCCCCCTTGAGGGGAGGGGGTAAAGCCGTATCCGATCACAGCATTCGATCATGCCCGGCGGCTGACCGATGCCGGTGATCGCCAGCCATCTCTCGACAAAATCGGAAAGCTTCCGCGCCAATGCCGATGCGATGGCGGCAAAGCTCGGCGAGGTGCGGAAACTGGAGGCGGCGATCCGCGCCAATTCGGCGTCGCGCAAGGACCGTTTCGAGGCGCGGGGGCAGATCCTGCCGCGCGAGCGGGTGGAGCGGCTGCTCGACCGGGGCGCGCCGTTCCTCGAACTGTCGACGCTCGCCGGCTACAGGATGCATGACGACGACGGCGTCAAGAACATCATGGGCGGCGGCACGATCGCGGGCATCGGCGTGGTGGCGGGCCGGCGCTGCATCGTCTCGGCCTCCGACAGCGGCATCAAGGGCGGCACGGTCCCGCCGATCGGCCTGAAGAAGGCGCTGAGGCTGCACGAGATCGCCTTCGAGAACCGGCTGCCGCTGATCCATCTCGTCGAGAGCGGCGGCGCGAACCTGCTCTATCAGGCCGAGATGTTCGTGGAGGGCGGACGCTCCTTCGCCAACCAGGCGCGGCTGTCGGCCGCCGGGATCCCGCAGATCGCCATCGTGCACGGCTCATCCACAGCGGGCGGAGCCTATCTGCCGGGGCTGTCGGACTACGTGGTCCTGGTTCGCAAGAGGTCGAAGATATTCCTCGCGGGCCCGCCGCTGGTGAAGGCGGCGATCGGCGAGGACGCCGACGACGAGGCGCTCGGCGGCGCGGACCTGCACGGCCGGGTGACGGGCCTCGGCGAATATGTCGCCGAGGACGATTTGCAGGCGATCGCCATCGGCCGCGAGATCATGCGGGCGATCGAATGGGACGAGGCGACAGAGGCCGGACTGGGGGCGCGGGAGGGGAGCCCGCCACTGCTCGACGCGGAAGAACTGATGGGCATCGTGCCGGCCGACGGCAAGGCGCCCTTCGACATGCGCGAGGTGATCGGCCGCATCGTCGACGACTCGGAGTGGCTGGAGTTCAAGGCCGAGTACTCGCCCGACACGCTCTGCGGCCACGCCTTCGTGGACGGCAGGCGGGTGGGCATCGTCGCCAACAACGGGCCGATCATGCCGACGGGCTCGGTCAAGGCGGCGCAGTTCATCCAGCTCTGCGACCAGACGGGCGTGGCGCTGGTCTTCCTGCAGAACACCACCGGCTACATGGTGGGCACGGCCGCCGAGCGCGACGGCGCGATCAAGCACGGGTCGAAGATGATCCAGGCGGTGGCGACCGCGCGGGTGCCGAAGTTCACCTTCGTCATCGGTGGGTCCTACGGGGCCGGCAATTACGGCATGTGCGGTCGGGGTTTCGGCCCACGCTTCATCTTCTCATGGCCGTCGGCGAAGACGGCGGTGATGGGCGGCGAGCAGGCGGCCAAGGTCATGGAGATCGTGACGCGCGGCAAGGCGGCGCGGGACGGCGTCGAGCCCGACGAGGCGGCGATCACGAAGATGTCGGCGCAGATCACCGGCGGGGTGGAGGCGCAGTCGGGCGCGCTCTTCGCGACCGCGCGGCTGTGGGACGACGGCATCATCGACCCGCGCGATACGAGGCGCGTGCTGTCGCTGTGCCTGGCGATTGCGGTGGAAGGGGAGAGGCGGACGTTGCGGCCGAACAGTTTCGGCGTGGCGCGGGGGTGAGGGCGACCATGCCCCCTCCACCACGCGTCGCGTGGTCCCCCTCCCCCGCTTCGCAGGGGAGGACTAGACGTCGCGCTCGGCCGCTACCAGGATCCTCCTCCGTTTACGGGGGAGGTGTCGCGCGAAGCGCGACGGAGGGGGCGCGAGCGGAGATAGGAACGAGGAGGACACATGCAGTTCACGGCGGAACATGAAGCGCTGCGCCGCACGGTGGCGAAGTTCGTCGCCGAGGAGATCAATCCCAACATCGACGCGTGGGAGGAGGCTGAGCAGTTCCCCTCGCACGAGGTGTTCAAGAAGCTGGGCGACCTCGGCCTGCTCGGCATCAAGTACGACCCGGCCTATGGCGGGCTTGGGCTCGATTTCTCCTACTCGATGGTGATGGCGGAGGAACTGGGGCTGTGCACGGCCGGCGGCGTGCCGATGTCGATCGGCGTGCACACCGACATGTCGACGCCGGCGCTCAACCGCTTCGGTTCCGACCATGTGAAGCGCAACTTCCTCGCGCCGTCGATCGCCGGCGACGTGGTGAGCTGCCTCGGGGTGTCGGAGCCTGGTGGCGGGTCGGACGTGGCGGCGGTGAAGACGACGGCGAAGAAGGACGGCGGCGACTACGTCGTCTCCGGCACGAAGATGTGGATCACCAACGGCATGAAGGCCGACTGGTGCTGCCTGCTGGCGAACACCTCCGAAGGGCCGGTCCACCGCAACAAGTCGCTGATCGCCGTACCGATGGACGCCAAGGGCATCACGCGGCAGAAGATCGACAAGATCGGCATGCACTCCTCGGACACGGCGCAGCTCTTCTTCGACGAGGTGCGGGTGCCGGCGGAAAACATCATCGGCCAGGAAGGCATGGGCTTCACCATGCAGATGCTGCAGTTCCAGGAGGAGCGGCTCTATTCGGCGGCGAGCTCGATCAAGGGTCTCGACCGCATGATCGACCTGACCATCGAGTACACGAGCGGCCGCGAGGCGTTTGGCAAGCCGATCCTCGACAACCAGGTGGTGCATTTCCGGCTGGCGGAGCTGCGCACCGAGGTGGAGGCGCTCAGGGCGCTGACATGGAGCGCCGTCGAACAGTACATCGCCGGCGGCGACGTCACGCGGCTGGCGTCGATGGCCAAGCTCAAGACCGGCCGACTGGTGCGCGAGGTCTCGGATTCGTGCCTTCAGTACTGGGGCGGCATGGGCTTCACCGCCGACAATCCGATCAGCCGCGCCTATCGCGACACGCGGCTGGTGTCGATCGGCGGCGGCGCGGACGAGGTGATGCTCGGCATCATCTGCAAGCTCGAAGGCACGCTGCCGGGGACGAGCAACAGGCGGCGGGACGGCAAAGTCTGAATGCCAAGATGATGGTGCGTGCCCCCTCCACCATGCTTCGCATGGTCCCCCTCCCCCGCTTCGCAGGGGAGGATCAAGACGGCACCGCCGATCCTCTCCCGCTCATCGCAGAAGATCGGCGTTGCGGATGTCCGCGACCTTGGTTCCTCCCCTGCGAAGCGGGGGAGGGGGACCGCCGAAGGCGGTGGAGGGGGCATTCAATCTCATGATCCGCAAGCTCCTCATCGCCAATCGGGGCGAGATCGCCTGCCGCGTCATGCGCACGGCCCGGCGGATGGGTATCCGTACAGTGGCGGTCCACAGCGATGCGGACAGCGACGCGCCGCATGTCGGCATGGCGGACGCGGCTGTGCGAATTGGCGGGCCGCTGCCCTCGCAATCCTATCTCGAGGCCAGCGCCGTGCTTGCCGCCGCCAGGAAGACCGGCGCGGACGCGGTCCATCCCGGCTACGGCTTCCTGTCCGAGAACGCCGATTTCGCCGAGGCCTGCGCGGCGGCGGGACTGATCTTCGTCGGCCCGCCCGCATCGGCGATCCGGGCGATGGGCGACAAGGCGCGGGCCAAGGTCGTGGCGGTGGCCGCCGGCGTGCCGGTGGTGCCGGGCTATTCCGGCGACGACCAGTCGCCGGCGCGGCTGGCGATCGAGGCGGAGCTCGTCGGCTTCCCGGTGATGCTCAAGGCGGCGGCGGGCGGCGGCGGACGCGGCATGCGGCTGGTGGAATCGGCCGACCGGCTGGAGGCCGCGATCGAGAGCGCGGCGCGCGAGGCGAAAAACGCCTTCGGCGACGACGCGCTGCTGATCGAGCGGCTGGTCGCCGACGCGCGGCATATCGAGGTGCAGGTGTTCGCCGACGGCCACGGCAACACGATCCATCTCGGCGAGCGCGACTGCTCGGCCCAGCGCCGTCACCAGAAGATCATCGAGGAAGCGCCGTCTCCCTTCGTCGACGCGGCGCTCAGGGCGAAGATGGGCGCCGACGCGGTGAAACTGGCGCGAGCCGTCGGCTATGTCGGGGCGGGTACGGTGGAGTTCATCGTCGGCGCCGATGGCTATCACTTCCTCGAAATGAACACGCGACTCCAGGTCGAGCACCCGGTGACCGAGATGGTGACTGGCCTTGACCTCGTCGAATGGCAGTTGCGCGTCGCCGCCGGCGAGACCCTGCCGAAGCGGCAGGAGGAAATCAGGCTGGACGGGCACGCGATCGAGGCGCGGCTCTACGCGGAAGATCCATATGCCGGTTTCGCGCCGCAGACGGGTCCAATCCTGCGCTGGCGGCCCGCAGATGCGGTCGCGATCGAAGGCGTCAGGGTTGACGCCGGCATCGCGGAAGGCGGCCCGGTGACGCCGTTCTACGACGCGATGCTGGCCAAGGTGATCGCGCATGGACGCGACCGGGCTGAAGCGATCGCACGGCTGTCGGGAGCGCTGATGGCGACGCCGGTGTTCGGCTTGACGACAAATCGCGGGTTCCTGTCCGACCTGCTGGCGGCGGAGGCGTTTGCCGAGGGACGCATGACGACGGGGCTGATCGACCGCTGGTCGGACGAGCGCGCGCCGCTGCTCAAGCGGCCCGTGCCCGACGATGGCATCTTCGCCGTAGCGGCGGCATTGATGGCGACGGCGAGCGGCGGAGGGTGGTTCCGCTCGACGGGCGTCGCTGAATGCACGGTGATGCTGGTCTGCGGCGACGAGCGACGGAATGCCGTCGTGCGGTTCGAGCGCGGGGCGATGAAGGGCGTGACAGTGGATGGCAAGGTCCATCCGGTCGAGGCGGTGGAGGCGGACGGAGAGAACAGACGCGTGCGGATCGGCGGGGTTTGGCGGACCGCGACATGCCTGCTCGATGGCCGCGAGCTGTGGCTCGATTTGAAGGGCGTGACATATCGCTTCTCGGAGCCCGACCCGCTTGCCGGCGGCGGCGGCGAGGACGATCCGGCGCGGGTCGTCGCACCCGTGACGGGGCTGGTCAGGTCTGTTGGCGTGCAGTCCGGCGGGCGCGTGGAGGAAGGGCAGTTCCTCGCCGTCATCGAGGCGATGAAGATGGAGACCACCTTGTCCGCGCGGATCGCCGGCAGGGTGCGCGCCGTGCACGTCGCTGCGGGCGCGCAAGCGCGGGCTGGCGAACTGATGATCGAGATCGAGGCCGATGGATAGGGCGATCCTCACCTGCGCGCTGAACGGCGTGCTGACCGATCCGCGCCAGCACGCTGTGCCGGTGACGCCGGCCGAATGCGCGGCGTCGGCGCGCGAGGCCTACGACCAGGGCGCGGCGATCATCCATATCCATTTCCGCCAGCAGAGCGAGGGCAAGGGTCATCTGCCGAGCTGGGAGACGGCGGTGGCGGCGGACATCGTCGACGCGATCCGAAACGCCTGTCCCGGCATCATCATCAACCAGACGACCGGCACGGTCGGCAAGGACATTTCGGGGCCGCTCGCCTGCATCCGCGCGGTGAGGCCGGAGATCGCCGCGTGCAATGCCGGCAGCCTGAACTACCTGAAGCTCAAGGCGGACGGTTCATGGGCATGGCCGCCGATGCTGTTCGACAATCCGGTCGAGAAGGTGAAGGCGTTCCTCGACACGATGGCCGAGTGCGGCGCGCTGCCGGAGTTCGAGTGCTTCGACACCGGCATCGTGCGCTCGGTCGGCATGTATGTTGCGAACGGCATGGCAGCGTCGGCGCAGTACAACTTCGTCATGGGGGTGGCCTCGGGCATGCCGGCAGACGCCGATCTCCTGGACATCGTGGCGACGTACCGGCTGCCGGACGCGCGCTGGCAGGCGACGCTGATCGGGCGGGAAGACATCTGGCCGGTGCACCGGCGCGCGGCCGAGCTTGGCGGCATGCTGCGCACCGGGCTGGAGGACACGTTCTACCTGCCCGGCGGAAGCCGGGCGCGGGGCAATGGCGAGCTGATCGCCGCGCTGGCGAGAGTGGCGCGCGACGCCGGCCGCGCAATCGCCTCGCCGGCCGAGGCGCGGGCAATGCTGGGGCTGCAAGCGTGAGCTTGCCCGCGGGCATTGATTGTTATAGTTGATAACAATCGGGGAGGAGCCAGCCAAGCATGCCGATGCTCGACACGCCAGGCATTCGCCCGGTCCGCATGGGGGAACTGTCCGTCGAGACGCAACGCGACGGCGACGGGACGATCCGCATGCGGTCGCGGGCGTCGCTCGGCGACTACCCGCTTCGCATCACGGACCGGCTGCTCGAATGGGCGGCGGCGGCGCCCGATCGGATATTCCTTGCAGACCGGGGCCAGGACGGAGAGTGGCGCAAGCTCAGCTTCGGCGAGGCGCTGACCAAGGCCCGCGCCATCGCGGCGTGGCTGCTCGGGCAGGGCCTGTCGCCAGACCGGCCGATGGTGATCCTGTCCGGCAACAGCATCCCGCATGGGCTGATGGCGCTCGGCGCGATGATGGCCGGCATTCCCTATGCGCCGGTGTCGCCGGCCTACTCGCTGGTCTCGTCCGATCACGCCAAGCTGAAGCATGTCTTCCGCCTGCTGACCCCAGGGCTGGTGTTCGCCGAGGCCGGCGCTCCGTTCGCCAGGGCGCTCGATGCGGTGATGGAGGACGGCGTCGGCCTGGTGGTCGATCGCGATCCGCCGGATGGCCGCGCCCATACGCTGTTCGACGAGATACTGGCGACGCCCGCCAGTGACGCGGTCGACAGGGCGCATGAGACGGTGCGCGGCGACACGATCGCGAAGTTCCTGTTCACATCCGGCTCGACGGGCATGCCGAAGGCGGTGATCAACACGCAGCGCATGCTGTGCTGCAACCAGGCGATGATCGCCCATGCGCTGGCTTTCCTGGGCGACGAGCCGCCGGTGATGGTCGACTGGCTGCCGTGGAACCACACGGCCGGCGGCAACCATAATTTCGGCATCGCGCTCCACAACGGAGGGACCCTGTGGATCGACGACGGCAACCCGACGCCGGCGGGGATCGCAAAGACGGTTCGCAACCTCGAGGAGGTGTCGCCGACGCTCTACTTCAACGTGCCGAAAGGCTACGAGATGCTGGTGGGACATTTCCTGTCCAACCCCCGGCTCAGGCAGAGCTTCTTCAAGCGGCTCAAGTTGATGCAGTATGCCGGGGCGGGGCTCGCCCAGCATGTGTGGGACGCGCTCGGGAGCCACGCCCGCGCCACGGTGGGCGAGCGGGTGCTGATGATCACCGGTTTCGGCTCGACGGAGACGGCGCCATTCGCGTTCACGACGACATGGCCGGTGGATCGCCCCGGCGAAGTCGGATTGCCGGCGCCGGAACTGGACGTCAAGCTCGTGCCGGACGGGGAGAAGCTGGAGCTTCGCCTCAAGGGACCGAGCGTCACGCCGGGCTACTGGCGACAACCCGACAAGACGGCCGAGAGCTTCGACGCGGAAGGCTTCTACCGGATCGGCGACGCGCTCAGGTTCATCGATCCGGGAGACCCGAACCGGGGGCTGCTCTTCGATGGGCGCGTCTCGGAGGACTTCAAGCTCTCCACCGGCACCTGGGTCAACATGGCGGCCGTGCGCGCAGGGCTGATCAGGGCGCTCGCTCCGTTCGTCCGCGACGCGGTGATCACCGGGCTCGACCGCGGTCATGTCGGCGCGCTCGTCTTCCTCGATCCCGATGGGGCGCGGGGGGCGGGGCCGCATCTCGCCGGAGCGGACGAAGCGACGCTGGCCGCCGATGCGGCGTTGCGCGCGACGTTCCAGCGGCGGCTGGACGACCTTGCGTCCTCTTCAACGGGAAGCTCCACGCTGGTGGCGCGCGTGGCGATTCTCGACCGACCGCCTTCGGCCGATGCGAACGAACTCACCGACAAGGGCTCGATCAACCAGCGGGCGGTGATGGCGGCGCGGGCATCGCTGGTCGAGGACCTCTACGCCGAGCCGCCGCCGCCGCACATCATTATCGCTAGGACCGGCAAATGACGACCGACGCACTCGCCTACCGCTTCGACGACGCGTGGCTGATCGAGGGGGTCAGGACGCCTTTCGTCGACTATACGGGCGCGTTCGCGGCGATCTCGCCGATCGATCTCGGCATCAAGGCGGCGCGGGCCGTGCTGACGAAGTCGGGCATCGATCCGAAAGGGATAGGCACGACCATCGCCGGCTCGATGGCGCAGGCCTCGTTCGACGCCTATCTCACGCCGCGCCATATCGGGCTCTATGCCGGCGTGCCGGTCGCGCGGCCGGCGCATCTGGTGCAGCGCATCTGCGGCACCGGTATCGAGGTGCTCGTGCAGGCGGCGGACTTCGTCTCGCTGGGCCGCACGGAGCTGGTCCTGTGCGTCGGCACGGAATCGATGAGCCGCAATCCCGTCGCCGCCTACACGCACCGCAGCGGCTTCCGAATGGGACAGGTCGAGTTCAAGGACTTCCTGTGGGAGGCGCTGCTCGATCCCGCGGTCTCCTGCACGATGGGCGATACGGCCGAGAATCTCGCGCGCGACCATGGCATCTCGCGGGAGGAGGTGGACCGCTTCGCCGAAAGGAGCTTCGCCCGCGCCGTCGCGGCGCAGGAGAGCGGGTTCCTCGGCGGCGAGATCGAGCCGGTGACCAGCGAGAGCTTCGAAATCGAAGGGTTCAACGCACGCGGCATCAGGCTGCCGAAGAAGGTCGAGTGGGTCGATCGGGACAGCCACCCGCGGATGTCACCCTATGAGGCGCTGGCGAAGATCAGGCCCGCCTTCGGCGGCGTGCAGACCGGCGGCAATTCTTCCGCCGTGGTCGACGGCGCGGCCGCCGCGATCGTCGGTTCCGGCACGCACGCGCGTGCGGATGGCCGCAGGCCGCTGGCGAGGATCGTCGGCGCGGCGACGATCGGCGTGCCGCCGCACATCATGGGTATCGGACCCGCGCCGGCGATCCGGACATTGCTCGCGCATGCCGGCCTGACGCTCCGCGACATCGACCGGATCGAGATCAACGAGGCGTTCGGCGCGCAGACGATCGCCTGCGCGCGCGAACTTGGGCTCGACGAGGAACGGCTGAACGTCAATGGCGGTGCGATAGCGATCGGCCACCCGCTGGGCGCGACGGGCATCCGCATCACGGTGACGCTGGCGCGCGAACTGAGAAGGGCCGGGCTGCGCCGCGGCATCGCGTCGGCCTGCATCGGCGGCGGGCAGGGCGTCGCGGTGCTCGTCGAGAATGCGGAGGCTTGAGATGCTGATCCATCGGCGCGACGTCGAGATCGAATGGGGCGATTGCGACCCCGCGGGCATCGTCTTCTATCCGCGCTACTTCGCCATGTTCGACGCCGCGACGGCCTATCTGTTCGAGGCGGCGCTCGGCATGAAGAAGATCGAATGGACGAAGCATTTCGGCATCGTCGGCATACCGATGGTCGACACGGGCGCGAAGTTCATCGCGCCGTCGCGGTTCGGCGACGTCATCACCATCGCGACGCAGGCGTCGGAAATCCGCCGCTCCAGCTTCGACATCCGACACATGGTCTACAAGGGCGAAACGCTGGCGATCGAGGCGAGGGAGACGCGCGTGTGGACGGGACGCGATCCCGACGACGCCTCGCGCATCAAGGGCGTCGCGATACCGCAGGCGGTCGTGGACGCGCTGTCACGGACGGCCTGAGAGGGGCTACTTCTCGCCGGGATCGAGGAGACTGTCGAGCAGGTCGATCAGGCGGTCGCGTTCGGCCGGACCGCCGAGCCTGTCGATCAGCCGGTTCTCGTGCTCGTGCCAGACGGCCATCATGTCGCGGACGAACTTCACCCCGGCCGGCGTGAGATGCAGCGAATGCGAGCGCCGGTCGCCCTCCGACTTGCGGCGCTCCGCGAGCCCGCGCCGCTCCAGCCCATCCATGAGGGCGACGAAGTTGGCGCGCTTGATGCCGAGCTTACCGGCGATCTCGGACTGCTTCTGGCCCGAGGTCTCGGCGATCAGCGCAAGGACCGAAAACTCCGCCGGCCTGAGCTTCATCGCGGCGAAAGCGCCGAGGAAATCCTGGAACACATGAAGCTGGGCGCGCCTCAGCTTGTAGCCGATGATGCTGCCCATGGCGGGGATCCCGGCGTCGGCGCCAGCCCCGGTCGTCGCGTTCCGCTTTCGCCTCTCGCTGCTCATGCCGGCCCGCGGGCTCCGATCCCGCACCGGACGCGAATCGCGCGTCCGGCGTCCATTCTAGGCTCCATGCCGCCTCCGTTCACCCGGCAACGCCCGATACCCCCAGACACCGAGCGCCTTGATGATTCGACGAATGTTATGATACAAAACAGTTCAATCAAGCGACAGACCGGGCGACAACCGGACAGCGAGGAAGCGTGGCGAGCAGGAAGACGGCGGGCCGGCCACCGGTCTTCGTGACCCGCGACGGGGACGTGGCGACCGTGACGTTCGCACGGCCGGAAAAACGCAACGCAATCAACGACGCCGTGCTTGGGGCGCTACGCGAGGTGTTCGAGGCGCCGCCGCCCGGCGTGCGCGCGATCGTGCTGCGGGGCGAGGGCGGGCATTTCTCGGCCGGCCTGGATCTCTCCGAACAGGTCAGCCGCGAGCCCGAGGACGTGATGCGCCACTCGCGCGGATGGCACGACCTGATGGATCGGGTCCAGTTCGGAGGATTGCCCGTCGTGTCGGTGCTGACCGGCGCGGTGATGGGCGGCGGCCTGGAGATCGCCGCGGCGACCCATGTGCGGATCGCGGAGCCGTCCGCGAAGTTCCAGCTTCCGGAGGGCCGGCGCGGCATATTCGTCGGCGGCGGCGCGACCGTCAGGGTGGGGCGCATCATCGGCGCCGACCGCCTGACCGAGATGATGCTGACGGGCCGCGTCCTCGATGCCGCCGAGGGCCACAGGCTGGGCCTGGCGCACTATCTGGTCGAGGAGGGCGAGGGGCTTGCCAAGGCGATGGAACTGGCGCGCCAGATCGCCAGCAACGCATCGCTGGTCAATTACCTGATCATCCATTCGATCGCCCGGATCGACGACATGTCGCGCGCCGACGGCCTCTATACGGAGAGCCTCAGCGCGGCCTTGTCGCAGACGGGCGCCGATGCGCGCGAGGGTCTGAAGGCTTTTCTCGAAAAGCGCGAGCCGCGCTTCCGGTGAAGCGTCAATGCGCCGACGGCGCCGGCTGCGCCGGGGCCGTTTCACCGGCGTCGGACTTGACCCTGCGACGGAGCGTGTTGTCACGGATCTCGGTCTTGGTCAGGAAGTCCACCTGCTCGACGAGTATGTCCTGGATGACATCATCGCCAATGCGCTTGTTGATGCTCTCGCGAAGGCCGGCGCGCATGGCGTCGAGGTCCACCGACTTGATCTGCGTGAAGTCGATCATCGGATTGCCGTAGAGGTACGAGTAGACGTGGTCGACGATCAGCACGTCGGCCGGAACGCTCAGTTTCGCGAGCTTCCCCTGTTCGGCCGTGTAGACGAAGCGGCCGAGGAAATAGCCGCCGATCTCGTTGTTTCTGAGAACCGGGACCGAGATGATCTCCGTCTTCACGTAGTCCAGACCGCCGAGCATCGGCGGCGGCGGCTCCTGCGACCCGTCGCCGCCGGAACCGGCGTTGAACGAATACATCACCGCGCCGACCGTGACGCCGCAAGCCCACAGTCCGGCGATCAGGAACTTCACCATCGATCTAGAGCCTTTCAGTGCTTGATGGAATCGCTCTGCCGGAGGGAATTCGGGCCAAGGTCGAGGGCTTTGGCGAAGGTCGATGTGGTGCATCGGCCGAGACAAAGACCGAAGGATTTGGCCCGAATTCCCCTGGCCCGAAGGGTTCCCCGCTGGCGGACACCCGCTTCGTCGGACGGACTTGGCCGATGCACCACATCGACCTTCGCCGTCCTCCTGGCGGATCGTCTCGCCATCGGGGAAACGGAGCTGTTTCCATCAAACACTGAAAGGCTCTAGCTCTGACCGTAGCCGAAGGCGCCCGCAGAATAGGTGCCGTCCGCCTCGGCGCGCTCGATGGCGCCCCGGATCAGGCCCGCCACCTCGCTGACGGCGTCGAGATGGGCGCGCAGGACCGTCTCGTTTTCCACCAGCTTGCCCCGGAGGCGCATGATGCCGTCGCGGTGATCGGGGCCAAGTTCGGTCGCCGCCAGACCCTTCATGGCGCGGGTCAGCTCGTAGAGGTGCCGGCTCTTGCGGGCGTTCGAGGCCTTGATGTCGAACCGGGGATCGGCGCGGATCGCCGACGTCTCCTCCTCGATCGCCTTCTCGACACGCTCGATGATGGTGGCAAGGCTTCCAGGCCGAGCCGCCAGATGGGGCGCCGTCTCCGCTTCGGGATTCGACGGAGCAGCGGAATTGTACTGTGCATAGTCGAACATGATCGCCTTCCGTCAGCCCTTCCCGCCTTCGCCCGCGTCTTCGCCCGAAAGCGTTCGCGCGAGCGTGCGCTGGATCTCCTGCACCATGGCCACGGACAGCAGATGCTTGTTGTCCGCCTCGGAATTCGTCGACGCGTCGGCGCGAGGGCCAAGGGGGACGCGGGTCTCGCCTTCGACATAGTGATCCTTCAGCAGCCGATCGGCGATGCCGATGCCGCCGCGCTCGGCCAATACTTCGCCGAGTTGCTGGGCAAGCATCGACTGCCACATCTCACCGGCAATCCCGCCCCCGTATACGGACTCCGTATCCTTGGGCATCATCGTCTGCAGGAAACTTCCCAGCACCATCGATTCGAACTTCTCGTAGGACTGCTCCGTCTTCGCCGACGCGACTTCGGATGCCTTGCGGGCGAGGGCGGCGCGCGCCGCGTCCAGGCCTTCCACGCCGACGGATTTGGCGACGTCGAGGACGATGTCGGTAGCCAGTGAAACTGCCACGATGGTGCCTTCGGCCTGTTGCGTCCACCAAGTATCGCCGCAGAAGCTTGTGGCAGCCTTACTGCGGGCGACCGATGCGCTGCTCGACGATCTCCTGAGCGGTCCGCTCGTCGGCATGGCGTTCGTCGTCCCTGCGGGCGATCCGCGCGAGATCGGCCAGCCTGTCGGAGCGGAGCGTGGCCTCGGCGACACTCGCCGCCTGCTGGACGGCGAGTGCCCGCGACTCGGCGGCGCGGTCGAGCGCCGCGGCGATGTGCCTGCTGTAGAGTTCGGGAAACACACGGGCAAGCGACGTGTCCGCGTCCGCCCGCGCCCGGAGATCGGCCACCTCCGCCTCGGCTCTCGCGGCGGCGGCAAGCAGGGTGGCGTGGCGCGCTTCGTGAACGGCCTGCAGCCGGCGCTGGGCGTCGTGCAGGCCGGCCAACCGGGACAAGCGCTGCTTCATCTCAGCGACCGATCGTCGTCGCCAGGAAACCGTCGGCGAAGAGGCCGAGCAGGATCGGGAGCGACAGATAGAGCAGCACCATGCCGCCGGCGATCACGAACGGCAGCGAGATGAAGTAGACGGGGATCTGCGGGGTGAGCTTGTTGACGAAGCCAATGGCCAGGTTGATCAGGATCGCATAGGCGACAAACGGACTGCCGAGCCGGATCACGACGAAGAACGCTTCCGTCAAGGTGTCGGTGATGTCGACCAGCGCGGCCTGCACGCTGAACAGGCCGCCGACCGGCGCCACCCGGTAGGACGCCACCAGCGCGCGGATCATCTCGTGATGGAAATCGAACACGAACAGCAGAAGCAGGGCGGAGAACGAAATGATGGCGGCGAGCGCCGCCTGAGGCTCCGGCTCCTCGATGCCGTTGCCGGCCATGCCGGTGAAGCCGATCATCATGGCGATCGCCGAGCCGATGAAGGAGAGCGCGAGAACGTAGATGCGGGCAAGCAGGCCCAGTGTCGCGCCGATCAGCAGTTCCGAAGCGATCAACGGAAGCAGCACGACCGGACGACGGTCGATCGCCGGCAGTATCTCGTCCCAGAGATGAAGAAGCATCGCGACGGTCGCCGCCACGGCGATGAACAGCCTCACCTGGACGGGAACCCGCACGCTCGACAGGCCGGGCATCAGGAGGAAGCAGCCGCCGACGCGGCAGAACGCCACGAACGCCGCCAGCACCGCGGCATCCAGGGTGATCGTCACGAGATCGTCCCGAGCACCTTGATCTCGACGCCCTTGGCGATCTCCACATGGCTGAGGACAGGCAGGGTGGGGAACAGCCGCTCGATGATCATGCGGACATAGGGACGCGCATCCGGCGCCGTGACGATGGCGAAGCGCTCGCCGCCCTCGAGATGCATGCGGATCCGGCGCGACGCCTCCTGGCCGAACTCCTCGAGCTGACGCGGATCGATGTCGAACTCGCGGACCTCGCCCTTGGCGTCGCGCTTCAGGCTCTGGTGGAAGGCGAGATCCCAGTTGTTGCCCAGGCGCAGCACCTTGAGCACGCCGCCCTCGGTCAGGTCGCCGCAGATCTGCTGGGCCATGCGAATGCGGACATGCTCGACGATCTGTTCCGTGCGACGCACATGCGGGGCGATCTCGGCGATGGCCTCGATGATCAGGTGGAGATTGCGGATCGACACGCGCTCGGCCAGCAGCAGTTTCAGTACCGCCTGGAGACCCGGGTAGGTGATGTGCTGGGTGCAGATGTCGTCGGCGAGCTTGCGATACTCCGGGTCCTGGCGTTCGATCAGCGCCTTCATGTCCTTGTAGGACAGGAGCTGCGGCAGGTTGTTGCGGATCACCTCCGACAAATGGGTGAGAAGCACCGACATGTTGTCGGCGAAGGCGAAGTTGTCGCGCTTCAGATCCTCGACGAACATTTCGGGGACCGAATAGGCGCGCATGCCGAACGCCGGCTCGCGCACCTCCTCGCCCGGGATCTCCGGCGGCTGACGCGTTCCGAGCAGAACCATCACCTCGCCGACGCGCGTCTGGTACTCGGCGACGACAGTGCCGTGAATCTTGATCTGGTAGCTCTTTGCCGAAATCGTGAAGTCGTCGGTCAACCGCACCTCGGGCACGACGAAGCCGAACTGGGTCGCGAACTTCTTGCGCATCTTGCCCATGCGGAACGCGAGTTCCTGATGGGCGGAGACGAGCTTCGTGGAGAGCTGCTTTCCGATCAACAGCTCGATCTCGGCGGTCTTGAGGGAATGCTTGACCGAATTGCGTTCCTCGTCGTCCCTGGCCGCCTGCTTCTCCTTCTCCAGATTGTCGGCAGCCGCGGCCTCGCGCTTGAGGCGCTGCGGAATCGCGTATCCGATGGCCGACATGGCGAAGGCGAGAAGCGCGAAGGGCATGAAGGGCAGACCCGGCACCAGCGCGAGCACGATGAGCAGCAAGGCGGCGACGTGGAGCGCGCGGGGGTAGGCGCTCAACTGGCCGAACACCGCCTGGTCGGCCGAGCCGCGCGTGCCGCCCTTCGAAACCAGGAGGCCCGCGGCAAGCGAGACGACGAGGGCCGGAATCTGGGTCACCAGGCCGTCGCCGACCGAAAGCTTGATGAACACGTCCGCCGCCTCGGCGAGCGCCATATCGTGGCGGAAGTAGCCGATGATGATGCCGCCGATGATGTTGATGGCGGTGATGATCAGGCCGGCGATGGCGTCGCCGCGGACGAACTTCGAGGCGCCGTCCATCGAGCCGAAGAAGGAGCTCTCCTCCTCGAGCTCGCGGCGGCGAAGCTGCGCCTGCTTCTCGTCGATGATGCCCGCCGAGAGGTCGGCGTCGATCGACATCTGCTTTCCTGGTATGGCGTCGAGGGTGAAGCGCGCGCCGACCTCGGCAATACGCGTGGCGCCCTTGGTGATGACGATGAAGTTGACGATGATCAGGATCAGGAAAACGATCAGGCCGATGACGAAATCGCCGCTCATCACCAGGTTCGAGAAGCCGCTGATGATGTAGCCGGCGGCGTCGGTGCCCTCGCTTCCGTGCGACAGGATCATGCGGGTCGTCGCGATGTTGAGCGACAGCCTGAGCATGGTGGCGATCAGCAGGATCGTCGGGAATGACGAGAAGTCGAGCGGACGCTGGATCCACAGGGCGACCATGAGGATCAGGACCGACAGCGCGATCGATATCGCAAGCCCGATGTCGATGAAGAAGGCCGGGATCGGGAGGAACAGCACCGCCAGTATGACGATAATGCCGATCGCGAAGAAGATGTCGCGGGCCGAGCCTTTCTGCTGTGTCGTTGGAAGGGTTTCGGCGACCGCCATATGCGCATCCGTCTCGCGGCGCGCGCATACCGCGGGCCCGGAGCGAGGCTAGCGGCCGAAGCTTGCGCGGAGCGGTTCGAACATTGCTCTAGAAGCCGGTCTCGATGCGCTCGAAGATGACGTTGGAGAACGAGGCGATCTGGCCACCGACATAGGGGCCGGTGAAGGCGATGGTGAGCAGGATCGCGAGAATCTTCGGCACGAAGGTGAGGGTGATCTCCTGGATCTGCGTCAGGGCCTGGACGAGCGCGATGCCGATGCCGACGATCATGGCGACCGCGACGGCCGGGCCGCAGGCCGTGAGAACCGTCCAGATCGCGAACTGGACGATGTCGAGGGCGTCGGCCTCGTTCATTGCCTTAGAGCAATGTTCGACGAGATTGAACCAGTTCTGTTTCCTCGATGGCGAGGCGATCCGGCAGGAGAGACGCGACGGGCGATGGGGTTCCATCGTCCGAGCGGCTCGACGAACCGGGCGCCCCGCCAGCGGGAAACCCTTCGGGCCGGGTCAATTCGGGCCAAATCCTTCGGGCTCCGGCTCGGCCGATGCACCACATCGACCTTCGCCGAAGCCCTCGACCCTGGCCCGAATTCCCTCCGGCAGAACAATTCAATCCGGTCGAACATTGCTCTAGCTCGCGGGCTTGATGGTGACGCCGGCGCCGATGGTCATGACGGAGCCGTTCTCGAGCGTGGCGATCAGCGCGTCGCTGGTCAGCTTCACCTCCTTGACGATGCCGCTGACCTCGCCGTCGGCCGACGTCACATGGCGTCCGATGATCGAGCCCGCCTGGGCAAGGGCCGAAGCCTGAAGGATCGAATCCAGCTTGGTGTTGGTCTGGATGGTCTGCTCGACCTGCGAGAAGGTGGCGAGCTGGGCGACGTAGTCGGTCGACTCCATCGGCGCCGTCGGATCCTGGTTCTTCATCTGGGCGACGAGCAGCTTCAGGAACGACTGGTAGTCGACCGTCGACTTGGACGCCCCGGTCGCGTTCGGCGCATTGGTGGAACCCGTCGCGCTGGGAGGGGTGACGATCATGACCTTGTGTCTCCGACGGCTATCCGGCGCTCGGCCGCCGGAGGATTGTCCTGGCCGCTCGCCAGCGCGACCGTCTCGAGCGCGTAGAGCGAGCGTATTCCCTTCAGCGCATCGAAGATGTGGCCTTCCGCGACGAGCTGGTCGACATGCTTCAGTTCCGAACGGATCGCCGGATCGCCGAAATTGGCGATGAGCAGCGGCAGGGAGCGGCGGAACATGTCGCGCGCAGCCTCGGCGCCGCCCGGGTTCATCAGGATCATCTGCAGGATGAAGTAGAGCTGGCGCAACGGCGTCGACGCCTCCTCCGCCTGCAGCACATGCCCCTCGAGGAGGAACTGGACATCGTTGAGGAACTCGATCGTCGCCTTGCGGTCGACGCGGACGACGGCGCCGTTGATGTAGATCTTTTCCCGCGGCTTGAGCGAGATCTTCAGGGTGTTCTTCATTGAATCCCGTCGCGAATGATCTGGGACACCTCGATCAGGCCCTCGAGGTTGTCGGAGCGCCCCTGACGGACCTCCTCTCCCTCGCGCAGGACCCACAGACCGATGGAAATCAGGTTGGCGCGCAATTCGACCGGCAGCGCGTTGTCGTCGCTGCCGAGATCCTGGACGAAGGATGTCCACACCCTCGTCATGAAATGGATCGCTTCCACCGCCTGCTGCGAGCGCGGCCCGAGCGTGTGAGCCTGCGACAGCATGTCGATCGAGCGGGAAAGCAGTTGCTTCTCCCGGTCCTTGGCGTCGGCGACCGATTCGTTCTGTATGTCGGCGTATGAGAACTGGTACATGCTGTGTTTCTCTGATGCCCCCGTTTGCGCCCGGTCAGGAAAGGTACTTGACCAGGCTTAGCTGCTGGATGCGCGCGGTCAGCGCATAGGACGTCTCGATCTGCGAAAGCAGCGAGGTGACCCGCGTCGACGCCTCGTATGGATCGATGCCTTCCATATCGAGGATGTTGCGTTCGAACAGGTCGACCTGCATCTCGATGCGCTCGCTGGCGCGCGTCACCCGGTTCTGGGCGATGCCTGCCTGCGACTGCACGTTGGCCACTTCGGCGATCGCCTCGCCGACGAGCGAGATCGACCGGCTGACGAGGACGTCGCGCGCCGTGCCGGCCAGATCGGTGCCGAAGAGGTCGAGCAACGTCGCCGACGCCATGACGAGCTTGCGGATGCCGGACTCGTTCGCGCTCACCGAGGTGGGGGCAGTCTCGTTGAGCGCAATGCGACTGACGATCTTCTGGTCGCTGGCCGAGGACCAGTCGTTCTCCCACGCGACGCCGAGAAACTGGGGCTCGACGACGGTATCGAGGAAGGTCTCCATCTGCGGGCCGGTGATGTTGGCCGTGAGCGGGCTGTTCTGCGCGAAGCCGAAATGGCCGAGAAAGGCCGCGTCGAACGCCGCCTTGCCCGTCGACCCGGGCGCGCTGAAGTCGTCGAGAGGCCGCACGTCGGTGTTGATCCCGGCGAACAGGAACTCGCCATTGAGGCTCGAATTGAGAATCGACGTCAGGGCCTCCAGCGTGCCGCGAGCCTCGGTCACGGTCACCTCCCGCGACGCGTCGCCGGAGGCGCTGGCGGTCAGGGTGGCGAGGAAGCTCTGGGCCGCCGTGTTCACCTGCGTGAGGGCGTCCTGCGTGGCGGTGAGACGGGCCGCCACGAGCGTGTTCGAATCGATGATGCCGCTCAGGCGGTCGATGTCGCGCGCGAAGGAAACGGCCTGGCCGGTGCGCGCGCCGAGCGCCAGGCCCCGGTCCGCCACGCGCCCGGTCGACACTTCCTTCTGCGCGCTGACCAGCTCGGTCTGCATGCGCATCAACGAGTATCGCATCGCCTGGGAGACGGCGGCCGAGGAGACGAACGAAGCCTTCATGGCGCTACCTCACCATCGCGAGGAGGGAGGTCAGCATGTCGTCGATCGCCTTGAGCAGACGCGCCGACGCTTCGTAGGAGTGCTCGAGGTCGAGAAGGAGCGACATCTCGAGATCGATGTTGACCCCGGTCGCGTTGGACAGCGCCTCCGCGGTGCGGACCATGAGTGCGCTCTTGGTCTCGGCGGCGCGGGACGATTCCTGGCGCATCGATTCCAGCCAGCCGATCGCGTTGGCCGAATAGCCGCCGAGGGTCGCGCTGTCGCCGAGGCCGACCGAGGGATCGAAGGCCATCGGGGCGTCGAGGCGGCTGTCGTAGGAGAGCAGCAGGTCGGGAAATGACGCGGCGCCGGTCGTGTTGTGGACGTAGGCCGCGCCGTTGGCGCCGCCGTCGCGCAGGAGGATGGGATTTCCGCCGGCCGACGAATCGAAGGCCGCGTTGATGGAGATCGTGGCGGCAAGCCCGTCGACCAGGGTCGCCGCGGCGGGGATAGCTGGCGCACCCTGCCAGGTGAAGAGACCCGCCGCGTTTGGCTGCACCCCCAGCGGATCGGTCTCGGCGAAGGCGGTCACCAGTCCGCGCGCGATCTCGTCGAGCTGGCGCTGCATGGCGGGCGCGACGCCGTCCCGCAGCTGGACGAGCGCGGCGATGCGCCCCGAGGCGGACGTGTTGGCGCCCATGCCGCCGGAGACGGGCACGCCGTCGACATAGATGGCGTTTCCCGTGGCGGTCGGCGTGTAGCCCGCCAGCGGCGTGAAGCTGACCGTGCGCGGCGTCTTCTCGTACAGCATGGCGCCATCCTTGGTGAGGATGACCATGTCGTTGCCCTCGCGCGTGAGGGTGGTGACCGGGATCTTTTCCGAAATCTTCTTCAGCAGCGCGTCACGCTGGTCGAGCGCGTCGTTGACGTCGCGACCGGCCAGGGTGCCCTGCGTGACCGCCTTGTTGGCGGCGTGGAACTCGCCGAGCAGGGTGTTGAGGTCGGCGACCTCGGCGGCGATGGCGAGGTCGGCTTCGACCCTCGACGCCTGGATCGCGTCGCTGCCCTGGTTCAGCGCGAGCGCCACCTGACGCGCAGCCTCTACGGAGTTCTCGGCGAGCGTCCTGTTCGAAGGGGTGGACGAATAGAGGTGGAGGGCTTCCTGCAGGCGGCCGATGAGGGTCGCGGGCGATGTCGCGTTGTCATCGCCATTGACCCGCGTCGCCAGCAGGTTGAGCCCTTCCAGAAGGGTGTTCTGGCCCTCGTAGGAGGAGAGGGCGCCGAGGCTGTTGCGCAGGAGCTGTTCGTTGGCGGCGCGCTGTATGTCGACGATCCGCGCGCCCGGGGCCTGGCTGGTGAGGACAGCCATGCGCCGGGAGTAGTCGGGATTCGATGCGTCGGAAATATTGCGCGAGACGACGGTGGTCTGGCGCGATGTATTGAGGAGCGCGGTCTGTGCGATGCTCAGTGCGGTGGACAGCGACATCGATCAACTTTCACGAGGCGGCGCTCTCAAGTGCATCCCCGTTCCTACCTCTTCAGATTGACGAGGATGTCCATCAGATCGGCGCCTGTCTGGAACACCTTCGAGTTGGCCGTGTAGCTGCGCTGCGACTCGATCATGCTGGTGAGCTCCTCGGCGATGTCGACGTTGGAATTCTCCAGCGCGCCCGAAACCACCGCGCCCATGCCGCCCTCGTTCGCAAAGCCGATGCGCAGGTCGCCGGATTCGCTCGATTGCGAAAACGCATTGCCCGGCAGCACGCCAAGCCGGTCCGGGCTCGGGACGGTGGCGATCGGGACACGATAGAGCGCCTTGAACGAACCATCCGCGTACTGCGCATAGACGGTTCCGTCGGCGCTGATCTGGACGTTTTCGATGCCGCTCGGCGCGTTTCCGTCGACCGTCGCCGCGAGCACCGTGAAGCCCTGGCCGAGCTCGGTGGTGCCCGCGAGGTCGACGGTGAGCGAGGCGCCGCCCGGAACCGGGATCGTCGCCACGCTGGGGCTGGTGAGCTGACCGTTGGCCGGATCGAAGGTCAGGTTGATCGTCTCGAGCGGTCCGCTGGTGTAGGGGAAGGAGGTCCCCGGGGTCGACAGCGATTGGTCGAAGACGTCGACCTGCCATGCGTTGTCGGCGGTCTTGGTGAAGTAGATGTCGAGCACCACCTCGCGACCAACATTGTCGTACACGACCATGGACGACTTCGACGTCCATTCGGCCGTGCCAAGGTTCAGCGATGGCAGGTTGCCTGGGGCGACGTCGGTCGCGTCGACGGCGAGGTTGGCCTTGAAGATGCCGTTGCTCGACGGGGTCGCGGTGAGTTCGGTCTGGCCGATCTTGACTTCCTCAAGACCGCCGAACCCGTTGGTGACCGGGCTCGGCACGCCATTGGCGAAATTGTAGCCCATCAGGTAGTAGCCGGCGGCGTTGACGAGCCTGCCCTCGCCATCCGGAACGAAGGAGCCGGCCCTGGTGAGCGCCGGGCGACCGCTGGCGTCCTGAACGACGAAGAAACCTTCGCCGTTGATGGCGAGGTCGCTGCCTGAACTGGTGTAGCGCAGGTCGCCCTGCTGGCTGATCGAGTAGCGGATGTCGGTGGTGACGCCGCCCGACGTGTAGTTGCCGGTGGCGTTCGGCATCACCAAGGACGCGAACTCGATGCTCGAGCGCTTGTAGCCCGTGGTGCTGGAGTTGGCGATGTTGTCGGCGACGGCCGACAGCCGGTTGGCCTGCGCGTTCATTCCGGACACGCCGGTCCGCATCATTCCATACAGGCTCATCTCAAACTCTCCTCGCTGGCCGTGGCACAGGCTTGAATCCTACGCCAAGTGTCTTGCGCGAGGCTGGCCTGGAACCGGTCCGGGCGCGCCGGACGCGGCCTCAGACGATCAGCCGGTAGCCGAGGAAGCGCTTGGAATCGATCGGGTCGTAGCCGAGCCGGTCGCGCAGCTTCTTGCGCAGCTTCGAGATGTGGCTCTCGACGACGTTCTCCTCGACCTCTTCGTCGAAGATGCCGTAGATGGCGTTGAAGACCTGCGTCTTGGTCACGCGCCGGCCGGAGTTGGCGGCGAGGAATTCGAGGATGCGGCGCTCGCGGCGAGGCAGCGGAAGCGGCAGTCCGTCGACCTCCGGATCGCGACCGTCCATGAAGATGCGCAGCGCCCCGACCTGCGTGAAGTTCGCCTCGTCCTGGACCCGGCGGCGGATCGCTGTGATGCGGGCGAGGATCTCGCGGATGTGGACGGGCTTGCGGATGACGTCGTCGACGCCGGCCTCGAACAGGCGCAGCGTGTTCTCGAGCGAGTGCTGGTCGCTGAGGGCGATGACCGGCGCCGCCGAGCGGTCCCTGATCTTCTTCGGGGAAACCTTCTCGCCCTCGCATTCGCCTATGAGGAATGCGCGCACCGACTGCAGATCCTCGTCCGCCGCACTCTCGACCCACTCGCCGAATTCGTTCGAACCGAACCCGGCGCTGGCCACCCCCTCGCGGTCGAAAAGCGAGAAGTATCCCTCTTTTACAAGCGCACGCTCATCCACGATCACTATCATCGGCCCGCCCTCCGAATCAGTTGCTTTGTTTTGTGAACAGACCGGTAGAGGCAGCGTGGAATCGTGACCAACCGTCATTTCTTGTAGATAGTTTATTGGGGGCGACAGGCAGCGCGTTTCAGTGTCGCGAATTCGCGAAGCGCGAGCTGCCAGAAATGCGGTTGCCCGCGTCCAACCCGATTGTCCCGCACGCGTCGCAAGAACCAACGAATCCTGCAATGCTCAGTTGCAGAACTTCGCGGCTTCCGGCGTCCAACGGCCGAAGCCGGTTGCAACCATGTTGGCGATGACGCGGCAGATGTAGCGCTTCTGGGCCGGGTCATTGTCGGGACCCGCATGATAGCGTGCGACGGCCATCGACCACGAGGTGTGACGCCGGTGCAGTTCGACCAGGAAGCGCGCGGCGTAGTCGACGTTGCTGCGGGGATCCAGCATTTCCTCGATCCCGGCGAAATGCCCGGCGTGATAGCGGTGGTTGATCTGCATGCAGCCGAGATCGATGAGCGTCTTGCCTTGGGCACGCGCCGCCTCGACCAGGTTCACCGCCTCGGTCCGGCTTTTCGGGAAATGGGTTTTTCCCTCTATGTTCAATGCGTTGGGTTGAAGCGTGCCCTTGCGGCCAGTCTCCGTGAGGCCAACGGCGTAAAGAATCCCCGCCGGCACGCCGTAGAGGTCGGCGGCACGCAGGATCTCGGGTTCACAAGGGTTCGCCGCGGCCGACGCGGCGCCCGCGAGGCTAAATGAAGAGACCGCGACGAGCGCGATCAGCCTGGCCAGCCGCATGAGAATCCCTTCCTTCGCCGCCGCGTTCTCCGGACGAGCCGCGTCCACCCGCCATGCGGTCGCCGCCTTCGCCGGCGCCTCCGTCCTGGCCGTCACGCGCAGGGTTCCCGCCCTGGGAGTCCGACCGTCCATTCTGGTTGCCTGCAACCGGAGATTGCGTAACGCTCACCTGATCGACCGAGTAGCCGAGGCCGCGCAATGTCGACACGATCAGGTCGCTGTCGGCGTTCAGGCGATGGAAGGCCTCCCGGTTCTCGACGACGATCTCGACCGACAGCCGTTCGCCCACGAGTTGAAGGTTGGCCGTCACCGCACCAAGGTCGACCGGATTGAGCTGAAGTTTCATCGAGTGGAGCGTGCCGGCCTGCATTTGTCCGGACAGGAGTTGCAGCGATGCAACACTTCTGAGGGCTGCCTGCCAGCCTGAATCGCCTGCCATGGCCGCGGCGAGGGTGACTGACGTCGCACTGGCGGGGGCCGCCGGCGCCGGCGCGGACTGTTCGGCGACGATCGCGATCTTCGGCAGGGGCGTGTCCGGCCCACGACGGCTCTCACCCTTGTCGCGGGACTCCGCATCTCCGGCATCCGGGCTGGCGGACGAGCCGGCGACGAGGGCGTCGGGAGCGGCGGCGTCGGGAGCGGCGGCGGCGGCCGAGTCGGTGGCGACGGTCCGCGGCGGGGACTGACCCGCGAGATCGTTCGAGGGCTGCGCGATCGCGAAGGTCGTGCGCGCGGTCTCGACCGGACCCCTGCCGGCTCGCGTATCGCCGCCCTCGGACGGGGGTAGCCTCGAAGGCTCCACCGCAGGGGCGTCGTGCTTGCGCGATGTCGCCTCGGCGGCGACGTCATCGCCGTCCTGGATCACCGGTGCGACGACTTCATCAGCCTGGGGAACGTCCTGACCGGGTGCGGCACTGGCGGCCGGTTCGGCCTGTGTTCCGGGATCCGACCGGTAACGGCGGTCGGCCGGAAGGAGGAAGGTCAGCATGACCGTGCTCGCCGCGCCCGCCTCGTCGGTATCGTCGTCACCGTCCGGATCCGGCGCGGGAGGCGCGGGATCGGCATCGTCGGTCTCGCCAAGCGGCGGGAGTTCGAGACCGAGTTCCACGCGGCCGATGGCATCGTCGTTGGTGTCGACCTTCTGGCGGTTCGTCCTGTCCGCATTCGTGATCGCGAACAATCCCCGTCCGAGCAGATCGGCGACCACGCGCGCATCCGCGGCGTGTCCCTTGCGATCCATCGGCTCGCCACGCGCCGGCTTGACGAGCGCGGCGAAGCCGGCCTCGGCCTTCGCCCCCTTTTTCCCGTGCTTTCCCCGTTCGTGGGCCGCCGCCATGGGCGCGGCGGTTCCGATCCTGCCCGGTTCGTTCATTCGCTCGTCTCATTCAAGAGGGTGTCGATCGCCGCCAGCGTCTTGCGCGCGTCCGATGCGGTTTGCGCCGCGGATTTGGTCGCCTCGTCGGCTCCGGCCGAATCCGGTTCCGCGTCGGGCGCGGCTTGCCCCGGGGCGTCTTCCGCGTCTTCCGCCACGGTGATGTTCCGCGGCTCGGCCGCAACGGACTCCGCCGTCTCGGGAATGAACTCGTCTCCGGCATTGGCCGCGGCGTCGTTCGAGGGCGGGGGGGCGGGCTCGCTGGGCTCGATCTTCTCGACCGCGGGCTCAGGTGCGACTGGGCCGAGCGGGGCGATCACCTGGGTCGCCACCCGACGCACCGCGTCGAGCAGTTCCCGGTCGCGCACGGAGAGCCTGGTGGCGTCGATCGCCCCGATCTTCCGCGCGACATCGGCGACATTCTCGGAGGTGACGGTCGCCAGGGCGGCATAGAGGCCAGCGCGGGGATCCGCGCCGGCCTCCGCATCGACGACGCCCTCGGCGCGTGGAGCGGCGAAGGCGGAGACCTTCGGCTGACCCTCGATGGCGGCGCGCCTCGCGAGGCGGAGGTAGACCACCATGCGCTGCTCGGGGTTCATCCACGAGATGATCTCCTCGACGGCTTCGAGGTCGATCGTGTCGGACAGCGCCATGACGCCGGAGACGAAGGAGTCGGCGAACTGGGCGGCATAGGGCGAGCGCAGGAACCGACGGGCGTACTGGCTCGACCAGCGCAGGAAGCGCTCCGGATCGTGCCGCTCGATCGCCAGCGAAACGGAGCGGCGCAGCGCGGCTTCCTCGACGAGCGTTCCGGGACCGAGCAACCTTGCCTTGTCGAAGAGGGCGATCGCCGTTTCGGGCGCTTCGAGCGCCGCCACGGAACCCTTGACCAATGCGAGGAACGCGCCGAGATCCTGTTCCAGCGCCATTGGATCAAGACGCGAGAGCGTGTCGCCGGCGCGCTTGGGACGGCCATTGAGATAGTCGAGCACCCCGTCGAGCATCCTTCGGTCCTGCTCCTCGAGAGGGAACCTGGATCGGACGACGTCGACGGTGACGGGATTGCCGCCGCTCATCGCATAGATCAGCAGCGAGCGGACGTTGCGACGATCCTGGAACGAGGCGGCTTCGGCGGACCGGAACTTCGCGTCGATCATCTCCAGAAGCTTGCGCTGCATGGGCAGGGCGGCGTGATCGCCGCCGGCTATGCGGTCCTGTACGAGCTGCAGCGAGCGGACCATCTGGTAGGCCTGCAAGGGTTCCGGTTCGGCCGCGACGGCGGCACAGGCGGCGAAGACCGCCGCGCATGTCAGCGATGCGGCTCGCCAGGCCATCATCCGGCGACCTCGAGCAGGATCTCGATCCTGCGATTGGCCGCCGCCATCGGATCGGCCGACACCTTCGGCTTGCGGTCGGCCATGCCGCCGACCTCGGTGATGCGCTTTTCGTCGACGCCGGCGCGCACGAGCATGTAGTAGGCGGAGTGCGCGCGGGCGGTCGACAGGCGCCAGTTGTCGTAGGCGTCGCTCTTGAACGGACGCGCGTCGGTATGACCGTCGATGCGCAGCGTGCCGACCCGACCTTCGAGCGTCCGGGCGATCTTTTCCATGGCGAGGATCGTCTCGCGCCGGGGAACGGCGGAGCCGATCTCGAACATGCCGAAGTCGATCTGGTCCGTGACCGAAATGACGACGCCGCGCGTCGTCGGCATGACGGAGATGCCGTCGAGCATGCGCATGTCGGTCTCGAAGGCCTTGGCCAGCTCGCGCTTGATCTCGGCGGCTTCGCGGATGGCCTTCTCGCTGGGTCCCTCCGGCTGAGCGGACGGGGCGGGCGGCGGGGCGGGAAGGGGGGCGGCCGGCGCCGCGCCGACGAGCTCCGGCATGGCCGCTTCGCGTCCGGCCTCGCCGCTCACGGCCTCGCGTGGCGCGGGGGTCGGCACGGGCGGGTCGATCGAAGCTGCCTCTTCCGCGCTCGGTTTCGCCGCTCCGGCCACGACGGCGGCATCCGCCGCCGCTTCGTTTGGCGCCATTGTCGCGGGGGAGACCGCTTCTGCACCGGCGTCGACGGCGCCCTGGGTTCCCCTGCCACCGGCGGAATCGGTTCCGTCGCCGTCGATTTCGCTGTCGCCTTCGCCCTTCGATCCCTCGGCCGTGTCGGTTCCGGCGACCTGCTGCGTCCAGAAGTCCGGTGCGAACGGGTCGCGGAACGATTCGCCGCCTGAGGCGCCGGTCGCCGGTCCGGCGATCTGCGCGCCGCCTTCGCCCTTGGCGCTGACGTTCGCCTGCGTGCCGGTCTCGGCGACGATCTCGGCCAGAACGGCATAGGGATCGGCGAACAGATGTTCGTCCGAATGCACCACGTCGTCATTCGTGTCGGCGGAGTGCGTCTCATCCTTCGGTCCGGCGCGCGCCTGGCCGTCAGTGCCCGCCTTGCCATCGGTGTTCTGCGGATTCTCGTCGCTCGAGCCGACCGAATTCGGGCCGTCGCCGATGTCCTCCAGCCCCTTCCGGCTCGAATTGCGGTCGATGAGCCGCACCGGGTTGAAGTAGCTTGCGACCGAGGCCTTGGTCTGCTCGTTGGCGGCGTTGATCAGCCACATGACCAGGAAGAAGCACATCATCGCGGTCATGAAGTCGGCGAATGCGATCTTCCAGACACCGCCGTGATGTCCGTCGTGATCGCCGCCGCCACGCTTGACGATGATGATCTCGTGTTTCTGCTCGCCGGTCGGGAAGCTCACGACACCACCTCCGCCAGCGCGGCCGACCATTCCGCGATGCGCGTCTCGAAGAGCGCGCCGTCGATGGAGACGACGAGATCGATCCCGGCCGTCTCGACGAATTCGAGCGACTCCGTCCTGTCGCCCAGGGCCGCGACGAGGCGCTCATGCAGCGACTGCGGGCCTCGCACGACGATGCGGACCGCGTCGCGATCCCTCGCTGCGTCGCGGATGGAGTCGGCGAGCCGATCCAGAGCCTGTTTGCGCAACGCGTCGCCGAGGAAAGCGGCCAGCACGCGCGCCGCCGTGGCGGTGGTCATTCGGACCAGATTGTCCTCCATCTCGACCAGGCGGGCCGAGACGAGCGTCCCGATTTCGCCGCCGACCGCGTCGCGCAGGCGCGCCGCCTCGTCCGCGTGCTGCCGGCGCTCGACGTCGAGCGTGTCCTCGTAGATGCGCGTCAGCTTCTCGACGGCAGCCTCGGTGGCCTTCTCGACTTCGGCCGCTATGCGTGTCTCGATCTCCTCCGGCGATGGTCCGGCCAGGACGACGTGCGGCCGCCGTTCCATCACGACCGGCTCCGTCGAACCGGCGCGACGCCCGAAGTCCTGGAGGAAGTCCGACAACGCGATGGCCGTCATCAAGCGGCCTCCGGATGAGCCCATTTGCGAAGGATCTGGGCCGTGCGCTCCTCATTGAGGTCGACCATGCGAGCCAGCCGTTCCTGGGGATTCGGCTTGATCTTCTGGCGCAGGTCCTCGATCGGGTTGCCCGATCCGCGTCCGTCCGTGATGGCCCCGGTATCCACGCCGCCAGCGCCGAGAGAGTCGCCGGTCGGCGTGGGCAGCGATCTCTGGACCTCGTCGAATGTCGGGCTGGCCAATGCCGGCTGGGCCTGGCGGGTGACGGCGGCGGCCATCGGGCGCAGGCCGAACCAAACAAGCAGGAACACGACGACGACGAACGCGGCGGCGTTGATCATCGTACCCGCATGCGTGGCGAGGGAATCCATGATGCCCGGCTCCTCGAGGGGAACCCCGTCGAGGCCGTCGATGAACTCGACCGCGGACACGTTGATCAAGTCGCCGCGCGTCTCGTTGTAGCCGGCGGACGAGGCGACGAGGTTGCGGATGTCCTCGATGCGGGCCTTGATCTGGTCCTCGGTGGCATTCTGTCCGAGGATCGTCACGAGCCGCTGCTGATTGACCACGACGGCGATGGACATGCGGGTCACGGTGTAGCCGTTGGAGACGGTGGCGATGCGCTTCGAGTTCATCTCGTAATTGGTGATCTCCTCCTTGCGCTCGCTCTGTTCCGAGGACTCGGGCCCGGCGCCGGAGGTGGCCTCGGCATCGGGCAGCGCCTGATCGACGGACACCGGCGACGCGGTGCTGCGCTGATTGGCGTTCTCATTGGCCCGCACGACCTGGACCGATCGCTCGACGCGGGATTCCGGATCGAAGATCGTCTCCTCGGTCTGCCGGGTGTCCGTGTTGACGTCGGCCTTGACGCTGGCGCGGAAGTTGTCGGGCCCGAGATAGGGCGCGAGGGCGCGACGGATGTTTTCCTCGATCTGCGTTTCCACGGTGCGCTCGACGCCCAGGGTCCGGCTTGCGCTTGTGTTCGCCGGATCGTCGCCGGCGGCGAGCAGCGTGCCGCTCGAATCCATGACCGTGACCCGATCGGCGTTCAGGCCAGGGACCGCGGCGGACACGATGTGGCGGATCGACATGGCGCTGCGGGTCGCGTCGATCCCGGAGGCGCGGATGATCACCGAGGCGGAGGGCTGCTGCTCGTCCTGGCGGAAGCTCGCCCGTTCCGCCATGACGATATGCACGCGCGCCGCCCTGATGCCCTGGATGGACTGGATCGTGCGGGCGATCTCGCCCTCGAGCGCACGCACCCGGGTGATCTGCTGCATGAAGGAGGTGAGGCCGAGCGAGCCGACATTGTCGAACAGCTCATAGCCCGCGTTGGCGCTCGTCGGCAGCCCCTTCTCGGCCAGGAGCATGCGGGCCTGCGCGGTCTTTCCGGCCGAAACCAGCACCGTCGTTCCGTCCGATCCGACGTCGAAGGTGACGCCGGCCTCTCCGAGCACCATGCCGATCTGGTTCACGTCCGATCGGTCCAGGCCGACGTAGAGCGTCTCGTAGGCCGGGCGGTTCAGGTAAATCGAGCCGACGAGGAGAACGGTGATCACGAGCGCCGCGACGCCGCCCATCGTCGCCAGGCGCCTGGGACCGAACGACTGCAGATTCGCGAGGATCGCCTGAAGCTGTGCCGGCAATGAACTGAACCCCCGAGGCAAATGGCCTGCGGAGACTAGCGGGCGAAGCTTGTGCGAGAATTGAAAGGGCCGCGCTCCCGGAGGAACGCGGCCCGCGTCGAAGGATCAGTCGGCCGTCACTAGCCCTGGAAGAGGGCGAGGATGGACTGGGCGTTGGAATTGGCGATCGACAGGGCCTGGATGCCAAGCTGCTGCTGGACCTGAAGGGCCTGCAGGCGAGTCGATTCCTTGTTCATGTCCGCGTCGACGAGCTGGCCGACGCCGCGGTCGATCGAGTCCATCAGGTTGGAGACGAAGTCCTTCTGGAGGTCGACGCGGGTCTTGGCGGCGCCGAGGTCGGCGGCCGCGTTCGCCATCGCCGCGAGCGCGACTTCGATGTCGTCGGTGAAGCCGTCGAGCGTCGCACTGTCCGCGGCGTTGACGTCGATCGCCATCACGTCGTCGAGCACGCCGCCGGCCGAGCCGTCCGCGGCGGTCAGGATGATGTTGGTGGTGTCGATGGAGATGACGGTCACCGTCGTCGTGCCGTCGGAAGCGCGGTTGTACGAGGAGACGATCTCGAGCGGGTCGGCGGCGTCGGCCGCGAGGATGTTGGAGCCGGCGTAGTTGGCGCCGATCGCGGTCGAGACGAGCTGCCCCTGGAGGACCGAGATCTCGGCCTGGATCTTCGCCTGGTTGTCGTCGCTCGCGCCGCGGGCGGCGATGAGCTTCGCCTTGATCTTGTCGATCGTTTCGATCGCGGTGTTCATCGCGGTGTAGGCGGTGTCGACCTTGCCGGCGCCCAGGCCGAGCGCGTCCTGCACCGCGGAAAGCGCCTTGTTGTCCGACCGCATGGTCGTCGCGATGGACCAGTAGGCCGCGTTGTCGCTTGCGGTCGCGACACGGTAGCCGGTCGAAATACGCGCCTGCGTCGTCTCGAGCTGCTTATTGGTCGACTTCAGGCTCTGGAGGGCCGTCAACGCCGAGGCGTTGGTCATAATGCTTGCCACGGAACTCACCCTTTCTTCTGACCGGTCGCCCGGACCCCGGCGCGCGCGCCTCGATCCGGTCCTGCCGATCCGTCCACAGCGATCGGTTAACCATAATCTAGCCGCGTATGGTTAATGGGCTGTTAAACCGACGTGAAGGGTAAGCGCCTGAAATGAAAGAGGCCGCGCCCTGACGAGCGCGGCCTCAAGCTGAAAGTGTCGAGGTCTTGACGCGGACCGACTAGCGGAAAAGCGACAGGATCGACTGTGCGTTGGAGTTGGCGATCGACAGAGCCTGGATGCCGAGCTGCTGCTGAACCTGCAGAGCCTGGAGGCGGGTCGATTCCTTGTTCATGTCGGCGTCGACGAGCTGACCGACGCCGCGATCGATCGAGTCCATGAGGCTCGACACGAAATCCTTCTGCAGGTCGACGCGGGTCTTGGCGGCGCCGAGGTCCGACGCGGCCGTGGTCATGGCGGCCAGCGCGGTCTCGATGTCGTCCTGGAAGCCGTCGATTGTGGCCGCGTCGGCGCCGGAGACGTCGATGGCCATCGTGTCGTCGAGCAGGCCGCCGTCGGCGCCGTCGGCTGCGGTGAGCACGATGTTGGTCGTGGCGACGGAGATCGTCGAGACCGTGGTCGTGCCGTCGGCGGCGCGGTTGTAGGACGACACGATCTCGAGCGGGTCGGTCGAATCGGAAGCGAGGATGTTCGAGCCGGCGTAGTTGGCGCCGACCGCGATCGATACGAGCTGGCCCTGGAGGGTCGCGATTTCGGCCTGGATCTTGCCCTGGTCCTCGGCGCTGGCGCCGCGAGCCGAGACAAGCTTGGTCTTGATCTGATCGACGACCTCGATGGCCTTGGTCATGCCGGTGTAGGCGGTGTCGAGCTTGCCGGCGCCGAGGCCGAGCGCGTCCTGCACCGCTGACAGCGCCTTGTTGTCCGAGCGCATGGTGGTGGCGATCGACCAGTAGGCGGCGTTGTCGCTCGCCGTAGCGACACGATAACCGGTGGAGATGCGGGCCTGGGTTACTTCGAGACCCTTGTTGGTGGATTTCAGGCTCTGGAGAGCGGTCAACGCCGAGGCGTTGGTCATGATACTGGACATGGTACTCGTACCCTTTGTCACTTATTCTTTTACATACCGGCTCGACCGGTATGACGGATCGGCATCATGCCAATGATCAAAACAACAGAGATCAGCCCGTCATCACCAGGGCATGATGCACGGGAGTCCCTACCAAACGCCTAAACGCGTCGGTTAATGATTCTTATTTGAGCAGTTGCAGCGATCTTCCGCTAAGTAAACGAGCGGACGAGACTTCCGACGAGCAGGTTCCATCCGTCTATAAGAACGAAGAAAAGTATCTTGAAAGGCAGTGATACGACGGTCGGCGGCAGCATCATCATGCCCATCGCCATGACGATGGTGGCGACGATGAGGTCGATGACAAGGAACGGAAGCACGATCAGGAAGCCGATCTCGAAGCCGCGCCGGATTTCAGAGATCATGAAGGCCGGAACGAGAACGCGCAGGTCCACCGTCTCCGGCGTCAACTGGGTCTGGCCCTGCTCCGCCGCCAGTTCGGCGAAGAGCTGGAAGTCCTTTTCCCGGACATTGCGGGCCATGAAGTCGCGGAACGGAACCGCGATCCGCTGCGCCGCTTCGGTCTCGTCGATCTGGTTGTCCATCAGCGGACGCACGCCGTTGGTCCAGGCCTGATCGAACACCGGGGTCATGACGTAGAAGGTCATGAACAGCGCAAGGCTGATCAGGATCAGGTTCGCCGGCGTGGTCTGCAGGCCTATCCCGGCGCGGAGGATCGAGAAGGCGATGATGAAGCGCGTGAAGCTGGTGACGCAAATCAACAGGCCCGGCGCGATCGACAGAACGGTGAGCAGGCCGAACATCTGGATGATGTAGCCGACGGTGGTGCCGTCGGCCTGGCCGATGGCGCCAAGGTCGATCTGCTGGGCCGCCGCTGCGCTCGCGCTCGCGAGCAGCGCCACGAGGGCGAGGCGCAGCCTTCTCATTCGAACAACAGGGTCCGGATATAGACGTGCTTGACGCCGCCCTCACTGCGGATCGAGGCACGGTCCTCGAGGTCCGCCTTGAGATGCTGGATGCCGCTCGCGCCCTCGATCTGGTGCATCTTCACAGTGCGCAGGAAACCGAGAAGATCCTGGTGGACGGCTTCGACCACGCTTGCATCGGCCGGCGGCGTGTCGAACTTGATGGATACCTCCATCCGGGCCCAGATGTCGCTGGGCGCCGCCAGGTTGGTGGTGATGGGCGGCAGGTTGAACATGGTCTGGCTCGAGCCGCCGGCCTCCTCGCCGTGACCTGCCGCCTCGGCCTCCTCGCCATGTCCGCCGCCATGTCCGCCGGAAGCGCCATGCGCATCCGCGACCTCGTGACCGGCAGGCGGGGCGGCCTCACCCGCGGCGACTGGGGCATTCGACTTCAGCATGCCACCCGCGAACCAGCCCGCGCCGGCGGCGACGGCGGTGATCACCAGGAACATCAACGCCTGGATCACCACCGACGGCCCCTTCTTCGGGGCCGGTGCTTCCTGGTCTGCGGCTGTCGTGCGCGCCATCGGATCAGAACGGGAGAATGTGGTCGAGGATCTGTTGGCCGTAGGGCGGTTGCTGGACTTCGGTCAGTCGTCCACGGCCGCCATACGATATGCGCGCCTCCGCAATGCGCTCATAGGAGATCATGTTCTGCGCTCCGATGTCGGAGGGACGCACGATGCCGCCGATGGTGAGAATGCGAAGCTCCGCGTTGACGCGAACCTCCTGCGACCCCTGGATGATCAGGTTCCCATTCGGCAGCACGTCCGTGACGATCGCGGCGACCATCAGGTCGATATCCTCCGAACGGGCCGTCGCTCCCGTTCCGGTCGACTTGGAGCCGGACTTGACGCCGACATCCCCGGCTCCGGAGGTCTCGAAGCCATCCCATCCCAGGGTGGCGTCCGCGCCGAGACTGCGGTCGGAGGTGCGGTTGCGCTCGGATTCGTTCTTGAACTTGGCGCGGTCGTTGATCGAGATGCGCACCGTCAGGATGTCGCCCACCGACAGCGCGCGCGGGTCGGTGAACAACCTGCTCTGGCGATCGTTCCATAGCGAGAACTGGGAGACGGGCCGGGACGGCTCGCGCGGATAGGCTTCGATCGCCCTTTCCGTGTAGCCGCTGCCGACGGTGGACATTTCCGGTTCCTTGCCGATCTCCTTCATCGCCTGCGCCGAACAGCCGCAGAGCGAAGCCGTCGCGAGGAGGAACGCCAGGCGACGGATCATGACGGGTCCTCACGTCGGCTGGCGCTGACCATGATGCCGGTCAGGGTGGCGGCGGCCTTGCGCTCCATCTCGTTGAGGATGGTGCCGGCCTGGCGCGTGTCGAGCTTCATGAGGATGCCGGCGGCGACCTCGACCCGCAATTCGGCGAGACGCTCCGCCGCGGCATCGGGCTTCATCTTGGAATAGATCTTGACGACGGTGTCCTCGGCGCGGGCAAGAAACTCCTCGCGGCGCTTGAGCCAGTCCTCGTATTCGGCGCGCTTCGATTCGAGGGTCGCGATGCGCTTGTCGACCTCGGACTGGAGCTGCTTGAGTTCCGCCGCCTGCATGGCATAGCGGCGGTCGCGCGCCGCGTCGGCGATGTTCGAACAGAAGCGCTCGATCTCCGTGGCTTCGGCGGCGGCCGCCGGCGGAGCCTCTTCCGTGGCGGCGCTGCCCGCCAGCATCAGGCTGACGGCGGCGGAGGCAAGGAGCATCCTGCGGGCCGCGGCGGTTCTGACTTGGGATGGGGCGTTCAAGGTCATGTTCCTACTGCAGCACCAGGTCGCCCTGCAGGGCGCCGGCCGACTTGATGCCCTGGAGGATGGCGATGATGCCGTCCGGCTTGACGCCGAGCTTGTTCAGGCCCGCGACGAGCGTCTCGAGGTCGGGACCTTCAAGGAGCGCCACCTTGGCGTCGGGCCTGCCGGCGTCGATCGCGGTGTATGGTTCGATCTCGGTCTCGCCTTTCGAGAAGGGATCGGGCTGCACCACCTTGGGCATTTCCGTGATGCGCACCGTCAAGTTGCCGTGGCTGATGGCGACCTTCGAGATGCGCACGTCCTGGCCGATGACGATCGTGCCGGTGCGTTCGTCGACGACGACCCTCGCAGGCGTATCGGCTTCGACGATCAGGTTCTCCAGTTCGGATATGAAGCGCGCCGGCGATATCCCGTCGGGCTTGTGGATGTTGATGCTGCGAGCGTCGCGTTCGGTGGCGAGCGGCTTTCCGAACCGGTCGCGGCCATAGGCGTTGATCACATCTGTGATCATGACCGCCGTGGAGAAGTCGGGATTGCGAAGCTGAAGGGTCAGCTTGGCGAGTTCCTTGAAGTCGACCGGAACCTCGCGCTCGACGATGGCGCCGTTCGGAACGCGGCCGGCGGTCGGCACCCCCTGGGTCAGCGTCTCCGCCTCGCCCTGCGCGGTGAAGCCGGAGACGAAGACCGGACCCTGCGCCACGGCATAGATCTGGCCGTCCGCGGCGCGCATCGGCGTCATGATCAGCGTGCCGCCGGCAAGCGAGGTGGCGTCGCCGAGAGAGGACACGCCGACGTCGATGCGCGACCCCGACTCGACAAAGGCAGGCAGATTGGCGGTGACGATCACGGCGGCGACGTTCTTGGCGCGCGCGCGGCCGCCTTCGGTGGCGATGCCGAGGTTTTCCAGCATGGCGCGGATCGACTGCTCGGTGAAGGGCGCGTTGCGAAGGCTGTCGCCGGAACCCTGTAGGCCGATGACGAGGCCGTAGCCGACGAGCTGGTTGTCGCGCTGCGCCTGGAGGGTGGCGATGTCCTTGATGCGCGACGCGCCGATCGCCGGCGTAACGACGGCCGCGGCGAGGAGCATGGCGGCCACGAGGCGGCGCATCAGCTCGACCCCACCCGGATCGTCCCGTCGCCCATCACCGTGCCCGTCACTGTCGCGCCGCTGTCGGCGTTGCGCACCCTCACGAGGTCGCCTTCGGAGCCGGGCTGGAGCGTCACGCCCCTGGCGACGATGGAAAGGCCGCCCTGCTCGAACACGATTTCCACGGGCACGCCCTGATCGATCAGATAGGCGTCACGCAGGGATGCGAGCGGAATGTAGCGTCCCGGCAGCAGCGTGCGCTTGGCGACCAATCCCTCGATCGCGGGAGCCGATGCGGCCATATTGGCGGGCACACGCCGACCGGCCTTGAGCTTGACTTCCTGCAAGAGCCCCGCGGTGATGGTCTCACCGGGATACACGACCCGCTTGGTGACGATCGCGTATTCCTGCGCAACGGCGGCGCCGGCGCACGCGACGGCGACCAGGGCGACGACCATGCGGGTCAGGGCGCGGCGCATGCTTCCAGCCCTAGCGCATGTTCTGTGAGATGACGGCCGCCATCTCGTCGGCGGCCTTGATGACCTTCGAGTTCATTTCGTAGGCGCGCTGCGCCGAGATCAACTCGGTGATCTCCTTCACCGGATCGACGTTGGAGCCCTCCAGATAGCCCTGCTGGACGGTGGCGAAGCCAGGATCGCCGGGAACGCCCACATTGGCCGGTCCGGACGCCTCCGTCTCGCGGAAGAGGTTGTCGCCGAGGGGGGCCAGGCCCGCCTCGTTGGCGAAGGTCGCCAGCGAGAGCTGGCCGAGTTCCGACAGTTCGAGCTGGCCATCGACCCGGGCGAAGACCTGACCGGTCGCGTTGACGATCACCTCGACGGTGTTTTCGGGAACGACGATCGCCGGCACTACGGAGAATCCGTCCACGGTGACGAGCTGGCCGGTCGCGTTGGTGTTGAAGGCGCCGGCGCGCGAGTAGAGCGTCTGGCCGTCCGCGCCCTCGATCTGGAACCAGCCATTGCCCATCAAGGCGAGGTCGAACTTGTTGCCCGTGCTGGTCAGCGCGCCCTGGACGTGGAGATTGCGGATGGCGGAGGTCTTCACGCCGAGGCCGATGTTGGCGCCTTCCGGGACGACCGCGGAATTCGCGCGGTTCGGCACGCCCTGCAGGCGCTCGACCTGGTAGAGGAGGTCGGAGAACTCGGCGCGGGCGCGCTTGAAGCCCGTGGTGTTGATGTTGGCGATGTTGTTCGCGATCACCTCGAGATTGGTCTGCTGGGCGTTCATGCCCGTGGCGGCTATGGCGAGTGCTTTCATGGATGGACTCCGTCAGATCGCCATGCGGCTTACTTCGAGGTAGGCGGTTACGATCTTGTCGCGGACGGCGATCGCCGCCTGAAGCGACTGCTCCGCGCTCATCACCGCGTCGACGACGGCGCGCGTGTCGGCCTCTCCGCGCAGTGCCTGGACCGAGACCTGCTCGGCCTGGCGCAGCGTCTCGACCGTGCGGCTCGTGGCTTCGGTGAGGAGCGCGCCGAAGGATGCGCCGACCCCGCCGCCGGCCGTCGCGGCGCCGGCCGTCGAAGAGCCGTCGCCGCTCAGAGAGCCGATGAGATTGAGGTCCAGCCTGGGGATGCCGCCGATCATGAGTTGCTCCTCATCAGATCGATGGTCATCGAGATCAGCTCGCGCGCCTGGCGGATTACCTGGAGGTTGGCCTCATAGGAACGATTGGCCTCCCGCATGTCGGCCATTTCGACCAGCATGTTGACGTTGGGCATCTTGACGTAGCCGGCGGCGTCGGCCGCCTCGTGCCCGGGTATGAACTCCAGGGGAAACTCCGTCCGGTCGCCGGAGATCGACGCAATGTCGACCGAGGCGGCGCCTGAGGCCCTGTCGAGTTCGGCCGCGAACGCGATGGTCTTGCGCCGGTACGGATCGGAACCCGGTGCGCTGCCCGTCGACTGCGCGTTGGCGAGGTTCTCCGAAACCACGCGCAGGCGTTCCGACTGTGCGGAAAGGCCGGTGGAAGCGACCTTGAGGGCCGTCGTCAGCGGATCCATCGTCCTACGCCCTCGTCGTCATCATCATCATGCGATGGAAGGACTTCACGATGGCCGTGTTCAGCTCGAACGAACGGCGTATCTCGCCGGACTTCATCAGCTCGTTCTCCAGTTCGACGCTGTTGCCGGTCGGCAGGACCGCGACGCTGTCGGCATCCGGCCGGACCGCGATGGATGCCTCCGTGGCGCCGCTTGCAAGGTGGCCGGACTGCGTCGCCCGCATCGACACGCGGCTGTTGTCGAGCACCTTCTGGAACGGCTCGACCTCCAGCGACAGGTAGCCGGGCGTGTTCGCATTGGCGATGTTGCCGGCCACCGCCGACTGGCGAACGGAAAGCCACCGCGCCTGTTGGGCGGCCAGATCGAAGAGATTGACAGGCTGCATCGCATGTCCCCGGGCAGACTGGCGCAGAGTAGGCAGCCAGTCTTGCGTGGGCCTTGCGCGCGGCCGGGGATCGTCAGTTGCTGAGTTCGATCAGGTGGTCGTCGCTCGTCAGCACGACCCAGCGGCCGTCGCGTTGCTCGATGGAAGCCACGCGGGAATTGTCCGGCAGGACCGAGCCGCGCTGCACGATGAACAGTCCGGTCTCGTCCTCGATCATGGCGCGGCCATTCTCGATGTGCACGACCTTGTAGACGGGCGGCTCCACCGGGAAGGGCTGCTCGTCAAGATTGACGATTTCCGCGTCCTGCTCGCCATCCTGAGGCAATGTCCCAGTGGCGAAGAGATCGAGCTCCAGCTTCGGGGTCTCCTCCAGCGTCATCGGCGCGCCGACACGCTCGGGCAACGGTCCCAGGGTCAGCGAACCACTGACCTGCTGATCGCCGTTGCCGCCGAATTTCATGGCGCGGATGCCGAACTGATCCTGATTGAAGAAGATGTACCAGGGGAAGAGGGCGCATGTGAGCCCGAGGGCTATTCCCAGCCCCGCGATCAGAAGATCGCCGCGACGCTGACCAGGCTTGAGCGGACGAGACAGATGGGTGGAGCGCTTCTGCAGCGCCCGGAGCAGATCCTTCGCGAGAGGCTCCTCCTTATGCCACTTTATCGCCATTCACCTTGCCTTTCAGTGATTTCGCCAGATCCGCGAAGGGGTCGAAGGACGGTGGATCCTGGGGCGACTGGCGCAGCGCGTCATAGATGGTGGGCACCTGCCGGATGGCCACGTCCAGCTCCGGATCGCCGCCCGGCTGGTAGGCGCCAAGGAGGCGGATGTCGCGGGTGTCCTCGTAGCGCGAGATCATCGCCCTGAGCTTCAGCACAAGGGTCGCCTCGGTGTCCGACCATGCGCGGCCCGCCAGGCGCGAGACCGAAGACAGGGGGTTGACCGGTGGGTAGCGTCCCTGCTCGGCGATCGTCCGGTCGAGGACGATGTGGCCGTCGAGAATGCCTCGCACGGAATCGGCGACCGGATCGTTGTGGTCGTCGCCGTCCACGAGGACGGAGATGATGGCGGTGATCGATCCGCTGCCCTTGTCCCCCGGTCCCGCGCGCTCCAGCAGCTTCGGGAGTTCCGTGAAGACCGAGGCCGGATAGCCGCGCGCGACCGGCGGCTCGCCGGCGCCGGAGGCGACCTCCCGCAACGCATGCGCGAAGCGCGTGATGGAGTCGACGACGAGAAGCACCCTGTCGCCGGAGTCGCGGAAGTGCTCCGCGACCCGCATGGCCGTATCCGGCGCGCGCTTGCGCATCATGGCCGTTTCGTCGCTCGTGGCGACGACGGCCACGGTCTTGGCCATGCCCTTGGGTCCGAGCGTGTCCTCCAGGAATTCGCGAACCTCGCGGCCGCGCTCGCCGACGAGGGCGACGACCACCGTGTCGAATGCATCGGCCCGGGCCAGCATCGCCAGCAGCGTCGACTTGCCCACACCCGATCCCGCGAAGATGCCCAGCCGCTGGCCGAAGCAGAGGGGCGTGAAGACGTCGATCGCCCGCACGCCTGTCTTCAGCGCCGCGTCGACACGCTGGCGCGCCAGCGCCGAGGGCACCCCGCGCGCAACCATCGCGCCGGCGGCAAGCGCAGCGCCGGTGTCGACCGGGCGTGCGAGCGCGTCGATGACGCGCCCTTTCCAGGTCGCGTCGGGCGCGACGGAGAGCGGTCCGAGGTCGAAGACCGGATCGCCGATGCCAGCGTCGGTGGTCGGGTCGAAGGGGGAGACCAGCACCTCGTCGGACGCGACGCGGACGATCTCGCCGCGCCTGATCCCCGAACGGCCGCGATGTTCGACGACATCGCCGATCCGCGCGACCGCGGAAAGGTTCCTGACCCGATAGGCGACCGAGGACACGTCGGAGACCACGCCGCCGAAGCGAAGCAGCGCATGTTCGCCCGAAGAGGCGAGGGCGATCGCCGCGATGCGTTCGAGCGGATTGTCCGCTGGCAGGGCGACGCGCGGCTCGAGTTGCATCGGCCGTCAGCCCTACTGGGAGCCGCCGAGGGTCTTCACCGCGTCGTCGAACGTCGTCTCGGTCTGGCCGACCATCGCCGCCGCCGCCTCGAAGGCGCGCTGAACCATGATCAGCCGCGACATCTCGAGCACCGGGTTGACGTTGGAGTCCTCGACGAAGCCCTGCGCGACGCCGACGTCGATGCGATCGACGATGGGGTCCGGCTCGCGCGAGGGCACGATGCCGGAGTTCTCGAAGCGCACGAAGTTCACGCCCGGCTCGAAACTGAACAGGCCGATCGCGCCGACGAGATTGCCGTCCTGGCGGAGCACGCCGTCGCGGCCGACCTCGGGCGGTCCACCCTGCGGATCGAGCTGGAGCGGCGCGCCGCCGGCATCGAGCACCGGATAGCCCGCGTGGGTGACCAACTGCCCGGTCAGCATCATGGTGAAGCGGCCATCCCGGGTCATCACGGTGCCGGCCGGAGTCTGTATGCCGAACCAGGCGTCGCCCTGCACGGCGAAGTCGAAGGGGTTCTCGGTCTCGCGCAGCGGGCCCGACTGGTTGGCGATGTAGGTGTCGCCGGTCGAGGCGAAGGCGATGCCGTCGGCCCCGAGGCCGGTCACGACCTGCTCGAACTTCACCCCCGTCGCCCTGAACCCGACGGTGCCGGCATTCGCCACGTTGTCGGCAATCGTGTTGAGGCGCTTCTCGAGCGCGACCTGCGACGAAAGCGCGACGTAAAGACCGTTCTGCATCAGAATTTCATGCCCTGGAGCGTCATCAGCAGGTTGGTGGAAATGCCGAACTCGGCCGGCTGACCGAACAGGATCGCCACGTTCGGCTGTGACGACTGGGTCGGGTTGGCGATCTCCCACATGCTGGTGAACCGCCGCATGAGTTTGCCGAGCGCCTCGGGGTCCTGCAGATCCTCGATGTCGAGTTTCTGTTCGAACAGCTTGGCTTGACGGTCGATGTCGGCGCTGGCGAAGGAATCCGGGAGGCCGAGGATCGTGCGCACGACCTGCGCGAGCGCGGGATCGGCGAGCACCGCGTACCAGTTGGTGAGCGACTCGGCCTTGCGTTCGAAGTATAGCGCGAGCCGCACGCCCTCATTCTGCGCGCCGGCGTTCTCCTCGAGCGTCTGGCGCACGAACTTGTCGGTCGAGGCCTCGCGCGCCGTGACGTAGGTCGTGGCCTCCGTGCCGAACTCGGCGAAGTTGAAGGCGGTGACGAACGCCGCGTAGCTCTTGTCGGTCAGCTTGTTGGCCGGGCTTTGCGGATCGGCGACGCCGCCAGCCAGCATCTGGCGGACCCGCTCGGGCGTTTCGACCGCCGGGTCCAGCCCGTAGGCCGAAAGCGCATAGGCGAGAAGGCGCTTGTCGCCCATCAGATCGTCGATCGACGTCAGCTTCGAGACGTTCGACAGGTAGTGGTCGGTCTCCGCCTCGATGTAGTCGGCGGTCGGAGCGATGTATCCCACCGTCGCCTTGCCGACATAGAGCGCCAGCGTTTCAAGCTGCACGACGTCGCGCGATGTCGTGGTGGCGCCGTGCTGCTGGAAGTCGAAGGCGGCGACGAAGTTTCGGAAGCGATGGTTCAACGGCTGGTTCGCCGGAGCGGCCGGATCGGTCACCCCGCCGGTCAGCATCTCGCGGATGGTGCGTTCCGTTTCGGCCGACGCATCCAGCCCGTGCGCTGCCATTGCAATCGTCAGCAGCCGCTTGTCGGCGAGCAGGTCCTCGATCGATGCGACGTCGCCGATGTTGGCCGAGTAGTACTCCGCCTCGGCCGCGATGTAGGCCGCGTCCATCCTGACCAGGACCTGGCCGGTCGACGCCGCGTATTTCTTCGGCACGCCGCCGACGACCTCGGGCCTGAGCGTCGTGTCGGCCCCGTGGGCGACGAAATCGAAGGCGGTCACGAAGTTCGCATAGCGCTTGTCGGCGAGCTGGTTGGCGGGACTGTCCGGGTCGGCGACGCCGCCTTCGAGCATCTCGCGGATGCGTTCCGGCGTCTCGGTGGCAGGGTCGAGCCCGAAGGATTTGAGCGCATAGTCCAGCAGGCGCTGGTCGGCCATCAGGCCGTCGACCGTCGTCGCGTTCGTGATGTTGGAGATGTAGTATCCCGTTTCGGCCGCGTGGGCGGCGAAGCCCGCCGACAGCGCGCCGAGCTGCACCTGGGTGGCGAAGTTGGCCGGCACGTCGTGCTGGGCCTTGTTATAGGTCGTCGCCAGTTCGCCGTACTTGTCGAAGTTGTAGGTCTTGGCGAAGTCGGCATAACGCTTGTCGCTCAGGCGGTTGGCGAAACTGTCGGGATCGGTGACGCCTTCCTCGAGAACCTTCACCATGAAGGCCCTTGCGTAGGCCATGTCCTCGAGGCCGTGGGCCTTCATCGCGTAGCGGAACAGCCTGTCGTCGTCGACGAAATCCTCGATCGACTTCACCTTGCCGATATTCTCGAGATAGTAGGCGGTGTCGCGGCTGACCGTTGGCTGCTTCTCGACGCGATCGAGCGCCTTCGGCAGGTCGCGCGCGATCATCTGATAGCTGAGATACGTCGACAACACTGGCACGTCTCCGGCCGATCGGGTGCCGAAAGGTAGCGACCATTCCTTGCGCGAACCTGAATGACGGTCCAAAGGCGCATCCGGAGGGCGGATTCAAGCCTCACACAAGGCACACACCTTAGCGGTTGGGAATCGGACAATTCGCGAAGGTGCGCCCGTGGGAATCCTGATCGGCCTGATCGTCACATTCGGCTGCGTCCTCGGCGGCTACATGGCCATGGGCGGCCATATCGAGGTGCTGATCCAGCCGTGGGAGGTGGTGATCATCTGCGGCGCGGCGCTCGGCACCTTTCTCGTCGGCAATCCGATGTCGACGGTGAAGGACACCGGCAAGGCGGTTATGGAAGCGTTCAAGCAGTCGGTGCCGAAGGAAAAGGATTATCTCGAGGTGCTGGGCGTGCTGCACAGCCTGATGCGCGAACTGCGGACCAAGTCGCGCTCGGAGGTTGAAGCCCATATCGACAATCCGGACGAGTCGGCCATTTTCCAGGCCTTCCCGACGGTGCTCAAGAGCCACGACCTGACGCACTTCATCTGCGACTACTGCCGCATCATCATCATCGGCAATGCGCGCCCGCACGAGATCGAGGCGCTGATGGACGAAGAGATCGAGACGATCCGCCACGACAAGCTGAAATCCTATCATGCGCTGGTGGTCATCGGCGACGGTTTCCCGGCGATCGGCATCGTGGCGGCCGTGCTGGGCGTGGTGAAGGCCATGGGCGCGCTCGACCAGTCGCCCGAGATCCTGGGCGGCCTCATCGGCGCCGCGCTGGTCGGAACATTCCTCGGCATCTTCATGTCGTACTGCGTCGTCGGCCCGATCGCCGCGAAGGTGAAGATGGTCCGCGAGAAGCGCAACCGCCTCTACATCATCGTTAAGCAGACCCTGCTGGCCTACATGAACGGCTCGCTGCCGCAGGTCGCCATCGAGTTCGGCCGCAAGACGATCTCGTCCTACGATCGTCCGTCGATCGACGCGGTGGAGCAGAGCACGCTCAGCGCGGGCGCCGAGAAGAAGGCCGCGTAACGATGGCCTTGCGCCGAGCGGTCGCGACGCGACCATGACAAGTCCCGGCACTCCCGCCGATACGAGGGCCTACATCGTCGAGCGCCTGGTCGGCGATACTGGCGAACCCGAGCATGTGGTGGCGTCCGGGCGCGCGCTCGCGGAGCGCACGGTTTCCGGCATGGCCACCGGTTTCGGCGACGCGTTCGGCGTCTCGCCGACCATCGAACTCGCGACAGTCGAGCTGGCGCGCTTCGCGGCCGCCAGACCAGACCCGGCGGACGGACATGCCATGTCGGTCGTGGCTTCGGCGTCGTCGCCGGACGCCATGCTGCTTCTCCTCGACCCGCCGGCGATCGCGCTGCTGGTCAGCCTGCTCTTCGGCGGTGATCCCGATCTGCCGGTCGCGCCGATCGACCGTCCGCTATCGCCGACCGAGATGGAGGTCGCCACGTCGGCCCTGTCGGTCGTCGCCGAGGTGTTCAACGGAACCGGGCCGCGGGCATTCGACGTCAAACTGCCGCTCGCTCCCGTGATGACGGGCATCGATCTGGCCAGGCATGTGCTTCGCGACGGACCGGCCGTGCGGATGGATTTCACCCTGTCGACGAAGGCCAGCAAGGGCCGTCTCGCCGTCCACATGCCACAGCGCGTCCTGCTCAAGCATCGCGGCGAAGGCGGACGGGCGGACGCACAACAGGCGGACGAATGGCGGGCGCGATTCAACGAGGAGGTGATGCGCTCGGCGGTCGCGATCGAGGCGACGATGCCGCTGGCGCGCCTGACGCTGGGCCGGATCTCCGAGTTTCGCGAAGGCGATCTCATCGAGCTCGACGCCGACGCCGCCTCCCGCGCACGCCTGTCGGCGCGCGGGCAGACGCTGTTCGTGTGCGAGTTCGGTCGCCTCGGACAGAACTACACCGTGCGGGTGAGCCATCCGTTCGACGCCGGCCAGGAATTCATCGACGAGCTGATGCCGAGCTGAAGCGCCGGCATGTCAGGGGAGACGATCATGAGCGACGAAGCAGCGGCCGGGAACAGCGCCGTGCCGGAAGACCAGCTCAACCAGGCGATCGAGGAACTGCGCGGCGTCCTCCACGAGGACGACAAGGCGAAGTCGGCAGCCGCCGACCGGCCCGGCGGCAACGCTGCGGTGATCATGGGCATACCAGTGGAGGTCCAGATCGTGCTGGGAAGCACCGAGATGCCGGTTTCGGAGCTGATGGCGCTGCAGCGCGGATCGACGGTGGCGCTGGACCGCCGCATCGGCGAGCCGGTCGACGTCATCGTCAACGGCCGGCGCATCGCACGCGGCGAAATCACGGTGCTTGAGAACGACCCGTCGCGGTTCGGCATAAGGCTGACGGAAATCATGACGGCGACGAAGGCGGCGTGATAGGGTGAAACGGGATCGGGTGAAGTCGCAAGCGAAGGGCCGCGCATGAACGCGATCACGCACCTCACCAAGCCGCAGAAGGCGGCGGCCATCCTCGTGGCGATGGGCAAGCCCGCCGCCGGCAAGCTGCTCAAGTTCTTCAAACAGGACGAGTTGAGGGCGCTGATCGATGCGGCGCGCCTGCTCAAGACCATCCCGCAGAGCGATCTCGAGAAGATCGTCGCCGAGTTCGAGGCCGAGTTCACCGAGGGCGCGGGCCTGCTGGATTCGGCCGACAAGATGGACACCATCCTCAACGAGTCGCTGAGCCAGGAGGAGATGGACGCACTCATGGGCAAGGAGAAGCCGGCGGCGGCGGAGGCCGCTCCGGAATCGATTTGGCCCGCCGTGGAAAAGCTCGACCCGGCGCGGCTGGGCGCGTTCCTCGCCTCCGAACATCCGCAGACGGCGGCGGTCCTCCTCAGCAAGCTCGCGCCGCAGACCTCCGCGAACGTGCTGCTGACGCTCGACAAGCCGGTTCGCGGCGAGATCATCAAGCGCATGCTGACCACCGCGAAGGTGCCCGACGCGGCGATCCGCCTGATGGAAAGCCAGATCCGGGCGCGCCTGCTCGTCGAAAGCGCGACGAAGGACAACTCCGCCGGTCAGAGCCGCGTGGCCAGCATGCTCAACGAACTCGACAAGACCAAGCTCGACGAGGTGATGGGTGACCTCGCCGCCTCGGGAACTCCGGACCTCGACGCCATCCGCGCCCGCCTCTTCGCGTTCGAGGACATCCTGCTGCTGACACAGAAGGCGCGCGTCACGCTGTTCGACGGAATCTCGACCGAGCAGGTCACGCTTGCGCTCCGCGGCGCCGAGCCGGCCATGACCGAGGCGGTGCTCTCGTCGATCGGCGCGCGTGCGCGCCGGATGATCGAGGCGGAGCTCGGCCAAGGCTCCGATGGCGTCGCGCAGGACGACATCAACCGTGCGCGCAAGACGATCGCCTCCGCCGCAATCCGTCTCGCCAACGAAGGCCAGTTCGAACTGCCCTCGGCGCAGATCGATCAGGCTGCGTAGCCGCGCCCGCGCGGCCGTCCCGACTTTCCTGAACGGGAGAAGGCCGCATGGCCGAGTCCGACGACAAAGACAGCAAAACGGAAGACCCGACCGAGAAGAAGATCCGCGACACGGTCGAGAAGGGTCAGCTTCCGCAGTCGCGCGAAGCGCCGATCCTCGCCTCGTTCGTCGCGATCCTGATCTTCGCGGTATTCTTCGCCCGGGAGAGCATGGTCGACATGGCCGGCTTCCTCGCGGGCTTCCTCGAGAAGCCCGAAGCCTGGCCGATGGAGACCGAGCACGACGTCATCACGATCTACAAGGCCGTGATGATACAGGGTGCGGCGATGGTCGGGTCGATCCTGCTGCTGCTGATCCTCGCGGGCGTGCTCGCCTCGGTGTTCCAGCACGCTCCCGGCATGGTGCTCGAACGCATCCGCCCGCAAATGTCCCGCATCTCGCTGAAGAAGGGCTGGGACAGGTTGTTCGGCGTCAAGGGATGGGTGGAGTTCCTGAAATCGGTCTCCAAGCTCGGCTTGACCATAGCCGTCCTCGCCTTCACCGCGGCCGAGATCGAACATCGTCTCCTGGCCGGGATGATCACCCACCCCATCGCCTTCGCCGGCGTGATCCGCGAAATCGCCATCGAGTCGATCGTCGCCATACTGTTGGTCATGATCGCGATCGGCACATTCGACGTGGTCTGGTCACGCTTCTCGTGGCGCCAGGACCTGCGAATGACCAAGCAGGAGGTGAAGGACGAACTGAAGCAGAGCGAGGGCGACCCGATCGTGAAGATGCGGCTGCGCTCGCTCCAGCGCGACCGCGTCCGCCACCGGATGATGGCGGCCGTTCCGAAAGCCACCCTGGTGGTCGCCAATCCCACTCACTATTCGATCGCGCTGAAGTACGTGCGCGACGAGGACACCGCACCGGTCGTCGTCGCCAAGGGACAGGATCTCGTGGCGTTGCGCATACGCGAGATCGCCGAGGCCCACGGCATTCCCGTCTTCGAGGACGTGACGCTCGCGCGTTCCATGTACAAACAAGTTTCGGTCGATACGGTCATCCCCGCGCAGTTCTACCAGGCGGTGGCCGAACTCGTGCGCGTGGTCTACGGGCGCCAGGGCAAGGGCGCCCAAAGTCGGGTGAACACATGATCAGACAGGCATTTGCCGAGACCCGGGAGAAGATCGTCGCCGACGCGATCAGGGAGGTCGTGTCGGAGCTCAGGATGGTCGACGTCGCCGACTACATCGCCTTCATCCGCATGGAGCGTTTCGCCACGATCGGTGATCTGGTGCAGAGCGCGGCGGAACGTTATCTCCAACCGGGAACGCTGGCGCTGGGCCACGGCGGCGACGCCCATGTCGGCTGGGCGGAAACGCCCCGGATCGTGCTCGACCTCGAACTCAAGCCGCGCGGCGCGACCGTCTATTTCGCCTTGTCGATGTCGGCCGAGACGGCCGGCATCAAGGTCAACTACGTGTCCTTCGACGAGCCGCAGACCGACCCCGAGGTTAACACCGAATATCTCAAGGCCGCGCTCGCCGGTTCGCGCATCAAGCCGACTTCGGCGCAGGCCGCCTGACCAGGGCAATGTTCGACCGGATTGAATCGTTCTGCCGGGTCAATTCGCGCCAAATTCTTCGGTCTTCGGCTCGGGCGATGCACCACATCGACCTTCGCCGAAGCTCGACCCTGGCCCGAATTCCCTCCGGCAGAACGATTCAATCCGGTCGAACATTGCTCCAGCGTCCACGTGTCAGTCGATGAGGCCCATGCGGAGCGCCTTGGCGACGGCGTGCATGCGGTTGACCGCGTCGAGCTTCTGGGCGGTGTTGGTCAGGTACTGGTTGGCGGTGTGCACCGAAAGGCCGAGCTGCGATGCGATCTGCTCGCTGGTCAGTCCGTTGGCCGTCAGCTTGAGGCATTCGAGTTCGCGCCGCGAAATCGAGGGTGGACGGCCGGACTCGAGCGGCCGCAACGCCGTCACCGCCGAGAAGAGCGCGTAGCAGCGGCCATGCGTGTCGCAGAGCAGCCGTTCGTCAAGCGCGATCCCGTCGCCGCCAAACGTCACGAGACCGAACTGGCCGCGGTCGGCGTGCACGGGGAACGCAAGACCCGCCTGACCCGGAGGGCCGACGATCTCGGTGGCGAGGAGGCTCAGCGCCCGCATGGTGGCGCGGAACGGACTTTCGGGATCGTCGCACCACCACAGGACCGTGGTCGCGATGCGCAGATGCGGGACCGCGACCTCGGAGATATGGGAGGCGACGGAGCGGGTTCGCGGGGAGAGCCCCGGGTAGGCGGAATCGACACAGGCGACGAGGCGTCCGCGATCCGCGGCCGGCGTGGCGAAGTAGAGGGCGAAATCGGATGCGTTGAGGTCGACCGCGATCCAGCGTCCCCTTCGCGCGGCGTCCGGCATCGTCAGCGTGTGGTGCGGCTCACCCGCCGGCGACGGCGCTCCGAAAGGATTGCGATGATCCTGGCCGGCGGTCGCTCCCGACATGTTGAGATCGCGCATGGTCACACGATGCCACTTCGTATCGCGGTGGCGAGGGCTTCGGCGCGGTTGCGCGCGGAGAACTTCTGGATCACATGAGCGATGTAGCTGTTGACCGTGTTCGACGAGACGCCGAGGATGAGGGCGACCTCGTCGGTGGTCTTTCCCTCCGCCACCCAGCTCATACATTCACGCTCCCGGTCGGAGAGCGGGTTTTCGGCGACCACTCCGGCCAGGAGGTCCGGAACCTGCGAAAGGGCATAGGAGCAGCGCATCTGCGCCCAGCCGAGCGCCGCATGATCGATCCGGCCGGGCTCGGAGGCCGAAACGAGCAGATGCAGGCGACGCTGGCCGACAAAGAGGCGAAGCGCGCAAATCTCTGCATGGCCAAGGACGTCGAGCAGGCGGGCGTTCTCGCCGCTGAACGGTCCGTCCGCCGGCGCGGCGCCCGCAAGGATCGGTCGCGGCCGATCACCCGGACCGGTGCACGCGTCGCTTTGGGCGATCGAGGCGATCAGTTCCTGTCCCGCCAACTGGACGGCGTCCCACAGCCAGTTCGAGGCGATGATGCGCAGGCCCGCCCGCTCCTGATCGTGAACGAGCGCCGCCAGCAGATAGCTGTCGGCGTCCAAGGCCTCGACGAGTTCGGTCAGGAAGCCGGTCAGGTCGCCACGCGTGCGGAGCGGCGCGAAGATCGGTTCGGCAGTGGTCAGTGCTAGGCTCGTCATCGACCCGAAAGACGCTGGAATCCCCGGTTCCGGCGCGGACGAACGTCCGCACCTGGCTACGCCACACGTTTCACGAGAGGCGCCCGAAGGCGCTGAGGCACGCGATCCCCCCCGAATCCACGAGGGCTCGCGAAACCAACCGCGCTGGCCCGGGAAGCCCCGGAACATTCGATTTTGGTGGTTCGCCCGTCCCCGTCGACCGGCTGATTCGGGTTCAATCTAACGTCTGTCGAATCGCGATTCAAAGGGTTTCAAAGGGGGAGAATCGACAAATCGCGCAAGGTGTTGGCGCGACTCGATGTTTTCTGCTTCCGGGGTCGTCCGGGGGACTCTATCGTGGGTTTCGGGCACGCTGGAGGGGCGTCATGAAGCGGTCGCGCGTCAACGGGATCCTGCGTGAGGGCGAGGCCTTCATCCGCTCGTTCGGTTTCGCCCTGCCGCCCTTCGCGAACTGGCGGCCGGACGAACTGTCGCGCCTGCGGCCCGAGGGCATCGTCGGCGCCCGGCTCGGCTGGGACATCACCGACTACGGGCAGGAGCGGTTCGACGAACTCGGGCTGTTCCTGTTCACCGTCCGCAACGGCCGTGCACAGGACCTCGCGCAGGGGCGCGGCATGCTCTACGCCGAGAAGATCATGATCTCGCGGCGCGACCAGCTTTCACCCATGCACCGGCACGTGATGAAGGCCGAGGACATCATCAACCGGGGCGGCGGCACGCTGGTGGTCGAGCTCTACGCGTCGGATCCCGACGGCGGCATCGACAGCGAGGCCAAGGTGTCCGTGCCGACCGACGGCGTCGTCCGCACGCTGCCGGCGGGCGGCAGGCTGGCGCTCGGACCAGGCGAAAGCGTGACGCTGATGCCCGGCGTCTGGCACGCCTTCTGGGGCGAGGGGGGCGACGTGCTGATCGGCGAGGTCTCGACCGTCAACGACGACCTCACCGACAACGTGTTCGCCGAACCGATCGGACGCTTCTCGTCGATCGAGGAGGACGAGGCGCCGTATCGGCTGCTGGTGTCGGACTACGACGGATTCACGTGAGGCCGGCCTGCAAGTGGCGGCTTTCTGCGCTTCCGGTGCTCACGTACTTAAATGTACGCTGCGCTCCGGTTCTCGAAACCCACCACTTTCGGCTCGCCCTGACGTGAATGCAGGTGTGCGCTAACGGATCTCCCGCAGGATGAAATCGTAGAGGGTGCGCGCGGCCGGCGACAGCGTGCGGTCGCGGGCGGTGATGAGGCTGTAGGGGCGTACCTCCAGGTCCTCCTCGAGCGGCAGGATCGCGATCGCGCCGCCCAGGCCCTCCTCGTCTTGGATGAAGCGCGCCACGGCCACGGAGATCGGCGCTATGGCGTCCGACTGGGCGACCATGAGCAGGGTGAGCAGGACCGAGCTCGTGTGCAGGAAACGCCCGGGCAACGGCGCGTTGTTGTTCTGAAACGCGTAGTCGAGCGCCTGTCGAAGGGGTGATCCGGCCGGCTGGACAACCCAGTCGAAGTCGGCCGTATCGGCGAGCCGCACGGACGGCCGCCTGGCCAGCGGGTGGTCCCGACGGACGACGAGGCAGGCCTTCTCGACGCCGATCACGCGGCTCTCGAAGAGACGCGGATTGAGGTCGTCGGGAATGCGGGCGACGATGAAGTCGAGGCGCGAGGCCAGCAGTTCGCGGGCGAGCACGTTGCTGGTCTCGACCTGCATGTTGATCTCGATGCCGGGATGCGTACGGCGCACCTCGCGGATCGCCGGGACGGCAAGCTCGATCGCGGGCGCCGTCACCGCGCCGAGGAACACCGTGCCGCCGCGCCCTGTCTTCAGTTCGGCGATGTCGCGATCGATGGCGCGCATCTCCAGCAGGATGGTGCGCGCCCGGCGGGCCAGCGCCTGACCGTAGGGAGTCAGGGCGACGCCGCGGGGCAATCGTTCGAGCAGCCTGGCGCCGAGCCCGGCTTCCATCTCCGCGACGAGGCGGGAGGCGGCCGGCTGGGAGATGTTCACGGCGTCAGCCGCCGCGCTGACGCTGCCATGCTGCTCCACGGCCACGATCAGCCTGAGATGCTGATGCTTTAGCCCGCCTCGATGGGCCTCCTGAACCTCGCGCGGCACGCCCATGGGCTCGCCTCCCATCCCGAATAAGCATACCATGAATGGTATGGCCGACGTCAAACTATCTATTTGACAGTTATATGTGTCAGCGCAAGAGTATCGATGCCCGTCTTGTCCGCCCGCCGGACGACGGGTTTGGGAGGACTGCCAAATTCAGCTTCGCCCGGCCTCAGGCCGTCGTGACGTGCGCCGCGCACGGCTGGCATTCGCGGCGCTCCATCAAGGGAGAGAGAAAGTGAAGATCATCAAGACGCTCGTCGCGGCGCTGGCCGTGGGCATCGGCGCCATGACCATGGCGGCATACGCGCAGGACAAGGGCACCGTCGGCATCGCCATGCCGACCAAGTCGTCGCTCCGCTGGATCAGCGACGGCAACGAACTGGTCGCCGCGCTGCAGGCAAAGGGCTACGGCACCGACCTACAATACGCCGAGGACGACATCCCCAACCAGCTCGCCCAGATCGAGAACATGGTGACCAAGGACGTGAAGGTCCTGATCATCGCGTCCATCGACGGCACCACGCTCTCGGCCGTGCTCCAGCAGGCCGCCGACAAGGGCGTCAAGGTCGTCGCCTATGATCGCCTCATCCGCGACAGCGGCAACGTCGACTATTACACCACCTTCGACAACTTCCAGGTCGGCGTGCTTCAGGCCGACTCGCTGGTGAAGGGCCTTAAGGAGCGCTTCGGCGACGCCAAGCCGTGGAACGTCGAACTGTTCGGCGGCTCGCCGGACGACAACAACGCCTTCTTCTTCTACAACGGCGCCATGTCGGTGCTGCAGCCGATGATCGACAGCGGCGACATCGTCATCAAGTCGGGCCAGATGGGCATGGAGAAGGTCGGTACGCTGCGCTGGGATGGCGCGGTGGCGCAGGCGCGCATGGACAATCTCCTGTCGGCCAACTACTCGGACGGCAGCCGCGTGCACGGGGTCCTGGCGCCGTATGACGGCCTGTCACGCGGCATCATCTCGTCGCTGCGCGGCGTGGGCTACGGCTCGGCCGACCAGCCCTGGCCGATCGTGACCGGACAGGACGCCGAGACGCCTTCGGTCAAGGGGATCATCGCCGGCGAACAGTACTCGACCGTGTTCAAGGACACGCGCGAACTCGCCAAGGTGACGGCGAACCTGGTCGACGCGGTGCTCTCCGGCGGAACGCCCGAGATCAACGACACCAAGACCTACGAGAACGGCGTCAAGGTGGTGCCGTCCTACCTGCTGGTGCCGGTCTCGGTCGACGCGACGAACTACAAGGAGATCGTTGTCGACTCCGGTTACATCAAGGCCGAAGACCTGCAATAGGCTCCTCCCGAGCGCGAACCCCGCCGGTTTCCGGCGGGGTTCTTTCGCTGCTGGCCACGATTGGCTAGTTTTCGCTGTCGACGACCGGCTGTGGACCGGCGTCGCGGAGCGCCAGGGCACAGGCATGACCGATACGATCCTGGAGATGCGGGGCATCACCAAGACCTTCCCGGGCGTGAAGGCGCTTCAGGACGTCAATCTCACGGTCGAGGCGGGCGAGATCCACGCCGTGGTCGGGGAGAACGGCGCCGGCAAGTCGACGCTGATGAAGGTGCTGTCGGGCGTCTATCCCCACGGCTCATACGAGGGCCACATCCGCTTCCTCGGCGAGGAATGCCACTTCCGCGGCATCCATGACAGCGAACGCGTCGGCATCGTCATCATCCACCAGGAACTGGCGCTGGTGCCGCTGCTTTCGATCGCCGAGAACATTTTCCTCGGCAACGAGCAGGCGAGCTGGGGCGTCATCGACTGGAACGCGGTTCGCTCGAAGGCAGCGGCGCTGCTGACCAAGGTCGGGCTGAACGAGGATCCCGACACGCTCATCACCAACATCGGCGTTGGCAAGCAGCAACTGGTCGAGATTGCCAAGGCGCTGTCCAAGCAGGTGAAGCTGCTGATCCTGGACGAGCCGACGGCGAGCCTTTCCGAGAAGGACAGCGACGCGCTTCTGGCGCTGCTGGTCGAGTTCAAGCATCAAGGAATTTCGTCGATCCTCATCTCCCACAAGCTCAACGAAGTGGGCAAGGTCGCCGACCGCATCACAGTGCTCAGGGACGGCCGGACGATCGAGACGATGGAAAAGGCCGACATCAGCGAGGATCGCATCATCACCTCGATGGTCGGCCGGCCGATCGAGGACCGCTTCCCGAAACGGACCCCGAAGATCGGCGAGGTGGTGTTCGAGGTGAAGAACTGGGTGGTGCATCACCCGGTTCACGCCGAGCGGCGCGTCATCAAGGGCGTGGACGTCAGCGTCAGGCGCGGCGAAGTCGTCGGCATAGCCGGCCTGATGGGCTCGGGGCGGACCGAGTTCGCGATGAGTGTGTTCGGGCGCAGCTGGGGCGTCGGAATTTCCGGCGACGTGTTCCTGAATGGCAAGAAGGTCGACGTCTCCACGGTCGGGCGGGCGGTGGGGCAGGGCATCGCCTACGCGACCGAGGACCGCAAGACCTACGGGCTGAACCTGATCGACCACATCAAGCACAACGTCACGCTGGCAAACCTGCCTGGAGTTTCCCGCAGCGGCGTGATCGACGACCTGCGGGAGCTCGGGGTCGCCAACGACTATCGCCGCAGGACGAACATCCGTTCCTCGAGCGTCTACCAGATCGCCGGCAACCTTTCTGGCGGCAACCAGCAGAAGGTCGTGCTCTCGAAGTGGCTGTTCGCCGATCCGCAGGTGCTGATCCTGGACGAGCCGACACGCGGCATCGACGTCGGCGCCAAGTACGAGATCTACACGATCATCAATCGGCTCGCCGAAGAGGGCAAGGCGATCCTGATGATCTCGTCGGAGATGCCGGAACTGCTCGGCGTGTGCGACCGCATCTACGTGATGAACGAGGGACGGATCGCCGGTGAGATGGACGCCTCGGACGCTTCGCAAGAGGCGATCATGCGTGCGATCATGCGGGCTGAAACGAGGGCTGCGTCATGAGCACGGACACGGTGGCAACCGCCAAGAAGACGGCTGGAGCGACGGCAACATCCGCCCTGAAGGAGAACCTGCGCGAATACGGCCTCGTGCTCGCGCTGATCGCCATCATGGTGTTCTTCCAGTTCACCACCGACGGCGTGCTGTTCAAGCCGGTCAACCTGACGAACCTGATCCTGCAGAACTCCTACATCATCATCATGGCGCTCGGCATGCTGCTGGTGATCGTGGGTGGGCACATCGACCTTTCCGTCGGCTCCGTGGCGGGCTTCGTCGGCGCGGTCGCGGCGGTGCTGATGGTCCAGTACAAGCTGGACCCGATCCTCACGACGATCATCTGCCTGATCGTCGGCGGGCTGATCGGCGCGAGCCAGGGCTTCTGGATCGCCTACATGAAGATCCCGTCCTTCATCGTCACCCTGGCCGGCATGCTGGTGTTCAAGGGGCTGGCGCTGGCGCTGCTCGGCGGCATGTCGGTCGGACCCTTTCCACGCGAGTTCCAGTTGCTATCCGCAGGCTTCATACCCGATCTGATCGGGCCGCTGACCATCGCCGGGCAGCCGATGCACGCGACCACGCTGCTGATCGGCGTCGCGATCGTCGCCCTGATGCTCTATCTCAATCTGAAGAGCCGTCGCGACCGTGAGAGCCACGGCTACGAAGCCGAGCCGTTTCCCGTCTTCGTGGTCAAGAACCTCATCATCTCGGCGCTGGTGCTGTTCCTGATCTACATGCTGGCTTCCTACAAGGGACTGCCCAACGTGCTGATCGTCATGGGCGCGCTCATCGCTCTCTTCGTGTTCGTGACGAAACGCATGACCGTCGGCCGGCGCATCTATGCGATGGGCGGCAACGTCAAGGCGGCGGCGCTGTCCGGCATCAAGACGGAGCGATTGACGTTCCTCGTCTTCATCAACATGGGCGTGCTGGCGGCGCTGGCGGGCCTGATCTTCGCGGCGCGCCTGAACACGGCGACGCCGAAGGCCGGGCTCGGCTTCGAACTGGACGTCATCGCAGCGGTGTTCATCGGCGGCGCCTCGATGGCCGGGGGCGTGGGCCAGGTGGCCGGAGCGGTCATCGGAGCCTTCATCATGGGCGTGATGAACAACGGCATGTCCATCATGGGCGTCAACATCGACTGGCAGCAGGTGATCAAGGGGCTGGTGCTGCTCGGGGCGGTGGTCTTCGACGTCTACAACAAGAACAAGGCCTGAGAATGGGAGGCCTTTGACCGCCCGCAGGTCGTTGCGACCGGCGGACGGGCGGACCGAAGAATGGCCGGCAGGACAGGGCCGTGAAGCTTGCGCTCCGCGGACGACTTCGTTCGCGCCGCGGAGAAGGTACGGAGGACGGGATGCTGATCTCACAGATGCTCGACGGCGGCGACCAGATACGGGTCGTCGCGCGCAATGGCGGTCCGGCGCGTATCGTCAACGGCGCGAAGAGCGTCTACTCGCTGGCGCTGGAAGCCGCTCGCGGCGGCGAGGGGCTCGAGGTCCTGATCGAGCGCAAGGGCTACGGCAAGCCCGTCGACCTGGAGGCGGCATATCGGCAAGGCAAGCTGATCTCGCCGATCACCCACGCCGATCCCGCGCACCTTCATCTGACCGGCACGGGACTGACCCATCTCGGATCGGCCGCCACGCGTGACGCGATGCACAAGAAGCTCGCCGCCGACGGCGAGGAGGCGCTCACCGATTCCATGAAGATGTTCCGAATGGGGCTGGAGGGCGGCAAGCCGGCGAACGGCGCGGCAGGCGTGCAGCCGGAATGGTTCTACAAGGGCAACGGCACGATGGCGGTCAGGCCGGGCGGAGGGCTCCAGTCGCCCGACTTCGCCCTGGACGGCGGCGAGGAACCCGAAATCGCGGGCATCTATGTGATCGGATATGACGGCGCGCCGTACAGGGTCGGCTTCGCGCTCTCCAACGAATTCTCCGACCATGTCACCGAGCGCATCAACTATCTCTATCTCGCCCATTCGAAGCTGAGGACGGCGTCGTTCGGACCGGAAATCCGCGTCGGGCCGCTGCCGGACGACATCCGCGGCACGTCGCGGATCCGGCGCGGCGAGGCGCTGCTGTGGGAGAAACCTTTCCTGTCGGGCGAGGCCAACATGTCCCATACAATCGCCAATCTCGAGCACCATCACTTCAAGTATGGGGTGTTCCGCCAACCCGGCGACGTGCACGTGCATATGTTCGGCACGGCGACGCTGTCCTTCGCGGACGGCGTCAAGCCTCGGCCAGGCGATGTCTTCGAGATCGAGGCGCCGGGTTTCGGCATGCCGCTCCGCAATCCGCTGGAGCGCACCGCGACGGGTGACGTCGCCGTGCGCGCGCTGTGAGGAAACCGGCCATGACGACATCCGACGCACGCTATCCGTCGCTGGAGGGCCGGCCGGTGCTGATTTCCGGTGGCGCGACCGGCATCGGCGAGGCGCTGGTGCGCGGCTTCGCGGCGCAGGGCGCGAAAGTGGGCTTCGTCGACATCGCCGAACAGGAGGGCCGCGCGCTCGCCGACGAACTCAAGGCCGGCGGCGCGACCGTCGCGTTCCGACGCTGCGACATCACCGACACGGAGGCCTATCGCGTGGCGATCGCCGGATTCGAGGCAAGCCACGGACCGGCGCTGGCGCTGATCAACAACGCCGCCAACGACCAGCGCCACGACTGGCGCGAGGTGACGCCCGAACAGTTCGACAATCGCGTCGGCGTCAATCTCAAGCACATGTTCTTCGCCATCCAGGCGGTGGCGCCCGGCATGATCGATGCGGGGCGCGGCGCGATCGTCAACTTCGGCTCGATCGGCTGGAAGATCCTGTCCGGCGGCTATCCAGCCTACGCGGCCTCGAAGGCCGCGGTGCACGGGCTGACGCGCTCGTTCGCGCGCGATCTCGGACGGCAAGGCGTGCGGGTCAACACGCTGGTGCCCGGCTGGGTGATGACACGGCGCCAGCTCGATCTGTGGGTGGACGATGCGGCAAACGAACTGATCGACCGCAGTCAGTGCCTCGCCGGCCGGGTGCTGCCGCACCACATCGCGGCGATGGCGCTGTTCCTCGCCTCCGACGACGCCGCCATGTGCTCGGGGCAGGAGTTCGTCGTCGATGGGGGCTGGTCTTAGCCCTTACACTTCGTCAGGCCATTGGCGAGCGCCGTGCTGGACGAAGAGGATGTCTATCTGCTGGTCACCGACGCGGTAGGCGACGATGTAGGGCGTTCCGGGGATGACCAACTCGCGGGTGCCCTTGATCTCGCCAGGCCGGCCAATAAAGGGATTGGCGGAGAGCAGCAACCTGGTCTTGCCGTGAATGTCGTTGACGACTCGATGAGCGCCACGCTGATTGCGCTGGCCGATATAGTCCCCGATGGCTGCGAGTTCGTCCACATAGCGTGGTGTCCAGACGATACGCATGATCGTCCCGGCTAGCTCTGGCTATATTTGCTCAGCACCGCCGCGATCTCTTCCTCGGATGCGAACTCGCCACGCTCAGCCTGTTCAAGGCCTTCCTGTACACCGGCGACCCAGCGCTCCTGCCAGGCGAGCGAACGTCCATGTGCCAGCGCGTCTTCGAGAATCTGGCCGCGCGTTAGCGTCGAACGCGCCACCAGCGAGTCGATGCGGCGGCTGAGGTCGTCCGAGATGTTGTCGTTGCTGTCCATAAAGCCATAGTGCCACAGGGATGCCGGAAGAAAAACCCTCAGGTTCCCGGCTATCCGGTCGCGACAGAGGCGTGCCCAGTGTCCTTCCCCTCAGAAGAACACGAACCCCGCGATCAGGAAGGTCGGGATCAGCACCGCGCCGGACCACAGCATGTAGCCGAAGAAGCTCGGCATCGCGACGCCGCGCTCGCGCGCGATGGCGTAGACCATGAAGTTCGGCGCGTTGCCGATATAGGTGTTGGCGCCCATGAAGACGGCGCCCGCCGAGATCGCGGCGAGCGTGGTGGCGAGCGTCGTCATCAGCACTTCGGGGTCGCCGCCCGCGAGTTCGAAGAAGACGATGTAGGTCGGCGCATTGTCGAGGAACGACGACAGCGCTCCGGTCATCCAGAAATAGGCCAGATCGTTGTGTCCGCCGTCCGGGCCGGTGACGAGGGCCACCAGCGGCGCGAGCGCTCCGCTCATCCCCGCCTTTAGGATGGCGATGACGGGGATGATGCACAGGAAGATGCAGGCGAACAGCTTCGCCACTTCGAGGATGGGACCCCATGCGAATCCGTTGGCGCGGCGATATTCGCGCGGGGTGATGCGCATGGAGAGGAGCGCGAGCAGCACGATGACGACGTCGCGGACGACGTTCTGAAGCTCGACATGCGCCCCGGCGATGACGAACTCGACGCCGGGCTTCCAGAGCGCCGACATCAGGATCGCGGCGATGACGCCAGCGAGCAGCGGCACGTTCATCAGTCCGCGCAGCCGGACAGGCGTGTCGGGCGTCGGGTCCTTGATCTTCGGCAGCCCGGCCTCGCGACGGTGGAGGATGCTGTCGATGACGAGGAACACCGCGATCACGACGCCCCCGACGAACAGCATCTCGGGCAGCAGATGCGTCGTCGTCCAGAAGAAGTCGACCCCGCGCAGGAATCCGATGAAGAGCGGAGGGTCGCCGAGCGGGGTCAGCGAGCCGCCGATGTTCGACACGAGGAAGATGAAGAAGACGATGACGTGTGCGTTGAACGGCCGGTTGTCGTTGGCCCGGATGATGGGGCGGATGAGGATCATCGACGCGCCCGTCGTGCCGACGATCGAGGCGAGGAACGCTCCGACGATCAGGATGCCGGTGTTGACGAGCGGCGTGCCGTGGATGTTGCCGGCGACAAGGATGCCGCCTGAGATGGTGAACAGGCCGAACAGGAGGATAATGAAGGAGACGTACTCCAGCAGCATGGTGTGAGAGACCGCCTCGATCGTCGGTCCGAAGCCGAACGCGGCCCACAACGGCACGAGGATCGCGACCGACCAGACGAGCGCGAACTTTCCGTAGTGGTGTTCCCAGACATGCGGGAACAGGACGGGGCCGGTGGCGATCGAGAGCAGGATGCCGGCGAAGGGCAGCGCCCACCACAAGGACATGGTCGCGCCGGGAAGTGCTTCCGCGGCGATGGCGGGGCTGCCGGCCAGAAGCCAGACGCCGCAGGCGCCGACGCCTATCGCGCAGTTCCGCGTCAACGACATGCAGCACCTCCACCGACGGGTCCGAACTAGCGGCAGCGCGCTGCGGAGGCAACCCCGCCAATCGACCGCGCGCCGCGCTTGGATCCACACGAAGGCTCCTCCGTCTTGACGCCGGAAGGCAGGCCAGTGTCATATTCATCTGAATATAGCGATTGCCCGGGCGTGCGACGTCGAAAGGACAGCCGATGAGTTCAGGGAAGAGGTGGCGGATCATCGGGGCCGCGATCCTGCTGGCGGCGTCGCCGGCGGCGGCTGAGGAGAGGGTCACCGTCTTCGCCGCCGCAAGCCTGAAGAACGCGCTGGACGCGGTCAACGCGGCCTGCGAGGCCGATGTCGGGGAGCCGGCCACGATCTCCTACGCCGCAAGCTCGGCGCTCGCCAAGCAGATCGAGCAGGGTGCGCCCGCGGACGTCTTCATCTCGGCCGACCTGGACTGGATGGCGTACCTGTCCGAGCGCAACCTGACGAAGAAGGAGACCGAGACGCGATTGCTGGGCAACAGCATCGTTCTCGTGATTCCCGCCGATTCCGGCGCCAGGACCGAAATCGCGCCGGGCTTCGACCTCGCCGGCGTGGTCGGTGACGGGTGGCTCGCCATGGCCAATGTCGACGCGGTGCCCGCCGGAAAGTACGGCAAGGCGGCACTGGAACATCTGGGTGTCTGGGCCTCGGTCGAAGGCAAGGTGGCGCAGGCCGAGAACGTGCGCGCCGCGCTGGCGCTGGTCGCGACCGGCGAGGCGGCGGCGGGGATCGTATACGCTACCGACGCCATTGCCGAACCGAAGGTCAAGGTGGTCGGAACCTTCCCCCAGGGATCGCATCCGCCGATCGTCTACCCGGTCGCTCAGACCGTGGAATCGAAGGACGCCGAGACGCCTGCATTCCTGAAGTGCCTCACCTCGGCCAAGGCGAAGGCGCTTTTCGAAGGGCAGGGGTTCACGGTACTGGTACCACCATCTACAAATTGATCGGGTATCAGATCGCGGATGGAATGGCTGGCCCTCAGTCCTGACGAGTGGACCGCGGTCCGGCTGTCCATCAAGGTCTCGGCATGGGCGACGCTGGTCAGTCTGCCGATCGGCATTGCCGTGGCGCACCTCCTGGCGCGGCGCGAGTTCCCGGGCAAGTCGATCCTCAACGGCGTCGTCCACCTGCCGCTGATCCTGCCGCCCGTGGTGACCGGCTACCTTCTCCTGCTGACCTTCGGGCGGCGGGGTCCGGTGGGCTCCCTGCTCGACCAGTATTTCGGCATCGTCTTCTCGTTCCGCTGGACGGGCGCGGCGCTCGCCTGCGGCGTGATGGCGTTTCCGCTCATGGTGCGCGCCATACGGCTGTCGATCGAGGCCGTCGATCGCAGACTGGAGGCGGCCGCCGGCACGCTGGGCGCCAGCCCCGCCTGGGTGTTTGCGACCGTGACGCTGCCGCTGATCCTGCCGGGCGTCATCGCCGGCATGATCCTCGCCTTCGCCAAGGCCATGGGGGAGTTCGGAGCGACCATCACCTTCGTCTCCAACATCCCCGGCGAGACGCAGACGCTGCCCTCGGCGATCTACACCTTCACGCAGGTGCCGGGAGGCGACGTCGGCGCTCTCAGACTGACGCTGGTCTCGATCGCGATCGCCATGGCCGCGCTCATCGCCTCAGAACTCCTGGCGCGGCGCGTGAAGACGAGGCTGGACCCCGAATGAGCCTGTCCGTCGACGTCCGTGCAAAGCGGGGCCAGTTTACGCTCGACGCCGGCTTCGAGGCGACGGGGCGGCTGACGGCGCTGTTCGGCGCATCGGGCTCGGGCAAGACAACGCTGGTCAATCTGATCGCCGGGCTGCTCGGGCCGGACGAGGGGCGGATCGTCGCCGGGGGTCGCGTGCTGGTGGATACGTCGCAGCGCCTCTTCCTGCCGCGTCATCGCCGGCGCATCGGCTATGTGTTCCAGGACGCGCGGCTCTTCCCGCATCTCAGCGTCCGGCAGAATCTCGGCTACGGGCGCTTCTTCACGCCGAGGGACGGGCGCTATGCCGACATCGCCGCGATCGTCGAGCTGCTCGGCATCGGCCATCTCATGGAGCGCAGGCCCGCCGGCCTGTCGGGCGGCGAGAGGCAGCGCGTCGCGATCGGCCGCGCACTCGCGGCGAGCCCGAGGCTGCTCCTGATGGACGAACCGCTCGCCTCGCTCGACGATGCGCGCAAGGCGGAGATCCTGCCGCACATCGAGCGGCTACGCGACGAGGCGGGAATTCCGATCGTCTATGTCAGCCACTCGCTGGCGGAAGTGTCTCGGCTGGCGACCGACGTGGTCGTGATGGCCTCCGGGCGGGTCATCGCCAGCGGTCCCGCCGCCAGCGTGCTGTCCCGCCTCGACGTGCTGCCGGGCGAGGATCGCGACGAAGCCGGCTCGCTGATCGAGATGCGCGTCGAGCGGCATGACGAGGAGGATGGCCTGTCGGTGCTCTCCTCGCGGGCCGGGTCGTGGTGCATCCCCTTGATAGAAGCGCAGGCGGGAACGGCGATCCGCGCCCGCATCCGCGCCCGCGACGTGATGATTGCGACGCAGCCGCCAGCCGCGATCAGCGCGCTCAATGTGCAGCCGGGCGTCGTGGTCGATGTGATTCCCGGCGAAGGGTCGGAAGCCGCGGTCACTGTCGACTGCTCCGGCGACAGGATCGTGGCGAGGATCACGCGCCGCTCGGTCAATGCGCTGGAACTGGCGCCCGGCCGGATCGTGCACGTCGTGGTCAAGGCGATCACGTTCGAAAAGGGCGCCGCGGCTCATAGGGCCCCGGCCGTGTCCAGGGGCTGAAACCCGACCTTCGCTTGCGGGAGGCGTTGCCGGCCATATACTCGCGCCCGGTGGATACAGCGCCTTTGCGAGACCTGGGAGGTCCAGGACAGTCGATGCCGTCGCTCAGTCTCAGGATCAATCTCGACCCCGAAGGGAGGATCGGCCCCGGCAAGATCGAACTGCTCGAGCAGATCGCCGCGTCGGGCTCGATCTCGGCCGGCGCGCGGCGCATGGAAATGTCGTACAAGCACGCCTGGGACCTGGTCGAGGAGATGAACCGCATCTTCGGCAAGCCGGTCGTCGCGGCGCAGAGCGGCGGACGACGGGGAGGCGGGGCGCAACTCACACCGGCCGGGCAGGCGGTGGTCAGCCGTTTCCGGGCGATCGAGCGCGCGGCGGCGGAAGCGGCGGCGGGTCACATGCAGGCGCTTCAGGCGGAGATCGACGCGGGGTGACGTCAGGCGGGTTCCTTGCCGCCGCCCATGCGCAGGCCGAGATAGCGGTCGAGCGCGGCACCGTCCTCGAGCAGGTCGGCGGATGCGGCGCGGTGGGCGATCACGCCCCGCTCGATGACGATCGCCTCCTTCGTCAAGCCGAGCGCGACGTGGGCGTGCTGCTCGACGAGAACCAGCGCGATGCTCTCTTCTTCGGCCATGCGACGGATCGCCGCCGTCAGTTCCTCGATGATGATGGGCGCGAGGCCTTCCAGCGGCTCGTCGAGCAGCAGGATGCCGGGATTGGTCATCAGCGTGCGTCCGATGGTCAGCATCTGCTGCTCGCCGCCGGATAGCTGATTGCCCATGTTGGCGCGCCGCTCCCGCAGCCGCGGGAACAGCGCGTAGACGGAATCCAGGGTCCAGCGGCCCGGACGTTCGGCAACCGTGAGATTCTCCTCCACGCTCAGCGAAGGAAACACGTCGCGCTCCTGCGGCACCCAGCCGAGTCCCTTGAGCGCGCGCCGGTGCGGCGCGAGCCGCGACACGTCCTCGCCGCCGAGCAGCACCTGCCCACGCTTCAGCGGCACGAAACCCATGGCGGTCAGGAGCAGCGTCGTCTTGCCGACGCCGTTGCGCCCCAGCACGGCGAGGCTGCCCCGCTCCGGAAGCGCGAACGACACGCCATCGAGCACGACAGCCTCGCCATAGCCGGAGCGCACGTCGCGGAACTCGAGCAGCGGCTCAGACATGGGCGCTCTGCCCCAGATAGACCTCGCGCACGCGCGGGTCACGTCTGACCTCGTCCGGCGAAGCCTCGACCAGCACGCCGCCGGAGACCAGCACGATGATGCGCGTGGCGAAGGAGAACACGATGTCCATGTCGTGTTCGATGAACAGCACCGAGATGTCGTCGGGCAGCGCGGCGATGACCGAAAACAGCATGGCGCTCTCGTCCTTCGGCACACCGGCGGCGGGCTCGTCGAGGAGGAGCACCTTGGGTCGGGTCGCCAGGGCCAGCGCGATCTCGAGCAGCCGCTGCTGGCCGTACGGGAGGGCGCGGGTCGGCCGGGTGGCGACGTCGTCGAGGCGAAGCTGCCGGAGGATGCCGAACGCCTCGTCGATCGCCGCGGCGTGCGCGCCGAGCGTCTTCCAGAACTGCGCGGCAACGCGCTGGCGCTCGCAGACGGCAAGGGTCACCGTCTCGATCGGCGTGAGATCGGGGAACAGCGTGTTGATCTGGAACGTGCGGGCCAGGCCGCGCCGGACCCGGACAGCCTGCGGCGTCGAGGTGATATCCTGACCGTCGAGCAGGATGCGGCCGGAATCGGGCCGAAGCTGGCCGGTGATCAGGTTGATGAGCGTCGTCTTGCCGGCGCCGTTCGGTCCAATCAGCGCGTGGCGGGCCCCCTTCGGCAGGGCGAGCGAGATGTCGCGCGCGACCTCAAGCGAGCCAAAAGTCTTCCTCAGCGCTTCGGTGGAGAGGATGGTCGGCGCGGGATCGCTCATTCGCCTCGCCCGCCAACGAGCCGCGCCAGGCCGCCGAGGATGCCCTTTGGCATCAGCAGCACGACGACCATGAGGAGAAGCCCGATCCAGAAGTACCAGTATTGCGGATTGATGCCCGCGAGCTGGTCGCGCGCGACCATGAAGATGACCGCGCCGACGATGGCGCCATAGAGGCGGCCGGTGCCGCCGAGGATGAGCATCACGACGACGTCCGCCGAGCGTTCGAAAGAGAGCACCTGGAGCCCGACGGTGTTTGTCGTCTGGGTCAGCAGCGCCCCGGCCAGCCCGGCCATGCCGGCCGAGATCGTATAGATCATCTGCAGGTGGCCACGGTACTCCGAACCGATGGCGGGCATGCGCCTGACGTTCTCGCGCACGCCTCTCAGCGCGAGGCCGAAGGAAGAGTTGACGATCCTGCGGCTGACCAGGAAACCGACGAGCAGGACGGCCAGCGCGTAGGCGTAGGCCGTGTAGCCCCAGAGGTCGAAGCGGTAGAGGCCGAAGACGGACCAGGTGTCGACGCCCTGGAGACCGTCCGTGCCGCCGGTCAGCCAGCTCATGGAGTTGGCGAGCTCGTAGGTCAGGAAACCGAGCCCGAGCGTGATCATCAGCAGCGCCAGGTGCTGCACGCGCACGATGATGAAACTCGCGAGGTAGCCGACCAGCGCGGCGAAGGCGCCGGCGATCAGCAGGCCGCTCAGCGGCTCGCCCCAGCCGTGGCGGCTGAGCAGTCCGGCCGCGTAGGCGCCGAGCCCGAAGAACATGGCATGGCCGAGCGTGACGATGCCGGCGTAGCCGAGCACGAGGTCGACGGAGAGGGCGAAGAGCGCGGTGATGGCGATCTGGCTGGCGAGCGACAGATAGGTCGGAAAGAGGAAGAAGGGCAGCAGCGTCGCCGCCCAGAAGGCGATCTCGTAGACGGACCAGCGGCCACGGCTCCTGAGCCAGGCATGAGGGTCCGGCGATAGCGTCGTCGCCGTCATGTCACCGCCTGCCGAACAGGCCCACCGGCCGTACGAAGAGGATTGCGACCAGCAGCAGGTAGATGAGGAACGAGCCGATCTCCGGCACGAAGTACTTGCCGGCGACGTCGGCGATGCCGAGCAGCGCGGCGCCGAAGAAGGAGCCGGCGATGGATCCAAGTCCGCCGACCGAGACGACGATCAGCACATAGACCAGGAAGTGGAAGCCGAATCCCGGGTCGAGGCCGACGATCTCGATTGCAAGGGCTCCGCCGAGCCCGGCAAGGCCGCTGCCGAGCGCGAAGGTCACGGCGAAAATCCGCTCGACATCCATGCCGAGGCCCTGCGCGACGCGCTGGTTGTCGACGGATGCGCGGATGCGTGCTCCGAGCCGGGTACGCTCCAGCCCGAAGATCAGCAATGCGGTGACGATCAGCGCGACGACGATCAGGAATATGCGATACGCGCCGAGCCGCAGTCCGAACACCTCCACCGATCCGCGCAGCCAGTCCGGGAGGATGATGACCTGCTGGACGGTGCCGAACACATAGGTCGCTATCGCCGCGGCGACGAAGACGACGCCGATGGTGAAGAGCACCTGGTTGAGTTCGCCGGCCCGGTAGAGCCGGCGAAACAGCGTGCGTTCGAGCACGATCGAAACCAGCGCCGCGGCAAGGAAGGCCGCCGGCAGCGCGACGAGGAAGGGCAAGCCGAGCTGGCGCATGGCCGTCACGGCGACGTAGCCGCCGAGCATGCCGAACGCCCCGTGCGCGAGGTTGATGAAATTCATCAACCCGAGCGTCACCGACAGGCCCACCGACAGGATGAACAGAAGCATCCCGAAGGCGAACCCGTCGAAGAGCACGATGGCGAACTGGCTGACCACGGTCTCCGCGCCGGCCCGTCGACGACGACCCTACTGGGCGCCGTGCAGGGGGTCCTTCACCTCCGGGATCGAGTCCAGGATCACGTTGGCGTAGGTGTCGCCGACCTTCTGCACCTCGCGTATGTAGACGGTCTGGACGACGTCACGGGTCTCGGGGTCGATCGACATGGGGCCGCGAGGGCTTTCCCAGGCCATGCCCTTGCCTGCCTCCACGAGGGCGTCGCCGCTGGTGTCGCCGTTGGTCTTCTTCAGCGCCTCGTAGATGAGGTGCATGCCGTCGTAGCCGCCGATCGAGAACAGGTCCGGGCTGCGGCCATTGTTGGCGTCGCGGTATGCCTTCACATACTCGTTGTTGAGCGGGTCATCACGCTCCAGCGTGTAGTGGAAGGTGGTGACGATGCCGTTGGCGTTGGCGCCCATGCTCTCCAGCGCCTCGGGATGCGTCAGTTCACCCTGTCCGAACAGCTTGGTGGCCGGCGGGGTGAGGCCGCGGTCGGCCAGGGCCTTGCCGAGGGCCGCCGGCTGCGCGCCGCCGGGGATGAAGATGTACACGCTCTCCGGATTGGCGTCCTTCACGCGCTGTACGAAGGCCGAGAAGTCCGGGTTGGCGACCGGGACTTTGTCGGCGCCGACGATCGTGCCGCCTGCTTCGGTGAAGCCCTTGGCGAAGGACTTTTCCGCGTCGTGGCCCGGGCCGTAGTCGGACACCAACGTGTAGGCCTGCTTGACGCCACCCTTCTCGAACGCCCATTTCCCGAAGACGTAGTTGACCTGCGGGATCGTCACCGAAGTGCGGATGATGTAGGGCGACTTCTCGGTCACGATCGAGGTCGCGGCGTTCATCACCACCATCAGCTTTTTGGCTTCCGTCGCCACCTCGGCGGCGCCGAGCGCCTCCGGCGTCAGAGCGAAGCCGGCGATGATGTCGACGCCGTCGCGCACGACGAGTTCCTGCGCCAGCCGCTTGGCGACGTCGGCCTGCGGGCCGCCGGTGTCCTTGCGGATGATCTCGATCTTCTTGCCGGCGACGGTGTCGCCGTTCTTCGCCATGTAGAGCTTGATGCCGGCGTCGAGCTGGTTCGCCGCGTCGGCGAACGGACCGGAGTATGGCAGGATGACGCCGATCTTGACCGTCTCCTGCGCGTATGCGGCCGTGGTCAAGGCCAAACCGAGCCCAAACGCGGCCAGAACTGCTTTCCTACCCAACATGAAATCCTCCCTGGTGCCTTGGTCGGACCGAAGCTAGCACGACCCGAAGCCGGGTCGAATGTATACAGCGCCGCCACGAAAATCCAAGGGCTTGCAAGAGGAATTGATCAGCCGAGAAGAGGGACAAGTCGTGCAAGTAGCACTGGCGCCCCATGCGTCATAGCGCATTGCGTCCCCGTGCCGCAGCCTGGGGCCGCAGTCCGAACACTTGACATCAGAGTGCGATGCGGCAATATTGTATACATAACGCATGCAGCGATTTGTCATCTGGCGTGCGCCGTGGGAGACCGTTCACCGCATGAGCCGGATCGCCGTTTTTCCGGATGCGCCAGAGGCGGATGGCGGCCAGTCGCGGTCCGTCAGGGCGCTGCTCGCCATCCGCGAACTGATACTCGACGGCACGCTCGCGGCGGGAAAGCGCGTTTCCGAACTCTCCGTCGCCGAACGCACCGGCCTCTCGCGGACGCCGATCCGCGCCGCCTTGCAGCGCCTGTCCGAGGAGGGGCTGGTCGAGACCATCCCCTCGGGCGGCTTCGTGGTGAAGTCCTTCTCACAGCAGGACGTCTTCGACTCGATCGAGGTTCGCGGCGTGCTGGAAGGCCTTGCCGCCAGGCTGGCGGCGGAGCGCGGCTCGACCAACCGCCTCGGCCAGCTCCAGGCCTGCCTTTCCGAACTCGACGAGATCGTCGAGACGGCGATCGCCACCGAGGACGGCTTCTCGTCCTATGTCGCGGCCAATGCGCGGCTGCACGCCCTCGTCATCGAGATGGCCGAGAGTCCGACGCTGAAGCGGCAGATCGACCGCGCGGTGTCGCTGCCCTTCGCCTCGCCGAGCGGCTTCGTCATGGCGCAGTCGGTGATGTCGGAGTCCCATCGCATACTGCTCGTCGCGCAGGACCAGCACCGATGCATCGTCGAAGCGATCGCCGGGCGCGAGGGGGCCCGCGCGCAGGCGCTGATGCAAGAACACGCGCGGCTCGCCGCGCGCAACCTCCGGCTCGCGCTGAGCCACGAGAAGGCGCTGGAGCGCGTGCCGGGGGGCATGCTCATCCGCACGGTCAGATAGGCCGGCGGATTTTCGAACAACCGCAAACGTCAAACAGTCCGGGAGGTAGACCAGTGGCCAAGAAGAACCTGGAGCAGTTGCTCAAGGAGACGCCGAACACCGTCGACATGCTGCGCAACTCGAAGATCGGAGCATACATCTACCCGGTCGTGCCGAACGAGTTCACCAGCTGGCGCGACGAGCAGTGGGCGTGGCGCAACACCGCCGTGCTGTTCGACCAGACGCACCACATGGCCGAACTGATGATCGAGGGACCCGACGCGCTGAAGCTGGTCTCCCGTCTCGGCATCAACAGCTTCGCGAACTTCCCGGTGAACCGCGCCAAGCAGTTCGTGCCGACCAGCCACAGCGGCCATGTCATCGGCGACGTCATCCTGTTCCACCTGGCGCAGAACCAGCTGCTGATCGTCGGCCGCGTGCCGACCATCAACTGGGTCGAGTTCCACGGCAAGACCGGCGGCTACGACGTCGCCATGGAACGCGACGACCGTTCGCCCTCGCGCTCGGGCCCGAAGGCGGTCTTCCGCAAGCGCTACCGCTACCAGGTGCAGGGCCCGAACGCCTGGAAGATCCTCGAGAAGGTGAATGGCGGGCCGATCCCCGACGTGAAGTTCTTCACCATGGACAAGATCAGGATAGGCGGTCGCGACGTGCGCTGCCTGCGCCACGGCATGTCGGGCGCGCCCGGGCTGGAGCTTTGGGGGCCCTACGAGGAGGGCGAGGAAATCCGCGACATCATCTTCGAGGCCGGCAAGGAGTTCGGGATGAGGCTTTGCGGGTCCCGCGCCTACGCCACCAACACGCTGGAGTCGGGATGGATTCCGTCGCCGCTGCCGGCCATCTACACCGACGAGCGGATGAAGTCCTACCGCGAGTACCTGCCGGCCGACGGCTACGAAGGCGGCGGCTCGATCGGCGGCAGCTTCGCCTCGAAGAACATCGAGGACTACTACCTGACGCCCTACGAACTCGGTTACGGCCCGTTCGTGAAGTTCGACCACGACTTCATCGGCCGCGAGGCGCTGGAGAAGATCGCCGGCAAGCCGCACCGCAAGAAGGTCACCTTCGAGTGGAACGCCGACGACGTAGCCAAGGTGTTCCGCTCGTTCTTCGAGCCCGGCGTCGACAACTTCAAGTACATCGACATTCCGAACGCCAACTACGCCTCGACCAACGCCGACATGATCGTCAAGGGATCGAAGATGGTGGGCATGTCGATGTTCTCCGGCTACTCGTTCAACGAGCGCTCCTACCTGTCGCTCGGCGTCGTCGATCCGAACGTGCAGGTCGGCGACGTGCTGACGCTCGTCTGGGGCGAGGAGAATGGCGGGACCGCCAAGACCACCGTCGAGCCGCACAAGCAGACGGAAATCCGCGTTCGCGTCTCCGCCGTGCCCTACGCTCAGGAGGCCCGCCAGAACTACGCCGACAGCTGGCGCACGCGCCAGGCCGCGGAGTAGGCTTCGGGGGGCGGCTTCGGTCGCCCCTTCTTCCCCGGCCCCGGAGGGCAGCGTGACCGACGTGATCTCCATCACGCTGCCGATCTTCCTTCTGGTGGCGCTCGGCTTCGGCGCCGTGCGGTTCAACGTCGTCGATGACGGCTTCATCCGCGGCCTCGGCTTCTTCGTGCTGAACTTCGCTCTGCCGGCCCTGGTGCTCCATGCGCTGGTCGGGCAGGATTTCCGGCAGACCTTCGATCCGAACTTCGTGCTCGCCTATGGTGGCGGCTCGATCGTCGTCATGCTGGCGATGCTCGGGTCGTTCCGGTTCCTGCTGCGCCGCGACGGGGCGCACGCGGCGATCGCGGCGCTGGGCGGCGTCGCCTCCAACAGCGGTTTCGTCGGCTTCCCGGTCGCCAGCCTCGCGGTCGGCGCGCCGGCGCTCGCCGCGCTGCCGATGGCGATGCTGGTCGAGAACGTGCTGGTGATCCCGCTTGCGCTCGGTCTCGCCGAGGCGGCGCGACATGCCGGCAAGGGTTGGCCCGTGCTGGTGCGCGAAGCCGCCGTGCGGCTGATCCGGATGCCGCTGGTCATCGCGATCCTGGCCGGCATCGCGCTGTCGCTGCTCGGCGTGCGGATGCCGGCCTTCCTGGCCACGACCGTCGACATGATGTCCAATGCGTCCGCCGCCTGCGCGCTGTTCACTGTCGGGGGCACGCTGGCGATGCTGAGACCATCACATTCGACCGCCGGCGATGTCGCGGTGATCGTCGCGTGCAAGCTGCTGCTGCATCCGCTGGCGGTCGCCGCCGGCTTCTGGCTGCTCGGCGGCGTGCCCGCGCCGCTGATGGCCGCCGGGCTCATCCTCGCGGCGTCGCCGATGCTGACGGTCTATCCGATCTTCGGCCAGCGCTTCGGGCTCGGGCCGCTGGCTTCGGTGGCACTGCTCGCGGCCACGGCGGCGAGCTTCGTTACGCTGACCTTGATGCTCGGTTTTTTCCTGGTGGGGGTCGACGGGGTGATGCCCCGGTAGTCAGTAGGGCGTGTCGCCGCCGTCGACGCTGATCGACTGGCCGCGGATGATGGTCGCTGCGTCGGAGAGCAGGAACGCGACGACGCGCCCGACCTCGATCGGCTGGATGTGGCGGCCGAGCTGCGCGGGCACCATCGTGCCGAACAGGGCGTCGCGATCCTGCCCGAGGCGCGGCGCGAGGAAGTCGGCCACGCTCTTCAGCATGTCCGTGGCGACCCCGCCGGGGCACACCGCGTTGACGTTGATCTTCCTGTCCGCCCATTCGAGCGAGAGCGAGCGCGTCAGGCTGATGACGGCGGCCTTGGAGGCATTGTAGCCGGCCATGTTGCGGTAGCCGACCTTGCCGGCGTTGGAGGCGATGTTGACGATTGCCCCGCCCTTCTCGCCGAAATGCCCCGCGGCGGCTTGCGCCGCGAGCAGGACACCCTTGACGTTCACCGCCATTTCGAGATCCAGGCCGGCCGGTGTGGTCTCGTCCGCCGGGCCGAGGCGCACGATGCCGGCATTGTTGACCAGCCCGTCGAGCCGGCCGAACGTCTTCACGACCGATGCGAAAGCGCTTCCGAGGCTCGACGGATCGGTCACGTCAGCGCCGAGGCCGGTCGCGCGGTCGCCGGCGCCGAGCGCCGCGGCGGCGGCGGCCGATTTCGCCGCGTCCAGGTCCACGAGGGCCACGCACCCGCCGAGTTCGAGGACCGCCTCGGCGATCCCGCGTGCGATGCCGCCCGCGCCGCCGGTAACGACGACGACCCTGTCCTGCAATGCCTTCATCCTGCGCTCCATTCGATCACCAGGTCGGGCGCGCCATGACGCCGCCATCCACGATCAGGTCCGCGCCGGTGATCCAGCGCGCGGCGTCGGAAGCGAGAAAGAGGCACGCGTCGGCGATGTCGTCGGGCCGGCCAAGGCGCTTCAGCGCCGCCGCCGCCTGCCAGCGGCCGACGCCTTCGGGCCAGGCCTCCTCGATGCCTTCCCGGTGGATCAGGCCGGGGCACACCGCGTTCACGCGGATGCCGAGCGCCCCATATTCGAGGGCCGCGGCCTTGGTGAACATCAGGAGCGCCGCCTTCGAGGTGGCGTAATGGCCGTGCCACGGCGCCGGGTTGTGGCCCTCGATGGAGGCGATGTTGACGACCGCGCCGCCCTTGCCGACGCCGCGCAGATAGCTGGCCAGTTCCTTCACCAGGAGGAACGGCCCGGCGACGTTGGCGGCCATCATCTCGGTCCAGTCGGCCTCGGAGACGTCCGGCAGCGGTTTGGCGGGCTGGAGGCCGGCATTGTTGATCAGGATGTCGACGCCGCCGAACTGGTCGACCGCTTCGGAAACCAGCCTCGCCGCGCCATCGCCGGTCGACACGTCGGCCCTGATCGCGGCCGCCGTGCCGCCGGCCTCGGCGATGGCCCGCACGACGGCCTCGGCGGCATCCCTGTTCGCCTTGTAGTGGCAGACGACGTTGGCGCGCGCCTCGCCGAAGCGTTTCGCGATGCCCGCGCCGATGCCGCCGCTGGCGCCGGTGACGATGGCCGTGCGGCCCGAGAGGTCGAGCAGTTTCGAGACGGACGGGACGACGGTCATGACGCGCTCCGGGCGGGCAGTCTGGGGAAGAGGTGCTTCAGGATCGCCTCGATCTTCACGCCGCACAGCGCGGCGCCGGCGACGACCGATTCGATCGTGTCCGGTTGCTGGTCGGCTCCGCCGGTGGCCGCATTTGCGATGGCTGACAGGCCGAGTACGCGCATGCCCGCATGATTGGCCGCGATCACCTCGATGACCGTCGACATGCCAACGGCGTCGCCGCCCGCCAAACGGAAGAAGCGCCGCTCGGCGGAGGTCTCGAGTTCGGGTCCGTTGAGGCCGCAGTAGATGCCGCGCCTGAGCGGCGTGCCCGTCGCGGCGGCGGAGGCGATGGCGAGGGTGCGCAGGTCCGGATCATAGAGCCGCGACTGGTCGGGAAAGCGCAGGCCGATCGCTTCGTCGTTCGGCCCGATCAGCGGGCTGCGGCCGGTGAAGTTGAGATGGTCCTCGATCAGCATGACGTCGCCGGCGTCGAAGCCGGCGTTCAGGCCGCCCGAGGCGTTGGTGACGACGAAAGCCGAGGCCCTGAGGCGTTTCAGCAGATAGACCGCGAGCGCGATGTCGCGCGGCTGCCAGCCTTCGTAGAGATGCAGGCGACCCTGCATGACGACCGTGCGACGGCCGAACAGCTCGCCGATGACGAACTGGCCCTTGTGGCCCGGCGCGGTCGAGACGGGAAAGCCGTCGATCTCGGCATAGGGAATGACGGTGGGTCCGCCCACCGCATCGGCGAGGTGGCCGAGGCCCGAGCCCAGGACGAGCGCGATCTCGCATGGCGCGCCCGCGCGCTCGGCGATTGAGGCATGGGCGCGGTCGAGGCGGGCAAGCATGTCGTCGTTCATGTCAATTCCGGTCACGCGATCGTCGCGGCGATGCGCGGGACCATGGCCGAGACCTCGGCAAGCGTGTCGTCGAGCGACAGCCGGACGAGCGCTCCGTCCCGCACCACCTGTTCGCCGGCGAGGAAGACGTGGCGCACGTCGGACTTGTTGGTCGAATAGACGAGATGCGTCAGAGGGTCGAACATAGGCACCGCGTGCGGCCGCCTGACGTCGACCAGCACCATGTCGGCGAACTTGCCGACTTCCAGGCTGCCGATGCGGTCGGCGGCGCCGAGCGCCCTGGCGCCGTTGATGGTGAGCATGTCAAGCGCCTGCCGCGTGGAGATCAGGTCGGCGCGCCCGGTGAAGCCCCTGTGGATCGTCGCGGCGAGACGCAGCGCCATCCACATGTCGAGATCATTGCCTGACAACGGACCGTCGGTGCCGAGCGACACGTTGATGCCGCGATCCAGCATGTCCGGCACCCGCGCGAACCCGGACGCGAGCTTCATGTTCGACATCGGATTGTGCGCGACATGCGCGCCGGTGCGCGCCACGATGTCGAGTTCCTCGTCGTCGAGGTGGACGCAGTGCGCGAGCACGGTGCGCTCGTCCAGGCAGCCGAGATGGTCGAGATGGCGCACGACGGTGCGGCCATAGCGCGTCTGGATGTCCGCCTGCTCGGCTCGGGTCTCGGCGCAATGCGTGCAGAAGATGCCGCCGCATTTGTGAGAGACGGCCCAAGCGGCCTTCAGGTTCTCGGGGCTGACGGTATAGGTCCCGTGCGGCATCGCCGCCGCGAAGACATCGTCGGCCTTGCCGAACTCGTCGAAGAACCGCTCGGCCTCCGCGACCCGCTTGTCGATCGACAGCGCCGTCACGCCCGCCGGGTCGAAGAAGATGCCCCCGGTCGAGACGCGCATTCCGAGCTGGCGTGCGGCGGCGACGGTCTCGAACGGATACCAGAACATGTCCATGACGGTGGTCACGCCCGAGAGCAGCAGTTCGGCGAAGCCGAGCACGCTGCCCAGCCGCGAGGTGTCGGGGTTGAGGATCGCGCCCTCGGCCTTCCAGACCGTGTGCAGCCAGGGTTCGAGCGGCAGATTCTCGACCAATCCGCGGAACAGGCTGTCGGCCGCATGGCAGTGGGTGTTGACGATGCCGGGCATCAGGATGTGGCCTGCGCCGTCGACCACCTTCCTTGCGCGCGAGGCCGGCCCGGCGAGTTCCTCGGACGAACCGACCTGGACGATGCGGCCCCTGTCGACGGCCACGCCGCCCCTGCCGATGACCGTGCCCAGGGCGTCGGAGGTGACGACGATGGCGTTGTCGATGACGAGGTCGGTCAAGGTTGTCTCCGTCTATGTCTGTCGGCGCAGCCGCCACCATGACAGCGCGGTGAGCACGATCAGGGTGGCGAGATAGGGCATCATGTCGGTGAACTGCTGCGCCAGGCCCAGTCCCTGCACGCGGAAGGACAGGCTGTCGACCGCGCCGAACAGGAGCGCGATGAAGAAAAGCGGCACGGGCCGTCCGCGCGTGAGCAGCACAGCCACCACCGCGATCCAGCCACGGCCGGCGCTCATGTTCTCGACGAAGAGGTTGACGTTGGAGATCGAGAGCTGTGCGCCCGAGAGGCCGCACAGCGCGCCGCACATCCACAGTGCGGCGCACTGAACCCAGAGCGGGCTGACGCCGCCGGCCCGCAGCGCCGCCGGATTCTCCCCGGCGGCGCGGATGCGCAGGCCGAGGCGGTGACGGGCGAAGAAGACGTGCAGCCCGTAGACGAGCAGGAGGGCGAGATAGAACAGGGGGGACTGCCCGCTGATCACATGGCCGATGACGGGGATGTCCTCGACATAGGGGAGGTGGACGGGCTCCAGGCCGGCTATGGCCGGATCGTTGAAGGCTCCGGCGACGTGGAAGATCGCGCCGAGCAGGAAGGTCGACAGGCCCGCGGCCAGGAGATTGATGGCGATCGAGACCACGATCGCATCGCCGCCGCGGCGCACGTTGAACTCGGCGAAGATGGCGCCCATCAGCATGCCGGCGACCAGCGCCGCGAGGGCGCCGACATAGGCCGAACCCGAGAAATACGCGCCGACGACGGCGAAGAAAGCGCCGGTCAGCATCATGCCCTCCAGGCCGATATTGAAGACGCCGGCGCGCTCGCAGATGGCGCCGCCGAGCGCCGCGAGCAGGATCGGCGTGACGAAGCGTGGCACGGAGGCGAGGAAGGACGCGTCGAACAGGAGGTCAAACATGATCGTCGCCTCCCTTCGCCCTGTTCTGCGACGACAGGATCGCGCCGGAGACGCGGCTCGCCACGAACAGGATGATGACGGCCTGCATGACCAGCGCGATCTCCTTGGGCACGCCCGCCGAGCGCTCCATGCCCGCCGCCCCGGTCTGGATGGCGGCGAAGAAGAAGCCGGAGAACGGCACCAGCCAGGGGATGGCGCCGACGAGCAGGACCGAGATGATGCCGGTCCACGCGTAGAGCGGCTGCACCAGCATGCCGTCGACGTAGCGGTGGTGGATGCCGAACACGGCGATGGCGCCGACCAGCCCGGCGATGGCGCCGCTCATGGCGAGCGTCTGCAGGGTGAGCCGCGCCACGGGGAGGCCGACCGCGCGCGCGAAATCCGGCGACAGGCCGTTCATCCGGGCGCGGTAGCCGTGCAGCGTCGTGTGGCTGTAGACGATCGCGAAGATGCTGGTCGCGACGATGAACAGGATGCCGACGTCGAGCCGCACCCCTGGGAAATAGGCGAGCCAGGTCCCGTCCGGCACGAGATGCGACTGCAGCATGCCAGACTGCACGTCGCGGAAGGGGTGCGCCACGAGGTAGGAGGCCACGTAGCGGATCGGGAAGTTGAGAAGCAGCGAGCCGACCAGCAGCGGCACGCCGACATAGAGGTAGAGCACGCCCGCAAGCAGCGCCCAGAGCGCGCCGGCGACCATGCCGGCGAGGATCGCCACGGCGAGCACCAGAATCGGTGGCCCCGGCAGCAGGATCGCCACGAGCGCCGAAACGAAGCCGCCGGCGACGAGCTGACCCTCGCCGCCGATGTTGAACAGCCCGGCGCGGAACGACAGCATCACCGACAGCGCCATGCCGACGATCAGCGTGGCGCGCGACAGCGTCGCCATCAGGTAGGCCATCCGGCGGCCGCCGAACGCGCCACTGAGGAAGCCGGACAGCGCGTCGCCGAACGGCGCGCCGACGAGCAGCATCAGTCCGAACAGGATCGCGAGGATCCACGCCAGCGTGTAGATCCACGGCAGCAGGTCGCCGCTCAGCAAGCGTTCGGAGCGTGTCGTCACGCGACGCTCCTCAACGCCGCGTCGGCGCGCGACGTCATCAGCGCGCCGATCCTGTTGCGATCGGCGTCCGCGGCGGCGATCTCGTCCGACAGGGAGCCCGAATACATGACGAGGATGCGGTCCGAGAGGCGCAGGATCTCGTCCAGCTCCGTCGAGACCAGAAGGACCGCGTGGCCGGCGTCGCGCATGCGGACCAGCTCGCCGTGGATCAGTTCGATGGCGCCGATGTCGACACCCCAGGTCGGGTTCTCGGCGATGACCAGCGGCGTCTCGCGCGTGAGTTCGCGCCCCACGACCAGCTTCTGCTTGTTGCCGCCCGACATGGTGGAAACGAGCGCCGACGCCGATCCGACCTTGATGCGATAGCGATCGATGATGTCGCGCGCGTATCGCGACATCGACCGGCGGTCGAGGAACGGTCCGCGCACGAATCCGGATACGTCGTCGCGGCCGGCATTGGCGTTGTCGGCGACCGTGGCGCCGAGCGCCAGCCCGACGCGCTGCCGGTCCTCGGGGATGTAGCTCTGTCCGGCGCGGCGGCGCGCCGCCACGTCGAACCTTTCGATGCGCCGCCCCGCCAGTTCCATCGCCCCGTCCGCGACCGGCCGCAGGCCGGCGAGCGCCTGGATCAGTTCGGCCTGGCCGTTGCCGCTGACGCCCGCTATGCCGACGATCTCGCCGGCGCGGACATCGAACGAGAGCGGTCCGACCCGGGCGCTTCGCGCATCGAGCCGCAGGTCCCTTACCGACAGGACGACGCCGCCGGGCGCGCGGGCGAGCGGCTTGAGCGGTGGCGGCAGATCGCCGCCGATGATGTCGCGCGCGATGCGTTCCTTCGATGTCTCCCCCAGCGGCCCGCTCGAAATGAGCCTGCCGCCGCGCATGACGCTGACGCGGTCGGCGATCTCCATCACCTCGTCGAGCTTGTGGGTGATGATGACGATCGACCGGCCCGATTTCGCGAAGCTGCGAAGGATGCCGAACAGCCGGTCCTTTTCCTGCGGCGTCAGCACTGCGGTCGGTTCATCGAGGATGAGCAGCCGCGCGTCGCGGTAGAGCATCTTCAGGATCTCGACCACTTGCCGCTGGCCGACGGCGAGTTCACCGACGACCGCGTCGAGGTCGATGACGATGCCGTGGTCCCTGAAGCCCTCGGCGAGTTTCGCTCGCGCGCCTCGGAAGTCGACGAAGCCGAAGCGGTTCACCGGCTCGCCGCAGAGCACGATGTTCTCCAGCACCGACATCTGCTCCTGCAGCATGAAGTGCTGGTGCACCATGCCCAGGCCGGCGCGGATCGCGTCCTGAGCGGAATGCCAGGCGCGGGCGCGGCCCTCCACCTCGATGCCGCCGGCTTCGGGTCGGATGAGCCCGAACAGCACGTTCATCAGCGTCGACTTGCCCGCGCCATTCTCGCCCACGACGGCGTGAATCTCGCCGGCGCGCATGGCGATCGACACATCGTCGACGGCGACGAGCGGCCCGAACCGGACCGATATGCCCGTCAGCGCTGCGTGCATGCAGATCCAGCCATCATCTCGACCCGCAGGAAGGCCGGCCGGCATGCGCCGGCCCGCAACTCCCGGACACAAGCCCGCCTTACTTGGCGAACATCGGGTCTTCGAGCTTGAGCGTGCCGTCGGCGATCTGCCCCGCGACCTCGCGCATCTTGGCGGCGACGTCGGGATGATCGGCGATCAGGCACTTGCTGTCGGCGATCTTCGTCTCGTCCAGCGCGATGGCGCCGACGCCGCCCTCCTTGAGGCCGAGAGCCATGAAGACGCTGTCCTGTCCTTCGATGATCGCGCCGATGGCCTGGACCATCGCATTGTCGACCTGCTTGAGGCTCTGGTCGATGATGATGCCGGGCACGGTCGGGCAATGGTTGATGTCGACGGAGAAGACCTTGAAGTTCTTCTCCTTGGCGGCCTCGAAGACGCCAAAGTCGCCGCCGGCAGTCGCCGTGTAGATGAAGTCGGCGCCCGCGGCGTTCATGGCCAGCGCCTGCTCCTTCGCCCGCACCGGGTCGGCGAACGGGTTGTCGCCGCCCACCCAGCGGATATCGACCTGGGCGTCCGGCTTCACGGACTTCACGCCCTGCGCATAGCCGTCCGTGTAGCGGTGCAGGAACGGGATATCGAGCGCACCGACCACGCCCACCTTGTTCGACTGGGTCAGCAAGCCGGCCGCGACGCCCATGAGGTAGCTCGCCTCGTACTCGCGGAAGACCGCGCAATGCACGTTGGCCGGGCGGTCGTCGATGCACTGGTCGACGATCAGGAACTCCACGTCCGGCGCGGCGGCAGCGGCCTCCTTGACGATGTCGTTGAACTCGAAGCCGAGCATCACGACGACGCTGGCGCCTTCATTCACGGCGGCGTTCACGTTTTCGATGCGTTCGGCGGCGGTCTTGGATTCGAAGGTCTTCACCTCCGCACCGTACTTCGCCCCCGCCGCCTCGATGCCCGTCTTGCCCATCTGCAGGAACGCGTTCACGCCGATCGGGTCCGGCGATACGTAGACGAACATCTTGTCCTGCGCGATCGCGGACGACGCGGCCAGACTGATTGCTCCCGATGCGACTACCGACTTCCAAAACCCAGTCATCCTGTTCCCCTGTCAGCTTGCCGGAGCGAGCGGCGGCTCGCCCGGACGTCTCGTCTTCCTGTACGCCCTTGCGGCCTGGAGTCAGGATGCCTGCACGGCTCGATCCGATTGTCCAGACGGTTTTGACAAACTCTGCGACCCAACCTAGCATTTGTCAATTCGACTTCGCATTTGTCGACAGCAGAGGAAGCCGGCCTCAAATGAGCAGGGATCGCTTCATCCCGAAGGGAAATGGCGGAGAGTTTTGGACCGGGGAGCGTTGCTACATCACCGAGCTGCACAATTCGGACGCCTCTCCGGAAGCCTCGCTGGCGCTGGCGAGGGTGGAGGCCGGTGTGACGACCCAACTGCATCGGCTGGACGGGGTGTGCGAGCGCTACGTCGTGCGCAAGGGTGAAGGCAGGCTGGAAGTGGACGGGGTCAAGCACGAGATGCACGAAGGCGACCAGTTCGTGATACCGGCGGGCGCGGCGCAGCGCATCGAGAACACGGGTGACGGGGATCTCGAATTCTACTGCCTTTGCACGCCGCGCTTCCTTCCCGCGAGCTATGTGGATCTGGAAGGCTGAGATGGCGCTGCGGCCCTCGGAACGCATCATCCACAAGGCGGCCTGGCTCTACTATTCGCATGGGCTCAGGCAGGACGAGGTCGCGCGGCGGCTCGGCATCTCGCGCGCCACCGTCGCCATGTATCTGAAACGCGCCCGGGAAACGGGCATCGTCAGCATATCGACCTCGACGCAACTCTTCGGCGACGATGCGCGCGCCCGACAACTCGAGGATCTGCTCGGGCTCGAATCCGTCTGGATCGCGCCATCGGGCGGAGACGCCCGCGATCCCGGATCCGAAACGCCCACGCTGGCGGCGAGCGTCTTCCTCGAGCTTGCGAAGAAGGGCGACCGGATCGGCGTGGCCTGGGGCAAGACGGTCTACCAGATCGCCGACGTGATGAGTTTCGCCGACCTCCAGGGCGTCACCGTCATCCAGCTTTGCGGCAATCTCGGCGGGCCCTATTCCTATCGTCCGGACCAGTGCACGATGGAGATCGCCCGGCGGCTGAACGCGAAGGGCATCAACATCTACGCGCCGCTGGTGCTTTCCAGCGAAAGGCTGGCGCGGGAACTGCGCGGCGAGCCGATGCTGCGCGACCAGCTCGCCGGCATCGCCGATTGCACGCTCGCGCTGTTTTCCGTCGGCAGCATTCTCGACGACAGCCATATCGTCGAATGCGGCGCGCTGCCTCGCAACGAACTGCGTGCTTTGCGCACGAGGGGCGCGGCCGGCGTGATCGCGGGACAACTCATCGACGCCGGTGGCCAGCTGCTGGACTGCGACTACAATCGCCGGCTGATTTCGGCCGACCTCGCGTCGATCCGTTCGATTCCCAGGCGACTTCTGGTCGTCCAGCAGGACAACAAGATCGAACCGCTGATGGCCGCCCTCGAGGGCGGCTTCGCGACCCATCTTGTGCTGACGGATTCGCTGGCGAGGAAGCTGCTTGCCAGGATGGGCGTCGCGCTGGCGGCCTGAGGCTCAACGGACACCGACAAGGAAGCGAATGAAGAACCTCTGGAACGACGCGGAAGCCGAAGCGACGGTCGCGGACTACGGGAAGAGAGGCGTCGCGCGCGACATCGCGCTGCGCGTCTACACGACACGGCTGCTCGGGGGCGAGCCGCGGCTGGTGCTGCATGGCGGCGGCAACACGTCGGTGAAGACCACGGTCACGGACCTGCTTGGCGACCGCTGGCCCGTGCTCTGCGTCAAGGGCAGCGGCTGGGACATGGCCGTCATCGAGCCGGCCGGGCTGCCGGCGGTGAAGCTCGCGCCGCTGATCAAGGCGCGCGGCCTCGCCAAGCTTTCCGACGAGGACATGGTGGCGCTGCAGCGCGCCAACCTGATCGATCCGTCATCGCCGAACCCGTCGGTCGAGACGCTGCTCCACGCCTTCCTGCCGCACACCTTCGTCGACCACACGCATTCGACCGCGGTGCTGGCCATCGTCGACCAGGTCCACAGCGAGGCGCTGAGCCGCAAGGTGTTCGGGCCGAGGATGGGTTTCGTCCCTTACATCAAGCCGGGCTTCGACCTGGCCAGGGCGGCGGCGGAAATCTACGAGCGGGACACCTCGGTCGAGGGCCTGATCCTGGACAAGCACGGCATCTTCACCTTCGGCGAGACGGCGCGCGAAGCCTATGACAGGATGATCGCCTATGTGACGGCGGCGGAAGACCACGTCGCCGCCCGTGGCAGGACGCTGGCGAAGGTCCCCCCCGCACCGGTGAACCTGCCATCGCCGAACGAGATCGCGCCGATGCTGCGCGGCGCGGTCGCCTTCCAGCGAGGCGAAGGAGCCGTCGACCGCATGGTCGCGGATTTCCGCACCTCCGCGCGCGTTCTCGATTTCCTCTCCGTGCGCGATCTCCGGCGGCTCGCCGACACCGGCGTGAGCACGCCGGACCTGTCCATCCGCATTAAGACCGGTCCGATGGTGCTCGACGCGCCGGACCGGGGCGATATGCCGGCGTTCGCCGGGTCGATGCGCGAGGCGGTCGCGCGCTATGTCGCCGACTACACCCGCTACTTCACCGACAATGATGCGCGCGACGACGTCGGCCGCACGATGCTCGATCCGATGCCCAGGCTTGTCCTCATCCCCGGCATGGGCATGTTCGGCTTCGGCCGCACGCTGAAGGACGCCCGCATCGCATCCGACGTCGGCGAGATGTGGATCGAGGCGGTCGAGGGCGCGGAAGCCATCGGCGCCTTCAAGCCGCTGACCAAGCCGGAACTCTTCGAGCTCGAATACTGGTCGCTCGAGCAGGCCAAGCTCGCCGGCGCCAAGCCGAAGCCGCTGACCGGCCAGATCGCATTCATCACCGGTGGCGCTGGCGCGATCGGCAAGGCGACGGCGAGGCTGTTCGCCGCCAGCGGCGCGCATGTCGTGGTCGCCGATCTCGACCAGAAGGCCGCCGACGCGGCGGCGAAGGCGGCGGGCAACAATTCGATCGGCGTCGCCTGCGACGTTACCGATGCGGCATCGGTGCGGGCGGCGTTCGACAGGGCGGTGAGCGTCTATGGAGGGGTCGACATCGTCGTCTCCAACGCCGGCGCGGCGTGGGAGGGCGAGATCGCCGCGATCGACGATGCGCTGCTGCGCAGGAGCTTTGAGCTCAACTTCTTTGCGCACCAGACGGTGGCGAGCAACGCCGTGGGCATCTTCAAGCAGCAGGGTACGGGCGGCGCGCTGTTGTTCAACACCTCCAAGCAGGCGGTGAACCCGGGCGCGAAGTTCGGCGCCTATGGCATCCCGAAGGCGGCGACGCTGTTTCTGTCGCGTCAGTACGCGCTCGAATATGGCGCGATCGGCGTGCGGTCGAATGCCGTCAACGCCGACCGCGTCCGGTCCGGATTGCTGACGGGCGAGATGATCGCAAGCCGCTCGAAGGCCCGTGGCGTATCGGAGAAGGACTACATGTCGGGCAACCTGCTCGGCCTGGAGGTGCGGGCCGAGGACGTCGCTCAGGCGTTCCTGCATCACGCGCTGGCGGAACGGACGACGGGCGACGTCACCACGGTCGACGGCGGCAACATCGCCGCGACGCTGCGATAGCGCTTCGCCCGCCGGAAAGAGACCAGGAGACGAGGTACGCGGAATGAAAGTCGGAGACCGGCATTACCGGAGCATATGGCCCAACGCCGACGGCAGGTCCGTGGACATCATCGACCAGCGCTGGCTGCCGCATGCGTTCCGCGTCGAGACCCTGTCCGACATAGGCTCGGTCGCGACCGCAATCCGGGACATGTGGGTTCGCGGGGCTCCACTGATCGGCGCCACGGCGGCCTATGGTGTCGCCATCGAGATGGCGCGGGACGCGTCGGACGCTGCGCTCGACGCTGCCTGCAAGCGTCTGATCGCGACGCGGCCGACCGCGGTCAATCTCAGATGGGCGCTGGACGACATGCTGGGCGCGCTGCGGCCGCTGGCGGCCGACAAGCGGATGGAAGCCGCCTATCGGCGGGCGGCTGCGATCTCCGACGAGGACGTGGCGATCAACCAGGGCATCGGCAGGCACGGACTGGCGCTGATCCGCAGGATCGCCGCGGAAAAGAAGCCGGGCGAACGCGTCAACCTGCTCACCCACTGCAATGCCGGCTGGCTGGCGACCGTCGACTACGGCACCGCGACCGCGCCGATCTACCTGGCGATGGATGCGGGCATCCCGATCCACGTCTATGTCGACGAGACGCGGCCTCGCAACCAGGGCGCGCAGCTCACCGCCTGGGAACTCGGCGGTCATGGCGTTCCCCACACGCTGGTGACGGACAATGCCGGCGGCCATCTCATGCAGCGCGGCATGGTCGACATGGTGATCGTCGGCACCGACCGCACCACCGCGCAGGGCGACGTGTGCAACAAGATCGGCACCTATCTCAAGGCGCTCGCCGCCCGCGACAACGGCGTGCCGTTCTACGTCGGCCTGCCGTCTCCGACGATCGACTGGACGGTCGACGACGGGGTCAGGGATATCCCGATCGAGGAACGGTCGGGCGACGAGGTGTCCTATGTGCAGGGCAGGGGGCCGGACGGGACGACGCTCAGCGTGCGCATCTCGCCCGAGGATACGCCTGCGGCGAACCCGGCGTTCGACGTGACCCCGGCACGGCTGGTCACCGGGCTGATCACCGAGCGGGGCGTCTGCGCGGCCTCGCGCGAGGGCCTGCTTTCGCTCTTTCCGGAGCGACGAACCGCAGCTTAGCGCCGAGGCGGGTCCGGCCCCGGATGGGCGACCTTCCTGTCAACTGGCCCCGCTGGCGACAGCGTGCGGGGCCTTTTTCGATTTGGGGTAAACCGGCAACAGAAGTTGGAACTGTTCCAACTCCTGACCGGCATCGCCCGTTCAGGCCTGCTGCTAAAGCATTGATTGTATGGCGATCCCGGCAGGATTCGAACCTGCGACCATCGGCTTAGAAGGCCGGTGCTCTATCCATCTGAGCTACGGGACCGTCGCTGGAGCGGCCGTGGCCGGCCGCGCGCCTGTTCAGTGCGTCCAGGGCATCTTCCGGTCATAGCGGAAATTGTCGGAATACGAAATCTGCCGCCGCTTCGCTTCCTTCGGCAGGTCGATGCGGTAGTCCAGCCCGTTGCGCTCGGCATAGGCGATTGCCGCCTCCACGCTGTCGAAGGTGAGCCGGACCTGGCTCTTCATGTCGCCGGACGTCGTGTAGCCCATCAGCGGGTCGATCCTGCGTCGTCTTTCCGGCTCGAACTCCAGCACCCAATGTCCGGTCTTGGCCTGGCCGGACTGCATGGCGGTGCGGGCGGGGCTGTAGATGCGGGCGGCCATCGTCGACATCCTTGCTGGTCTGTCGGCGCCTTGTAGATCAGGCTCCCGCGCCCGACAAGCGCCCGCCTTCGCCGCGTGCGAAGCGGCGGGGCGGCAGACCGACATGGCGGCTGAAGGCGGTGCTGAACGCGCTGGCCGAGCCGTAGCCGACCCGCTCGGCGACCTCGGCCAGCGCCACGCCGCCGCGCCGCAGCAGGTCCTTGGCGAGCGCCATGCGCCACGCCAGAAGATACTCCATGGGCGGCAACCCGACGGCCCGGGAGAAGCGCTCGAAGAAGGCGGAGCGCGACAAGGCCACCCGCCTGGCCAGCTCCGCCACCGTCCAGGGGTAGGCGGGATCGCCGTGCATGTGGCGCATGGCCGCGGCGAGCCGCGCATCGGCGAGGCCGCGCAGCAGGCCGGCCGGCGCGTTCTCGGCCTGCGTCGCGCGCAGCGATTCGATCAGCATCAGCTCGACCAGCCGCGCCAGCACGAAGTCGCGGCCGAGCCAGTCGGCGGTGGTCTCCTCGCGCACCAGCGCCACCAGGCCGGCCAGCCGGCCCGGCCCGCGCACATGCACCAGCGCCGGCAGCAGCGAGACCAGCACCGCGGCGTCGGGCGAATCGAAGATGAAGTAGCCCCCGAGGAGGCGCACGTCTGGATCGCCGTCCTGGCGTCCGTGGCGGACCTCGTCGGTCGCGGTCTCGCTCTGCCTCGGATCGATGAAGAGGGGCGCGGCCGGTTCATGGCTGGACATGGTGAAGCCGGGCGTGGCCGGCAGCAGCACGAAGTCGCCGGCCTGCATCGTGATCGGTTCCTGTCCGTCGACCGCCAGCCGGCAGCTTCCCTCCAGCACGGCGCAGAATCCCGGCTGGCCGAAATCGGAATAGCGGACGGCCCACGGGCCGGCGCCGCTGATGCCTTTGGAAAACACGGCGCGGGGTTTCAACAGCGCGATGACATCGGAGAACGGATCGATCATCGAAGGACTATGGAGAAAGAAATCGCGACTTTCAATTATAGATCGTCCTGATCCCCCGGCTTATGCCTCCGATCGCTGAAACCCAAGGGAGACAATCATGAAAACCGTCCTGATCACTGGCAGCTCGTCCGGCTATGGTTTGGAAACCGCGCGCCATTTCCACGAGAAGGGCTGGAACGTCGTCGCCAGCATGCGCAAGCCGCGCCGGGACATCCTGCCCGTCTCGGATCGGATCCGCGTCGTCGCGCTCGACGTGACGGATTCCGAAAGCATCGCGGCCGCGATCGAGGCGGCCGGCCCGATCGACGTGCTGGTCAACAATGCCGGAATCGGCGTCGTCGGGGCGTTCGAGGCGACGCCGATGGCGCATGTGCGCAAGGTGTTCGAGACCAACACCTTCGGCGTCATGGCCATGACCCAGGCCGTCATCCCCCAGTTCCGTCTGAGGCGATCCGGCGTCGTCGTCAACGTCACCTCGAGCGTCACGCTGGCGCCGATGCCGCTGGCGGCCGCCTACACCGCGAGCAAGATGGCCATAGAGGGCTTCACCGGATCGCTCGCCCACGAGCTTCAGGCCTTCGGCGTCGGCGCCAAGCTGGTCGAGCCGGGCTACGGCCCGTCGACGCGCTTTTCGCAGAACTCGGAAGTGCGCGTGGAGGACCTGATTCCGGAAGCCTATGCGGAGTTCGCGGGTCCGATCTTCGCGGCGTTCGCCAATCCGGCGCTGGTGACGAGGGAGACGGACGTGGCCGACGCGGTCTGGCGCGCCGCCAATGACGAGACCGGCCAGCTCCGCTTTCCGGCCGGACCCGATGCCGTCGCCCTGGCCCGCGCGGCGTAACGACGGGGGTCGCCGGTCGCGCATCGCGCGGTCGGCCGCCGGTCACCATCCTGTTTCCATCAAGGATGGTGACCCGAGTCTCCGCAACGGAAAGCGACGGCGAATGGTCGGAGTGGCAGGATTCGAACCTGCGACCCCCTGATCCCAAATCAGGTGCGCTACCAGGCTGCGCTACACTCCGAACCGCCTCTCCCTATTGGCAAGCCGGCCGGAAGGCAAGCTGCCGCAATCGCCGTCTCGATGCCGCAATTCCACCACGATCAGGGCAGACTGGGGAACCGTTCCCTCAGGCAACGCGGGTTCGGTTCCGGGCGTTTGGCGCCCGGTCGCCGGAGCGTTCGCGTGTCGACTTCGGGAACCGCGCGCGAGGTTCGGCGTTTTGCGCGTGAGAGGAGAACGGACATGTCCACCGACAACGCCATCGCCCCGCTGGTCCTGGTGCTCGCGACACTCGTCGTTGCGCTCGCCTATGGCGGCGCGCTGATCAATTGAGGTTCGATCAGGGCCGTGCCGCCGCAGCGAGCCCTGCCTCGATGTCGGCGATGAGGTCCGCCACGTCCTCGAGCCCGATCTGAAGCCTGATCAGCGGGCCCTCATGCGGTCCCTTGGCGATCGTGCGGTCGGACAGGTTGCAGTGGACCGCCAGGCTCTCGTAACCGCCCCAGGAATAGCCCAGCCCGAAGATCTCCAGCGCATCGAGGAAGGCATGCGCATTTTCCCGGCCGCCGCCATCGAGCACGATGGAGAAAATGCCGCTGGAGCCGCAAAAATCGCGCTTCCACAGCTCATGGCCGGCATGGCTTTCGAGCGCCGGGTGGAGCACGCGGGCGACGCCCTTCCTGCCGTCCAGCCAGCGCGCGATCTCGAGCGCGCTCTTCTCGTGATGCGCAAGCCGCACACCCATGGTGCGCAGTCCGCGCAGCACCTGGTAGGTGTCGTCCGGCCCGGCCGGAATGCCGAGCCCGCAGAACGCGTCGTAGAGCTTGGGCCAGGTCGCCGCATTGGCCGAGACTGTCCCGAGCAGGACATCGGAATGGCCGGCCGGGTACTTCGTCGCGGCGTGGATCGAGATGTCGACGCCATGCTCCAGCGGCTTGAAATAGAGGGGCGTCGCCCAGGTATTGTCCATCATGACGATGGCGCCGCCCGCATGCGCTGCGCTGGCGATCGCCGGAATGTCCTGCACCTCGAACGTGTTCGAGGCGGGCGACTCGGTGAACACGACCTTGGTGTTCGATCGCATCAGCGCGGCGATCCCGCCGCCGATCTCCGGGGCGTAATACTCCACTTCGACGCCGTAACGCTTCAGGGTCGCGTCGGCGAACAGACGTGTCGGGGTATAGATGGAATCCACGATCAGCACATGGTCCCCCGCGGACAGGAAGGCGAGGAGCGGGGTCCAGACCGCCGCCAGCCCCGACGGCACGACGATCGTGCCCGCCGATCCTTCCAGATCGTCGATCGCCGCCGCCAGCGCGTCCGATGTCGGGGTGCCGCGCGTGCCGTAGGTGTATTTCTGCTTGCGCGACGCCATCGTGGCGGCATCCGGATAGAGCACCGTCGAGGCGTGGACGACCGGCGGGTTGACAAAGCCGAAGTAGGCGTGTGGATCGTTGCCGCCATGGGCGAGCCGCGTGTTGACGCCCCAGGACTTCCTATCATTTGCGGCCATGGCAACCGATTCTCCCAACAAACGCGCTAGCGATAGGTCGCCCCCCGGCGAGGCGCAACCCGCCAGCGGGGTTGGCGGCGTGGTGCAAGCGCGCTTGTCGGAGTCACGCCTCGCCACGGCAAGACGGCCTGCCGCGACGGTGGGCGCGCTGAGGATGCGGCTGCGGCGCGCGGCGTCCGGACGGGTCTGGGCGCCCTTCCTCACCCGCCTGACGCTCGCCTTTCTCGCCGCCGTCCCGCTGGCCGCCCTGTTCGACCGTGCGGCCATCGAGTTCGTGCGTTCATCCGACGCCGCCGTGATCCATTGGCTGCATGCGGCCACCGACATCGGGCGCTCGCACTGGTATCTCGTGCCCGCCGGCGTCGTGCTGCTCGGCCTCGGCCTCTACGACTGGACGCGGGCCGGATACCGCGGCCGGGCGCGTCTCGCGCTGCTCTATGGCCAGGCCGCCTTCGTGTTCGGCGCGGTGGCGCTGCCCGGCATGCTGGTGAACGTCCTGAAGATCGGGTTCGGACGTTTTCGGCCGCAGGCGTTCGATCAGCTCGGCGCATGGGCGTTCGACCCCTTCACCACCGGCTATCTCAACGCCAGCTTTCCCTCGGGCCATTCCACGACCATGGGCGCGGTGACGGCGATCCTGATCCTCTGGTTCCCGCGCTACTGGCCGGCCATCGCCGGGGTCGGGTTCGTGCTGGCGGCGAGCCGCATCGCGGCCGAGGCGCACTATCCGTCGGACGTGGCGGCCGGTTTCGGCATCGGCCTCGTTTCGGCCATGGCGCTGGCGCGCTTCCTCGCCGCGCGGCGCATCGGCTTTCGCCTCGCTTCCGGACGGGCGCTGCCCGAGGTGCCGGGGAACCGGCCGGACAGCGTGCACGGCTAAGCGCTCGTCCGGACAATTGTTTCCGGACGAGCGCCTCCTTGCGAAGACTATCCTCGCCGCGCCCCGTCCTGCCGGCTTTCTTACTTGACCCAAGCCCAATAATCGCCTTCGATGCGACGGGTGAACGGGAGGGAAGCGCGCGCGTCGCCGCCGACGCACCGTCCTTGATCGTCGGGGGACGGCTTTCCGCTTTCGCACGGGAACGAAGAACAGGGCTTGGACCCTGCGAACAACAGAAGAGGTTTTCGGGTATGAAACAGGTAATCACAGGTGTACTCGGCGCAGGCGTTCTGGCGCTTGCCGCGTCGGCCGCTTCGGCCGCGACGCTCGATGACGTCAAGGCGAAGGGCTTCGTCCAGTGCGGCGTCAATACCGGCCTTGCCGGCTTCGCCGCGCCGAACGACAAGGGAGAATGGTCGGGCTTCGACGTCGACCTTTGCAAGGCGGTCGCCGCCGCGGTCTTCGGAGACGCCTCGAAGGTCAAGTACACGCCGACGACCGCCAAGGAGCGCTTCACCGCGCTGCAGTCGGGCGAGATCGACCTCCTGGCGCGCAACACGACCTGGACGCTCAGCCGCGACACCGCGCTCGGCTTCAACTTCGCCGGCGTGAATTACTATGACGGCCAGGGCTTCATGATCAACGCGAAGAACCTGCCGGGCGTGAACTCGGCGCTGCAGTTGTCGGGCGCGTCGGTCTGCGTTCAGACCGGCACGACGACCGAGCTCAACCTCGCGGACTACTTCCGGGCCAACAATATGGAATACAACCCGGTCGTCTTCGAGAAGCTGGACGAGGTCAACGCGGCCTATGATTCCGGCCGCTGCGACGTCTACACCACCGACCAGTCCGGCCTCTATGCGATCCGCCTGACCCTGTCGGCGCCCGCCGACCACGTCGTGCTGCCGGAGATCATCTCGAAGGAGCCGCTCGGCCCGGCCGTTCGTCAGGGCGACGACCAGTGGTTCGACGTCGTCAAGTGGACGCTCAACGCGATGATCATCGCCGAGGAACTGGGGATCACCCAGGCCAATGTCGAGGAGATGAAGTCGTCGGCCAATCCCGAGATCAAGCGCGTCCTCGGTCAGGAAGCCGATTCCAAGCTCGCCGCCGACCTCGGCCTGTCGAATGACTGGGTCGTCAACGTCGTCAAGGCCGTCGGCAACTACGGCGAGAGCTTCGAGAAGAACATCGGCGCCGGCTCCGAGCTCAAGATCGCACGCGGCCTGAACGCGCTGTGGACCAAGGGCGGCATCCAGTACGCGCCGCCGATCCGCTGATCTGACACCTCGCGGCGGCGGCGCCATGCGCCGCCGCCCGTTCGGCGGAAGGGGGCACGATGGCGCAAGCGACGATCCGCGACGACGATCCGGCCAAGGCCTCGTTCGTCTATGATCCGAAGATACGCGGAATCTTCTATCAGGTCGTCGTGTTCGTGCTGCTCGTCGTGGCGATCTACTGGATCGTCGGCAACACGATCGAGAATCTGCGCCGCGCCAACATCGCCTCGGGCTTCGGCTTCCTCAACGGCCGAGCCGGTTTCGACGTCGGCCAGTCGCTGATCGAGTACACGTCGGATTCGAGCTTCGGGCGTGCGCTTTTCGTCGGCTTCCTCAACACGCTTCTCGTCGCCGTCACCGGTATCGTCACGGCTTCGATCATCGGCTTCGCGGTTGGCATCGGCCGGTTGTCGCGCAACTGGCTGATCCGCAAGATCTGCACGGTCTATGTGGAGGTGTTCCGCAACATCCCTCCGCTGCTGGTCATCTTCTTCCTCTATCTCGGCGTGTTGTCGGTGCTGCCGCTGCCGCGCGATTCCATCGATCTGCCGTTCGGCGCATTCCTCAACAGTCGCGGCCTCTTCACCCCGGACCTGGTCTGGCAGGGCGCGTTCCTGCCGAGCCTGGGTTGGAACGGCTGGGTGCCGACGATCGACTGGGCGCCCGTGTTCGCCGGCCGGCTCTGGCTGATTGACATCGCCCTCCTCATCGCCATCGCCATGTGCTGGTTCGTCGTGCGCAGGGCGCGGGAAAGACAGGCCGCGACCGGTCAGCAGTTCCCCGTGTTCTGGACCTGCCTGGGGCTCATCGTGTTCCTGCCGCTCGTCGCGTTCTTCGTGATCGGCATGCCGGTGACGCTTGAGTTCCCGGAGTTGTCGACGTTCAATCTCGTCGGCGGCCTGCAGATCAAGCCGGAGTTCATCGCGCTATACCTGGCGCTGTCCATCTACACGGCGTCCTTCATCGCCGAGATCGTGCGTGCGGGCATACTCGGGGTCTCGAAGGGCCAGACCGAGGCGGCGTCCGCGCTCGGACTGAGGTCGGGCCAGGCGCTCAGGCTGGTGGTGGTGCCGCAGGCGATGCGCATCATCATACCGCCGCTGACCAGCCAGTATCTCAACCTGACGAAGAACTCGTCGCTGGCGATCGCCGTCGGCTACGCCGACCTCGTGGCCATCGGGGGCACCATCCTCAACCAGACCGGCCAGTCGATCGAGATCGTCGCCATCTGGATGGTCGTCTATCTCGGTCTCAGCCTGAGCACGTCGGTGCTGATGAACTGGTTCAACGCCAAGATGGCGCTGGTGGAGAGGTAGGGCCGTGCAGGAACACGATCTCTCCTATGTACGTGTCGAGATGGCGCTGGCGCAGGCCGCGCCGGCCGGCGAGCGCGGCTTCGGCGCCTGGGTGCGCAAGAACCTGTTCGCGTCGCCCGCCGATTCGGCGCTGACCATCGTCGCGCTCCTGCTCATCGCCTGGATCGTCCCGCCGCTGATCGACTGGACGTTCCTCAGCGCCGCATGGGAGGGAACCGGCCGCGCCGCCTGCGCCACGATCAGCCAGGGCGGCAACCAGCCGGAGGGCTGGTCGGGCGCGTGCTGGCCGTTCGTCGCCGCCAAGTTCCAGCAGTTCCTCTATGGCCGCTACCCGTTCGACGAGCGTTGGCGCGTCATTCTCGTGGCGATCATGTTCGTCGCGCTCCTGACCCCGCTGATGATCCCGCGCGTGCCCTACAAGGCGTGGAACGCCATCGTCTTCTTCGGCATCTTCCCGATCGTCGCCTTCGTTCTGCTGGTCGGCGGCTGGTTCGGACTGGAGTATGTCGAGACCTCGCTGTGGGGCGGCCTGCTGGTCACGCTCGTGCTGTCCTTCGTCGGCATCTCCGTTTCGCTCCCGCTCGGCATCCTGCTGGCGCTCGGCCGACGGTCGAAGCTGCCGGTCGTGAAGCTGCTCTCGGTTGTCTTCATCGAGACGATCCGCGGCGTGCCGCTTGTCACGGTGCTCTTCATGGCGAGCGTCATGCTGCCGCTGTTCCTGCCGCCCGGCACGACCTTCGACAAGCTGCTGCGCGCGCTGGTGGGCGTGGCGCTGTTCGCCTCGGCCTACATGGCGGAAGTGGTGCGCGGCGGTCTGCAGGCGATCCCCAAGGGCCAGTACGAGGGGGCCTCCTCGCTCGGCCTCGGCTACTGGCAGTCGATGGGGCTCATCGTGTTGCCGCAGGCGCTGAAGCTGGTGATACCCGGGATCGTCAACACCTTCATCGGCCTCTTCAAGGACACCAGCCTGGTGTCGATCATCGGCATGTTCGACCTGCTCGGCATCGTGCGCCAGAGCTTCTCGGACGCCAACTGGGCATCGCCGCAGACGCCGATGACCGGCCTCGTCTTCGCCGGCTTCATCTTCTGGATATTCTGTTTCGGCATGTCGCGTTATTCGATGTTCATGGAACGAAGGCTGGACACCGGCCACCGCAAATAGGCGACGGAACGACAAAAGAGCCACGAAAAGGGGAACATTCGATGGCCATCGAGAATGCAGTCAGCGCGGAAGAAATCCGTGTCGACGGGTCGAAGATGCAGATCTCCGACACCGACGTCGCCATCGAGATCGTCGGCATGCACAAGTGGTACGGCGATTTCCACGTGCTGAAGGACATCAACCTCAAGGTGATGCGCGGCGAACGCATCGTGATCTGCGGGCCTTCCGGTTCCGGCAAGTCGACGATGATCCGCTGCATCAATCGGTTGGAGGAACACCAGAAGGGCAGGATCGTCGTCGACGGCAAGGAACTCACCAACGATCTGAAGAAGATCGACGAGGTGCGCCGCGAGGTCGGCATGGTGTTCCAGCACTTCAACCTGTTCCCGCACCTGACCATACTGGAGAACTGCACGCTGGCGCCGATCTGGGTGCGCAAGATGCCGAGGAAGCAGGCGGAGGAGATCGCCATGCACTTCCTCAAGCGCGTCAAGATTCCCGAGCAGGCGCTGAAATATCCCGGCCAGTTGTCAGGCGGCCAGCAGCAGCGCGTGGCGATCGCCCGCTCGCTCTGCATGAACCCTCGCATCATGCTGTTCGACGAGCCGACGTCGGCCCTCGATCCCGAGATGATCAAGGAAGTGCTCGAGACGATGGTCGACCTCGCGGAGGAGGGCATGACCATGCTGTGCGTCACGCACGAGATGGGTTTCGCCCGCAAGGTCGCCAACCGCGTGATCTTCATGGATCAGGGTCAGATCGTCGAGCAGAACACGCCGACCGAGTTCTTCGACCACCCGAAGCACGAGCGCACGAAGCTGTTCCTGAGCCAGATACTGCACTGACAGCGACTTCACGCCGCCTGGCCGCCTGACGCCCGTGACCGAAAGTGACGAGACGCCGCTCCTCGACATTCTCAAGGGCGAGATCGTCTACGTGTTTCTCGCCGGTCCCGCCGCTTTCGGCCTGCTCGGGCATCTGAACGAGCGGCTCGACTTCTCCGACACGCTGACGCGCATCGTCCTCGGGTTTCAGGTGCTTATCGACGCGTTTTGGATGCGCGTCTACGCTCTCATAGGCATCGAACTGCCCTATCAGCCCAAGCTCCTGACCATCAGCCTGCTCTTCGTTCTTCCCGTGACGATCCAGCACGCCTTCGGGCGCAGATCCAGAAGCCGACACAGGGTCTTCCTCTCGGTCCTGGCCACCTTCGGCGCGGTCATCATCATGACCTACGACACCGCGCCCATGTATGCCTTCTACTTCGCGTTCGTCAGCGTTCCCATAGGCATCGGGTTGATATTCGTTCATGTATATCTCGCCGATCCTGGGGAGAGATTAATAGAATTAGATAGGTTCGGATACTTTCTATGTTGTTATTTTGCATCAGTGACTTTGTGCGCCATCACAATAATCCACGGTGAACACATCAAGTTTATTCCGTTTTATTTCATCTTGTACTTTATCTCAATCGCCAGCATGTTCTATCTGATACGGCGGGTCGAAGAGGGAACTCCTGGCCCCCTCTACATCGTGGTGTTCGCCGCCGGTGTTGTCGGTGTCGACTGGGTCGGCCACGTCCTGATCCCCGCGATCGACGCGGGTCTCGACCGACTGGGTGTATGAGACGCCCGTCGATCAGGCCGGCTCGGCCGGCGGCCGCCATCCGTAGAGCCAGTCGAGATCGCCCGCCAGTCGTTCCGGCGAGCGGCTCCCGAGCACGATGTTTCGTCCGAGCGCCGTCAATCCTCTCGCATGCCAGGCGCGTTCGTTGAGCGCGCCGCGCTTCACCACCTTGAGGATGCGGGGCCGCCGCTCGGCGTCCCACGCGGCCAACGCCTTGCCGAGATCGGAGGGCGCGCCGGCGACATGATCGGCGAGCCGCACCGCGTCCTCGATCGCCATCGCCGCGCCCTGGGCCGCATAGGGCATCATCGCGTGCGCGGCGTCGCCGATCAGCGCCACGCCTCCAGGGATGGTCCAGGGTATCGTCGGCTCGACCGTGTGCAGCGGCCAGGCCGTCCAGTTCGTCACGTCGTCGATCAGGGTCTTGAGGCGCGGCGCCGCGCGGCCGAAGGCGGAGCGTAGGGCATAGGGGTCGGGATTGCCGCCCCAGCCCGGCGCGACCTCGCCCTGCGTGATCGCCACCAGATTGACCGCCCGACCGCCGCGGATCGGATAGCAGACGAGATGCGCGTTCGGGAGCAGGAACGCGGTCACGTCCCGCGTCGCGCCGATCTCGGCGAGCGTCGCCGCCTGAGGCCCGTCCACGGGAATGGTCGCACGCCAGGCGATGCGACCCGAGGGGCGGCTCCTGCCGGTTTCGCCTGCCAGCGCCCGGATCGACGACCATACGCCGTCGGCGCCGATGAGCAGCAGGCCCTTGGCCTCGATGATGCGGCCATCGAGGTCGATCGACGCCGTGACCCCCATCGAGTGCACGGCCATGTCGCGGACCGCCGCGCCGGTGGTGATGGTGACGTCCCCCTCGCGCACGGCCTGGGCGATGAGCGCGCTCTGCAGATCGGCGCGATGAATGACGACATAGGGCGAGCCCCACCGCCGCTCCGCCGCCTCGCCCAGCGGTACGCGCGCAAGGTCCTTCAGCGAGCGTCGTCTGCCGCTCCTGAGCACGACAGCGGAAGGGAAGCTCGCCGCCGGCAGCACCGGCTCCAGAAGGTCGAGCGAGGCAAGCAGGCGGGTGGCGTTGGGAGAGAGCTGGACGCCCGCACCGATCTCATCCAGCTGCGGCGACTTCTCGTAGACGCGGACCGAGAAACCCTTGCGCGCGAAAGCCACCGCGGCGATCAGCCCGGCGACGCCGGCCCCGGCGATGATGACCTGCCGGGAGCGCGATTCGCTCATCGCGGCGGCCTTTGGACGATCACGCGGCGTGGTGGAGGTAGAGCGCTCCGGCCGGCCGCGTCTCGTTGGCCTTCAGGTCGGAGAGGTAGCGGAAGAGCGTCGAGCAGTACGGACAGACCTTCTCGTCGCCGGCGCCCATGTCGAGGAAGACGTGCGGGTGGTCGAAGGGCGGATTGGCGCCCACGCACATGAATTCCTTGACCCCGATGCCGATCACTGGGTGTCCGGCGTCGTTCTGGAAGTGGGGAATGGCACCGCCAGCCATGGTTCGCTCCTGTCGCGCCCTGCCGCACGAGCGTTTGCAGCATGGCACCGTCCTTGGCAAGTCGCGTGACGCCATCCTTGAAATCAAACTGTCGCAAAACCCTGTCAATCGCTAGACTGAGGCGCCTCGCCCGGCGTCTCGGGTGAGGGAGAGATCGAGATGAACGAGCTGAAGCCAGTCAAGAAGGAGTTCCCCGCGCCCGATGCCGCGGCGCCGGAGATCGCGGGCAATCCCGACCGCTTCGTCAACCGCGAGTTCTCGTGGCTGCAGTTCAACCGGCGGGTCCTGGAGGAATCCGAAAATCCCAACCACCCGCTTCTGGAGCGGGTGCGCTTCTTGTCGATCTCGGCCGCCAATCTGGACGAGTTCTTCATGGTGCGGGTCGCCGGCCTCGCCGGCCAGGTGCGCGAGGGCATCGCGATGCGCAGCCCCGACGGACGCACGCCCGCCGAGCAGTTGGAGCAGATCCTGCTCGAGGTCGGCCGCCTCCAGGAGGACCAGCAGAAGAGCCTCGCCGCGCTCGCCGGGCTGCTGCGCGCCGAAGGCATCGAGACGGTCGGCGCGGCGGCGCTGTCGAAGGACGAACGCGCCTGGCTGGACGAGCATTTCCGGGACCAGGTGTTCCCGGTGCTCACGCCGCTGTCGATCGACCCGGCGCACCCGTTCCCGTTCATCCCGAATCTCGGCTTCTCGATGGCCCTCCAGTTGCGGCACAAGAAGAACAGGGAAGAGATGTCGGCGCTGCTCCGCCTGCCGCCGGCGCTGCGGCGCTTCATACGGCTGCCCGACCGCAAGAACCTGGTGCGCTTCATCTCCCTCGAGGAGACCGTGGCGGTGTTCATAGGCAAGCTGTTCCCCGGCTACGAGGTGACCGGGTCCGGCACGTTCCGCATCATCCGCGACTCCGACATCGAGGTCGAGGAGGAGGCGGAGGACCTGGTGCGTCTCTTCGAGACCGCGCTGAAGCGCCGGCGGCGCGGATCGGTGATCCGCATCGAGTTCGACGCGCAGATGCCTCCCGAGCTGCGCGACTTCGTGGCGAGCGAGACCGGCGTGGCTCCGGAGCGGGTCAGCGTGCTGACCGGGCCGCTGGCGCTCAGCCAGATCTCGGAGATCGTCGCCCTGCCGCGCGACGACCTGAAGTTCCAGCCCTACAACCCGCGATTTCCGGAGCGCATCCGCGACAGGGGGGGCGACTGCTTCGCGGCGATCCGCGAGAAGGACATCATCGTCCATCATCCCTACGAGTCCTTCGACGTGGTCGTCCAGTTCCTGCGGCAGGCGGCGGCCGATCCCGAGGTCGTGGCCATCAAGCAGACGCTCTACCGCACCTCCAACGACAGCCCCATCGTGCGCGCGCTGATCGACGCGGCCGAGGCCGGCAAGTCCGTCACCGCGCTGGTCGAGCTCAAGGCCCGCTTCGACGAGGAAGCCAACATCCGCTGGGCCCGCGATCTCGAGCGCGCCGGCGTGCAGGTCGTGTTCGGCTTCATCGAACTGAAGACCCACGCCAAGATGTCGCTGGTCGTGCGCCGCGAGGAGGGGCGCCTGCGCAACTACGTGCATCTCGGCACCGGCAACTACCATCCGATCACCGCGCGCGTTTACACCGACCAGTCGTTCTTCACCTGCGATCCGGTGATCGCGCGGGACGTCGCGCTGATCTTCAATTTCATCACCGGCTACGCCGAGCCGACCAACGAGATGTGCATCGCGCTGTCGCCCTACACGCTCAGGAGCCGCATCCTCGGCCATATCGCCGATGAGATCGGGCATGCCCAGGCGGGCAAGCCGGCGCGAATCTGGATGAAGATGAACTCGCTGGTCGACCCGACGGTCATCGACGCGCTCTACGAGGCGAGCCGCGCCGGCGTCGAGATCGATCTGGTCGTGCGCGGCATCTGCTGCCTGAGACCGCAGGTGCCCGGCCTGTCGGAAAACATCCGCGTGAAGTCGATCATCGGGCGCTTCCTCGAGCACGGCCGCATCTACTGCTTCGGCAACGGCCACGGCCTGCCGTCCGACGAGGCCCTGGTCTACATCGGCTCGGCCGACATGATGCCGCGCAATCTCGATCGACGGGTGGAGACGCTGGTGCCGATCATGAACCCCACCGTCCACGAGCAGATCCTCGGACAGATCATGCTCGGCAACATCATGGACAACCAGCAGAGTTTCGAAGTATTGCCCGACGGCACGTCGCGCCGCATGAAGCCCGAAGAGGGCGAGGAGCCGTTCAATGCGCAGGAGTACTTCATGACCAACCCCAGCCTGTCGGGCCGGGGCGACGCGCTGAAGAGCCATGCGCCAAAGCGCATCGCCCAGTTCAAGCGGTCAAAGAAGAGCGGCGCGGCCGCCAAGGCATGATTCCGGCATCCCAGGGCAGGCTCCAGGACCGCCGTCCGCTCTCCGTCATCGACATCGGCTCGAACTCGATCCGGCTCGTCATCTACGAGGGGATCGCGCGGTCGCCGACGATCCTGTTCAATGAGAAGATGCTCGCCGGCCTCGGCAAGGGCATCGTTTCGACTGGCCGGCTCGATCCGGAGGGCGTCGATCGCGCGATCGAGGAGTTCCGCCGCTTTCGGGCGCTTTCCGATCAGGCCTACGCCGACCCGCTCTACGTGATCGCCACCGCCGCCGCCCGCGAAGCGCAGAACGGCATGGACTTCATCCACAGGGTCGAGAACATCCTCGGCACCGAGATCAGGGTGCTGTCGGGTCGCGAGGAAGCCCATTATTCCGCTCTCGGCATCATCTCCGGCTTCCACAATCCCGACGGCATCGTCGGGGATCTCGGCGGCGGAAGCCTCGAACTGGTCGACGTCAGCGGCCACCGCATGGGCGAGGGCATCACCCTGCCGCTCGGGGGACTCCGACTCCAGGACATGGCGAAGAACTCGCTGTCGACGGCCGCGAAGATCGCGGAAGCGGAAGTCGGCCGCGCCAAACTCCTGTCCGGGGGAAGGGGGCGCACCTTCTATGCGGTGGGCGGAACATGGCGAAACCTCGCCCGCCTGCACATGAACGCCACCGACTACCCGCTCGCCGTCATGCACCACTATGAAATGGATACCTCGACGTCCATGCCGTTCCTGAGGCAGGTGGCCAGGGGCGATATCGACAAGGTGCGCGGCATCGAACGGGTGTCGAAGAGCCGCCGCGCGCTGCTGCCCTACGGCGCGACGGTGCTGCTGGAGATCATCGAGCGCATGAAGCCGTCGAGGGTGGTCGTGTCCGCGCAAGGCGTGCGCGAGGGCTTCCTCTACTCGCTTCTGTCACCGGAGGAGCAGGCCGCCGACCCGCTCATCTCGGCGGCCGAGGAACTGGCGATCCTGCGTTCCCGCTCGGCAGGTCACGCGCAGGAACTGGTCGTGTGGTCCGAGGCCAGCTTCGCGGCATTCGGCATAGACGAGACCGACGATGAGGCTCGCTACCGGCGGGCCGCCTGCCTGCTCGCCGACATCGGGTGGCGGGCGCACCCCGAATATCGCGGCACCCAGTCGCTCAACATCATCGCCCATGCGTCCTTCATCGGCGTCGACCATCCCGGCCGCGCCTATCTGGCGCTGGCCAGCCTGTTCCGCCACGAGGGCGTGTTCGAGGAAGCGATCGCGTCGGAGCTCCGGGCGCTCGCCGGCGCGCGGTTCCTGGAGCGGGCGCGGCTGCTCGGCGCCATGCTGCGCGTGGTCTACCTGCTCTCGGCGTCGATGCCCGGGCTGATACCGAGGCTGCGCTGGGAGGCGAGGCCGAACGACGGGCTCGCACTGGTCATTCCGCGGTCACACGCGGCGCTTCACGGCGAGCGGCCGGCCGGCCGGCTGGCGCAGCTGGCCAGGATCAGCGGCAGGTCGCTGTCGCTGGTCGTCGCGGAAGGGTAGAGCCTACTCCGCCGTCTCCGGCAGCTCGAAGACGCGGATCTTGCGCTTGTGGAAGCGCAACGCGATTTCCCCCTTCACCAGCTTCAGCGCCTCCTCGCCGAAAACCTCGCGGCGCCAGCCGTGCATCGCCGGCACGTCGGCCGTCTCGCCTTCTCCGGCGATGCGGTCGATATCGTCGCTGGAGGCGAGCACCTTGGCGGCTACGCCTTCCTTTTCGGCAACGAGCCTGAGCAGCACCTTGAGCAGTTCGGCGGCGGCGCTGGTGCCTTCCTGAGACTGCTGGTGGCGCGGGATCGCGGGCAGCTTGTCCTTCGGCAGCGCCAGCGCCTGGTTGACAGTGCCGAGGAGGGAGGTGGCGGTGGCGGAGCGCTCCCAGCCTTTCGGCGTGGTCCTCAGCCGCCCGAGTGCTGTCGCGTCGCGCGGCTGCTGCTGGGCGATCTCGAAGATGGCGTCGTCCTTGATGACGCGCTGGCGCGGGACGTTGCGTTCGCGCGCCTCGAGCTCGCGCCAGGTGGCGATGGCCTGCACGAGCGCGAGCTCGATCGGCTTTCGCACGCGCAGCTTCAGCCGCTTCCATGCGTCCTCGGGGTGGGGCGCATAGGTTTCGCGCGCGGTGAGAACCTCCATCTCCTCGTTCAGCCAGTGGGCGCGCCCCTCGCGCTCCAGCTCGGTCTTGAGGTGCTGATAGACGTCGATGAGATGGGTCACGTCGGCCAGCGCGTACTCGAGCTGCTTCTGCGACAGCGGCCGGTGCCGCCAGTCGGTGAAGCGCGACGACTTGTCGATGTGGTTGCCGGTGATCTTCTGGACCAGCTGGTCGTAGGACACGCTGTCGCCGAAGCCGCACACCATCGCCGCCACCTGCGTGTCGAAGATCGGGTGCGGGATGCGGTCGGACAGGTTGAAGATGATCTCGATGTCCTGCCGCGCGGCGTGGAAGACCTTGAGGATCTTCTCGTCGGCCATCAGGTCGAGGAACGGCTTCAGGTCGAGGCCGGCCGCCAGCGGATCGATCAGCGCGGTGACGCCGGGCGCCGCCATCTGGACGAGGCACAGCTCCGGCCAGAACGTCGTCTCGCGGATGAATTCGGTATCGACGGTGACGAAATCCGACTGCGACAGCGCGCGGATCGCGGAATCGAGGTCTTTCTGGGTGGTGATCAGGTCCATCGCGCTGCTTTTGACGGAAGAACGGTTCCGTCTCAATCCCGACGCGGGCGATTTCGTCAAGCGCCCAGAGGTTTCATTCGTTTACAGGAGGTTTACCGGGGTCGCCGCGCCGCGCCAGCCGCGCGAACATGGTCGACGTCCTCAGCATGGCGATGAACCGTCCACGCCGGCTGTCGGGCACGGCAGGCCGGGCGACCATCCGGTAGAGGATGATGACGATCAGGATCGCATAGACGATCGCCGAGAACAGGAACAGCGCCTGCGGCCCGAAGTCTTCCATCGCCCGTGCCGCGGCCAGTGGACCGCCGATGGCGCCGAACGAGTAGAAGAGCATGAGCGCGGCGTTGACCAGCACGAACTCGCTCTTGTCGGCGCGGTCGTTGGCATGCGCGGCGGAGAGCGAGAACAGCGGCATGGCGAACGAGCCGAAGACGAAGACGATCGCGAAGTTGAGGAACGGGTCGTCGCCGGCGACGAACACGAGCGCCAGCGCCGCGAACATGGCTGCGCCGGTCGTGATCAGCAGGATCGATCTGCGATCCCAGCGGTCGGAAAGGTAGCCGAGCGGATACTGGATCACCGCCCCGCCGATGATCGACAGGCTGACGAAGGTGACGACGTCGGTCACCGACATGCCGAGCGCCTCGGCATAGACCGGGCTCATCGTGCGGAACGCCGAGTTGGTGACGCCCACGGCGATGCAGCCGATGGCGGCCAGCGGCGATATGCGCCAGGCGCGTCCGAGGTCGAGCTTCACATCCTCCGGAGGCGTCGGATTGGAGCGGTCGCCGAGCGACACGGGCACCAGCGACAGCGTGATCATGATCGCCATGATGCCGAAGATGGTGAAGCCCCCGGTGCCGGACAGCGGGATGATGAACTGCGAGCCCGTGACGGCCCCCAGGTCGACGATCCGGTAGATCGCCAGCACCTGCGCGCGATCCTTGTTCTCGACGCCGGAGTTGAGCCAGCTCTCCATGATCGTGAACAGTCCGGCGAAGCAGAAGCCGGACGCGAAACGCACGGCGGACCACATGAACGGATCGAGGACCAGCACCAGCAGCAGCGTGCCGGCGGCGGCGATCGCGGCGAGCGCGGAGAATGCGCGGATGTGCCCGACCGCCTTCAGCATGCGGGTGATGGCGAGACAGCCGATCAGGAAGCCGGCGAAGTAGGCGGTTCCCATGAACCCGATCACGCCGGCCGAGAAGCCTTCCTCCGCGCCTCTCAGGGCGATCACCGTCGCCTGGATTCCGTTGCCGCCCAGCAGGATGCCGGCGGCGATCAGGAGCGGGATGAGGGGACGGATGGAGGACATGCGGGCATTCGCCCTTGCAAACGATTGCCTCCACCTATCGTTGGCGTCTGCCGATTGCCAGCGGCATTTGTCCGGCCGATTGGTCCAGTTCCCGCTGCTCGCCTTGACAAACCGTATTGTTGGTGCGCTTTTCGCGCCGCTTCCGGCCGGCCGCGTCGTCGCCGGGATAGCCCTATCAAAGAGCCGGAACGCCAGACATGCACCGTTACCGCACACACACCTGCGGCCAGTTGAAGAAGTCCGACGTTGGCGGAAGCGTCCGTCTCTCGGGCTGGGTGCACCGCGTGCGCGACCATGGCGGCCTGCTGTTCATCGACCTGCGCGACCACTACGGCCTGACCCAGATCGTCGCCGATCCGGATTCGCCTGCCTTCAGGACCGCCGAGACGGTGCGCGGCGAGTGGGTCATCCGCGTCGACGGCGACGTGAAGGCGCGCACCGCCGAGACGACGAACGCCAACCTCCCGACCGGCGAGATCGAGATTTTCGCGCGCGAGATCGAGGTCCTTTCGGCCGCGAAGGAACTGCCGCTGCCGGTCTTCGGCGAGCCCGACTATCCCGAGGACATCCGCCTCAAATACCGTTTCCTCGACCTGCGCCGCGACACGCTGCACCGGAACATCGTGATGCGCACGAAGATCATCGCCGAGATGCGCGCGCGCATGGCTGACGCCGGCTTCACCGAGTTCTCGACTCCGATCCTCACCGCTTCCTCGCCCGAGGGCGCGCGCGACTTCCTCGTGCCGTCGCGCATCCATCCGGGCACCTTCTACGCCCTGCCGCAGGCCCCGCAGCAGTACAAGCAGCTGATCATGGTGTCGGGCTTCGACCGCTACTTCCAGATCGCGCCCTGCTTCAGGGATGAAGATCCCCGCGCGGACCGCCTGCCGGGCGAGTTCTACCAGCTCGATCTGGAGATGAGCTTCGTCGAGCAGGACGACGTGCTCTCCACCATGGAGCCCGTCCTGCGCTCGGTGTTCGAGACCTTCGCCGAGGGCAAGCCGGTGACGCAGGAGTTTCCGCGCATTCCCTACGACACGGCGATCCGCAAATACGGCTCCGACAAGCCGGATTTGCGCAACCCGATCGAGATGCAGGACGTGTCGGAGCATTTCCGCGGCTCGGGCTTCAAGGTGTTCGCCGGTATCCTCGCCAGCGACCCGAAGTCGCAAGTCTGGGCGATCCCCGCCAGGACCGGCGGCTCCCGCGCTTTCTGCGACCGCATGAACGCATGGGCGCAAGGCGAGGGCCAGCCGGGCCTCGGCTACATCTTCTGGCGCAAGGAAGGCGAGACGCTCGAGGGCGCCGGCCCGATTGCCAAGAACATCGGGGTCGAGCGCACCGAGGCGATCCGTACCCAGCTCGGCCTCGGCGAGGGCGACGCCGCCTTCTTCGTCGCCGGCGATCCCGCGAAGTTTTACAGATTCGCGGGCGACGCCCGCACCCGCGCCGGCGAGGAACTGAACCTCGTGGAGCGCGACCAGTTCAAGCTCTGCTGGATCGTGGATTTCCCCTTCTTCGAGTGGAACGAGGAGGAGAAGAAGATCGACTTCGCCCACAACCCCTTCTCCATGCCGCAGGGCGGCAAGGATGCGCTGGATAAGAGCGAGCCGCTGTCGATCAAGGCATTCCAGTACGACATGGTCTGCAACGGCTTCGAGATCGCCTCCGGCGGCATCCGCAACCATCTGCCCGAGACGATGGTGAAGGCCTTCGAGATGGTCGGCCTCGACCGGGCGACCGTCGAGGAGCGCTTCGGCGGACTCTACCGCGCCTTCCAGTACGGCGCGCCGCCGCATGGCGGCATGGCGGCCGGCGTCGACCGCATCGTCATGCTGCTCGTGGGCGCGAAGAACCTGCGCGAGATCACCATGTTCCCGATGAACCAGCAGGCCTACGACCTGCTGATGAGCGCGCCGTCCGAGGCGAGCCCGCAGCAGCTCAGGGAGTTGAGCCTGCGTGTCGTCGCGCCGAAGAAGGACGCCTAAGGAGCCGGGGATGACCGCAGACAGGCCGCGCCTGCTGGTCACTGGCTTCAACGCCTTTCCCGGCGCGCCGGTCAACCCGACCGAGGCGCTGGTCGCCGATCTGCTGGAACACCGGGCGGCGATCGGGACGCGCTGCCACATGCATGCCGAGGTTCTGGAGGTCGACTATCGGGCGCTGCCTTCGCGGCTTGCGACGATCGCCGACGGCTTCCGTCCCGACATCGCGATCCATTTCGGCCTTTCCGCCTCGGCGCGCGGCTTCCGGCTGGAGCGGCATGCCCGCAATTGCGTCAGCCTCGTCACCGCCGACAATGCCGGCCACATTCCGTCCGTCGCGACGATCTGCGACGGAGGGGAGGCCCACGACAGCACGCTCCCCTTGCAGGCGATCCACGACCGGCTGGCGGCGACCGGCATCCCGGTCGAATGGTCGGACAGCGCCGGCGACTATCTGTGCAACTACCTCTTCTATCACGCGCGGGGCGGACTGGTTGAAGGCTATGCGCCCTTGATGGCCGGCTTCATCCATGTGCCGCCGTTCCCGGGGGAGCCGGCCCGGATCGAGAGTGCGCCCTTCGCGATCGACCGCGCCACGCTGCTGCGAGGCGCCCAGATCGTCATCGATGCATGCCTCGACGCCTGGTCTGATTTCTGAACCGACCCCCCTCTGGCCTGCCGGCCATCTCCCCCTCAAGGGGGGAGATCAGTTGTCGCATTGGTTTTCGCCAATCACCAACGTTCCGAGTTTGGCGGAAAGGTCCAAGCTGCCAATCTCCCCCCTTGAGGGGGAGATGGCCGGCAGGCCAGAGGGGGGTCGGTGACGGGTTAGCTCGGCGATTGCTGCCGAAAACGAAAAAGGCCCGGCGTCGCCGCCGGGCCTTTTCATCGATCTCGGATCATTCTCAGTCCTCGTTGGCGGTCACGGTTACGCCGAGGGTCTTGATCAGTTCCTGCGGCGCGCCCGACATCGCGCCCGCCATCACCACCGCGAAGGGCACCGGCGAGGCGGGCTCGGCCGTCACTTCCAGGCTCTGCGGATCGTCGAGATACTTGGTCACGGCCGCGGTCACCTGCGTGGTGAACTCCGGATTGTTCAACTGCGCGAGCAGGAACGGCACCACCGCCTTCGCCTGGTTGGCGATGTCGGCGGCCTTCATGCCCTGCTGGGCGGCGACGAACTCGAGCACCTTGCCGGTGATGGAATCGTCGTCGAAGCGGATGCTGGTCGAATGGAAGGTGAGCTGCTGCATCATGCCGAGCATCGCCATGCCGGCCGCCGAGTTTTCGCCGCCCTCGGCCATCTGCTTCTGCAGATCCTGCATCTGCTTGATGAAGTCGGGCGTGTAGCCGCCGAGGTCGAATGTGAAGCCGATCGCGCCTGCGTCCTCGACCGCGATGTCGTATTGCGAGAGCGCCATCCGCCCGTCGGTCGGCTGCCATGTGCCGGCCAGCTCGAAATAGCCGTTGATCGTCTCATAGCCGTGCTGGGCGATGAACTGCTTGGAGACCGGATCCTCGACCAGCGACAGGTCGGCCGAGAACTTCTCCGCCGCGCCGGAGAACTCCATGGCGGAGCCGTCGGCGGGCGGCGAGATCTCGAAATGCGTGCTCTCCATCGAGAACATCTGCTTGTCGCCCATCTTGACGCTGACCAGTCCGACGTCGGCGGTCTCGTACATCATCAGGGTCGAAAGCGGATCGGCCGAACCCTCGGCCGGCAGCTTCAGGCCGGTGAGCTGGATGCCCGTGGCATCGACGGTGACGCCGTCCTCGGTGATCGAATAGTCGGGAAACGTCACCAGCCCGACGGTGTATCCGCCGTCCGCCTCGGTGATCTGCGAGAGCGTCACATTGCCGACGGCGGCGGTTTCCGGCGCGCCGGTCATGGTGGCCGAGACCCCCTCGATGACGACGGTGTCGCCGCCCCCGGTCACGGCGGTCCAACTGATGGTGATGCCCTGGTTGGCAAGCACCGCCTTGAGGCGTTCCGCTACGGCTGTGGCGTCCTGCCCGAATGCGGAGTTAGCGGCGATTGTGGAAAGAAAGGTGGAAAAAGCCAGCGTTCTGAGGCTGAGAGCTTTCATGGCGCGATCCCTGAGACTGAAATTCGATTGCACTCATCCCAGTCATGGACGATGTCGACCGGAAGATGACGCACCGGGCTACAATGATAGAAATCTTCGGGAAATTGCAATTGCCCCCTCGGGACGTTGGTGAACGGGTGGTGCCCGGTCCGGTGAAGCTTGCCGCGAATCGGCATCCCCGCTAACCGGACTTCATGGGAAAAAGCCTGATTCCGCCTGGTTCAGACGGCGGCGACAAGATCGAGCCGGTCGATCTGAAGTCGGCGCTCGAGGAGCGTTACCTCGCCTACGCGCTGTCGACGATCATGCACCGGGCGCTGCCCGACGTGCGCGACGGCCTGAAGCCGGTGCACCGGCGCATCATGCACGCGATGCGGCTCCTGCGCCTCAACCCCGACCAGGCCTTCGCCAAATGCGCCCGCATCGTCGGCGAGGTCATGGGCAAGTTCCACCCGCATGGCGACCAGTCCATCTACGACGCGCTGGTGCGCCTCGCGCAGACCTTCTCGATGCGCTACCCGCTGGTCGACGGGCAGGGCAATTTCGGCAACATCGACGGCGATAACGCCGCCGCCATGCGCTACACCGAGGCGCGCATGACGGAAGTCGCCGGCGACCTGCTCGCCGGCATCACCGAGGACGCCGTCGACTTCCGTCCGACCTACAACGAGGAGGACGAGGAGCCGGTCGTCCTTCCCGGCGCCTTCCCGAACCTGCTCGCCAACGGCTCGTCCGGCATCGCCGTCGGCATGGCCACCTCGATCCCGCCGCACAACGCGGCCGAACTGTGTTCCGCCGCGCTGTACCTCATCGACAATCCGGACGCGTCGACCCGCGATTTGATGACCTCTCCGGAGGCGTTCGCCGCGATCGAGGCGAAGGCGGACCCGTCGGCACGGCTCGAATGCAAGGTGCGCGGCCCGGACTTCCCGACCGGCGGCACGGTTGTCGACGGCTGGGATTCGATCGTCTCGGCCTACGAGACCGGTCGCGGCGGGTTCCGCGTCCGTTCGGTGTGGAAGCAGGAGGACCAGGGCAGAGGCACCTGGACCGCCGTGGTCACCGAGATCCCCTACGGTGTCCAGAAGTCGCGGCTGATCGAGAAGATCGCCGAGCTCCTGCTGGCGCGCAAGCTGCCGCTGCTGGAAGACGTGCGCGACGAGAGCGCCGAGGACATCCGCGTCGTCTTCGTGCCGAAGAGCCGCGCGGTCGACCCCGGCCTGATGATGGAGTCGCTGTTCAAGCTGACCGAGCTCGAGGTCCGCTTCCCGCTCAACATGAACGTGCTGTCGCGCGGCAGGGTGCCCAACGTCCTGTCGCTCAAGGGCGTGCTCAGGGAATGGCTCGACCACCGTCGCGACGTGCTCGTTCGCCGCTCCAGGCACCGGCTGGCGGAGATCGAGCGCCGGCTCGAAGTGCTGGGCGGCTACCTGATCGCCTATCTGAACATCGACGAGGTGATCAGGATCATCCGCGAGGAGGACGAGCCGAAACCCGTCATGATGGCCCGCTGGGACCTGACCGACGTGCAGGCCGAGGCGATCCTCAACATGCGCCTGCGAGCCTTGCGCAAGCTGGAAGAGTTCGAGATCCGCAAGGAGTTCGACGGACTTACGAAGGAGAAGAAGCAGATCGAGTCGCTGCTGGGATCGCCCGCGAAACAGTGGCAGACGATCCGCTGGGAGGTTGGCGAGGTCAGGAAGAAGTTCGGTCCCGACACGCCGCTCGGTCGTCGCCGCACGACCTTCGCCGACGCGCCGGAGCATCACCACGAGGACATCCAGCAGGCGATGATCGAGAAGGAGCCGGTGACGGTGATCGTCTCGGAAAAGGGCTGGCTCAGGGCGATGCGAGGTCATCTGGCCGATTTCTCGACGCTGGCCTTCAAGGAAGGCGATTCCTTGAAACTCGCCTTCCATGCCCAGACGACCGACAAGGTGCTGGTCTTTACCACCGGCGGCAAGTTCTATACGATCGGCGCGGATCGCCTGCCCGGCGGCCGGGGGCATGGCGAGCCGATCCGCATCATCGTCGACATGGAGAACGACCAGGCGATCGTCACCGCCTTCGCGCACGATCCGGCGCGCAAGCTGCTCCTGGTCAGCCACGAGGGCAACGGCTTCGTGGTTCCCGAGGCCGAGGTGATTGCCAACACCCGCAAGGGCAAGCAGGTGATGAACGTGAAGACGCCCGACGAGGCGAAGAGATGCGTGCCGGTCTCGGGCGATCACGTCGCCATCGTCGGCGACAATAGAAAGATGCTGATCTTCCCGCTGGCGGAAATCCCCGAGATGGGTCGCGGCAAGGGCGTGCGACTTCAGAAATACAAGGACGGCGGCGCGCTGGACGTCAAAACCTTCGCCATCGAGGAAGGGCTCTCCTGGCAGGATTCCGCCGACCGCACCTTCACGCGCTCGAAGGCGGAACTGACCGAATGGCTCGGCGCCCGCGCCTCGGCCGGGCGGCTGGTTCCGAAGGGGTTTCCACGGACGGGCAGGTTTGGGTGAGGGGCTGAGGTTAGCGCAGCCCCCTCCGCCTCGCTTTGCTCGGCACCTCCCCCGCTCCGCAGGGGAGGAACCAGCGTCGCAGCCGGCCTCGACCTCGATCCTCCCCTGCGAAGCGGGGGAGGGGGACCATGCGAAGCATGGTGGAGGGGGCGTCCGAAAGCTCTAGCCCCGCACTCTCGCCACCGCCCTCAACTCCACCAATCCACCCGGCACGATCAGCTCCGCCACGCCGATCGCCGTCCAGGCGGGGTAGGGCTCCTTGAGATAGCGCGCCCAGACCTTCATGAAGGTCTCCATGTGGGTGGTGATGCCCGCATGGTAGCTGGTGATCTCCACCACGTCCGATAGTCCGGCGCCGGCCTCCTTCAGGATCGATTTCAGCGCCTCGAAGGCGGTGGCGAACTGCGCTTCCGGGTCGCGCACGGCCATCAGCGCGGCGAGCGGCGCGTCGCCCGGCGCGGTTGTCGCCTTCGCGCCGGCCAGGCCGCCGAGCGAGGCAGGCGTCTCGCCGCCGGGGCTGGTGCCGACGATGCCCGAGCAGAAGATGAAGCCGTTGGTGACGACCGCCGGCGCGAAGCGCCACTGCTCGTAGACGCCCTTCAGCGCGACGGGGACGATCGTGCGGCGGTCTGCCATTCCGGGACTCCCTGAAACATCCGTCCATCATTGGCGTCTCGAAGGGGCTGGGCAAGCGTCACCCATGCGCCCATTTTCGAAGCCGTGAATTTTGCAGTGCACCATCTTGACTGCGAATGATCGTTCGCGTAATTCGAGAACGAACGTTCGCTCTTGGGTGACCCTATGGACGACCTCGACACCGCCGCGCCCGTTGCCGCCGAGGAGGGCGACGCCCAGCCGATGAGCCGCGCCGAGCGGCGCGACCAGCAGGTCCAGCGCATCCTCGACGCGGCGAAAGCCTGCTTCGTGCGCTACGGCTTCCAGGGCGCGTCGATGCAGCAGGTCTGCGCCGAAGCGGGCATGAGCCCCGGCGCGCTCTACCGCTACTTCGCCTCCAAGGAGGCGATCATCGAGGCGATCACCGACGCCGACGCCCGCGAGGATGCGAAGATCTTCGAGGTCATGCTGGCCAGCAAGTCGGTGGTCGACGGCGTGGTCGAGGCCGCGATGGCGCACATCCGCCATGTCCACGAGCACGGGCTGGCCGGGCTGTTCGCCGAGATCCGCGCCGAATCCATGCGCAACCCGTCGATCCGGACCTGTTGCACCGAGCACATGGGCCAGATCATGGGCCTGTTCCATGTCCATCTCGGCGCGGCGATCCAGCGTGGCGACATCGCGCCGGTGGTCGGTCTGGAGACGCTCCTGCCCACCATCCTGTCCTTCTGCGAGGGCCTCGCCATCAACGACCCGCTCGGCCAGGGCATGGCTGACGCCGACCTGCAGACCATCATACGGGCGACCGCCGTGGCGCTGCTGCGCCCCGCCCCGACCACTGCCTGAACGAACCGAAAAAGAACCCGTCCGGGGAACCCGATGTCCGCGTCCGTCCGAATCCTCCTCCCGCTGGCGGCGCTGCTGCTCGCCGGCACGCCATCCCTGATCGACGCCTTTCCGGCGCTCGCAGCCGAGACCGCGGTCGCCGCGAAGCAGACCCCGCCGGCCATCCGCGTCGTCGCGGCCGAACGCCGCGAGCTGGTCGAGACTCTCACCGTCACCGGCACCATCGTCGCCCGCGAGGAAGCGTCCGCCGGCGTCGACCTGAACGGCCTGACCGTGCTGGAACTGCTCGCCGACGAGGGCGACCGGGTGCGGAAGGGCGACGTGCTCGCCCGCCTCGACCGCTCGCTGCTCGATACGCAGCTTGCCCAGATCGACGCCAGCCGCGCGCAGGCCGAGGCGTCCATCGCCCAGACCGAGGCGCAGATCGCCGACGCCAGGATCGGCGTCCGGCAGGCGTCCGAGGCGCTGGAGCGCGCCCGCGAGCTTCAGGCCAAGGGCGTGGCCGCCCAGGCGCAGCTCGACAATGCGGTGAACGCCTATGACAGCGCCCAGGCGAAGCTGGTGTCGGCCGAAAAGGCGCTGGTCGCCGCGCGGGCGCAGCTCGGCGTCATCGACGCGCAGCGCGACAACGTGCTGGTCCAGATCGGCAAGACCGAGATCCGGGCTCCGGCGGACGGCCTCGTGCTCGCCCGCAACGCCACCCTCGGCGGCGTCGTGTCCGCCGGCGGCGGCCCGCTGTTCCGCATCGCCATGAACGGCGAGTTCGAGCTGTCCGCCACGCTCTCCGAAACCGCCCTGCCGCGCTGCGACGAGGCGATGCCGGCGAAGATCACGCTCGCGGGGGCCACCGAGGCCGTCTCCGGCTCCGTGCGAAAGATTTCCGCCGAGATCGACCAGCGCTCGCGGCTCGGCGCCATCCGCGTCGCCCTCGACGACGGCTCCCGCGCCCGCCCCGGCGGCTTCGCGCGCGGCGAGATCGAGATTCTTCGCCGCGAGGGCGTGGCGGTGCCCACCGCCGCCGTCATGTATCAGGGCCGGGACGCATTCCTGCAGGTCGTGACCGACGGCCGCGTCGCCACCACGCCGGTCACGCTCGGCGCGCGCGCTGGCGGCCATGTCGAGGTGGTTTCCGGCCTGGTCGAAGGCCAGGAGGTCGTCTCCCGCGCCGGAACCTTCGTCGCCGACGGCGATCTGGTGACGCCGGTCCGCGTCGAGGAGACGGGGGCGGTCGCGCCATGAACTGGAACATCTCCGCCTGGTCGATCCGGAACCCGGTTCCCTCGATCCTGCTCTTCATCGTCTTGACGGCGCTCGGCCTGATGGCATTCGCCAACCTGCCGGTCACCCGTTTCCCCAACATCGACTTCCCGCTAGTCGCGGTGACCGTCACCGATCCCGGCGTCGCGCCGAGCGAACTGGAGACGCAGGTCACCAAGCGCGTCGAGGACGCGGTCGCCAACATCTCCGGCGTCAAGAACGTCGTCTCCAACATCACCGAGGGCAATTCGCAGACCCTCGTGGAATTCCGGCTGGAGACCGACACCCAGACCGCGGTCAGCGACGTCAAGGACGCGGTCGAGCGCATCCGCTCCGACCTGCCTGCCACCGCCAACGCGCCGATCGTCAACCGCGTCGACGTGGAAGGCCAGGCGATCCTGACCTACGCGGTCTCGGCGCAGGCCATGACCATCGAGGAATTGTCCTGGTTCGTGGACGACGTGGTGGTGCGCAAGCTGCAGGGCCTGAAGGGCGTCGCCCGCGTCGACCGCTATGGCGGCGTCACCCGCGAGATCAAGGTCGAACTCGACCCGGACCGGCTCAACGCGCTCGGCGTCACCGCCTCCGACGTGAACCGGGCGCTGCGTGCGCTGAACGTCGACCTGACCGGTGGCTCGGGCGAGTTCGGCGGGCGTGACCAGACCATCCGCGCGCTCGGTGGCGTAAAGACGCTGGCCGAGCTCGAGGCGCTGGAGATCCCGTTGTCTGGCCGCACGGTGCGCCTCTCCGACATCGCCACCGTCAACGATTCCTGGGAGGAGCCGAAGTCCTTCGCCCGGGTGAACAACCAGACCGTCGTCTCCTTCGGCGTCTTCCGCGGCAAGGGCGAGAGCGACGTCGAGATCAACGAGCGCGCATTGGTCGCCATCGCCGAGCTGGAAGCGGCGCATCCCGACGTGTCGATCTCCAAGGTCGACGATTCGGTCACCTACACCGAGGGCAACTACGAGACCGCGATGGAGACGCTGCTGGAGGGCGCGGTCCTCTCCATCATCGTCGTCTTCCTGTTCCTGCGCGACTGGCGCGCCACGCTGGTCTCGGCGAGCGCCTTGCCGCTGTCGATCATCCCGACCTTCTGGGCGCTCGACCTGATGGGCTTCTCGCTCAACCTGGTCAGCCTGCTCGGGGTGACGCTGGTGGTCGGCATCCTCGTCGACGACGCCATCGTCGAGATCGAGAACATCGTCCGGCACATCAAGATGGGCAAGTCGCCCTATCGCGCAGCACTTGAGGCCGCCGACGAGATCGGGCTGGCCGTCATCGCCATCTCGGCCACAATCATGGCCGTCTTCGCGCCGGTTTCCTTCATGAGCGGCATCGCTGGCCAGTATTTCAAGCAGTTCGGCCTGACAGTCGCCGTCGCGGTCTTCTTCTCGCTGCTGGTCGCGCGCCTGATCACGCCGATGCTCGCCGCCTATTTCCTGCGCGGCCATGGTCATGAGGAGCCGAAGCCCGGCCGCGTCATGCGCGGCTTCCTGTCATTCCTGACGACCACGCTGCGCTTCCGCTGGCTGACACTCGCCGCCGGCGTCGCCTTCTTTGCCGGCTCGCTCTACGCGATGGGCTTCCTGCCCTCGGGCTTCATCCCCAAGGAGGACGCCAGCCGCATCGTCTTCTCGATGGAGCTGCCGCCCGGCAGCCGGCTGGAGGATACGCGCGAGACGACCGACGAGATCAGCAACGTCATCCGGGGCCTGCCCGAGGTCGAGAACGTCTATGTCGTCGGCGGCGCCAGCCCGACCGGCGTGCTCGAGCCGCGCCGCGCGACAGTGGTCGCGGATCTGAAGCACAAATCCGACCGCGACCTGACGCAGGGCGAGATCGAGGAGATCCTGCTCGACCGTCTTGAGGCGGTGCCCGACCTGCGCGCCTATTTCGTCAACGACCGCGGCCAGCGCGCGCTGGAGCTTGGGGTGATGGGCGAGGACGGCGCCGCGCTCGACAAGGCCGCGCGCGAGATCCAGAGCGCCATGGGCGACACCGGTCGCTTCCGCGCCATCACCTCCAACGCCGCGCTCGACCGGCCCGAGGTCGTCGTGCGTCCCGACCCGGATCGGCTGGCGGAACTCGGCATCTCCACGGCGGCCGTCTCCGAAACGCTGCGCGTCGCGACCATCGGCGACATCGACGCCAATCTGGCCAGGTTCACCGTCGGCGACCGCCAGATCCCGATCCGCGTTCAGCTCGCGGAGGGCGCCAAGGACGACCTTTCCGTCATCGCCTCGCTGCCGGTGCCGACGCCGTCTGGCATCACCGTGCCGCTGTCCTCGATCGCCGAGATCAGCTTCGGCCAGGGCCCGTCCTCGATCCAGCGCTTCAACCGCGAGCGCCGCGTCGTCATCGGCGCCGACATGGCGCGCGGCCAGGAGATCGGCACGGGTCTCGACACGATCTGGGCCCTGCCTCTGATGAAGGATCTGCCTGCGGGCGTCCGCATCCAGGAGACCGGCGACGCGGAGGTCATGGGCGAGGTGTTCGACAGTTTCGCAACCGCCATGATCACCGGCCTGATGCTGGTGCTTGTGGTCCTGATCCTGCTATTCGGCTCGGTCTTCCACTCCTTCACCATCCTCGGCTCGCTGCCGCTCGCCATCGGCGGCGTGGTGGCCGGGCTGATGCTGACCGGTTCGGCCGTGTCCATGCCGGTGGTCATCGGCATCCTCATGCTGATGGGCATCGTGACGAAGAACGCCATCATGCTGGTCGACTTCGCCATCGAGGAGGTGAAGCTCGGCGTGCCGCGCCGCGACGCCATCATCGACGCCGCCCGCAAGCGCGCCCGGCCGATCGTCATGACCACCATCGCCATGTCGGCCGGCATGGTGCCGGCCTCTCTGGCGCTGGGCGACGGCGGCGAGTTCCGCGCGCCGATGGCGGTCGCCGTGATCGGCGGCCTGCTGGTCTCGACCGTGCTGTCGCTGGTCTTCGTGCCGTCATTCTACACGATCATGGACGATGCGGCGCTCGGCACGGCGCGGCTGTGGCGCTGGCTGGTGAACCCCAATCCGAAGGACGAGCCGGGCGAGGGCAGTTCTGTCGCACACAGCGCCAGCGTGCACCCTCTGCCCGGCCCGGCGCAGCACCTGCCGATCGCGGCGGAATAGCGATCGGCGGTCTGGCGCGCTCGCGGCCGGCAATCACGAAACCGTCAAATCGATTTGGCATGTTCGGTCGGATGCTGCACAATGCGCATCCGTCCGGCGTGTGGCGGACGCGCGCCGGACGCGCGCTTCGCTGAAGGGGTGATTGTTGAACGTATCCGATCCGCGCCGACACGTGCCGGAGCAGCGGCTGATGGGGCCGGTGGCGCCGGCGCGCGCCGCCCTCGTTCCGCCGCTGACTGCCGCCCGCTGGCTTCTGGTGCTCATCCTCGCCGCCGGCGTCTACTTCTTCCACGGCTTCCTCGCTCCTGTCCTTGCGGCGCTGGTCATCGCCTTCGCGAGCTGGCCGCTCTACACGCGCCTGCTGGACGCCGTGGGAGGCAGCCGCACGGTGGCGGCCTCGATCGCCATCTTGATGATCATCGCCTTCCTGGTCGTGCCGATCGTGCTCGCCGGCGCCTATGCCATCGAGGAGATAAGGCTGTGGATCGCCTGGGCCGTGCAGACCAACAGCGTCGGCGCGCCGGCGCCCGAATGGATCGTCTCGCTGCCGGCGGTCGGCGACTGGCTGAACGAGCAGTGGGCGAAGCATGTCGGCCATCCGGGAGCCATCGGCGAACTGATACAGCTCATCAGCGGCGACAACATCGGCAGCATCTACCGGGGCGCCATCTCGGCCGGCTCCAGCGCCTTCGGCCTGCTCCTCACGCTGGTCTTCATGCTGATCGCCCTGTTCTTCGCCTATCGCGACGGCGAGACGTTCGCGGGCCAGATCGACCGCCTCGGCGAACGCATCGTGCCGATGCGCTGGGAGCGCATCTCGCGCGTCGTGCCGGCGACGATCAACTCGACCGTCACCGGGCAGACGCTGATCGCCATCGGCGAGGGCATCGTGCTCGGCATCGCCTACTGGATCGCCGGCGTTCCGTCGCCGGTCACGCTCGGCCTTCTGACCGGCATGCTCGCGCTGTTCCCCGGTGGCGCGCCGCTGTCCATGACGCTGGTGTCGATCTACCTCGTCGCCAGCGGCTCGCCGATCGCCGGATTGGCGCTGTTCACCTGGGGTTCGCTCGAACTCTTCGTCGTCGACAAGACGATCCGGCCGAAGCTGATCGGCGGGCCGATCAAGCTGCCCTTCCTGCCGACCATCTTCGGCCTCATCGGCGGCGTGAAGACGATGGGCCTGCTCGGCCTCTTCATCGGACCCGTGCTGATGGCCCTTCTGGTCGCCATCTGGCGCGAATGGCTGCGCGAGGTCGAGGTGACCGACGAGGCTGCCCGGAGCGCGGCCGAGGTAGCGAGCGAGCCTGCCCGGACTGCCGCCGAATAGCCCATGCCCAGCCTTTCCTATGTCGATCCGCGTCTGGCGGCGGTCTACGACGCGCTCAATCCGGCGCTCGACGACTATGATTTCCACGCATCGTTGGCCGGTGGGTCGCCGGTCTCCGTCCTCGACGTCGGCAGCGGCACGGGACGCCTTTCGCTTCGCCTCGCCGCCATGGGCCATCGCGTGGTCGGCGCGGAGCCGGCGGCGGGCATGCTCGCGGTAGCCCGGGCCAAACCGGCCGCGGATCGCGTGCGCTGGGTCGGGGCGGCCGCGGCCGACATCGACCTGGCCGACCGCTTCGATCTGATCGTCATCACCGGCCACGTCTTCCAGGTCTTCCTGACCGACGAGGAGATCGTTTCCGTGCTCCGCAACCTGCGCCGGCACCTCGCGCCCGGCGGCCGCATCTCCTTCGAGAGCCGCAACGTCGCCGCGCGCGAATGGGAAACCTGGACGGCGTCCGGAACCACCGAGACGATTGCGGTCGACGGCGTCGGCCCGGTCGAATGCTGTTTCGAGGTGACCGACGTCAGCCTTCCGCTCGTCACCTACGAGACCCGGTTCCGTTTTCCCGACGGGAGGCATCACGCCGCGCCGGACACGCTGCGCTTTCACACGCCCGTTGGGCTGGAGGCGCTTGTGGTGCGCGCTGGCTTGGCCGTCGCCGAGCGTTACGGCAGTTTCGACCGCTCGCCGCTGATGCCCGACAGCCCGGAAATCGCGCTGGTCGCGGTGTCGGCCTGAGCGATTAGGGGAGCGGGATCGGCCCGCGAGGCGAGTCCGAGCGTCGACACCATGAGGGCGAGCAGGGTGAACGCCAGCAGCGCGCGGGCCATGCCGCTCGGGGAAGGGGCCGCGATCCGCGACTCTGGCGCGGCCCGGCGCTTCGACGCCAGATTGGAGATCAGCGCCGCGTCGAGGATGTGCATGGTTCAAGTCCTTCTGGTCGCGAGCCGGCGGGTGCGCGTGGCTCTCGACCAACCAGTCGATGGGGAATGATCCCGTTCGACATCGCATCGAAAAAAGAATCGGAAAATTATCCGCGGGGTAATGTCGAATTGGGCGGGCAGCGAGCGACCACTCGTGTCCGACATGAAAGGAGCGCGTGATGGAATATCTCTGCCTCGTCTATTTCGAGCCGACCATCTTCGACCGCATGACCCCGGCGGAGAAGAAGAAGCTCGACGCCGACTCGATGGAATATGACCGCGTGCTGGCGTCTCGGGGTCACCTCATCGAGGCCCGCGCGCTGGATTCGGTCACGAAGGCGCAGACCGTCATGGTGCGCGGTTCCAAGGTCTCGTCGACCGACGGTCCCTTCGCCGAGACCAAGGAGCATCTCGGCGGCTTCATCCTCGTCAAGGCCGCCGACATGCCGGAAGCCAGGCGCATCGCGGCCGGCATCCCGCTCGCGAAGTACGGCCGGATCGAGGTGCGTCCGATCTACGACGTGCCGGGAGCCTGACCATGGAATTCGCGATCCTGTTCTACATTGACGAATCGACCTTCCAGGGCTTCACCGAGGCCGACCACCAGCGCCTGCAAGAGGTCTGCCGCGACGAGGACACCGAATTGGAGCGCCAGGGGAAGCTCCTGGTGGCTCGCGCGCTCGACGCGCCGGCGCGTGCGGTCACCGTGTCCGTCCGGCAGTCGAAACTCACGCGCACCGACGGGCCTTTCGCCGAGACCAAGGAACATCTCGGCGGCTTCATCATCGTGCGCGCCGAGAGCATGGAGGAGGCCGTCGCCATCGCGCAGGCGTGCGAACTCGCGCGTCACGGCAAGGTCGAGGTGCGCCCGGCCTATGACATCAGGGCAGCGCCATGAAATATGTCTGCCTGATCTACCTCGAAGACGCGACCTTCGAGCCGCTGACGCAGCCCCAGCGCGACTGGTACACCAACGCCATGCTCGACAATGACGAGGCCCTGCGGCGCTCCGGCCACTGGGTCGACGCGCATGCGCTGGCCGCGCCGGCCGAGGCGATCTCGGTCAGGGTGAGGCAGGGCAGGCTGTCCACCACGGACGGTCCGTTCGCCGAGACGAAGGAGCATCTGTCCGGCTTCGTCGTCATCGAGGCGAGGGATCTGAACGATGCCATCCGCATCGCCGCCGAGATGCCCCTGTCGAGGATGGGCACGATCGAGGTGAGACCGGTGCGGTTGATCGATTATCTCGACGCCGTGGAGCTGCCCGCTTGAGCGCAGGTTCCGAGGCGACGCTTGAGGCGATCTACCGGACGGAGTCGCGCCGCGTTCTCGCCACGCTGATCCGCCTCCTCGGCGGCTTCGACCCGGCCGAGGAAGCGATGCACGACGCGTTCGCGGCGGCGGCCGACCAGTGGCCGCGCGACGGCGTGCCGAAAAATCCCTTCGCGTGGCTCGTCTCCGCGGGGCGCTTCAAGGCGATCGACCGGATGCGCCGCCAGGCGCGCCACGACGCCTCGCTGACGGAGATCGCCATGCGCATGGAGGACCAGGAGCCGGAGGATTTCGACGACAAGGCGATCGCCGACGACCAGCTTCGGCTCGTCTTCATCTGCTGCCATCCGGCCTTGCCTTCGGACGCCCGCACTGCGCTGACGCTGCGCGAGGTCTGCGGCCTGACGACCGAGGAGATCGCGGCTGCCTTCCTCGTGCCCACCCCGACCATCGCTCAGCGCATCGTGCGCGCCAAGGCCAGGATCCGCGACGAGAGGATACCCTACGAGACGCCGGCCGTGAACGAACTGGCCGAACGGCTGGAACACGTCCTGCGCGTCGTCTACCTCGTCTTCAACGAAGGCTATTCCGCATCCTCAGGCGCGTCCCTGGTCCGCACTGACCTCTCCGCCGAGGCGATACGGCTTGGTCGTCTGCTCGCCGCGCTGCTGCCCGATCCGGAGACCGTCGGGCTCCTCGCTCTCATGCTCCTCCACGATTCGCGCCGCGCCGCCCGCGCGGCTCCGGACGGCTCCGTGATCCTGTTCGAGGATCAGGACCGGGCGCTGTGGGACCGCGCCGGCATCGAGGAGGGCTCGGCGCTCGCCGCCCGTGCATTCGCCTCGGGAGAGGTCGGCGCATATGCCATCCAGGCGGCCATTGCCGCCGAGCATGCGCAGGCCGAAGCAACCGACTGGGCGCGGATCGTCTCCTTCTACGACCTCCTGCTCCGCGCCTCGCCGACGCCGGTGGTGGAACTCAACCGCGCCGCCGCCATCGCCATGCGCGACGGTCCCGATGCGGGGCTTTCGCTGATCGATGCGCTGCTCACCCGGGGCGAGCTCCGCGCCTACCATCCCGCCCATGCGGCGCGAGGTGAGCTCCTGCGCCGGCTCGGACGTATCGACGAGGCCGCCGCCGCCTACCGCGAAGCGCTGGCGCTGGTCAGGCAGGAGCCGGCGCGGCGCTTCATCGAAAAGCGGCTGACGGAGTTGGGTCTACGTGCGTGAGCAATCAGTCGGCGACCCCCCTCTGGCCTGCCGGCCATCTCCCCCTCAAGGGGGGAGATCAGCAGCTTGTACGTGACTGCCCTTCCTGCAACGTCGGCGATTGGCGAAACCACCGCTGACAGCTGATCTCCCCCCTTGAGGGGGAGATGGCCGGCAGGCCAGAGGGGGGTCGTTGAAGAATAGCCGCGGACGAGTCAGACCGGATGTCTCAGATTCCCGCGCGCCTTGCGTGTCCGGCCGGCCTGGAGTTGCCAGAGCGAATGCGCGACCAGCGCGACGATCAGGATCGTGCCGCCGATCATGCTGTTGCGGGTGGGCGTCTCCGCGAAGATCAGCCACACCCACACCGGCGCCAGGCAGGTCTCCAGGAGGTAGAACATCGCGACTTCGGGGGCGGAGAGATAGCGCGGGCCCGTCGCCAGGCAGTAGAAGGCGAGCGGCATGACGACCGCGCCGTTGAGGATGATCCACCAGGGCTCGTCGATGCGGTAGCCGGTCTGGATCGTCAGCGCGATCGCAACCACCAGCGGCAGCGCCACGCCGGTCAGCGCGGTGAAGCCCATGTCGCGACCGGACGCCCGGCTGATGGTGATCGCCGCGGCGACGAAGAACGACGACAGCAGGGCCATCATGTCGCCGAGGAAGTTCCCGGCCGAGATGCCGTCGCCGACGATGACCAAGACGCCGACGATCATCGCCGCCATCGCCGCCATCGTCGCCGGTTGCGGCCGTTCCTTCAGGAACACCCAGGAGAGCAGCGCGGCGAAGACGGTGTTGAAGGCGAGGATGAAGACCAGGTTTGCGGTCGAGGTGTTGAACACAGCGATCATGAAGGCGATCGAGGTGAGCCCGTAGAGGCTGGCCACGATCGCCCCGGTGCGGCCGGGCATCAGCGAGGGCGCATTGGCGCTCAGCGCCCGCCAGACCGCCCAGATCGCCAGCGCGGCGACGAGCGTCACGCCGCTGCGCACCAGCAGGATCGGCCACGGGTCGCCCCCCGCCAGTCGGATCATCGGGATGTCGACGGTGAGGATCAGCCCGCCGATGGCGGTGATCAGCAGGCCTTTCGCGTGCTGCGAGGAGGTCGAGGACAAGGCTTGGACCTCGCTGGGGGGAGGGGATGGAGACCGGTTCGGCGACGGAAGCGCGCCGTCAGACGGCCTCGTGGTCGTAGCGTTCCCAGCCCTTCGCGCCGAGGTGCTCCTGCGGCAGGAAGCGGACCTTATAGTTCATCTTGCGCGAGCCGTTGACCCAGTAGCCGAGATAGACGTGGGGCAGGCCCGCGGCGCGGGCGCGGGCGATGTGGTCGAGGATCATGAAGGTGCCGAGCGAGCGGTCCTCCAGTTCGGGATCGTAATAGGAATAGACCATCGACAGCCCGTCGGCCATGCGGTCGGTCAGCGCCACCGCGATGAGTTCCCCCTGGCCGCGGCCGGTGATGAACGTGTCCGGCCCGCGCCTGCGGTACTCGATCACCTTGGTGTCGACATGCGTGTCCTCGACCATCATGGCGTAGTCGAGCACGGTCATGTCCGACATGCCGCCCTTGCGGTGCCGGGCGTCGAGATAGGAACGGAACAGCGAGAACTGCTCGCTTGAAGGCTCGGCGTCGTGCACGGACCCGACGAGGTCGGCGTTGCGCTGCGAGACGCGCTTCATGTTCCTCGACGGCTTGAACTCGTCGCAGACGATGCGCACCGACACGCAGGCCCGGCAGGTCTCGCAGGCCGGCCGGTAGGCGATGTTCTGCGAGCGCCGAAAGCCGCCCTGGGTCAGGAGGTCGTTGAGCTCGGGAGCCTTGTCGCCGACCAGGTGGGTGAACACCTTGCGCTCGAACTGCCCCTCGACATACGGGCAGGGCGAGGGCGCGGTCAGGAAGAACTGCGGCGACTGGGTTGAATGATGGGTCATTTCGGAATGCGGCGCACCACCAGGACTCGCCATACCTTGGCGGTCGCCGCGAAAATTTCAACTGGCAAATGATCGCGGCGCTCCCTCCCCTCGAGGCGAGGGTGGCCGCGAAGCGGCCGGGTGGCTTGCGGGCAGCGCGGCGCGGCTTCCGCCTTCTCCATTCGTCATCCTCGGGCGGAGCAGGCCGAAGGCCGTCGCGCAGACCCGGGGATCCATGCCGGAACGGTGAAGGAAACGCCGTCGCTCCAGGACATGGTTCGTCCTTGGGACGCGAAGGTTCCGGCATGGATCCCCGGGTCTCCCTTCGCTTCGCTCCGGTCGCCCGAGGATGACGAAGAACGAGGGGCACCTACCATTCAGCGTCAGGCCCCTACCAGCTGAACCCGACCTTGGCCTGCGCGCCGAAGCTGGTCACGTTCCTCGAGAACTCGCCGGTGGCGGCGAGTTTGGCGGTGACGTTGCCGAAGGCGGCTTCGACGCCGGCCTTCAGCAATGCCGCGTGCCGCGCCGGCTGCGCGCCGTTGATGGTGAAGCTGGTTCCGGGCAGCGCCTGGAAGGCCGCGGTGACCGCGCGCGCGCTGTCGGCGTTCCACACCCAGGCCGCCCGTCCGGTGAGCCTGGCGTTCGAGCCGAGCGCGATCGCCGTGCGCGCACCGAGCTCGGTGCGGATCGCCGTCTCGGTCTGTGATGCATAGGCCAGCGCGAAGGGACCGCCCAGCGCCGAGGTTTCGGTGTAGCCTGGCAGGCGGTAGGCGGTGGCTTCAGCCGCCGCGAACGGGGTCAGCGCCACGCCGCCGAGGTTCAACCGGTAGCCGGCTTCGAGCCGGCCCCCAAAAGTCTGCGCGCCGAAGCGGGCCGAGAGCGTGTCGCCGGGCACCGCCCGGCTGGTGCGGGTGGCGTGGTAGCCATAGGCGAGTGCGGCCGTGACATAGCCGTCGCCGAAATATCCGGTGCCGTGGAGGCCCGCGTTGAAGCTGGTGGCGTTGCCCGAGCCCAGCCCGCCGGCGAGCGAGAAGCTCGTTCCCGCCCCGCCGAGCGCAAGGCCGATCCTGCCGCCGTCGAAGTTGCGTGTGATGCCCGAGGCGAGGCCCCAGGTGCGGGCCGACAAATCGGCCGAGCCGACCGTCGCATTGCCGTCCACCTGCTCGCCGCCGCCATAGGCCGAACCCCACAGATGCCAGCGCGTGGCGAAGGCATTGTCGACCGCGTGCGACGAGCCCATCGCCAGCGCGTCGGCCGCCTTCGCCGCCGCGTCCTCGCTTTCGCCGGAAAGGGCCGCGAGCGCCCGAGTCGACGACAGCGGTCCCGTCCCGCGCGCCATGTCGGCTCGCGCCGCGGCGCCGGCCGTGTACTCCAGCGGATCGCCGCCAGTGCCGACCGCGCCGCCAGAGCCCGCATCGCCGATGAGGTTCAGGAACTGGCTGGTGGCGTCCATGCCCGCGCCCATCGCGCCAGTCGCGACCTCGCCCGTGAGCTGGTTGAGCCCGACTGCGTCGAGGAAAGCAAAGGCGGCAGGGATCGCCCCTGTCCGATCAAAATAGGCGTCGAGAACCGAGGCAACGCCTGCCGTGTTCGCCGTCAGGCCGGTGATCCCCCGCATCGTGAGATCGACATCGAGATAGGCGTTGCTGGCGTCGTAGGAGAGCCTGCTGACGATGCCCGGCGCATTATCCGTGATCCCGGAAAACTCGGTTCCGCCGAGACCGCCGGCGGCGGTGAGGATCGTGTAGCGCCTGACGATCGTGCCGGTTGGCAGGTAGGTGACACCGACGGCGCCGCCCGACAGCGTGGCCAAGCCCGTCACGTTCGTCAGGTCGGACGCCGCGCCTTCGACTTCGACCGAATAGCCACCGGCCGCAAAGGTCAGATTGCCAGCCACGTTAAGCGTGCCGATCGAATTGCCCGGCGCAAGCGCGCCGCCGTTGATGACCGTGTTCCCGACCGTTCCCGTGCCCCCCAGCACGCCGCCATTGACCGTCATGTCGCCAGCCGTGCCGTTTACCAGCAACGTGCCGTCGAAGACCGACCATGCCGCGCCGTTCGCGCCCGTCAGCGTCCACGTAGAGGAGCCGCGTTTCTCGCCGGTCGAGAAGCCGGTGTATTGCGTTCCGATCAAATCGAGGTCGAACTCGTCGGCGCCCGAGCCGCCGAGGACGGTTACAGCGCCATTGAGACTGACCAAACCGGTAATGTCGTAACCCGGTCGCAATTCGAGAACATTATTGTTACCTGTCAATGTTACCGCAAACATCGGCGAATAAATGGTACCCGAAATAATAAGACGGTTGTTGTCATTCTGCATTCCGACGGCATACTCAAGAAACGAATTAGAGATAACTGAGCCTGTGATCTGGCAATTATCGGCTTGACGTACCATGATGGAAAATGGCAATCGATTCGCCGACAGGCCGGCACTTTCGAAGGACGATATAGGCAAGGCGCTCAGGGCCGGAGCGTCGGCAATGAGTCTATGTGGTCGCGGGCCGATTTCGACCACTGATTATGCATATTCGGTTCGGGCATTTCTGGCGGCGGTCGAAGCAAGCCTTTCTTGCCAACGAGGATCGGCGTCAGGTTCGATAGAAGGACCAGAAGGCGCAATCGAGTATGTTCAAAGTAGGCTTCTTGCTTTCGAAGAAGGTCGACTTTGATGCTTAGCCAAACCGTTGGCTTGACCGGCGCAGCGAAGACATCGCCATCTGTTCGCGTGAAAGCCAATCCGTGAGGGTCCATATCTCCCCATTGGCTGTGAGCCCACTGGTTCCTGATCCTGAGACACACGCGCATACATCGCAGAAGGCGCGCATATTCGGCCTCTAGACCGAGGGTGGAGAAGCCCTTCCCCGCCATAGCGTTAGCGATATCGAGGCGGGCCGTCTCTGAGCGTACTTGGTTCACCGCATGCAGCAGTTCGAACTGTTGGTGAATGGCTTTGCCGCACATCATGCAGAAGGTGATGTCGAGTTCGCCGTATCCTAGGACCATCTCGCCGAGTAACTTCGCTTCCTCTGGATAGCGAACAAAGGCCGGGTTGATCATGAACAAAGCCCCCAAAGACAGGAACCAGGATGAAGCGGACCGTCGTCGCGATGAACTCGCTAAGCGGGTCTTGCGACTGCCGCCGAAGCCGAAACCGGCGACGAAGCCCAAGAAGAACGATCGAAAGCCTACTGCAAGGTAGTGTTGTGTTCCTCTGTTGGGGTGCCTTCCTTCGCCTTGATATTTTCAATTTGTTGCAAGATGCCGCGCGCCATGTCCTCTGCCGCGGCCAGCGGCATGACAAGTCTCCCAATCACCACACGGTCAAGGACGACAGGTGATTGCGAATAGTCCGACCTTGCAGACTCAAAGGTGATGCGCATGCAGCCAGCGAACGTAAGGAAACCAAGCGCGGCATCGGCAAACACATCGGGCGTTTGCGGGTTGTGGAGTATAGCTGGTCCGCTGGTCATGACTGTTCCCTCTCCCACTGGTTTTCAAACGTATAGGGCAGAGAGAATAGGGGAAGCTTTTACGCCTTTGGAGTCTTCCGTTTGCGACGCGTCAGAGGGCGGTACGCCTTCTGCTTAGGCGTAACGGGCTTCGTCAGTCCGCCGATAGGTGAGGCGCTTGCCGACCATGTTCTTGATTGCCTTTTCCGCGCGGTCCTTGTCGCTCACGCCGAGGCCGGTGCGGTTGTTGTAGCGATAGTCGAACTCGGCAAGGTAGCGGTGCAAATGCGCTTCGCTGACGCTGTGATAGACGCCAGTGATGCCGCGCTTGAGGATCGAAAAGAAGTTCTCTGCCGTGTTGACGTGCATGAAGCCGCCAAGGCGAGCGTACTCGTTAGCGGAATGGTTGACCGTGCCGTGGCTGGCGAACTCGCGGCCAAGCTTGGGATAGATGACGCTTTCGTCGGTCATCAAGGCGCTGGCGCGGCTGGCCGTGGTGACGATGATCGGGCGCACGGTGTCGGCGGTCACGTTGGCGACATGGAACGACGCCACGCGTCCTTCGCGCTCGACCAGTGAAAGGACCGCTTTCTTCGGGGCGGGCTCGCGGTGGGCGCGGTTCTTGGCCTTGCCGCCGACATAGGCTTCGTCGGCCTCGACGACCTTGTTCTGGCCGCCAAGCCCGCCCTTGGGCGTATCCTCGCGCATGGCTTCGCGAAGGCGATGGCAAAGGAACCATGCGCTCTCGTAGCTGATGCCTAGCATGCGGTGCATCTGATGGGCGGACATGCCCTTTTTGGACGCGGTAAGCAGGTGCATCGCGGCCAGCCAGACGTTGATCTTGATATGGCTGCGCTCCATGAGCGTGCCGACCGTGACAGAGAACGGCTTACGGCATTCCTTGCACTTGTAGACGCCGGGACGGGTCGACTGGCCCTGCAATTTGGTGATGCGATCCTGTGCCGAGTTGCCGCAATGCGGGCAGATTGGGCCATGCGGCCAATGGAGCTTTTCCAAGTGCTCGCGGGCCTTGTGTTCGTCGGTGTAGATCGCGTCGGTCAGTTTCATGGGAAGCCCCTTCATTGAGGCTAACCTACCAAAGTCAGGTGTGGTACGTCAAGCCGATAATTGCCTGTGATCTCGACAGTATTCGCATCCGAAGCAGTCAATATACCTAATGAAAACGTTCCTCCTGTAATAATAATATCACCACTGACTAGAATATCGCTGCCGCCAGCCCCCGCAATGATACCCTGCGCGTTGGATCCGCTCATGAGCAGTGAGCCGGACATCTCAACGGTGCTTCCCGAGCCGATAATGATCGCTGTATTCGTATCGCCTAGTCCTTCGACCCGACCGCTCATAGACACGGAGCTATCGGTGCCAATACCGACAGCTGCCGAGTTCGGTCCTCGTGTTCGGATAAGACCAGTGACGACTACGATGTTTCCGGCACCTAAAGCCCGAACTCCTACAGCACTGTCGCCATCGGTCGTGACATCGCCGCTAACGCTGATGTGATTACCACCGCCACCTGCATTAATTCCGATGGCTGCCACACCGACTGTCGAAAGTGAGCCCGCAAAGTGGATCGTACTATTGCCAGCGAGTGAGCGAATGCCATGCGCAGACACCCCAGTGGTCTCGATTGTCACGGCGTCGCCAACGGTGAGGATGCGCGATCCGGTAACATCCAACGCAATGCCGCCGCTCGTGAGCGTGAACGGTACGTTGCCGCCAATGGTCAGGTTCTTGTCGATGACGACCGGGGCGAGCAGCCCGACCGTGCTGCCAGGAGCGCGCCCCGATGAAACGATATTGTTCGGATCGACGTCAGCCACGCACTGTCGGAAACTACCCGCGCCGGCATCCGCGGTAGTGGTGAAGGCGCAGTCGGCGGCGGCGTGGGAAGGCGCGAGGCACAGAGCCGCGATTCCAAGGCCGGAACTGGCGCCGAGGCGCGACAGGGTTCTTGCCAGGCCCTCTCGGGCAAGTTGCGTGCCATCTGCAAGGCCACCCTCCCGCAGGTTCCTACATCACCTGACCTTGATCGCACCGGTTGCAGCGGATTGAAAGCGCACACCCGGCGATCATGCCCGCTATTTGCCGGATGTTGCCGGGATGCCACATGACCCAAATGGACTACTGCCCGGCTGTCCGATCGCGGCGCCAGGCGACCCTCACCACCGGCGGGCGACAATCGCCGATGCCGATTGCCGCCGGCGGCGGGCCGGTCGTCCGTAGCGGGGGAAGGCAGCTTCAAGGCGTGCCGGGTCACGCGAGCGATCCCGGCAGGCTGCGCCTCACCGCTCCGCCCGCGTCACCACCGTACCGAGCAGCAGGTCGTGCACGGTGCGCTTGCGGTCGAGGACCAGCGACGCGGCGAGGATCAGCGGCGTCGCGACGACGTTGAGGCCCCAGAACAGCACCGTGTGAAGGATCGCGAAGACCCCTTCGACCGGCTGGCCGTCGAGCCGGTCGAGCCGGACCCCCATCATGCGCATGCCCGTCGTCGCCTGGGCCGGGCCGCCGAGCGTGGTCCAGACATAGACCAGCGCCACCGCCGGGAAGATCAGGCCGAACAGCGCCCACCCGGCGCCGAGGGTGATGACGCCGAGCAGCGCCACCAGCACGAAGAAAGGGATCGAGAGCAGGCCGACGAAAAGGTAGTCGAGCAGGAAGGCGAAGATGCGCCGGCTGCGCACGCCCTCATAGGCGCGCCAGTCGTCCAGCCTTGTCGCGATGATCTCGCCATCGAGTGCGCGCGCGTTCATGCCCTGCCATTCCTTTCGCGGTGCGAAAACCGTCACATGGAGATGGGGATCGAGGAGCCAATATCAAGCGGATAACCCCTTCCGCACGTTGAGCGCCGCGCCCGGATGGTGTTCGCTCCGACTCGGGGGAAACTCATGCCGGCGCGGCCGGCGGGAGGGGAGATCGCTTGGGGAACGAGATGCAGCACTACGACATGCTGGTCATCGGCAGCGGCCCGTCCGGCCGCCGCGCCGCCGTCCAGTCGGCGAAGCTCGGAAAGTCGGTTCTGGTGGTCGACAAGGGCAGGCGGCTCGGCGGCGTGTCCGTGCACACCGGCACGATCCCGTCCAAGACGATCCGCGAGACGGTGCTCAACCTCTCCGGTTTCCGCGAGCGCGGCTTCTACGGCCGCGGCTACCGGGTCAAGCAGGACATTTCAGTGGCCGACATCGTGGAACGGCTGCACAAGACGCTCGACCACGAGGTCGAGGTGCTGCAGCACCAGTTCATGCGCAACACGGTCAGGAGCCTGCGCGCCGCCGCCCGTTTCGTCGACGGCCACAAGGTCAGCCTGACCACGGACGCGGGGGAGACCAGCGAGGTGACCTTCGACCACGCGCTGATCGCCGTCGGCACCCGCCCACACCGGCCGGCGGACGTGCCCTTCGACAGGACTCGGATATTCGACAGCGACGAGATTCTCGAACTCGGCCGCCTGCCGCGCAGCCTGATCGTCATTGGCGGCGGCGTGATCGGCGTCGAATACGCGACCATCTTCTCTGCGCTCGACGTGCCGGTGACGCTGGTCGAGGCGCGGCAGTCGATCCTCGACTTCGTCGACCGCGAGATCGTCGACGATTTCGTCCACCAAATGCGCGACCGCGGCATGGCGATTAGGCTGGGCACGCCGATCAGGTCGATCGCGTCGAAGCCCGATTGCGCCGAGGTGATGCTGGAGGACGGCCGCGCAATCCGCTCCGAGATCCTGCTCTATGCCGCCGGCCGGACCGGCAACATCGACTCTCTCGGCCTCGACGTAGTCGGCATCGAGTCGGATTCCCGCGGCAGGCTCAAGGTCGATCCAAAGACCTTCCAGACCAGCGTGCCGCACATCTATGCCGCCGGGGACGTGATCGGATTCCCGTCGCTTGCATCGACTTCGATGGAGCAGGGGCGCGTCGCCGCCTGCCATGCCTTCGGCATGCCGCTGCCGCCCGCGCCGGAGACCTTCCCCTACGGCATCTACGCCGTGCCGGAGATTTCCACCGTCGGCCAGTCCGAGGAGGAGGTGCACAAGACCGGCATCGCCTACGAATGCGGCATCGCGCGTTTCCGCGAAACCTCGCGCGGCCACATCATGGGCGTCGACAAGGGTTTTCTGAAACTGATCTTCTCCTGCGAGAACCGCCGCCTGCTCGGCGCGGCGATCGTCGGCGAGGGCGCGACCGAACTGATCCACATCGGCCAGGCCGTCATCAATCTCGGCGGCACCGTGGATTTCTTCGTGGAGAACACCTTCAACTATCCGACGCTCGCCGAGGCCTACAAGATCGCCGGCCTGGATGCATGGAACAGGATGGGTCGGGGGTAGGCGCTGGCGGCTGCTCGACGCAGGTGATTTGTCAGACTAATACTCCTTCGAATCGCGAAGGAGCTTGATGTGCGCATCGTTTTTACCGGCGGGTCCGGCAAGGCCGGCCGCCATGTGGTGCCGTGGCTGAAGGCCAGGGGCCACGAGATCCTCAACCTCGACCTGAAGCCGCTCGATTGTCCAGGCGTCAACACGCTCATCACCGACGTGACCGACAGCGGGCAGGTGTTCAATGCGCTGTCGATGCATTTCGGATTCGAGGGCTTCGATACGGGCATGGGGCCGGCGCCGGTCGACGCGGTCGTGCATTTCGCCGCGGTGCCGCGCGTGCTGCTCCAGCCCGACAACGCGACCTTCGCCGCCAACGTGGTCAGCACCTACAACGTCATCGAGGCGGCGATGAAGCTCGGCATCCGCAAGGTGGTCATCGCCTCTTCCGAGACGACCTACGGAGTCTGCTTCGCGGAGGGCGACAGGGACTTCCATTCGTTTCCCCTCGAAGAGGACTACGACGTCGACCCGATGGATTCCTACGGGCTCTCCAAGGTGGTCAACGAGAAGACGGCGCGGGCCTTCGCCATGCGCTTCGGGACGGACATCTATGCGCTGAGGATCGGCAACGTCATCGAGCCTCACGAATATGACCGCTTCCCCGGCTTCGTCGCCGAGCCCCTCTCGCGCAAGCGCAACGCCTGGAGCTACATCGACGCCCGCGACCTCGGCCAGATCGTCCATCTCTGCCTCGGAAAGGACGGGCTGGGCTACCAGGTCTTCAATGCGGTCAACGACACCATCACCGCCGACGAACCGACCGAAGCGTTCCTGAAGCGGTGGTGTCCGTCGGTTCCGATCATGAGAAAGATGGGCGAGCGCGAGGCGCCGCTGTCGAATCGCAAGGCGCGCGAGGTGCTCGGCTTCAGGGAAGAGCACGATTGGCGAAAATACGTCTGACACCGGGTCGTCGCGGCGGGATTTTCCGCCGGGAACGGAGCGGAACACGGGCTGTGAACAAAAACCGGCCTCCATTGGCGCCGAAAGCTCGCAAGCTGCTGAAATGGCTGGAGAAGTATTCGGCCGTTTTAGGAAACGACGAAAAATCCATCCACCCCCGGCGCGAGCGCGGGACGAGTCGTGCATCAGATCTTACGGCTGTCATAGGCCCAGTGCAGCAGCGCCTGGCGCTGGCGCGGGCGGCAGAAAATGTCGCCGCGCTCGCAGTTTGCCCTGATCTGGCCGATGTGGCGGCGGATCGCCTTCCAGCGCTTGATCTGGCGCTCGTCCTCGTCCTCCAGCCGGCGGCCCATGTGGTAGCGGCAGTACCATTGGAACCAGCCGCGCGGATCGTCCTCGAAGATCCAGCCCTTCTTCCGCCAGACCGACAGCGGCTGGCTGGCGTCGACCTTGAAGAAATTGAGTTTGGGGTCCTTTCGTTCGGGCGAGAGCTTGGCCTTCTCGAACCAGCTCTTCGGGAATTCCGCCTTGCAATCGTTCATGTACTTCCCGCCGAAGACGCCGAGCTCGAGCATGTCCTTCGGCGTGAGGTCCGGCTGGAACTCAGGCGAAAAGTTGCGGCCAGCCGGCGCGGTGATCTCGTAGCGGTAGCCCTTCTGCATCCTGTCGTTGACGGTGACGATGGTCATGCGCGGGGTCCCCGTTGGCCGTGTCTGATCTGGCGCTCGTTCAAAAAAGGTCCAGCGGGCCAGTGGGTTATCAGCGTTTCAAGGCTCCCGCGACGGCAATCCCCAGCCAGCCGGCGATCATCAGCATGCCGCCTGTGGGTGCGAGCGGCAGCCCTGCGACGCCGCCCAGATACTGGCGGGCCAGCAGGTCGCCGCAGAACAGGATGACCCCGGCGAGGAGCACGAAGGCCGCGATGTCCAGCGCGCGGCGGCTCTCGCCGAGCAGCCCGATCGACAGGACGACCGGCGCGTGAAACAGCAGGAAGTTCGCCGCGACGCCGACATTTCCTCCACCGACATGAGCCGCCATCGCTGACAGGCCAACGCCAGCCGCGCCGCAGAGGCCGGCCGCTGCGATGAAAAAACGTTTACCCATCAGCGGTTTAGGATTTCCGCCGCCTCCGGCGCGAAATAGGTGAGGATGCCGTCGCAGCCGGCGCGCTTGAACGCCAGCAGCGATTCCATCATCGCGTTCTCGCCGTCGATCCAGCCATTGGCGGCCGCGGCCTTGATCATCGCGTACTCGCCCGACACCTGATAGGCGAAGGTGGGCATCGCGAACTCGTCCTTGGCGCGACGGATGATGTCCAGATAGGGCAGGCCGGGCTTGACCATGATCATGTCGGCGCCCTCCTCGATATCCTGCTCGATCTCCCGCATCGCCTCGTCGGAATTGGCATGGTCGAGGTAGTAGGTCTTCTTGTCGCCCTTGAGCAGGCCGGCCGTGCCGATCGCCTCGCGGTACGGGCCGTAAAAGGCCGAGGCGAACTTGGTCGCATAGGACATGATCGCGACGTCGGAAAAACCCGCCTCGTCGAGCGCGTCGCGGATGGCGCCGATGCGCCCGTCCATCATGTCCGACGGGGCGATGATGTCGGCGCCTGCGCGGGCCTGGAGCACGGCGGCGGCTGCCAGTTGCGCCACCGTCTCATCGTTGACGATGACGCCGTCGCGCAGGATTCCGTCATGGCCGTGGCTGGTGAAAGGGTCGAGCGCCACGTCGGTGATGACGCCTATGCCGGGTGCGGCCACCTTGATCGCCTGCGTCGTCCGGTTGATCAGGTTGTCGGGACCGAGGATCGCCGAGCCCGTCTGGTCGCGCAGCGCGATGTCGACATTGGGGAAGGTGGCGATGGCCGGAATGCCCAGCGCGTGAGCCCGCGCAGCCTCCTTCGCGGCGAGGTCGACGGACAGGCGGAAGACCCCGGGCATCGCCTCGATAGGCTCGCGACGGTTCTCGCCGTCGATCACGAAGATCGGCCAGATCAGATCGTCGACGGTGAGCCGGTTTTCCCGCACCAGCCGACGCGACCAGTCGGCCTTGCGCATGCGCCGCAAACGGCGCGACCCGGTGATTTCGTCGACCCCGCGCGGCATCGCCGCGACCGGCTTGGCATGTCGGTTCATGGCAATCCTCTCTGGAACCCGGCTTCCCATATCACGTCGCGCGCGGGACGACCAAGGCGGCGCCCGGTCGCCAGGCGATGACCTGGAACGCCGTCTTGAAACCCTGAGGGGGTCCTGCTCGTATCCTCTGACAGGATACGCGTTGCGGACGGGGCCATGGCTTGCTCTTGATCGTCCATTTGCTGGCTATCGCAGTGGCTCTGTCGGCCTTCATGGCCTTCGGCTGGTGGCTTGCCGTGCGCACCGGCAAGTCGGGCTGGGTCGATGCGACCTGGACCTTCGCCGTGGGCGTCTGCGGCGTGGCGGTCGCCTTCGCTCCGGTGGGCGGATGGCAGCAGGATGCGACCCGAACCTGGCTGGTCGCTGCGCTGGCGGCGATCTGGTCACTGCGGCTCGGCCTCCACATCGTGTCTCGGACGCTGGAAGGCGGCGACGACCCCCGCTACGCCCAGTTGCGCAAGCAGTGGGGCAATAGCTGGCGGACGCGCCTGTTCCTCTTTCTGCAGATACAGGCGGCATGCGCCATCCCGCTGGTGGTTGCGATCGGCGCCGCCGGCCACAACCCGGCGCCCGACATTCGAATCGCCGACTGGATCGGCGTGCTGATCCTGGTCACCGCCATCGCGGGGGAGGGAATCGCCGACCGGCAGTTGCGCGCCTTCGCCAGTAAACCGGCGAACAAGGGCAAGGTCTGCGACGTCGGCCTGTGGGCCTGGTCGCGGCACCCGAACTATTTTTTCGAATGGCTCGGATGGCTGGCCTATCCCGTCATCGCGATCGAACTCTCATGGGCTTATCCGTGGGGCTGGGCCGCGCTCGGCGCCCCGGCCGTCATGTACTGGCTGCTGGTTCACGTCTCTGGCATCCCGCCGCTGGAAGAGCACATGCTGCGATCACGCGGCGATGCCTTCCGCGTCTATCAGGCGCGAGTCAACGCGTTCTGGCCGGGACCTCCGAGAAGCGTTTGAGGGATACATGATCGGACCTGCCATCCGCCTGGTCGAGGCGACCCCGCTGCCCGACCCGATCACGCGCCTGGGAATCGGCTTGCTCGTCGGCCGGACACGGCGAAACCTCGCGTCGACCCCGGAGGCGGAGGAAGAAGCGTTCGCGCGGACGATGACGGCATTCCCGATCGCCGAACATGCCGATGCGGCCAACGAGCAGCATTACGAACTGCCGCCCGAGTTCTTCGCGCTGGCGCTCGGGCCGCGCCGCAAGTACTCCTCGTGCCTCTTTCCCAAGGGGAATGAAACGCTGGCGGAGGCCGAACTGGCGGCGCTCGAGGAAACCGTCGCGCATGCCGCTCTCGCGGACGGACAGCGCATCCTCGAGCTCGGATGCGGCTGGGGATCGCTGTCGCTCTTCATGGCCGAGCGGTTTCCAAACGCCGAGATCGTGGCGGTTTCGAACTCGCGGCCGCAGCGCGAGCACATCGAGGCCGAAGCCGGCGCGCGGAAGCTGAAGAACCTTTCAGTGATCACCGCCGACATGAACGTGTTCGAGGCCTCCGGCCGCTTCGATCGCATCGTCTCGGTCGAGATGTTCGAGCACATGGCGAACTGGCGCACGCTTCTCGAGCGCATGCGCGGCTGGCTTGAGGTGAACGGCTGCGCGATGATCCACGTCTTCACCCACCACAGCCGCTCCTATCGTTTCGACCACCGCGACCGGTCCGACTGGATCGCCCGGCATTTCTTCACCGGCGGCATCATGCCGGGCAAAGGCCTGATGCGACGGTTTCCCGACTTCTTCGAAGTGGAGAAGGAGTGGCACTGGAACGGATGGCACTATCGACGGACCGCCGAGCTCTGGCTCGAAAACTTCGACGCCAACCGGCCGGCAATCGACCGCATTCTCGGTGAGGTCTATGGAAGCGAAGCGCCGCTCTGGCGTCGGCGCTGGCGGCTGTTCTTCCTCGCGACGGCCGGCCTGTTCGGCCATGCGGGCGGCGAGGAATGGGGAGTCAGCCACTACCGGCTAAGCCCGGTTCATGGCTGACGCGGTGGCCCCGGCCTGGCAGCGCCTGCGCGGCTACTGGACGCATGACGACCCGCAGGCGTCGCTGGCAAATTTCGTCGCGCTGATCGTCGTCTGGAATCAGCCCTTCTATCCGCTCTATGTCTGGTGGGCCGCCGGGCCGCAGATCTGGCCGTCCTACTACACCTTCCTGTCGACGCCCTTCTTCGCAGCCGTGCCGGCCGTGATGCGGCGGAACACACGCGCGGGGAGGGCGCTGCTGGTTGTCGCCGGCGTGGCCAACACCGCGTTGACGGCCAAGGCCTTTGGCGTCGCCTCGGCGGTCGAGGCGTTCCTGATCCCCTGCGCGCTGCTCGCGGCAATCCTCTTCCGTCCGGCGGAACGGCTGCTGTCCTTTGCACTCGTCGCCGTCTGCCTCGCCGTTTTCATGGGCATGCACGGTCGATACGGAGCGCCTTTCCACGTCTATGGGGAGGCGGAGTATGCAGCGCTCCTGACGCTCAATGCGACGAGCGCGGGCCTGTTGACAGCCGTGATCGGCTTCCTTGCCGCGAAGCTGATCGGTCGCAACTGAAACTCTTGGTTGTCACGGTCGTAGCTGCATGGAGGCCGGGAGCATGCGAGAGGGATCATGTCGTTCATTCGGATTGCCGCATCGACGGCATGCATCATCGTCGCGGCATCGCCCGCCCTGGCAGGCGATCCGAGCGGCCTCTGGATGCGCGGCGACGGCAACGCGCAGGTGCGCATCGCGCAATGCGGGTCGGACTTCTGCGCCGTCAATACCTGGATCGGCGACACCAGCGGCGGCGAAGCGGTCGGCGACAGGCTGATCATGTCGGTCAGTCCGGCGTCGGAAACGACGCTGCGCGGCAGCGCCTTCGACCCGCAGCGCGACATGACCTTCTCGGTGGAAATCGAGGTCGGCGATTCGAGCCTTGTGAGCCGAGGCTGCATCGTCGGCGGGCTGCTCTGCCGCTCCGTCCGCTGGACCCGCATCGCCACGAACTGACGGGTCTTCCGGGACGCCGCCGTTCCCGGACCTCCGACGCCCCCCGACCATTGACGCTCCATCCCGCGGCGCTTAGCACTTTCGTCGACGGGGAGGGTGTTCGTGCGACACGATTTCGGTGGCGGCGATGAAATGGCGTTCGAACGGCTCGGTCGGGCCGGCGTCGTCACGCTGACTCGCCCGAAGGCCCTCAACGCCATCACGCATGCGATGATCTCGGCGCTGGCGCGCGCGCTGGACGCCTGGGAGGCCGATGCCGAAGTCGCCGTCGTCATCGTCAAGGGCGAGGGCAGGGCCTTTTCGGCAGGCGGCGACATCCTGCAGGTGTACAATGCGGGCAAGGCGGGCCGCCCGACGGTCGAATTCTTCGCCGACGAGTACAGGCTGAACGCTCGGATCCGCCGCTTCAGGAAGCCCTACGTCTCGCTGATCGACGGCATCGTCATGGGCGGAGGCGTCGGCATCTCGTGCCACGGCTCGCATCGCGCCATGACGGAGAACGCGACCTTCGCCATGCCGGAGGTTGGCATCGGCTTCTTCCCCGACATCGGCGGTTCATACATCCTGCCGAGGCTCAAGGGCGAGTTCGGCATGTTCCTGGCGCTCACCGGCCACCGCATCCGGCGGGGCGACGCCTGCTGGGCGGGTCTCGCCACGCACACCGTGGACGCCGCGGCGCTGCCGGCGATCGTCGAGGCGCTCTGCGAAAGCGGAGAGCCGGATGCCGTCCTGAAGGCGCATGGCGCAGCGGCGGCCCGCGAGACCGACGAAGCGACCGTCCACCTCATCAACAGGCATTTCGCGCCGGCCGAGCTTTCCGGGGTCGTCGCCTCGCTCGAGGGCGCGACCGGAGACGATGGCTTCGCGGCAAGGACGCTGGCGACATTGCGTTCGCGCTCGCCCACCAGTCTCGCCGTGACATTCCGCCAGATCAGGGCTGGGGCCATGCTGTCCATGGAGGAGTGCATGGTCATGGAGTACCGCATCCTCAATCGCATGGTGCGCGGCCACGACTTCTACGAGGGCATCCGCGCGGCGCTGATCGACAAGGGCTCGACGCCGCGATGGGAGCCCGAGCGGCTGGAAGAGGTCGACCCCGCCGCCGTCGAGACGTACTTCGCGCCGCCACCGGGTGGAGACCTCGCGCCTTGATCGAGACCGACGAACCCTACCGGTTGCCGGAACCATCGCTGGCCGAGACGGGGTTCACCTGGTTCCAGCGCGTGATCGCCGGCTATTGCCTGCTCTTCGGCGTGCTCTACTGGGTGCGGCTGATCGGCGTCTATGATGGCGATCTCTGGCGCTTCGACCTGATGCCGGTGCACTGGCAGGTCGCCTCGATCGTGCTCGCGGCGTTCTTTCCCTTCGCGGCGATCGGCCTGTGGATGCTCGCCTCCTGGGGACCGGTCATATGGTTCATCTGCGCGGCGACAGAGACCATCATGTACGCGTTGCTACCCGACCTGTTCGGCGGCCGCACGATCATCGTCGCCTCGCATGTCCTTGTCGCGCTCCTCTATGTCGGGTTCCGTCTCGTCATATTCGTGCAGAACCGCGCCGAGGCGCGCTGAGGAATATTTTCGGTCCCGAGCCGAATTAACCAATTCATTAACCGCTTTTTCACGTCCCGCATTTTCGGCCTTCCGTAAGCCCTCGTTAAGCCTGAAGTTTAAGTCGAATTTTATGTGCCGACGCTATGGTCGCGGCCAAGGTGAGACACAAAGAAAAAGATCACCGGGCGACAAACGAGAGGCAAGACAATGATCAATTCGCGCCAGGCGGCCAAGCCCGCCGTCGCGAACGACGATCGCCGGGACGCGATCCGTTCGCTCTATCTGGAATCGCTTCAACTCGTGGAGCGGCTGCACCGCCGTCTCCTCGACGTGATCAAGGACGAGTTCGACCGCAACGGGCGGTCGGACATCAACTCGATCCAGGCGCTGCTGCTGTTCAACATCGGCGGAGCCGAACTGACGGCGGGCGAGCTGCGCTCGCGGGGCTACTACCTGGGCTCCAACGTCTCCTACAACCTGAAGAAGCTGGTCGACCTCGGCTTCATCAACCACCAGCGCTCGCGCATCGACCGCCGCTCGGTCCGCGTCAGCCTGACCCCGAAGGGACAGGCGGTCGCCGACACGGTGGGCAAGCTCTACGAGCGTCATGTCGGCTCGATCGAGCAGGTCGGCGGCATCAACCAGGACGAGTTCCGGCAGATGAACCGGGCGCTGCAGCGGCTCGACCGTTTCTGGAACGACACCATCGCCTACCGCATGTAGGCGCGGACCGCGGGACATGGTCTCAAACGCCGGCGCGGGCAACCGCGCCGGCCTTCGCATTTCGGCGTTTCCGCGGCGCGGTCACGCTACCGCCATATTCGGGTGGCCTAGCCTGAGGCGCGGCTGCGGCTCGGTCGAGGGGACCGTCGGGCAGGGGAACAGGCCCGCCCGTCACGTTCAATTGATCGCCCTGCCCGATCGCCATGGTTGGCGAATTGTTAAGCGTGGCCGACATAGGGTCCGCACAGTCCGGGAAGCGAAAAGACAGTCGACATGGCCAACGACACCACCCGCCGCCTCTTCCTTTCCGGCCTCGGCGCCGTCGCCGCGAGCGCGATCGCCGCGCCGGCCTTCGCGCAGGACGTCATCGCCGACATCATCAAGGCGCCGCGGCGCGGCAACTGGGACGACCAGTTCGACGCGCGGGCCAGCCAGGGCGGCAAGGTGGCCTCCCACCTGCCGATCTTCAGTCCCGAGACGGTCACGTATATCGAGCAGGCGGTCGCCCAGTATCAGGGGATCGTCGCAGGCGGCGGCTGGCCGGCCGTGCCGGCGTCGAAGAAGCTTCGCCTGGGCGTGATCGACAAGGACGTCGAGGCGCTGCGCCGCCGGCTGATGATCTCGGGAGACCTCTCCCAGTCCGCCGGCATGAGCCAGGCATTCGATTCCTACGTGGATTCGGCGCTCAAGCGCTTCCAGGCGCGGCACGGGCTGCCCGCCGACGGCGTCATGGGCCAGTACAGCTACGCTGCGATGAACGTCGGCGCGGATGTGCGGCTCGGCCAGCTCGAGACCAACCTCGTGCGACTGCGCTCGATGTCGGGCTTCCTCGGCGATCGCTACGTGATGGTCAACATCCCGGCCGCGCAGATCGAGGCCGTGGAGGGCGATCGCGTCGTGTCGCGCCACACCGCGATCGTCGGCAAGATCGACCGACAGACGCCGATCCTCAACTCGAAGATCAACGAAGTCATCGTCAACCCGTACTGGAATGCGCCGGAATCGATCGTCCGCAAGGACATCATACCGCTGATGCGCAAGAACCCGCAGTATCTGGCGGAGAACAACATCCGCATCCTCGGCCCGGACGGGAACGAGATCGATCCGGCGACCATCGACTGGAACACCGAGGATGCCGCCAAGTTCCGTTTCCGCCAGGACCCGGGAAAGATCAACGCCATGGCGTCGGTGAAGATCAACTTCCCGAACCCGCACGCGACCTACATGCACGATACGCCGTCGCAGAGCCTGTTCAACAAGCTGATGCGCTTCGACTCGTCAGGCTGCGTGCGCGTCCAGAACGTGCGAGACCTGGTGACGTGGCTGCTGCGGGACACGGATGGCTGGAACCGCCAGCGCTTCGAGTCGACCATCAAGAGCGGCGAGAACACGCCGGTCGCTCTGACCAACCCGGTGCCGGTCTATTTCACCTACATCTCCGCCTGGTCGACCAACAACGGCGTCGTGCACTTCCGCGACGACATCTACGGCCGCGACGGCGTCGACGAGCTGCAGATCACCTCGTCGCTCTGAGCCGCCCGCTCCGCTGCATGCCAAGACCGCCCGCCCGGGCGGTTTTTGCTTGCGCGGCTTGCGCCGACCCAGGTCGTCGCCGCGCAACGGCGAGGCGAAGGGGCGGAGGGCCAGCCGCCGTCGATCCGGCAGGCCGCCCACTCAGGCCAAGGCGTGGCGTCCTCGATCCATTCGAGCCGCGCCGCCTTGCCATATGAGCGCCATCAATCGGGTCTCAGAATGGTTCCCGGCCCTTGAGCTGTGTTTCGATCGTCCCCTAGCCGCGCCTCGCCAAGGTCCAGCAGATGGGGTATCTTCCGGAGCCTGGCGGGCGGGCGCCAGTAGGCAACTCTATTGCGGTGAACTCAGATGCTCGATGTTCTGAAGCGTGTTGTCGTCCACCTCGCGGACATCGTTCGCGGCGGACTTGTCACTGGAATGATGGCTGCGGTGCTCGTGCTGGCAGGCGGGGCCGCCGCCAGGGCCGCGGACTGGACGCTCGATCCCGCAGCCTCGAAGCTGACCTATCAGTCGGTCAAGAAGAACACGATCGTCGAAACGAACAGCATCCGCAACATCTCGGGCACATTGACCGAGGACGGGCGCGGCAAGGTCCTGTTCGACCTCGACTCCGTCGACACTGGGATCGACCTGCGCAACGTGCGCATGCGGTTCCTTTTCTTCGAAACATTCAAGTATCCGACCGCCACGGTGACGGTGAGCCTCGACCCCTCGGCCTATGCGGAGCTTCCGGCGAAGCGCCGCATGACGACCAAGGTGCCGTTCAAGCTCGATCTGCACGGGGTGGTCAAGGATCTCGAGGCCAGCGTCGTCGTCACGATGATCACCGACACGATGGTGTCGGTCGCATCGGAGAGCCCGGTCAGCGTGAACGTCGATGATTTCGGGCTGCTCCCGAACATCGACAAGCTGCAGACGGCCGCCAATGTGACGAACATCCTGCCGGTCGCGTCCGTCTCCTTCGATTTCGTGTTCAATGCGGGCGACGCTCCCGCCCCGGTCGTCGTGGCCGCGGCGCCGCAGGCAACGACGGACGTTGGCCCGGTGACCACGGACGCGTCGAAGACCGCCTTCAACCAGGAAGAATGCGTGAACCGCTTCGAGGTCATCTCGCGGACGGGCGCCATCTACTTCCGGGCTGGAAGCGCCAGGCTCGACGACGCGAGCAAGCCTTTGCTCGATGCGGTCGTCGAAGTCGTCGGCAAGTGCCCGGACCTCAAGATCGAGGTCTCCGGCCACACCGACGCCGACGGCAGCGACTCCGCCAACCAGCGTCTGTCCGAAAGGCGAGCAAGGTCGGTCGTCAACGCCATCGTCGCGGATGGCATCGCGGTGAGCCAGCTGACGTCGGCCGGATACGGAGAGGCAAGGCCGATCGCGCCGAACGACAACGCCACCAACAAGGCCTTGAACCGGCGCATCGAGTTTTCGGTCGTAAGAGCGGTCAACTGACGAGAGGTATGCGGTGGGCTGGCTATACGAAGCGTCGCGCGCTGCGTTTCTCGTCCTGTTCCTGAGCGCGACTGGCCTCGCAAGCCAGCAGGCGGTCGCGCAGGAGAAGCGCGTGGCTTTGGTGCTGGCCAACGCCGCCTATCAGCACACCCCTCGACTGCTCAATCCGGTTCGCGACGGAGAGGCGATCGCGAACCGGCTGCGGGAACTCGATTTCGAGGTCATCACAGGCTTCGACCTGACCACCGCCGAGAGCGAGGCCCTGGTTGCGCGCTTCGGCAGGGAGGTCCGTGGCGCCGACATCGCCCTGTTCTACTATGCCGGGCATGCGCTCCAACTCGACGGCGAGAACTACCTGATCCCGGTCAATGCGGCGGTCGAAGACGAGACCTCGCTGGATTTCGAGGCAATCCGGCTGGAGCTGGTGCTGAGGCAGATGTCGCGCGACACGAACTCGCGGCTGGTGTTCATCGACGCCTCGCTCGCCAACCCGCTCGCCGACAAGCTCTCTGCGTCGGGCGGGAACGCGCTGCTCGGCCTGGCCGAAGTGGAAGCTCCGAAGGGAGGAAATGGCGGCCTGGTCGCCATGGCCGCCGGCCCGAACCAGGTCGTCGAAGAGATCGTTGGAACGCACTCGCCCTTTTCGGGCGCGCTTCTTGCGCATCTTGGAACGGCGAACGCGACGATCGCGGACGCGCTTGCCCAGATCGAGGGCGAGATCGCGCAGGTCACGGGCAACAAGCAGAAGCCCTGGGTCGTCAGTTCCCTGGCTTCCGACGTGGTTCTGCGCACCGTCGACATGAACGCGCCGCTGATCGTCGGCGAGGCCGACCAGCCCGCCGATGGACAGGCTGCCGCGGTCGCGCCGCCGCCGCAGGATCAGGCTGCGCTGGAGGCGCTCCGGGCCAAGATACCCGAGCTCGCGAGCAATTCGCCGATTTTCTTCGACATCCCGATCCAGTTCGGCGATCCGGCGATCGACGGCAAGAGCATCTCGATGCTGATCCAGGGCAAGCCGCTCTTCAGTCCGGTCGAGGGGCTGGAAACCAAGGTCTGGGACAACCATTGCAGCGCCTGTCACCAGTGGACCAAGGAGCGGCTCTGCGAGCAGGCCAAGGTCTATGCCAACACCGACATTGCGGTGCTGCGCCTGCCTCACCCATTGGGTGAGCGGTTCAAGGTGGCCTTGGGGATGTGGGCCAAGAACGACTGCCAGTGACGCCGTTCTCCGGCTCAACGCAGCAGCACAGGAAACACCCTAGGTCGCGGGGGCGATCACCTTCAGAATGCCCCCGATCGAGGTCCTGTACTTCTCGAATTCCGGCGACAGCTGGACCACGACGGGAGGCGCCGCGGGGGGCGCCGACGGCGAGGTGGTCACGACCGCCGTTCCCTTGTGGCTCCGCATCTTCCGCTCCGCCCACTCGATCACATAGCCGGCGTCCTTGCCGGTCAGGAACGGATTGGCCTTGATGACCCCTGCTCCCAGAAGGCTGACGAGCGTGTTCGAACGTGGCGCGGCCAGCACGACATGCGCGCCTTCCATTCCCAGGAAATGGCAAAGATAGAGGCGTCCGGCCGTGATGCCGTGGCCGCGTCCCTTGAGATAAGCCTCGCCCTCGCGGGCCAGGTTCTTCACCATCTCCCTGGAAATCGTCGGATCGAACCGCAGGGCGAGCAGATCCTTCTCCGACATGGATCGCGCAAGGTCGGGCCGGTAGGTCCGCATCATGCGCAGCCAGGTGCTGGAGATGAACTGTCCGAGCCCCGTGGCGGAAGACAGCGGATTCTTCGCCGTCGCCTTTCCACCGCTTTCGACGTGGATGATGCGGTTGGTCAAGATCTCGACAGCCTGCTCGTCGGACGACATGGCGATCGCGGGCACCACGATCTCAGGTGCGGCGGCGACGGCCACGGTGGCGACGAGATTCACCAGCGGATCAACGGGCTCGCCGTTGATGTAGACCTCGAAATGGAGATGCGGTCCGGTCGAGAGTCCGGTCGTTCCGACATAGCCGATGACCGTGCCGGCCTTCACCGTGGCGCCGAGGCCGACCTCGTCGGCGAAGCGCTGCATGTGGGCGTAGCGCGTCTCGCGGCCGCCGGCGTGGGTCATCTTGATGAGGTTGCCGTACCCCTTGCCGTCGCCCCGATAGGCGATCTCGCCGTCGAAGGCGGCGAGGATGGGGGTGCCGGTCGGGGCCTTCCAGTCGACACCCTTGTGAAGGCGAACGGTCTTCAGGATCGGGTGCTTACGCGGCCCGAACGTCGAGGTCAGCACGCCATTGACCGGTGTGGCGATGCCGGTGCTCGCCGCGACGGCGCCGACAGCCTCACCGGAGCAGCCGAACGTTCCGTCGGGCTGCTGGAACACGTAGCATTCCAGGCTCCGGCCAGAGCCCTGGACCGCGACGTAGAGGACGCGCCCGGCGGATTCGCCGCTGCCCCGGGCCTCCTGCGAGTAGATCAAGGTCAGGCGGTCGCTCTTGTCGGCGAACAGGTTGAGGTCGTTGGTCCGCGACAGATGGACGATGGCTTCGCCGACGACGCCGGCCGGCACGCTGTTGCGGACCCCGGTCGAATAGATCGCGTCCAGCAGGCGGTACTGGCGTTCCCCGGTCGCCACGGCCAGACCGGAGTAGTTGAAGAGGTCGTTGGGGACCCAAGGATCGGCGCCGGCCTCGAAGCCATCGGCTTCGCCGCGCGCCAAGGTGCCGACATAGGTGTTCCTGGTGTAGACCGACACCTGCATGAGGGAGGACCTGGCGCCGCGCTGCGCCCGGAAGCCGCGCAGCGCCACGACAAACCCTTCTTCGAGCTGGCTCCGGTTGAAGACGGAGGCCAAGGATTCGTTCGCGAGTTTCGCCTCCGCCGGTTCGAATCCGGCCTCGAGCACCACGCTTTCCAGCGCACGCGTGCCGAGGATGCGGACAAAAGTGTCTTCGGTCGGCTCGTAGCGGTGAGATTCCGATATGACCGTCGCGACGGTGGTGGTGTCCTCGATCCGTGTTTTCTGGAACTGCGTGGGTCCTGCGTCATCGATCTCCGCGAGTTCGTCCCATCCGGCGCCGACATCGTCCACCGTTTCGCCGGCGCCGGCGGCAAGAAGTTCCGGCGCGCTCGATATGGCGTCGCCGTCGAGATCGGAATGATCGTCCGCCGCCATTCCTCCCGGATCTTCGGCCGGCATCCCGCCGGCCCGCTGTGCCTGGAAGAAAGCGAAGTCCTCCTGGCTCGACGGAATGGTGGTCATGAACTGCTCGCTGGAGCTGAGCATCTCGTCGGAAAGCACTTCGAGCTTGGCGGGAACCTGGCCGTCGAGATCGGCCGGCCGGTCGATCAGCTTGACCTTCGACTGGGATCCCGGGTCCCGATCGAGCGTGATCCATAGCGGGTCGCCGGCAAGATCGACGATCGCGGGGATGTAGGCCGGCGCGTCCTCGGACAGGCCGGCGAGTTCCGTCGCCTGCAACTCCTCGTCCAGGTCGTCCCGGGGCAGCCACAGATCGGATACGCTGTAGGCGCCGACGGCCAGCGCAAGCACGACGGCGACGCCGGCGGCTGCTCCCAGCCGCCTCAGACGGCCGCGCCGGCGCCAGGCGGCAAAGGACTGCTTGCGCTGCCTGAAGCTGGCGTCGATCTGGTGGGTCACCGGTCCTGTCCGGTCAGGAAGAAAGTCCAGCGCAGCTGTTCCAGCGTGTCGACCTCGACGAACCGGGCCTGGATGTGGCCCCGCTGCCAGCACTGGTGGAGGCCCCGGATCGTGAAGCGACGCTTCTCGACGCACATGTCCGTCGACCCTTCGAGCATGACATTGCCGAACACATCGGTCGCGTAGAGGTAGACGTAGCGGTTCGACAGTTCCTCGCGAATGACGTCGACGCATTGGTTGGCGCCGATCGTCCACCACCCGTCGGTCTGGAACGCCTGGTCGACTTCCTGGCCGACCGCCAGGTTGACGACGTCCAGTGTCTGGTTGCAGACGGTGAACTCCGCGCGCGCGGAATTGGTCCAAAGGCAGGCGAGCAGCGCGAACGCCGCCGCGATCCACACGGGACTATCGATCCCCGGCAGCACGGATTTGCGAACGTCCCGTCCGCGCATGTCAGCCGCCGAGTTCGAAGACCTGAACCGCGACCTTGGCGGAGCGTCCCTGGGCTTGGAATTCCTCCGTCATCGCCTGGAACAGCTGATCGGCGGGAACCGGACGCGTGAAGTTCGCCGCACCGATGCCCCTTGTGCCGGAGACGGCCACGAGCATTTGCGGCAGGGCGCGTCCGGTTGCCTTGTCCGCGCCGCCCAGGCCGAGCGGGATGCTGAAATCGACGCTTGGCTTGCGCAGGTCGAAGCGCTCGGTCAGGTTGAACACCATGCCCTTGTGATCGACCAGGAACACGCTTGCGTCCCCGTCGCCCGCGGTGGTGAGCGTCCCGACCACCGGCGTGCCGTCCCGGATCGCGGTCTGTTCGAGCGCCAGCGTCGGCGTAGCGCCAGCGCTGGCATCCCCGGCAAAGGCAGGCACGGCGCACTGGGCCGGTTCGATGGCGCGAATGTTGAGTTGCGGCGCAAGCCCGAATTCCGACTGCACCGCGGCTGCCATCCTGTCGAAGGCGTCGACCGACGCACCGTAGCCGTCGATGGTGATCGAGTCGGGCGTCGCGGTGGTCGACGCATGGAAGCACGCCCCGGCGTCATATGTGTTGACCCAGTCGACGACCTCAACGGGATCGACGGTGGGTGGAGCCTCAGGCTCCGGAACGGGCATCGCCGCCGCCACATCCGTCTCCGCAGGGGCGTCCGGCTCCGGCTGCCCGGCGACCGCCGGCGGTGCGTCCTCCGCGGGCGCAACCGTTTCGGCGGGTGAATCCGGTGCGGCGCTCGCGACCTCTTCGGCGGGAGCGGGCGGAGCCGCCTCGTCTTCCGCCACCGGCTCGGCCGGTTCCGGGGCAGGGGCCAGATCGGTCCTGGCCTTCACGTCCGCCGTTTCGGTGGTCGCGGACGAGAAGAGGCCTCCGGCGTAGGCGCCGATGCCGGCGAGGACGAGGACCGCGGCAGCCCCACCGATGGCGAGATTGCGAAGCCTGCCCGTAGCCACGGGAGCCTTCGGGCCGGGTGCGGGTCGCGGGGGAGGAGCGGCCGGGCGCGCGCGTTCGAACTGGGCCGGCCGGTGCGGGACGAACTGCGAAGACCGATCCTCCCGGCCCTTGTCGCCCATGGCGACGGACGTCTGCGAGCCCGCCTCGCCGAAGGCGACCGGGCTCGTCATATCCGCAAGCTCAGCGCTTGATGGCCTGTCGTGCGGATCGGGCTGCAGCATGCCTTCGATGACCGGACGGAACGCCGGGTCGATCTCGCTCAGGTCCGGTACGGTGCGCCGCTTCTCGACGATGTCGAGCTGCGAGCCGCTCATCTCCAGAGGCTTGCCCAAAAGGGCCGCGGCCATGACCAGGCCGAGGCTGTAGATATCCGACTTGTCGCTGACCTCGCCGCCGTTCAGACCGAGCTGTTCCGGTGACACATAGTTGTACTTGCCGGCGAACTTGCCGCCGATCAGCGTTTCGCCGCCGACATGGGAGGAGCGGGCGATGCCGAAATCGATGATCTTTGCCCTTTCGACCCGACCGCCGGGCAGGATGATGTTGTCCGGGGACAGGTCGCGGTGCACCGCACCAGCCTCGTGCACAGCCCTAAGCCCGAGCGCCAGCCGATGGCAGAGGCGGCGGACCTCCTCCATCGACATGGGTCCGCGCTTGATGATGTCGAACAGCGCGTCGCCGTCGACGAACTCCATCGCGAGGTACGGACGCTGTATGCCCGCATCGATGGTGAAGACATGATATCGCACGATCGCGTCGTGCGAGAGGTGGTTGAGGATCGACGCTTCCTTGCGGAAGAGGGCCAGAATCGTCTGGTCGCGCGCGAACTCGGGCAGCACGATCTTGATCGCCACCTTGTCGCCCGTCTGGATGTTGTGGCCGCGATAGACCTCGCCCATCCCACCCGACGCGATGCGCTCGTCCAGCTCGTAGATGCCGCTCAACTGGGTCCCCTGTCCAGTTGACGCGACCTCGGGCGTTATCCTCGTCTTGTCGTCTTCCATTGCCATAAGACTCAGTTCTTTCTCACGGAATCCGACCCTTCAGAAGTCCGTTCACAACCCGGCCAGAACGCGCACCGCGACGATCGTCACGTTGTCCGTCCCACCTCGCCTCAACACCATCGCCAAGAGCTGGTCGCACCCGCCCTGGGGGCCGCCGGCGTTCACCGCCTGCTCGATCTCCGCGTCGCTGACATGGGCGGTGAGGCCGTCCGAGTTGAGCACGAAGACATCGTCCGGGCGCAACTCGCCCTGCTGGAAGTCGATGACGATGTCCTCGCCGACGCCGACGGCGCGGGTGATCACGTTCCGGCGCGGCCAGTTGCTGGCCTCGGCCGGTGTGATCATGCCGCGATCCAGCAAATCCTGGACTTCGGTATGGTCCCGCGACAGCTGCGAAATCACCCCGTCGCGGATGAGGTAGACCCGGCTGTCGCCCGACCACAGGCAGGCGAAGCGCCCGTCCATCGCCAGCAATGCCGCGACGGTCGACCCGATCGTGACGCCGCGGCGGCGCGAGAGGTCGCGGATCTCGTCATGCGCCTTGACGAGACGATCCTCGAAATGCGCGCGCAGTTCCGCCGCCGAATGCGCGACGCCGATCGTGGCGAGGTGGTTGACGATCGTCTCGGAGGCGAATCGTCCTGCCTCGTGGCCGCCCATGCCGTCGGCGACGACCCACAGACCGCTGCGGGGCTCGATGAGGTAGTTGTCCTCGTTTTCGTCGCGGACGCAGCCGGGATGACTGACGCCATAGCTTTCAAACGGCAAGCTGAGGTCGTTCGCAGGCTGCGATGCGCTCACCATACTTCTCCGCAACGCATGATCCCAATGATGCGCAGGATAGTCTGCCACAGCCTCGCCCCAGAGAGTATAGGCATATCAATCCCGGGCTCCGGCGGCTTTTTCGGGGCAGATCGTCCGGAAAACGGGTGCTGGAGGCGACGGGGGCGCTCAGAGGTCACGCGGGCACCTGAAGGAAGAGAGTGCGTTGCCGCCCAGCGGCTCGCGTCCGCGATCGGTCGCGATCATGTAGGCGACGTCCCGGCCGCCGATCAGGAAACGCATCTCGAGCCTGTCCCCGTTGGTCTTGAAATCCGCCTGCTCGAAGAGCCGCTTCAGCGCCCACGCGCCTTCGAAGCCGATGGCCGACTCGCGGCCGGGCAGTTCCGGCGACAAGGTCAGCCGTGCCGTTCCGCTGGCATCGCCCGGCCAGATGAGTTGGCTCGTGCTGTTTCCGGTCTGATAGCTCTGGATGACCTGTCCCGCCGCTTCCAGGCTGGCGACGTCGGCGTCCCCGTGGAGGGAGAAGGGCGTGATCGTGAGGGTGACAGCGGGATTGGCCTGCGATCCGGAGAAGAAGGCGTCGCGGATTTCGGCGGCGCGCTGGAAACTACGCAGGGTCTCCTGCGAGAGCTCCCGCCCGAGCCTGGTATCCTGGCGCCACTGCCAGGTGGAGCCGCTCGTATCCGCGAGCACCGACAGGTTCTGGGCGAAGAACCGGTCGATCAGGCCGCCGGGGGCGAAGAGATTCGAGAAATCGGCGAGCGAGACATCCTGCGTGGCCCCGACACTGAACGGATAGCGGTCGGTGATCGCCGCATCGCAGGCTCCGGTCACCGTCTCGGTCAGCATCTGGGCAAGCTGCCCGGTCGAGGCCTCGGCGACGCCACCCTCCAGCTCGTCGGCGACCGCGCCGACCATCCGCGCAAGCGCACGGGGCAGGCGCGACGCATTGGTGCGCAGGTTGGATATCTGTAGCTGCAGGTTGGGGTCGATCCGCTCGGACTGCGTCGTGGCGGAGGCGGCCACGACGAAGCTTTGGTAGATGTCGCGGAAGTTCCGGGAAAGCGAATCGATCGGCCGGCGTCCCGGCTGACCGGCCATGATCTCCTGATAGGGCCGGAACTGGGCCTCGATGGCGGCGCCGGGATTGCGGCCGACCGACAGGTCCGTCGCGCCGGCGCGGCTTTGCGATTTCCCCCCCGGCAGGACGATCCCAATCTTGCGCAGCCCGTCGGCGACGGTCTCGACTTCATCCGTCTCGGCGAGCGCGCGGGCTGCGTGCGTCAGCGCGGTTTCCGCCGCGATCGCCTCCATCAGTTTCACGATCGGCGACTCGGCATTGGCGGCCGCCGAGAGCACCAGATAATCCGGGCTGTCGTCCGCCATCGGCTTGAACTTGAGCCTGTCGAGATCCTTGTTCCAGGCGGCAACGAACTCCTTGCCGTAAGCGTCGACCAGTTCCGGACCGACCAGAAGAAGTTCCGTCTCGAGGTCGACCTGTCCGCCGCCGGAGCCCATCACCCAGGTTTCCTCGACCAGTCGCCGCGACAGCTGGGACAGTTGCGCGAGGAACACGTCCTTGAACCCGGCATAGGTGTAGAGCCCGGCGACCCGCAGCCCGCCTATGTTGCCTCCACCGAGGGTTTCGAGGACGACCGGAGCCTCGCTGCCGGCGCGCTGGCCGAAGCCGAAATCGTAACGGTCCGCCGCATATCGGGACGAACCCATCATCGCCGCCGCTCGTTCCGCCAGAGTAAGCTGGCCGAGGGAGCGTTGCGCGCCTTCGATGAGGGGCTGATTGAGGTCGTAGGCCGCCTCCATCGCGTCGTCCAGCGACAGCATGGCCCGCAGGTGAAGTTCGAGCTGCTCACGCCCGGTGCGGTTCTGGGCGCCGGGGTAGAGGGTCTGCCATTCCCGCGCGAACCAGGAGACGACGAGTTCGTCGTTGCTCCGCGGCGACTTGCCGCCGAGCGTCAGATAGACCCTCAGCGGTTCGTACATGGCAAGCGCGTTCGCCTTTTCCCTCTCGATGGTGCGCTCGAGATAGAGGAGCAGGCGCGGCCGGAACAGCCGCTCCAGCGCGGCGCGATAGGTGTGCTCCGACGCCGACACCAGGCGGTCGCGCTGGCCGAGCCGGAAGCTCTCCTCCAACGCCGATGCCGGACTGCGGTTATCATAGCCGGCGGGCAGTCCGCGAATGTCGTCCAGTGCGCCGATGATCGTTTCGAAGTCGGTTTCGGTGATGGTGGGGGTAGCGAGCAGCGGCCCGGCGCTCGATCGGTACTGCTCGACCGCGAGACCCGTGGAAGATACCAGCTCGCGGTTGGCCAGAAAGCTCGAGCCTGCGAATGCGAGAAATGCAAGCGCGGCGGCGGCGATCGCGCCCATGCTTGCATATCGCAGCGCCTGCGTACGCCGGATGACGGCGGGATCGGAGGAGACCAGACCGGATTCGCCGAAAACGACCTTCGCCAGGAGGTCGTGCAGGAAGAAGCTCTTGCCTGCCCCCGAGAGTTGAACCCCACCGTTGCCGCCGAAGGCGCGGCCGAGCGTGCCCAGGAACCGGTCGATCGGCGTGCCTTCCTGGGTTCCGGACGAGAAGTAGAAACCTCGCAGGATAGCGGGCACCGGCGGGCGGGCCGGCTCGAAAACGCCCTTCAGGAAGTTGAGGATGGGTTCCTTCAGCCCATCGAACTGCGACGCGAAGCCGAAGATCGCATTGCGGGCCTGAAGGCTGTCCGCTTCGGCCAGCCGGTCGGTCGTTTCCTCCGACAGCCGTAGGGACAACGTGTCGAACAGGACTGACGCATGCTGGAGGACTTCACCCGAGGCGAACGTGGCGCCCCAGATCTGGCGCCGTGCTCCTTCGTCCAGGTCGCCGAAGAACTCGGCGAACCCGTTCGCGAGATCGGCCTTCGTGAACAGCACGTAGACCGGGAACTCGACCTTGAGCGTCTCGTGAATCTCGCGGAGCCGGTTGCGGATCTCGCTCACATGGGCGCCGAGTTCATGCCCGTCGAGGGTGATGAGATCCTGGATGCTGAAGGCCAGGATGACGCCGTTGAGGGGCTGGGTCGGCCGGTAGCGCTTCAGCGTCGATAGGAATGCGAGCCAGCTCCTGCTGTCGCGCCGCTGGTCCGAATCCTGTGTGGTGTAGCGGCCCGCCGTGTCGATCAGCACCGCCTCGTCCGTGAACCACCAGTCGCAGTAGCGCGTGCCGCCAACGCCCGAGACGGGCTGCGCGACGCCGGAACCGGCGAGGGGGAAATTGAGGCCCGAATTGACCAGAGCCGTGGTCTTGCCGGCTCCGGGCGGGCCGATGATCACATACCAGGGCAGTTCATAGAGGTAGGATCGGCGACCCGTGACGCGCTTCAGTGTCGTGACGGCGTCCGCCATGCGGGCTTCGAGCTCGGACGCGTCGCTTTCATCCACGCCACCCTGCGCCAGTACGGCCTCCAGCTTCCTCTGCGCCGAGCGGGCGCGAAGATACCTGACGCCATAATAGGCGGCCACGAGCGCCGTCGCCGTCCCGATGATCGCAAGTCGAACGAGCTCCGGTTCCAGCACCGGCTGTCCGTCGAAGCTGATCAGCGGCCCGGCATACCATACCGCCGCGGCGAACCCGCCAAGCGCAAGCAAGCCGAATAGCCGCATCAACCAGATCATGCGGGATGGACTGCCTGTGCCGTTGGCGAGGACCGCGTCAAAGCTCGGCCTCGCGCGTGATGAGCAGTTCCACGCGACGGTTCATGGCCCGCCCTTCCGACGTCGCGTTGTCGGCGATCGGCTCGTCCTCGCCCCTGCCTTCGGCGACGACGCCATCCTTTTCCGGAATCGCCGCGGCAAGCGCCTGTTTCACCGCCTCCGCCCGCGCGACCGAGAGGTCGTAGTTCGACTTGAACGCGCTGCGTCTTCCGGGCTTTTCGCTGTCTGTATGGCCGACGATCCTGATCGGACCGCGTTCAGCGCCGACGGCCTTGCCGAGGGGGCCGGCCAATGCCTGGAATTCCGGTTTCAGGCGTGCGCGTCCCGGCTCGAACATCCGCGCATTGCCGATTTCGATGACAATGACGTCGCCCTTGACGGCGACCTCCACCGCGCCCCCGGCGATTTCGTTCGCGAGGGCGATACGAAGCCGTTCCAGCTGGGGATCGGCAGGCGGTGGTGGCGGCGGCGCTGCGACCGGCTCGGGTTCCGCTTCTTCGACGATCGGCGACATGAAGGCCGCGTGCTCGATACGGACCGGGTCGAAACGGCTGAGCGCCAGCAACTCCGCCGCGACGGCCTCCCCATCGTCCGTCACCACACTTCTCAGCTCGAAGAACACGCCGGCGGCGATCGCTATCGCCGCCGCGGCGATCACCCAGATCGGTACTCCTCGGCCAGGCCCGGACGCTTTCACGTCCTGGCCGCGCCATTGGGAGGAAAGTTCGACGGCAGGCCTGGGCTTGAAGTGGCGCAGGGTCTCATAGACGTCCCGGCGGACTTGCCCGAGTTCGGTTTCGCCGGTCCCGCGGTACTGCCCCTTGTAGCCCAACGCGATGCAGGCGTGCATCAGCTCCAGGATGTCGGCATGACCGGACGGTTCGGCAAGCAACTGGTTGAGCGCCACGAAGAAGCCTCGACCCGCCGAGCCCGGATCGTAGTGACGCGCCAGCATGCCCCGAGGGAGCCAGGACTCGCGGCTGAAGCCGGGAAGCTCGGCAACGATGTCGTCAATCGTCTCGCAGATGGCGTAGCCGGCCATGCGCATGTCCGCCTCGCCGACGCGGGACAGGCTGATTGCCCGTTCGAAGGTTTCCACCATGCTGGCGAGGTCGTCCGCCAGCGCGTCCTGATCGAGATCGATCGACGCGAGTTGCAGGTGGCCGAGCGCCATGAAGACCGGCGCGGCCGCCGAGAGGATCGGGTTCGCGGTCGGGTGGCGGGCACGGCGTGCGGCGTCGAACAGCTGGGCCTGCGAAGGAAGCCGGGCAGCAGCGGATGCCGGGGGCGTCGACCTGCGGCGGTCGGCGACCATGGTCTTGCCGGCGTTCACGCCCTTCGGCGGCCGAGCCGCGATGCCCGGGTCGAAGACCGTCGCGGCGCCGCGGGCGACAGGCTTGATCTGCGTGCGATCCGACCAGTCGCCCGCGCCGATACTGGACGGCGACTTGTCATCCGAGCTGAAAGGGTCGTCCTTCGACCTCGTCATCACGCCCGCCTTGGTGGGACAGCACTTGCCTTGCCACTCTAGCAAAGGTTGCGCTTCTCCGACACGACATCAGAACAATGCGAGCGAATTGATGGCGTTCGCGCGGCCGGCGCTATTTTCGTTGCTTCGACACGGAGGCATAGCTCTCGCTGAAATAGGCCAGGAAGACATCGAGCATGCCGTTCTCATGCGCCTGCTCCCTGGCCTCCCAGGTCTTGACGAAAGCGTCCCATGAGCGCCCGCGCCGCGAGCCGAAGGACGACGGCGGAACCCGCTTTTCGATCGTTTCGGGCGACAGTTCCTCCATGAGCCGCGACAGCGCCGCCTGCATGGCGGCATAGGTCGCCACCTCGTGAGTCTTGAGATCGCGGAACGCCTCCTCGAAGCTCCCCTTCGCGTCGAGGTAGCCCGAACTGCGGCGGGTGAACATCTTTTCCAGCATTTCCTCGGCGCCTGGGACGAATTTGAGCGGATTGTTCCCGGCGCTGCTGATCATCGTCTGATGGCCGGTCTTCGTCATCATCTTCGCCGCGGCGCGGGCCTTCAGCATGGTGGAGAGCTCCTCGACCACGAGCCTCAGAACCGAGCCGATCTCGGTCGCCAGTTCGCGCGTGTCGCGACCCCGGAAGACCTCCGGGGAGATACCGGCGCCAACCGCGATGTCGGCAAGGATGCTGGCGGCGCTACCCGGGCCACCCGGAGCCGCGGGGGTGAGAACCCGCCGTCCCGACTGGATCGCGTCCGTTTGACGTCTGGCTTCCGGCTGGACGGGATCGGGCTGGAGACCAGACAACGGCGTCGAGGAACCGCCCTCCTCGCCAGTGTGGGTGAAGAACGGATCCGGTGAGGCGGGTTTGGCCGCCGAAACCTGGACGGGCCGGACCTCTGCTTCAGCGACCGTCGCGCTGACGATGTAGCGGCCGATCCGGAACCTGTCGCCCGACCGGATGAGATGGGGCAGGCTCAACCTGTCGGTCGAGCCATTGAGGAACGTCCCGTTGCGGGAAACGTCCTCGAGCCAGAAGCCGACCGAGGGCTCGAACCTGATCTGGCAATGACAGCCGGAGATGAACATGTCCGGGTCCGGCAAGGTCCAATCGCCGTCCTCGCGGCCGATCAGGAAGCTGCGCCCCCTGGCCGTGAAAGTGGCCGGAGCAGCGCTCGGCAGCGCTTCGGCGTTCTCGACCGTCAGAACGATTTCCATCGGGGCATCGCAACAGGGTGGTTTAAGGCGGGGGCATTGTATCGCCTGCATCAACTCCGGGACAACGGATTCCAGAACCTTGGGTTGAACGCTTGCTGGCCGCACTGATTCCTATGCTAGGTTGGCCTACGCATATCGCTCCGGCGGTGGAGAGTCGTCATGGCAGCTGATCGTAGTGCCGTCGCCAGGACACCTGCTGGCGATTCCTTGATCTTCACCCGTCTCGAGGGGCGTGACGAAGTCAGCTCCTGCTTTTCCTATACGATCTCGTTCGTCAGCACCGACATCGGCATCGACCCGATGAAGATGCTGGGCCAGGTCATATCGATCGAGGGGGAAGGCGAGCCCAAGCGATGGTTCAGCGGCCTCTGCTCCGATTTCCGGCTGACGCGGATCGAGGAGGAACTCGCGCGCTACGAGGCGATCGTCCGGCCGTGGCTCTGGTTCCTTTCCAACACGACCGACTGCCGGATATTCCAGAAGAAGACGGTGATCGAGATCGTCGAGGAGATCTTCTCGAAATACCCCGATGCGAAGTTCGAGAAGCGGCTTCAGTCGAGCTATCCGGAGAGGGAGTACTGCGTACAGTACGACGAGAGCGATCTGAATTTCGTCCAGCGCCTGCTCGAGCACGAAGGCATCATGTACTTCTTCGAGCACGGAGACGCCACGCATACGCTGGTGCTCACCGACGCGATGAGCAAGCTGAAGCCGGCGCCCGGCTACGAGACCGTCGAGTTCAATTTCGGGGGCCTCGGAAACCGGCGCGACAAGGAGTACATCGTCGAGTGGGCATATCTGGTGTCGGTCCAGTCGGGCGCCTATGTCCACACCGATTTCGACTTCAAGAAGCCCGGCGCCGACCTCATGGCGCAGTCGACGCAGCCATTCTCCCACAAGGAGGCGGCCGGCGAGCAGTATCATCAGCCCGGCGCGCATCTCGATAGCGGCCGTGGCGAAACGATCGCCTCGATCCGTCGCCAGGAGTTGCAGGCGCCGCACAAGCGCATCTCGGCCGTCGGGCACGCCCGGGGGCTGTTTCCGGGCTGCACGTTCAAGCTGGAGAGCTTCCCCCGCGACGACCAGAATCAGGAGTACATGGTCGTCAGCGCGCAGTATCGGATGTTCGATCCCGGCTTCATCGCCGGCATCGAAGCTCCCGAGGGCGAATCCTACACGGTGGTGCTCGGCGTCGCGCCGACATCGATCACCTACCGTCCGCCCCGCGTGACGCCGCGGCCGGTCATGCGCGGACCGCAGACGGCGACGGTGGTGGGTCCCTCGGGCCAGGAGATCTTCACCGACGAGTATGCCCGGGTGAAGGTGCAGTTCCACTGGGACCGCCTGGGAAAACGCGACCAGAACAGCTCCTGTTTCGTGCGCGTGTCGCAGACCTGGGCCGGCAGCGGCTGGGGCTTCATCCAGATACCGCGGATCGGCCAGGAGGTGATCGTTGAATTCGTGGAGGGCGATCCCGACCGGCCAATCATCACCGGCCGCGTCTACAACGCCTCGCAGATGCCGCCCTACTCGCTGCCCGGCAGCGCGACGATGTCGGGATGGAAGTCGAACTCGTCGCTAGGCGGCGGCGGATGGAACGAACTGCGCTTCGAGGACAAGGCCGGCGCCGAGGAGGTCTACTTCCAGGCGCAAAAGGACCACAAGCTGCTGATCAAGAACGATCGCGACAAGCTGGTTCAGCACGACCAGTCCGACCGCATCGACAACAACGCGAAGCACTCGGTGGGGGTCAACCTCGACGAGGACGTCGGCAACAACAAGACGCTGCTGGTCGGCAACAACCGGACGGGAACGATCGGCAACAACGATACCGAGACGGTGGGAGGCAACCGGTCACTGACCGTTGCGAAGAATGAGACCATCGCGGTCATGATGAACTCGACGGAAACGATAGGGATCAACCAGACTCAGACGATCGGCGCGGTGCAGACGATCACGATCGGCGCGGCGCGCATCGCTTCGGTCGGCGCCAGCGAGACCCAGACCGTCGGCGCGTCCCAGGCGATCACGGTCGGCGCATCGCGTGAAGTGACCGTCGGCAGCAATCAGACGCACAATGTCGGCGGAAGCGACACGGTGTCGGTCGGCAAGGACCAGACGATCAACATCGGCGCCAACCAGTCGTTCGCCGTCGCAGAGGCACGGAGCATCCAGATCGGCAAGGACGATGCGACGACGATCGGCGGCGCCCATGCCATGAAGGTGGCCAAGGCAAGCGCGGTCAATGTCGGCGAAGACGCCAGCCTGACCGTGGGCAAGAACTATGTGCTGGAGGCGAAGGACTCTATCACCCTCAAGTGCGGCAGCGCCTCCATCTCGATGAAGAAGGACGGGACGATCACCATCAAGGGCAAGGACATCTCCGTCTCCGGCAGCGGCAAGATCAACATCAAGGCCAGCAGCGACGTCATCATCAAGGGGAGCAAGATCCATGAAAACTAAGGCGAGGGAAGCCAAGCCGCAGGACAGGATCGACGGCGTCGTCATCGGCCTGGTGATCGGTTTCGACGGCGGCAACCCGCTCGTCGTCTTCATGGGCAATCCGGAAGAGGTCGCGATCCCAGCCCGAAGCCTGGCGGAACTGGACAGCTCCGCCGTCGGCAACGAGGTCGCTCTGCTGTTCGAGAACGGCGACCCCAAGCGGCCGCTGGTGGTGGGGCGGGTCGTCGCGCCGCTCAAGGGCGGAGCCGTCGCCGAGGTCAGGCGTGACGACGAACGCGTCGTCATCACCGCCGACAAGCGCATCGAACTTCGATGCGGGCTCGCTTCGATCATCCTGGAGAAGGACGGCCGGATCAGTATCCGGGGCGTGCAGGTGAGCAGCCAGGCGAGCGGCCCAAATCGCGTGCGCGGCGGGTCGGTCCACCTGAACTGAGAGCGCGTATGCTGCGCGTAGCCACCATCCCAGCCATCGTCGCGCAGCACGCGGAAGAAGCAGCGTTCCTGTGGCTTCGCCGCCGGCATGCGATCGACGGGCATCTGCTCGACGACACCGGGATCGGCCGGATCGACCAGCGCCTGGAGGCGAACGTCGAGGGGTTGGAGGCGGCGGGGCTGGTGGGATGGGAACTCGCCAAGGCTCGCTTCGCCGACTATGCCGAACCCGGCGAGACCTTCGTCATCGGCGTGCTGGCCATGCGGTCCGGGTCGGTAGAGGCGGTCGCCGAGGCGCTCGATCTCACCGAGCCGCTTGGCCGGGACGCGGTCGAGGCGTTGTCGGGCGCGGTCGCCCGGGCGCCGCGCGAGGCGCTCCGCCCCTTCGTCGCCGACTGGGTAAGATCGCGCGACCCGCTCCGCCGGTGCATCGGCCTCGCTGCGCTCTGGCATCATCGCGTCGATGCTGGACCCACGCTGGGGGATTGCCTGAGCGACGACGATGCCGGCGTACGCATCCGGGCGCTGAAGCTCGCAGGACGATTGAAGCGACGGGAACACCTTCCGCTCGTCATCGCCGCGCTCGGCAGGGACGACCCAATCGAGCGGTTGGAAGCCGCGGCTGCATGCTGCCTGCTCGGCGACGCCGCCGCCGCGCGACCGGTGCTGGACCGGATCGTTCTCACCCTGCCGGAACTTGCCCGCAGGGCGATGGAGATCCGGCTGTTGGCGACGCCTGCGGCAGAAGCCAAACGCTGGCTCCAGTCGCGGCTGGAGCAACCGCTTTCCCGCGTCGACGCGGTTGCCTCGATCGGCCTGCTCGGGGACACCGCGATCATGCCGTGGCTGATCGACAAGATGCGGGACAAGGACTTGATCGTCCCCGCGGGAGATGCGCTGCGCGACCTTTTCGCCATCGATTTCGGCGATACGGCGGCCTTCATCTCGGATCCCTCGGCGCTCGGGCCCACTTTCGCGGACCGGGAGGAAACCGAGCTTCCCTCGGCCGACTGGGTCGAGATCTGGTGGAAAGAACGCAAGGATCGCGAGTCCGAGAAGCCGTTCCTGTCGATGCGCCGGCAACGGCTGGACGCGATGCGGGCAGCGCTGCGCGAACCGGAACTGATGCTGGCGAACTGGCGCCGGACGCGCGCGTATCCCGCCTGGCTGTAGTTCCGGATCGTTCGGCGGCTACGCCGCGCGGCGCATGCCGAGAACAGCCGCGGCGGCCCGCATCCCGCCCTCGGATGCGACTTCGCACATGGCGACCGGCCCGGGGGCATAGTTCCGGGTGAGGCTGTCGGACGCGATCAGCAGCGCCAGCGCCCCGCTCGCCGCGCCGATGTCGCCGATGGTCATCGCCGGATAGCAGGTGGCCAGGATTTCCCGACGCGTCTGGTAGAACCGCGAACGCGCGATCAACTGCTCGAGGCCGCTGTAGCGTTCGCCGTTGGAGTTGCTGACGACGAAGGCGATGTCGGGCTCCGCAGGGGCGGGGCTGGCGGAGGCGGCGCGCAGGGCCGCGAGCAGTCCGCGCCCCTGGCTCGCCCGGTCGGAAAGGACGCTGTCGTTCTCCTGCGCGATGCCAATTCCGCGGATCGCCGGCATCACCTCTCCCTTCGACGCGGGGGCCGTCGTGATACGCACGAAGACCGCAGCCTCGCCTGGCACGAGGCCCTGGGCGTTGGCGGAACCGCTGAGGCGCTCGGCATCGCGCAACCTCGCGAGGTCCTTCTGGTTGAGGAAACTGTCGACGCCGCCGAGGAGGATCTGGCTCGCTCCCTGGGTCTCCAGAATGTCGGCGGCGCGCTCCAGCAGGCCGATGCTCGCCGCCGCGCCGCCATCGATCACACGCGACGCTGGATGCAGCTTTACGCCCGCCTGCCGCATCAGCGCCGGCAGGAAGTCGTTCAACGCCACGTCGTCGAACGCCGGGTGCTTGCGGAAACTCTCCGGCGTGCTGATCAAGACAGCGCTTTCCTCCGGCGCCGCAGCGCCCGTTCGAAGCGCTTCCGCGAGAGCTCTGGCAGCGAGGTTGACGAGCCAGGCGCCCTGGTTGCGCCTCAGGTGGAAATGGGTCGGCACTCTCGCAGTCAGTTGGCTGCTGGCGAAGGGATCGACCAGGTACTCCTCGGCGAAGGCCGACAGTCCAGCCCTGATGGCGGCTATGGTCTGGCGCATATCGAGCCCGCCCGACGTCACGGCGCCACCTCCAGCGATGTAGAGCGGCCGCTTCAGCGCCATGCGCGTGAGCCCCGGACGGTGCCGTCTCCGCCGAGCCCCGCGAAGTACGGCTTGCGCTTGCGATGCGCGAGAACGAGCGCCGGCGTCGCGTGTCCGAAAAGGATGCTGCGCAGCGCCGGCCCGTTTCTCTTCGCCACCATCGACAGCCGGGCCTTGAGCGTGACGCGCGAAAGGTCCGGTTCGATGATCAGCGCATCGGGCTTGAACGCGTGTTCCTCGATGCGGTCGTCGAAGGCGAGCCGGATCGGCGCGGTCACCGTCGGCACGGCGAATTCCAGCCGGCCCGACGGCGTCATGCCGATCAGCGTGACCGCCTCGCCACTGGCGAGATGCTTCAGCTGCTGGTCGGGCGGCGCGCAGAGATTATGGCGATCATCGAAATCCCTGGCTGGCAGCGGCCACTGCGTGGCCCGCCACGACTGGTCATAGGTTCCCGCATAGCCGACCCGGGGCTGCCAGCCCCTCGAGACCACTCCGAACCCCGCGGGTCGCGGACGATCGGAGGGGCTGAGATACGGCTCGCCTGGGTAGGTGATGTTCGGGGCCTGGGTGCGGACGGCCGGGTCCGCCGACGGAGCATGGTGGTAACCGACGCCAACCGGATTGCGCGGGTCGACGCGGCCGTCTTCGGTGGCGCCGCCATAGGCCCGCTCGTAGACGATCGGCATTTTCGTGAACGGATGAGGGGCGCTGTAGGAACCCATGTCGTAGAGGCGATCCCCCATGACCTGGAGCACCTTGCGCACGGCGCCGACCTGCAGGCCGACCTGCATCTCGCGCACCGGCTTGCCCTTGGGCGCGTAGGCCGTCGCGTTTGCGATCACATCGACGCCGGGCTTTGTGGCGCAGGTATCGGAATCGTAGCGCGTGGATGAACGGCCTGGTGCTCCCGATGGAACGTCGCCAAGCGTGACCACGAGGGGATTTTCCGCGGGTTCAGGCGGGCCGCCTGCTTCCGAAAGCCGGAAGCTCGCCGAGAACATGACGACCAGCACTTCCTGGCCGTCGGCGTTCAGCTGCACGTTGGTCGTGGCGGAGAAGGGGGTGCGGTTGTCGACCGGGACGGCGAAGATCATCGTTCAGACCCACTTGCCGGTCTCGTCGATCCCGACCGGCCAATAAGGCATGCCGGAGACCACCGCCACCAGATCCGTCTCGCCTGCATCGAACAGCCATTGCAGGAGCAGCGTCTCCGGCGCGACGCGGCGATCGGGATAGGCTTCGTTGAGTTCGACGCAGCGCAGCCAGAATTCCCTGAGCACATGGACGACGAGCGGGTGCGCCGCGGCGCCCGCGATGCGCTTGTCGAACGAGATGTCGACGGCTTCCTCGCGGGTTTTTCCAAGCCGCTGCTGCGCTCCGATCGTTGCTTCCCACCAGGGAACGGCGATCAGGTGCGCGGACCAGAGCCGGTCGCGATACTCGTCGAACAGACCCTGGAATGCCGAAGCCGCCGCGTCCTTGCGCAGGACGGGGTATGCACGAGGCTCTATGTCGCCGGGCGCCGACAGCAGACGCCGCATTCCGCTCTCTGGTTCGAAGAGGGTGGTCGGCTTCATCAGGTGAACCGCTCGTAGTCGTCCATGCCGACCGGCACGAAGACGATGCCGAGGGCAAGATGCTTCACGTCCGCCGCCAGCGTTGCGATGTCGTGGATGAGGAGGTCGGCCGGATTCTCGATCGCCTGGGACTCCCCCATGCTGTCGCGACCCCACAGCTCTTCCGCATTTTCCGGCGGAGGGGCCGAGGGCTTACGGCGAACCTCGTCATTGGCCTCCTCGATGAGCAGGAAATACTTGCGGAATACGGCCAGGACGCGTGGATGGCCCGCCGGTCCAGTCGGCCAGCGGTACTGCGCGAACCTGGCGCGGGGGCCGTTGTTCAGCTCTTCCCACCAGCCATCGATCGCGGGCGCGATGCTGCGCAGTTCCGCGATGTAGCCGGCCTGGAGTTCGCGCGCGGTGGCCATGGCGCCCTAGAATGTCGACGGGTGTTGCATGTTGTTGCGCACATAGTGGCCCATCGTGCCACCCTGGCTGCAGGCATGCGCCTGGCAATGCGGCTTGACCGTCTCCGGCTTGGCGAAGTGCTCCTTGAACGCCTCGGGACTCTCCTCCATCCAGCAGCCACCGAGTTCCCATGCCATGTTGAGCGGCGGCTGGTGGTCGTGGGTCATGTATTCCGCGGAACCGGGCACGTCGGGATTGGACGGTTTGGGCCGGTTCGGATCGCCGAAATAGCTTGCCGTGACAGGACCCTCGGTATCGCGGCTGCATTCCCAGCACGGCTGGCCGTTCACGGCATCGGCCTGTGCGTCCGATCTGGCCGGGCGGCACCGGCCGGACGAATAGTGGGTGTCGCAGGGCCTGAAATTGCCCTCCGACATGAGCATGACCATGAAATCGACGAGCGCCTGAACGTCGACGCAGTTCGGCGGCTGGCTCATCTCGTTCTGACCCATCGGGTCGCCATGCCGGCAAACGCCCTTGCCCTCGACCTTGACGTCGAAGGACCACAGCTTGAAGCTGCCCTTGCCCTTGATCCTGTGGGTGACGACGCCCGCGCCGAGCCCCGGCGTCGCGGCCTCGTTGCCGGTGCTGGTGACGATTTCCGAGACATTCTCGAGCGCTGTCGGGTTGCCCTGGATCTTGACGGTCCTGCTGCCCTTGATGAGGTCGCTCGCCTGGAGAATGTTGACGTAGGGGATGGGCACCGGTCCCGCCGGCGGCGGCGGCGGGCTGAGGCAGACGTCCAGTTGGGCCACGCCCATGCCGCTGCTTCCCTTGTGGAAGAAGCCCATCTTGTTGGCATAGACCGAGTTGCCCATGGTCAGGACGCCTCGACCCGCGAGGCCGTCGCCCGCATGGCGGGCAGGCCCTTGTCGGCAAGTTCATGGATGTCCGCGAAGGTGAACTCCTGAACCTCCCAGTCGTCGCACCAGAACACGATCCGCTCCGGGGCGCCGGGCTTCGAAGGGGGGGGCAGGTTGCCGGCCTGCTCGGCGATCTGATCGGTCGTCCACCCGCTCTCGACGGCGCCGCCGAGGCAATCCGCGACCGCGTCATACCAGCGGTCGTTCGCGTCCGGCAAAGGACCAAGCCTGACGATGGCGAACGGATAGCGGCGCCCGACGCGATCCCGGCTCATCCGCCACGCGCCCGCGCATGGCTGGTCTCCGAAGATTCCGGCCTGGACCGCGAAACGCCAGGCGCGATTGTCCAGATCGCCTTCGTCGGGCCGGTCCCTGAGTTCCATCGACATCCAGCGATCCCACCGGTCGGTGAAGATGCGCGGCAGGTTCCAGCTCACGAAGTCGCCGGTTGCCGGGATCTTGCCGAAGAACCCGGTCGTCATAGCTGGGCGGGACAGCTGAATTTCTTGAACATCTGCAGATTGTAGGGGTTGTCCACGCTCGCGGCCTTGAGCCGGAAATCGGCGTAGACGCCCCTGGTGCCGAGCCGGAGGTCGTAGACATCCGTCAGCGAGGTAGCGGTGAAGCGGCCCGCCCGCAGCATCCTGAGCCAGGCCCAGCTTCCGGTCTCGCTCAGCATGACGGTCGGCGAGCCGTCGAGGGGCTGGAAGGACAGCGCGATCATGCCCGTCCCGTCCTTGCCCGGCCAGCTCATCGGCTGGGGGCGCGTCGCGTTGTTGTAGTAGACGAGGTTCTGGCCGTCGAGGTTCAGCGTGACCCTGGTCACCGATGGCGACAGGTCGATGGCTTCGAGCGTGAAGTTCATCGTCGGTCCCGAGCCGCCCTGGAACAGGTCGTCGCGGATGCGCCGGGCCTGCTCGAACGCCGCGAGCGATCCGCCGTTCAGGCCGAAATCGGCGCGCCATTTCCACGGTTGGGTCGTCGTGTCGATGTAGGCGATGAGGTGGTCGTTGATGAACGCGTCGATCATGCCGCCCGGCCCGAACAGCCGCGCAAAGTCCCGGATGTTGACGTCGACGGCGCTCGCCGGATCGAAGGGATAGCGGTTGTTCAGCGCCGACTGGCAGAAGGGCAGAACCTCGGCGCGCCATATGGCGTTGAGCTCGGAGGTGACGGCGCGCTGCGTCAGCCCGCTCGTGTCGCCGGCGATGCCTGCCAGCCAGTCGTCGATCGGGTCGGGCAGCACCTGAGCCTGACGCGCGACCGCGCCGGTGAGCTCGGGAAGGCCGCCCTGCTTCTTGATCGTCTCGTTCGGGTCGGGCGTGGCGTTGACCGTCTGGAGCATGTTGGAAAGATTGGTCAGCGCGACCAGGGCCGCATCGAGCGCGGGGGGCTGCCCGTCGACTTCCACGATGACGCCCTTCAACGACTTGAAATGCTCCGCGACCAGCGTGCCGGTCAGGTCGACCTCGTCGGCGGAACCGGCCTTGGGCAGGAGCTTCGAGCCCTTTTTCGCCAGCTTGCCCAGTTTTCCAAGCTTGCCGAGAAGCTTCGACGCTCCCTTCTTCGCCGCCTTGCCGTCGCCGCCGGCTTCCGGCTCTTCGTCGGAACGGGTGAGTTCGGTCTCGCCGACGACCGCGACCAGAAGACGCTTGAGCGACGAATCCGCGCTCGACAGGTCCTTGAGGTTCTCGCTGGCGACCTGGAGGTCGGTGAGGGGCGCGACGCGTATGTCGCGCAGGAAGCTGTCCCACTGGGAGATGAAGTCCTCGTAATAGAGCTTCAGCACGTCCTCGGCGAGCGCCGAGACGGAGGTTTCCGAGTTTTCGGAGCAGCCGCCGGCGAACACGGCGCGGTCGAGCGCGGCCTGCGCGGCCACGTCCTCGACGCGATCGAGGATGACGTCGTGGAAGCCCGCATAGGTGAACGCGCCGGGCAGGCCATTGCGAAGCGTCTTGTCGGAACGCCGGGTGAGGACCTTGGCCCCGTTCGGTCCGGCGAAGTTCGCCGGAATCCACTCGGGAAGACCGGCGACCGCATCGTCGGCCAGCAGTTGTTTATAGGCGCGGACGGGGAGCGAGATCGTGCACACCGTCTTCAGGGCTTCCGCCACGAGCGCGTTGTCGGGCGTGACATAGGCCGTGTCCACGGCCAGCCGCTGGATCGCCGCCCGCTGATGTTCCTCGGAGGTCTCCGTCGGGAATGGCGATACTGGCGCAAAATCCGGCATTTCGTTCAGCCACCAGTCCTGGGCGAATTCAGGATCCATCTGCGAGAGGCCGGTCATCATGCGGTATGTCTTCAGCGCGCCGAGCATGAACTCCGGTTCGCGGATCTGTCGCCACATCGTGGCTTCCAGCAGCGCGACCATGCGCGGCTCAAGGACATTGCGCAGCGCATGATTGTAGGTGGCGGTCTGCGCCTGGTGCAGTTCCCCCGCCGCCGACGGACCGACGCGGTCGCGGAAGCCCGATGGGATCGCCGCCTGGGCTTCGACGACCTCGTCCATCGCGGCCATCGCGCCGTCGAGCGACGGCGCCTCGACGAGCGCCGGCTCCGCCGCCGCCGCGGTGAGCGGACCCTGCAAGCGCTCCAGCTCGTCAGCCTGGGCGTCGACCGCCTGGCGATGATCGAAATAGGACAGAGTGAACGCCGTGCCGGCGACGACGGCAGTCGCAACCGAGGCGGCGACGGCCGCGCGCCAGGTCCAGGCACGCCGCTCGAGGGCGAGGGGATCGAACGTGCCGAGCCCCGCCTCCCTGAAGATCACGCTGGCGAGCAGGTTCTTCAGGAAGAAGCTGCGGCGCTCGACGCGCTGCGCCAGCATGCTGCGGCGGGGCGGCAGGCCGAAGGACGACGAGAGCTGGGCCGCGAGCCGGTCGATCGGAGCGCCTTCCTGCGTGGCCGACGTGAAGTAGATGCCGCGCAGCCACGGGCTTTCCTCGTACTTGCTGTCGCCGGCCACGGTCTCGATCAGGAGCTGGATCGGCTCCGAAAGGCTCTCGACCTGCGCCGGGAAGCGGAAAATCTCGGCGCGGTCGCCGAGCTTTTCCTCGTCTTCGAGTCGCGGCACCATGCGAACCTCGAGTTCGCGCGCCAGCGTCGAGATTTCGCTCGCCACCCGACTGCGGTCGATCCTGGCGTCGAGCGGGAAGGTGGCGCCCCAGACCTGTTCGCGGGCGGATGTGGAAAGCTTCCCGAAGAACTGCTCGAAGCCCTTGATCAGGTCGGCCTTGGTGAGCATCAGGTAGACGGGCAGCTTGATCTCGAGGCGCTCGTTGAGCTCCGCCAGGCGGCGGCGGATCTTGCGGCCGTGCGAGCGGATCGCCTCATCGCCCTCCGACAGGATGTCGACGGAAAGCGCCACGATCACGCCGTTCAACGCGCGCCGGCTACGGTGCTTCTTCAGGAGGTCGAGGAAGCCCAGCCATTCGGCCGAGTCGACGCCCGGCTGGCTTTCCTGCTGGGTGTAGCGTCCCGCCGTGTCGATCAGCACCGCGTTCTCGGTGAAGAACCAGTCGCAGTTGCGCGTTCCCCCAACGCCGTGCAGATCGCCCGAGAAATCGATCGGGAAGTTGAGACCGGACTGCTTGAGCGCTGTCGTCTTCCCGGTTCCGGGCGGCCCGACGATGACATACCACGGCATGTCGCGCAGGAAGCGGCGGTTGCCGAGCTTGCGGCGCCTGAGCTCGGCAAGAACATCCTGGAACTTCGCGCCGACGGCGGCGACGCTTTCGGCGTTGGGGTCCGCCGGCTTCTCCTCCGCCGGCGCCGCGATCTCCTGGACGAACATCCGGTTCGCGAGCATAGCGCGGCGCTGGGTGACGATCAGCCGGACGAGCCAGAGGATGATCAGCACCGCTATGACGGCGAGGCGCACGATCTCCGAGGCGAGCGGCTGGTATGGCCCGATGCTCAGGATGGGGCCGAAAATCCAGATGACCAGCGACAGCAGCGTCAGGCCTATCAGCGTCCAGAGGATGCGCGAGGACAGGACGGCCCACAGAAAGCGGAGGACGAACATTGCTAAAGTCTCTTCTCGATCAGGACCTCGACCCTGCGGTTCAAGGCGCGTCCCTCACGCGTCCCGTTGTCGGCGACCGGATCCGCCGCCGCCCGTCCCTCCGACGTGACCCTTCCCCCTTCCACCCCCCACTGCACCAGCAGGTCGAGGATCGTCGCCGCCCGTGCTTCCGAAAGCCGCTGGTTGGTGGCAAGCGGATTCGACGTCTGCAGCGGGACGCTGTCCGTGTGCCCGATGACGGTGACGTTTCCGATCAGTTCCTCGTTCTCGATGATCACCCGCGCCACCGATGCGATCAGCGGCTCGAACCCTTCGGAAAGCTGTGCCCTTGACGACTGGAAGAGCTCGGGGTTCGACCCCTGGATGACCAGCCGGACGAGCGAGATGCTCTCGCTGCCCTTGAGCGCATAGCGGACGCGCTCGGGGGCAGCGGCCTCGAATTCGGGCAGCAGATCGAACTGCACCACCTCCGGTTCGGGCGGCGGCGGCGCTTCCGCCTTCGGCGCGATGCGGGTGATTGCGGTGCGGTCCGGCGGCGGCAGCGCGCGAACGAGCGCGGCAAGCGTCGAGGCGTGGCTCGACAGTCCCATAGACAGGCCCAGATAGAGCCCGGTCGAAATGACGGCCGCGACCAGCGCCACGACCCAGATCGGAACGATGAAGCGTGGCGGCTCGTCCGAGACGATCACGCCCTGCCAGTTCGGCGAGAGCGGCGCGTCCTCGACATCGGCATTGCGCAGGAACCGCGCCGCCGCGACGCGCACCGCGTTGAGCGAGCGATCGCCGGCGCGGCCGGGAACACGGTACTTGCCGCGAAAGCCGAGCGCCATGCAGTGATACTGCAACTCCAGCATCTCGGGATCGCGGTTCGGGCTGCGTTCCAGCTGTTCGAGGCGCTGGAAGAACTGCGTGCCGGAATCGACGTCGCCGCGCAGCATGACTACGAGCGGCTGCCGGGGCCAGGCGCTGGCGCCGCCCCAGGGCGTGTTGAGGGCGAGATCGTCGAGAAGCGCCGCGACCGCCCAGGCGGCCTGATCCGCACGTTCGAGCGAAGAGCCGGACGCGACCGCCGTGTCGCGAGCCCGCACCAGCGCGTCGAGCAGGCGGGTGCGCAGCCCCTCTGGGTTTTCCGGCGGGATGGCGCTTTCGAGTTCGGGCGCGAATTCGAGCAGGGGCGCGAAGGCAGCCACCAGCGTGTTCGGATGCGCACGCGTCTTGCGGAGCGCCGCCGCCGGCATCGGCTGGGTCGGATAGGACGGCTGCTCGCGTACCGGAGGTCGTGGCGCGGGCGCCGGCGACGTCGGCGAGGAAACGTCGACGAGGCGGATGCGGGTCTTCTCGCGATCCTCCGACAGCCCGAAGGGATCGTCCCTACTCATGGATCACCTGTTCACCGAAAAACAGTCGACCTGCGGTTCGCTGGGAAGCACTCCCGAGACGCCGATCACGAAGCCCGGAGCGCTCAGCAGCGACGCCCAGTGTTCGCTGCGCTGGTCGAGTTCGAGGCACAGACGATCTCCGTCATAGGGGATTTCGCGCGGCTGCGAATGCAGGGGCTTCAGCGGTATTCCGGGCAGCCGGGCCTTCCAGAGACCTTCGAAGTCGTCCGAGGAGCCGACCGTCACCTGGTTGACGAAGATCTTGCGCAGCGCGTCTTCGGAAAGCTCGGAACCGATGCGGACGACGATGCGGCTGGCGGTCAGGATCTTCGGGTTGTCGATGCGCACCTTCCACACGTTGGTCGAGTGGCGCATGACCGGCAGGGCGCGCGACTTCGGCTCCACATAACGCAGGCTGAGGATCAACGATCTCAGCGTATCGGCGAGCGCGTTGAACGGAATCCCCGGGAACATGTGGTCATAGGCGGGCAGGTCGCCGAGCCGCCGCGAACTCGAGCCGTAGGTCGCCATCGATCCCGCGAGGCCGGCGAGTTCAAGATAGAGTTCCGCCGGGTGGAAGAGTTCCTGCGCGAGCATGTGCGCAAGACGCGGCCGTGCGGCGTTGGCGAGATTGAGCATCAGCAGGTCTTCGACGCTGCGGCCGGGGCCGCCAAGCACGACCTTGCCATGCGCCTCGGCGATCTGGTCGAGCCCGGTGATCACCTCCTGGAGCAATTGCGCGTACCAGAGCGCCGCGCCGGTCGCCAAGGTGGGAGGCAGGAAGGTATCGACCAGCGCGATGCCGCCATCGGCGAGCAGGCCCTTGATCTCCGCGATCGGCAGCGCGGTGTAGCCGCCGACCGACTTGCCGGGCGGCAGAAGAACGGCCTGCGGACGGGCGATTTCGATCTCCTCGGGGTCGGCTCCGCCCTGCACGGCGTCGTTCACCGTCACGATCTTGCCGTGGTAGCGCGCGCCGCTGGAATTCGCGTGAGCCGGATCGAAGGCCGCGCCACCGGCCGGCTCCATGGGCAGTGCGATGAGGACTGCGCCGGCCGTCGTGTCGGCCGAGACCGCGAGCGGACGCGGCGCGTCCATCGTCTCGGGGATGGCAAAGGGCGTTCCGTCCGGGAAAATTCCCCGCGCGGACACGATCGCCACCTGGCCGGCCTTCAGGAGCGCGGGATCGAGGGTGAGCGAGCGGAACCCGAACGCCTGGAGGCGCGCGGCCTGGAGCGCGCCGCGGGCCGTCGCCTCGATGAAACGATCCTGTTGCTGGAAATGCTGCGTCCTGAGAAACAGCCCTTCCGACCACAGTACTTTGTTCGCGTCGGTCATTACCGGTCGCTCTGCGATGAAAACATGCTGTTCTTGCGACGGCTGAGAGAAATCCCAGCACCGCCCAAGCCCACGGTTATGGTCAACTGCGATCCTGGCGACATTGCGAGCGTCGATTTCCATCGGCGGCTGGCCGGTTCGCGCACGAAGGCGACGAAGCCGAGCGCCGCCGCCTCGGGCTCGACGGTGATCTGCTGCGACGCGCGTCGGCCAGGCGCCACGGCGACCGAATCCATGCCGAGCAGATCGCCGCCCAGCGTGCCGCTCGCATTGCCTTCCAACGCGAAGTAGTCCGCCTGCTCGAACATGCCGGTGCTTCTTAGTCTGTAGATCATCACCATCACCGGCCGGTCGCCGCCATTCGGGCCGGGGTTCATGCCGGCGCCGCCGACGAGGTTGACGGTGACCTTCGATGCCTTGGGTCCGAACAACGCGCCCGTGTTGAAGACGAGCGAGGCAAGCGAAGCGAGGACGACACGACGTCTCATCTTGTCTCACTCCTCCTCATAGGCGTCGCGGAAGTCCGCGCCGATCTCGCCGAGGAAGCGATTCTCGGCGCTTTGCGCGATCTCCCGATGACGCTTCTGATACAATTGCCACAGTTTTGAGGCGCGGCCCCCGGGAAGCAGGGAGTTCATCCCCTCCGTCTTCAGCTCCTTCTCGAGAGCGGCCGGATCGAACCGGTCAATCATTCGCCGCAGCGCGGACTGAATGCCGCGCCACGCCCTGACGTGATGCTGAGCAAGATCTCGGATGGCGTCGGCGATCGCGGCGCGGCCGCCGAGGAAACCGGGGCTGCGTTCGGCCAGGATCGTGGCGAGTGCGTCGTCCACGGTCGGCAGGAACTTGAGCGGATTGACCTGCGAGGCCCCGACGACGGTCTGTGCGACGCGTGCGTTGCTCTTTTCCTCGGCGCGCTTCCTCAGAAGCTGCATGATGCCGTCCATCATCAGGCGGTACTCGCTGCCGAACTTTTCCATCTCGGCGACCGCATCGCGCGCGGGAATCTCGGCGGAAGAGAGGCCGAGGCCCCGCATGAACGCGGCGCGCAGATCGTCATCGCTAATGGCCACCGGCCTGGATGCGGCCGGCACGCGAGGCGGGCTGACCGGGTCGGGTTGAAACGCCGGCTCCACGGGTTTCGACTGGGGCATTTCCTGCGCGGGCAATTCCCATGGGGCACGCTGCGGCGGCGACGGGGGAGGCGAGACCGGTGGCGCGCTGCGGGGACGGTCAAAGCCGAAGTCGTCGAACGCCGCTGGCGGGGACGCCTGGGGGGCAGCCCTGGCAGGGCCGGGCGCAGGGTCGAAACCAGCCGGTTCGATAAAGGTGCGGGGACGCTCTTCCTTTCGGGCGGGCGACGGATTCGACAGCGGGTCCAGGCTGAAAGGGTCGTCGAAAGCCTCGGACTGGCCAACGTTGCGGAGCTTCGCGAAAGGCTGCGCGACGCTTTCGTTCGGCTGTTCGAAAGGCTTGGGAAGATCGGACGGGCGGGGCTGCTTCTGCAGCTCCGGCTCGCGCCGCGCAAAGAAGTCGTCCCCGCCGAGGTCGACGGGCGAGCGGGACAGATTCGATCCGGCGTCAGGTCGGGGCGCGGGCTGCTCCGCCGATTGCAGGCTCACCCGAACCACATAGTCCCCCATGCGCAGGCGCATGCCAGCGCGCAGCGGAGCCGAGTTTCCGGCGCCCAGCGGCCTTGCCGCGTCGTCGATGAACAGCCCGCTGCTGGATATGTCGGTGACGGTGTAGCTGCCGCCCGCGCCCGCGATCCTGCAATGGGCGCGCGACACGAACATGTCGGGATCGTCGATCTGCCAGTCCGAGTCGGGACTGCGGCCGATCACAAGCTCGCCCGTATCCAGCTGAACTTCGCGTTTCGCCTGAGCGCGTGGCCCCTGCTGCAGTGTGAGCACCAAGCTCATGCGCCTGCCCCTGCATTCTCGGGCCGCCAACCGACGACTGCCCGCAGTCGCATATCGTCAGCATCCCCCTTTTCGTCAGGGCGCGCAAGCCAAGTCGTCCTCCCCAGCCGGACCTGGCCCAGGCTTGGTTTGGGCACTTCGGCCCCTGCGAGGACGACGCGCACATCGACGTCCATCTGCTCGCCAACGAGGTCGCGGATGACGCGTTTCAATGCGTTGAACCGCTCGCCGTCCGGAAGAAAGGAAAGGTAGTCCTGAATGCCGACCGGGCCGATCACCAGCTCAACCCGGCTTTGTCTGGAGAAAACCCGCCGGCCGACCGTCGCACCGCCGCCGAGCGTGGCGAATGCCTGCCCGATGCGACTTTGAAGATCTTGCGGGATGGGAACCCAGGCGGCGACGAATTCCTTGAGGGCGACGGGCACGCGGAACGCTTCCGCCACGAAGAGGGTGAGCCGCTCGGGACCATCCACCTGATTGGCGAGAGCCGCCGCCTGCCTGAGCTTGACCAGATCGATCGATCCGTCCTCGGCGTTGCGGGTCGCCGGCAGGCCGATTCCCGCCATGGCCTCCAGCATGGCGTGAATGCGCCCGCTGCCCGGGCGCTCGACCTGTACCGCCGGGGTGTGGTCCGCCCATGCCCGATAGAACAGCGCCATCATGCGATGCTGGAGCAGGTTGACGAAGTCGACGAATGTCGTGTCGCTCGTCTGGCGGGCGTCGGCGCCTGCGAACCAGCGCTGCGAAAGACGGTCCAGCACCCACCTGGTCAGATGCAGCGGCATCGGCCCTTCCGGGCCGAGCAGACCAATATTGGCAATCGTGACTCGGGGCGGGCCACCATCGGCCGGCTCGTGGTACTCCGCCACGTCCTGCGTCGCGAAGCCGAGCCGGATCTGCTGGCCGAGCCGAGCGGGTTCGTGGTCGGGTCCGGTCTTCTGTCCGAACCGCCGACCGCCGCTTTCCAACTGGCGGAGCAGTTCGAAGAAGTCGAACGAAGCGTTCGCGCCGCTGCGCGAACGCTTCAGATCAGGTGGCGATTGCCTGGCATCATCGGCCATGGCACCTCCTCCTGCTTCTGAAGCAGCTTCGATCGCGTTCGGACAAAGCCGTTGATGCCGGCGTGCCGTGCGAACAGCTTGGACAGCAGCGCAGAGAGCAGAAGCGTGCTGTGTCCGGTCAGGACCGACTGGTCGACATCCAGCGTCACCTCGATGCCGCGGCCGAAGCACATAGGCCCTTCGATCGGCAGGCGCTCGATCACGGGACGTGACGCGACCCGCGAGATAGACCGGACATGGCGGGCGAGGCCGGGGTCGCCGCGGTCGGCATAGAGGTCGAGGACCGCGTGCAGCGGATCCGCGCCCCGACCGTCCGCAGCCAGGCTGAGGAAGTTGAGCGACAGCTGCGACACGAGCCGCCAGGCGATCTCGTCCGACCTGGATTCACCCTCCGGACCGGACGGCAGGGCCGGAGCGATCGAACGCTGCGGCGGACGAATGGCGCCGAGCAGCCGGATCGATTCCACCGGATCGCCTCCATCGAGCGTCAGCGTTGGCGTGTCGTCGAGGATCGGCAGATCTCTGTTGGTGCAGAGCGCGAACATGTCGATGCGCTGGAGGGGCAGGCTCGGCGTCCTGCCCGACGGCCGCGAGATCGCGATGAAGACGTCGTCGCCCATGTAGGACGCGCGGGTCACCCCCTGCCTGCGTTCGTCCTCGGTCGCGCGTCTCGGACGGCGTTCCGTCGAGTAGACCCAGCCGCTGCCCCGGTTCTGGCCGAGGCCGAACAGTTCCGGGATCGCCGCGTCCGGACCTTCGCGGTCTGCATCCTCGACACGCAGGATGCGGAAGATCTCGAAGTCGCGCGGCCGCGTCCGGTCCGCATAGACGGGCTGGCGCGTGCGGCGTCCATCGAGCTCGATGACGTTGCATTCGCGCTCGAAGAGATTGACGATGGGCGTGGCGAAAAGCTCGAAATCCGCCGGCGCCACGTCGGACAGTTCAGGCGCATGGCGGCGCAGGAAGAAGATGATCTCGAGACGCGATCCCGAGGCGCGCACCACCGGCTGGAGGCCTCGAACCCGGAGGTAGTGAAACCGCTCGGGCATCATGAAGTATTCGCGCAGCAGCCGATAACCTTCGAATGTCGGCCTCGTTCGCGGCATCAGGGCTTCCGCATCGGCGATGCCGACCATCTCCGGCAGCGCCAGGGGAGCGGCCCGTCCGGAAGCCCCTTCCGGTCTCGCGCCCGACGCCACGCACGCGCCGAAGAGCACGTCGAAGAGCTGCGAGGACTTGCTCCGGCCGGCGAAACAGAGGGTCAGCTCGTCGACGGCAAGTTCGTTCAGATTTCCCTTGCCGATCCTCGCCAGGCTGATGCTGAGGGCGGATTCGGCGACGACGCCAGCGGGGGGCACAAGTCCCGCGCTGGCGATCGCGCTGCGGTCCTGGAAGTATCGCACCGCGGCGACCTCCAGCGGCCACAGGTGGACATCCTGCGCCGTCGAATAGGTGGCGCGGGTCGAAAAGCCCGGCATCAGGCTGGACATCAGCCTGGTTCCGCGCGCCACCAGGTGACCTTCGTTCATCGTCTGAAGCTGCTGGCCGGGCTTGAGCACCGCCATGCCCGTGGCCGGCGTCGGCTGCACGAGATCGGGGTAGAGAACGTCGAGAACGCTGCGCGCGAAACGGGAGCGCTCGCCATCGACCTTGAGGCGCGTGCGCGCCGCGAGGAAGGCGACTCCGTCCAGCAGGCGCTCTACATAAGGGTCGGGGCAGGGCACGGTATCGAGCGAAAGATTGCGCGCGACCGTGGGATGCATGTCCGCAAACTCGGCCGCGAGTTGCCGGATATGCGTCAACTCCTCCTCGTAATATTCCAGGAAGACACGGTCCATCCTACGGTCTTCCGTGCGGGGACGTGTTCGCCTCGCCGCTTGCGAAGGCCATGCCGGCGGAATCGCTGCAGTCGGGCATGGGAGCCTAGCCGTCCCTGACTTCGGTCTGCGCCCTGCCGTTCTCGAGATTGACGGTGGTGCGCAGACGCAGCCGCTCCGGCGTGGGATTGGTGACCAGAACGGCGTCGACCTCGATCTTCAAGCCCCCGGTCTTGTCGCTCAGCGTCACCTCGACCTTCGTCGCCCCCTCCTTGAGGCGCGGTTCGAAGGTCGTCAGCACGGCCCGGACTTCCCTGGCGAGCGCATCCTTGTCGAAGTCGCGCGACGACCGTCCCGAAAAAGACGGAACGCCGTAGTTGACGACGCTGCGCTTCACTTCGGGGAAGTCCGTGAGATCCTGGACGTTGTCGACGAAATGCTCCACCTCCCAATCCGCCATCATCGGCGTCGATTCATAGCGCTCGGTGTTGAAGAGCATCTCGATGTCCCGGCGCACGGCCTCGCGCAGGACCCTGCTCGAAACCACGATGCCGAGCTGTCGCAACTCGTCCCTGCGCCGATACTGGAAAACCAGCTGGTGGAGGCGCTTCTTCTGCTCGACGGTCAAGTCCGTGTCGGCGTCGATCAAACGCGCATTGCCGCCGAGCAGCGTTTCGACCTTTTCCGCGCCGATGTCCGCAGACGCCGCGTCCCGCATGGCGGCGATCTCCGTCTCGAGGCCCGGCAGATCGTCGATCAACCGGTCCCAGAGAGAAGGCTGAAGGGCCTCACGCTTGGCGACGCCACTGCCGCCACCGCGCGCGAGACCTTTCTCAGACCTGAGACGGGACGGCTCACTTGCCAACAAAGACATCCATCTCGACTTCGTGGTCGTCGTCGTAGGTGAACTTGATCTTCTTGTAGGCGAACCCGATCGTGTCCTCGATGACGTCGGTTTCGTCGGCGCTCACGCCCATCCGGTACGTGACGACGGATGCCTCTTCCATCGTGACCACGAGATAGTCGCTCGTTTCGCCATCGATGGTGCGCCGGCAAGAGAACACGACCTCGTCCATCAGGGTGTTTTCCTGCAACGCCTTCTTCAGGTAGGGCGATGACTTGTCGTAGTGCTTCGTCAGGGTGAGCATGCTCAGCGCGACGCGACCTCGGCGCGAAAGCGAGTTCGGATCGTGCGGGGCCGTCATCGAGAAGTCGATGCCGTAGACTTCGATTTCTTCCTCGTGGCCGTCACGCTCGCTCGGTCCCGGAATGTCGGGAACCTTGAGAAATCCATCGATACGGGTTCTGAGGCCGGTTCTCTCTTCAGCCATTGTTTTTCCTCTCCTTCAGCAGGAAACTTATGACGACTTCACAGATGGCAGTTCCGAAACGAGGCGCAACGACGCGTTGATGCCCTCCAGTTGGTAGTGCGGCCGCAGATAGAAACGGGCGTTGTAGTAGCCGGGCCGCCCCTCGACGCTGTCGACCTGCACTTCCGCGGCGGCCAGAGGCCGCTTGGCGCGGGCCTTGTCGTCCGCGAAGGCGGGGTTGGCGAGCACGTACCGGTTGATCCATTCCGTCAGCCAGGTCTGCATGTCGGAGCGCTCCTTGAACGAGCCGACCTTGTCGCGCGCGATCGCCTTCAGATAGTGGGCGAAGCGCGAGACGGGGAACAGATACGGCAGGTTCGCGCTGAGGCGCTCGTTGGCCTGCGCATCGGGGTCCACCAGTCGCCCTGCGCGCGTCTCGTCGTCCTGGAGCGAGTGGGCGCCGATGAAGGCGGCGAGGTCGGTGTTCTTGCGGTGCAGGATCGGCATGAGGCCGAGCTTCGCAAGCTCCGCCTCGCGGCGATCGTCGATCGCCACTTCGGTCGGGCACTTCATGGCGACGGAGCCGTCGTCGGTCGGGAACGCATGGACCGGCAGGTTCATGACCGTGCCGCCATTCTCGACGCCGCGGATCTGGGTTCCCCAGCCATAGAGCTTGTGGCTGCGGTTGATGTTGACGCCCATCGGAAAGGCCGCGTTCATCCACACATACTTGTTGTGGTCGCCCTGGACCTCTTCCTCGAAGGCGAAGCCCTTCACGGGCACGGTTTCCGCACCGTAGGGCAGGCGTGCCAGCACGCGCGGCATGGTCAGGCCGATATAGCGCGCATCCTCGCTCTCGCGCAGCGATTGCCAGGAGGCATAGGCCGGATTGGAGACGATCTGCTGCAGGTCCTGCGGGTTCGGCAGTTCCTGCCATGTGTCCATCCTGAACAGGCGAGGCGAAGCGGCCGCGACGAACGGCATGTGCGCGGATGCGCAGACGCCGGACAGATTGCGCAGCAGCCCGACGTCGCGCGGATGGTTCGAGAACTCATAGGCGCCGATCATCACGCCGAACGGTTCGCCGCCGAACATCGAGTACTCGTCGGTGTAGGTCTTCCTGAAGATGGGACTCTGGTCCCACATCTGGCCTTCATAGTCCTCGAGCGTGTCGGCCAGCTGCTCCTTGGAGATGTTCATCACCCGGATCTTCAGCTTCTGATCCGTCTCGGTGTTGTTGACGAGATACCAGAGGCCGCGCCAGGTGCCCTCCATCTCCCGCACCTCGGGCGCGTGGAGAACCTCGTTCATCTGCTCCGACAAGAGCTTGTCGATGCCCGAGATGAGCGACTTGATCGAACGGATCGCGTTGGAGGAGATAGCCGTGGTCTCGGATCGCGACTGGGCCGCCATCGCCAGGTTGCGAACGAGCTGCTTCAGCCGGTCGCTGTCGTCCTTCTTGACCTTGAAGTCCTTCTCAAGGAGGCCGCTGAACTCGTCGAGGTCCACGGCGTCGGCCTGGGCTGCTGCGCCCGCGGCGGTCTGCTTCTCGGCCATCGCTTATTCTCCCGCCTTGTCGTCGGTCGCCTGCGTGGCGATCTGGGCCAGCAGGGGTTCATTGTTCAGCAGTTGAGCGATGCGCTTCTCCGCATCGACGCGGCCGTCCATGAAGCCCAGCAGCTCTTCCAGCTGCCGGCGCATCTTCAGGAGTTCGGCCAGCTGCGGCACCTGCTCGGCGATGCGGTCGGGAGCGAAGTCGCCCATGTTGTTGAACGTCAGGTCGAGGGCCATTTCCTCGTCCCGTTCCTGGCCTTCGGCCTGCGGAAGGACGTTCTTGACACGCGCCTTCACGCGCGGTCCGAGGGCTTCCATGAATTTCGGGAAGCGGCCGGCGTCCGTTTCCACGAAGCCGCGCTCCTGGAGCGTCTTTTGGGCTTCCTTGGTCTCGGATGCGCCTGCCAGGTCCGCCATCACGCCCATGACGAACGGCAGCTCGATCGTCGTCGGGCTTCCGTAATGTTCCACGTCATAGGCGATCTGCACGCGGGGTGCCCGGTTTCGCTCTATGACCTTTGCTTTGCTCTCGGCCATGGGGATTACCTTTCGTCCTTCTGAGCAGCCTTCTTGCCATCTTTGTCGGAGAATCCGGCGAGTTGCCGGAACTCCTTGAGTCCCGACGGCGCCAGGTCTTCCATGAGTTCAAGGAAGTCCATGTGGACCATGCGCCGCATGCGTCGGGCCAGATGCGGGATCGGGCTCGACGGTTCGGTTCGATCGTAGAACGAGATGATGAGGTCGAGAGATTTGACGACCTCGTCGCGGGACGAAATCCTGCCCGGCAGGGCGCCGGCAGAAGCGCCGGCCGGCGCCGCCTCCAGCCCGTTGGCATAAGGCGTGGCAACCGCTGCCATGGCTGCTTCCTCCGGCTTGTCCGCCCCGGCGACCTTGCTGCGTTCGAGCGAGGTGATCACCCTGTCCAAGAAACGTGTCAACTCCGGCACGCTCGGGCCGACGGTTCCGATCCGCTTGTTGACGGTGGAATCGAGCGCTGCCAGTGCCGCGCGGGCGCGTCTGCCGCCCTCGAGCAGTGCGGTGAACTGATCCGGGCTACGATCCGCCAAGGCCGCGATGCCGGCCCTCATCCGGTTGATCAGCTGCTGGTGCGCATTCGACAGAGCCGTCCGTTCGGCGGCGTTCAGGCCAGAGGCGGCTTCCTGCTGCATGGTCCGGTCGTCCAGCGCGCCCTGTTCCAGGTCGCGCCCGGTTATCGGGCCAAGACCCGGCGCCTGGAAGAAGGGGAGCTGCCGCATCTCGGCAAGCAGGCCGGTTTCGCCATTCTGCAGGTCGAGCAGCGCGTTGATCCGGCGGAGCGCCGCGTCGCGCGGAGCGCCGCCGCGCAGCGCCGGATGGATGCTGTCCCAGAAGTCGTCGAGCGAGGTGGCGACGAGTTCGACGCCCTGCGCCAGACCCGCGAGCCCGTGCTGCCCGGCCAGGGCGCGGGTGACGATCAGCAGCAGCCTGAGGTCGCGCCCCTGTTCGCGCAATTCCTCCGCCTTGGCCAGAGCGGCGGACCAGTCCGTCGGGGTCGAGGTCTGCGATACGGGCCGATTGCGGTCGTCGAACACGACCTTTACCTGCGGCTCGATGGCGCGCAGCAGATCGTGGAAGCGGGGATCGTTGCGCAAATCGTCTCCCGACGGGCTTTCACCGTCGAGTGGACGAAGCCACGCAGCCAGATCGAGCACCAACAGCCTCCCAATGCCGCGTCTCGGACCAAGGACGTCAGGCGGATCGATTCAGTGTGACGTTAGGGTACCTTAGCGGACAAGATACTCGTTTTTCGCGAGAACTGTCTACGTGATGAATCAGTGATTGAAACGGTCTCCACCGTTCGTCGCCGATCGGTCAATTGTCAGTCGAATGCGTATGTGAACCCTTCGCCCGAAGCGCCGACGGTCACCTTTTCGAACGGCTTGCCCTCGAGCGCGCGGTTCAGCACGCCGCGGCTGAGTTCGGGCAGCAGCGAGTTCGTCAGGATCGCATCGATCATGCGGCCGCCCGACTCGATTTCGGTGCACCGCGCCTTGATCAGGTCGAGCACGCCGTCGCCGATGACCAGTTCGGCATCGTTGTTGGCCTTGAGGCGCTTGGCGATCTTCGAGAACTGGTGACGGGTGATCGATTCGATCATGTGATCGGAGAGCGGATAATAAGGAATGGTCACGACCCGGCCAAGGAAGGCAGCGGGGAAGACCTTGAGCAGCGGCCCGCGCAACGCGGCGTCGAGATCGTCGATGCCGGAGCGCACGCGGCCGTTGTCGGTCCTGTGCATGATGACGTCAGAGCCGACATTCGAAGTGAGCAGAATCAGCGAGTTCTTGAAATCGATCCTGCGGCCCTCGCTGTCGTCCATCATGCCCTTGTCGAACACCTGGAAGAATATCTCGTGGACGTCCGGGTGGGCCTTTTCGACCTCGTCCAGAAGGATCACGGAATAGGGCTTGCGGCGCACCGCCTCGGTCAGGATGCCGCCCTTGCCGTAGCCGACATAGCCCGGAGGCGCGCCCTTGAGCGTCGAAACGGTGTGGGCCTCCTGGAACTCCGACATGTTGATGGAGATCAGGTTCTGCTCGCCGCCATAGAGCGTTTCGGCCAGCGCCAGCGCGGTCTCGGTCTTGCCGACGCCCGACGGGCCGCAAAGCAGGAACACGCCGACCGGCTTGTCCGGCGCGCCGAGGCCGGCGCGGCTGGTCTGGACGCGGCGCGAAATCATTTCCATCGCATGGTCCTGGCCGACGACCCGGGCGGACAGCGTCTCTGCGAGCTTCAGCGCCTTTTCCGTCTGCGACGAAAGCATCCGTCCGGTCGGAATGCCGGTCCAGTCTTGCACGACCGCCGCCACCGCGTTGCGGTCGACCGACGGGAGGATGAGCGGGGTCTCGCCCTGGGCGGTCGCAAGCTCCGCCATCAATTCGCGCAGACGGGCGAGATCGGCGGCATTGTCGAGCGGGGCGGCGGTCTCGGACGCGGCCGGCGTCGCGGGGGCCTCTTCCGCCCCGGCGGCCTCGGCGACGGGGGCCTTCTCCGGGTCGTCGCTACCCTCGGGCGGCAGCTTCTCGCCTTCGCCACGGAGCTTGGCGCGCAGATCGAGGATCTCGGCGACGAGCGTCTTTTCCCTTTCCCAGCGTTCCTGTGCGGCCGTGAGTGCGGTCGCGGTTTCCGCCAGCCCCGCTTCGACCCTCGCGGCACGGTCGGCCACATCGACGCCGATCGCGCTTTCGCGGCCGATGATGCCCTTCTCGACCTCCAGCGCCTGCTGGCGCCGCAGAATGTCCTCGACTTCCGCCGGCGTGGCGTGCTGCGAGACGGCCACGCGGGCGCAGGCGGTATCCAGCAGGCTCACGGCCTTGTCCGGCAGTTGCCGGGCGGGGATGTAGCGATGCGAAAGGCCGACCGCGGCCTCCAGCGCCTCGTCCATGACCTGCACCTGATGATGCTTCTCCAGGATGCCGACGACCCCGCGCAGCATGAGGAGGGCCGTCGCCTCGGAGGGCTCGTCGACCTTGACCGTCTGGAACCGGCGGGTCAGCGCCGGGTCGTTCTCGATATGCTGCTTGTATTCGGCCCATGTGGTCGCGGCGACGGTGCGCAGCTCGCCGCGCGCCAGCGCGGGTTTGAGGAGGTTGGCCGCATCGCCCGTCCCGGCGGCACCGCCGGCGCCGATCAGGGTGTGGGCTTCGTCGATGAAGAGGATGATGGGCGTTTCCGACGACTGGACCTCGTCGATGACCGCCTTCAGGCGTTTCTCGAACTCGCCCTTGACGCTGGCGCCCGCCTGCATCAGGCCGATATCGAGAGCCCGCACGGAAATGTTCTTCATCGCGGGCGGGACGTCGCCCTGGGCGACACGCATCGCGAAACCTTCGACGACGGCCGTCTTGCCGACGCCGGCCTCGCCGGTGAGGATCGGGTTGTTCTGGCGCCGCCGCATCAGGATGTCGATGATCTGCCGGATTTCCGGGTCGCGCCCGACGACGGGATCGATCTTGCCGTCGCGCGCCCTCTGGGTGAGGTCGGTCGCGTATTTCGCGAGTGCGGAATCGCCACGGGGGCCGCGTCGCGGCGTGTCGGCCGCCGCGGCCTCCTCGGTCGGAGCGCCGCCCTCGAGCGAGCCATCGAGCACGGCATCGATCCGCGCGATCACGCCGTCCGCGTCGATCTTGTCGAACTCCGGGCTGAACTTGGACAGCAGGCCCTCAAGGGCGGCCGTCTTCAGCGACGCGAGCAGGATATGGGCGCTGCGCACGGTATCGGCGCCGAACTCCAGCGTCGCGAGGTTCCAGGCCTCCTGGATGGCATGGAAGATGTGATCGGAGAACTCCTCGATCGAGGTGGCGCCGCGAGGCAGCTTGTCGAGGGCGCGCGTGAGGTCGGCGGCCATGCGGCTGCCGTCGACGTTCGCGTCGGCGAGGATCATCTGGACGTCCGATCGATCGGACAGGACCAGTTGCTGGATGAAATGGACGAGCTCGACATAGGGGTTGCCCCGGAGCTTGGCGGTGTCCGCCGCAGCCCGGAAGGCAAGAACGCAGGTCTGGTTGAGCTTGCCGACAAGCTCCTTGCGCTTGACGCTAGGCGAGGACTTGCGCGCGCCGCTGGAGTCCATGGACGATGCCCCGATCACAATGCTCTCTAAGCCTTGCATATGAGCATGCGGCGCGAAAAGCTTCCAGAGCCAACAACCTCAGAAAAACCGGACGCGGCCGGCGACGACGGATGCTTGCGGTTTCACGTCGCCGCGGCCGGGTCGAGCAGCTTGCGGTCGATGCGCCGGCGGGGGAAGAGCGCGCGCGTGATCGCTTCGGAAGCTCGCCGGAACGGACCCTGGGGCGCTGGTAGCGGAGGAGGGATTCGAACCCCCGACACAAGGATTATGATTCCTCTGCTCTAACCGACTGAGCTACTCCGCCGTGCCCTGGTCGCGACGGGTCGATCCCCCGACAAGGCCGGGCGGATATAGGCGCTGGCTTTCCGGCGTGTCAAGCACGCGCGGGCCCTGCGATATGCCGGGTTTCAGGAGGGTTGAGTTCGCGTCAAGCCGCCGCTATGTCTCCGCCGCGAAAGGTTCCGGGGACTGATGACAGCGCGCATAGCCGTACTCGGCTGCGGATATTGGGGCAGCAACCATATCCGCACCCTGAAGGCCCTCGGCGCGCTCCACGCGGTGTCCGATGCGAATGCGGCTCGCGCCGAAGGTTTCGCGGCCGAACACGAATGCCTGGCGATCGCGCCCGCCGACCTGATGCGGCGCGACGACATCGAAGCGGTCGTCCTGGCGCTTCCACCCCAGTATCATACGGACTACGCGATCGCGGCCGTGGAAAGCGGCAAGGACGTGCTGGTCGAGAAGCCGATCGCCCTGTCGGTCGCGGACGCCGAACGCGCGGTCGCCGCGGCGCGCGCCAATGGCCGCATCTTCATGGTCGGCCACGTGCTGCGTTTCCATCCCGCCTTCGAGGAACTCAAGGCGCTGATCGACAAGGGCGAACTGGGCGAGGTGCGCTACATCCACTCGCACCGGCTCGGCCTCGGCAAGTTCCATACCGAGAACGACGCGCTCTGGGACCTTGCCCCGCACGATCTCTCGATGATCCTCGCCATCACCGGCGAGGCCCCGGTCGAGGTGCGCGGGGAGGGGGCGGCGCTTCTCGACCGGCTGAGCGATTTCGCCCATCTCCACATGCGGTTCCCGAGCGGCGCGCGCAGTCATCTCTTCACCTCGCGGCTCAATCCCTATCGCGAGCGCAGGCTGACGGTCGTCGGCACGGGCGCGATGGCGGTGTTCGACGACGTCGAGCCCTGGAGCAGGAAGCTCGCGGTCTATCGCCACGCGGTCTGGCAGGACAGCGGCGCCTGGGCGTTCACGCAGACCGAGCCGTCCTATGTGGATGTCGCGGAGGGCATGCCGCTGACGCGCGAGCTCGAGCACTTCATCGACTGCGTGTCGACGCGGGCGGAACCGCGCACGGGCGGCGAGGAAGCGATCCGGGTGCTCAAGATACTGACAGCCGGCACGGTCTCGCACTATTGAGCACTGTTCCGGCAGCCGCTCACGCGGCGTCGGCGGCCGTCAGGCGAGACAACATCAGCTCCGCCTCGGGACGTCGCATGGCGCGCTCGATGAAGCCGCCGCCAAGAACGCGGGCTTCGTCGCCGTCATCGTCGTAGAGGACGCAGGCCTGGCCCGGCGCCACCCCGGACTCGCCGTCGGCGAGGTCGACCGTCGGCACGCCATCAACCATCCTCAGCACCGCCGGGCGGGGCGGCCGGGTCGAGCGGACTTTGGCGAAGACGTCGATGCCTTCGCCGGGCAGCGTGGCGAGCGGAGCATCGCCCAGCCAGTTCATGTCGCGCAAGCGCAGGCTGCGTGTCTCCAGCGCCTCCCGCGGGCCAACCAGGACGCGGGCATTGGCGGCGTCGAGATGCACCACGTACAGCGGCTCGCCCGAAGCGACGCCGATGCCGCGCCGCTGACCGACGGTGAATTTCAGGATGCCGTCATGCCGGCCGAGCACACGGCCATCGATATGCACGATGGCGCCCGGTTCGGCGGCCTCGGGCCTCAGACGCGCAATCACGTCCGAATAGCGGCCCTGCGGCACGAAACAGATGTCCTGGCTGTCGGCCTTGCCCGCCACGTCGAGACCCATCCCGGCGGCCAGCGCCCGCACAGCGGGTTTGGACATGGAACCCAGCGGAAAGCGGAGAAAATCGATCTGTTCCTGGGTCGTGGCGAACAGGAAGTAGCTCTGGTCCCGATCCGCGTCGACGGGGCGGTAGAGCGCCCTGCGGGCGCCGTTTGGCAGCGAGCGGACGTAGTGGCCGGTGGCAAGGGCTGCCGCGCCGAGATCGCGGGCGGTGCCCAGCAGATCGGCGAACTTCACCGTCTGGTTGCAGGACACGCAGGGAATCGGCGTCTCGCCCGCGACGTAGCTGGCCGCGAAGGGATCGATGACCGCCTCCCGGAACCGCTGCTCGTAATTCAGCACGTAATGCGGGATGCCGAGCGCCCCGGCGACGCGGCGCGCATCGTCGATGTCGCGCCCGGCGCAACAGGAGCCGGCCCGGTGCGTCGCGGCGCCGTGGTCATAGAGCTGGAGCGTCACGCCGACGACGTCGTAGCCTTCGTGCTTCAGGAGCCCCGCGACCACGGACGAATCCACGCCGCCCGACATCGCCACCACGACGCGGGTATTCTCGGGCCGCCCATCGATATCCAGACTGTTCATCGGCATGCCGTCACAATTCGGCCGCTCCATGTGCATTCGCGATGCATTTAGGTCAATCGAGCGCCTGGCGCCAGCGCGTCGACGCAAGTCGCTTAGAATGCCCTCGGTCTTCGTAGCAAAGCGTTCAGCTTCGTTAGCCTAGGATTACCGGGCGCTTAGGCAAATTTTAAAGCTGTGGCGCTAATGTGACGGGGATTGCTTCTACAAGTTTTGCGTATCCGTAGAGAGTCCGATGACCGATCTGGTTAGACCGCGCGTGAAGTATGTGATCGGACCGGACGGGAGTCCGCTGACGATCGCGGACCTTCCGCCGACCAACACGCGCCGCTGGGTGATCCGGCGCAAAGCCGAGGTCGTCGCGGCGGTCCGTGGTGGGCTACTGAGCCTCGACGAGGCGTGCCAGCGCTACAAGCTGACGACCGAGGAATTCCTCTCCTGGCAGGCGTCGATCGACGAGTACGGCCTGGCGGGTCTGCGCACGACGCGGATCCAGCAATACCGCCACTAATCACCGGAGTCCGGCCCCGAAACGAGTTCGAGCGGGTCCCTGGACCCGCTTTCCCCGTTTGACCTGCGCCGTCTGTTATCGTGCTGGGGGGTGAGGCTTCGCCGGATGCGCGCCTCAGGCCATCGCCGCTCCGGCGCGGCCGAGGTCGATGTCGCGGCCGCGCGCGTCACGCGATTCAAGCATCTCCGCCTTGGAAAGCTCCGCTTCAGCTTCGACGAGTAGGCTTTCCGCCGTCTTCCGCTGGAAGATCAGATCGGCCTGGGAGTTCTTGAGGTTGTCCCTTCGCAGTCGCGCCGCCTTGGCGAAGGTGGGATAGGCGAAATGATTGACGTCCGTGATCCCGGATTTCTTCTCCTCCGCCGCGATCTGGAGGTCGAGTTCGGTGGCCATGCGCTCGAACTCCTGGATCATGGTGTCGAGCTGGGCGATCCGCCGCCGCTTCTCGTTGACCTGGAACTGCTTCAGCCGGACGAGGTTTTCCCGTGACTTCATGACACTGAACTCCACACTACGCACACGCCGGGCCACGCCCGATCGCCCGTTTTCGCGGCTTTTCCCGAACCGCCGGCGGCCACATGGAAAATGAAACCCTGCACTTTCCCGCGGCCGGTAACCTTTCGTTTACGGGCATTGTTAATCATACGCGTCAGGACTTAAGGCGCGGTAAAGGCGACTTGGTCCTATCACGGGTCCGCGAGGGCCGATCTTCCGGGATCGCTTGTTCCGGAAAGTTAATGTGATGCGTCAGGCGGGTACCCTAAAGTTTCATCATTAGATTCAAGAGGGTGTGTCGAGAAGCTGCAAAGCCGAGTTTCGCTTGCATAGCCAAATTAGGTTTTGTTAACCATTCAATGGCAGCCTCCGATTCAGGCAATCACTGCTCCGGCGTCCGCAAGGCCCGAGGTGCGGCCGGCAGCAGAGAAGGGGAATGAAATGCGCGTTCTGCTGATTGAAGACGACAGTGCGACGGCACAGAGCATCGAGTTGATGCTCAAATCGGAGAGCTTCAACGTCTATACAACCGATCTCGGTGAAGAAGGCGTCGACCTCGGCAAGCTCTACGACTACGACATCATTCTCCTGGACCTGAACCTGCCCGACATGTCGGGATACGAGGTGTTGCGCACGTTGCGACTCTCGAAGGTCAAGACGCCGATCCTGATCCTGTCCGGCATGGCGGGCATCGAGGACAAGGTTCGCGGCCTCGGCTTCGGCGCCGACGACTACATGACCAAGCCATTCCACAAGGATGAGCTGGTGGCGCGCATCCACGCGATCGTGCGCCGGTCGAAGGGCCATGCACAGTCGGTCATCACCACGGGCGACCTGATCGTGAACCTCGACGCCAAGACGGTGGAGGTCGGCGGCCAGCGGGTGCATCTGACGGGCAAGGAATACCAGATGCTGGAGCTGCTATCGCTCCGCAAGGGCACGACGCTCACCAAGGAGATGTTCCTGAACCATCTCTACGGCGGCATGGACGAGCCCGAACTCAAAATCATCGACGTGTTCATCTGCAAGCTGCGCAAGAAGCTCGATGCCGCGTCGGGCGGCCAGAACTACATCGAGACGGTGTGGGGCCGCGGCTATGTGCTGCGCGAGCCCGAAGAAATCCGCGAAAGCGCCTGAGCCGCCGAAGGTCGAAGGCAAATGGCGGCTCCGGCCGCCGTTGCTCGTTCCACCTTTCACACGTTCAGTCGACTCACGCCGCCGCCTGGAACTGGCGGAACCGCTCGAGAAGCTGCGGGCGGTTGAAGGGCTTCAACAGATAGCCGTGGGCGCCAGCCCGCTTGGCGCGCATGATCGTCCCGATGTCGACCTCGATCAGGCTGATCGCGATCTGGGGCTGGATCGGCGTTTCGATACGCCGGACGTGGCGAATGAAGTCTTCCGCGCTCATGTCGGGCAGGCTCGTGTCGACGACGATCACGTCGGGCATGTCGGCTTCGCACATGGAAAGCGCCTGCGCGCCGCTATCGGCCTCGATGACCATCAGGTCGGGTCCGCCAAGGATGCGCTTGGCGACCTTTCTGATAACGCTCGACGCGTCGACGAACATGCAGCGCTTCATGACCGGCTCCTCTAGCGCCCCCGCGCTGGTCTCTCGCTCTGGCCACGACACTAGAGGGGCGAGGTAAACTTACCGAAAAGGAGCACGGTAAATTTAGCGGTAGTATTTAGTCCGGTCAGGCAGCGGCCAGAACGATTTCCTCGGCATTCGCCCTGATCGAAATCGTCATTCCGGCTTCGCGCGCGAGAAGCAGCGTATAGTAGGGCTGGACCGAATGGGCGTCGATCGGCTCTTCCGGTTTGCCGCCCGAATGCAGTTCGAGGAATTTCGGCGGCACGCGAACCATCGGACCGGCAGCGGTGAGCTGGAACTTCGGTTCGGTCTCGGGATCCTCGACGTTGACCGTGATCCGTCCGCCGCGCGGGATCGCCCCGATGGCGACGAGCACGAGATTGAGCAGCAGTTTCACCTTGTTCTTCGGCAGGAGCGCGCGGCGGCCGTTCCAGACCAGTTCGGGCTTCTCGTTCTTGAGGAACGCGGTCGCAACCGCTTCGGCGTCCCCCGTGTCGATCAGCATTCCGGCGGAGCCGGCCGCCCCGAAGGCGATGCGCGCGAACTGGAGTCTCGCAGACGCATTGCGGGCGCTGGTCCTGATCAGCGTCATTGCGTCCTCGTCGGAACCGCCCTCTTCCAACAGTTCAAGTCCGTTGTTGATCGCACCGACGGGAGAAATGATGTCGTGACAGACGCGACTGCAGAGCAGGGCAGCCAGTTCCGGCGCGGAGAGCGTAAAAATGTCTGCCATGAAAGTCTCCCGGCATGCTGCCGCTGGCGCCGCGAATCAGGACGGGTGGCGCATGAGCGACGTTACACAGGCAAACGCCCACTTCAAGAAATCGCACTGTTCGCCGGTGGCGATGGAATGGTTCGCAAGCCTTGCCACACAAGGCTTGCGAACCATTCCGCAGGTCATTGATCGGCCATGTTCCTGTGGCGGGTTAATGGTTGAAGAAGGATTACAGCCTAGCCTCCCGCGCATTCGAAGACGCACATCCACCACCAAGAGTGGAAACGTCTGCAGGGCGTCACGCGGAAGTGCTCCCGAACGGAGAGAGGAAGCATGCACGCCTTCAAGTGGGACAGGACAGCCTACGCGATTCTCGTCGCGCTCGTGGCATTGGTACACGGCCTGGCGTCTGCGACGCAGGCGCGCGCGCAGGAATACACGGCACAGGAGATCGTCGATTCGGGACACCGCTTCTTCGGAGCGACGTCGGGGGGACTCGCCTCGGTGATCGAGAAGGCCTTCGAACAGTACGGACTGCCGAACGGCTATGTGCTCGGCGAAGAGGGGTCCGGCGCCTTCGTCGGCGGCCTCACCTATGGCGAGGGGATGCTGTATACCAAGAACGCGGGCGATCACCGCGTGTTCTGGCAGGGTCCATCGGTCGGTTGGGACTTCGGCGGCCAGGGCTCACGAACGATGATGCTCGTCTATAACCTCGACGACATTCCGAGCCTCTACAAGCGTTTCATCGGGGTCGCGGGTTCCGCCTACGCGGTGGCCGGCGTCGGTTTCAACGTTCTCCAGCACGGCAATGTGCTTCTCGTCCCAATCCGCACGGGCATCGGGGCGCGCCTCGGCATCAACATCGGCTACCTCAAGCTGACCGAAACGCCCACCTGGAATCCTTTCTAGGACCGACGATCGGCTTAAGGTTAAGGAACAGTTGACCAGGTCCGGGCTGGATCGGCTTGGACACGTATGCCACATAGGTTCCGTGGCATTTTTCCATCGAGTGGGCTGTCCCGCGTGATCCAGTCGATCCTATTCTTTTCACTCGGTTTTCTGTGCGCCGGGTTCATGGCGCTCATGGTCGCCCCGGCTATATGGCGTCGAGCGGTCGCGCTGACGCGCAAGCGCATCGAAGCCTCGGTTCCGCTTTCGCTTTCCGAAATCCAGGCCGACAAGGACCGCATGCGCGCGGAGTTCGCCATGTCGACCCGGCGCCTGGAGATGAGCATCAAGGCGTTCCGCGAGAAGGCCGCCGCGCAGGTGATCGAAATCAACCGCAACAGGGAAGAACTCAAGCGGCTGTCGGGCGAGAAGAAGGAGAAGAACCAGGCAATCTCCGAGATCGAGGCGCGCGGCAGCGAGATCCGCTCCGAGATGCGTCAGAAGGAGGAGCAGCTGGAGCGGCTGACCGAACGCCTGATCGAGACCGAACGCGCGCTGGAGGAGAAGGCGCTCGACGTCGACCGTCTCGGACGCATGTATGACGAGGCCGCATTCAACTCGAGCAACCGCCAGATCGAACTCGTCGCGCGCGAGACCGAAGTGGAGAAACTGTCCGGGGACGTGTCGGTCCTGCGTAACCAGCGTCTCGACATGGAAGGCCGGATGAATGAACTGGCCGCGGAGGCGAAAGCCGCACGCGATGCGCTCAAGGTCGAAAAGCGCCACGTGGCGGAGCTTGAGAAGAAGCTCCAGCGGCAGAGCGTCAACCTCGGCGATCGCGAGGAAAAGCTGGACCGTCTTGAAAAGGATCTCGCCCGAGCCCGCGAGCAGGTGCGGGGCGTGGACGGTATGGACAGCGACCTCGACGCTCAGGTGACGGCGCTGGAAGAGGAGAAGGTGTTGCTGGAGAGCCGGGTCGCGGACCTGACGCTGCAGATGTCGACGATGCTGAACGGCGCCAAGGGAGCGGACATCGAGAAGGCGATGGGGGTTCTCAACGAGGAGCGCGAGCGCATGGAAAACCGTCTCACCGCGCTGACCCGCGAGAACAAGAAGCTCAGGTCCGATCTTGCCGCCTATGAGCGGCTGAAATCTGAAGGGTGGGACGACGAGCGTCGCGAGAACGCGCTTCTGCGCGAGCAGATCAACGACCTCGCGGCCGAGGTCGTCAACCTGACGTCAGCGCTCGACGGTCCGGAATCGCCGATCCGCAAAGCAATCGCGGAATCGGTGGAACGCGCCGCCAACGATCCCCACAACAAGATTACCAGTCTCGCTGACCGCGTCCGCGCGCTCCAGAAGGCGGCGTCGACGGGCGAAAAGGTCTAAGGGCAATTCCCTAATCTCGCGACCCTGCGAGTTCGTAGAGTGCGATGGCGGCCGACGTCGCCACGTTGAGGCTGTCCAGCCCCTTCGCCATCGGAATGCGCACGGTTTCCATTCGCGACAGAAGATCGGCCGGCAAACCGGAGCCCTCCGTACCGAGCACGAGCGCCATCCGTGCCTTGCGGGGCGCATCGCGCAGCGTTCGCCGGCCGGACGGCGAGAGCGCGAGAAGTCCGAAACCCGCCGCCTCCAACAGGTCGACGAGCTGGGCCGAGGTTCCGGCTCGGGCGAACGGCACGGCGAACACCGCACCGACCGAAACGCGGATCGCCTTCCGATAGAGCGGGTCGCAGCAGGTCGAGTCCAGGAGAACCGCCGCGGCGCCCAGGGCGGCCGCGTTGCGGAAGATCGCGCCGATGTTGTCGTGGTTGGCGATGCCGACCGCCGCGACGATCGTCGCAGGGGCCGGCAGTGCGGCGAGCAAATTCCCGGCACCCGTTTCCGGCGGTTTGCGTCCGATGGCGAGAATGCCGCGGTGCAGGTGAAAGCCGGCGATGCGGTCAACGACCTCCTGCGAGGCGATGTAGGTGACCGGATCCGAGGATGCCGCCGATATCGCACCTGCGACGCCTGCGAGCCGGCCTTCCTGGATGAGGATCGACTCCACGCCGAAGCGCGGTGAGGCGAGCAGCATGTCGAGGACGACCTTGCCCTCCGCGACGAACAGGCCGCGCCGGCCGACGATGTCGCGCTCGCGGACATCGCGGTAGGCTTCGAGCCTTGGATCGTCGGGATCGTCGATGCGGATGAGTGGCATTCATATGACCGTAGCCGCGAAGACCACGATTCTAATGGTGGCCGGAATCCGCGCAACCGCGAGACATCGCACGACGTAGGGCGCGAGCTTCCTAGAGGATCGGTCCGTAGATCTGCTCGACCAGGGCGATCAGTTTCCTGGCCGCGGCCGAATCGCACGAGTAGTAGATCATCTGTCGATCGCGCCTGGTCCTGACGAGTCCGAAGGCGCGGAGCTTGGCGAGGTGCTGCGATAGGGCCGACTGGCTCAGCGCAACCCTCTCGGCGATGGCGCCGACCGACATTTCCTCCTTCAGGAGAAGGACAATGATCGCCAGCCGCTTCTCGTTGCCGAGCAGGGTCAGGAACTCGGCGGTGAGCGCCGCATTTCCGTTGTTCGTTCTGGCGTCCATGGAATACCCCTGCTTGATGCCACGACACGGTACCCATGGGGGCTTGGGACCGGCCGTACCTTCGGGTCGAACCTCGTGGCGGCGCGAGCGCCTCCAGTCTCGATCAGACGGTATACAAGATAACTAACTTAGCGATTCCCGCAACCCGTGCGTGTCAGCCTCCACCAAGACGAGCGCGCCCTTCTCTCGCCATGTCGACGAGCACAACGCGCAAACCCGCGGGATCGTTCAACGGCTCCTGGAAGAAAATGCGCCTGACGTCGTCGCCGCAGGCAATGTCAATGCCATCGGCGTCGGCGCCGGTCATCGACCAGTCGCCGTCGGGCGCGCCAGCGTAGGCTCGGGCATAGACGGCGATCGCGTCACGGTGATCCTCGTTCATGTGGTCGACGGCGCGCTGCTCGCCAGATGAAAGACCGTCATTGGCAGCGCTCGCCGTCAGGAGATGGCGACGTTCCAGGGCATAGGCCTTGCCGAAGCCGCCATTGAGGCTGGCGCGCGAGGGCTCGAGCCGGAAGAACGTGAAGTCCGGAAAGTCGACGTACAGCTTGGCCTTGGGCTGACGATTCAGGTAGCGCCGCCGCGCCCGTGCGTGGTCCGGCCCGCCCGGCTCGAGCCGCCTGGCGTCACAGGCAATCGAAATCCGGGGATGGGCCAGCGGGTCGCCCTTGCCGGGTTCGCCGAGAAGCAGCGAGCAGCGCGGGTCTCCAACCATGGCGGCTGTGTGAGCGGAGAGCGACGAGACCAGGATCAGCGGCGCGCCGTCGACATCCGTCGCCACGGCGACGCGGCTTGCCAGCGGGGCACCGGCGCCGGGTTCGAGAACGGCGATGGCTCCGTAACGCGCCGAGCGGATCAGCGTCTTCGCCAAGAGGATCGCCTCGGCGTCGGTCTCGCGCAGCACGTCCTTCTTCGCTTCGGCCATGACGGATCGATTCCTGAAGACTTTTGTCCACTTATGCGTCGACGACGCCCGCGCTGACAAGGTCTTTCACCTCGTCGGGTCCCAGACCGAAGCGGGCCAGCACGTCCTCGACGTCGCCGGGGGTGGGCCGTTCTGGACTGGCCGGCGTGCGCGACAGCCGGGGCGCCGGCGCCGGACGAAGGAATGGTCCGGAAGCGACATGGGCGCCGCGGGCGGCTGCGAGCGAGGAAACCTGCGCCTCCTTCAGCGTCAGCACGGGAGCGACACAAGCGTCGCTTTGCTCGAATGCGGCGGTCCATTGCTCGCGTGTCCGCTCGCGGAACCGGCCAGCAATGACCTCGCGCATGCTGGGCCAGAGCGTGGCGTCGTACTGGCGGTCGGCGAGGCCGGCTTCCAGGGGCAGAAGTCTCGCGAACTCGGCAAAGAACTGCGGCTCCAGGCAGGCAACGGCCATGTGACCCCCGTCGGCGGTCTCGTAGGTGTCGTAGAACGGCGCGCCGGTATCCAGCAGGTTCACACCACGCTCGTCCCTCCAGAAGCCGGTCCCGAGGAACGCGAAGGTCGGGGCTGCAAGCATAGAGGCGCCATCGACCATCGCGGCGTCGACCACCTGGCCCTTGCCGGACATTGCCCGCTCCACCAGCGCGGCCAGCACGCCGGCGATCAGGAACATGGCGCCGCCACCGTAGTCGGCGACCAGATTGAGCGGCGGGATGGGGCGCCGACCTTTTTCGCCGATCGCATGCAGCACGCCCGACATCGCGAGATACGTGAGATCGTGACCGGCGCGGGAGGCGAGCGGCCCGTCCTGGCCGAACCCGGTCATGCGGCCGTAGACGAGACGCGGATTGGCGGCGAGCGCGGCGTCCGCGCCGAGCCCCAGCCGCTCCATGACGCCGGGGCGGAAACCCTCGATCAGGACATCGGCCGACCCGATCAGCCTCAGCACGAGCGCCCGGCCCTCGGCGCGCTTGAGATCGACCTTCAGTATCTCGCGGGCGTGGCGGTCGAAGTCGCGTTCGGGCGGTCCGGGCAGGAACGAGGCGGCCGAGCCGGTGCGCTCGATGCGAACCACGCGTGCGCCCATGTCGCCCAGCATGAGACCTGTGAGCGGCACCGGGCCCAAGCCGGCCATCTCTATGACGGTGTGCCCCGAAAGCGGTCCCGGGCGCGCCTGCCCTTCCATGACCTATTTGGGCGCCATGCGGATCGCGCCGTCGAGACGGATCGTCTCGCCGTTCAGCATCTGGTTCTCGACGATGTGGCAGGCCAGCGCGGCATATTCCTTCGGGTCGCCGAGGCGCGGCGGGAAGGGCACCTGCGCGCCGAGCGAATCCTGCGCTTCCTGCGGCAGGCCGGCCATCATCGGCGTCTTGAAAATGCCGGGCGCGATCGTGCAGACGCGGATGCCGGCGCGGGACAGATCGCGCGCCACCGGCAGCGTCATGCCAACGACGCCGCCCTTGGACGACGAGTAGGCGGCCTGGCCGATCTGGCCGTCGAACGCGGCGACCGACGCCGTGTTGACGATCACTCCACGCTCGCCACCCTCCACCGGTTCCAGTTTCTCGCAGCGCGTCGCCATCAGGCGGATCATGTTGAACGTGCCGATCAGGTTCACCTCGATGACCTTCCGGTAGAGATCGAGCGGATGGGGGCCTTCCTTGCCGGTGGTACGAAGCGCAATGCCGATGCCGGCGCAGTTGATGAGGATGCGCGGGCCGCCAAGCTTTTCCGCCACCTCGGCCACCGCCGCGTCGGCGCCCTCTGCGCTGGAGACGTCGCATTTGATCGCGATGCCGCCAAGCTCGGCCGCGACGCGCTCCGCCTTCTGGATGCCGACGTCGAGTATGGCGACCTTTGCGCCCTTCGCGGCAAGCGCACGCGCGGTCGCCTCGCCGAGGCCGGAGCCGCCGCCCGTGACGATCGCCACCTGTCCTGATGGGTTCATGAAAGTCCTCCTCGAATGCGCTTAACGAGTTTTCGCGCATGGTAGGCGGCGGGCGGGGAGGCATGCAAGCGGACGCTGGGGCGCGGTCACCACGCGTCCGGTTCGCGCACCATGTGCACGATGTTCGCGGGGCTGGTGATCCAGCCGCCCCTGAAACCCTCCGGCAGCGGTTCGATCGCATCGCAGCGCCTCACGCCCATCTCGGCGAGATGCGCGGCTGCCGCTTCGAAGCGGTCGGTGAAGAGCTCCAGCCATATCTCGGCCTGGCTCATGCCCGGCGCCTCATCGAGCCAGAGCTTGTTCGGGCCGAGTTCGAAGCCGATCGCGGGCGCCTTCCCGGCGATCTGCCTCAGACCGATGACATCGCGATAGAAGGCGATCATCGCCTTGTATTGATGCGGCGGCACCTTCATTGCGATGTCGATGCCACCTTCGAATTTCGCCGTCATGCGCGGCCGTTCTTCGGACCGGTCCCGCATCACTCGTCCCCGCGATAGGCGCGCTCGAGGTCGGCGATGACGATCTTCTTCATCTTGTACATGGCCTGCAGCACGCGTTCGGCCTTCTGCCGGTCGGGGTCCTTCAGCATCTCAAGCAGGATCCTCGGCGTGACCTGCCAGAACACGCCGAACCTGTCGGTGAGCCAGCCGCACGGCTGCTCCTTGCCGCCGCCGGCCCGGAGTGCGTCCCAGTAGTAGTCCGTTTCTGCCTGGCCTTCGGTCTCCACGAGCAGCGAGAAGGACTCGTTGTAGGGAGTGTGGGAGTGGGCATTGAGCGCGACGATCGGCAGGCCGGCCAGTTCGAAGCGGACGACCGAAAGCTCGGGGTCGGGAAGTTTGGTCGTCTCCACGACCTTCGAGTCCCTGAAGACGGACATGTAGAATTCCATGGCCTCCTCGGCCTGCGATTCGAACCAGAGGTGCGGGTAGATCTTCATGGTCTTCTCCTTCTGCTTTTCTGTCCCGCCTCAATTCGTTTGCCAGACATGCCCCTGCCGGCGACCGTCGCCTCGACGCCGGCGATGATGAGAGAAATGCCGAACGCAAAGCTCGCGTCGAAATCCCACGCCGCAGGAATGTCGAGGCGCTCGACCGACGGGTAGCCGCGGCCGGCGATCCGTTCGGCCCTGACGTCTTCCGACGGCTCGAGTTCGGGGACGCGTCGCGTCTGATACGCGGCCTGCGTGAGAGTGTAGCCCATCAGCAGGAAATAGGTCCGCGTCGCGTCGACATCGTCGAGGCCCGACTCGCGCAGCGCCCTGAGAGCCACCTCCATGGGCGCGAAGGCGGCGACGGGAACCGCGCCGTCGACCTCAAGAAGCCGGGGCAGGCCGGGATGCTCCAGGCAGAGCCGGCGGACGACGCAGAAGCAATGAAGGATGCGCTCGCGCCACGGGCCTTGCCCGCCATCGAAATCGGCGGCGGCGATCACGCTCTCGGCGACGGCGGCGAGGAGAGCGCCCTTGCTGCTGAAATGGTTGTAGAGAGCCATGGGCGTGACGCCGACGGCTTCGGCGACGCCGCGCATGGTGACGGCGTCGGCTCCGGCGCCATCGATCAGCCTCAACGTGGCGGCGACCACCTTGGCTCGCGTCAAGTCGCGGACCTTCGGAGCCGCGTCGCGGCGCGTCTTCGAGGCCATGTCAGCGCATCACCGCTGAGGCGAGAGCCAGGAAGCCGAGCATGTGGAGGCAGGCGCGCGCGACGTGGGAATACTCCCATACGTTGCGCATGTGCCGCCAATCCGCGTCCGGCCGAGAAAAAAGTGCGAAGAACGCGGCGGTCGTCCCGGTCAGCGCAGTGCCCTTCAGCCAGGCCGCGTTGACCGGATGGGTGACGACCCAGTAGGTCGCATGCCCGACCAGTAGGAAGCCGAGGGCCGCGGTGGTCCACGAGAAGCGTTCGCTGCCTGCGGGCGTGATAAAGAGTAGGGCGGCGAGCAGTAGCATGCCGCCGAACTCGCCGATGAGCCCTCCGATCGTGAACCCCGGATAGTAGATCGCCTGCACGGCCCGGTATGTCGGTTCGTCGAGCCTCAGCTTGCCGGGAAACTCTAGGGTATGCGCGAGCGAGAGGCCCATGGTCACAGCCACGAGGAGCAGCGCAAGCAGAAAGAGCGTGCTCGGTACGGAGTCGATATGCGTCATCATATCTACATTGTAAACATACATCGTATATTTTCAAGCCTTTTGTGCGAGATCGCTGTGCCGCCGCATTGCAAGGGCCGGCGAAATGGCAGCCGCGCGCGTTCGCCGCTGGGCGTTTTAGGCGTTCCTGTTATGATGGTACGCCGGTGGCCGTGGGGGCAGGGGTGCAGAAAGCCGCCATTCGATATGCGAGGAGCGGAGGGGCAGCGATCGCCTACCAGGTTGTAGGCCATGGCTCGCTCGACCTCGTGCTGGCGCCGGGGTTTCCGTCGAACCTCGAAATCCTCTCGGAAGACCCGGGCTATGCGCGGTTGGTGAAGCGGCTCTCGGCGTTCTGCCGGCTGATCCTGTTCGACCCCCGCGGCACCGGATTGAGCGACGCCGTCGACCCGCGCGCTCTGCCGGACCCGAGGATGCGGATGGACGACATCCGCGCCGTGATGGACGCCGCCGGCTGCGGTCGCGCGGCGCTCCTGGGCACATCGGATGGCGCGCCCCTGGCGATGCTGTTCGCCGCGACCAACCCGGACAGGATACGCGCGCTCATCCTGCATGGCGGATATGCCAGCCTTCAGGACACGGCGGTCGAAGCGAAGCGGCCCCGCGTCCATCACGAGCCCATCGAAACGTCATGGGGCACAGGCGCCTCGCTCGGCCGCCTGGCGCCGGGTCGGGCAGACGATCGGGCCTTCGCCGACTGGTGGGGACGACTGGAACGCCTATCGGCGAGCCCAACCGCGGCGGCCGCCCATGCGCGTATGAACGCCATGGTCGATGTCCGCGACGTGCTGTCCTCCATATCGGCTCCGACCCTGCTGGTGCACCGGAGCGAGGACAAGCACGTCGGCGTGCAGAACAGCCGGTGGCTGGCACGGGCGCTGACCAACGCCCGCATGGTGGAGCTTCCGGGGCGTGACCACCCAATCTGGATGGGGGACGTCGACGCCGTCGCGGATCTCGTGGAGGAGTTCCTGACGGGCGAACGATCGGCCGCGCAGGTCGATCGCGTGCTGGCGGCGCTGATGGTCGTGCGCGTCCTCGACACGTCGGGCGCCCAATCCCCGATCGCGGCCGGGCGGCATCTCCAGGAGCGCGTGGAGCTCTTTCGCGAAGCCATGCCCAAGGTCGTGGCGCGGCATGGAGGGCGGGCCCAATGGTCCCGCTTCGACAGGATCGACGCCCGCTTCAGCGGCGCGGCGCGCGCCGTGAACTGCGCCATTGCGCTGAGGGAAAGCGCGGCGTCGCTCGGGCTGACGATCGCACAGGGTATCCACGCCGGCGAGGTCGACGCGACGCCGGAGGCGCTGTCGGGTCACGCGCTCGACGTCGCCGATGAGATCGCCGCCACGGCCCGGCAGCCCGACATCCTCATGTCGCGACTGGCGAGCGAACTGGTGTCGGGATCGGGATTGCGATTCGTCGATCGGGGTATGCTTGCGGTCGATGGCGTCCGGGAGCCCTTGCCGATCGTCGGCCTGACCGGCGAACGGCATCTCGAGCCGTTGAACCGCGTCAGTGCGCCCGCCGCCGACACCGGCCTCCTCACCGCGCGCGAGCGCGAGGTGCTGCAGCTCATCGCGAAGGGTCTAAGCAATCCTCACATCGCCGTTCAGCTCGGCCTCAGCGAACACACGGTCAAGCGGCACGTCGCCAACATACTCCTGAAGCTCGAACTGCCGACGCGAGCGGCCGCGGCGGGACTGGTGGCGCGGGAAGCCGGCCAGTGAGCGACTGGCCCGATCGAGCCATCGCCGAAATGGCGCTTTCGGTGGAAGCGGGGGAGGGCGCGACGGGCTAGGTTCAACGCCAGCAGTCGATCCCGTCCCACATCGTCAACCCGACGCAAGGCGGGCGCGGCTTCAGAGCCCGGAGGACATCATGCCTGCCAAGTCCAAGCCCGTGAGCGGAGCCGCGATCAAGCGCGCCATCGAGGCGCGCGACGGCCGGGCGCTCGCGCAGTTCTACGCCGATCATGCGGTGACCAGGATCGTCGATCGCAACAATCCGCCGAGCAAGCCGAGGGAGATCAGGGGGCGTGGCGCGATCTCGACGTTCTGGGACGACATCTGCAGCCGCACGATGACTCACCGCGTGGACGTCACGATAGCGGACGGCGACCAGATGGCGTTCACACAGGCCTGCACCTACCCGGACGGCGCGAAGGTCCTTTGCATCGCGCTGCTCAAGCTCGAGGACGGGCTGATCGTCGACCAGACCGTCGTCCAGGCCTGGGACGAGTAACAACGCACCACGCATTTTACGGCTGCCGGTTCAGACGATCCGGGCATCATCGTGATGCCGGACATCGACGACGGCTGCGTGCGCGGGACAGGAACGCGACGACTTCAACAGGAAAGGAACGAGCCATGTCGATCGAAAGCGCAATGAAGGCGGAACTGAAGAATTTCGGGATTCCCGACGAGGTCCGCGAGTTTCCGAAAGGCCGCCTCGAACTCATCAAGGTCGGCGGCGCCACGATCGGCCGCGGCGTGTTCGAGCCCGGATGGCGCTGGGCGACGTCGGTGCAGCCGCTCGCCAAGACGAAGAGCTGCGAGGCGCCGCACTTCCAGTATCACGTCGCGGGCGTGCTCAGGATCAAGATGGACGACGGGTCGGAGTTCGACTGCAGGCCGGGCGACGTCTCGCTCCTGCCAAGCGGCCACGACGCCTGGACGGTCGGCGACGAGCCGGCGGTGGTCGTCGATTTCCAGGGCATGATCGACTACGCGACCGCCGGCCATTCGCACGGCTGACGGCAGTCGGCAATGATCTGGTGGCCGCGCCACCCTGCTTCCGGCGGATCGGACATGAGCCGAGAGCCGCCGGAGCGCACCGGGCGCCGCCAATCCAAGCCAATGCGAACGCGGAGCGGGACACATGCCGGACCTCTATCACCAGGGCAATCGCGAGTTGCAGGACCACTTCAACAGCCGGGGGATCGCCGATCGGCTGGAGAGTTTCGCGCGGGTCGAGTTCACGGCCGACCACAGGAGCTTCATCGAGAGCCTGCCCTACTTCTTCCTGGCGACGGCCGACGCCGAGGGCCGGCCGGACTGCTCCTTCAAGGGCGGCATGCCGGGGTTCGTCAGGATCACGGGGCCGGGCGAACTGGCGTTTCCAGATTTCGACGGCAACGGCATGTTCAAGAGCCTGGGAAACATCGTCGCCAACGCAAGCGTCGGCCTGCTCTTCATCGCCATGCATGGAAGGCCGCAGCGCCTGCGCGTCAACGGCACGGCGAAGGTGGTCCGCGACGATCCGCTGCTGGCCGAGACGGTGGGCGCGCAGCTCATCGTGCGCGTCGCGGCGCGGGCGATCTTCGCGAACTGTCCGCGTTACGTGCCGTCGATGCAACTGGTCGAACCGTCGGCCTATACGCCGACCCCCGGCGGCGAGCCGCCGGAACCGGCGTGGAAGAGCTTCCCCGAGTTCAGCGAACTCGTTCCGCCGCGGCGCCCGACCTTCAAGGGGTGACGGCGGGCCGCGTCGACATCCCAGGGCTCGCCGCACTCGTGCTATTCCCGTGGGTATCGAAGGTCCTGTACGCTTGCCGAAGCCGATTTCCGGCAAGGGTGCACGAACGATGCTGATCCGCTATGGCTACGAGATCACACTGACCTGCCCGCAACCCACCGCGCTGGTCTGCCTGCTCTCGGTGCACGACGATCGCGCCGCCGACATCCGGGTGGCGGAGACGACGTTCACCACGCCCGACGTCCCGGTGTCGACCTATCGCGACCTGTTCGGCAACCGCTGCCTGAGGCTCGTCGCGCCGGCCGGCGACCTGACGATGTGGGGCGACGCCACGATCGAGGACGACGGCAAGCTGGACGAGGTTCTACCCGAGGCCCGGGAACTGCCGGTGCCTGAGCTGCCGGACGAATGCCTCGTCTACCTCATGGGCAGCCGCTATTGCGAGACGGACCGCCTCAGCCAGAGCGCATGGGACCTCTTCGGCGGCATCGCGCCGGGCTGGGGGCGGGTGCAGGCGATCTGCGACTTCGTCCACGGCCACGTCCATTTCGACTACATGCAGGCCCGTTCGACGCGCACGGCCTACGAGGCGTTCCATGAGCGCGTCGGCGTCTGCCGCGACTTCGCCCACCTGGCGGTGGCCTTCTGCCGCTGCCTGAACATCCCCGCCCGCTACGTGAACGGCCATCTCGGCGACATCGGCGTGCCGGTCGTCGACCCGATGGACTTCAGCGCCTGGATCGAGGTCTTCCTCGATGGCGCGTGGCGCACGTTCGATCCGCGCAACAATGTTCCGCGGATCGGCCGCATCGTGGTGGCGCGGGGGCGCGACGCGGCGGACATCCCGCTGATCAACTCCTTCGGGCCGCATGTGCTGAAAGGGTTCCGGGTGTGGACCTACGAGGTTCCGGATACCTCCCACGGGGCCGTCGACGAAGCGCGCTGACAGGCTGATCGCCGCGGCGACGGCCCGATCGGCGGAATTATTCACCCAAACGGTTGACAAAGACCGGCGCGACCTATATTCAACCATAAGGGTGAATGAATGGACGATGAGGCGCTTTCAACGATCCTCAAGGCCGCCGGCGATACCACGCGCCGGCGGATCCTGACCCTGCTCGTGCAGGAAGGGGCTCTGAGGGTGACCGCGCTGGCGACTCATTTCGACATGTCGCTCAACTCCGTCTCCAAGCACATCAAAGTGTTGGAAGAGGCGGGGCTGGTCACCCGCCGGACCGTGGGCCGCGAGCATTTCATCGCGGCCGAGCTCGCCCCGCTGCGGGTGACCGAGCGCTGGTTCGGCGAACTGAAGTCGATCTGGGAACTGCGCCTGAGGGCGCTCGACGAGTTGCTCGTTGGAAAGGACAATGACGATGAACGCCGTGATGGATGAACTGGAACTGACAGTGAGCCGCAGGATCGCTGCGCCGAGGAAGATGGTTTTCGACGCGTGGCTTTCGGCAGAGATGCTGGCCAAGTTCATGCGACCGGGAGGCACCACGGCCGCCCGGGTGACGAACGATCCGGTCAAGGGAGGCCGCTTCTCGATCGTGATGACGGATGGCGGCAAGGACATCCCCCATGCCGGGACCTATGTGGAGATCGACAGGCATGCCCGTCTCGCCTTCACCTGGCAGTCGCCGCACTCGCTCGACGACAGCGTGGTCACCATCGACTTCAGGGAGGTGGATGCGGGCACGACGGAGGTGACGCTGCATCAGGTGAAGTTCCGCAGCGAGCAAGCGCGCGACGGCCACACCAAGGGGTGGACCGACATCCTCGCCTGCCTCGACAAGATGCTTGGCTGATCAGGGCCCGCCGGCTCCCTTGCGACGCGCCGTCCGGGCAAGATGGACCCGGCGGCGCGTTCGGTTCGCCGCGGCGATCGTATTCCGTTAAATTCCGACCGATCCGCGAAACCTCCGTTCAACGCCGCGACGCCTAGCGTCGGAAGGCAGCGGAGCGTGCGCGATGGACATCGGAACACGGACAGGCCGGATCATGCGCGATGCCGCGAGGCTGATCGTGCCAATCCTGCCCGCGGCGGTGCTCGTCTCCCATGGTCTCGGCTACGGTCTGCTGGCCGTCGGCGGGCTCGATGCGTTCACGACCGGCGTCATGCTGGCGATCGTCCTGCCGCTGATGCTGGTGACGCCGCTCGTCGTGTGGGTCGCGGTCGAGCGGGAGAGGAGGCGCGCCGCGCACCGGACCCTGGTCGTCGCCTCGATGCGCGACCGCGCCACCGGCTTCATCGACGGCACGGCGCTGGCGGGGCTGGTCGAGGACCGACGCGCACGCCGCGCCGAAGGCAGCGCAGGCGGGGCGTTCCTGATCGTCGACGCGGGAGCGCTCGACACCATCAACCGGCGCTACGGGTTTGCCTGGCGCGACGAGGCGCTCGCCCAGGTGGCGGACGCGATCCGCTCCTCCGTCCGCACCGGCGACGTCGTCGCGCGCATCGCCACCGACAGGTTCGGCGTGCTCCTGCCGGGGGCGGACGCCGACCACGCGCAGGACGTCGGCGAACGCATCCGCGCGGCGGTGGCGGCGCGCTACTTCGCGCCGGAGGGAGTCGAGAACATGCTGAGCGTGGCGGTCGGCGGCGTGGCGACCGATGCGGAGGCCAGCCTCACCGATCTCTACGCCATCGCTGCCGAGACGCTCGACGATCCGGCGGCACGGGCCGCGACCACGATCAGGGCAGTGGCCGCGATGCCGGCCCGCTGACGGTCAGGCGCTGAGACGCGCCGGAGTGGCGTCGCGGATCGCCCGGCCAGGCTGTGCCGCGACCGTCCGCTCGGCGCCCGCGGCGAGCTGCTCGGCGATCGTGGCCAGAAGCAGCTGCGAGCGCACCGGCTTGGTCAGAATCGCTCCGGCGCCGGACGATTTGAGTTCGCGGATCGCCACGCGATGGTCGACCGAAGTGAGCAGCACCACCGGCGTGCCGGCGATCGCGGACTCGGCTTCCATGGCGCGCAGCACTTCAGCGCCATTCATGCCGGGCATCTGGTAGTCGAGCACGACGATCTCGACCGGGCAGCCGAGCGCCGAGGCGCGGGAAAGCAGCTTCAGCGCCACGCCCCCACTCTCGACCGCGCAGCAATCGAAGCCCCAGCCGGCGGCCATCTCCACCACGATGTCGCGGTTGATCGGGTTGTCGTCGACGACCAGGAGCCGGGCGCCGGGACGAACCGGCGGCGGAGCGACGGCCGGCGCGGTCTCGTCACGATGCTCGGCCAGCGGCACGCGGAAGAAGAAGGTCGAGCCCTCGCCGAGGCGGCTGGTCGCGCCGATCTCGCCGCCCATCAGCGCCACGAGGCGCGAGGCGATGGCAAGGCCGAGACCGGTGCCCTCGTGGCGGCGCGTCGAGGAGGCGTCGACCTGGCTGAACTTCTCGAAGACGGCCGAGACCTTGTCCTCCGGGATGCCGATACCCGTATCGGTGACGGCGAATTCGATCATGCCGTCGACGGACTTGACCTCGACCAGCACATGACCGGCCTCGGTGAACTTGACCGCGTTGCCGGTCAAGTTGGTGAGGATCTGGCGGATGCGGCCGACGTCGCCGACCACCCAGTCGGGCAGGGCGCGGTCGCAATGGACCAGAAGTTCGATCTTCTTCTCCGCAGCCCGCATCGACATCAGGGTCGCCACGTCCTCGACGGCCTCCACCAGTCGGAACGGCTCGGGATCGAGTTCGACATGGCCGGCGTCGATCTTGGAGAAGTCGAGGATGTCGTTGATGATGGTGAGCAAGGCGTTGCCCGACTTCACGATGACCTCGGCGTAGGTCTTCTGGCGCTGGTCGAGTTCGGTGCGTGCGAGAAGTTCCGCCATACCGAGCACGCCGTTCATGGGCGTCCTGATCTCGTGGCTCATATTGGCGAGGAACTCCGACTTGGCGCGCTCGGCGGAGCGTGCGTCGGCCAGAGCCGCGTTGAGGCTGGTCAGCGCCTGGCGGGTCGAGCGCTCCATCGGCAGGAAGATCAGCAGCAGGATCGCGGCGACGAAGAGCGCCAGCGCCGCGGCGATGATGTTGATGGTGAAGTCGACCGATACGGAAATTTCGTGATTGAAGGCGCGCAACGCGTCGGCCGCCTGCTTGAGGCCAGGATCGACCAGGTAGCCGATGGTGCCGTCAATGTACTTGCCGTTGGCGACCCGCGTCGTAGCGTCGCCGGCGGCCGCCTTGGCGAGCTCGACCTCGAACTCGGCGAGCAGCGTGATGACGTCGCGGCGGCCATAGGGCGTATCGACGATCAGCCGCTCCTGAAGCTTCGGATCGAGCCTCTCCCAGAGCGTATCCAGTTCTTCGAGGATGGCGTCGAGGGCGGTGACGTGCGCCTCGAGCGCCTTCTCGGACCAGTTGGCGATGCCGGCGTCGTCGACCGCCATGCTGCGCGCTGTGCGGGCGGCGCGCTCGGTCGATTCCGCAGCGCGGGCGATCAGCTTCGCGCCCTCGGTCACATCGGCGAAGCGCTCATTGGTGGCGCGCGCTCCGGCTACGAAGGCGACGCCCAGCACGACCAGCACTGCGATGACGGCGATGTAGCGGATGCGCAGCCATTTCATGGCCGTGGCAACGGTGCGCGCCTGGTCGACCGTCGCGACGGAGCGGCGGCGGAACAGCGGTATCAGCCCGGCCGCGAGGCACGACGCCGCGCCAAGCGCGACCGCCCACCACGCACCCTGTTGCGCTGCCTCACTCCAGACGGCGAAGTCGAGCGCTTCTCCCGCAAGGACGTCCATCGGTTCCCTCGTTGCAAAGCTCAAAATGAGGGATGGGCATTGACGTTAGGTTAAGCATCGGCTGATGGATCGACGAGGCATGCCGCAGCCGGCGTGGCTCGATCAGGTTTCTGGCTCGGTGGTGAAGGTGAGCGGAAAGCCCTGCGCCTTGCCGGCGTCGGTGGCGCGGGTCGCCTTGGTCTCCGCCACGTCCTTCGGGAACACGGCGACGACGCAGACGCCGCGCTGGTGCGCGGTGATCATGACGCGACGGGCCTGATCAGTCGACAGCCGGAACTCGGCCTTCAGGACCAGCACGACGAAGTCGCGCGGCGTGAAGTCGTCGTTGAGCAGGATGACCTTGTGCAGCTTCGGCCGCTCGGTCTTGGGCGCGACCTTCGGCCTCACGATCGTGACGGTGTCGGGCATGGGGCGACTTTGTCACGAAGTCTCTCCGCCGGAAAGCGTGGACGGATTTCGCGCTTTCCACGGAATCGACGCCGGTCTTGTCCACCTCCCCCAGAGACGGCCGCATCCTCTCGTCCGGCGAAACGCGTGGGCGATGCGATGCGAGCGGAAGGCAAGGGCGACATCGGTGCGACGGGATACTGGCTCAGGGCGCTAACCTTCGCGTTGCGCGCCGACATTCTGCGAGCGGCGATCCGCAAGGCAGGCTTCCGGCCCGACCAGCCGCGTGTGCCCGCCGGCAGTCCGGATGGTGGCCGGTGGACCGACGATCCACGATACGGTGCGGGTGACGCGACTGAACTGCCGCTGATCCTTGTCAGCGACAGTCCCGACCGGCCGCCGGAGATCCCCGACGAACCGCCGCTGACGACGAGGGAGCGGAATCGGCTCGCGGTCCGGGTCGCGAACTTCATATACATCGTCACGCCCGCGATCAGGGAATTCGAGGTTGCGGCGTGGGTCTACGATCACGCTCGCGACCGCATCGTCGCGTTTCTAGAGCCGCCGAAGACATTGGAGGAACTCTATGCGCAGGGCAGGGGCCCGAAGCCGGGTTACGATGAGCACCATATTGTTGAGAAGGGTTCGGCGCGCGGCGTATTTCCCGATGACTTGATCGACGGCGACGAGAATGTCGTACTCATTCCGACTTACAGACACTGGGAGATAACGCGATGGTACAGTCAGACCAATTCTGACTTTGGCGGGCTGTCTCCGCGTGCGTTCCTGCGCAGCGAACCGTGGCATATTCGGCAGCAAATCGGACTTGAGGCGCTTAGAAAGTTTGGAGTCCTCAAATGAGCACGCAGCTTAAAAAAAAATCTGTAGAAGAGCTGGTTGAATTGTTTGTTGAACTCTCGCGTGAGCAACATGAGTTCATGATCGATGGCCCGCCGAGCAAATACAATCGCCTTTACAAACGAGTGCGTGAAATCGCAGCCGAGTTGCAATCACGCCCCGGCGACCAAAGGATGGCGCTCCATCCTTTGCTTGCCCACCCAAAACTCCAGGTGAAGATGAACGCCGCATACATTCTTCTCGACATCGCCAGAGACGATGCCTTCGCGACGCTGAAATGGGTGGCGGAATCCCGCTATACGCCCTTCAATGCCCACGCCGCTTGGACAGTGGATGCGATCGAGGAGAACGATTTCCCGCGCGGCTCGAACCCAAACTCGCGGTTCAGGCGAGGATTGCCTGACGCCTAGGCTGCCGCCCACCCACCCTGCGATCTTCCCCGCCGCCTCGGCCACATTGTCGGCAAGCGTCCTGCCCGACGTCCCGCGCGTTCTCAGGTCTCGGGCTCGGTGGTGAAGGTGAGCGGAAAGCCCTGCGCCTTGCCGGCGTCGGTGGCGCGGGTCGCCTTGGTCTCCGCCACGTCCTTCGGGAACACGGCGACGACGCAGACGCCGCGCTGGTGCGCGGTGATCATGACGCGACGGGCCTGATCAGTCGACAGCCGGAACTCGGCCTTCAGGACCAGCACGACGAAGTCGCGCGGCGTGAAGTCGTCGTTGAGCAGGATGACCTTGTGCAGCTTCGGCCGCTCGGTCTTGGGCGCGACCTTCGGCCTCACGATCGTGACGGTGTCGGGCATGGGGCGACTTTGTCACGAAGTCTCTCCGCCGGAAAGCGTGGACGGATTTCGCGCTTTCCACGGAATCGACGCCGGTCTTGTCCACCTCCCCCAGAGACGGCCGCATCCTCTCGTCCGGCGAAACGCGTGGGCGATGCGATGCGAGCGGAAGGCAAGGGCGACATCGGTGCGACGGGATACTGGCTCAGGGCGCTAACCTTCGCGTTGCGCGCCGACATTCTGCGAGCGGCGATCCGCAAGGCAGGCTTCCGGCCCGACCAGCCGCGTGTGCCCGCCGGCAGTCCGGATGGTGGCCGGTGGACCGACGATCCACGATACGGTGCGGGTGACGCGACCGAACTGCCGCTGATCCTGGTCAGCGACAGTCCCGATCGACCGCCGGACGTCCCGACGAGCCGCCGTCGACGACAAGGCAGCGCAACCGGATCGCGGTCAGGGTGGCGAACTTCCTCTATGTCGTGACGCCTGCGATCAGGGAGTACGAGGTTGCAGAATGGGTCTACGATCATGCGCGCGACCGCATCGTCGCGTTCTTGGAGCCGGCAAAGACGCTGGATGAGCTTTATGCGCAAGGACTGGGTCCCAAGCCGGGTTACGACCTGCATCACATCGTCGAGCAGAGTTCTGCCCGGGAGGACGGTTTTTCCGAGGAGGCGGTAAACTCACCCGACAACGTCGTGCTGGTGCCGACCTATCGCCACTGGCAGATCACCGGATGGTTCAACAGGAGAAACGAACGTTTCGACTGGATGTCACCGAGAGAGTACCTGAGGTCGAAACCTTGGCACGTCAGGCGGCAAATCGGGCTGCGCGCCCTGCGAGAACACGAGGTTCTGAAATGAGTAGGCACTCCCTTTCTTCCATGATCTCCTCCGACCTCATCTCGCTTTTCGTGAAACTTTCAAGAGAGCAGGGGGAGGCGCAGATCGATCTCGAGACCCGGAAGTACAACCGATTGTTCGATCAGGTCAAAGCCATCGAGACTGAACTCAGGGCGCGCCCGGATCGGGAGCGCATGGTGCTCCACGGACTCCTCGATCATCCGAACCCGAAAGTCAGGATGAACGCCGCCTATGCGTTGTTGGACATCGCGAAAGATGACGCGTTCGCGGCACTCAAGTCGGTGGCCGAGTCTCGATACTATCCGTTCAATGCCGATGCGCGAGGCAGCGTCGAAGCAATCGAAGAGGACGATTTCCCGCGCGGCTCGAACCCAAACTCGCGGTTCAGGTGACAGCGACAGAGGTCAATCCGAGACCCACCCCGCGACCTTCCCCGCCGTCTCCGCGACATTGTCGGCGAGCGTCTTCCCCGACGCCTTGCGCGGTTTCAGGTCGTGGTCGCCGTCGGTCAGCCAGAAGAGTTCGACGGCCTTCGAGAGCTTGTAGGCCGCAACCTCGTTCTTCGTGCCGAACGGGTCGCGCTCGCCCTGGCAGATCAGCGTCGGGCAGGCCAGCCTTTCCAGATGGTCGGTGCGCAGCTTTTCAGGCTGGCCGGGCGGGTGGAACGGGTAGCCGAGGCAGACCAGCCCGACGATCGTCGTTTCAGCGAACAGCTTGCCGGCGATCATCGAAGCCATGCGACCGCCGAGCGACTTTCCGCCGATGAAGAGCCGTCCCTTGTGGTCGAGCGCCGCAATGGCCTTGACGTATTCGCCGATGAGGATGTTGGCCGGGGAGGGCGGCTTGCGCAGCCCTTCGCGGCGAGCGGCCATGTAGGAAAACTCGAAACGCGCGACGCGGATGCCGTGTCCGGCAATGGCCTCCGCCATGGCGTTCATCCAGTCGGAATCCATCGGCGCGCCCGCGCCGTGGGCGAGGAGGAGCGTGGTCCTGGCGGAAGCGGGGCCGGTGAGGAGGAACGTCGGCGCGGAGGTCATTCCCCTACCTTCTCAGCACCGCGCTCAAGACGTCGCGAATGCCGATGGCGCCGACGAAATGGGACTGATCGTCGAACAGCGCGACGGGCGCGGTCTGCGAGCGGTGCATGGCGAGCATGACCAGCTTGAGGCTCGTTCCAGGCTTCGCCCAGAAGACGTGCGGAGCGTCGTCCGGCAGCTTCTCCACGTCGTCGACGGAGACCCAGACGACCGGTTTGCCGTCGCGCTCGGCCGCTGCGACCAGCCCGTCGGAATCGATGCGGAAGCGGGTGGTCCTGCGGCGGTCGAGCCAGACCCAGCCGTCGTCGCCGGCCTTTTCGAGGTCGCGGCGGTCGCGCATGACGTTCCACGCGGTCAGCACCGAGAGCGGGTTCACGTTGGCGATGAAGTCGCGCACGTAGTCGTTGGCGGGCCTGAGCACGATGTCCTCCGGCGCGCCGGTCTGGACGATCCTGCCTCCCTCCATGATGGTGATGTGGGTGCCGAGCTTGAGGGCCTCCTCGAGATCGTGGCTGACGAAGACGATGGTCTTCTTCAACTTCGCCTGGAGTTCCAGGAGCTCGTCCTGCAGCTTGGTGCGGATCAGCGGATCGAGCGCGGAGAAGGGCTCGTCCATGAGCAGGATGGGCGCCTCGGTGGCGAAGGCGCGGGCAAGGCCGACGCGCTGCTGCATGCCGCCGGACAGCTCATGGGCGTATTTCCTGGCCCACTGGTCGAGACTGACGAGCTTCAGCTGGCGGGCGACGCGCTCCTTGCGCTCCTTCTCCGGCACGCCGGCGAGTTCCAGCCCGAAGCCGACATTCTCCTCCACCGTGCGCCACGGCAGAAGAGCGAACTGCTGGAAGACCATGGCGACGCATTCGCGGCGGATCTTGCGCAGATTGTCCTCGCCGCAGGTGACCACGTCGGCGGACCATTCGCCGTCGTGGACGATGACCTCGCCGCGCGCCACCTCGTTGAGGCCGTTGACGGCGCGCAGCAACGTCGACTTGCCGGAGCCGGAAAGGCCCATGAGGACCGAGATCTCGCCCTCGTGCACGGTGAGGTTCGCGCCGGCGCAGCCGAGCACGGCGCCGGTCTTCTCCAGTATCTCGGCGCGCGAGGCGCCGGCGTCGATCATGGCGAGCGCGGCGGCGCGTTCCGCGCCGAAGACGATGTCGACGTTCCTGAAGTCGACGGCGGGACGGGCGTTCATCTGGCGCCTCCCGTCGAGACGCGACTGATGCGGTCGAGCACGATGGCGAGGATGACGATGGCGAGTCCCGCCTCCAGCCCGAGCGGGATGTTGACCGAATTCAGCGCGCGCACGACCGGCTTGCCGAGGCCGTTGGCGCCGATGAGGGCGGCGATGACGACCATCGAGAGGCAAAGCATGATGCACTGGGTGAGCCCTGCCATGATGGTGGGCAGCGCCGCCGGCAGTTCGACCTTCCAGAGCAGTTGCCGACTGGTCGCACCGAAGGCCTGGCCTGCCTCGATCATCGGCCTCGGCACCGAGGTGATGCCAAGATAGGTCAGGCGTATGGGCGCCGGAGCGGCGAAGATGACGGTGACGATGAGGCCCGGCGCGATGCCGAGGCCGAACAGGATCAGTACCGGAATGAGGTAGACGAAGGTCGGCATCGTCTGCATCAGGTCGAGCACCGGCTGGAGAAAACGCCAGACCCGCTCGTTGTGGGCCGCCCAGATGCCGATCGGCACGCCGATCGCCATCGAGGCCGCGGCGGCGGCGACGACGAGCACCAGCGTCTCGACAGTCTCCTTCCAGAGATTCTGGTTGATGATGAAGAGCAGGCCGACGGCGACGGCGATGCCGAGCTTCCAGGACTTCTGCAGCCACCAGGCGAGCGCCGCGATCGCCAGCGCCAGAATGACGGGCGGCACGAGGAGAAGGAGATCAACGAGGCCGTCGAGCACCCAGGTCAGCCCGTCGGCGATCGAATCGAAGAACCATTCGAAGTTGGCGGTGAGGAAGTCGAAGACCTGCTTGCCCCAGCGCCCGATGGGAATCTTCACGCTGGTGACGAATTGGGTAATCGGATCCATGGCCGCCCCTCCTGCGGTTGATCCCTCCCCGTCGAGGGGAGGGTGGACAACCGCCAGGGGCGGTTGGCCGGGCGGGATCCAGGCCGGCGTGCTGCCTCAACCTGTCCCACCCGCCTCGCTGCGCTCGACCCTGCCCGCGAGGGCGAGGGCAGGCGGCGTCAGCCGCCGATCGCCGACTTGACCGCGGCCGCGGCATCGCCGCCGCTCATCGTGGTCACCCCGGCGAGCCAGGGTGTGACGGCGTCCGGATTGGCCTTCAGCCATTCGGTGGCGGCCGCGTTCGGCTCCTTACCGTCGTTCAGGATGGCGCCCATGATCTCGTTCTCCATCTTCAGCGAGAAGACGAGGTTGGTGAGCAGCTTGCCGACGTTCGGGCATTCGGCCGTGTAGCCGGCGCGTACGTTGGTGTGCACGGTGGCGCCGCCGAAGTTCGGGCCGAACACGTCGTCGCCGCCGGACAAGTAGGCCATCTCGAAGTTGGCGTTCATGGGGTGCGGTTCCCAGCCGAGGAAGACAACATCCTCCTTGGCGCCGGTGGCCTTGGCGACGGCCGACAGCATTCCCGCCTCGGAACTCTCGACGACCTCGAAGCCCGTGAGATCGAACTGGTTGGCGGCGATCATGTCGAGGATCAGGCGGTTGCCGTCATTGCCGGCCTCGATGCCGTAGATCTTGCCGTCGAGCTTGTCCTTGAACTTGGCGATGTCGGCGAAGTCCTTGAGGCCGGCGTCGAACGTGTATTTCGGCACAGCCAGCGTGTACTTTGCGCCTTCGAGGTTGGTGACGAGGGTCTCCACCGACTTGTCCTCGCGGTAAGGCGCGATGTCGGCCTCCATGGTCGGCATCCAGTTGCCGAGGAAGACGTCGATGTCGCCTGCCTTGAGCGAGGCGTAGGTCACAGGAACGGAGAGGATCTCGACCGCCGGCTCGTAGCCGAGCGCGGTCAGGATCACCGAGGCGGTCGCGGTGGTGGCCGTGATGTCGGTCCAGCCGACATCCGAGAAGCGTACCGCCTTGCAGCTTTCCGGATCGGCCGCGAGGGCGGTCCCCGCCGAAAGAATGGCGGCGAGGCCTACGCCGGCCGAAAGCATCCTGGTGCGCGTCATGTCCGATTTCTCCCGTTGAGTTCTTCGCGGAACCGAAGTCCCCTATCAGTTTCCGCGAGCTAAACACCATTCTTTGCCGGTTTCAAGCGCCATGACGGCGATGCGACGGCGCGGAGTTTGCCAGCCGCGACAAAGCGTGCCGGCGCGGCCATTTCGGTGGATCGGCGCGGCCGCCCCTTTCAAAGCGGTGCGCGGCTCCGCTAGGGAGGAAGCGGATGGCAAAGCTCTACTTCCACTATTCGGCGATGAACGCCGGCAAGTCGACCGCGCTTCTGCAGGCGGCTCACAACTACCGCGAGCGCGGCATGACGACGATGCTCTTCATCGCGGCGCTCGACGACCGGGCCGGACGGGGACGGATCGGCTCGCGCATCGGGCTCTCGGCCGACGCCGACATATTCGGCCCCGGTGACGATCTGCTGGCGCTGGTCGCCGAAAGGGCGCGGGACGAGCCGGTGCACTGCGTCTTCGTCGACGAGGCGCAGTTCCTTTCCGACGAACAGGTCTGGCAGCTTGCCCGCGTCGCCGACCGGGTCGGCGTGCCTGTGATGTGCTACGGGCTGAGGACGGATTTTCAGGGCAAGCTGTTTCCCGGGTCGGAGGCGCTGCTCGCCATCGCGGACGAGATCCGGGAAATCCGCACCATCTGCCGGTGCGGGCGGAAAGCGACGATGGTGGTCAGGCTGGGGCCGGACGGCAAGGTGCTTAGGCAGGGCGCGCAGGTGTTCATCGGCGACAGCCAGTACGTATCGCTCTGCCGCCGGCATTGGGAGGAGGAGATGGGACGCATCGCGCCGGAGGACTTCGTCGGCTTCGTGCGCGATTGACAGGGATCAAGGCGCAGTCGCGCTTCGGCCGCGAAGCTGAACCACCGTGCCGAGGCCGAGCGAGGTGTCACATGCGAAAGATCACCGGAACAATCCTCTTCGCGGCTTGTCTTTCTGCCGCATCGCCGGCGCTGGCCGAGGGCGACGCCGTCGCCGGCGCGACGGTATTCAACGGGAAGTGCAAGGTCTGCCACGACGCCATTGAAGAGAAGGACAAGATCGGTCCACACCTGGTCGGCGTAGTTGGGCGGACGGCCGGCACCCTGGAGAGCTTTACGGGCAAATACTCTGCGGCGATGGTGGGCGCGGCCGCCGCCGGGCTGGTCTGGGACGAAGCGAACCTCGCCGGCTATCTGAGATCGCCGAAGGAGTTCATGCCGGGCAACCGCATGGCCTTCGCCGGGCTCAAGGACGATGCGGACGTTTCCAACGTCATCGCGTACCTGAAGGCTGCGGAGAAGCCCGAGTAACCTCTCGGCGCCGCAGGACACGCATTTCGCGCGCCCGTCTTTCATTCGCCAAGAGCGACCCATATATTCGCCGGGCTTTGGGCCAGATGCACCCTCCGGAGGACCGAATGGCGACGCTTCAAAACTTCGATGCCGAGATCGCGAAGACCAAGGCGGTCGTCGAGGAGATGCGGTCCAAGATCGAGCAATCGGGCATCGTGCTCGAAAAGCTCGCGACGGCAGACGCCAAGATCGGGTCGGCCGACTTCGACATCGAGAACGCCCGCATCGACGACGTGATCAAGCAGCAGAAGGTGATGGAAGGCAACATCGCCGACCTGATCATCGGGCTGGAAGACGCGACCAACGTGTTCGGCACCGAGTTCGAGTCGATGAAGAGCTTCACCGGCTGGGAAAGCTTCGTCGGCATCTTTTCGCCGCAGTCCAAGCAGCGCATGCGCACCGAGCGCGTCCGGAACATGTCGCTCGCCGGCAACCTGCAGGAGCTGCTCGCCAAGTCCGACACGATCGTCGGCATCCTGAAGGCGCAAAAGCAGGTGCTGGACGCACGCTACAAGACCTCCGAGGCGAGTCTCTCGCAGGTGATCGAGCGTCGCAAGGCGACCATCGAGAACCTCACGGCCACGCAGAAGCGCATCGAGGAACTGAACCCGATGCTGCTCGACATCGAGAACAAGATCGCGGCATCGACCAACCAGACGGAGCGCACCCAGCTCGAGGCCGAGCGCTCCAAGCTCGCCACCGAGTACAACGAACGCCAGGCCAAGGAGCAGGAGCTTCTGGCCGAAAGCCAGACGCTCGAGCGCTACACCTCGATGTTCCAGACCTTCGTGGATTCGCTCAACAACCAGATCGCGGCGCAGAACACGCTGATCAACAAGCTGACCATCGATACCGAACAGCGCATCGTCCTGTACAAGGCGCTGGAGGACTCGCTGAAGACCGCCGCGCAGCAGGATGTCGCGCACAAGATCAACACACTCGGCAGCCAGGTCGACACCACGGCCGAGCAGACGATGGCAGGCATCGGCGCGGCGGCGCAGAAGCACATCGGCGATCTTCTCGAACTGCACGAGAAGAACATGGTGGCGACGGCGGACATCCAGCGCCGCAAGAAGCTGGCCGACGAGGCGTTCGCGCGGCGCTTCGACGAGGTGCTGAGGAAGCATAACGCCTCGGACTATGTGAAGGCATAGGGCTTCCGGACCGGTATCAGAGGCTTGGGATCCGCCCCATGAGCGCCGCGGACGATCCGGCAACTCGCTATTTCGACGCCATCGCGGCCGCGCTGAAGGGCCTCGAGGTCTTCATGCGCGACGATTCCTCGCCGCTCTACCGGCACGGGATCGTCGCCAAGATCGTCGCCGAATATATCGCGCGGCTGGAGAACTCCTTCACCTGCTGGCGCAACCGGCTCGGCTTCATGGACAAGTTCCGCATCTCTCGGGCCGAGAGCGGCTACCCCGTGTTCCAGAACGTGCTGGAACTCCAGAACGATACCCGAACCGCCGAGCAGCGCCTCGCATCGATCCCGGTCGCGGGCGAGATTCGCGCCGAGATGGCGGACTACATCCTGCGCCAGAAGGCATTCCCGGCGGCGCTGCAAAAGTCGATGGCCGAACGGCTCTACCTGGAAGCCGTCATGGAGGGGAAGGCCTTCGCGCCCTTCGTGCTGCCGCAAACCGTCAAGGTCTCGGTCAATGCGAAGAACATGCGGCCGTTCTACCTCGTGCATTGGGGCGCGTTCGACGGGGCGGCGAACCTGCCGCTCGTCTATATGGCCTCGATCGAGGATTCGTCCGAAGGCATGGTCCAGCAACTCGTCACCCGCGACGGAAAGCTGAACGAGAAGGTGCCGGTGCCGCTGCCGGTCGACGGGCTGCTCAATCCGGACCTTGCGCACCGCTTCGACGATTTCGTCGAGAAGAACTCGGCCTATTCGCTGTCGCCAATCACCATCGCCACCAATCTCGACAAGGATTTCGTAACGCTGCACCCGAAGCAGCTCCGGCGCGTGGTGCTGGGGCCGTTCTACTCGGCGGGCATCACCGAGCACAATTCGGTTGTGAGCGACGTGCTCGCGAAGGTGCGGCGCACCGACAACGCCTGGCTGCTCACCTGGACCATCCAGGAGGTGTTCTCCAAGACCGAGCGCGAAGGGCGCAAGGGCCTGTTCTCCAGCGATCCCGCCACGCAGGAATTCCACATCGAGACCGACGACCTCGAAGCCGCGCGGCAGGGTGTCTCGTCCTATGAGAAGCACGCGCTGATCCCCCACGAGGCCTACCAGGCGCTTTATGCCGCGAACGAGGCGCAGGCGGTTTTCGCCGGCTACAAGGTGCACATCCTGTCCAAGGGCAAGGTGATCAGTGACGTCTAAGCGGAACTTCAATTCGAGGGCATCATGGACACCGGCCTGACCACCATCCCGGAAGCCGACATCGAGAAGCATCGCGCGGCGGCGCAGTCCATGATCACCCGCGTCATCGTGTTGGAGGATTCGTCGGGATCCTCCAACACACAGCTCGCGGGCACCGGCCGGCGCTTCGTCTCGACGGTTTCGGCCGGCTCGGTGCGCAAGACGCGCGAGGTCGAACTGGCCAAGACCGTCGCGGCGCTGAAGCCCGACGACCAGCTGATGTCGATCGCCCAGCACACCCTGCTCTATCGTGCGCGCAGGGGATTGCAGGTGGCGCTGGCTGTCGCCGACGTCTTCGCCCGCGCCGGGGAACTGGAAAGCCTGCAGGCCAAGAATGCGCGCGCGCCGCTGGAAGGCGATGACGCCGCGAACTTCCGCAAGCTCCTATCGTCCGCCGCCTATGTCGCGGCCTTCGCGTTCGCGTCCTATCTCACCCAGCTCATCGACGGCGAGGGCGAGCCGCCGAACGACGTGGACGAGCCCGATTTCCTGTTCGACACGGCTCAGGACGCGCTGAAGTCGATGGTTGCGGGGCTCGACCGGGCGCTCGCCGGCGCCAAGGCCGACACAGACCTAGCCGCGCGTGCCCGCGCCTTCGCCCGCGCCGCCGTCGAGGGGCTGCTGGCGCGAAAGGGCCGGTTCGACCGGCTGGGCGATTTCGAGAACGCGCATATCAGGATCGACGCCGACGACTTCACGCTGGACGGCTTCGACGTCGCGCCGGGCGCGAAGTCGAAGCCACTGGTGATGACGTTCAAGAAGCCGGACGAGGTGGTCGGCAACCACATCGCGAAGTACCAGTCGGTCAAGCTTTCCAAGATGCTGATGGCCTACGACTTCGACCGGCAGTCGAACCCGTTCGTGGAACTCGGCGGCTTCCTCTTCACCTTCATCGGCGACGGCGCGCCGGGCACCGGCAAGACGACGCTGATCCAGATGATCGCGGGGTTGATCAACGACTACTGCCAGGTGGCCGGCTACGCCTTCCACTACGAGAATTTCGGCGTCGACCAGATCTCGTCGTACCAGGGCAAGTCTGGCCAGAACTGCCGGACCTTCATCGACAATGTCCTCAACCCTCGCGCGATCGGCTTCGGCACCGTGGACGACATCGACCAGGTGGCGGCGAAGCGTTCCGACGACCGGGCGTCCGCCGGCCAGCACGAGATCACGGGCGTGCTCATGTCGGCCTTCTCCGGCGCCATGACGGTGATCCGCGGCAACTCAACTTTCGGCATGTTCTCCAACTATCCCGAGAACGTCGACGACGCGCTGCGGCAGCGAGCCGGCGCCCGGTGGCTGGTCGACGGGCCCCAGACGCGCGACGACTACATCGACATCTTCGTGCTGCTCGCCGGCAAGAACCACAAGATCGCGCTCGGCGAGCACCAGCTCTATGCCGCGCAGGAAATCCAGCGGGCCATCGATACGGCCTATGAGAGCCACGCGAAGCCGCACGAGGACGGGCTGATGAAGGTCTACGAGCGGTTTTCCAAGGAGAAGGGCCAGGCGAAGACCATGGCCGACGTCGGCGCCTATCTGCACATGATCAAGGAGGCGGAGCCGCGCTTCACCGGCCGGGCCATCAAGAACGTCACCGACGCGATCAAGATGCGCGCGATGGACATCGAGCTTCCCGACGACTGGTTCGACAAGCCCGAGACCTTCATGCACAAGTCCTACGACGAGAAGAAAGCCATGGTGGAGGAACTGCGCGGGCCCTTCGACATGGCCATGGTGATGCAGGAGATCAACCGCTACGCCGATTCCGAGTTCCGTTACTCCGACCGCGCCGATGATTCCGCCGTGCAGAAGCTCCTACGCGACGCCCGCCTGCGCGAACGCGCGGCAAGGGAGATGGAAGAGCTGAAGACCAAGGGGCTGTGGAATGCGTGAGCGGGCGTGGCATTGATGTGCAGCACGCGAGCAGCTAAATTGTGGCGTGGCTGGCTAGAAAGGCACCGTCATGCGTGAAGTCGGCACACTCGAGGCAAGGAATTCGCTGAGCGCGCTTCTCGAGCTGGTCGCCAAGGGCGAGGAGATCACGATCACCAAGCACGGCAAGCCCATTGCGCGGCTGGTGCCGGCCAAGGAGCGCGACGTAGAGAAGGCACGCGAGGCCGCGGCAGTACTGCGCGCAATCCGCGCGCAGGCTCGTACCGGGCCGGAAAGCCTTAAAGACCTGGTCAATGCGGGCCGCCGCTATTGAGCTTCGTCATTGATAATTCCATGGCAATGGCATGGACACTGCCTGATGAATGGTCGCCGGCGGCGGATACGGTTTTGAACCGCGTGATAAACGAAGGGGGCCATGTCCCTTTCCATTTCCCCGCCGAACTCGCCAACGGGCTGATCATGGCGGTGCGCAAGGGCAGGATCGACCAGCGTGCGCGCTCAGCTGCTTACGAAAGTTTCCCGAGGCTCAATCTCGTCAGAGACCTCGAAGGAGTAAACAGGATGGGCGCTGCGATCGAACTCGCCGACCTCTATCGTTTGACGATCTATGACGCTCTCTATCTGGAGCTTGCTCAGCGTCTTGCGCTGCCTTTGGCTACGCTGGACGATGCCCTTGCACGAGCGACACAAAGGGCTGGTGTGGCCCTCGCTGTATCGCTGAGTTGAACATCATGGACCTCCTGCGCGACAACGAGCTGATCTACGGTCGCCTGCTGCCGATCGAAGAACCGCACCTGATTGAGCGCTACAACAAGGCGCTGAAGGCGTTCGGGCTGAAGCCAACGAAGCTGGAGAGTTTCGAGATCGACCGCACGGGCTTCTCACCACAGGTGGCGGCGGAACTGAAGGACCCGCACTATCTCGATCCCAACGAGGTCAATCGTCGCTTCATCATCCTGACGCCGGCGCAGATCGACCTGCCGGTCGTGCACACGGCGTTTTCCAACACGTCCCAGCTCGTCTACGAGTTCATGTCCCGCAACGGCAGGGCGATCGACGCGCTGACCATCAAGGACGTGATCTACGGCGAGATCGAGGATTCCGTCGCCAAGGTCGAGGACATCGAGGACCTGATCTCGATCAACCAGGTCGAGTTCCGCGTGCTGTCGGCCGAGGACGTGCTCGGCAAGGCGGCGGAACTCGGCAAACTGGTCGACAGGCTGAAGCAGGAGCCCGACGCCTGGCGCGACGACGACCTGCTGAACCGCATGGTCGACCTCGTCAAGGTCACCGGGGACATACGCGAGAACGCGCTGGTGCCGGACCAGGTGATCTTCCGGCACAACGCCTTCTGGACCAGCCATTTCGGCGGGATATACGTGTTCGTCGATCCCGACATGACCACCATCGTCTCGGATCCGACCGCGCCCGGCTTCCGCCGCTCGCGGCCGTGGCAGGTGAGCTATCTTTCGATCCGCGACGCGGAGCGTGTCTATCGCTTCCTGGCGCAGACGAAACGCATCGAACTGCCGCGCGCGTCCTGGATCGAGGCGTCCGGCTACATGGAACACCGCGCCGAAATGGCGGTGCGCGCCGTGATCCGCCAGGTCGAGCCGGAGCGAGACCTCAGCGACGCGACACGCGTCTGGCTGCAGACGTGGATCCAGTCGAACGCGGACCTGATCAACCAGGACGGGGTCTTCCCCTTTCTCAACGCGGCCAAGCGCGAAATCATCCAGCTCGGGCACCTGAAGATCGAGGAGGTGTTTCCGCAGCATCGCTTCCAGGTGATCCGCGCCAAGCCCGATCACCCGGACGCCTGGCTGACAAACCGCCTGATCTCCGACTTCGTGCCCGCCGACTTCGTGTCGCGCTACGTCTTCAACAAGCAGGGCTTCTACGCCGACTACGAGACGATGACGGAGGCGTGGCACCATCTTGTTGTGGACGTGCTCAAAACCACATATCTCAAGGACAAGGCCGCCTTCCGCGAGCGGCTGTATGGGCTGACCGACTAGGGGCAAGGCATGCTGGACCCGATCGTCAACTTCTTCGTACGCGTGTTCCAATGGATAGGCCGCGGCATCGGGCTCGTCATTGGCCTGCTGCTCTGGCCGTTCATGTGGGCGGCCCGCTGGTACACGCAACGCGGCTGGATCCTGAAGGGGGTGCTAGGCGCCATCCTCGTCGGACTGGCCTATCTCTATGCCATGTTCCTCTGGAACACGCAGAGCTGGGCGAACTTCAACGCGCGCTATGCCGAGGCCTATACGTTCGCGCCCCCCTCGCAGGGCGAGCAGATCACAGACGAAGGGGCCGAAGGCGAGGTGAGGACCTGCACGACATCGGCGATCACCCAGGTCACCGCCGACCTGATCGACTTCAACGTAAACCAGAACTCCTGGATATCCTCGACGATCGCCTACAAGATGGGCCTGTTCGGCCTCGACTGGGACAGCACGCCGTTCCTCGACAACAAGGCGTCGTTCCAGCGCGGCGTGCACCAGGCGATCCGCCGCACAGCGGTCGAGCTGGTGGATACGCTGGGGCGCGTGCGCGGAACCTCGCAGATCGACCAGAACCTGCAGGACGCCCGCGGCGCCGTCGAGTTCGACGAGGAAACCTGGTATTTCGGCCTGCGCCCGTTCGGTCCCAAGACGCCGACGCCTTCCTTCTACCGGACCGCGATCACCTCTCTCAGGGCCTATAACGACAGGCTGCTGAAATGCGAGGTGGTCTTCAACGCGCGCGCCGACAACCTCGCCCGCTTCGTCGACCGCGTTGCCAGCGACCTCGGTTCGACGGCGGAAATCCTCGCCCGGCAGGCGCAGGCGGGCGGCGGCTGGTTCGACACGCGGGCCGACGACCGCTTCTGGTTCGCCTATGGCCAGCTCTACGGCTATTACGGAGTGATGAAAGCGGCGCGCCACGACTTCGCCGCCGTCATCCAGACGCGCGGGCTGGGGCCGCTGTGGGATCAGACCGAGGCGCAGTTCAACACCGTGCTGGGTCTGCAACCCTGGATCGTCGCCAATGGCCGCGAGGACGGCTGGCTGATGCCGTCGCACCTGACGACCATGGGCTTCTACGTGCTGAGGGTTCGCACGAACCTCGTCGAGACGCGGAGCGTGCTGGACAGGTAGGGTCCGCCGGCGGACGGTTCAGAAGGGCACGGTCGCAATCGCGCCATCGCGCCTGTCGCTTTTCGCGCATTGGGCGGCTGTTTTGGGACGGCGGCGATGGCGCGGATTGGGCTTCATTCCGCCGCGAAATAGACCGGAAACGTCCGGCGTCTCCAGGGGATCCCACATGGCCGAGTTCAAGACCGACATCGAGATCGCGCGGGCTGCGAAGAAGCAGCCGATCATGGAGGTCGGGGGCCGGCTGGGCATCCCGTCGGAGCATCTCCTGCCCTACGGGCACGACAAGGCGAAGATCTCGGCCGAGTTCATCGCCTCGAAGCGCAAGGACAGGGACGGCAAGCTGATCCTGGTGACGGCGATCAACCCGACGCCGGCGGGCGAGGGCAAGACGACGACGACGGTCGGCCTGGGCGACGGGCTGAACCGCATCGGCAAGAAGGCCATCACCTGCATCCGCGAGGCCTCGCTCGGGCCGAACTTCGGGGTCAAGGGGGGCGCTGCCGGCGGCGGCTACGCGCAGGTTGTGCCGATGGAGGACATGAACCTCCACTTCACCGGCGACTTCCACGCCATCACCACGGCGCACAATCTGCTGTCGGCGCTGATCGACAACCACATCTACTGGGGCAACGAGCTCGGCATCGACACGCGCCGCGTCGCCTGGCGCCGCGTCATGGACATGAACGACCGGGCGCTGCGCGAGATCATCTGCTCGCTGGGCGGGGTGGCGAACGGCTATCCGCGCGAGGCCGGCTTCGACATCACGGTCGCCTCGGAGGTGATGGCGATCCTGTGCCTGTCCACCGACCTGAAAGACCTGCAGAAGCGCATCGGCGACATCATCGTGGCCTATCGCCGCGACAAGAGCCCGGTGTTCGCGCGCGATTTGAAGGCCGACGGGGCGATGGCGGTGCTCCTGAAGGACGCCATGCAGCCGAATCTCGTGCAGACGCTGGAGAACAACCCGGCCTTCGTGCATGGCGGCCCGTTCGCCAACATCGCGCATGGCTGCAACTCGGTAGTGGCGACCACGACGGCGCTCAAGCTCGCCGACTATGTGGTGACCGAGGCCGGCTTCGGCGCCGATCTCGGGGCGGAGAAGTTCTTCGACATCAAGTGCCGCAAGGCCGGGCTGAAGCCGGCGGCCGCCGTCATCGTCGCGACGGTGCGGGCGATGAAGATGAATGGCGGGGTGAAGAAGGAAGACCTCGGCAAGGAGAATGTCGAGGCGGTCAGGAAGGGCTGCGCCAATCTCGGCCGCCACATCGAGAACGTCAAGCAGTTCGGCGTGCCCGTCGTGGTCGCCATGAACCACTTCGTCTCCGACACCGACGCCGAGATCGCCGCGATGAAGGACTATGTCGCGGCGCAGGGCGCCGAGGCGATCCTGTGCAGGCACTGGGCCAAGGGCTCGGCCGGCATCGAGGAGCTCGCCCACAAGGTGGTCGAGCTCGCCGAGGGCGGGTCCTCGCAGTTCTCGCCGCTCTATCCCGACGAGATGAAGCTGTTCGACAAGATCGACACGATCGTCAAGCGCATCTATCGCGGCTCCGAGGCGATCGCCGACAAGGCCGTGCGCGACCAGCTCCACCAGTGGGAGCAGGCGGGCTACGGCCACCTGCCGGTCTGCATGGCCAAGACCCAGTACTCCTTCTCGACCGATCCCAACCTGCGCGGCGCGCCGACCGGCCATGTCGTGCCGGTGCGCGAGGTCAGGCTGTCGGCCGGCGCCGGCTTCGTGGTGGCGATCTGCGGGGAGATCATGACGATGCCGGGCCTGCCCAAGGCCCCGTCGTCGGAGAAGATCTTCCTCAACGACCAGGGCTATATCGAGGGCCTGTTCTGAGACGCCTGTTCCTCCTCACATCAGCCAAAGCAGCGCAGGCCGCCCCTTTGGGTTTCAGGCGACACGGGATAGGGCATCGGCGGCGCCATGTTGTCGGGGTCGCTCCCGCATGCGCTTCAACCCGAACACCAGTCTGAGCGCCGGCACGCGGCGGACGATCTCGTAGCCGGTCAGGCATCCAAGGACCGTGCCGGCGACGACGAGCATCGCTTCGGTCCCGACGGACAGCCCGATACCAGTCAGCGCGAAACCGATCGCCACGATCAGCGTCTGGTGCCGCATGTTCCCAACATTCGTGACCTGGTTCCGAGTTCCTAGTTCATTGCCACAGATCACGTGTCAGCAACGCGACGCTGGACGCCGTTGCCAGAACCAAAACCGAGACACGCATCCTGCTGCGGTCGATATGCCTGAACACGAACTTGCCACCGACGATTCCAGCGGCCAGGGCAGGCAGCAGCATCAGGGTCGTTCGTATCTGATCGCTGCCTATGTTTCCGAGAATTGCTAGCCCGATTGCCGAGACGATCTGCCCTACAAAAGAGCAGCAAGCGACGGTTGATCTAAGAACCTCGCTGGGACGATGCTGGTAAATCAGCGCAATCGGCGGGCCACCGATACCGGTGGCCGTTTCTGTTGCACCGGTAAATAGACCGACTCCCACAAACGTCTTCTTGGTTACTCGGAAGGACGGTTTAAGCGCAGTCAGTCCCACCGCAGCCAGCATCGATGCGCCGACCAGATACCCAATGGTCCTGTCCGAAAATTGACTTAGCAAAAAAACTCCGACGAGAGTTCCAGGGATTCTACCAGCTGTAATCCAGATAACCCCAAGAATATCTGCATGGTCTCTTTCCGACATGTATATATATATATTTAATAGAATCATCAACAAAATGATGGTTGAAGGCAAGTCATCAGGAAGTATCATCAAAAACACTGGTACTACAACCAGCGCAAATCCTATCCCACTTGTACTCTGAACGAAAGAGCCCACGGATACGCCGAGCATCAGGATTACCAGATCGGCGAGGTTGAGCATCATCGTGTTCCAGGTTGGACGCGCTGCAGCTGAAGAGATCGTTGTACTTCAGGCCAAGGACGACAGCTCTGATCGTGTATCAAAATAGAGTGTCAGGGCCTCGAACCAGTTGGCCTTCGGACTCGATCGATTGCCGCCCGTTGCACGATTCTAGCAGCAGCACGTGAAACGCTCTGCATAAGGGCCCCAGCATCCCAGTCCGTCGGCCAGCCGCGCCAAAGGCGTAGGCGGCCCCCGACCGCAACCCCCAAAATCTGATCTCGACACGCAATGCGTACCAGTTCCCAAGGGAGATCCCAGGTCGGGGTCATCTCCGGGACGTCGATGTCTACGATTAGGTAGTCCGCCTCCCGTTCAGGTTCGATGGCACCCGTGACCGCCTCCAAACCGACGGCCGCCGCGCCGGCCGTCGTCCCATGATCGAGCCATGTCCAGCCAGCGCCGAACGAGAAGTCGCCTGCCTGCATGGAAGTGAACCGTTGCGCGGCCTCTGCGGCATCGATCAATCGAAATGCATCGCTGCGCGTGCCGTCCGTGCCTATACCAAATCGGATTCCCAGAGCTGCAAACATCGCGGCTGGCGCCACGGCGGTTCCGCGCCATTGGCTCGCCACTGGATTGTATGCGACTGCAGTATCGGACTCGAGCAACAACTTGCATTCGGTCGCCGTCAACAATGCTGCATGGCCAACCAGGACGTTGGGACCGAGCACCCCGATGTGGTCGAGATACTCCAGCGGCCTCATGCCATGTCGCAACACCGACCGTTCGACGATGGAAAGATGTTCGTTGACGTGGGTCTGGAAAACGGCCCCGGCTTCGCTGCAAATCTTCGCGACCTCGCGCAACATGTCGACGGAACCGGCCTCCGGAACGGATACGGACAAAGACGGCCTGATCAGCAGGTCGTGCTCATATCTGCGAATGTGGGTGAGCGCGTTCTCGATGATATCCTTGTAGTTGGTCGTAGTCCCAACCAAGCCGGCGTCATTGCATACGTACGTAAGTATACATCGCAATCCAACGTCTCTGACTGCTGCGGCGATCGAAGACAGATGGCTTTGTTCCCGCATGCCAGCGTCGACGATTGTCGTAAATCCGCCCCTCAGGGATTCAAGCGCGGCAAGCTTTGCAGCAATATAAAAGAAATCATCGTCAGCTATCTTATTGATAGGTAGCCAGATGCGCCTGTACATCTCCGTGGGTTCGCCAAACGAAAGCGCCTTTCCGAAAGATTGAGTCAGGTGGTGGTGGGCATCAATAAAGCCCGGCATCACCATTTTTTTCGGGAGGTCGACCACCGCATGGCGCGGGTATCGCTTGAATACCTCCTCGGCGCCATCGATCTCTACGAACTTTCCATCCTTCACTAGGATGGCTTGCCCCGCAATCAATTCGCGCCGCCGCATCGTGAATTGAGGAGAAAGTATGTATTCCGAGCGGGCCAGCTCGGGAGGCGGATTCCCTGACATCATCGAAACAACCAATCGGCGGCAGACGTGTTCAATTTGGGTATGAGATACTCTTTCAGGCGGTTAAATGCTTATGGTTAAGTCAGATATATGCCATCCGTCAGCAACATATTATCTTAGTAGAGAAGGCGCTCTGCTCGAACCCTGAAATCGACGAAAAAAAAGTAATTCGAGCAGAGCTTTGAATCTGACCTCGGCTGCGATCCGGTGGGGGACTGCATCCGTCCGGAGGACATTTGCCCCCGCAGCCGCCCTCACTCGACAAGGACGTTCGTATAGTACGTCGCCGAAGGCATGATCGTGTCGATCTCCCCACCTTCCTTGAGCAGCCAGAGGGCTCCCTCGATGGCCTTCGGATCGATCCATCCGACCGGTTTCCCGCTATCAAAGGGGATCGCCGCCAAGGTCTCTTCAATCTGTATCTTCACGAACTCCTCCGACGGGCCGCTCGACCATGCCCGCAGGAGTGCCTTGGTGGCGCCATCCGGATCAGCACGGGTGTTTTCCATGCCTTGTCCGACCGCGGCCATGAACCTCCTCAGTCGATCGCCCGAGCCCGCGATCATGCTGTCACTCGTTACGATCGACAGACCGGGCAGCGGCAAGCCATAGTCGGAGAGTTTCAGCGTGACCAGGGGTTTGCTCACCTGCGACTGCAGGATCGGAAAGTCGGTGTTGAGATACATCCCGAAGCCGTCGACCTGACGTGCCAGAAACTGCGACCCCCTCACTCCGACGGCCATCATCGCGGTGCCGACTTTGGTGCAGTCAACGTCGTTCAGCTTGCACAGCACAGGCAAGTATGCGGCGATCGTGTCACCGGTCGCGACGGCGAGTGTCTTGCCCTCGAGGTCCTTCGGTACGCTGATGGGCTTGTCGGGATGGGAAACGATCGCCAGCGGCGCGGCCGGATGGTACAGCGCCACGATCTTGACAGGCATGCCCTTCGAGATTGCGGTCAGTGCGAACACTGCAGGCAAGACAACAACGTCCTCTTGTCCCTGCAGCAGTCCAGCCAACGCGGCGGAAGCGCCCGCGCCTTCACCCAAGCGGACTTCTAAGTGTCGCTCTTTGAAGTATCCGTTGTCTTGGGCAACATAGAATGGGGCGTACTCGCCCTTCAATTTCCACGAATACCGCACATTGAAAGTGTCTTGTGATATTGCAGGCGAACTAACAAATGATGTACACAACCCGATAAGAAGAACGAGTGCCAAGTTTTTCATCTATTCATCCTTCCCCTAAGTTTACACCCGGAAGCAAAGGAGACTAGCCAACTTGTCTTGGGCAGCCTCCCAAAGACTGGCCACGCATAGCGCCTCATTTCTAACGTCATATTACGTCATCACGATATGTGATCACGGTACTGTCGTCAAGAGACCTCAAGTGCCCCGAACTGGCGTCATGGCAACCTGTAAGCGTCCGGGTTGCCTTCCGCTGCACAGCAAGAGTCCATGGAAGATTGCTTAGTCTTCAGCCGCATTGCGATGGTGCTCCTCCGCGTGGTGTAGCTTGCGGCATTGGTCGCGTGCTGTCCGCATTGCCGGGCTGATCTGCGCGCACCGCGCACGGGCTGGGCCTCTGGGCTCTGGCGGGTCTCATCGTGCTCCACATCGGCGCTGCGCTGCACCACCAGCTCGTGCGGCGCGACAGGCTGATGGCAAGGATGGGTGTGGGGTAACTGGTCCACAGGATTTCCGCATGCGCCCCTGTGCAAAGCCCGCGATTCGGCGTGTGTTGCCGACCGCGCCGCGGTGGCGCGAAATGGGCATCGGCCGACGAGCCGCAAGGGGACTTTCATGCGGGGCATCTCTCTTCTCTTCTTCGCGACGGCGGCGATCTATGTGGCGGTAGGGATGGCGTTCGGCATCTGGATGTCGGCGACGCAGGACCACCAACTCGCGCCTGCTCACGGGCATCTCAACCTGATCGGCTGGGTGTCGATGGCGATCTTCGGCATCTACTACCACCTCGTGCCGCAGGCGGCCGCGGGCCATCTCGCCAAGCTTCATTTCGGGGTCCAGACGCTCGGCCTGTGGATCCTCGTGCCGGGCATCGCCATGGCGATCCAGCAGCAGGGCGAGACGCTGGCCAAGATCGGCTCGATGCTCACGATCCTCGGCATGCTGATCTTCGTCTTCGTGGTGCTGCGCTACCGCAACGCGCCCGCGCGGGCATGAAGCGCTCGACCGAGACGATCGCCGGCGACACGGACGGGGTCGCCTACAGCTTCCCCGTCTATCGTTTCGCCGGCCGCGATACGGGTGCGCCGTCGGCCTACATCCAGGCGGCGCTGCATGCCGACGAACTGCCGGGCACAGTGGCGATCCACGCGCTGATGCCGCTCCTCAGGATGGCCGAGGAGGATGGGCGCATCAACGGCGCGATCACGGTCGTGCCGGCCGCGAATCCGATCGGGCGGTCGCAATATCTGTTCGGGGCGCGGCAGGGGCGTTTCCATCTCGGCACGCGCACCAACTTCAACCGCGAATTCCCGAAGCTCGCCCGGCCGGATCGGGCGCTGCTGCCGCCCGAGGGTGGGCTGGCGACAGCAGACCAGCGGCTCAAGGCGCGGCTGGTCGGACTGTCGCTGAGGCACGACATCGTACTCGATCTCCACTGCGACGACGAGGGCGTTTCCTATCTCTACCTGCCGGCAATCCTCTGGCCGGCGATGGCCGACTGCGCGGTCGCGATGGGGGTCGAGGCCGTGGTGCTGTGGGATGGCGAGAGCACCGGCGAGTTCGAGGAGGCGGCGATCCATCCGCATCTCGCGCCAGGCGCCGATCTGTCGCGCAAGGTGGTCACCACGGCCGAACTGCGCGGCGAAGCCGATGTCTACCGCGAACACGCCGAAGCCGACGGGCGGGGGCTGTACAGGCTCCTCGTCGCGCGCGGCGTCGTCGCCGACGAGACGCTCGCGCCACTGCCTGTCTTCAAGGGCGTCGCCGCGCCGATCGGCAACATCGAGATGGTCAAGTCGCCCAGGGCCGGCGCCGTGCTCTACGACGTGAAGCCCGGCGACCGGGTCAAGGCGGGCCAGCGGCTGGCGACCGTCGTGCATGCGCCCGGCGAGGAAGACGGCAGCATCGACGTGCTCGCGCCGCAGGCCGGCTACGTGCTCACGCGGCGCTCGACGCGGGCGCTGCGCGCCAACGAGGATCTGCTCAAGCTGGTCGGTGAGAAGCCGAGTTCGGCGATTCGACGACAGGGCGCGCTGGAGGCCTGAGCCTCACGGCATCAGCGAGCCGCCATTCACCTCGATTACCTGGCCGGTGACGTAGCCCGACAGCAGGTCGGACGACAGGAAGAGATAGGCTCCGACGCAGTCCTCCGCCGTTCCGGCGCGGCCCTGCGGAATCCCCGCGACCATCGCCTTCATCTGGTCGGCGTTCGACCAGCGCTCGTGGAAGGCCGTGAGGATCAGGCCCGGCGCCACCGCGTTGACGCGGATGCCGGAGCCGATCAGTTCCTTGGAGAGGCCGCGCGTATAGTTCGATACGAAAGCCTTCGACGAGGCGTAGAGGCCCGCGCCGCCGCCGCCGCCGTTGCGGGCCGCGACGGACGATGTGTTGACGATGAAGCCGCCCCGTTTCGTGAGCCAGGGGATGGCGACCCGGCTCGCCGTGATCACGGAGCGCGCGTTGAGGTCCATGACAGCGTCGTATTGCGCATCGGTCATCTCGGCATAGGGGACGCGGCCGAGCATGCCGCCGGCATTGTTCACCAGCCCGTCGAGCCGGCCGAAGTGCTTTGCCGTCTCCTCCACCACCCGCTCGATGTCGGCCGATCTTGAAAAGTCTCCTTGGACGAGGAAGACCTCGCCACCGGCGTCGCTGATCGTCTTGACCACATCGTCGGCCGCCGTGCGGCTCGAATTGTAGTGCAGCCCGACGCGGCAACCCTGCGCCGCATAGGCGATGGCGAGGGCGGCGCCGATGCCGGTCGAGGCTCCGGTGACGAGCACGGCCTTGCTGGCCAGATCTGGGATCGAAAGCGACGCCAAAGGTTTTCCTCCTCGTTGGTAGCGCTTTCATAAGCCGGCCGGGGACTGCGGCAAAGCCATCGCGCATCGAATCGGCGCGATTGACAATGATTGACTGAGTCAACTAATTTTGACCCATGACCCAGCCTGCTCCCGACACCGCCACCATCGACGCAGTCCGTCATTTCAGCCGGTTCTACACGCGCCGCATCGGCTTGCTGGAAGACGGCTTCCTGCACAGCGACTTCACGCTGACGGAAGGCCGCATCCTCTACGAACTCGCGCAACGGGGCTCGGCCAGCGCGACAGACCTCTGCCGCGACCTCGGGCTGGACGCAGGCTATCTCAGCCGCATCGTGAAACGCTTCGCTCGGGACGGGCTGATTGCGCGGAAGCGGGACATGTCGGACGCGCGGCGCACCCTCCTGTCGCTGACGTCGAAGGGTCTTGCCGCCTTCAAGCCATTGGAAGCGGAGTCGAGGACACAGATCGGCGAACTGCTCGCGCCGCTCGGTGCGGCCGAGCGGAAGAAGGTCGTCGACGCTATGGCCGGGATAGAGGCCGCGCTCGAGCGGCGTCCGGCAGTCGCCGACGTGACGTTGCGGCCCCATCGCGTGGGCGACATCGGTCTGGTGGCGAGCCGGCAGGCGCTGATCTACCACCGCGAATATGGCTGGGACATCGCCTATGAGGCGCTTGCAGTCGAAATCCTCGCCAGCTTCGTGCGCGACTTCGACGCCGACCGGGAGCGGGCATGGATCGCGGAACTGGACGGCGAGATGGTCGGCGCAGTGTTCCTCGTGCGCAAGGATGACGAGACCGCGAAACTGCGCCTTCTCCATGTCGAGCCGGCCGCGCGCGGGCTCGGGCTTGGCCGGCGCCTGGTGGACGAATGCATCCGCTTCGGCCGCGAGAAAGGCTACCGGACGCTGACGCTGTGGACCAACGACGTGCTCGTCGCGGCGCGCAAGATCTACGTCGCCGCGGGCTTCCGGCTGGTGGCCGAGGACAGGCACCATTCCTTCGGCAAGGATCTCGTCGGCCAGACCTGGGAGCTGGCGCTGTAGGGGCGCGGCGAAACCCGCTTGCCGCTTGGCATGATCTCCCGTATGAAGCCGCCATGACCATGCGTTCGATCGAAACCCGGTGGTGGTGGGCCAGCTTCTAGCGGCCTCGGCGAAGCGCGTGCGCATATTGACCAGGATGGCCGCTGCGGGAAAAACCGGGCGGCCTTTGCATTTTCTGGCCTTCGTCCCGGACCGCGGCACAGGGCAGGGAGACGGGAATGACGGTCGAACTTCTTCAGGACGGCGGCGAACGCTTCGTCACCGCGGGCGGCGTTGCCATCACGCGGCGGCGCGACGACACGCCCTATGCCGGGGCAATCGAGACCTATATCGACGGGCTCAATTCCCGGCGCGGCGCGGTGTTCTCGTCCAACTACGAGTATCCCGGCCGCTATACGCGCTGGGACACGGCCGTCATCGACCCGCCGCTGGTCATTTCCGCACGGGGCCGCGCCATGCGCATCGAGGCGCTGAACAAGCGCGGCGAGATGCTGCTCAGGCCCATCCTCGGCGTGCTGAAAGCGCTGGAAGAGGTGACGGTCGGTGAGACGACGGCTACGCTGGTCGCGCTGGACGTCGCAGAGCCCGGCCGGGTCTTCTCCGAGGAGGAGCGCAGCCGCGTGCCATCGGTCTTCACGGTGCTGCGGGCGATCGTCGAACTGTTCCGCACGCCGGAGGATTCGAATCTCGGCCTTTACGGCGCGTTCGGCTACGACCTCGCCTTCCAGTTCGACCCGGTCGAATACACCTTGCAACGCGCGACAAGCCAGCGCGACCTCGTGCTCTATCTGCCGGACGAGGTGCTGGTGGTCGACCACTATTCGGCAAAGGCCTGGCACGACCGCTTCGACTATTCCGGCGACGGCTTCTCGACCGAGGGTCTCGAGCGGGGCGGGGCGTCGCAACCATTCAGGCAGGCGGACCGCATCCCCCCGCGCGGCGACCACGAGCCGGGCGAATATGCGAAGCTGGTCGAGAAGGCCAAGGAGAGCTTCCGGCGCGGCGACCTCTTCGAGGTGGTGCCCGGCCAGATGTTCTACGAGCGCTGCGAGACCGCGCCGTCGGAGATCGCGCGGCGGCTGAAGGCGATCAACCCGTCGCCCTATTCCTTCTTCATCAATCTCGGCGAGGGCGAGTACCTGATCGGCGCGTCGCCGGAGATGTTCGTGCGCGTCAACGGCCGGCGGGTCGAGACCTGCCCGATCTCGGGCACGATCAGGCGCGGCGACGACGCCATCTCGGACTCCGAGCAGATCCTCAAGCTGCTCAACTCCAAGAAGGACGAGAGCGAACTGACCATGTGCTCGGACGTCGACCGCAACGACAAGTCGAGGGTCTGCGAGCCCGGCACGGTGCGCGTCATCGGCCGGCGCCAGATCGAGATGTATTCGCGCCTCATCCACACGGTCGACCATATCGAGGGACGGCTGCGCGAGGGCATGGACGCATTCGACGCCTTCCTCTCCCACGCCTGGGCGGTCACGGTCACCGGCGCGCCAAAACTCTGGGCGATGCGCTTCATCGAGAAGCACGAGAAGAGCCCGCGCGCCTGGTATGGCGGCGCCATCGGCATGGTGCATTTCAACGGCGACCTGAATACCGGCCTGACGCTGAGGACCATACGCATCAAGGACGGCGTCGCCGAGGTGCGCGCGGGCGCCACGCTGCTCTACGATTCCGTCGCCGAGGAAGAAGAAGCCGAAACCGAACTGAAGGCATCCGCCATGCTCGCCGCCATCCGCGACGCCCGCGCCGGCAACGCCGCGTCCACCGAACGCAAGACCGCGCTGGTGGGCGAGGGGGTGTCGATACTACTCGTCGACCACGAGGACTCGTTCGTGCACACGCTGGGCAACTATTTCCGTCAGACCGGGGCGAACGTCTCGACCGTGCGCTCGCCGGTGCCGGAAGAAGTGTTCGACCGGGTGAAGCCGGACCTCGTCGTGCTCTCGCCCGGTCCCGGCACGCCGAAGGACTTCGACTGCGCCGCGACGATCAGGAAGGCGCGCGACCGCGACCTGCCGATCTTCGGCGTATGCCTCGGTCTTCAGGCGCTGGCGGAAGCCTATGGCGGGGAGTTGCGGCAGCTCCACGTCCCCATGCACGGCAAGCCGTCGCGCATCCGCGTGTCGAAACCCGGCATCATATTCTCCGGCCTGCCGAAGGAGGTGACGGTCGGCCGCTACCATTCGATCTTCGCCGACCCGGTCAGGCTACCGAACGACTTCGTCGTCACCGCGGAGACCGACGACGGCGTTATCATGGCCTTCGAGCACCGCAAGGAGCCGATCGCGGCCGTGCAGTTCCATCCGGAATCGATCATGACTCTCGGACACGACGCCGGCATGCGGATGATCGAGAACGTGGTCGCGCACATGCCGCGCAAGGCGAAGGAAAAGGCGGCGTGACGTGGCACGACCTCTCCCTCCCCCTCGAGGGGAGGGTGGCCGCGCAGCGGCCGGGTGGGGTAGGTGCGGCAGTGTGCGGCGCATTGGCGGTGCCTTCTGAGGTTACCCCCTCTGGCGCTTCGCGCCATCTCCCCCTCAAGGGGGGAGAATAGGCCGCGCCATGCCCTCGAAGCAGCGCGTCCAGCGTCTCGCCTTCTGGTCCATCCTCATCGCTCTCGCGGTGATGGGGCTGAAGGCCATAGCCTGGCGCATGACCGGCTCGGTCGCGCTCTATTCGGACGCGCTGGAATCGATCGTCAACGTCATCGCCGCAGGCGCGGCGTTCTGGGCGATCAGGATCAGCCACAAGCCGGCCGACCGCGACCACCAGCACGGCCACCACAAGGCGGAGTACTTCTCGGCCGTGCTGGAAGGCGTGCTGATCGTGCTCGCCGCGCTGCTGATCATCGTCGAGGTGTGGGCTTCCCTGAGGAACCCGGCGGCGCTCGAGGCGCCATGGCCGGGACTGGCCGTCAACATGGGCGCCACGGCGATCAATGCGAGCTGGGCCTTCGTGCTGGTCCGGGCGGGCAGATCGGAGCGCTCGCCCGCGCTGGTCGCCGACGGCCGACACATCATGACGGACGTCTACACGTCCGTAGGCGTCTTCATCGGTCTCACGGGCGCGGTGGCGACCGGCTGGCTGTGGCTCGATCCGCTGCTGGCGCTGATCGTCGCGCTGAACATCCTGTGGCAGGGCTGGATCGTGGTGGGCTCGTCGCTGTCGGGCCTCATGGACCGGGCGGTCGACCTCGATGACCATATCCGCATCCGCGACATCATCTCGGCCAATGCCGGTGGCGCGATCGAGGTGCACGACCTCAAGACGCGGATCGCCGGTCGCGCCACCTTCATCGAGTTCCACCTGATCGTCGACGGGGACATGACGGTCAGGGAAAGCCATGTCATCTGCGACCGAATCGAAGAGGCGCTGAGGGCGGAAATCCCGTCGGTGCGCATCACCATCCATGTCGAACCGGACCACGAGGCGAAGCTGCCGAAGGGCACGGCGGCGGTGCCGTTCGCCTGAGTCAGTTCGCAAGGCTGGATTGCGACACCGACGCTTTGCGGAAGGGTGATCGTCGTGTACGCCGGCATGACCGAGGAACCCGTGATGTGACCGAGCCAACGCCGCCGCCGACCGCGCCGCAGGCGGCAAGACCGCCCGCCGCTCCCCCGCTGCAATGGCTGGCGCTGCTTGCTCTTTCGGCGCTGTTCGCCGGCGCACTGGAACTGGCGAAGCTGCCCGCCGCGCTGCTGATCGGGCCGATGGCGGCCGGGGTCATCCTCGGCGTGCGCGGCTTCACGGTCCGCGTGCCGAGACCGATCTTCTCGTCCGCGCAGGTGGTGATCGGCTGCCTCGTCGCGTCGTCGGTGACGCCGGCGATCATTGGCCTCGTCGTCGGGCAGTGGCCGGTCGTGTTCGGGGTGGTGCTGGCGACCCTCGCGGCGAGCGGGTTCCTCGGCTACCTGATCAGCCGCTGGAAGATCCTGCCCGGCACGACCGCGGTGTGGGGTTCCGCGCCCGGCGCATCGACCGCGATGGTGCTGATGGCAGGCGCCTTCGGGGCCGATCCCCGGCTGGTCGCCTTCATGCAGTATCTGCGCGTCATCATGGTCTCGGTCGGCGCCGCGGCCGTCGCCGCGCTGTTCATCGACACGGGCGGCGTGGCGCGGCCGCCGATCGACTGGTTCCCCGCGCTCGACTGGGTGGAACTCCTGCTCGCAATCGCCGTCGGCGCGGCCGGCGCTCTCGCAGCGAAGCTCGCCCGCCTGCCGTCGCCCTTCTTCCTCGGCAGCTTCACTGCCGGCGTGGCGCTGAGCCTCGCCGGTCTCACCGATCCCCATCTGCCGGAATGGCTGCTCGCCATCGCCTACACGGCCATCGGCTGGTCGATCGGCCTCAACTTCACACCGGCGATCGTCAGGAGCGCCGCCCGCGCGCTGCCGCAGGTCGTGGGCTCGATCCTGGCGCTCATGGCGTTTTGCGGGGCGATGGCCTGGGGGCTCACCCGCTGGCTCGATGTCGACCCGCTGACCGCCTATCTGGCCACCAGCCCGGGAGGCCTCGATACGGTGGCGATCATCGGCGCCGCGTCGCGCAGCATCGACCTCTCCTTCGTCATGGCCATGCAGATCGCCCGGTTCCTGATCGTGCTCGCGGTCGGACCCTTCGTGGCGCGGTGGATCGCGAAGCTGGTGAAGCCCTAGGCGGCCATCGCCGAACGCCGCGTGCGGGAAAGCACGAACACCATCGTCACCACGTTGAGAAGGTTCCAGGCGATGCCGTTGAGGAACGCAGCCGCATAGGAGCCGGTCATGTCGTAGATTACGCCCGTCATCCAGCCGCCGATCGCCATGCCGGCGATGGTCGCGGTGATGACGATACCGACGCGCCGTCCGGCCTCGGCTGCCGGCATGTATTCGCGCACGATGATCGCGTAGCAGGGCACGATGCCGCCCTGCGACAGGCCGAACACGAAGGAGACGACGTAGAGCGAGGCGAGCCCGTCGAAGGGGATGTAGAAAAACAGCGACAGGCCCTGCAGCACCGAGCCGATCAGGAGCGTGCGGATGCCGCCGATACGGTCGGCGACGAAACCCGACACCAGCCGGCTGACGATGCCGGCGCCGAGCATCAGCGCCAGCATCTCGGAGCCGCGCGCGACCCCGTAGCCGAGGTCGGCGCAATAGGCGACTATGTGGACCTGCGGCATGGACATGGCGACGCAGCATCCCAGCCCCGCGATGATCAGGAGGATCTGCAGCGTCGCGGGCGAGATGAAGATGGGTTGCACGACGAAACCGCCCACGACCGGCGACGCGGCCGCGCCGGCGGGTAGCCGGCGGCGCAATGAGAGCGCCAGCGGAATCATCACCACGAGGCAGGTCACGCCGATACCGGCATAGACAGCGCGCCAGCCATAGTCCCCGAGGAAGAACTGGATCACCAGCGGCCAGATCGCGCCGGCGAAGTAGTTGCCGCTGGCGGCCGTGGCGACAGCGACGCCGCGCCGCCTGACGAACCAGTGTGAGAGATCGGCGATCAGCGGACCGAAGGTGACGGCAGAGCCGAGGCCGATGAAGAGGCACTGTATCGCCGCGAGGACCAATACCGACGGCGCCATTGCCGCCAGGATGAAGCCGATGCCCAACGCGGTGGACGACACGACGGCCGGGAGGAGAAAGCCGATGCGGTCGACGAGCCGGCCAATCAGGGCGTTGCCGAGGGCGAAGCCTACCATGGTCATCGTGTAGGGAAGCGACGCGCCTGCGCGGTCAACGCCGAACTCGGCCTGCACGGCGGGCAAGACCACGACGACCGCCCACATGCCGGCTCCGCCGACGGTCGCCATGACCAGGGAAATCGCGAGCCGACGCCAGGCGTAGGCGCCGTCGATGTCGTCTTCGGGCCGGCGGTCGGTCATCGGAACCTCTGCGGCGTTTTCCGCGCGGGGCACCCTCCATGGTTCGTATCGGGATAGGCAGCGCCAGCGGCCGATAAAGACCCGGCCAGCATCATGCTTGCCTCGCAACGGCCGCCGGTGTATTTGAGCCGCATCATGACGTCGCGCACCCGCATCATCTCCCGTCCCGCCGCCTTCGCGGCCGAGACCGTGCGCGCTCTGTCTTCGGCTCTCCTGCTTCTCGGCCTTATCGGCGATCGCCGGGTCCGCTAAGGGGCGCCCGGCGGTCGACGCGACCCAGCCGGGCCGACGCTCCTTGAGAAGCCAATCCCCGAGATACGAATGAGGCGTGCCGCGCGGCTAGTGCGCGAAGGACCCGCCGGGAGACACGAGATGAACCGACGAGAACGGATTTCCGAACCCGCAGCGCGCAAGGGCATGCCCGACGCGGCCCGCAAGTACCAGCCCTATCCGCAGGTCGGGCTTTCCGACCGCACATGGCCGTCGAGGCGGATCGAGAAGGCGCCCATATGGTGCTCGGTCGACCTGCGCGACGGCAACCAGGCGCTGATCGACCCGATGGGGCACGAACGCAAGGCGCGGATGTTCAAGCTCCTCGTCGACATGGGCTTCAGGGAAATCGAGATCGGCTTCCCGTCGGCCTCGCAGACGGATTTCGACTTCGCGCGGTGGTGTATCGAGGAAGGCGACGTGCCCGAAGTCGTCGACCTCCAGGTCCTGGTGCAGTGCCGGCCGGAATTGATCACCCGCACCTTCGAGGCGCTGGAGGGCGCCAGGACGCCGATCGTGCATTTCTACAATTCGACCAGCGAGCTGCAGCGGCGCGTGGTGTTCGAAAAGGATGTCGGCGGGATCAAGCGGATCGCCACCGATGCCGCGAAGATGATCACCGACATGGCCGCGAAGGCGGGCGGCGGCTTCCGGTTCCAGTATTCGCCGGAGAGCTTCACCGGGACGGAACTCGAGGTGGCGCTGGAAATCTGCAACGCCGTCACGGAGATCGTCCAGCCGACCCCGGAGAACAGGCTGATTGTCAACCTGCCGGCGACCGTCGAGATGTCGACGCCCAATATCCATGCCGATCAAATCGAATGGATGCACCGCCATCTCGACCGGCGCGACTCGATCATCCTGTCGCTGCATCCGCACAACGACCGCGGGACCGGGATCGCGGCGACCGAACTCGGGCTGATGGCCGGCGCGGACCGGGTCGAGGGCACGCTGTTCGGCAATGGCGAGCGCACCGGCAACGTGGACATCGTGACGCTGGCGCTCAACATGTACACGCAGGGCCTCGATCCCGAACTCGACTGCACCGACATCAACAGGATGAAGGACGTCTACGAGTACTCGAACCAGATGAAGATTCCGGAGCGCCACCCCTATGTGGGCGAACTCGTCTACACGGCCTTCTCCGGCTCGCATCAGGACGCCATCAACAAGGGCATGAAGGCGATCCGGAAGGCGAACAAGGAGTTCTGGGAGGTGCCCTACCTGCCGATCGATCCGCAGGACGTGGGGCGCACCTACGAGGCGATCATCCGCATCAACTCGCAGTCGGGCAAGGGCGGCATCGCCTACGTCATGCAGGCCGACTACGGCTTCAACCTTCCGCGCAACCTGCAGGTCGAGTTCAGCCAGGACATCCAGCAGATCACCGATTCGGAAGGCCGCGAACTGTTGTCGAAGCGCATTCACGAGCGCTTCCTCGAACGCTATGTCGACCAGCCCAACGCGCGGCTTAAGTTCCTCGATCATCACTCCTACGCCGATCCGGTCCACAAGGGACGACGCGTCGTGGAGGCCACGATTCTCGACCGCGGCATGCAGATGGTGATCTCCGGCACCGGAACCGGACCGATCGACGGCTTCGTGGACGCCCTTTCGCGCCATCTCGGCGTCGACATGTCGGTCCTGGACTATTCCGAGCATTCGCTGCAACGCGGGTCGAACGCAGCCGCCGTCTGCTACATGGAGGTCGAGCATCCGACGGGGAAGCTCTTCGGCGTCGGCATCAACACCAACATCGTGACGGCCTCACTCGAGGCCGTCATGTCGGCGGCCAATCGCATCGCCGGCTGACGGCTCGACCGGAGACGGATGTGTCACGGACACATCCGTCGACACTTTGCCGCGCTGGCCATCTTGCTTAGACGGGCAACCGGTCTATCATCGCCTTCGCCAAAGTGCCGAATTCGAGGCTTCGACGCTTGCAGAAGAACGCATCCGCCGCCCCCGCGGTGCGAGACATGCTCCAAAAGGTGCTCGAGAGCGACACCTTCGCCCGTTCGGAGCGTGCCCGTAAGCTGCTGAAATACCTTGTGGAACAAGAACAGGACGGAGAGGGCGAGCGGCTCAAGGGCACGTCCGTGGCAATCGACGTGTTCGGCAGGGACGCCGAATTCGACCCGTCGACCGACGCGGTGGTGCGGGTCCAGGCCGGAAGACTGAGGGATCTGCTGGCGCAGTACTACAAGACCGAAGGCGCTTCCGATCCCCTGAAAATCTGCATACAGCGCGGTAGCTACGTGCCGACCTATCTCGAAGAATGCCCCACGGATGAGCCTCACGACGAGGTGCGCGCGGCGGAGAGAAGGACGATCGCGACGCTGCCGAAACGCGCCGCGTCGGCGCTGCGGCCCGCGACCGACCGGTTCGCGAGGCACATCCAGCTGATGTGGGTGTCAATGGCAGCGGTGGTCGTGGCGATCGGCATCTACCTCGCGGTCACCGGCTTGCGTGGCCCAAGCCCGAGCGAGGCGGTCGCGGGGGACGCCACCGCCGTGACCGCGAGCATCCCAACGAGGCCTCCGGAGGAGCTACCCTCGGTGAGGGTTCTCTATGACCACGCCGACGCGGCGGCCACATCGGTCGCGGAACTCGCTATTACGGGCCTCAGCGGTTTCGATACCGTGTTCACGATCGTGCCTCCGGATGGCACCGGATACAGCCCGGTCGGACCGCTCGATTTCGACTTCAACGTGGCCAGCCCGACCAGCGGACAGGACGTGTCGATCGAGCTATCGCACGCGGCAAGCGGCAAGGTTCTGCTTTCGCGCAGCATTCCCGCGACCGGCGGTGCCGCCGGCCCGTCGACGGAGGACCGCATCGCCGATGTGCTGACCTCGACGATTCCCGTATCCGGGGTGCTCTATCAGGAGATCGAGACGTCGGGGCTTCAGCATGGCCTGACGGCATGCCTGCTTCTCAACGACGACTACTACCTCGCCCAGGACGAGGCAAAGCATCTGAGCGCATACCGGTGCCTGGAAGACCTTGCGGCATCGGGCGCCGTATCACCGATCGTATACTCCGAACTTGCATCGCTCCACCTCGAGGCGGTCACCGACGGGTATGCCTATCCGCCCGACGCCACGGCCGACGAGGCGTTCGTGCTGGCGCGACGCGCGGTCAAGTCGGGAGCGGCCAGCCCCTACGCGCATCGCGCGCTGGGCTTTGTCTACAGCGGCACCGGCAACAGCGGCGAGGGCATACGCTGGATGCGGAAGGCCTACGAACTCAACACGTACGACCTGACGATCGCGGCGTCGCTGGGCTATGCGCAGGTCTTCGCGTCCGACTATGCCGGCGGCGAACCCGTGCTCGCCCGTGCGGTCGAATCGACCAGCGCGCATCCGACCTGGTGGGACTACGGGCTGTTTCTTGCCCGGTTCATGCTCGACGACCATGCGGGGGCCGCGCGCGCGGCGTCGGCCCTGGTGGGCGTCAAGCGCCAGCACTATCTCGGAGCGCAGATCATCGTGGCCCACGCCGCCGGCGACGTACCGAGGACGGCCGCCCTGACCGAAGAGTTGCGAAAGACCTATCCGCGCTTCTTCGCCGATCCGGTCGACGCCCTCATCCGGGCCAACTACCCAGCCGAGGTGGCCGATCGGTTTGGACATGCGCTGCGCAACGCCGGAGTCGGCAGCGCCTTCTGAGACGACAGCGGAACGCCCCGGAGATTCGACATGGACAGACTCCACGCCGTGGTGCGCGGCGAAGGACCGGAGACGATCGTTCTCATCCACGGCTTCGGCGGTTGCGGGGCGATGTGGGAGCCGGTTGCCGGCCGGCTGGCGGACAGGACGCGGCTGATCTCGTACGACCTTCCGGGGCACGGTGGCTCGCTGGCGTTCCCCGGTGCGGGATCTGCCAAGGCGGCCGCGACCGTGATCCTGGCCGATCTTGCGGCGCGAGGCATAGAGACCGCGCATTTCAGCGGCCATTCGATGGGGGGCGCGGTGGCGACGCTGGCGGCGATCACTGATCCGGGACGTGTCGCGTCCCTCACGCTGCTGGCGCCGGGAGGGTTCGGTCCCGAGATCAACGGCCGGCTGCTCGCTCGCTACGCCGTCGCCCGCGAATCCGCGGAGATCGTTCGCTGCCTCGAAGGCATGTTCGGCTTCGCCTCGCCCATTCCCGACGAGACGGTCCGGATACTCGCGGCGATGCGCGCCGCCCCCGGTCAATGCGAAGCGCTGTCGGACATCGCGACGCGCATCGCCAAGGACGGTCGCCAGGGCGTGATCCCGCGAGAATTGGTCGCCGCGCTGACCATGCCGGTGGCGGTCGCCTGGGGCGATCTCGACGGCGTGCTGCCGCCACGCCACGCCGACGGCCTGCCGGCGCGCTTCGCCGTCCACGCCATCGCCGGCGCCGGCCACATGCTGGTGGAGGAGGCGGGCGAGCGGGTCGCGGCGCTCGTCGCCGAGACGGCTGGCATCGCCGGTTCCTGAGGACGTGACAGCCCCGTCCCGTGTGCATTCCGGATGCCGCTGTGTTAACCATCCGTTAGCCATCGCAAATACGGGGCCGGACCATGAGCGAAGCAAGCGAGCACCTCGGCGACAACGTGCGCAGGCTTTCGGATGCGATACGCGAGGCGCGCAACGCCGCCGCTGATCGTGAGGATGTCGTCGTCGACATGCGCGAAGCGCAGCGCATGCGCCTGGAGTTGCTGGCGACCGAACTCAAGCCGGTCTTCGACGAGGTACCGAGCGACATCGACCTGTTCGACTTCGCACTGTCGTCGGGCGCGCAGCCCAGGCTATGGCTGGACGCGACAGCGCACGTCACCATGGGTCGTGACCGCCGCACCTATCGCTTCCTGAGGGATAGCCGCGTCGGACGCGTCGTGCTCGCCGAATCGACGGACGTGAAGCCCGTCGCCGACCAGGTGACCCGCTACATCGCCGACAGGATCGTCGAACGGCAGCGCGCCGTCGAGGGCGCCGTCATGAGCGCAACGGGTGCGACTGCCGACGTCCCGGAACTCAGGTCGGCATACGCGCCGACGGATCCGTGGCGGACGGCGCTCAACGGCCTGTTCCTGCTGGCGGTCGGCGCGGGCGCGGGCCTGCTCATCGCCTACGCCCTCTTGTACGACCGGCTGGCGGCGATCGGTCTTGCCTTCTAGGGCATCTCCGGCGGGTGCGATCTAGGCGGATGCGGCGAGATCCATCCGGACGATGTCGGCCGGCGGTGTGGACTGACCCGTCAGACCGCGACGTACAAGGCCGACGCGCCAATTGCCCGGCTCGCCGTCGATGTCGATGAGATTGAACTGCGCAGCTGGCTTGTGGCTGCCGGCCGACTGTCCGGCGGCGGCGACGCCCACGACCGGCACCATGCCGTCGCGCCCCTCGATCCACGAGAGCGAGGGCAAATGCGAATGGCCGTGCAGCACCAGTTCGGCGCCATGCTTGCGCAGCACCTTCTGGAACAGGCCGATGCCGAACAGGCGCTTGTGCTGCGTCACCGCGCCGCGCACCGGAGGATGGTGGATCATCACGACGCGGAAGAGTCCGCGCTTCCTGGCGTCGTCCAGGGCCCCGGCGAGCCGTGCGGCCTGGTTTTCCCGGAAGAAGCCGTTGGCCATGAAGGGGGCGGTGGCCCGCGCCGACGTGCAGCCGATCAGCGCGACCGGGCCGCGGACTCTCAGATAAGGGAAACTCGCGCGCGTCACCGGGCTGTTGGCGCCGTCGCCGCACATCCAGGGCGACCAGGCGCGACAGGCCTTGTCGAAGGCCCCCGGCACATAGGCGTCGTGATTGCCGGGAACGACGGAGACGCTATCCGCCGGTCCCAGCGTCTGCAGCCACAGCTTTGCGACCTCGATCTCGGCGTCGAGCGCGAGGTTGACGAGGTCGCCGGTGACGGCGATGTGGTCCGCCCCCGCGGCCTGCATGTCGGCGACGATCGTGGCGAGCACGTCGTCCTGCAGGAGGTGGCGACGGTTGCGATGCCAGTTGACGTAGCCGATGGCCCGCTTGGACACCAGTTGGTAGAGTTCCACGTCCGGAAGCGGACCGATATGGATGTCGGACAGATGCGCCAGCCTGAACATCAATCTTCAATAGTGGATGCTTTCCGGGAATCAAACCGCCGGCAGAAGCAATGAGCGAGGACGAGGCTCGGTTCCGTCAGTCAGGCTGGCCGCGCTTGCGCGGACGGCTGTTCCATCTCTACTTCCGGCTCCGTCGACCGATGACCCTCGGCGTGCGGGGGCTGGTCCACGACACCGCAACAGACTCGGTCTTCCTCATCCGCCACACCTACGTGCCCGGCTGGCAATTGCCCGGCGGCGGGGTCGAGGCCGGCGAGACGATGGAGGAAGCGCTGGCGCGCGAACTTTCCGAGGAAGGCAACATCGTACTGACAGCCCGGCCGAAACTTCTATCGATGCACTTCAACCGGCAGGCGAGCCGCCGCGACCATGTCGCCCTCTATCTGATCACCGCGTTCCGGCAGACGGGCTTACGCCTGCCGGATCGGGAGATCGCGGAAGCGGCGTTCTTTCCGCGCCACGGGTTGCCGGAGGGCACGACGCCGGCCACGCATCGCCGGCTCGCGGAAGTCTTCGGCGATAGCGACGCGGCGGAGGATTGGTGAGGGGAGGCAAGAGGGCAATTGGAAGGGATCTTCACCTACTGCCCTACTGCCTTCTTCTCAAACCTCCCCCGATCATGCCCCGCCCCATAGTCCACCTCCGGCCCCACCGGCACGATGCCCGTAGGGTTTATGTTGAGATGGCTCGCGTAATAGTGCCGCTTGATGTGATCAAGGTTGACGGTCTCGGCTATGCCGGGCGTCTGGTAGATGTCGCGCAGGTAGTTCGAAAGGTTGGGATAGTCGGCGATGCGGCGGGTGTTGCACTTGAAGTGGCCGACATAGACCGGATCGAAACGGACCAGAGTGGTGAAGAGGCGGATGTCGGCTTCCGTCAGGCTCTCACCCACGAGATAGCGGGATCGCGAGAGGCGGTCGTCCATTTCGTCGAGCGCCTCGAATAGCTCACCCACCGCCTCATCGTAGGCATCCTGGGTTCCGGCGAAGCCGGCGCGATAGACGCCGTTGTTGACCGCCGGATAGACGCGCGAATTGACGGCGTCGATCTCGGCCCTGAGCGCCTCGGGATAGAGGTCGAGCGACCCGTCGGCCCATTGGTCGAAGGCCGCGTTGAACATGCGGATGATCTCGGAGGATTCGTTGGAAACCATGGTTTCCGTCTCCGTGTCCCAGAGCGCCGGCACAGTCACCCGGCCGGAGTAGGTCGGGTCGGCTCTGGTGTAGACCTCGTGCAGGTAATCGAGGCCGAACAGCGTGTCGCCGGTGGCGCCGTCCGCCTTCAGGAAGGTCCAGCCATGCTCGCCCATGAAATGGTGGACGATGGAGACCGACACGATGTCCTCGAGCTTCTTCAGCTTGCGCACGATCAGCGTGCGGTGCGCCCAGGGGCAGGCGAGCGAGACGTAGAGGTGATAGCGGCCGGGCGCGGCCGCGAAGCCGCCCCTGCCCGACGGGCCGGGGGCGCCATCCGCGGTCACCCAGTTGCGGAACGACGAGTCCTTGCGCACGAAGCGGCCGCCGGTTTCCCGCGTCGAGTACCCCTGGTCCTTCCAGACCCCATCAACCAGCAGGCCCATCGCGCAAACCCTCGTTCGTCTCTGTTCGGATGTAGGTCGAAACCACGCGGGTGCGAAACCGTTCCGGCTGAACACTGCGTCACCACTGTCGTCACGGCAAGACTTAGAACGATGGACGCCCGTCCCGATTGATGCTAGCGGAGCCACCGTCATGAGAACGACCCGCGACCAGCGACGACGAATGAAGGCCCGCGCCTAGAGCGCCAGCCCGCAGCCGCGCGCCCGCGGCATTCCGTTCCCTCGCTCTTCGACGAGACTTTCATGACCGCCGCCGACGTGGCCTACCTGCCGGAAACCCCGGCCCACGATGCCGAGATCGAAGCCATCAACGAGGAAGCCTTCGGGCCGGGACGCTTCGTGCGCGCCGCGTACAGGATTCGCGAAGGAGGTCCGCATGAGCGGGCGCTTTCCTTCGTCGCCTCCGACAAGGGCCAACTGGTTGCGTCGGTGCGCATGACGAGGGTGGCCGCCGGCGAGGGCAGGGCGCTGATGCTCGGGCCGCTGGTGGTCAGGCCGTCCCACAAGGAGCGCGGCATCGGCAGGAAGCTGGTGACGATCGCCTGCCAGGCTGCGGCGCAGGCGGGAGTCGGGGCCGTGGTCCTGGTCGGCGACGAGCCCTACTACGGACCGCTGGGTTTCTCGAAGATGCCGCGCGGCCAGATCACCATGCCCAGACCGGTCGATCCGGACCGGGTGCTGGTGAACGAACTCACGCCCGGCAGCGCGGCGAAGCTGGCCGGGCTGATGGATCATGAGGACAGGGCAGTAGGGCAGTAGGGCAGTAGGGCAGTAGGGCAGTAGGGCAGTAGGGGCTTCACATACTGCCCCTTGCTTCACCGCCCCTCCCGATACCACATCGACCCTAACGCCATCAGCAGCAGGCAGAGGCCGAACAGCCCGGCGAAGAGCGGCACGCGGCTGACCGCCTTCAGGATGCTGTCGCTGGTGGTCCGTAGACCGATCCAGTCGCGACCGGATGCGTCGGCGGAACCCCGCACCGGCACGATACCCGGCAGGCTCACCCCGGTGAGGCTCGCGATGCGGCGAACGCCGCCGCCGCTCGCCTCGGCGGCGGGTCTCAACAATTCGGTGGTCGAGATCGTATCGGCGAACTCGGGGGCATTGACCGGCCCGACATGGGCAAGCGTGGTCAGATCCCCATTGCCGACCTGATAGAGGCCGATCTCGTCGGTCTCGACCTCGGCGGTGAAGAGGCCGGGTTGTGTCTGGGTCAAGGAAACCGCGCGCGTCTGCCCCGACGGCGTGATGATCTGGGCCGTTCCAGCCTCGTCGGCCATGGTCTGACGGCGGATGGTGAGCACCATGCCGCTGCCGTCGGCGGTGAGCCTCTCCTCCTCGAGTTCGGGTTCCTTCATCAGCCAGTGGGCGATGCGCCGGTAGAGCGCGACATGCGGGCCGCCGCCCTCGAAGCCGCGCGCCCAGAGCCAGCCCTGGTCGGAGAGGAACATGCCGACGCGGCCTTCGCCGCGGCGGTTGAGCAGCAGGAGCGGCCGGTCGCCGGCGCCGCTCATGACGACATGGCCCTGCGGTTCCTCAACCCCGATCAGGCGGAACCAGCGGCTCCAGCTCGGCGGCTCCGAGGCCGAGCCGTCCAGCCCTCGCGTCACCGGATGGCGCTGGCCCGTGTCGGTGAGGCGCGGGAAGAAGGCCTGCTCCACGATGTCGCCGGTCGGCAGTGCGGGCAGCGCCGATATCAGCGGCGTGTTGGCGATCGACTGGTTGCCGGAGTATTCGGGTCCGGCCGCGATCAGCAGCGCGCCGCCCTTCTCCACATACTCCGCTATGTAGTCGTAGTAGAGGATCGGCAGCACGTCGCGGTGCTGGTAGCGGTCGAAGATGATCAGGTCGAAATCGTTGATCTTCTCCACGAAGAGTTCGCGCGTGGGAAAGGCGATGAGCGAAAGCTCGTTGATCGGCGTGCCGTCCTGCTTCTCGGGCGGACGCAGGATGGTGAAGTGCACCAGGTCGACGGCGGCATCCGATTTCAGGAGATTGCGCCAGGTGCGCTCGCCCGCATGCGGCTCGCCCGACACCAGCAGAACGCGCAGGTTCTCGCGAATGCCGTCCAGGATCGCCACGGCCCGGTTGTTGGCGTCGGTGAGCTCGCCTTCGATGCGGTCGATGGAAAGCTCGATGATGTTGCGACCGGCGCTGGGAATGGTGACGTCGAGCGGCGTCTCCTGGCCGATCACGGCTTTCTGCATCACCACAGACTCGCCGTTGACGGTGACCCGCACGTCGACCGGGCCGCTCTCGCCCGCCGCGCCTATGACCCGATAGCTCATCTCGAGCGGTCGACCGACGATGCCGAAGCGCGGCGCCTTCTCGAAGCGGATGCGGCGGTCGCGCTCGCCCTCGTCGCCGGTGACCAGCGCATGGAGCGGCGCGCCGAGCGCCGCCGTTCCACCCGCCGGCAGGTCGTGCACCTGGCCGTCGGTGACCATGATCGCGCCGGCGACCCGCGACGGGGGCACGTCGCGGAAAGCGCTCTCCAGCGCGCCGAACAGACGCGTCTCGGTCCGCTCGTCAGCCGCGGCGGCGCGGCCAGCCTCGACGACGCGCACGTCGAACTGGGGGAAGCGCGCCAGTCGCTCCTGCAAGCCGGCGACCGCAGCGTCCGTCTCGGCGGTGCGCTCACCGATGTCCTGGCTCTGGCTTCGGTCCACGATCAGGGCGACGACGCTCTTCTGCGCCTCGCGTTCCTCGTCGAGCAGAACCGGGTTGACCAGCGCCAGCGCCAGGGCGGCGAGCGCCGCGAGCCGGAAGAAGGCGCCGCGCTGCCTCAGCCAGAGACCGGCGATCGCCAGCAGCACAAGCGGCACCAGGATGACGGCGATCCAGGGCCAAGAGAGCAGCGGCTCGAAAGCGAGGGTGAGGTTCAACGCGACGCTCCTACTGCCCCAGCCGCTCGAGCAGGATCGGCACGTGAACCTGATCGGATTTGTAGTTGCCGGTGAGCATGTACATCATGATGTTGACGCCGGATCGCAGCGCGTAGACGCGCTGCATCGGGTCGGACGGCACGGTCGGCAGAAGCGGGTCGCCATTGGCGTCGATCGCCCACGCGCCCGCGAAATCGTTGGCGGTGATCATGATGGGCGACACGCCGTCCCCGGTGCGGACCGGCCGGTTCTCGGTGTTCTGCGCATCCATCGAAGCCTCCACCCAGAGCGGGCCGCCGTTGAAGCGGCCGGGAAACTCCGGAAGGATGTAGAAGGCCTTGGTCAGCACATGGTCCGGCGGCACGGGCTCGAGCGGCGGCACGTTCAGGTCGGCGAGGATGTCACGCAGGCGCTCCGTCGCCGGGCTGGCCGAACCGGCGTCTATGCCGCTGGCATACTGGTCGCGGGTGTCGAAGAGCACCGTGCCGCCCTGTTTCATGTAGGCGTCGACACGAGCGATCGCCGCCCCCGAAGGCATCGCCGCGTCGGGATCGATCGGCCAGTAGAGGAGCGGGTAGAAGGCGAGTTCATCGACCGCGATGTCGACACCGGCCGGATCGCCGGGTTCCAGGGCGGTCTTCTCGGTGAGGAACCGGGACAGGCCGGCCAGACCCGCCCTGCTGACGGCGTCGGTCGAGGAATCGCCGGTCAGCACATAGGCCATCCGCGTTACGGTGATGGCGTCGACCGCCGCCTCGTCGCCGGGCCTGGCGTCCTGCGCTGCGGCACGGTCGAACGGCGCTAACGAGACGAGTGCGGCGAGCGCGAGCGCGCCGGCGGCGGCGACCGACCGGGGCGCGGCGCGGGGACGTCGAGCGAACAGCCCGCCCATCCAGAACACGGCGAGCGTGTCGAGGATCATCAGGAGGAGCGCCGCTGCCATCAGGGGGCCCTTGAGGTCGCGCGATTCGTCGAAAGCATACGCCATCTCGATGACCGGCGCGGAGATTTCGGGTCTGACGAGCGGCTCCAGCCTGGCGTCGGACCGGAGAAGATTGTGGGCATACACGCCGTCCTCGCCTCCATAGAGGCCGGGCGGGTTCTCGATGGTGACGGGCACCCCGCCGGCGACCGGCGTCAGGGGCCTGGCGTCGGGCGGCGGCGGGACCAGAGCGCCGTCCGCCGCGATCATGCGATAGGGCGCGAGCGACGGAGCAGCGCCACCGGCAGCCTGGTCAACCGCGCCCTGATTTCGCGATATCTGGACGATGCGCCGCAGCATCTCGACGAAGCTTCCGGAAATCGGGAGGTTCGACCAGGTCGCCTCCGGCGTGACGTGGAAGAGCACGACGGTGCCGCGTTCGCGGCGCGCGCCGGTGACCAGCGGCGTGCCGTCGGCGAGGCTCGCCCATGTGCGCTCCACGATATCCGGCGTCGGCTCGGCCAGCACCTGACGAGACACGGTGACTTCGACTGGCGCCGCGAGATCGGCGAACGGCCCGGTCGCGGGAAACTCCGTGACCGGCTGAGGCGTGGTCCAAGAGAGGGCGCCGCCAAGCGAGCGTTCGCCCTGGCGCAGGCGCACCGGCAGGAGATCCTCGTCATTGCCCGCGACCGCCAGCCGGGAGCCGGCGAAACGAACCAGGGTTCCGCCGCCGCGCACCCATTCGACAAGCTGCTCGCGCGCCGTGTCCGGCAGCGTGCCGACATCGGCCATGACGATCATCGCGGGCTTCTGCTCGAGCAATTGCGGGATCGCTTCGGCCAGATCCGGGCTCGGCGGCTCGACCAGATCGGCATAGGGCTCCAGCGCACGGCGGATGTAGAAGAGGGGCGAAAGCAGGGGCTGCGCCTGGTCGGCCTCCGACTGCGACAGCAATCCGACACGGCGGCGCTTGGCGTTCTCATCGAGGACGCGCACGGCGCCAGCCTGGTGCTCGCCATCAATGACGATCGATGCGAAATCGTTGCGCAGTTCGAAGGGCACGGCGATGGCGCCCTTCGCGGTCGCCTCGCCGGCCCCGAAGGTGATCGTGGCGTCGGCGATGCGGCGTCCACGCTCGTCGAAGGCGCCGGCGGTCGCCTGGCGCGGCGCCGCATCGGTCGAAGCGCGAACGGCGGTGACGACGAAGCCGTCCACCTCGTTGTCGCCGGCGACCAGGGCGAGCATGGGCAGACTCTCGGGCGCGGCCCAAACGACGCTCGCGGCGCCCGACAGGAGCGTGTCGAAGGCCGCTTCGTCACCAGGCGCCGCGAGGCCGTCGGCGAGTATCGCCACACTTGCGCCCGGCAGCGCCTGAAGCGCCGCGGCTACCCGGCCGAAGGCTGCGGGCCGGTCGACGGGCACCGGCTTGGGCTCGGCGGCGCGCAGCCGGTCGAGCGCGGCGGGCGCATCGAAGGGTCCGATCTCGGCGTTGGGCTTTTCAGCCGTGAATGCGAGGACGATCGGAAGGCCATTGTCGGCAGCGTCGGCGATCAAGCGTTCGGCCGTGGCCACGCGCATGTCCCAGTCGACCGCGCTCGCCCACCCATCGTCGATCACCAGCGCCAGCGCGGAGCCCCCGGCCGGAGCGCGTTCGCGCGGGTTGAACACGGGATCGGCCAGCGCGGCGATCACCAGGGCAGCCATCAACAGGCGGAGCAGCGTCAGCCACCACGGACTCTGGTGCGGGGTTTCCTCCTTCTTGAGCACCCTGGCGAGGATCCGCAGCGGCGGGAAGATCTCCGTCTGCGGTCGAGGCGGCGTCAGCCTCAGCAGCCACCAGATGACCGGCAGAGCAACGATCCCCCACAGGACCATCGGAGCGCCGAAGGATAGAGGCAGCCACGACATCATCGCGCTCCACCCCCCGACTGGTACCCGCCGTCTGCGGTCAGGGCCATGTGGAGCTTGACCAGCGCCTCCGAGGCGAGGCGGTCCGTGTGGTTGACGGTGTAGCTCCAGCCGAGCCGCTTGCACCATGCGGCGAGTTCCGCGCGCCGCGCTGAATAGTGGTTGCGGTAGTCCACGGAGAACTGCTCGGCGCGGCCGGCCGTCAGCTTGGCGCCTGTCTCCGGATCGGTGAATTCGGTGCGGCCGGCATAGGGGAACGTTTCCTCGGCCGGGTCGCTCACCTCGACGAGATGGGCGCGCACGCCGCGGCGGGCGAGCCCGTCGAGCCATTCCATCGTCTCTTCCACGGGATCGAGGAAGTCGCTTGCGATGACGACGTCGCAGAATCGCCGGATCACCGACAGGTCCGGTCGGGGAGGGGGTTCCAACGCGTGCGCGAGATGCGAGGCGAGGCGTTCCGCGCCGTTGCGCGCGGTGAACGGGTCGGTCAGGCCAGGCCAGGCAATGCGCTCGCCGCTGCGGGACAGAAGCTCGGCCATCGCCAGGACAAGCACCAGCGCGCGCGATTCCTTGGAGACGATGGCGCCCTGCGACTTGAAGAGCATCGAGGGCGACGGGTCGGACCAGAGCCAGACCGTATGCGCCGCCTCCCATTCGCGATCACGTACGTAGGTATGGTCGTCCCGGGCCGAGCGGCGCCAGTCGATGCGCGCCATGGATTCGCCTTCCACATAGGGGCGGAACTGCCAGAAATTCTCGCCGATGCCGCGCTTCCTGCGGCCATGCCAGCCGGCGATGACGGTATTGACCAGACGACGGGCGTCGACCAGCAGGTCGGGCACCAGCGAGGCGCGCACACGCCCGCGCGCCAGAGCGTCGCGCGAGGCGACCGGGGCGACCGATTCACCGATCCGCGCCATCTCAGCCGCTTCTCGCGGACGTCATGATCACCGCTGGGCTTTCACGAGCGAGGCGATCACGTCGCGCACGCTCATGCCCTCCGCGCGGGCTGCGAAGGTGAGCGCCATGCGGTGCTGGAGCACGGGTTCGGCCAGCGCATGGACGTCGTCGATGGAGGGGGCGAGGCGACCGTCATAGAGAGCGCGGGCGCGCGCGCAGAGCGTCAGCGCCTGGCTGGCGCGCGGACCGGGACCCCAGGCTACATGCCTGTCCGTCTCGGCGATGCCCTGACCGGGGCGCGCCGAGCGGACCAGTTTGAGGATCGCCTCGACCACGCTCTCAGGCACCGGCATGCGCCGGATCAGCCACTGGATCTCCTTGAGGCGCGCCGGGTCGAGCGCGTTGGTGGCCCGCGCTTCGTCGATCCCTGTCGTCTCGAGGAGGATGCGGCGCTCGGCCTCTATCTCGGGATAGAGTATGTCGATCTGCATCAGGAAGCGGTCGAGCTGGGCTTCGGGAAGGGGGTAGGTGCCTTCCTGCTCAAGCGGGTTTTGCGTCGCCAGCACATGGAACGGCGCCGGAAGGTCGTAGCGCTGGCCGGCGACGGTGACGTGGTATTCCTGCATCGACTGGAGCAGCGCCGACTGGGTGCGCGGACTCGCGCGGTTGATCTCGTCGGCCATCAGCAATTGGGCGAAGATAGGACCGCGGATGAACCGAAAGGAGCGGCGGCCGTTCTCGTCCTGCTCCATCACCTCCGAGCCAAGGATGTCGGACGGCATCAGGTCCGGCGTGAACTGGATTCGGCGCGATTCCATGCCGATCACGATGCCCAGCGTCTCGACCAGCTTGGTCTTGGCGAGGCCCGGAACGCCGACGAGAAGCGCGTGGCCGCCGGCGAAAAGAGCCACCAGCGTACGTTCGACGACGCTCTCCTGTCCGAAGATGACCCGCCCGACCGCGTCACGCACCTTGGCGATGTCGGCAAGCGCCCTCTCGGCCTCGGCGATCATATCCTTCTCGCCGATGGGCGCTTCCTTCACCATGATGCTCATGCAGGCCGGTTCCTTTCTCGCCGTCTCCGCCGCCACGGACCGAACGATATTGCCCCGACTCGCACCATGGCGGCGCTTAAGGGTCAAACTTAATCCACGAGCCCTTGCTGACAAGCAGAACAACAGTGACTATTTCGTGACCATGTCCGATGTGAAAAACGAGCCAGAAAGCCTTGCGAAGGCGGGGGATACCGCGGGTCTCACCGCGCTGATCGGACGGGCCGCCCGAGCAGGGAAAGGCCTGCCGCCGGTGGACCGCTGGAACCCGCCGTTCTGCGGGGATCTGGACATGGAGATAAGGCGCGACGGCACCTGGTTCTACCTGGGAACGCCGATCGGCCGCATGCCGCTGGTGCAGCTCTTCTCGACCGTCCTGCGCAAGGACGCGGACGGCAGGACCTACCTGGTGACGCCGGTCGAGAAGGTCGGCATCCGCGTGGTCGACGCGCCGTTCGTCGCGGTGGAGATGGACGTCTCCGGCAAGGGCGACGAGCAGGCGATCACCTTCCGCACCAATGTCGGCGATGTGGTGGAAGCCGGACCGCAGCACCCGATGCGCTTTGTCGACGAGGACGAGACGGAAGGGCTCAAACCCTATGTCCACGTCCGCGGCCGGCTCGAGGCGCTGGTGGCGCGGCCGGTCATGTACGAACTCGTCGAACACGGCGAGGAGATCAGGGTCGACGGGACGCCGATGTTCTCCGTGCGCTCGAGGGGTGAGGTCTACCCGATCATGCCGATGGACCAGCTGCGGCGGCTGAGCGCCTGATGGACCGATTGGTGGACGCGCCGGTATTCTCGGCATTCGATTTCCGGGCGCGCGCGGCGCTCGAACGCGGGCCCTATGCCCCCTCGGACTATGGCGATCACCGGCTGAATCCCGACCTCAAGCATCTCATCCTGCGCGAGGGACTGCGCGACGCCGCGGTGCTGATCCCGGTCGTGGACCACGGGCCGGAAGCGAGCGTGCTGCTCACCAAGCGGACGGAGAAGATGAGGAGCCATTCGGGGCAGATCGCCTTCCCGGGCGGGCGCATCGACCCGACCGACGCCTCACCGGAAGAGGCGGCCCTGCGCGAGACCTTCGAGGAGGTGGGGTTGCCGCCATCCGACATCGACGTGATCGGACGCCTGCCGGACTACGTGTCCGGCACTGGCTACAGGGTGGCTCCGGTGCTGGGTATCGTGAAGCCGCCGCTGCGGCTGATCCTCAACGAACACGAGGTCGACGCCGCGTTCGAAGTGCCTCTGTCGTTCCTCATGGACCCCGCCAATCACTCGCGCGACAGTGGGGTATGGCAGGAGCAGGAGCGCTTCTTCTACCGGATGCCCTACGGGGACTGGATGATCTGGGGTCTGACGGCCGGCATCATCCGCACCCTTTACGAGAGGCTCTACGCGTGAGCGCGAGCATTGCCGGGCGCGCCCCGTGGCTGGCGGACGCCGGACTGCAGCGGCTGCTCGCCGCGCTGTCGGCGGGCGACGAGGAAGCGCGGGTCGTCGGCGGCGCGGTGCGCAACGCGCTGATCGGCCAGCCGGTGACAGACATCGATATCGCCACGACGACGCGGCCCGAGGACACGTCGCGCCGCGCCGAGGCCGCCGGCTTCCGCGCAATCCCGACGGGCGCCGAGCACGGGACGATCACGTTGGTCGGCGATGGCCGGGCATATGAGGCGACGACGCTGCGCGCCGACGTCGAGACCGACGGGCGCCACGCGAAGGTGGTCTTCGGCCGCGACTGGAAACGCGACGCGGAACGGCGCGACTTCACCATAAACGCCCTCTATGCAACGGCCGACGGGACGGTCGTCGACCTGGTGGGCGGCGTCGCCGACATCGAAAGTCGGACGGTGCGCTTCATCGGCGACCCCGAGGCTCGCATCCGCGAGGATTTCCTGCGCATCCTGCGCTTCTTCCGTTTCTTTGCCTGGTATGGTGTCGGCCGACCGGACGCGGACGGGCTGAAGGCCTGCGCGCGGCTGAAGCAGGGTCTCGACAGGCTGTCGTCCGAACGCGTCTGGGCGGAGCTGAAGAAGCTGCTTTCGGCTCCCGACCCGACAAGGGCGGCGCTCTGGATGCGGCAGGCAAGCGTGCTGTCGCGCGTGCTGCCCGAAAGCGAGAAGTGGGGCATCGATTCGTTGAATCCGCTGGTCGAGGCAGGCAAGGCTTTAGGCTGGCCCGCCGACCCACTGCTGAGACTCCAGACGATCATCCCTCCGGATGCCAAGAGAGCGGCCGACATGGCGGAACGGCTCAGACTGTCGAGGGACGAGACCGTCCGCCTGGTGGATTGGGCAGAGACGCCGGCGCCGAAGGCCGACACGCCGGAGGACGCGCTCAGGCGCCTGCTCTACCGGGGAAAGCCGCAGGGCATCGCGGACCGTCTATCCCACGCCCTGGCGAAGGCGCGCGATACGGACGAACGCGCCGCCGTTGCGTTCGCCCATCAGCTCGGCGTCGCGCGAACGTGGTCGAAACCGCGCTTTCCCGTCAGCGGGCGTGATCTCGCGTCGTTGGGAGTGGCCGCCGGCCCCGAAATGGGCGCGTTGCTGAAGACGCTGGAAGACGCCTGGGTCGAGTCGGACTTCACCCTCGACCGCGACGCGCTGATCGAGCGCGCCACGGCCGGTACCCGTCACTGATCACGCCGCGTCGCGGACCTTCTCGATGCGCGAGCGGATGGCGTCGATCATGGTCTCTCGGATGACGGCCTCGCCGTGGGTCTCACGCATGTGCTCGACGGCGCGGCGCATCACCTCCGCCTCTTCCTCGTGGCGCGTGTGCCAATCGCAGCCAGGCACGAGAGACCCGCAATGGAATTCCTTCATCGTGCGTCTCCTTTCTCGTTCTGGTTTCGGGGCTGCACCATAACACGGAATGCGGCGAAATGCTTGCCCTGATGGTCATTCGCCCCCCATCGCCGCGATCTCGGCCTTCAACCAGTCGCGGAACGCGGCCACTTTCTTCGGCATCCGGCGCGACGCCGAGGTGACGAGGAAGTAGCCGAAGCCGGATTCGACCTTTTCCGGGAAGGGCGCGACGAGCAGGCCGGCGCGAAGGGCGTCATGCGCCAGCGTCTGCCATGCCAGCATGACGCCCTGTCCGGCGATCGCCGCGTCGAGGCAGAGCGATGCGTCGGTGAAGGTATCGCCGTCGGCGAGCATTGCCGCGTCGAGGCCGAGCGGCCTCAGCCAAAGGTTCCAGTCGATGTTGGAGTTGGCGTCGCGCACGATCGGCGCTCGGGAGAGGTCCGCCGGGGCCGTCAGACGTGCGGCGATGTCCGGCGCGCAGACGGGAAAGACGTGCTGCGGCAGGAGCGGCAGGAGCGCCACGCCCTTCCAGCCGCCCTGACCGACGCGGATCGCGGCGTCGACATCCGTGCGGTCGGGATCGACCAGTTCGATGGATGCGTCGATGCGCACTTTCAGGTCAGGATGCAGGCGGCGGAAGCGCGCAAGTCTCGGCACCAGCCATTTGGAGGCGAAGACCGGCGCCACCGAGATGTTCAGCGTCGAGCCGGAATCCCGCCGCGCGCCGGCCACCGCGGAGTCCAACTCGTGAAACCCCAGTGTCAGCCGCGCGAGCAATGCGCGGCCGGCGGCGGTCGGCTCCAGCCCGCGCGTGGCGCGCTCGAATACGGCCAGCCCAAGCTGGGCCTCGGCCTTGATCACCTGCTGGCTGACGGCGCCCGGCGATACGCCGAGTTCGTCGGCCGCCTTCTGGAGCGAGCCCAGCCGGCCGACCGCCTCGAGCGCGCGCAGGCCGTTGAGATGGATGCTGTTGAGGTCTTTCATATAGGTTTTCTATATGATCGCCCCGGCAATCTCCATTGAGATTCCGGTAAGCGAAGCGGATTATTCAGCCATCGAAACCCCACGGACGACGACCATGTTCCAGATAATCTACACGATCGCCCGCAACGCGCTCCGTGTCGGCGCGCGGAACGCTTGCACTCCGGGAGCCGATAGGGACAGCTGGGCGCGCGATCCGCTCGCGCATCCGTCACTCGCCGCGATGAACCTGTCCGAGCTCGCCGACCTGCCGGTGGTCGCCCTCAGGTCCTGCTGCCGGGAGTAGAATCCAGCGGAGTCGGCGACGACGTGCTGCGCCCGCGCCGGGTTCGGAGCCTCCGAGCGACGCAAGACGCTTGGCGGCTTCGCGCTCGACAAGCGCGGTTAGGGCACGCGTGGCCAGTTCGTTGATGTCTTCCGTGCCTCCGAATTCCATCGCGCGCTTCAGAAGCTCATCGTCAATGTCGATCTCGATGCGCATCGCGGTCTCCTAAGGCCACCGCACCTCGGGCGGGAGGGACGACAGGATCGCCGGCACGTGGCCGCCGGTCTTCAGACCGAAAATCGTGCCGCGGTCGTAGAGCAGGTTGAACTCGACGTAGCGGCCGCGGCGGACCAGCTGTTCCTCGCGGTCGGCGTCGGTCCAGTTCTTGTCGAAGCTGCGCCTGAGAAGGTGTTCGTAGACGACGAGGAAGGTTCGGCCGACGTCCTGCACGAACTTGAAATCGGCGTCCCATCCGCCTTTCTCCTCCGGCGAATGCTGCCAGTCGAAGAAGATGCCGCCGATCCCGCGCGGCTCGTTGCGGTGCGGCAGGAAGAAGTATTCGTCGCACCATGCTTTCAGGCGGGGATAGTCCACGACGCCGGGATGCTTTTTGCAGGCGAACTCCATCGCCTTGTGGAAGTCGATCGTATCCTGGTCGGTCTGCACGCGGCGGCGGTCGAGGACGGGCGTCAGGTCCGCCCCGCCGCCGAACCACCAGCGCGTCGTCGCCACCATGCGCGTGTTCATGTGCACCGCCGGCACGTTGGGGTTCCACGGGTGGGCAATCAGCGAGATGCCGCTCGCCCAGAAGCGCGGGTCGGCCTCGGCGCCCGGCATCTGCTTGCGGAACTCCGGCGAGAATTCGCCATGCACGGTCGAGGTATGCACGCCGACCTTCTCGAAGACACGGCCGGACATGACCGACATGACCCCGCCGCCGCCTTTTCCATCGTCGCGCTGCCACTGCGTCTTCTCGAAGCGGCCCGGCGCCCAGGAGGCGTGCGGTCCGCTGACCGCGTCCTCGACCTTGTCGAATGCCGCGCAGATGCGGTCGCGCAGCGTCTCGAACCACGCTCTCGCGGTGTCCTTTTTCGTCTCGATGTCGGCGGGCAGGCCGGCCGGGATGTCGGGGCGTTCCAAGCCGCGCCTCCAAAAGACTCGTCTTTTTCGCCGCGATCCCTAATCTCTCTGTCGGAAGGGTCAAGGAGTACGCGTATGCCGACGCCTTCACGCCCGACGCTGGACAGCCTCAAGAAGCGGCTCGACCGCGCCCGCGCCGACAGTGCGCGGCTGCCCCGCGACGGTTTCCTGCGCGAGACCTTCGTGCTGCCCCGGACCGATGCCCGGACGAAGGCGCGCGAATGGTTTGACCGCTGGCCGAAGCAGGCCTACTGGACCGAGATCGAGAGCTGGGCCGAGAGGCCGGGCGACGTCATCGAGTTCACGATGAGAAGGTTGCCGGCGGCGGATTGAGGGCGGGACGGGCAACTACCGCTCGGGATTTGCTCGTTCCAGGGTCGGTCAGTAACCCAGCCACGCAACGCCAAGAACCACGGCTCCAAACGCCATAATGAACACGACGCCGAAAATCCTGAACGCCCGATTGTCGGCATGCGAAACCTGCCTGTCATAAGCGGCATCGCCGATTTCCTCGCGGGCAAGCCGCTCCTGCAAGCCGCGTCTGGCGTCGTTGTCCCCGTACCGCATCTGCTTGAAATATCGGGACATGGTCGCTCCGGTTCCGTCCATCCAGTCTCGCGCAAGACCGGCACAACCTGCAATGAGGTTTTCGCCGCGATCGATTCGGTTTGATACCAGGCGGAATCACGGAACTCCGTCCGAGAAGATTATTGACCCATGACCGGCGTCATCCTCTGACCTGCCGCACCGCCTCTCCGGCCGCCATCGCCGCCGCGAGCGCGACGTTGAGGCTTCGCGCGCCGGGCAACATCGGGATCAGCAAACGGGCGTCGGCGGTCGCGTGGAGGCTGTCCGGAACGCCCGCCGATTCTCGTCCAAACATCAGCACGTCGTCCGGCTGGAATCCAAAGGCCGTGTAGGGCTCCGCCGCCCTGGTCGAGAACAGCACCAACCGGCGCTCTTCGCCCTTCCGCCACGCCTCGAAAGCCGCGAAGTCGACATGGCGGGTGAGGGCCGCCATCTCCAGATAGTCCATGCCGGCGCGTTTCAGGGTGCGATCCGAAATGTCGAAACCCGCCGGCTCGATCAGGTCGACGCCCAAGCCCAGGCAGGCGGCGAGCCTCAGGATCGTGCCCGTATTGCCGGCGATATCCGGCTGGTAGAGCGCGATGCGAAGGCTCATCGGCGCACCCGTTGCGACGGAGCCATGGATTTCGCTTGGAAAGAGAAAGTCATCCTCACCGGATAGCCAAGCCGGGCAGGGATTGCTATGAGGCAGCTACGATCAACCCGGAACGACAGGAGGCAGTGATGGATTGCATGCGCGCCACGCGGCTTCGCTCCCCAGCTGGCCTCATCGCCTAACGGCGGCTCCGGCACTACGATCGTCCTAATCTAACTGACATCGCAGTCGACCCGTAGCCGCCGGTTCCCACTCGGTTCCGAAGGTTTCGTCATGACTGCCAGATCCCGCCCGGCGCTTCACGCGCTCCAGACCGACTCCGTGCTCGCTTCAGTTGCGCCGCTGGCGCTGCCCGGCGCGCCGCTTGCGCCCGCCGACCAACTGTCAGCAGGGCCGCTGCCGCCGCTTGCCAAAATCCCGGCCGGGGTTCACCTCCCGCATGCGGGCAGGGCGGCTGACCTCGCCCGGCTGGCGAAGACGGAACAGCGCAAACGCCCTGCCAAGAGCATGGCGAAGAGCCATATCGGCCCGCGCTCGGGCCACAAGTAAGATCGCGAAAGACCACGACGATGCTGTTCCGCTGGTTCGAAAGACGCCTCGATCCATTCCCGCCGGAAGAACCGGTGGAACCGCCGAAGACGCTCGTCGCCTTCTGCTTCCACTACACGCGCGGCGCGTGGCGCTTCATCGCGGCCAACGCCTTGCTGGTTGCCTGCATCGCGATCGCCGAAGTGTGGATGTTCGGCTTCCTCGGCTCCATCGTCGACTGGCTCGCCGTGCAGGACCGTGCGACGTTCCTCCAGACCGAGGGCTGGAAGCTGGCGCTGATGGCCGGCGTCGTCATGGTCGTGCTGCCCGCGACGGTGTTCCTGCAATCGCTGGTGCACAGCCAGACCCTGATGGGCAATTATCCCATGCGCATCCGCTGGCAGGTGCACCGCTACCTGCTGAAGCAGTCGATGACATTCTACCAGGACGAGTTCGCCGGCCGCATCGCCACCAAGCTGATGCAGACGGCGCTCGCCGTGCGCGAATGCATCATCAAGGTCGTAGACGTCTTGAACTACGTCGTCGTCTACTTCCTCGGCATGCTGTTCATCGTCGGTTCGGCCGACTGGCGCCTCGCCGCGCCGCTCGTCTTCTGGCTGGCTGGCTATGTCGCGCTGCTGTCCTTCTTCATCCCGCGCCTCGGCAAGGTGTCGGAGGAACAGGCCGACGCGCGCTCGATGATGACCGGCCGCGTGGTGGACAGCTACACCAACATCCAGACGGTGAAGCTGTTCTCGCACGGCCGCCGCGAGGCCGCCTACGCCAGGGAAGGCATGGCGAATTTCATGGACACGGTCTACCGGTCGATGCGGCTCGTCACGGGACTGAATGGCTGCCTCTATCTGATCAACTCGATGCTGTTGATCGCGGTGTCTGGCCTGTCGATCTGGTTCTGGCTCGGCGACGTCGTCACCATCGGCGCGGTCGCTGTCGTGATCGGGCTCGTGCTCAGGCTCTGGGGGATGTCGCAGTGGATCATGTGGGAGGTGTCGGCGCTGTTCGAGAACATCGGCACCGTTCAGGACGGCATCGGCTCGATCTCGCTGCCGCGCCTCGTCGAGGACCGGCCGGAGGCGAAGGATCTCGCCGTCTCCAAGGGCGAGGTGACGTTCGAGAACGTGCGGTTCCACTACGGCAAGACAAAGGGCGTCATCGAGGATCTGTCGCTGGTGATCCGGCCGGGCGAGAAGGTCGGCATCGTCGGGCGCTCCGGCGCCGGCAAGTCGACGCTCGTCAACCTGCTTCTGCGCTTCTACGACATCGAGGGCGGGCGCATCCTGATCGACGGGCAGGACATCGCCGCGGTGACGCAGGATTCGCTTCGCGAGAACATCGGCATGGTCACCCAGGACACGTCGCTGCTTCACCGCTCGGTGCGAGAGAACATCCTCTATGGGCGACCCGACGCGACCGAGGAGATGATGGTTGAGGCGGCGCGGCGCGCCGAGACGACCGCCTTCGTCGCCGCTCTCAGCGACCCCAAGGGCCGCAAGGGTTTCGACGCCCATGTCGGCGAGCGTGGCGTAAAACTGTCGGGCGGCCAGAGGCAGCGCATCGCGATCGCCCGCGTCATGCTCAAGGACGCGCCGATCCTGATCCTCGACGAGGCGACTTCGGCGCTGGATTCCGAGGTCGAGGCGGCGATCCAGGAAAACCTCTACCGGCTCATGGAGGGCAAGACCGTCATCGCCATCGCGCACCGGCTGTCAACGATAGCGGCCATGGACCGGCTGGTCGTCATGGACAAGGGCCGGGTGGTGGAGGAGGGCTCGCATGCCGAGCTGGTCGCCAAGGGCGGGCTCTACGCCCAGCTCTGGGCGCGCCAGTCCGGAGGCTTCATCGACGTCGAGGCGGAGGCCGAGAAGGCGGCGGCGGAGTAGGGCAGTAGGGCAGTAGGGCAGTATGTGAACGAGCACTTTCGATCCGCAGCTTGCTTCTGCGCGATCTCCGCTCGATTTCTTCCTACTGCCCTACTGCCCTACTGCCCTACTGCCCTACTGCCCTACTGCCCTACTGCCCTACTGCCCTACTGCCCTACTGCCCTACTGCCCTACCGCCCTACCGCCCTACTGCCACTCCTGTCCGCATTGTAATCTCCACCCCGTTGCCAATCGCGACCGGCGGGACCAGTTAATAGGCCGATGAACAAGACAACCAAGCCGCCGCAGGCGCCGGCGACCGACCAGCCCGCCGAGGTGGACCGCGATCACTGGCTATGGCGGCGGTTCGAGGGCTGGATCGACCCGCTGTCGGATACCGACCGCGAGGTGCTGCCCGAGGACGCCTGGAAATTCATTTCCTATTTCGCGCGGCAGGCGAAGGGACCGTTCGTCCTGCTCCTCGTCATTGGCGGGTTGGCCGGCGCTGTCGACGCGGCCATGTACTGGTCTGTCGGCTGGCTGATCGACCTCATGGATTCGTCCAGCCCCGCCACGCTCCTGCAAGACCATTGGTCGGAACTCGTGGCGCTTCTGGTCCTGGTCCTGGTCATCCGCACGATCATCATGGTGGCTTCGGCCGTGATCGAGCAGCAGGTGATCGTGCCGGGCTTCTTCTCGATGGTGCGGTGGCAATCGTTCCGTCGGGTGATCGAGCAGCCCTACGGGTTCTACCAGAACGACTTCGCCGGGCGCATTGCGACGAAGATCATGCAGGGTGGCGAGGCCGTCGGCGATTTCATCGTCAGCGTGCTGCAGACCATGTGGTCGTTCCTGACCTTCGTGATCCTCGCCGTGACCATACTGATGTCGCTCGACCCGCTGATGGGCATCGTGGTCGCGCTCTGGTTCGCCGGCTACGTCGCCATCATGCGATTCCTCCTGCCCGAGATGCGGCGTGCGGGGCGCGCCACGGCGGACCAGCGCTCGATCTTCAACGGACGGCTGGTCGACGCCTTCACCAACATCATGGCGGTGAAACTGTTCGACAGCGGCCGGCGCGAGCACGCCTATATCCGCGACGGTCTGGAAAACCTCATCACGGCGATCATCCGCCTGACGCGCGCGGTGACGACCGTGCGCTCGGCGGTGGCGACGCTCAACGGCTTCATGATGGCCAGCGTCGGGGCGATCGCGGTAATGGCGTGGACGTCCGGAGAGATCTCGACGGGAGCGATCGCCGCGTCGATGGCGCTGGTGTTCAGGCTCAACCAGATGTCGGGCTGGATGATGTTCAACGTCAACGGCCTGATCCGCAACTACGCGACCGTGCAGGATGCGACGCGAACGATCTCCGTGCAGCCGGCGATCCGCGACGCGGCGGATGCGGCGGTGATGAAGAGGTCCAAGGGCGACATCCGCTTCGAGAACGTCAGCTTCCACTACGGCAAGACCGGCGGCGTCATCGACAATCTGAACCTTCACATCAGGCCGGGCGAACGCGTGGCGCTGATCGGACCATCGGGCGCGGGCAAGACGACGGTGGTCAACCTGATGCTGCGCCTCTTCGACGTCGAGGGCGGGCGCATCCTGATCGACGGGCAGGACGTTCGCTCGCTCACCCAGGCCTCGCTCAGGGCGCAGTTCGGCGTGGTCAGCCAGGACGCCATGCTCATGCACCGCTCCATCCGCGACAATATCGGCTACGGCAAGCCGGGCGCCAGCGAGCACGAGATCGTCGACGCAGCGATGCGGGCCGCGGCCGACGACTTCATCCGCGAGGCGTCCGATCCGCGGGGTCGCCTCGGCTATGACGCGCATGTCGGCGAGCGCGGCGTAAAGCTTTCGGGCGGCCAAAGGCAGCGGGTCGCCATTGCGCGAATGATGTTGAAGGACGCCCCGATCCTGGTCCTCGACGAGGCGACCTCCGCGCTGGATTCGGAAATCGAGGCGGCGATCCAAGAGAACCTCTACCGGATGATGGAAGGCAAGACGGTCATCGCCATCGCGCACCGGCTCTCCACCATCGCCGCCCTCGACCGTCTGATCGTGCTCGACGAGGGCAGGATCGTCGAGGAAGGTACGCATGACGAACTCCTCGCCCGCAACGGCCTCTACGCCCAGCTCTGGAAGCGGCAGTCGGGCGGCTTCCTGCCAAACAGGCTGGCTGCGGAATGAGCCTGCGACCTCCCGGCCAGTACGCCAATCCCGGCCGGCCCGGGGACGGCGTCCAGATCCTCGACTACGAGATCGTCGCCGAGAAGGCAGCGTCCCTTGGCCGCGCCGGCCATCGCGTCGAACGCACCCTCGCGGCGCTCAAGGAATTCGCCGGCGAAGCGGACGCGCGGAAGGCGCTGGTGCGCGATGCGGCCGCGGCCGTCTACGCCTACTTCATCCAGCGAGAACTGTGCGGCATGCGGCGCCACCATGACGTCATCCGCGAATACGCCATCCCCGGCGAGGTGCTGGCGCGGCTGGGCGCGACGTAGCCCGGAGTTTTCGCCGCGCGGAACATCCGGGCTTCCTGTCCATTCAGGTCATTGCGCGCCACCGGGAGTTCAAGGCGATGGAAGCCGGCGTCAGGAAACTTTTCGAGCGGTACGAACGCTTCTTCGCGCAGTCGCTCGCGGGCGACCTGGACGAGAAGGAAATCGAGGCGCTGTACGCCTCCGAATTCATAGCGGCCTCGCCGGCGGGGGTGATGGCCGGAAAGAACGACGACCAGCTCATGAAGGTCATCGCCAAGGGCTACGAGCGTTACCGCGCGATCGGGACGAAGGACATGCGGATACGCGGCCTTCGCGTCTCTCCCATCGACGAGCGCCATTGCGTGGCGCATGTCTCCTGGGTCGCGGCCTATGCCCGCAAGGACGAAGACGACGTGGCCATCGATTTCGACGTGCACTACCTCGTCCAGAAGCTCGACGGAGACCCGAAGATTTTTGGCTGGGTCTCGGGCGACGAGCAGGCGCTGCTGAAGAAGCACGGGATAGGCTGAGGCTACTCCAGCCATTCGGTCGAAAAGCTGCCGCTCTCGTGGATGTCGATCGTTTCCAGCGGACCGCGACCGAGATTCTCGAATTTGTGTGCGATGTGGGCCGGCACGACGAGGATCTGCCCCGCGGTGGCTTCGATCGTCTCCTCGCCGACAGTGAACAGTCCGCGGCCGGAACGGATCACGAAGACTTCGGCATAGGGATGCCGGTGCAGTCGCGGCCCGCCGCCGGCACCGTCGATGCGGTTGGCGATGACGCAGAGCTTCGACCCCGACGCGCCCCCCTCCCACTCGCCGTGGAAGCGCGCGGGATCGGCGAGCCAGTCGCCGGGCTGGATGATGGTTGTCACAGGTCTACTTTGTAGCTGTTTGGCCAACGAACTCAATGATCTCGCGGATCATATGGACCAAGTTCGGCGCGGCGCGAACGACGACCCCCGTGCGCGACCGTGGACGTGGTGCCTGACGACCCCCGCGACAATCTGCCGTCATCCCCGGCGGCGGCTGGACAAGCCTATTCTTCACGCATAAACCAGCCCCCGATACCGGGGGAATCCGCGACTGGCGCGCGTTTGCGCGTGACGCGGCTGGCGGGGTGCGGCTCCGCCCGAGGCATCCGAGGCGAAAGGATCTGGGTCCAGTGAGCGCACACGACACGGTCGAACCTTCCCGCCGGGATTTCCTCTACGTCGCGACAGGTATGGCAGGCGCTGTCGGTGTGGCCGGCGTCGCCTGGCCGTTCATCGACCAGATGCGCCCCGACGCCTCGACGCTCGCGCTGGCGACCATCGAAGTGGATGTGTCCGCGGTTACGCCGGGCATGTCGTTGACCGCCAAGTGGCGCGGCAAGCCGGTGTTCATCCGCAACCGCACGCCCGAGGAGATCGAGGCGGCTAAGGCCGTTTCGCTCGACGATCTCAAGGATCCGCTGGCGCGCAACGCCAACATCGATGCAGCCGCTCCCGCGACCGACGCAGACCGCGGCGCCGGCGAGGGCAAGGAGAACTGGATCGTCATGATCGGCTCCTGCACCCATCTCGGCTGCGTGCCGCTTGGACAGGCAGGCGACTTCAATGGCTGGTTCTGCCCCTGCCACGGCTCGCACTACGACACGGCCGGCCGCATCCGCAAAGGCCCGGCGCCGGAGAACCTCGCCGTTCCGGTCTTTGCATTCGTGTCCGACACGGTCATCCGGATCGGCTGAGGGGAGCGTCATGAGCGGACATCACGCACACGGCAGCTACACGCCAACGACCGGGATCGGCCGATGGATCGACTCGAGGCTGCCCCTGCCGCGACTGGTCTACGACAGCTTCGTGGCCTATCCGGTGCCGCGAAACCTCAACTACTTCTGGACCTTCGGCGGTATCCTGACCGTCATGCTGGTGGCTCAGATCGTCACCGGCGTGGTGCTGGCCATGCATTACGCCGCCGATTCGACGATCGCCTTCCAGTCGGTCGAGAAGATCATGCGCGACGTCAATTCGGGGTGGCTGCTGCGCTACCTGCATTCGAACGGCGCGTCGATGTTCTTCATCGCCGTCTACATCCATATCGCCCGCGGTCTCTACTACGGCTCCTACAAGGCGCCCCGCGAACTGCTCTGGATCCTCGGCTGCATCATCTATCTGTTGATGATGGCGACCGGTTTCATGGGCTACGTGCTGCCGTGGGGGCAGATGAGCTTCTGGGGCGCAACCGTCATCACGGGCTTCTTCACCGCCATCCCGCTGGTCGGCGAGTGGATACAGCAGCTCCTGCTCGGCGGCTTCGCGGTCGACAACCCGACGCTCAACCGCTTCTTCGCCCTGCACTACCTGCTTCCCTTCATGATCGCCGGCGTCGTCGTCCTGCACATCTGGGCGCTGCACGTCACCGGCCAGAACAATCCCACCGGCATCGAGGTCAAGTCCAAGACCGACACCGTGCCCTTCACGCCGCACGCGACGATGAAGGACACGTTCGGGATGGTGGTGTTCTTCATCGTCTTCGCCTACTTCGTCTTCTACATCCCGAACTATCTGGGTCACCCGGACAACTACATCGTCGCCGATCCGCTGAAGACGCCGGCGCATATCGTCCCGGAGTGGTACTACCTGCCCTTCTACGCGATCCTGCGCGCCATCACTTTCTCGATCGGCCCGATCGATTCGAAGCTCGGCGGCGTGCTCGCCATGTTCGGATCGATCCTGATCCTGTTCTTCGTACCCTGGCTCGACACGTCGAAGGTGCGTTCGGCGGCCTATCGTCCGTGGTACCGCCTGTTCTTCTGGCTGTTCGTCGCGAACGCGATCTTCCTTGGCTGGCTGGGCTCGCGACCTGCCGAGGGCAGCTACGTGATCATGTCGCAGCTGGGTACGCTCTACTACTTCGGCTTCTTCATCGTGATCATGCCTTTGCTCGGCCTGATCGAATCACCGCGCAGGATGCCGAATTCCATCACGGAGGCCGTGCTGGAGAAGAACAAGGCCGGCGCGGTCGCGTTGCCCCAGGGCGCAACCGCCGCGCCTGAGGCCAGGCACTGAGCCGCGGGACCGGGTGAGAGGGACGTGTCGATGAAGAAGATCCTCGGCGGACTGGCGGTGCTCGGACTGGCCATTGCGGGCGGATTCGCCGTCGCGGCGGAAGGCGAGGGGCACAGCGCGGCGGAGCCGACGCATTTCCCGATCATGAAGCCGCAGGAGATGGACTGGTCGTTCGCCGGACCATTCGGAACCTACGACAAGGCGCAGCTCCAACGCGGCCTGAACGTCTACACCAACGTCTGCGCAGGCTGCCATTCGATGCAGCTCGTGGCGTTCCGGTCGCTCGCCGAGCTCGGCTACTCCGAAGCACAGGTAAAGGCCTTCGCAGCCGCCTGGCCCGTCGAGATTCAGGACGGGCCGGACGCCGACGGCGAGATGTTCACGCGCCCAGCGGTCCCGTCCGACCATTTTCCGCCGCCCTACGCCAATAGCCAGCAGGCCGCCGCCTCCAATAACGGCGCGGTGCCGCCGGACTTCTCGCTGATCGCCAAGGCGCGCACTGTCGAACGCGGCTTCCCGACGTTCGTCTTCGACATCTTCACGCAGTATGCCGAAGGTGGTCCGGACTACATCCACGCCCTGCTGACCGGCTACGACCATACCCCGCCGGAAGGCATGGAGGTCGCGGAAGGCACCCACTACAACCCCTACTTCATCTCCGGCAAGTCACTGGCGATGGCGAAGCCGCTCAACGACGATTCGGTGACGTATACCGACGGTACCCCGCAGACGGTCGACCAGTATGCAAAGGACGTATCCGCATTCCTGATGTGGGCGGCGGAGCCGCATCTGGAGGATCGCAAGAAGACCGGCTTCCGGGTCATGATCTTCCTGCTCTTGTTCGCCGGCCTGGTTTATCTCACCAAGCGCAAGATCTGGTCCGACGTCGCGCACTGAGCGACCTTGACGGGCATATCGAAGGGGCGCGTCGAGCGCCCCTTTTCATTTGCGCTGCGACGGTTCAAAACTGTCCGGCAACGGGGCACGGCGCATGAAATCTTCCCTCGAAGAGACGTTGATTTCGGCGATCCGCACGATCCCCGACTATCCCAAGCCGGGCATCCTGTTCCGCGACATCACCACGCTGCTCGGCAATGCGCGGGCATTCCGGCGGGCGGTGGACGAACTGGTGCACCCCTATGCGGGCCAGAAGATCGACAAGATCGCCGGCATCGAGGCGCGCGGCTTCATCCTTGGCGGCGCCATCGCCCACCAGCTCTCGGCGGGCTTCGTGCCGATCCGCAAGAAGGGCAAGCTGCCGCACGATACGGTCAGGGTCGCATACAGCCTCGAATACGGCATCGACGAGATGGAGATGCACAAGGACGCGGTGGCGCCTGGCGAAAAGGTCATCCTCGTCGACGACTTGATCGCCACGGGCGGCACCGCCGAGGGCGCGGTGAAGCTGCTCACCCAGATGGGCGCCGACATCGTGTCGGCCTGCTTCGTCATCGATCTGCCCGACCTCGGCGGGCGCAGGAAGCTGGAAGGGCTCGGGGTCTCGGTGAGGACGCTGGTCGCCTTCGAGGGGCACTGATCCGGAACGAGCAGCGCCGCCATCCGTTCTCGGTCAAGCACAGGAGACGAGCATGGCCAAGGTGACCTACAGGATCGTCGAGCACGACGGCGGCTGGGCCTACAAGGTGGGCGACGTGTTTTCCGAGACGCATCCGAGCCGCGAGGATGCGCTTGCCGCCGCCAGGCGCGCGGCCGCCGAGCAGCAGCTCGGCGGCGAGACCCACGACATCGAATACGAGGACGCCTCGGGCAAGTGGCGGCTGGAGACGTCGCGCGGCGACGACCGGCCGGAGACCGTAGTGGAAGGCTGACGACCGGTCGGGTTGCCCGACCGCGACGATCGTGGTCCCATGCCGGCGGGGGGAGGCAGGGGATGCGCTGGCTGCTCGTATTTCTCTTCGGGGCGGTTTTGGGTACGGGCTTCGGCGTCGCGCTGGGCTTCTTTTTATTTCCCTACGTGTTTCCTCCGCCGCCGGCGGCCGAGGAGCCGAGGACGGAACAGTCCGAGCGCATCGGCTCCGGCCGCTTCATCCACGCCAACCCGAGCGATCCCGTCCACTACGGCCGCGGCGAGGTTTCGGTGTTTTCCGACCATGTCCGCCTGCACGAGGACTTTCAGGTCGGGCCGGGGCCGAAGTACCACGTTTATCTCGTCCCGAAGCCGGCCATCCGCTCATCGGGCGATCTGGGCAATGCGATGTTCGTCGACCTCGGCCGGCTGCGCGCATTCAAAGGCAGCCAGAACTATGCGATCCCGGCGGGGGTGAACCCGCAGGACTACCAGAGCGTCATCATCTGGTGCGAACAGTTCTCGGTACTGATCTCGCCGGCAGACCTGACGTTTGGCCGATGAAGCCTCTCAGGGCTTGTGGATCAGTACGCCGCTGGTGAATTCGATCACCTTGTCGCCGGCGCTGTCATGGCCCTCCGCGAGCAGACTCATGATGTGCCATCCCGGTTTCGCCTCGCGCCTGCGGACGGAGAGCGGCCGCCGTGAAAACGTCACGGTCTCTCCAACATAGACGGGCTTCGGCCATTTGAGGTCCGTGAAGCCGGGGGAGGGCCCGAACACCGGCGCCGGACCTTCGCCTGTCCAGCGCGGGGCGCCCTGATCGACGCGTGTCTTCATGTTGTACTTCATCCAGGTGCAGGCCGTGTGCCAGCCAGAGGCGCACAGCCGCCGGAACACACTGCGTTCGGCCGCAGCCTCGTCGAGATGGAAAGGCTGAGGGTCGTATTTCGCGGCGAACGCCTTGATCTCGTCGGCCTCGAATGTGTGGGCGCCGATCGCGACGGTCTCGCCGATCCCCAGATAATCCTCGAAGGTCACCGCGCCGTCTCCCGGGTCAGGAACATGCCGGTGTTCTGGAGTTCCAGCACCGTCTCGCCGCGCTGGTTGACGAGGCTACTTTCAACAGTGACCAAGCCGAGATCCGGCTTCGATTTCGACAGGCGCTTGGCAACGATCTTCGCGTGACCGGTCACCGTGTCGCCGGCGAGCAGCGGCCGCTTCCAGCGCACATAGTCGATGCCCGGCGAACCCTGGGACGTGGAATCGAGCAGGAAGCCGTCGCACATCATGCGCATGAACATCGAGCATGTGTGCCAGCCCGACGCCGCCAACCCGCCGAGTATGCTCGCCCTGCCGGCTTCCTCGTCGAGATGCATCGGCTGCGGGTCGAACTCGGATGCGAACTCGATGATTTCGTCCGCGGTGACGGTCTTCGTGCCGAGCACGATCGATCCGCCTTCCTCGAAATCCTCGTAGGCCCATGTCCTCGTGGTCATGCATGGAATCCTGTTCAGCCTTGAACGACCACATTGCCGTCCGCTGGCGACCGCCGCAAGGGCGGATGTCGTGGACCAATCGGATTGCTGATCCAAATCTCGTCGCGATTCAGGTCACGGCCTGATCTCGACCGGGGCATCCATCGTCACCTTGTCGAAGTCGGACACCATCACCTCCAGCTTCACGGTCCATGCGCCGGGAAGCGGCAGGGCGAGTTCCGCGGTCCAGCCGCCTGTCTCGATGCGTTCGGCCTTCCTGCGCAGCGGCTCGACGCCGGCCTCGGGCAGGGAGAACTCCACGATGACTTCCTTGGCCTCCAGCGGCCGCATGTCGGGATGCATGGGAAACACGAGGACCTCTACTTCTCCCACGCGCCCCGGAGCGACCGACACGTCGGCCATGGCGGTCCCGATGTGGATGTGGGTGAAGGCCGGCTTCGCCGCCTCGATGGCGAGCACGCGGGGTGGCGGGGTGAAGCGCCAGCCGGCGGCGAGCGCGAGGATGACGGCTGCGAGCCCCGCCTCGATGAGCGCCGACCGTCCCAGCCCCTTCGACGCCGTCTGCGAACCCTGCGCTGCCGGTTTGGTCAGTTCCCAGCGATTATACGCAGCCATGCCCAGCAGCACCGCGACCAGCGCGAGCTTGGCGAGCAGGATCTGCCCATAGCGCGTGGACGCCAGCGCGGCGGGTTGTTCGACCTGCACGACCGCGATGGTCGCGCCCGAGATCGCAAGCGCTGCGACCACGAGGGGAATGACGGCCGAGAAGCGGCGGAGCGCTACGCCGGCTCCCGGATCGCGGCCGGCTAGGAGCATGCCAAGCGGCATGAGCGCGCCGATCCAGAAAGCGATCGAGACGGCGTGGAGGAACACGGCCGGACACATCAGCCCTTGCGGCGCGGCGGCGCTCGCGTGGCCGCTGGCGGCAAGCGCCGACCCCACACCCAGCAGCGCGACAGTGGCGAGCGAACGGCGCAGCGGGACCGGCCGAACACACAGCGACCCGGCCGCCAGAAGCAGCGCCGCGAAGGCGATCGCCGCCGTGGCGCCATAGCTGGTGGCGAAGCCGGCGCGCCACGCCGCAGGATCAAGCACGGATCCCAGTGTGGAGCCCAATGCGTCGAGCCCTTGCAGGGCAAGCGCCATCGGGAGGGCGAGGAGGCCGACTGCGACGAAGGGCATGCTCGTCCAGCGCGCTCTTGCTTCCGGTGCGATGATGGCGAGGAAGAAGGCGCCGCCTACGCCGAGGAAGAGGCCGAGGTAACTCGCCAGGCGGGACAGCCACATCGCCGCACGCTCGCTGTCGCCGAGGCCGTCGGGGAGCGTCGGCAGCGCACCCTGGCTCGGTGCGCCGACCGAGAACACCAATGAGCCGCCGACCGGATGTCCGTCGGCCGACACGGCGCGCCAGGAGACGAGGTGGGTTCCGTGCTCGAGCGGCGGCAGCGGCACGACGATCGAAGCATTTTCGGCGCGTGCGTCCGAAAGCGGCGTGATCGCGCCTGCCGGGGTCACGAGCTTCAGGTCGGTCGGGCTGACCGGCTCGTTGAATTGCAGGGTGACGTCGGCCGGGGTGGCGGCGATCACCGATCCGTCGACCGGATTGGAGGAGATGAGCGTGGCGTGGGCGAGGGCGGGAAGGGGGGAGAGGAGGAGCAGGATGACGAGCAGCAGTGCTTTTGCAGCCCACCGCGCAAGATAGGTCGGCGGGACAGCGCCCCCCTCTGTCCTGCCGGACATCTCCCCCACGCGGGGGGAGATTGGCGGCTTCAGCCTTGTCGCTTTTCCAGCAATATCGCCAGTTGGCGAAACCAATGCGGCCGGCTGATCTCCCCCCGCGTGGGGGAGATGTCCGGCAGGACAGAGGGGGGCAACGTAGGGCACTGGCCTTACCCTTCAGCCGGTTGCTAGCCCTTTGGCACGATCTTCATCCCCGGCGCGGGGAACTCCAGGCTGTGAGGGTCCTGGCCCTCGGCCGGGATCTCGATCCAGCGTTCCGCCGCGTCGCCGCATTCCTGCACGATCGGGAAGTACATCGTCCTGCCGGCTTCGAGCGTGTCGGCGACGGTGCCGCGCAGCACGAACTCGTCATAGTGCTCGTCGAGCAGTTCGCCGCCCTTCCAGGCGATCTCCCTGACGCCCTCGGTCAGCGTCGCGCCGTGATACTGGTAGGATGTCTCGTAGGTGCCGTTGACGATCTCCAACTCCCAGCCGGCCTTCGGCATGGGCTTCACGGCAATGAAGCCCTCCGGGACGCGGATGCGGACGACATTGGTCGGCGTGCCGTCGCATCCGTGCGGGATTCTGGCGGCGATGCGGACACTCGAGCCGATCGACGCTTCCTTCGCGTCGATGGTGGCGTGAGCGAATGCGGCGGTGGAGGCTGCCAGCATGATGCCGGCGGCCGAGGCGAGAGTCTTGAACATGATTCTGCTCCAGGGTCGGGCGCCCTTCCGGTGCGGCCCACTGATCGGTCGATGCGAAAACGTTGGCGACGCAGCCGGCTTCCCGGTGCGTCGCGTTGCCGATCAGGCGGAGGGAGGAGCGGTGGGAGGGGCAGAAGGCGGCCAGGCGGCCGGCGATGCGGCGACCCTGCCCATGCGGGGCAGGAACACGGGACTCCACTCAATGGACGCGGCGGCGGGGACGCCAGGCGCGGGCACGGCAAGGGCGGCCGAAACGATGCAGGCGTCGCAAGGCAGCGCATGGCGTTGTCCCGCGGGCGTCTGGCCTTCGCCGGTCGGCAGTGTGACGCAGATGACGGGAACGGATCCGTCCGGGAATGCCCACGCGGAGGCATCGAACCCGGAGGCGGGGGCGAGGGCGGGAGGCCGGTGCGCGAAAGCGACCAGCACGAGTGCCAGCACGCCGATGAAGCGCACGGCAAACCGCCAGTCGAAATGCCCAGGATTCATCTTTCCCCCTCCGGTCAACTTAGCGCCGGGTCAGGGGCAAGTCCATGCGGCGCATGGTCAGGGCAATGCGACCGGAGCGGCCGCGAAGGCCTCGCGGATGGCGTCCGCCATGCCGTCGACCGCCCGCCCTTCCGCGTTGCGGCCGCGGTGGAGCACGACCAGCGAGGAGTCGATCGCGCCGAACCCGTCCTCGGCCGTCAGTTCGCGGCAGCCTCGCGGTATGTTGGATCGGGAAACGGGAGCGATGGCCAAGCCCGATGCGAGGGCGAGCTTCAATCCGCCGGTCGTCTCGGAACGATACGCCACCCTGTAGGGCAGGCCACGCTCCTCCAGCGATCGCAGCGCGAAGTCGCGGCACCAGGTCGAACTGTTGTAGAGGGCGATCGGGATCGGCCGCTCCTCGTGCCGGTGATGTGTCTCCGACGTGACCCAGATGGTGGGGTCGGTCATCAGCACTTCGCCGTCGCTCACCTCCTGCCACTCGAACACCACCGCCAGATCGAGTTCACCGGCCGCGATGGCCGCCATCTGCGCCGAGGAGCGCGCATAGCGCACGGTGATCTCCACCTGAGGGTGGCGAGCGTCGAAAGCCGCCAGCGCCCTCGACAGAACGGTGTCGCCATATTCCTCGGGAATGCCGATGCGCACCTTGCCGTCGAGCGGGGGAGCGTCCAGCGAAGCGGCGGTCTCGTTCAGGAGGGAGACGATGCGACGGGCATTGGGCAGGAGCTGATCGCCCTTGCGCGTCAACGTCACGCCCCGGGAGCCGCGAGCGAAAAGCGCATCGCCAAGAGATTCCTCCAGTTTGCGCACCTGCATAGACACAGCTGACTGGGTGCGTCCGAGCGCATCGGCCGCACGCGTGAAGTTGCCGGTGTCGGCGATGGTGACGAAGGTTCGGAGGAGATCGCTGTCGAGATGGGGAGGCATTGCACGGCATCATGTTTTCTAATGGCAGGTATCATTCCTATTCGTTTCGGCAATGTCAAAGGGGCCGCTAATCTGCCTCCACAGAGTCGAACGCTGTTGCCTGGCACTCTCCGGCATCGGGCGAGCGGCGCTGATCCTCGCTCTGCCCGCCGCTCAAAGCGGCGGGCTTTTTCACGCGCCGGGCCAGCCTTGCGTGCCTTCCGCCCTTCGGCTATAGGACCGCCACTCGCGCGGACACCCTTGGAGGCAGCGCGAGGGAGGGCGGCCGCAAAGGCCGCTTTCGACGTTTTCCGGCAAGCGTCCGCGCATGTCCGGAAACGCTCCAGCAAACGAAAAGGAAAAGCCATGAGCCACGAGACGTACGAGCTCACGGCCGAGGCGCGCGAACGGGTCGGTAAGGGGTCCGCCCGTGAGGTTCGGCGCAACGGCAAGGTTCCCGCAGTCATCTACGGCGACAAGCAGCCCCCCCTGGCGATCGCCCTGTCCTACAAGGACATCTATTACAAGATACACGGCGGCGGTTTCCTGACCACGATCGCCACCATCGACGTGGGCGGAAAGAAGGTTTCCGTCCTGCCGAAGGACTACCACCTCGATCCGGTCACGGACGTTCCGATCCATGTCGACTTCCTGCGTATCGGCAAGGATACCGAGGTCACCGTCGAAGTGCCGGTGCACTTCGTCAACGAGGACAAGTCGCCCGGCATCAAGCGCGGCGGCGTGCTCAACATCGTACGCCATGAGGTGGAGTTCCGCTGTCCGGCGAACGCGATCCCCGAGTTCATCACCGTGGACCTCGACGGCGCCGACATCGGCGATTCGATCCATATCTCGGCGGTCAAGCTCCCGCAGGGCGTGAAGGCAGTCATTTCCGATCGCGATTTTACGATCGCGACCATCGCCGGCTCCTCCGCGATGAGGTCCGATGCCGACGCTCCGGCCGAGACTGCCGCCGCGCCGGCAGCCGAGCCCAAGGAGACCAAGGACGCGAAGGCCTAGCTTTCGCGACCGGAGCCGCTTGAGATGCTCGTCTTCGCGGGTCTCGGCAATCCGGGTCAGAAATACGCCAACCACCGGCACAATGTCGGGTTCATGGCGGCGGACGCGATCGCCCGCCGCCATTCCTTTTCGCCGTGGAGCCGCAAGTTTCATGGCGAAATCGCCGAAGGCCGCATCGGCGGCGACAAAATCCTTCTCATCAAGCCGCTGACCTTCATGAACCTCTCCGGCCAGGCAGTCGGCGAGGCGCTGCGCTTCTACAAGCTCGGTCCGGACGCGCTCACTGTCTTCTACGACGAACTCGACCTCGCAGCCGGCAAGGTCAGGGTGAAGACCGGAGGAGGCGCCGGCGGACATAACGGCATCCGCTCGCTCGACCAGCATGTTGGGGCCAACTACCGCCGGGTGCGCATCGGCATCGGGCATCCCGGCGTCAAGGAACTCGTCACCGGACATGTGCTGGGCGACTTCGCCAAGGCCGACCGCGACTGGCTCGATCCGCTGCTCGACGCGGTCGCCGACAATGCCGACCTGCTGGCCAAGGGCGACGACAACGGCTTCATGAACAAGGCGAGCCTCGCCGTGCAGGGCGGCGGCAAGGGTGGAGGCTCGGAGGGCGGCGCGCCCGCGGCCAAGGGCCAGAGCCACATCCGCCAGGCGCGGCCGCAGCAGCCGGCCGTAAAGCTGCCGGAGAGCGGGCCGATGGCGGCGATGCTGAAGCGGCTGTTCGGCAGGGGCGACAGCTGAAAGCGATCGGTTGTCAGTAGACCGCGCAAGGGCGGTCGTCTCTGCTTTTCGGCGGCGCACAGGTCGATCGCGGGCTCGACCTCGACTTCGCGAAGCCGCTCGCCAATGGCGCGGTGCACGGCCGGTATAGGGTGCGAAACGTTGACCTGAGGTCAAGGAACCACTAAATCACGAAAACACGAACTTCGTGTTTTCGTGAGGCTGAATTGAAGAACGTGACTGTTTCGCTTGAAGACGAAATCCACCAGCTTGGCAGGGTGCAGGCGGCTCGTAGGGGCTTGTCGATGTCTCGCTACATCGCCGGTCTTGTGAAGAGTGACGTCGAGACGGGAAGCGAAACCGACGAAGAGTCCGAACGTCGCCATCGCCTCGCTGCCCTTGAGCGGTTCCTGTCGGGCCCCAAGCTGAGAATTTCCGAGAACGGCCGCATGCCCACGGCGGAAGAGCGGAATGCCCGCCGCTAGGATTTTCCTCGACAGCAACGTTCTTCTCTATGCACGTGACGATGTCGCCGGCCCAAGGGAAAAGTCGGCCGATGACTGGTTGACCGCCCTCGCCGCTTCGGGGGCAGGCAGAACGAATCTGCAGGTGCTGAACGAGGTTATGAACGTGATGTTGCGCAAGAGGCAGAGCGTCCCGGCAGAGCAGATATTCGCCGAGGTGGACGCGTTGGCTTTCTTTGGCGCCGATCCCATTACCGGCCGTACGGTAACGTCAGCCCGCTCGGTAAGGCTGCGAACGTCATTCGCCTGGTGGGACTGCCTCCTGCTTGCCTCTGCCCTTGAACTCGGCTGCTCCCATTTCCTCTCCGAGGACCTCCAGGACGGGCAGCGTATCGAAGACGGTACGGGGAGAGCCTTGACGATCGTCGATCCCTTCGCCCATACGCCCGCAGACATTCTCCCTTCCTGACTGGACATTTCCCATGGGCTTCAAATGCGGCATCGTCGGATTGCCGAACGTCGGCAAGTCGACGCTGTTCAACGCGCTGACGCGGACGGCGGCGGCGCAGGCGGCCAACTATCCGTTCTGCACCATCGAGCCGAACACCGGCGAGGTGGCAGTGCCGGACCCGCGGCTCGAAAAGATCGCGGGGATCGCCAAGTCGAAGGAGATCATCCCGACCCGCATCTCCTTCGTCGACATCGCAGGCCTCGTGCGCGGCGCGTCGAAGGGCGAGGGGCTGGGCAACCAGTTTCTGGCCAACATCCGTGAGGTCGACGCCATCGTTCACGTGCTGCGCTGCTTCGAGGACGACGACATCACCCATGTCGAGGGCCGCATCGACCCGGTGGCCGACGCCGAGACCGTCGAGACCGAGCTGATGCTCTCCGACCTCGAAAGCATGGAGCGGCGCATCCTGCAGGTCCGCAAGCGCGCGACCGGCAAGGAGAAGGAGGCCATGACCGTGCTGCCGGTCATGGAGCAGGCGCTGGCGCTGCTGGCCGATGGCAAGCCGGTGCGGATCATGCTCAAGGGCATCGCGGCGGAAGACCTCAAGATGCTGCAAGGCCTCAACCTCCTCACCTCCAAGCCGGTTCTCTATGTCTGCAACGTCGCGGAAAAGGACGCCGCGGCCGGCAATGCATATACGAAGGCCGCCGAAGCGATGGCCGCAGCACAGGGTGCGGCGACGGTCACCATCTCCGCCGCCATCGAGGCCGAGGTGGCCCAGCTGCCGGACGCCGAGGCGAAGGAATATCTGGAGGCGATGGGGCTGGACGAGCCCGGCCTCGACCGCCTGATCCGCGCCGGCTACGACCTGCTGCACCTGATCACCTACTTTACCGCCGGCCCGAAGGAAACGCGTGCCTGGACGGTCGAGAAGGGCGCCAAGGCCCCGCAGGCGGCGGGCGTGATCCACACCGACTTCGAGCGCGGCTTCATCCGGGCGCAGACCATCGCCTATGGCGACTACGTGGCGCTCGGCGGCGAGGTGGCGGCCAAGGAAGCGGGCAAGGCCCGCGACGAAGGCAAGGAGTATGTCTTCCAGGACGGCGACGTGATGCTGTTCAAGTTCAATACGTGAGCCGGCGGGCGCCTCAACGCGCTCCAAGCTGCGACGGCCGGTCCCAGCACGAAAGACTGTTCTTCCGGCAGACGCCGACGCACTCTGTGTCGGCATGATTGAAGACCGCCCCAGCTTCGCGGAGGCGACGACGACCTTCGCGCGCATCGGCCTGCTGTCCTTCGGCGGGCCGGCCGGCCAGATCGCGCTGATGCACCGTGTGCTGGTCGACGAGAAGCGCTGGCTCGACGATGCCAGATTCCTTCATGCGCTGAACTACTGCATGCTGCTGCCCGGGCCGGAGGCGATGCAGCTTGCGACCTATGCAGGGTGGCTGCTGCATGGCGTGCGCGGCGGGCTGGTCGCGGGGCTGCTGTTCGTGCTGCCGGGAGCGCTGGCCGTGACTGCGCTGACGGCGATCTACCTCGTCGCTGGCGACGCGCCGCTTGTGGCCGGCTTCCTCTATGGTCTGAAGGCGGCGGTGCTGGCGTTGGTGGTCGAGGCTCTTGTGAAGGTCTCCCGACGCGCATTGAAGGGGCCGGCGATGATCGTGATCGCGCTCGCGGCCTTCGTCGCGATCGCCTTTCTGAAGCTGCCGTTTCCACTGATCGTGCTGATGGCGGCAATAGCCGGTCTCACCCTCCACTTGATGGGCCGGTCCGGGACCGGGGCCGCCGGCGGGCACGGCGAAGAGCCAGCGGTCGAAACGCCTGGTCCGGACTGGACGCGCCCGACGCTGCGGCGCCTGTTTTCGACGACCTCGACATGGCTGGCGATCTGGTTCGTCCCGCTCTTCGCTCTGGGCCTGGGGCTCGGCTGGGGCCACGTCTTCCCCGCCGAAGGCTGGTTCTTCTCGAAGATGGCGGCGGTGACGTTCGGCGGCGCCTATGCGGTGCTCGCCTATGTCGCGCAGCAGGCGGTAGAGGTGCACGGATGGCTGAAGCCGGACGAGATGTTGACCGGACTGGGGCTCGCCGAAACGACGCCTGGCCCGCTCATACTCGTGCTCGTCTTCGTCGGCTTCCTCGGTGGTGCGCGGCTGTCTGGGCTGGAGCCGCTCGTTGGAGGAATGGCGGGTGCGGCGGTGACGCTCTGGTTCACCTTCGTGCCCTGCTTCCTGTGGATATTCGCCGGCGCGCCCTATGTCGAAACGGTGCGCAAGGTGAAATGGCTGGCGGCCGCCCTCGTGGCGGTGACGGCGGCCGTCGTCGGCATCATCGCAAATCTGGCGCTGTGGTTCGGGCTGCACGTGCTGTTCGCGGAGATGGGCGATGCCGCCTTGGGGCCGCTGATCCTGCCGTCGCCCGACATCCAGACATTCGATCCATTGGCCGCGATCATCGCCCTGGCGGCAGGCGTGGCGCTGATCCGCTACAAGGCGAACCTCTTCCTGGTGCTCGGCGCGGCCGCGCTGGCCGGCGTCGGCTCAGCGTTCGCCTGAGCGGGTCGGCACCGGGCGCGGATCGGGCGCTGGATCGGGAAACTGCGGTTGCGGCTGAGGGGGCACCGGTGATGGCATCGGACGCGGCTGGCTGGACATCGGATCCTCCGTTTGGCGAACAACACGCCGCGGCTCGAAGCGTTCCTCAATCGAACAGGCTGGACACGGATTCCTCCGTCGCCGTGCGCGAGATCGCCTCGCCGATCAGGTCGCCGATCGAGAGCACACGGATGTTGTGCGCGTCCAGCACGCTCTGGGTCGGCTGGATCGAATCGGTGATGACCAGTTCCTTGAGCTTCGAGCCGCTGATCCTCGCGACGGCGCCGCCCGACAAAACGCCGTGGGTGATGTAGGCGGTGACGCTGGTGGCGCCGTTGGCGAGCAGCGCGTCCGCGGCGTTGCACAGCGTTCCGCCCGAATCGACGATGTCGTCGATCAGCATGCAGTCCTTGCCGTGGACCTCGCCGATGATGTTCATCACCTCGGACTCGCCGGGCCGCTCGCGCCGCTTGTCGACAATGGCCAGCTGGGCGTCGATCCGCTTGGCGACCGCGCGGGCGCGCACCACGCCGCCGACGTCGGGCGAGACCACCATGACGTTCGACGTGTCGTAGTGAGCCTTGATGTCGCGGGTGATGACGGGCGCGGCGAACAGGTTGTCGGTCGGAATGTCGAAGAAGCCCTGGATCTGGCCGGCATGCAGGTCGAGGGTAAGCACGCGGCTGACCCCTGCGTGCGCGATGAGATTGGCGACAAGCTTGGCCGAGATCGGGGTGCGGCCGGATGCGCGGCGATCCTGGCGTGCGTAGCCGAAATAGGGGATCACCGCCGTGATGCGTCGCGCCGACGAGCGCATGAAGGCGTCGATCATGATGAGCAGTTCCATCAGGTGATCGTTCGCCGGGAAGGACGTCGATTGGAGCACGAAGACGTCCTCGCCGCGCACGTTCTCCTGGATCTCGACGAATATCTCCTGGTCCGCGAACCGCCTGACGCTGGCCTTGCCCAAGGGGATGTTAAGGTAGCGCGTAACGGCTTCCGCAAGCCCTCTGTTGGAATTGCCAGCAAAGAGTTTCATGCGGTGGTTCCGGTGGCGGACGTAGCGCGGCTTTTAGCGGCCCGCCCGGCTATTGCAAGTGCCGAGCCGGCAAAAGGGGCGCCCATCCAGAGATTCGGGTTCAGCCGCGCGGGGCCGAGAGCCATTCCGCGAAGCCGTCGATGGTGGCGTCACCGATGGCGCGCATGGCGCCCGGCGGAACGGCCCGCCAGCTGTCGCCGCCGCCTGGCTGGACCGTCTGCTGGCCCTGGATGCGATGGAGCCGGTTGCCGGCGCCGTCGAGCACGTCCCAGACATAGATGACGGTGGTGCCCCGGGCTTCGGTGATCGCCGAGAAATAACCCTTCAGCATGTGGGTGCTCGACGGATCGCCGCTCGCGGCCAGCGTGATGCCCCGCTCGCGCGAGCGCGCCACGAGGCGTTCGGTGAGCGGTGTGACCGCCTCGACCGGCGCTCCGATGATCGGCGCGAACTGGAGCCTTGCATTGGCCGGGACGGCGGCAAAGGTCTGACCGGCTCGAGGGGCGGTGGGCGCGGAGGAATCCGGGATTGCCGCCACCGCGCCCAACGGTTCCGCGACAGGCGGCGGGGCGCCCACCATGGCGGAGGGTTCGAGAACGTCGGAGGTGGTGCACGCCGCCAGCGCGAGCAGCAGGATCAGAGCTGAATAGGATGCGTGCGGGCGCGTCATTCGCCGCTGCTCTTCCAGTCGGACCGCCCCCTCAAGCGCATTGTCGATTCACCGTATGATCAAGTCCAGATCATGGCGGGAGAGAGCCCTGGGGGGGCCGTCGGTGGTGAGGTACGTGCGACCGAGCGTCATCGCGGTCTCGGTCTCGGAATCCATCACGATCATGTGGGCGAACAGCGTCATGTCGGGTGCGACGGGCTCGGGATTCCCCTGGTAGAACATCGGCGTGTCCATCCAGGACGGCGTGAAACGGGCGCCGACCGAGTAACCGCAAGCGTTGAGCCGATGCTTCGTCAGGCCGTGAGTTTCCATCACCTTGGCATGGGCGTCGAAGACATCGCCGAAGGTCTTGCCGGGCATCATGGTCTTTTCGACGGCGATGAGCGCGTCGCGGCAGGCCTCGAACAGTTCCTGATGGCGCTTGGACGGCTTGCCGGTGATCAATGTGCGCATCATCGGCGCGTGGTAGTGATGGAAGACGCCGGCCCATTCCAACGTGAGCTGGTCGTTCTTGTTGAGCTTGCGTCGGCCCGCCTTGTAACGGCAGAGGAGGGCGTCGGCGGCCGAGCCGATGATGAACTCGTTGGCCGGATAGTCGCCGCCGCCCGAAAAGATCGCGCCCTGCATGGCGGCAAGGATCGCGCCCTCGTCCCCGCCCTGCTTGACCAGCGGAAGCGCCGCGTCCAGCGCGTCGTCCGCGAGGGCGGCCGCTTTCTCCGCCTTCTTCACCTCGGCCGGGCTCTTGAAGAGACGGAGACGCTGGACGATCCCGGAGGCGTCGGCGATCTGGCCGAACGTCTGCAACTGCTCGTCGAGGCGGCGGCCGTTGAACGCGGTCAGCCCATGCGTGTCGTACTCGACGCCGATGCGGCGGCCCAGCAGGTCGAGATCGTTCAACAGGTTGCGCAAGTCGATGGCGGGGTTGGCGTTGTCGCGGTCGGTCCACACCACGATATTCTCAATGGTCGAGGTGTGACGCGCCTGCCGGAGGTCCGCCGAACGCGTCAGCAGCGTCATGGAGCCGTCGAGCTTCACCACGAGGCACTGGAAGAAGCAGAAGCCGAACGTGTCGTAGCCGGTGAGCCAGTACATGCTCTCCTGCGCAAAAAGGAGGACCGCGTCGAGCTTCTTCTCGGCCATTTCGATAAGCAGGCGATCACGGCGGGCGTCAAATTCGGTCCGTTCGAAATGCAGCGCCATCAGCCGTCTCCATCCGTGATCATGATAGCCGAGACCAGCCGGCCGTAGTCAGGCTCGCCGCGGTGGGTGGAGCGCCGGAAGGAGAAGAACAGATCCTCCTCGGCATAGGTGCAGCGCCCCAGCGCTTCGGCCGTGACGCCTGCTCTCGTCAACCGGTCGACCGTGAACCCGCTGAGGTCGAAATGGGCGTGTCCGGCACGCGCAGATGGCCGGAACCACGCCTCGTTTTCTGGATCGACCGAGATGAAGCGATCGACGAACTCCGGACCCACCTCGTAGTTGGCCTGCGAGATCGAGGGTCCCAATGTCGCGATGATGCGGTCGCGGCGCGCGCCGAGCGATTCCATCGCGACGATCGTATTCTCGAGGACTCCTGTGAATGCTCCCTTCCAGCCGGCATGCGCCGCGCCGATCACCCGCGCATCCGCATCGGCGAAGAGGACCGGGCCGCAGTCGGCCGCCGACGCACCCAGGGCGAGCCCCGGGCGCTCGGTGACAAGCGCATCGGCCTTGGGCCGCTCACCGGGGAACGGTCCCGTCGCGACGATCACGTCCGGCGAGTGGATCTGGTAGCAGGTGAGCAGCCGTTCGGGGGCAACGCCCATCCAGCGTGCGACCCGGGCGCGATTCTCGCGAACGTTGTCCGGGTCGTCGAGCGAGCCGGTGCCCGTATTGAGCCCGCGGTAGATGCCTTCCGAGACTCCGCCCTGCCTGGTGAAGAAGCCGTGGCGGATTCCCGCGATTCTTTCGAGCAGCGGAGACCGGACGGGCTCCGGCCGTGAGACGTCGAGCATGAGCCGCCTTTCCGTACCGGGGCGGCGCCCCTCGAGTTGCGCCGCCGCCTGTTCGCGGGGGCGGACAGTGGGCGATGGAGGTTGCCAAGTCAATTGGCCGTCGCGAATCCCGGCAGGGCCAGACCAGGCGACGCGACGGCCAATACCTTGAAAAGGCTACCCATTTGATCGGACCCGGCGAGTCGCTCCACATCGATCCGGAGTTGGTTGCGTTCGGCCTCGGACCGCTCCGCACCGAGGCTGCCCGCCCGCTCCAGCAGACCCATCGCGAGAAGAAAATCGCCCTGCGTGGCGATGTGGACGTTCAGGCCCTCCGCATGGGCGGCGTCGGCGAGGGCGTCAAAGTCGACATGAGACGTCAGATCGGATTCGCCCGGATGCGCCAAAGGATCGTCCGGCCGGTGCCGACGCAACGCCTGCAGGGTGTCGCCGAGACCGGACGCAAGGTGACCGTAGTCGAAGAACAGGCCAGCGCCGCCGTCACGGGCGATCCTGGCCGCGATCCTCGTCATCAAGGCGGACCGGACCGGCGAAACTTCGAAAACCGCACCGTCCGGCGCGTCCGGCGCGCCGGATGGCAGTAGCGAAGGTTCCAGAGAGCCAGCGCCCGCGCCGAAAGCGAGCACATCGTCCCCGGCGAGCGTCACCACCCGCTCGCGCCAGCCTTGCGCCGTCTTCACGTACTGGCGGACCGGCAGCGCGTCGAAGATCTCGTTACCGACGATGAACAGCGGCTGGTTGATCATGTCATCGACGTTTCCATGCCACTCAAAAGGGCCGCCGCTGCCCTCGAGCGTCTTCGCCTGGACGAGGCGGAGCCGGTCGCTCACCTCGACCAGCCGCAGGTCGGCCTGCGCCCGAAGACCGGGCGCGATGCGGGCAAGGGTGCGGACCATGTCGCGCATCAGCGTCCCGCGGCCTGGACCGATCTCGGCGACGGTGGCAGGGAGCGGGCATCGGGCTTCCCGCCAGACGTCGGCGATCCAGATCCCGACCAGTTCACCGAACATCTGGCTGATTTCCGGCGCGGTGACGAAGTCGCCTCCCGGGCCGAACGGATCACGGGTCGAGTAGTAGCCGTGGCGCGGGTCGTAGAGACAGAGCGCCATGTACTCGGACACAGGAATCGGCCCGAGCGCTTCGATCAGGTCGACGATGCGCCGCTTCAGCGCCGTCATGCCGCTTGCGACTGCCCCGCGCGCCGCGCCGTCGCCATGGCCCACAGGCCCGCCAGCACCATCGGCGTCGACAGCACCATGCCCATCGTCAGCCAACCGCCAAGCAGATAGCCGAGCTGCGCGTCGGGCTCGCGGAAGAACTCGACGAAGATGCGCGCCACGCCGTAGCCGGCCACGAACGCGCCGCCGATGAAGCCGGGAGACTGGAGCTTCGACGCATAATGGGTGAGGACACGCAGCAGGATGAACAGGATGAGCCCCTCCAGCAGCGCCTCGTAGATCTGGCTGGGGTGGCGGGTGAACGGCCCGCCATTCGGGAACTCGACCGCCCAGGGCAGGTTGGAGAGCTTCCCCCACAGTTCCGCGTTGATGAAGTTGGTGAGCCGCACGAGACCGATGCCGACAGGCACGCCGGCGGCCACCACGTCGAGCAGGCTCCAGGTCGGAATGCCGCGCGCGCGCGCGAAGAGCACCATGCCGAGGATCACGCCGGCGAGACCGCCGTGGAAGGACATGCCGCCCTGCCAGACCGCAAAGATGTCCAGCGGGTTCGCAGCATAGCGCGCGAAGTCGTAGAAGAGGACGTAGCCGATACGGCCGCCGAGGACGACGCCGGCGGCGGCCCAGACAAGGAAATCGTCGATATCCTCCGGCTTGATCGGGCCGGGGCCGTTCCACAGCCGCTGATTGGATACGAGTCGCTTCGCGTACCACCAGGCGAACAGGATGCCGAGGATGTAGGCGACGCCATACCAGTGCACCGCGAGCGGTCCGATCCGGATGATGATCGGATCGATCTCGGGAAAGGGGATGGCCGCGAGGGGCAGGAGGGCAGGGATTGGCAAGGATTGCTCCGGCTAGACTGGGCCGATCTTCAGACGAGCGCGCCCGCAAGCGGCAGCCATCGGCGCTCCCGCACCAGCATGCGCGCTGCGATCCGGTCTTCGAAATCCGCCATTTTCGACCCGCCCTGACGTGAATCCAGACACACCCGCATAGGGCGCGGACCATGCTCCGAGGGCCGGAATGGGTCAAGGCGGGAGATGCCGCCTTGCAATGCATGGGTCGGCCGCCTACCTCAACGCAAGGCCACGTTGGCCCGAGCGAGGTGAGCCATGTCCTCCGGAGGTCCGAACCGCATCCTCGACGAGTTCGCACGCTTCATGACCGACGCCGCCGGCGCCGCGCAGGGTGTGCGGCGCGAAGTCGAAACCGCGTTCCGCGCACAGGCGGAACGGATTCTCAACTCCATGGACGTGGTCCAGCGCGAGGAGTTCGAGGCCGTCAAGGAGATGGCGGCCAAGGCCCGCGACGAGAACGACAGGCTTGCGGCGCGCATCGCAGAACTCGAGGCGAAGCTTTCCGGGGCTCCGGCCAAGACCACGGCCAGGCCGTCGTCAAAAAAATAACGCCTGTTGATAAGCGCGAATCGCGGACTGCGAAATCGCTTTGGGTTGAATCGCTTAGCGCGTTTCCATGAATCAATGCGACAGCAGCTATCCACACCCGATCGCTGACATACCGGATTTTGCACTGGCGCAACGACTCGTCATCAATAGACTGAAATTGCTGCATGATTCGGAACCGGATCATGCGCCGGAAATCGGGGTCCGGCTGGGGAATCCGCGCAAGACCACCTTTTCCGCCGTGGAGTCGTCCGTCCCTCCCGTGTCTCTCGCGGTGCGCCGGAAGGCATGCCCAGAACGACAGGAAGCCGATAAGCAATGGAACTCGCCGAACTCCAGGTCCAGCGGGACTCCCACCCGGTCGACGTGATCGAGAAGGTGGCACACGCCAATGATTGGTCGTTCGAACGCAGCGGAGACGATGAAATCTCCATCTCCGTGGCAGGCAACTGGACCGACTACCACGTCTCGTTTTCGTGGATGGAAGATTTCGAGGCGCTGCACCTCGCCTGCGCGTTCGACATCAAGGTGCCCGAGAGCCGTGCGCTGGAGATCCTGCGTCTGCTCTCGCTGATCAACGAGCAGATGCTGTTCGGACATTTCGATCTGTGGGAGCAGGAGGGCGCGATCATGTTCCGCCAGTCGCTGCTTCTCGCCGGTGGCGTCGAGCCGAACAGCCAGCAGGTGGAGGTGCTGCTTTCCAGCGCGCTCGAGGCCTGCGAATGCTACTTCCAGGCCTTCCAGTTCGTGCTGTGGTCGGGCATGCCCGCCAAGCAGGCGCTGGACAGCGTGCTGTTCGAGACCTTCGGCAACGCCTGATGACGGCAGGCGGCGGGCCGAGGAAACCCGAGGTCGGTTTCGTGGATTTCGACAAGGTCGACATCCGCGCGGGCACCATCGTCGAGGCCGAGCCCTTTCCCGAGGCGCGCAAGCCCGCCTTCAAGCTCAAGATCGACTTCGGGCCGGACATCGGCGTCAGGAAGTCGTCCGCTCAGATCACCAAATACTATTCCCCCGAGACGCTGGTCGGCCGGCAGGTGATGGCGGTCGTCAATTTCCCCCCTCGCCAGATCGGCAGGTTCATGTCGGAGGTCCTGACCCTCGGCATGCCCGACGAGGACGGCGACGTCGTGCTCGCGGCCATCGAAAGGCGGGTGCCGGACGGCGGTCGTCTGTTCTGAGCCTCAGGCGGCCATGGCGAGTTTGCCGGCGTGGGCCTCGCGGACGGTATCCATGAACAGCCGCGCGCATTCCGCCCAAGTGTAGCGGCCAGCGCGAACGCGTGCGGCGGACCGGTCGACGTCCAAGGCGCGCAGGGCCGCGTCTCGTAGATCCTCCGACACGACGCCGCCGATGCCATCGCCGATGATGTCGACCGGCCCGGTAACGGGGAAGGCAGCAACCGGCGTGCCGCTCGCCAGAGCTTCGATGATGACGTTGCCAAACGTATCCGTGCGGCTGGGGAAGACGAACACGTCTGCCGACGCATAGATGTCGGCGAGTTCCTCGTTGGGACGGTAACCCCAGAAATGGGCCCGCGGATAGCGGGCCTTGAGGCGGACAAGTTCAGGACCGGTGCCGACGACAAGCTTCGAACCAGGCAGGTCGAGGTCGAGGAAGGCAGGCAGTCCCTTCTCCACCGCGACCCGTCCGACGCTCAGAAAGATCGGCCGGGGCAGACCCAGGTCGCGGCGGCGGTCTGGACGGAACAGCGAGGTGTCGACGCCGCGCGTCCACGGTCGCAGGTTGGTGAATCCGCGGGACGAAAGGTCGTCGGCCAGCGACTGGGTCGCCACCAGGCAGCCGCTACCGGCGTTGTGGAAGCGTCGAAGCCAGCCATAGGCCCAGGCTTCCGGCATCGGCACGCGGGCGCTCACATATTCTGGGAACCGCGTGTGGTAGCTGGTGGTAAACGGCTGGCGGCGCGCCATGCACAACCTCCGCGCCATCATGCCGAGAGGACCCTCGGTGACGATGTGGACGTGGTCGGCGCGGGCCGCGTCGATGCGCCTGGCGACGCGGGCGGGCTTTGTCAATGCAAGCCGGATGTCCGGATAGGTTGGCATCGGCAGCGTGCGGTATTCAAGCGGCGTCAGGAAATCGACAGCGACGTCGAGTGGCTTCAGCGCCTCGGTCAGGTGCTCGAGGGTGTGGACGACGCCATTGACCTGCGGTCGCCAAGCGTCTGTCACCATCAGGATTTTCAATCGTCGCCCTCCGGCGCTGACGAGCGAATCACCGCGTCTCCGCCACGCGGCGTCTGGCAGGCCAGCGTGACAGGCGGATGAAGGGCTCTACCAGCGGGCGACGAGGCGGCCGCCGAGGGCGCCGAGCAGGGCAAGGCCGGCAATGGCGATCGTGTACCAGGTGGCCACGAACAGCGGCGAGTCGTCGGTGCAGTGCGCTGCGTAGAAGGTGGCGGCGACGCCACCAGCCACGAGGCCTGCGACCGCGCCGGCGAAGCCGGGGTTCGTCGGCGCGCCCTGGCGCAGGCCGACGATGAACGCCACGAGCGGCCCCAGGCCGATCAGCGGAATCCAGGTCAGGCAGACGAGCGCATTCTTGCCTTCCCAGAGCATGCGCAGCTGACCGGCAGGTACGACCATCATCTCGGCGACGGCGGCCAGGAGCAGCAGGGCGGGGGGAATAGCGAGCAGGTAGAGCCATCGGCTCGACTGGCCCGGGCGTGCCAGCGCCGAAAGCGCCCACAGCGCGGTTGCCAGCAGGGACAGGGTGACGACGAACTTGAAGAGGAAGCGCAGCGTGCCGGCGGCGGCCATGAAATCGGGGCGTGGGCCGATGGTCGGGAAGAACACGACCGCCGCGAGCGCGATCGCGGCGGCAAGCGCGGCCACCCAGACGCGGCGCATGGATGCGGCGCCAGCGGCCCCGTCCCTGCCCAGCACCTCGATCAGCCGCGACGTTTCCATCTCAAGCCTTCCCGAACCTGCGCGCGATTGCCTTGAGGCCACGGTGGAGCGCGACGCGCACGGCCGTCTCGTTCATGCCCAACGCCCTGGCCGTTTCGGCAATGGAACGACCGTCAACCGAGATCGACGAAACGACCGCCTTCTGGCCGTCGGGCAGGCTGGCTAGCGCTCGATCGATGTCGCGCTCGCTCGCCTTCTCCTCGACCGGCTCGGCCACCGCCTCCGCCGTTTCGTCCAGTTCGACCTCCAACCGGCGCCCGTTGCGCCGGAAGGCGTCGATGAGCTTGTAGCGGGCGATGGCGTAGAGCCACGGCCCCACCGCGGCGTCCTGCCGCCAGGTGTGGCGCTTCAAATGCACGGCAAGCAGCGTCTCCTGCACGACATCCTCCACATCGATACCGCCCACGCCGGCCCTTCGGCGGACGAACCCGCGCACCAGCGCTGCCGCACCTTCAAGGAACGCCACATAGGCGCGCTCGTCGCCCGCGACGGCGGCCTTCAGCAAGCGCGCTAGCTCGGCATCCCTGCCGCCGTCCACGGTTCCACTCTCCCATTCGCGGGCACGCGGGGTTTGTTACGTCCGCACCCGTCGCTGTCCAGCACGCCCCGCGCCGATCACGGTTTCGTGTGCGACCGCCAGCGTAACGCCTCACGGTGCTGTCGCGAAAGCCCGGATACGCCGGTCGAACGGCCGGCGCGGAAACTTCAGACCCTCCAGGAGGAACTCATGAACCGCCAGACCCTCGCCCTCGCGCTTGCCGGCTCGCTCGCGTCCGCTCTCGCCACCGTCGCCTCGGCCGCCCCGGTCACCGAGGACTACATGTCGGGCAAGGAGAAATGCTACGGCATCGCGCTTGCCGGACAGAACGATTGCGCCGCCGGCGCCGGAACCACCTGCGCGGGCACGTCGACGATGGACTACCAGGGAAATGCCTGGAAGGCCGTCCCGGCTGGCACATGCACCACCATGATCGTGGACGGCCACAAGGGCATGCTCGAGCCGATGTGACCAAGGTTTCGCGCGGGGGCCGGCCTGGCCCCCGCGCCGCCTTTGGCCTTGGCAGGAGCATCGACATGCCGCAGACATTGCAACTTCCCGCCCGCGCGGGACTGGGGCTCAAGCCCGAGCACTACGCGGCGATCGCCGCCGATCGGCCGGATGTCGGCTTCTTCGAAATCCATGCCGAGAACTACATGGGTGCGGGGGGGCCGCCACATCGCCACCTCGAAGCGATCCGCGCGGACTATCCACTCTCGCTGCATGGCGTCGGGCTGTCGATCGGCGGCGCGGGACCGCTGGACAAGGCGCATCTGACACGCCTGCGCGCATTGATCGACCGCTATCGCCCCGAGAGCTTTTCCGAGCACCTCGCATGGTCGACCCACGAAAGCGCCTATCTGAACGACCTCCTGCCGCTGCCCTACACCGACGAGACCCTCGATACCGTGGCTGCCCACGTCGACGAGGTCCAGCAGGTCCTTGGACGGCGGATGCTGCTAGAGAACCCTTCGACCTACGTGCTCTTCGAGGAGAGCACGATCGACGAAGTCGATTTCCTCGCCGCGGTCACGGAGCGCACGGGGTGCGGCCTGCTGCTCGACGTGAACAACGTGATGGTCTCGGCGGTGAATCACGGGCTCGACCCGTTCACCTACATCGAACGTTTCCCCGTCGAACGCGTCGGCGAGATGCATCTGGCCGGCTATGACGAAACCACCGACGGCGTCGGCGCCCGCCTGCTGATCGACGCTCACGGATCGGCGGTGAGGCCCGACGTCTTCGAACTCTACCTCCACACGCTCGCCCGCAGCGGGCCGCTGCCCACCCTGGTCGAGTGGGACAATGACGTGCCTGCCTTCGACGTTCTGCTCGCCGAGGCACGGCGCGTGGACGCTGCGCTGCGCGACGCGGCCGTGCACAGGAACCGGGCGGCATGAGCGTCACCCAGGCGACGATCCAGGACCGTTTCGCGGCGGCGATCGTCGATGCCGCATTGCCACCGCCAGCCGGCGTCCACGCGGCGGGCGCAAGCGGCGATCGAAACCGCTTCTCCGTCTACCGGAACAACGTGCATGTCGGCTTGACTGGTTCGCTCGCCAAGCGGTTCCCTGCCAGCGCGCGGCTCGTTGGCGAGGATTTCTTCGCCGGGATGGCGCGGGTTTTCGCCGGAGTCTCGAAGCCTCGTTCGCCGCTGCTGTTCGAATATGGCGACGACTTCCCGGACTTCATCGCCGGCTTCACGCCGGCCGCGAGCGTGCCCTACCTCGCCGACGTGGCGCGGATCGAGGTCGCGTGGTCGAACGCCTACCACGCGCCGGACCTGCCTGCGCTCGACCTGGCGGGGCTCGCCGCCGTTGGCGAGGGGCTGGAGCGGAAGCGCCTCGTGCTGCATCCAGCGGCGGCGCTGATCGCGTCGAAGCACCCCGCCGGGTCGATCTGGGCCGCCCAACTGACCGACCCCGTCACGCCGGTCAAGCACCGCAATCCCGAAACCGTGGTGGTTACGCGGCCCGACCTCGATGTGGGCGTCCGCATCCTGCCGCCCTGCGACGCGCGCTTCGCCGAAGCGCTCTTCGCCAATGCGACGCTCGGCGAGGCGGCCGAAGAGGCCCTGGCGACACCCGGTTTCGATTTCGGCGCCGCGCTGGTCGGGCTCGTCTCGTTCGGCGTCTTTTCCGAGTTTCAGCAAGAGTGAGGAGGCGCGCGATGGCGCAGGTCGTGGACATGGAACGCCGGACCCTGAGTGGACTCGCGGGCTGGATAGCGCGGGCGGACGGGATGTTGGCGGCGATTCCCCCGGCCTTGCCGCTGCTTGCCTTGAGGGTGGCGCTGGCCGTGCCCTTCTGGCGGTCGGGCATGACAAAATGGGACGGCTTCCTGCAACTGTCGGGGGGCGCGCAGTTCCTGTTCGGCCAGGAGTTCAAACTGCACATATTCGGTGCCCAGTACCCGTATCCCTTCCCGATAGTGGCGGCCTACGCGGCCGGCATCGCCGAGATCGTGCTGCCGATGCTCCTGGTGCTCGGCCTCGGCACACGCTTCGCGGCGCTCGGCCTGCTGATCATGACCGCCATCATCCAGATCACGGTGCCGGAAGGGTGGGCGAACTTCCATCTTCCCTGGGCGGCCATGGCGCTGGCCCTGGTGGTCTGGGGCGGCGGGGCGGCGAGCCTCGACCGGTTCGTCGGCGGCCGCTTCAGGTAGCACGTCACAACGCCTTGGAACGGGGCGTTCCCGTCGAGTAGAGTTCAGGCCTCCCGGAGGCCTTCATGCAGCGCGATCTCGCGGCGCTCGCCGACAGTTCGTTCGACCTCGCCGTCATCGGTGGCGGGATTATCGGCGCGTCGATAGCCCGCGACGCGGCTCGGCGCGGGCTTTCGATCGCTCTTGTCGAGAAGGACGATTTCGCGAGCGCCGCCAGCGAGGCGATGTCACACCTCGTCCACGGCGGCATCCGCTATCTTGCCCAGGCGCGGATCGGCATGGTGCGGGAATCGCTCGCCGAGCGCGCAATCTGGCGGCGGATCGCGCCGCTGCACGTTCGCCCGCAACCCTGTCTGCTGCCGCTCGCGAACAAGGGCTTTTCCGGCCGCTGGTCCATGCGGGCGGCGGTCACCCTGTTCAATGCCCTTGGGGGCAGCGAAGGAGCGCCAGCCAACGCGCCGTGCTGGCTCGATGCGGGGCAGGCGCTCGCGGTCGAGCCGACCGTCGCCATGCCGGGCCTCGAGGGCGCGCTCCGCTGGCACGACTACCGCGTAGACGAACCGGAGCGGGTCGTACTCTCGCTCGTCGCCGACTCGGCAGCGCAGGGCGCGGTCGTTGCGAATCACGCCGAATGCGTGGGGCTGGCGATCAGGAGCGGTCGCGTCGAGGGGATCGAGATGGCGGACGGGCTTGGCGGCGGAACATTGCGGATCACCTGCAAGCAGGTGGTCAACGCGACCGGCCCGTGGGCGGCCTCGCTCGCCTCTCGGCTGGTCTCGGGACAGCAGGCGGCTTCGCTGACCCCGTCGAAGGGTATCCACATCGTCGCGCCGGCCCTTGGCGGGAAGCATGCGATAAACCTGGCAGGCAAGGGACAACACGGCTTCGTGCTTCCCTGGCGCGGCATGAGCCTGATCGGCACGACCGACGATCCCTTCGACGGACAGCCGGATGGTCTGGTCGCGGGCGAGGACGATGTCGGTATGCTCGCCTGCCGCATTGCGAGGATGCTGCCGGGGGGCCGCGCGGTGCTCGATCATCCAATCGCGACCTATGCGTCGGCGCGAGCGTTGCCCGGCACGATGTCCAACACCTACACGGCCCGACGCGACGACGCGCTCGCCGACCACGCGCCGGACGGCGCAGCGGGGTTCCTGTCAGTCTATGGCGGCAAGTGGACGACGGCGCGTCGCGTGGCCGAGACGACGGTCGACCGGGTTGTTGGCGCACACCACGGCCCGGCGCGCGCCTGCGATACGGCATCGGCGTCGCTCGGCGGCACGCCTTCGATCGCTGCGGAGACCTTTCGCGAGGGGTGGCTGTCTCAACTTCTCGCGTGGCCCAGGGAGGAAGCCGAGAGCTGGATCGCGGCCTACGGGACCGGTCTTCCTGCGATCCTCGAACGCTTCGGCGAGGTCAAGCTGACCGACCCCACTGTCAGGGAAGAGGCGCGGTTCACCCTGGCGACCGAATCGGAGATGGCCGTCTCCTCCGCCGACATCGCGCGCCGGCTGTCACGCTGGTACGGGCTCGCAAATCCCGGGGTAGAGGACCGCGCCGCGACATGGCTTGCGCGCAGGGCAAAAAGCATCGACGCTCCCGGCATCGGGGGAGGGCGGACATGACGGTCGGGGTGGTGGTCAATCCGGTCGCGGGGGGCGGCCGCATGCGCAAGGTATGGCCTGAAGTCTCGGATGCCCTGCGCGAGTATTTCCCCTCGCTGGAGATCAGGGAGACGCGCGCATCCGGAGATGCGGCGCGGCTCGCATGCGGGTTTGCCCGCGACGGGGCTTCGCTGGTGATCGCGGCCGGCGGCGACGGCACGGTGAGCGAGGCGGTTGACGGGTTGCTGCGAGCCCAAGGCGACGGCCGCGCAACCGCCGTCCTGGGCATCCTGCCGATCGGCACGGGTTCCGATCTGGCGCGCGGGCTTGGTCTGACAGGCAATCCGAAGTCCATGGTCGCGCGGATCGCCGAAGCCAAGCCGCGCCGCATCGACGCCGGCCGGGTCGACTTCACCGACGATCGTGGAGCGCTGGCCAGCCGGCACTTCATCAACATCGCCAGCCTCGGCCTGTCCGGGCCGACGGCCCGCGCCGTCAACAGGGTGAAGTCGAGCGGCCGGATGTCGGGACAGGCCGTGTTCCTGTGGCATACCGTCGTCGAGATGGTGAAATACCGGTTCCAGGACGTGCGCATCACGGTCGACGGAGGCATGCCGCTTGAAGCGTCGGTCGCCCTGGTGGCCTGCGCCAACAGCCGTTTCTTCGGCGGCGGCATGATGATCGCCCCCGACGCAAGGCCTGATGATGGCGAACTGGAGGTCGTCATCGTGCGCGGCCGCTCGAAGCTGTCGCTCTTGAAGGATTTGAGGCTCGTCTACAGCGGCGCCCACAGGAACCTGCCATCCTGCACGTTCCTCAAGGGCCGCAGCGTCACCGTCGAGCCGATGGGAGATGACGAGGTGAACGCCGCGCTTCTCGACATCGATGGCGAGTCGCCGGGACGGATTCCGGCGACATTCACCGTCCTCCCCGGCGCGATTGAGGTCCGCTGCTGATGGAAGGACTGAAGCTCTGGGGCTGGCTGGACCCCGACCACCCGGACCCCATCGCGGGACTGAAGGGCGTCGAGGCCTGGCTTCAGGCGGAACTCGGCATTGCTTCATTCGCGCGCGAAGCGCCTGTGCCGCTCGACCCATCCATGGCGCCGAAGTCGCGGCTGACGGCGAGGATGCGCAAGGCGATCGGCGCGGCGCTCGGGGCCGGCGAGCAGAGCGAGGACGCCGCCGTGCGCGCCGGACACACGCTCGGCCAGAGCTATCCGGACCAATTGCAGCGGCGGGCTGGCAGGATCCAACGTGTCACCGACGCCGTCGCCTTTCCCGACAACGCCGGAGAGGTCGCCGGGCTGCTGGCCGCCGCCGCCGACACCGGGTTTCGGGTCGTGCCACGCGGCGGCGGAACGTCCGTCGTCGGGGGTCTCGCGCCGCCCTTGAGCGACAAGCGACCGGTGATCGTGGTCGACCTTTCCCGGCTGAACCATGTGCTGGCGCTGTCGAAATCGAACTCGACCGTCACGGCCGAAGCCGGCGTCCGGCTAGCGGCGCTGGAGGAGACGTTGGCGCCCGAGTGGCTGACGCTGGGCCATTTCCCGCAGAGCTTCCACGGCGCGACGCTCGGCGGCTCGATCGCCGCCGCCGGCGCTGGCCAGCGATCGGACGGCTATGGCCGGATTGCCGACAACCTGGTCTCGGCCCGCGTGGCGACGCCGAGCGGATTGTGGACCACCGAGGATTTCCGCGCCGTCGCGACCGGTCCCTGGCTCGGCGGACTGGTGGCCGGCTCGGAGGGGCTGTTCGGCATCATCACCGACGCGACGATGCGGCTTCATCCGACGCCCGAGCATATCGAGGATCGCGGCTGGCTGCTCCCGTCCTTCGCCGCAGGCGTCGAGGCGGTGCGCGAGATCGTCCGGCAGGGCCACGGGCTGGCGATGCTGAGGCTTTCCGACGAGTCGGAGACCGCGTTCCTGGGCGGGTTCAGGCTGGCGCGAATGGGCGCGGAGCAGCCGCCGCTCAAGGAACGGCTGTGGCTCAAGGTTTCGGGCGCCGCGGTGCGGCCGGCGCTGCTGCTCGGGGGTTACGAGGGCGCCAAGGAGGGCACCCGGGCCGCCTTTGCCGGCATCCGGCATGTCCTTGCCAGACACAAGGCCGTGCCTCTCGGCGCCCGACCCGGCCTCTCGTGGCGCAAGGATCGCTACGAGGGACCATATCTGCGCGAAAGCCTGATGGCGCGCGGGCTCTTCGTCGATACGTTCGAGACGGCCGTGCCCTGGGCGAAGCTCGGCGACTTGCACCAATCCGTGTCAAAGGCCGTCGCCGACGCGGCGCTGACGACGCTCTCGGGCAGCGTGAAGCCGGCGGTCTTCTGCCACCTGAGCCATTCCTACACGGACGGCGCATGCCTCTACTTCACCGCGATCTTCCCGAGCGCCGACGACGCACTGGCGCAATGGAGGACCGTGAAGCGCGCGGCGACCGAGGCGATGATCGCCAGTGGCGGGACGGTCAGTCACCATCATGGGGTCGGCGCTGATCATGCCGAATGGGCCGCGCTCGCCAACGGCTCGGGCGACATGCGCCTGGTGGATACTATCCGCCGGGAACTGGACCCGAAGGATGTGATGGCTCCGGGGCTGCGCGCCGCGTTTCCTTGAAGCACGGTTGAAATGTGTCAGGATCGGGTCACGGAAACAGCGGCTCCTGCTTCATCTGGAGATGCAGGTCCTTGCCGTCGTAAGGATGCGCCTCGCAGACCGCCTCGTCGAGTTCGACCCCGAGGCCGGGTTCCTTCGACGGAATGACGTGGCCGTCCTGCCACTCGATCTTCTTCTTCAACAGCTTCTCATGGAAGCCGTCCCACTGCTTCAGGGATTCGAGGATCAGGAAGTTGGGCAGCGTCACCGCGAGCTGGATGTTGGCGGCGCCGACGATCGGCCCGCAATAGCAGTGGGGCGCGATCTGGATGTGGTAGGCTTCGGCCATCGCCGCGATCTTCTTGGTCTCCAGTATGCCGCCTGAACGGCCGAGATCGGGCTGGAGGATCGACGCCGCGCGGTTCTCGATGACGCGGGCGAACTCGAACTTGGTGGTGAGCCGCTCGCCCGTGGCGATGGGGATGGACGTGCCGCGCGCGACCTGCGCCATCACTTCTGGCATATCCGGCGGCACCGGCTCCTCGAACCACAGCGGGTCATAGGGTTCGATAGCGCGGGCGAGCCGCAGCGCGCCCGCGGCGGTGAACTGGCCGTGGGTGCCGAACAGGATGTCGGCCCTGGCGCCGACCGCCTCGCGCACGGCCTTCACCATGCGCGCCGACGTGTCGATGTCCGCAAGCCGGGGCTGGTGGCCATCGAAGGCGGTGTAGGGGCCGGCGGGGTCGAACTTCACCGCGTCGAAGCCCTGGGCCACGTATTCTGCGGCGCAGGCAGCGGCGAGGTCGGGGTCGTTGTAGACGTTGCGGCCGTCCGGTGCGTCCTCGGAATGGACGGAGCCGGTGTGCGGGTAGAGGTAGGTGTAGGAGCGCAACGTCTCGTGCACCCGACCGCCGATGAGCTTGTAGACAGGCTTGCCAGCTTCCTTACCGATGATGTCCCAGCACGCCATTTCGAGCGCCGAGAAGCAGCCCATGCCGGAGACGTCAGGGCGCTGGGTGAAACCGGACGAATAGGCTCGGCGGAAGAGGTTCTCGATGTCGTGCGGGTCGCGGCCGACGAGATAGCGCTCGGCCATGTCCTCGATCATCTTCGCCGTGACATGGGCGGAGAAGGTGGCGTTGTAGGCCTCGCCATAGCCGACCACGCCGCCGTCGGTCGTCAACTTCACGAAGATGAAGTACTTGCCGCCGATGCCCGGCGGCGGATTGCCGACCACGAAGGTCTTCACGTCGGTGATTTTCATGGTTCCCCTCCGAAACTAACGGTTGTCCTCCAGCACCAAATCCGCGCCCTTGGCGCCGGTGACAATCGAGGCGGCGTTGGTGTTGCCGGTGATGTTGCCAGGGAAGATCGATGCGTCGATGACGCGCAGGCCCTCGATGCCATGGACACGCAGGCGCGGATCGACGACGGTTTCCAGCGGGTCCGGCCCCATGCGGCAGGTCGAGACCGGGTGATAGACGGTGCCCGAGCGCTTGCGGAAGTCGAGGATCAGATCCTCGTCGCTCTGGATGGACGGCCCCGGCAGAACCTCGGCCTCGATCACCGCCGACATGGCCTTGGTCGCGGCCATCCTCCTCAGGAACTTCACCGCATCGAGCATTTCCTGGACGTCGGCATTGGTCGAATAGGCGTTGGCGACGATCCTGGGCTGCTCTCGTGGATCGGACGAGCGGATGTGGATGGAACCGCGGCTGGTCGGCCGGCAGTTGGAGAGCCCGATCGAGAAGCCGGGCCACGGATCAGGCGAAAGGATAGGCCGTTCGCCGGGCCTCGGCAGCACGGTCGAGAAGGCCTGGAAATAGAGCTGCATGTTGGGGCGCGGCTGAGACGGGTCGGTGCGGAAGAAGCCGCCGCCCTGGTTCATGCTCATCGACAGAGGGCCGGTGCGGAGGAGAAGGTATTGCATGCCGACCAGCGCCTTGCCCCACCACGGGCGCAGGATCTGGTTCAGCGTCGCGACCCTGCCTCGGTAGGTGTAGTTTATGCCGACGTGATCCTGGAGGTTCGCGCCGACCTGAGGGTTGGCGTGAACCACGGGAATGCCGAGGTCGCGGAGCAGCGCGCCCGGTCCGACGCCTGAAAGCTGGAGAAGTTGCGGCGTGTTGACCGAGCCGGCCGACAGGATCACCTCGCGACCCGCGCGAGCCGTTTCCTTCACTCCGCCGCGCAGATACTCGACGCCGATCGCGCGGAGCCCCTCGAACAGGATTTTCGTCACAAGCGCGCCGGAGACCACCTGAACGTTCTTCCGGCGCATGGCCGGCCTCAGGAAGGCGCGAGCGGCCGACATGCGGCGTCCGCCCTTTGTGCTGATCTGGTAGACGCCGACGCCTTCCTGGCTTTCGCCGTTGAAGTCGTCGTTGAGCGGCAGGCCGAGTTGCTGGCCGGCCTCGAGATAGAGTTGGGTCAGCGGATGCACGTTCCGGCGGTTGTCGGTGATGTGGACCGGCCCGCCGCGACCGCGCAAGGCCGTCTCGCCCGCCTCGTTGTCCTCCACGGATTTGAAATGGGGCAGGAGGTCGTCAAAGCCCCAGCCGGGATTGCCGGCGTCGCGCCAGTCGTCGAAGTCGCGGCGGTCGCCGCGAACCCAGACCATGGCGTTGATCGAACTCGACCCGCCGAGGATCTTGCCGCGCGGCCAATGGTCGACGTTTCCGGCAAGACCCGGATCGGGCTCGGCCTTGTAGTTCCAGTTCACGGAGGGGTCGAAGAAGGTCTTGCCGTAGCCGAGCGGCATCTGCACGTAGAAGCGCAGATCCGTGCCGCCGGCTTCGAGCACCAGCACCGAGAACCGGCCCGCCGCCGACAGCCGCTCTGCCACGACCGAGCCGGCCGAGCCGGAACCGACCACGATGAAATCGAAGCTTTGCATGAGGCGCGCCTGATCGAAGGCGAACCTAGACCGCGTCCTGCATCGAGGTCATCCCGGCTTCCGGCATCGCCTGTGGAAATTGCGACGGCAGGGCCTTCGGTTGACGGCCGCCGGCGACGGCCTTAGCCAAGCGGACGCCAGGGAGACACCGCCATGTCCGACGAAACTCCGACGCCGCTCGGCGAACTGACGCTGCGCACGCTGGCGATGCCGGCCGACGCCAACGCGGCCAATGACATCTTCGGCGGCTGGGTCATGGCGCAGATGGATCTTGCCTGCGGCATGCGAGCGGCCGAGCGGGCGCGGGGAAGGGTGGTGACCGCGGCGGTCAAGGAGATGTCGTTCGCCAAGCCGATGAAGATCGGCGATACTCTGTGCGTCTACACCCATGTCGCGAAGATCGGCCGGACCTCGATGGTCCTAAAGGTCGAGGCCTGGGCGCAACGCTACCTTTCCCACACGATGGAAAAGGTGACCGACGCCGACTTCGTCATGGTCGCGCTGGACGCCACGGGGCGTCCGACACCGATTCCACCCGAGTAGGCGTCAACGCGGGGGCGACACTGCGTCTACGCCGCCTGGTCGCCGTCGAATCTTTCGCGTGCTTCGTAGACGCGGCCGATGTTGACCCGCGCCCATTCCCCAAGCTCCTTCACCGGGACCAACAGGTCGCGGCCGAGGTCCGTCAGTTCGTAATCGACCCGCGGCGGGATGGTGGGGAAGATCGTTCGCGTGACGAAACCATCCCTTTCAAGGCCTCGCAGGGTGGTCGTCAGCATCTTTTGCGAGATTCCGCCGACGGCGTGGCGCAGTTCGTTGAAGCGCTTCGCGCCATCGCCGAGACGCTGGACGACGAGAATCGTCCATTTGTCGCCAACCCGCTGCAGGATGTCGCTCACGCCCCGGCAGTCCTCGGTCAAGTGAAGGTGCCTCGGTTTCAAAAAAGTGCCTCCTTGCGCGTTCGCTCCAGGTCTCCAATATGGTGTTGGTATCCATTGGATACTAGAGGAATTCCGGTGACCCAAGCACCGATCGTACCATAGACACCGAAAGGAAGCATCCATGTCACAGAAACCGAAGATCGGCATCATCATCGGCTCGGTCCGCCCGAACCGCTTCGCCGACAAGCCCACCCGGTGGATCGAGGCGATCGCCAAGGCGCGCGCCGACCTCGATATCGAGGTCATCGACCTGAAGGACTATGCGCTGCCCTTCTTCGACGAGCCTGTCTCGCCCGCCTACGCCCCTTCTCAGAACCCGGTCGCGCAGAAGTGGCAGAAGAAGGTCGATTCGCTCGACGGCTTCATCTTCGTGGCGGCCGAGTACAACCGCGCCCCCACGGCGGTGCTCAAGAACGCGCTCGATTACGCCTACAAGGAGTGGAACAAGAAGCCCGCAGCCTATGTCGGCTACGGCATGCTGGGCGCCGCCCGTGCGGTGGAGCACCTGCGCACCATCGCCGTCGAACTCCAGATGGCGCCGACCCGGGCAGGCGTCCACATCGCCGGCCAGGACTTCCTCGGTGCGCTGATGCACGGGAAGGAATTGAAGGACATGGCGCATCTCAACGACGGCGCCGATGTCATGCTCGACCAACTCGCCTGGTGGGCGAAGGCGCTGAAGACGGCGCGCGACAACGAGGCCGTTGCCGCCTCGGCGCAGGCCGCATAGTCACCGGCCGGGCCGCATCCTGCCCGGTCCGGCGGGCGGCGCGGAAACGCGCCGCCCCTTTTTTCGCCCCGGAGATCAGCGCCGTCCCTTGCGGCGCACCTCCGGCAGCTTCGTTGCAATGACCTTGTCGATGCGACGGCCATCGAGATCGACCACCTCGAAGCGCCAGCCCTGCGCGTCCACCGTCTCGCCCGTCGCCGGCAAGTGATGCATTTGATGGAGTACGTAGCCGGCGACGGTCTCGTAGTCGCGGTTCTCCGGCAATTCGATGCCGAGATGCTCAGCCATCTCGTCGGCCGGCATGTAGCCGGCGAGCAGCCAGGATCCGTCCTCACGCTCATGCGCGGTTGGCTCCCCCTCGTCGAGATCGGAGCGAAAAACGCCTGTGATGGCCTCGAGGATGTCGGCTGGGGTGACGATACCCTCGAAGTGGCCGTACTCGTCGTGGACGAGGGCCATCGGCACGTCCGATTCCTTGAGCGTCGACAACACATCGAGCGCGTCGGCCTGGTCGTGGACGATCGGCGCCTGCCGGACATGGCTGCGGATGGCGAACGCCTTGCCGGCGAGGGCGGCCGCAAGCACTTCGCGCGCCTGCACGACGCCGATCATGGAGTCGACATCGCCTTCGCCGGCCGGGAGGCGCGAATGCGGCGTTTCGACGAGAAGCTTGCGTACCGTGGCCTCGTCCGATTGAAGGTTGATCCAGTCGACATCCGTGCGCGGCGTCATCACGGCGCGTACGGCGCGGTCGCCGAGCCGCATGACGCCGGCGATCATGCGGCGTTCGTCGGCTTCGAGAACGCCGGCCGTTTCGGCTTCCGCGACGAGCATCTTGATCTCCTCGTCCGTCACCTTGTCGGCGCTCTCCTCGCGCTGGCCGAGCAGCCAGAGGAGAGCGCGGCCTGAAATGTCCAGCAGGAAGACGACCGGCGCCGCGACCCTGGCAATCAGCGTCATGGCGGGCGCGACCCGAACCGCGATCGCCTCCGGATCCCTGAGGGCGATCTGCTTGGGCACCAGTTCGCCGACAATGAGCGACACATAGGTGATGGCGGCGACAACGATGCCGACACCCAGTGCATCCGCCAGGCCGTCGCGCACGCCTGACGCTTCGAACACGCCGGAAAGGCGGTCACCGAGCGTCGCGCCCGAGAACGCGCCCGACGCGATCCCGACCAGCGTGATGCCGATCTGGACGGAGGAAAGGAAACGGCCCGGATGCTGGCCAAGCTCGAGTGCGCGGCCGGCGCCCCGAACGTTCTTGTCGATCATCGCCTTGAGCCTGGCCGGGCGTGACGAAACGATGGCCAGCTCGGACATGGCGAGCAGGCCATTGATGACGATGAGGACGAAAACCGCCGCGATCTCAAGGTAGAGCATGCCGCTCCCTAGACCAATTCCGAGACGAAATGAACATGCACGTTTGTCATGGGTTCCACAGGATTCAAGGGGTTGCGGCAGGCGCGAGGAATACCACCACCGCGTTGCCATCGGTGAAATAGAGGTCGCCGCCGCCGTTACGGCCTTCCCAGGTCGGTCCGACGCCCGGAATCGTCACCGTCGCCTCGACGGAGGCGTTTTTCGCGATGTTGGCGGCGACGTAGTCCCGCTCGGCGTCCACGTCCGGAGCGATATGGTGGGTGACCTCGCCCGTCGTGTGGCTGATCCCGACGCCGCGGTCGTAGCTCGCGGAGCCCAGCCAGAAATCGCGGCCCTCCGCGCTGGCTCCGGAGATCCGCCAGAGACGGACGTGGCGCCGACGGTCCGCGCTCGGTCCGTCCTGCTTCTCCAGGGCAAGGTCCTGTGTGCGGCCATCGAAGACGAGGGCGCTGATGGGCGCATCCTTGTACGGACGATCGAGTGCGACCGAGAGACCGATCTCGACGGCAGACGCCAAGGTGACGGGGTCCGCCGGGTTCCATGCCGATTCGGCGAAGGCGCGCAGCAGTTCGGCCCGGCTTGCGACGAATCCGATGTTGACGGGATCGCCGGGAATTCCGGAGGGCGTGCGCGTCACCATCTCCCGGCCGTCGAGGGGGAGACGGGCCTCGTAGTCCTCCCAGACGAGCGGGGCGATGCCGTAAGCGGCGATCAGATAGACGAGGAGCAGGGCTGCCGCCGCGACGGCCAGGCGTTTCATGCGGCAGCGGTAGCACGCCTCCGGCGGAGCACGCGAGGGGTCAGCGGCAGGCGCGGTAGCCGCTCCGGCGTGATTTCAGGTCGAAGTGGAAATGGTCCTTGTGGTCGCGATCGTAGCCAGGGCCGAGCACGGTCGTGAAGTAGCTGCAGCCGTCGGAGCGGACGGAGTTGAGGAAGCCTTTGGTGCGCCACGAGAAGAAGCCAGGCTTCTCCACCTCGATGTCGCGGCCGTTCGAAAGTTCGAAGCGGGCCACGTCGAGCGCGTTGCCCTTCCCATGTTCGGATAGCACGCCGCGAGAGCGCCGGATCTTGCGGCAGGAATAGCTGGACGCCTGATGGATCGTCCTTACGCCGGAAAAGTATCGCGACCTCGCGGCCGGAACGAGTTCCTTCCTCGTCCACGCGGCGAAGGCGGCCGCCATCTCACAGCGCAGCGTTGCCGCGGGTTGCATCTTGACCCTGCCGATCGCCGATACCTTGACCGGGTGCGCGATGCCGCAGGAGCCACCGTCGGAGATCGGGTCGAGTTCGACATAGCTCACGTCGAGCCGTTTCAGCTCGCGGCGGCAGTCGATCTCGTCAGCCGACATCCTTTCCGGCGCGGGTTCGGCGTATTGCGGTTCGGCCAGACCGTAGGGATCGACGGGGCGAGTCAACGCGGCGGTGCGCACCGGCGTACCCGCCGTGTCGCCGAGTTCGGGATTGACCGCGTAGGGATCGACGGGCTCGTTCATTCCATCTTGAGGAGAAGCGGCGGCCAACTCAGCGTTGACTGCATAGGGGTCGACGGTTTCCCCGCCGCCGAGCGATTCCGCGCGAGCAGGACCACCCTTGTCGACGCCATATGGATCGACGGCATCGCCCTGATCATCGATCGACGCTGCATTGAGGTCGCCGGCGCCCTGTTCGAATGTGTACGAGTCATCCGCAGCGCCTTGCGACACGGGCTGGGGGCCGACGTCGAATTGGTAGGTCACGTCCGGCCCGTCGGCGCTCGTCGCGGCGTCGACCTCCGCCTGCCGAAGATACGGGTCGTCGGGCACAAGCTCGCGCATGCCGCCGCCCGAGAGCGAAGCCGTCCGTGAGTCGAGGTCGACGTCGGGCCGAAGCGACAGCGGATTGTCGGTGGAGCATGCAGTCAGCATGACGGCTGCGACCGCGGCGACGAACGCGATACGACGCGCCGCCGCGGGCCTGCGGCCCCGTCCGGCACGGATACGCAAAGACATGAAACCGTTCCCGAGAGTCCGGGAGCCAATCTAGATCGGAACGGTAAACGAAAGCTCAGCACGCCATTAACTACTGGCAGAAAACGGAGCCCCCGCGCCTTTCAGCCAGATCGAGATGGAAATGAGTTGCATGGTCCGCGTCGCTGCCGGGACCGAGCACCGTCTTGAAGGGGCCGCAGGCAGCCTCACGCAGGCGCGAAAGGAAGGCCGAGCGATCCGGCTCGCGGGTGGCATCGACCATGATCTCGGTGCCGTCCGCCAGCCGGAAGGAGGCAATGTCGATCGCATTGCCGAAGGCGTGCTCGGACAGCTTTTCGGACCCGTTGCGCGGGCGGCAGACGTAGCCCGAGGCCTGCCGCACCTCGACCAGTTCCGATCCAAAGGTCTTGCGCGCATCGGGCGCCGCGGTGCCGCGCATGAAGGTGACGAGGGTCTCGGCGGTGGGACAGTTGACCGTCGCCGGCGGCGACAACGCGATTCCGCCGCCCAGGCCGGAGACCGTAACTGGCCACGGCAAATCACATCCCATGGAGTCGGAGAACGCATCCTCCTCCTCGCCGAACGTCACCCCGGCAGCGCCGAGACGTGCGCGGCACGCCGCTTCCTCCGGCGGCATCACCGCCGGACGCGCCTCGGACGCGCTCACCTGCTCTCGTGGCGCGGGTTCGGGGAGGGGTGGCGAAACGTCGCCGTCGCCGTCGTCTCGAAGAGAAGGCGGTGCCGCCGCCCCGGTGCGCGGCGACGCCTCCGGAATCGGCACGGAAGCGGGAAGCGGGTCGGCCGGGGAACCGACGGCGACCAGCGACGCGATCACAAGCGTAGCCGGGCCGATGATGTTTCGAGCCCACATGTTCATGCGGTGCATGTGTGCCGGCTGGCGGTCGAGGCAAGGTTTGCGGCGATCACATTGGGTGACCGGTGGTCACGCGCCCAGGGCCTCGAGACCCTCTTCCAGATAGTCGCCGAGAAGTGGAAGGCCCATCAGGAAGGACGTCGCGCGCCTGCCGTAGCGACGTCGAGCCTCCTCGACCGCCTCGCCCCATTCGGCTGCGTCGTAGTCGCCCCGGCCGATCCAGACGAGCGCGACGAGTTCCGCGATTTCATCGATGTTGAGATCGCGGAGCAGGTCGCGCAATTCGACGGCGCGCGAATCCGCGGCTTCTTCTTCGGCAAGGCCGTCGTGATGGTGCGTGTCACGAACGTTGGCGTCGATCTCGACTTCGTGCTCGTGGCCGTCCTCGTAGTCTTCGTTGACGGCCGCGCTGATGGCCTTCGCCTTGAGGATGAAATCGCGAACGGTGTCCGGACCGATCGTCAGATCCCATTCGCGCTCTCGCCTAGGCTCCACGGCAGGCTTCTCCTTCCCGGCGACGCCAGTCTTTTCCCTCCTTGGCCGTTGGGCAAGCGGAAATCTTCCGGTTCCGCGGCCTCAGACGATTGACAGCGCCAACGGGCAGCGCGAAATCCCGCCGCCTCCTCGCCGACGGGTTGATCCATGGCCACACTGCTGTCGCCCAAAGTCCTGCCGATCCTTCTGCTCATCGCCTCCAACATATTCATGACTTTCGCCTGGTACGGGCATCTGAAGTTCAAGACATCGCCACTGTGGATGGCGGTCATGTTTTCCTGGGGCATCGCACTGGTGGAGTACTGGCTGGCGGTGCCGGCCAACCGGATCGGCCACGAGGTCTATTCGGCGGCGGAGCTGAAGACCATGCAGGAGGTCATCACGCTCACCGTCTTCGTCGTGTTCTCGGTGCTCTATCTGAAGGAAGGGGTCACCTGGAACCATCTGGCCGGCTTTGCCCTCATTGCCGCGGGCGCTGCGATAATCTTTCGGTCCTGAGGCTGGCATTGGCTGCTCTCAGACCTTAGCTTCGGCTTCGACCAATCCGGCCGGGTTCAGATGACGCGCCTGCTCCTCCTCGCAACGATCTCTGCTCTCGCCCTCTCCGCTCAGGCCTGGGCCGGGGCATACAAGCAGTTCCGTGAAGTCACGGTATCCTGCACGATGGGCCTGACGTGCGGGGTGGAAGTCGCGGCGAAGGAGCAGGACGCCTCGATCCGGTCGATCACCTTCGAGCGAAGGGCCGGGCCGGGTACGCCGCTCGATCTGGTTCTGTCCGCGTCGGGCGAACTGGGCAACGCGACAGTCATTCTCTCGGTGGACGGCAAACCGGTCTACTCGACGCTCTTGCCGGCGCTCGCCTATGATCCCGACTTTTATCGTTACAGGCTGGCCGGCGGCACTGAAACGCTGACGTTGCTGGATGCCTTCAGGGCGGGGGCGACCGCGGAACTGTCCCTGACCGGCGAAAACAGCGGCCGCTGGACGTATGCGCTATCCGGCATGGTCGCGGGGCTGATCTTCGTCGACGAGATCCAGGGCCGGCTGGAAACGCCGGACGCCCTGCAGGTCAAGGGTGACAAGGCGTCAGAGCCCGTGATGATCCGCGATATCACGGAGATAGCGGACATCCCGGCGGCGATCCGCGCCCGCTTCGAGGATCCGGATGGCGAGTGCAGCTTCTTCGAGGAAAGCCGATTCCGATATACGGGCGGCTTCGAGGCCGAAGTCGGCGATGGCTATTCGCTGGTCGGACTGCCATGCGCCGATGGCGGCGCCTACAACCAACCCTACGTCTTCTATGCGGGCTCGGACGCCGACTATTCGGCTCTGCCGCTCCCGGCAATGTCCGAGAAGGGGCCGACCACCACCTTCGAGGCATGGAACATCGATTGGGACCATCCCAAACGCGTCCTGACAGCGTTCTTCAAGGGACGTGGCATTGGCGATTGCGGGTCATGGGACAAATGGGAACTGACCGCCGGGCCTGCCTTGCCGGTCTTCGTGCTGCTCGAGTCACGCGCTAAGGGCGATTGCGACGGCGATGGGGCCGGCGGACCCGAAAAATGGCCTGCGCTGTGGCCTGTCCAGTGATCACGGGAACGTGATCAGCCGTGACCGGAATGGCGCGACGATCCTATCCGTTACTTTGGGGCGGCGTCACCCGCTGCGTGGAGGTTATTCGATGCAGAACAGACTGATCGCGGCCGTGCTCTCCCTGATGACGGCGATCCCGCTTCTCGTCCAGCCGGCTGGCGCTGCCGGGGGAGGTGGAGGCAACGACACGACCTCGCAGTGCAAGCAGGGCGAGGTTTGGGACAACGACAAGCAGAAATGCGTGGTGCCCGGTCAGGGCAAACTCGACGACGACAGCATCTACGAGGCCGGACGCGATCTTGCCATGCATGGCCGCTACGGCGAGGCGATCACCGTACTGAGCTTCGCGGCCGACAAGTCCGATCCACGCATCCTGAACTATTTGGGATATTCGCACCGGATGCAGGGGCGCGTGCTCGTCGGCCTCGGGTACTACGAAGAGGCGTTGCGCATCGATCCTGACTACACGCTGGTCCGGGAGTACATGGGCGAAGCACATCTCCAACTCGGCGATGTCGACGGCGCGCGGAAGCAGCTTTCGGAGATCGAGAAGCGCTGCGGCACTGGTTGCGACGAGTACGTTCTGCTTTCCGAGCGGATCGACGCCTACCTGAAAAGCTGACCCGCTGGGTCGGGCGTTGCGCCAATCGGCTGCCTTGGGCCTCCGATTGGCGCCTAGCCTTGCTCGGCCCGCGACAGGCGCACGATCCTGCCGTCACTCTCGTCCGTGAGCAGCCAGATCGAGCCGTCGGGTGCGACGTTGACGTCGCGGATGCGGCCGAACTCGCCCTCAGCGATCCGCTCCTCACCCAGGATTTTGCCCTCCGCGTCGCGATCGAGGCGGGAGAGGAGTTCGAACTTCAGCGCGCCGACCAGCAGGTCGCCCCTCCATTCCGGAAACATGTCGCCGTCATAGACGGCGAGCCCCGACGGTGCGATCGAGGGGTCCCAGTAGAACAGCGGCTGCTCGTAGCCGTCTGCTTCGGTGCCGACGCCGATCGAGGAGCCGGAGTAGTTGACGCCGTAGGAGATCACCGGCCAGCCATAGTTCTTCCCCGCCTCCGGGCGGTTCAGTTCGTCGCCGCCACGCGCTCCGTGCTCGACGGTGACGAGGCCGTCCGTGACCGTGTCGAAATCGGCGCCCTGAACGTTGCGATGTCCCTTGGACCAGAGCTCCGGACGATGTGATCCGCCCTGCGGCCAGGGATTGTCGGCGGGAACGCTCCCGTCGGGGTTGATGCGCACCACGGCTCCGGCGTGGTCACGCATGTCCTGCGCGCGGTCGCCCTGGCCGCGATCGCCGGTCGTAACGAATAGCGTACCGTCCGGCGCGAACACGAGGCGAGAACCGTAATGGTGGCTGGTGCCGGTCTTGCGGGCCATGCGGAAGATGACTTTCGTGTCCTCCAGACGAGGGTTCCCGCCTTCGCCAAGGCGGGCGCTGGCGACAGCGGTGCCGGCACCGCCATTGCCCGGTTCGGAGAAGCTGAAGAACAACAGCCGCGATTCCGCGAAGTCCGGAGCCGCGACGATGTCGAGGAGGCCACCCTGGCCGCGCGCGGCCACTTCGGGAACCCCGTCGATCGGATCCGACACCTTGCCGTCGGCCGAGAGGATGCGGATGCGGCCCGGCCGCTCGGTAACGATCGCCGAGCCGTCGGGCAGGAAATCGAGACCCCATGGGTTCTCCAGTCCTTCGGCGGCCACGGTGGCCCTGATCTGAACGAGGTCGCTGTCGATCGTCCGGTCCTGGGCGATCGATCCTTGCGAAAGGGCGGCGAGGGCGGCCCCGCCGGCGAGGATGGTCAGTGCGCTGCGCTTTGTCATGGATGGGATATGGGCCGCCATGCCCGCCGGGCAAGCGTGACAGACCGCTCAACCGCTCCTATCCTGTTCACAAGCGGGTGAGGGCGATTCGCCGCGATGCGGGGCGACAACGATAATCCGGACGGTGTCAGGCAGGTCTTCGGACCATCGCTGCCGGCGCTGCTTTTGCCGTCGGCGGTCATCGGCGCGGGTTATCTGTTGCTGTTCGTCTGGATGGCGATGGGGGAGCGGGCGGAAGGGCCGATCGGCCGGCTTTGTCTCGTCGTCCTGTCGGTCGGCGTGCCATTCCTGATCGCCCATGCGGTGCTGCGGGCCGTGACGATCCGGCTGAGCGTTCTACCGCATGCGCTCGTCCTTCAGCCCGGCTTCCCGCGAGCGGGGGCCGTGGAGGCGTCATATGCGGAGATTGTCGGGGTGGCCGTCAAGCGCGCCCCATTCGGGCGGCTTATCTCCGGCGGCACGCTATCGGTGGCGCTGGCCGACGGCACGACGTTGGCCATCGCCGATCTCGCCGACCCGGACGCGGCGAGTGCGGCGATCTCGGAGCGGATCGCACCGGAATGCCTGCAGGCCGTAGCGGAAACGCCTGCAGCTGTGACTTCCGCGCATTTTTGACGTGAAAATCGGCCGGACGGTCGCTATATTAAGTCGAATGGATGAAGCGGTTCCGTTGGCCAACGCTGCCGGACCGTTTTCTTTTTGTACCTCGCGGGCCCTGTGCCGGCCGGTGCGAGAGGAAGCCAGACCGGAAAGGACGTGACGACATGAACAAGGTGCCGATGACGGCTCGAGGGTTCGAGACGCTGAAGGAAGAGCTGCGCTGGCGCCAGCAGGAGGAACGCCCGCGGATCATCGAGGCGATCTCGGAGGCGCGCTCGCATGGCGACCTTTCCGAGAATGCCGAGTACCATGCCGCCAAGGAGGCCCAGAGCCTCAATGAAGGCCGCGTCGCGGAACTGGAGGACATGATCGCGCGCGCCGAGGTGATCGACGTGTCGAAACTGTCGGGCGACCGTATCAAGTTCGGCGCCACCGTGGTGCTCGTCGACGAGGATACCGAGGAGCAGAAGACCTACCAGATCGTTGGCGACCAGGAGGCCGACGTGAAGTCTGGCCGTATCTCCATCTCGTCGCCGATCGCGCGCGCGCTGATCGGCAAGGGTGTCGGCGAGGCGATCGAGGTCAACGCACCCGGTGGCGCGCGCGGATACGAGATCGTCAAGCTCCGCTGGTAGCGGAGCCTTCGCGTCCGAGGAGGGTCGCCGCCGCATCCAGCACCATTGCGGGCGTGATCGATGCCGCGTCGGCTGACGCGCCGGTACGCGAGGCGAAACCGGTTTCCGGCAGGCCGTCCGCGACCAGCGCCGTCGTGCGCGCGCCGACGGGACCGGTCAATCCGGGCCGGCTGGCTACATAGAGGGCTACCGTCGGCACTCCCAACGCCGCCGCGAGATGGGTAAGGCCGGTGTCGACGCCGATCGCGAGCCCCGCCTTGCAGATTTGGTCGGCGATCTCGCCCAGGCCGGTCCTGGGAACGATCTCCAAGGGCGTGGCTGCGGCGATCGCCTCGACGGTCGCCAGCTCTCGTCCGTCGCTCCAGGTCGCGACAGGCTTCATGCCGCGCTCGGCGAGGGCGCGGGCAATGGCGATCCAGTTGGCGAGTGGCCATTCCTTGGTCCGCCAACTCGTGCCATGCAGCAGAAAGGCGGTGTCGGCCCCGGAGGACGGCGCACCCGCGATGCCGAAATTGACGACGTCGAGACCAGGCGAATAGCCGAGGGCCGCGCCGAACAGCGTTCGCACTCTCGTGACCGCATGCAGGTCGCGCCGGACGGCATGGCGTCGGTGATAGGCCAGAGCGGCGGGCCATTCCCTGATCGAGGAAAAGGACAGGCCGTCGATCGGTGCTCCGGCCATGCGAGCCAGAAAGGCGCTCTTCATGAGACCCTGCGCGTCGATGACCCGGTCGTAACCCGCCGACTTCAGCTCCGATTTCCAGATGGAGCGGGCCTTCCGGGCCTCCGACGCGAACAGCGCTCGCCCCCGCCAGCGCCGCAACTCCACCTCATGCACGCGGCGTATGCCGGGGTGGAGACGCACCAACGGCGCGAATGGTTTCTCAACCGCCCAGCCCACCTCGAGCCCGGGCAGCGCGGCCAGCGCGTCGGTGACGGCTGGAAGGGTATGGATGACGTCGCCCATCGACGAGGTCTTGACGACGAGCAGTCTCATGACGCCTGCGTGGCGGCGAGGAGCCGGTCCACCGCATCGTGGACGGTCGACGGCGCGAGCTGGTTGAGGCAGTTCATATGCCCGAGCGGGCACTCGCGGGCATGACACGGGGAGCACGACAGCCGAAGCGTGAGCAGTTCGCGGTGCTCGGTGAGCGGCGGCGTGTTGTCGGGAGAGGTGGAACCGTAGATTCCGACCACGGGGACGCCGACAGCCGCCGCGACATGCATCAGGCCGCTGTCATTGGTGACGGCGAGCCGCGCCGCCGACAGGATGTCGATGGCGTCCTCCAGCCGCGTCTTGCCCGCAAGGTCGATCGCGCCCGGCGCGATGCGTGCGACTTCGCCGGTCACGGCGGCATCCTTGGCGGAGCCCAGGAGGACGATCCCGAACCCGCGCCGCATCAAGGCGCCGGCAAGCTCAGCATAGAACCGTTCGGGCCAACGTTTCGCCGGTCCGAACTCGGCGCCCGGCATCATCGCGGCAAACCCCGCTGGGCCCGCCAGGCCGTGGCGGGCGAGCAGCGCGTCGCGGTTGGATCTGTCCGGGACGAGGCGCGGATTTCGAAACGATGCCTCCCCGGCGAGCGCGTGAAACGCCTCCGCCGTCCGCCGCCTGATGTCCGTCGGCAGCGGCTTCGGCTCGGTGAGCAGCCCGTAGCGGAACTCGCGCAGGTAGCCTACGCGGCGGGGGATACGCGCGAAAAAGGGCACCAGCGCCGACTTCCAGCTTCCCGGCAACACATAGGCGCTCGCGTAGCGGCCGCGCAGTGCGCGGCCGATGCGCCGTCGCAGGCCGAACTCGAGCCTGTCGGCGACGAAGGGCGCATCGATCCAGTCGCGGACTTCAGGCATGCGGGCAAGCAGCGGTCCTGCCCATTTCGGCGCGATCACGTCGATCGGCGCACGCGGTTGCCGATCCTTCAGGGCGGCGAACAAGGTCTGCGCCATCACCATGTCGCCGATCCACCGGGGCCCGACCACCAGGATCGCGCCGTCCGCGCTCATTGGGTCTCGCCGACCAGCACCAATCCCTCGTCCTTGACTTGGCGTATCGTGAGCGCAGTGCGCACCGTGTCGACATTGGGCGTCGAGGTGAGGGTCTCGATGACGAAGGTCTGGAAGGAGGAAAGGTCTGTCGCCACGCAGTGCAGCAGGAAGTCGGAGTCTCCGGACACCATCCATGCCTTTCGCACGATCGGCCAACCGCGTGTGAGTTCGGCGAAAGCGCGCAGCTCCGCATCGGACTGGTGGTTGAGGCCGATCTGGCAGAAGGCGACGACCTCCATGCCGAGCATCGGACCGTCGAGCGACGCACGATAGCCCCGGATCACACCGCTGGTTTCCAGGCGCTTGACCCGTCTGAGGCATGGCGGCGCGGAGATGCCCACGCGGCGGGACAGTTCGATGTTGGTGATCCGCCCGTTGTCCTGCAACTCGCGCAGGATCTTCCAGTCGATGGCGTCGAGATCGGCCTTGAGGGGCATTGGATGGTCCGCTGGTCGTGCGCGCCCGCAGTAGCAGGGGAAGCGTGGCGGGGGAAGCGGGATCGCGGCCGGCCGGCCTGTGCGAAACGCGACTGCGGCCTTGCGGAAGGGTGCGTTCGATCCTTAGATCAGGGAATGTTGCGGGACCTTGTCGCGCGGCAGTTGATGGTTTTGCCCTGATCGGGCGGAAAGGTCGCGCCATGGCGACGAGACATGCTCCGGTTCTGATCATCGGGTCCGGCCCTGCCGGATACACGGCCGCCATCTATGCGGCGCGCGCCATGCTGAAGCCGCTGCTGGTCGCCGGAATACAGCAGGGCGGTCAGTTGATGATCACGACCGACGTCGAGAACTATCCGGGCTTCGCCGAGCCTATCCAGGGCCCCTGGCTGATGGAGCAGATGCTCAAGCAGGCCGAGCATGTCGGGACCGAGATCGTCAGCGACATCATCGTTTCGGTAGACCTGAAGGCGCGGCCCTTCCGCGCCGTCGGCGATTCCGGCACGACCTACACGGCGGATGCGCTGATCGTGGCCACAGGCGCGCAGGCGAAGTGGCTCGGCGTCACCGGCGAGGAGACCTACAAGGGTTTTGGCGTTTCGGCCTGCGCAACGTGCGACGGCTTCTTCTACCGTGGCAAGGATGTCGTGGTGATCGGCGGCGGCAATACCGCGGTCGAGGAAGCGCTCTACCTGTCGAACCTCGCGAAGCATGTCACCGTCATCCATCGCCGCGACGAATTCCGCGCAGAGCGCATTCTCCAGCAAAGGCTGTTCGCCAAGAAAAACGTCACGGTGATCTGGGACAAAGTCGTCGACGAGATCACCGGCGTACCCGGCAAGCTGCCGTTGCCGCCGACCGCGACCGGGATCAGGTTGCGGGATGCGCGCAGCGGCCAGCTTTCCGAAATGCCGATCGACGGCGTCTTCGTGGCGATCGGCCATGCACCGGCGGTCGAACTCTTCGCCGGCAAGCTGAGGCAGAAGCCGAACGGCTATCTGTGGACAGAGCCGAACTCGACGCGCACCGACGTGCCCGGCGTGTTCGCAGCAGGCGACGTGACCGACGACATCTACCGGCAGGCGGTCACGGCGGCCGGCCTCGGCTGCATGGCCGCGCTCGAAGCGGAAAAGTATCTCGCGGGCCTGGAAGGTCTTCGGGAGGCGGCGGAGTAGACGGTACGGGTTCCGCGTCGCGGCAACCTGCGATAGAGACGCGCCAATAATACGAGGGGAACCGATGGCGCTCGACTGGGACAAGCTGCGTGTCTTTCACGCCGCGGCGGAGGCCGGGTCGTTCACGCACGCCGCCGAGACGCTGAGGCTGTCGCAGTCGGCGATCTCGCGGCAGGTGAGCGCGCTCGAGCACGATGTCGGCGTGCCCCTGTTCCATCGCCACGCGCGGGGGCTGGTGCTGACCGAGCAGGGCGAGATGCTCTATCGCACGGCGCACGACGTGCTGATGAAGCTTGAGCACATCAAGGCGCGCCTGACCGAACAGAAGGACCAGCCGTCGGGACTGCTTCGGGTGACCACGACCGTCGGGCTTGGCGCCGGCTGGCTGACCGAGCGGATACCCGAGTTCCTCGATCTCTATCCCGACATCCAGGTCCAGCTCATCCTTGCCAACGAGGAGCTTGACCTCACGATGCGGCAGGCCGACTGCGCCATCCGCCTTAGGCAGCCACAACAGCCGGATCTGATCCAGCGGCGGCTTTTCACGGTGCACTTCCACCTCTATGCCTCGCCGACCTACGTGAACAAGCACGGCCGCCCGGCTTCGATGGCCGAACTCAAGAACCATCGGATCGTGACGTTCGGCGAACCGGTGCCGCCGCATCTTTCGGAACTCAACTGGCTGGAGACGGTCGGCGACTTCGAAGGCGGCAAGCGGATCGCGACACTCCAGATCAACGACATCCTTTCCATCAAGCGCGCCGTGCAGCGCGGCGCCGGCATCGCCATGCTGCCCGACTACCTGATCGAGAAGGAAGCTGGTCTGCTGCAGCTCCTGCCGGAGACCGAAGTGCCGTCCTTCGATACCTATTTCGCCTATCCCGAGGCGATGAAGAACCAGGCCAAGTTGCATGCGTTCCGCGACTTCGTGCTCGCCAAGGCACGAAGCTGGTCTTACTGAGGCGGTCAAGGCAAGGTCCCAGAGTGCGTGTGGGGCACGCCTCGGCGTATCAACGTCGCAGACCTGTCCGGGTGACGGCTGCCCACCAGCGGGGCCCGTGGTGCCCGAAAATGAGGCGCGTCGTATTGCCCCGCAGAGTCGCGATCACAGCAAGCCCAAACAGTCCAGGAACCGGGGTTTTCCGCCTTCCAGCCAGTGGGGCTCGCCGGTTGGACCACAGATGCGGGGATTTTGCATAGGTGCGTTGCAAAAGAACCTGCTTGTTATTCCGGCATCGCGGGCTCATATCTTGATCACTTCCGGGCGCGTTCTCCTCCCATTTGCGCGCGGAAGTGTTCCCCTCTGGAGGTTAGCCTTAACGGGCACTTCCATTCAAACTCAGCCGGATCGTTTCGATCCGGCTTTTTTGTTTTCTAGACGCCAGTGCAGCCGACGTTACGGTGACATGTAACCTCTGGTAACCTTTCGCCCGGAACGGGCGAATCCTAACTGTCGGCAAGGACGCGGCGCGACAATGAGGGGATGGGGGCATCTCTTCCGAGTCGGGCTTAGGCAACCGCCGCGTCCGGCATTTTCTCGATTGCCGGTTCCTCCCTCCGGCCATCAGGCGGCGGACCTGCCGTTCCGGCATCGGAGCGGACCCGCGCAGGCGGCGTCCGGACCACCCCCCGGGCGCCGCTCCTGTTCTCCGCGGCGATCACATGACGGCGATCACATGTAGAGTTTCGCCGGGTCCATGCCTTCGTAAAGCCCCGCCACCTCTTCCGCATATCCGTTGAACAGCATGGTCGGCACCATCTCGCCGGTGTGGAGGATGCGCTCGCGCGCCTGGCTCCAGCGAGGATGCGACACTTCTGGATTGACGTTTGCCCAGAAGCCGTACTCGCTCGGCTGCAACGCTTCCCACAGCCCCACGGGCTGTTCGTCGACGAAGTCGATCTTGACCACCGACTTGATCGACTTGAACCCGTATTTCCACGGGAGGGCGAGACGGATCGGCGCACCGAACTGCTTGGCCAGAGGCTTGTCGTAGGCGCCTGTCACCATGAAGGCGAGATCGTTGGTGGCTTCGGCGATCGTGAGGCCTTCGACATAGGGCCATGGGTAGAGGAAGCTGTTTTGGCCGGGCGCCATGTCGGGGTCGAGGAACGTCTCGAAGCGCAAATACCTGGCCGAGGCAAGAGGGCGCGCCCATTCGACAAGCGCCTTCAGCGGGAAGCCGGCCCACGGGATTGTCATCGACCATGCCTCGACGCAGCGGTGTCTGTAGAGCCGGGTCTCGATCGGGAAGGCGCGGATCAGGTCGTCGATGGCGACCGTCTTCGGCTCTTCCACCATGCCGCCGATCGCGACCTCCCAGGGTCGCGTGCGAAGCGCCTGCGCCGCGTCACCGATCTGCTTCCAGGTGCCGTACTCGTAGAAGTTGTTGTAGTTGAGGTTGATTTCTTCCGGCGTCAGCGAGCGGTCGAGGACGAAGCGCTCGTTCTTCGGCGCGGGGTAGAGATCGGCGGTCGGGTCGGAGTCCTGCGCTCGGGCGTGGCCCGAAAGCATTGACCCCAGGGATACGGCGCCCAGGCCGAAACCGGCCAGCACCGTGCGGCGGTTCAGGAACACGTCTTCCGGTGTCGCCCGGTTTTCCGGGATCGACCAGCGTGGACGCCTGTGGACGTACGGCATGATCGGTTCTCCCCGCGGCGGTCGGTGTTGAAACTATAGTCCGGACGGGCGGCTTCAATCCGCCCGTCATCACATTCGCGTTCAATCCGGCTGACGTTACACGGCGGCAGAAATATCCTGCTCACGCCGCCTTGCCGGCCTCGCTCATGACGTCGTCAGCCAATCGTCCGGTCAGATCGGCCATGTGGTCGAAGCGGGCCGTATAGCTCGCCACGCCCGCGGTCGCCGAACGGAGCTCGACGATCAGGTTGCCGATCTCGGACTGCGGCATCATCGCCTCGACGATGTCCCAGCCAGGCCAACCGGGCCGGGCGTCGAAACCGAGGATCTGGCCGCGCCGCTGCGGTACGATTCCGGTGATGCGGGCGGTGTGCTCCGACGGAGTCGCCACCTCCACCTTCATGACCGGTTCGAGAAGCACCGGCGAGCAAGCCGCCATGCCTTCCTTCATCGCCAGCTTCGCCGCCATCTGGAACGCCATGTCCGAGGAATCGACGGTGTGATAGGAGCCGTCCGACAGGTTGACGGCGAAGTCCACCACCGGGAATCCCAGGGGGCCGGACTTCAGATAGTCGCGCACGCCGGCCTCGACCGAGGGGATGTACTGGCGCGGAACGACGCCGCCCGTGATCGTTTCGGTGAACTGGAAGCCCGAGCCGCGAGGCAGCGGCTTGATGTCGAGGACGACGTCGCCGAACTGGCCGTGGCCGCCGGACTGCTTCTTGTGCCGGCCCCTCTGGGAGACCGCCTTGCGAATCGTCTCCCGGTAGGGAATCGCAGGTGCATGGCTGTCGACCGGGATCTGGTTGCGGCCTTCCAGGCGTTCGACGACCACGCGCAGGTGCATCTCGCCATGACCGGAGACGATCGTCTCGCCGGTATCCTGATTGTGGCTGAGGCGAAGCGAGGGATCCTCGTCGGCCATGCGGTGCAGCGCTGCCGAGAGCTTGACCTCGTCCTTGCGTTCCTTGGGCCGCAAGGCGATCGAGAAAACGGGTTCCGGCGGGGTGAACTGGGCGATCTGCGCGGCGGTTGCCTTCTTCGCCACGACGGCATCGCCGGTCCTGGCGTCGTCCACCTTGCCAAGCGCGACGGTATCGCCGACGGCCGCAGACGCTATCTTCGTCTGATCCTTGCCGAGCATCCTGTACATGCCGGAAACCTTGCCGGCGCGACCATCCGGCAGCGCGACCTCGGACCCGTCGACGATGGATCCGGAGAGAATGCGGGTGAGCGACAGTTTCCCGCCATGGGAGGTATGGACGGTCTTCATGACCTGCCCGACGAAAGCGTCGCCGTCGGGAACGCCGAGGCGCTTGCGGGTCGCGGTCACATCCGGCGCGTCGTGGCGGATCGCCTTCAGGAGGCGGAGCACGCCGTTGCCCTTCTCGGCCGTGCCGATCAGCACCGGCGTGACGCTGCCTTCGCGAAGGTCGGCTGCGAGGTCATCGAAAACCTCGTCGCGTGGCGGATCGATTTCCTCGAGAAGCTGCTCCATGAGGTGGTCGTCATGGTCGGCCAGCGTCTCCAGCATGGAGAAGCGGGCTTCCAGTTCGCGCGCTTTCTCATCCGAGGGAATCTCGGCGATCTCGCTGGTGGCGAATTCGCGCCAGATGTAGGCCCGCTCCAGCGCCAGGTCGATCGAGCCGACGACGGCGCCGTCTTTGCGCAGCGGGATCTGCCTCAACAGTAGCCGCGTGCTCGATGCGGGCTGCAGGAGCTTGAGCACATCGCGCACGCCGCCTTCGGTGCGGTCGATCTTGTTGAGGAACAGGATGCGCGGCACACCGGCCTCGTCCAGCTTGCGCATGATGAGCTGGAGCGCGGGAATCTTCTTTTCATCCGCCTCGGCGACCACGATCGCCGCATCGCAGGCGGCGAGCACGGGATCGGACTCGAAGGCGAATTCGACCGAGCCGGGGCAGTCGATGAAGGTCAGGCTGTCGCCCATGAATTCGGTGGTGGCGACGGTCGCCTCCACGCTCATCTGGTGGGCGCGGGCTTCGGGGGAATGGTCGCCGACCGTCGAGCCGGACGCGACCGTGTTCTGGCGCGGAACGGCGCCGGTTCGGGCGAGGATCGCCTCGAGAAGTGTCGTCTTGCCGCTGGCGAAGGGACCGACAATGGCGATGCATTTCGGTCCCGCTAGTCTCCCTCCGGCGCGTTTTCCCATGATGTTCGGCCTCCTCTCACGTTTCCCCCAAGGGTTTTCATGAGCGGCGGCCGGCCCGCGGCCGTCGCGCGGCCGCGACGGCTCTCAAGGCCGTTCGGGGCCATGATGACATCGAAACACGGGATTTGACCGAGGGCAAGGGCGAGGCGGCGGGGTTCGTGGCAGCGACGCAGGCAATGACGGCATTCGTCGATCGTCGAAGCTTCGCCTGTGCCGCGCTGTCAGAAGCAGCCAATATGACTCGCCAGCTTCACCCAGCCCACATGGGTCATGTGTCCCGACTGCAACATCTGCGAGAAACATCGTGCAAATCTTCCAACGTGAGGTTTCAATCCGGTACAACCGGTGCGATCAAGGTTCATTGATTCAGAAACCTGCAGGAGGGGTGGGCCTTGCAGAAACATCGAGACGACGACCGGAGCCGACGCTTTCGGACGCTCGAGGCCGGGACGGCCCTCGTCGGCGTCAGTCTGGCGCTCGCAATCGGCGCGCTGCCGCTCACGGTGATTTCGGTGAAGGCCCAATCCTGGAACGGGCAGACGAATGGACACTGGGAAGACGACGTCAGTTGGACGCCGGGGACACATCCCAACTCGGTCGGCGCAGTTGTAACTTTCAACCACAATACCGCAAGCACCTACAACGTCGGGCTCGATATCGACATCGGCGGCGGCAATTTCGTTGCCGGCACGTTCACGATGGGAGAACTCAACCTCATCTCCAATCAGGCGACAGGCGGCTTCAATTTCAGTGGCCATACTTTTGGCGGGGAACTCATCTTCGAGGACGGGGACGGGACGGCGGACATCAATGTCCATCAGGCGAGCCCGCTCGTCTTTGCTAGCGACATCACGATCACGCTCAACTCGAACACCGTCCTGAACGTCGTGCGCGCCTTCCAGTCGGATGCCCCCATTGTTGGAGCCGGCAGCCTCACCAAGACTGGAGGCGGCACGGCGATCCTGGTCCGCAACAACAGCTATACCGGGGTCACGGTCGTCAGCGCTGGGACGCTGAACATCCGCGATGACGCCGGCCTGGGGTCGACCGCCGCCGGGACGACCGTCGAGGCGGGCGCCACCCTCTCCCTCCAGGGCGGCATCGCCGTCGGCGCCGAGGCGCTCAGCCTGGCAGGCACGGGAGACGGCGGCGTGGGCGCGCTGCGCAACATCAGCGGCAACAACAGCTACGGCGGGGAGATCACGCTCGCCGCGGCGTCACGCGTCAATTCCGATTCGGGTTTGCTGACGGTATCCGGCGCGATCGACAATGGCGGCTTTGCCCTGACGCTGGGCGGCGCGGGTAACGGCGGCGTTAGCGGCGTCATTTCCGGCGGCGGTGCGCTGGTGAAGGATGGCTTGGGAACCTGGACGCTCAGCGCGGGCAACACCTACACCGGCGCAACGACGATCAGCGCCGGCATACTGAACGTACAACATGCCACGGGGCTTGGCTCGACGATAAGCGGGACAACCGTCCAATCAGGCGCAACGCTTGCCCTTCAGGGCGGCATAGCCGTCGGCGCCGAGGCACTCAGCCTGGCGGGCACGGGAGAAGGCGGGGCAGGTGCTCTGCGCAACATAAGCGGCAGCAACAGCTATGCGGGCGCCATCACGCTCGCCGACAATTCGTACGTCAACTCGGATTCCGGCCTGCTGACCCTGTCGAATACCGTTGCCAACAACGGCTTCGACCTGGCGCTCGGCGGGGCCGGAAACGGCGCCGTGTCCGGCGTCATCTCCGGCGGCGGGGACCTGGTGAAAGAGGGCGCGGGAACCTGGACGCTGAGCGCCGCCAACACCTATGCCGGGGAAACGAGGGTAACCGGCGGCACGCTGGCGCTCTCCGGCGCGGGCAGCATCGCGGATTCGAGCGAAGTTGCGGTCTCGGCAGGCGCCAACTTCAGCATCGCCGGGGTGACCTCGACCGCATCGATCGCCACGCTTTCCGGTGCGGGCGCTGTCGACCTCGGTACGCGCAGGCTGTCAATCACCAACGGCTCAACGGACTTCAGCGGCACGATTTCGGGTACGGGCGGCGTTGATCTGAATGGTGGAACGCAGACTTTCTCAGGCGCCAATACCTTCGACGGGTCTATCGGCGTGAACGGGGGCACGCTGATCGCGGCGAGTGCGGGGGCATTGGGTTCGACAAACGGCGGCACGACAGTCAGCAACGGCGGCAACCTGACAATTGCGGGCGTCGCGATCGGTGCGGAGTTCGTCCGGCTCGGCGGCGGCAACGCATTGACGGGGACCGGCACGTCCAGCCTCGCGGGTAACATTGCGCTGGGCGCGGCCAGCACGATCACCGTCGACGGCACGGACGAACTGACGCTGTCGGGCAACATCGGCCAGGACGGCGCCGGGCTTGGAATCACCAAGGCCGGGACCGGCACGCTGGTGCTATCCGGAGCGAACACCTACACGGGCATGACGACGGTGAATGCCGGCACGCTGAGCAACACCAATCTCGTGACCGGCCCCGTCACCCTGAATGCCGGCGCCGTCGAAAACTCCGGCACGGTACAGGGCGGAGCCATCGTCAACGGTGGAACCTTCACCAACAGCGGCACAACCGAGAGCGGCGTCACCCTGAACGCCGGCACCTACACCAGCACCGGGAACGTTTCCGGAGGGATCAGCCATCTGGGCGGTTCCTTCAACGCCGAGGGCTCGATCAGCGGATCGGTTACCAGCAGCGGCGGCACCTTCACGGTGACCGACAGCCTCACCTCGGACTCGACCTTCCAGACCGATGCAACGCTGACTGTGAACGGCACGTTCACCGGCCTCACCTCCCTGACGCAGACCGGCGGCGCCATCAACGGAACCGGATCGGTGACGACCACAGGCGCGTTCATCCAGACGGACGGCACGACGGGCGGGACGGTCGACATCATTGCGGCGACGTTCTCGCAGTCGGGCGGCGCGACAATCGCCGCCGGCACGACGGTCACGTCGGCCGGCGCTCAGACGCTTTCCGGTGGCACGATCGCCGGCGATCTCGACGGTCCGGGCGCTGTCACGGTTCAGACCGGCATCACGACGGTCACCGGAAGCATCACCGGCGCGAGAAGCATCACGGTCGCGGGAACCGGCACACTTCTGGTGAATGGCGGGGGCAGCGCGCTGTCGGATCTCGTCACGGTCGAGGGCACGTTGACCACCGGCGGCGGTGCGCTGTCGGCGAGCGCCGCCGTCTCAGTCGATGGCACATTCAACCTGCAGGGTGACGAGACCATCGGTTCGCTGGCTGGAGCGGGCACCGTCGCTGCCGGCGGCGGCAGTGTCACGTTGTCCGTGGGGGGCGATGGAACGTCCTTCTTGTTTTCGGGCGGCCTCTCCAACGGCACAGGCACGTTGTCGCTGACCAAGACCGGCCTGGGCATGCTGACACTTTCCGGTCTGAATACCTTCACCGGCGCGACGACGATCGACGAGGGCATTGTCGAGGTGGCACCTGGCGGTTCGATCGCGGGAAGCATGTCGACGGTCAACGCGGGCGGCCTGGTGGTGAACGGTGTCGCGGGCGGTGTGAACGTTCTTGGCGGCTTCCTTGCCGGCGGCGGCACGGTCGGTTCGACAATGGTCGGCGCCGGCGGCACGCTGGCTCCGGGCAACTCGATCGGCACGATCACGGTCACGGACAACCTCACCTTCGCGGCAGGCTCCACCTACGAGGTGGAGGTGTCGCCGACCGATGCCGATCGCACGAACGTGGTGGCCGGCCTCGGCGGACCGGGCGACGCGGACCTGTCCGGGGCGAAGGTCGTGACGATCTACGAGCCGGGCGATTACGTGAAGAAGGAACACACCATCCTCTCGGCCGAGGGCGGGCTGGGCGGCACGGAGTTCACCGGGATCGAGAGCGGCAACGTTCCCCACGGCATGACGCAGAGCCTGCGCTACGACGCCAACAACGTCTACCTGATCATCGACGACATCTACTCGCCGCTGCTCGGCCTGACGGGCAACCAGAGCGCGGTTGCCGGCGCGATCAACGGCTTCTTCGACGCCAATGGCGGCATACCGGGCGCCTTCGTCGGCCTGCTTCCGGGCCAGATCAACCAGCTCACCGGCGAGGTCTCGACCGGCGCGATGGGCGGCGGCATGGGCGCCACCAGCCAGTTCCTGAACCTCATCGGCGATGCGGGCTCTGGCGGCGCGGGCGGCAGCGCCGGCGATCCGCTGGAATACACGGCCGATGCCGGCGTGCGTGCCGACATGGCGCGTTGGAAGACGGGACCATTGTCGTCGCTCAAGGCTCTCGCAGCGCTGTCGGGCGAAGCCGAGGACGCCGCTGCCAAGGCGGCCGACGCCCTTGCGCTATCCTCGTCGCATTCAGTCGACAACGCCTTCGCCACGCGCTGGCATCTGTGGGGTTCGGCCTATGGAGGCGGCGAGCAGGTGGACGGCAATGCGACGGTCGGCTCGGCCGATTTGTCGGCCCGCACCTGGGGCCTCGCGTCGGGCATCACCCGGAACTTCGACGGCGGTAGGATCGGCCTCGCGCTCGGCGGCGCGGGCACATCCTTCTCGCTGGCCGGCGGGCTCGGCTCGGGCAATGCGACCAGCTTCAACGCCGGCCTCCACGGCACGGGGTATTTCGGCGACGGCTATGTCACGGCGGCGCTCGCCTATGGCTATCACGCGACGCGCACCAGCCGCGCCGTGCCGGGCGATACGCTGTCGGCCCGCTTCGGCGCGCAGACTTTCGGGGGTCGGCTGGAGGCCGGCTACCGCGTCAACCTCGGCGGCGTGGCGCTGACCCCGTTCGCGGCCGCCGAAGCCACCGCCTATCGGCTGCCGGCCTACACCGAAACCTCGGCGGCGGGCGGTCCCTTCGCGCTGGCCTACGCATCGCAGACCGAGACGGCGATCCGCACCGAGCTCGGCGCGCGCACGGCGATCGCGCTCGGCTCGAACGCCAGGCTCACCAGCCGCGCCGCCTGGGTGTGGAACGCCGACAGCGCCCGCACGGTCACCGCCGCCTTCCAGGCGCTGCCCGGCGCGAGCTTCACTATCAACGGCGCGCAGCCGGCAAGGCACGCCGCGCTCCTCGAGGCGGGTGTGGAAGCCGCCTTCGGCAGCGTCACGGCGAAACTCACGGCAACCGGCGAGTTCTCGAAGAACGTGACCAGCTTCGGCGCGCAGGCCAAGGTCGGGTTCAGGTGGTAGGGGTCTCTTCCTCCCCCTCGAGGGGAGGGAGCATTTAGATTCAATCCAGCGAGTTGGTGAAGCGCTGGATGCGGGCGCAGGCCTCTTCCAACAAGTCCTCGGACGTGGCGTAGGAGATGCGGAAGTTCGGCCCCAGGCCGAAGGCCGAGCCGTGGACGACGGCCACGCCTTCCTGTTCCAGCAGCTCCGCGACGAAATCCTCGTCGGTCTGTATGACCTTGCCCGATTTCGCCGTCTTGCCGATCGTGCCCGCGCAGGACGGGTAGACGTAGAACGCGCCCTCCGGCGAGGGGCAGGAAATTCCCTTCGCCTGATTGAGCATCGACACGACGAGATCGCGGCGGCCCTGGAAGATCCCCTTGTTCCTGTGGACGAAGTCCTGCGGTCCGTTGAGCGCCTCGACCGAAGCCCACTGGGCGATGGTGCAGGCGCCCGAGGTCTGCTGGCCCTGGATCATGTCCATCGCCTTGATGAGCTGGACCGGTCCGGCCGCGTAGCCGATGCGCCAGCCGGTCATGGCGTAGGCCTTCGACACGCCGTTCATGGTGAGCGTGCGCTCGTAGAGCTTCGGCTCGACCTCGGCCAGTGTGCGGAAGGCGAAATCGCCATAGGTCAGGTGCTCGTACATATCGTCCGTCAATGTCCAGACATGCGGGTGCTTCAGCAGCACGTCTGCAATGGCGCGGAGCTCGGCCTCGGTATAGGCCGCGCCGGACGGGTTGGACGGCGAGTTCATGAGCAGCCACTTCGTCTTGGGCGTGATGCGCCGTTCGAGTTCCGCCGCCGTCAGCTTGAAGCCGTTGGCGATGGACGTCTCGGCGAACACGGACGTGCCGCCGCAGATTGCCACCATCTCCGGATAGCTCACCCAGTAAGGTCGCGGGATGATGACTTCGTCGCCGGGGTTCAGCGTCGCCATGAAGGCATTGAACAGGATCTGCTTGCCGCCGGTGCCGACGATGGTCTGCTCCGGCTTGTAGTCGAGGTTGTTCTCGCGCTTGAACTTGGCCGTGATCGCCTCGCGCAGCGGTCCGATGCCCGAGACCGGCGGATACTTGGTCTCGCCGCGACGGATTGCTGCGATCGCCGCTTCCTTGACGTTGTCCGGTGTGTCGAAATCAGGCTCGCCGGCCCCCAGACCGATCACGTCGCGGCCTTTTGCCTTGAGCTCCCGCGCCTTCTGGGTGACCGCGATCGTCGCGGAGGGCTTTACGCGCGAAAGGATGTCGGCAAGGAAGGCCATCTGACCCGTCTCCAGGGAACGAAGGATACCCGCCCTGCGGCAGGCGCGCCTTCATGGTCCATCGTCGCGCGTTACGCAAGGTTCGCGCCGGCCGAATTGGCACGATGAGGCGGGCGCCACCCGTTAATGGGCGATAAAGCCTTGCATGGCACGCTGCGGCCTTTCCTTCCCGCGCGGAGACCGCACCCCCCGTGTCGCGCAGCATCGGGCTCGCCCACATCATCAGGCAGGACGACGGCATCGCCACGGGCGTGTGGGGTGTCTTCACGCTGCACAGCGCGTTTCAGCCGATCTTCGCGTTTCGCGACGGCAGGCTCGCACTGGAGGCGTTCGAGGGGTTGATCCGACCTTTTCGCGATGGCGAGGCAGTCTCTCCGGGACAGTTCTTCGGTCTCGTTCCGCCCGGCGACCGGCTCCACGTCGAGACGTTGTCGCGGACGCTGCACCTCCTGAACGCCGGGGCCTGCATTCCGCGATTCGCGTCGGTCTTCGTCAATTTCGACCCCTCGGTGTTCGTCGAGCGGAGCGTGGCCGACGGCGCGCTGCGCGACATGCGCCTCGTGCTGCACGAGGCCGATATCGATCCGTCGCGGGTGGTGTGCGAGGTCACCGAGAAGAAATCGGCATCGCCACAGGCGCTGCTGGGTTTCGTCGAGGCGCTCAAGAACCATGGCTTTCGCATTGCCGTGGACGACTATGGCGCCGACTGGTCCGACAGTCAGCGCATCAAGGAACTTAAGCCGGACATCGTCAAGTTCGACGCGCACTGGATCACGCGGCTGATGGAATCCGGCCCTGGCTTCGCCTTGCTCTCGACGATGGTCTCGACGTTCAACGACCAGGGCATCCGCACGGTCTTCGAGGGGATCGAGGAACCCTGGCAGCTCGACCTCGCGGAGCGGTCTGGCGCATCGCTGGTGCAGGGCTTCGTGATCGCGCGGCCTCAGATCGCGCCGGGCGATTTCACGGAGTTCGTCCCTCGCGCGAGCGTCGCCCCATCCGTGGATGGCGCCGCATCGCCGCAAAGCCAGCCTCACCGCAAGCCGAAGGGCGAAGTCCGCCCGTTTGGCAGGAGGGCCGCGACATGAGCGGCCAGGCGGCGACGAGGGCGCAGCAGCGTTCCCGCGACATCCGCATCGACGAGGCGGGCATACATACCGGTCTGTGGGGAGCATTCAGGCTGAAGTCGGTGTTCCAGCCAGTCTATCTGCGCGACCGTGAGCGGCTGGTGCCCTTCGCGGTCGAAGGGCGCACGCTTCCCTATGTCGACGGCGCCGCCTTGTCGGAGCAGTTCAGGCGAGCGGTTCTCGATGAGGAACTGCCGGCCCTGGACCGGCTCGACCGCGCCCTCCACGTCGGCAACCTGGAAACCCTGGACTCGCCCGATCTGCAGCTCTTCGTCGCGTTCGACGTCAGAAGGCCGCACGGACCTTCGGTCGTGGCGGAGGAAGCGAGATCGATCGAAGGCCGCCTCAGGGCTACGGAAATCGACACGAACCGCATGGTTTGGGTTCTGCGGGGACATTCCGACGTCAGCGAGGAGACACTTGCGTCCTATGTGAACGTGGTGCGCTCTTCCGGGATGGGGTTGGCCACTGAGGAAAGCGCCCCTGTGTTCACCTCGCCGGAAAGGCTGGCGATCATCAAACCCGACTTCGTGCGTGTCGCGGTCTCCCGGCTCGCCCTACTGTCGGCGGCCGCGGTGCTCCCGCTGGTCCGGGCAATGTTCGCAGCCCTGCGCGAGCGTGGCGCGCGAGTCCTCGTCAGCGGCATCGGCCAGCCGCCGGAACTGTCGCTTGCACTCGACGCGGGCGCCGACTGCCTGCAGGGGGTGCTGCTTGCCGCGCCCGGCCTGGCCGGAACACTTTTTGACCTCCCGCCGCTCGATGCGGACCGACTTCGCTCACGGGTCGGAAAGATCGTTCCGCTTTTCGGGTAGACGGACCTCGGTGGTTCAAAAAGGAAAAAGGCGGGGAGATACCCCGCCTTCCTGCTGGCAATCCTGACGTTTCGGGCTCTGCTCCGGACCTGGCAGCAATCCGCTGCGTCCAGTCCGACGAACCCGTCGGCGCTTCGCGCCCGGCCGCCAGTACATCCGTGACTTGCCGCGCGCTTTCGGGCCTTCGCCCGGCGCGCCGCGCTACGTCAGGCTGCCTGCGTCAGAGATCCCGCCGAGGACCGGCCGGTGCGGCGGTCCTGCTCGATCTCGAAATTGACCTTCTGGCCCTCGTTGAGGGTCCTCATGCCGGCCCGCTCGACGGCGGAAATGTGGACAAAGATGTCCGCGCCGCCGTTGTCAGGCTGAATGAAGCCGAAACCCTTGGTGGCGTTGAACCACTTGACCGTACCAGTTGCCATGTCGCGTATTCCTTCCTTCGGTCGCAACGTTTAACGAATGCCAGCGAACATGCTGGCGGTATCATCGAGATTTTTGGGAAAGACTGCACGAACGCGACATCATCGCGAGGCCAGGGTCGATCGGCCGAAAAACATCAACGTTGCGCATATGAGGTATCACGCGCCCAAAATCAAGCCCCTCCTTGCGCGGGCTCGAGCGACACGCCGTTCAGATCGGCCACAACATCGGACAGCATCGGCACGTAGTCATCGCCTCGGCCTTGGGCGACGGCCAGGGCAAAGCCGTTGCGTACCGCCGCGCCGAGCGGATTGGCGATGCCGGCCGAATTGGCGAAACCAGCGAGATACGTCATGTCCTTCAGGGCATTGCGAATGGCGAAGCGGTGGGCGTTGCGGTCCCGCTCCAGCACCCATTTGGAGAACGTCTGGTAAAACGGCGAATCCATGCGGCCGCCGCGGATGACCGCATCGAAAACAGCCGGTGCGATGCCGGCCTTGGCGCCGAGGGCCAGCGCTTCCGAATAGAGCGAGGCATAGCCCATCGCCACGAAATTGTTGATGAGCTTCATGGTGTGCCCGCTGCCCACCGGCCCGGTGCGCACGATGCGGCCGGCGAAGGTCTCGATGACCGGGCGGATACGCTCGTAGATGTCGTCGTCGCCGGCAGCCATCACGTCCAGCGTCCCGGCCTCGGCATCGGCCGGAGTGCGAGAGAGGGGAGCATCGACCAGTGTGATCGACTGCGTCGCATAGTGGGTCGCCAGCCGGACGGTGGAGGAAGGATCGCTGGTCGAACAATCGATGATGACGAGGGGGCGGCCCGTACCCGCCAGACCAGCAACAGTCGCCTCGACTTCCGGACTTCCGGTCACGCACAGCACGACAATGTCGCTCGACCGGGCGAGTTCGCCCAGAGTCGCGGCTTCGCTCGCCCCGCATGCGACGAGATCGTCGACCGGTGCGCGGTTGCGATGTGCGATCACCGTCAACGGAAACCCCTTGGTGACGATGTTCTTCGCCATGCCGTGGCCCATCAGTCCGACGCCAACAAATCCGACACGTTCCTTCGACAAGGCCATCCCTCCAGCGATTCCGACGTCGCGACTCTACCACCGATCGGGCCTTCGTCACCCGATCCGATCGAAGCCGCAATACCGCCGCGTTTCCGACAAACATTGGGGGCGAGGCGGCTGTCGGCCGCCGGGACAAGGGAGATTTCCATGCGAAGCCTGATCCTTGCGGCCTGCCTGGCGCTGGTCACCGCCGAAGCGTCCGCGATCTCGCGCTACAATTCGAAGGGCATGTCCTGCGACAACGTCCAGTCCGTGGTGCGGAACGAGGGCGCGGTGATCCTGCGTTATCCTTCTTCGAGGTCGGGAATGACGCTCTATGATCGCTATGTCGCGCATCGCGGCTTCTGCGCTCACGGCGAGGTGACGCGGGTCGCCGGCGTGCCGGCAAGCGATACGCGCCAATGTGCGGTGCTGAAGTGCGAGCCCATCTCGGACGACGATTTGCCGTGGTGAGGGGACGATCGGCTGAGATGGGCGGCGTTGCGAGCTTCGCCCGGCTGAGATAGGAGCCTGCCTCAATGGAGTTCGCGGAGCCCGGCTCGTCTTGCACCGAAGCCACCCCATCTTTCGTCTGACCGCCTGCGCGACGCTGATCGCCCTGGGTGGATGCGTATCCGCGGGCGACCCGGCGCTGTCGCTGGCGCCCGCGGACGGCACCGGCCTCGAACTTGCGCTTCCGGACGCGGTTGCCGCTCTGCCGGAACTGGTTGACCGCGGCGTCGATGCAGTGGCCGCGGCGCCATCGGCGATGGTTTCGGCGCTCTCCGCGCCGCTGATCCAGCCCGCGGCCTTCGCACCCTTCGGGCGCCCCGTCGGGGTGCGCTCGGCGGAACTCGACGTACTTATCGCGCGCTACGCTTCCCACTACGACGTGCCGGAGGAACTGGTGCGCCGCGTCGTCAAGCGCGAGAGCAACTTCGATCCCGCGGCTCGCAACGGACCGTATTGGGGACTGATGCAGATCCGCCACGACACGGCGCGGGGCATGGGATATCGCGGAACCGCGAACGGGCTGCTCGACGCCGAGACCAACCTCAACTACGCGGTACGCTACCTGAGGGGCGCCTACCTCGTCGCTGGCGGCAACCACGATCTGGCGGTGCGGTATTACTCGCGGGGCTATTATTACGACGCCAAGCGCCGGGGCCTGCTCGACGAGACCGGGCTCGGCCGGGACCGCACCCGAAAGCGACCCTCGGCCTGATCCCTATTGCCCGCTGGCGCGCGCTGGGCTTTTCTAGACGAGGGCAAACTTGGGGGCTATGCCATGCCACGCTGGCTGAAAATCACGCTTATCGTCACCGCGATCGTAGCGGCGGTCATCGCGGCGATCGTCTACCTCGTCATTTCCTGGACGAGCGTCCTGGTCGAGCCGGTGGCGCGCCAGCTTGCCGCGCTGAAGGCCGGCGACATGGACGCGGCCTATGCCGAGACATCCGAAGCGTTCCGCCAGTCGACGACGAAAGAGGCGTTCGGCAAGTTCGTCGACGAATATCCGATCCTCAAGGACGCCGCCGACCATTCCTTCCCGAACCGCAACATCAAGAACAACGAAGGCTATCTGCGCGGATCGCTCACCTCCTCCAGCGGCGGCGTGACGCCGATCGAGTACCGGCTGGTCAAGGAGAACGGTTTCTGGAAGATCATCTACATCAACGTGAACCCATCGAGCTGACGTTCGCCTTCGGATCGCCCCGGCGACCCCCGGAACCGCTGATTGCTCGAATTGTCGCGATCGACGGCACGACGCCTTAACGGGGTCGGTGGTAGGGATCACGGACATCCAGTCGGCGGACTTTCGATGGCGGGTTCTGGCGACCTTCCGTCCGGGTCCGCGTGATCAGCGCGGGGCGAGAGCGACAGTGGCGAAGAAGAAAGACAAGGCGGCGCCGGCCGCTTCGGACTCCGGGGATGCGCCGAAGAAGCGCTCCAAGCTGAAGCTCGCCCTGTTCGCGCTCGCGCCGCTGGTCCTCGGCGGCGCAGGCTATGCCGGCTGGACGATGTTCATGACCGCGCCGGCCGAGGCGACCGCACATGCCGATGGCCACGACGAGGCTCACCAGAGCGGCCACGATGCCGGGCTCGCCGCGCGGATGGCGCGGGAGACGGCGGCCGAGACTTCCTTCATCTACTCCTTCGCCCTGTCGGAGCTGACTCGCGCGATGTGCGGCAAGGTGGGCAATATCGGCGCGCTGGAGACCGCGGCCAACGAAGAGGCCGGCGCCGACGGCCTGCTCGCCAACCTTTCCTGGATGGCGGCCAACCGGCGCATGGGCACCATAACCGACGTCTCGTGCGAATACATCGAGGCGGAGATCATCGCCGCCGACAACAGGGCCTACGCCGCCGCCGAGGCGAAGATGGCCGAGGCCGCGAAGGCGGAAAAGGGCGGGCACTAAGCCGCCTTCACCGCTCAGCAGACGCTGCCGCCCTTGCGGATGTGGCCGTTCATCATGTCGTTGATGTCGACCCCGCGCCCTTTCGGGCGGTAGCTGGTCGCGCCCGTCGCGTGCCAGTCCGACGGTTTCACGAACACGCCCGAATTGTTGGAGAACAGCGACCAGCGGTGCTCCCTTCTGTCGCCGTAGTGGCCGGGTTTCCTGAACTCCCGGTTGCCGCGGATGCGCGGCTCGAAGTCGGCTGACGTCCAGAAGTCCTTCGCGAAATTCGTCTGGAAGCGGATGCGGCCGCTGCCGAAGGTCTGGTTGTAGGTCTCGGCCGTGATCAGCCCCGAGGCGGCGTAGAGCGTGACGATCCTGTCGTCGCAGGCGATGAAGGTGTCGAAGCGCTCGCGGCTGCCGAGCTTGACGGAGGTCGGGCCCCGGAACGAGCGGATCAGATGGCCTTTCAGGACCAGCGTGTCGACCTCCTCCAGCCCGTCGATGGAGGCGAGCGCCTGGGCGAGCGGCATGCCGACATAGACGATGCCGCGCTCGATCTCGGAAAGGTTCTCGGTGGTGATCAGCCCCCGGCGGTCGAGTTCTTCCTCGGCCGCGAGAAAGGCGTCGGCGTCGAGCGCGGCGGTCTCGCCCGAACGGTAGGCCTGGCGCAGCGTCGCGCCGTACCACGTCATCAGGGTCTCGTCGCTCCGGTCGGCGGGCGCCTGCGCGGCCGACGGAAGGGCGAACGCGAGGGTTGCGAAGAGGGCGAGGGCGGCGAGGCGTTTCTTCATCTTCAGTTCGTCATGATGAAATGCGACAGTTCGGCGACGCGCCGCTGAACGGTCTCTAGCTCGGTCCTGAGCAGCGCGATCTCCTGTTCGAGCCGCTCGGTCTCGGCGCTGCCCGTGCGGCGCACGCGGCTCTGGATCGGCAGGTAGATGGCGCCGCCGCCCCTGGTGCGCTTTTCCTCGGCGATGAGGAGCTCGCGCTGGTCGCGCAGCACTTTCATCTGCCGGCGGAACTGGCTGACCGACAGGGCGCCGTTGCTCACGAGTTCCGCGCCGACCCGCAGATCCCGTTCGATCGACACCGACAGGACGCCGGCGATCGAGTGGTCGTTCGAGACGTCGGCGGCCATCTCGACCGTCGCCACCTCGATGCGGCCGCCCGCGCCGGCGTGCCGGAACTCAAGATAGTCGGACGAGGCCGAGACGATGCGGGCGTTCTCCATGGTGCCGATGGCGCCGTCGAAGGAGGCGACGAGCGTGGCCGGCGCCTGCGCGGCGAGGTGCACGAAGACCGGCAGGTCGACGGCGCTGCCCGACACGTTGCCGACGCTCGGCCGCGGCGGAAACTTTGCGCCGATCTCGGCATAGGAGGCGTCGAGGCCGGCGAACTGCTGCGCGCGCGCCCCGCGGCCTGCGAGCAGGAGATAGGTCAGCATCGGGGCGGCGACGAGCAGGTCGCGGCGGGTCGGGCGGTCCATGACGGGTGTTGTAGCGAAAGGGACGGGGCGGCGACAACCGGAGGGTGGGGGATGGGGTTAACGGCGTGGCGAGGCGGTGCGGGCGCATGGGGCGGGGTTTTCCGGGACCGCCGGCTTGGTGTCTCCGTTCAGGCATGGATCCCCGGGTCTCCCTTCGCTTCGCTCCGGTCGCCCGAGGATGACGAAGTGGATGGGTTGCGCTTCGGTCATCGCCTCCCGTTGCCACGCCCCGTTTCCGGTCTGGCCATTTCAAAGAGCTGACCTCGAAGGGTCGGGAAGACGGGCGGCCACGGGGTCGCTCATCTAAGTTTATGTGTGCGACCTCACGGCCGCCCGTCCGGCGACTTTTGGCACCCGCCCGATCCGCTTCCCCCGTCTGGGTCACCGCCCGGCCGATCTGATGGCAGGGTGGCGACCTGGACGGGGTTAAGTGCAACCGTCCGGCACGCACGGGTCCTAATGCCCGCAGGGGAACCTTCGGCGGAACCTCCCCAGAGCCGCCTTACGAGGACGGCCCGGAGGCGCCGGTCGTCTCCCGCTGGTCACCGTCGCGAACAGCGATCCCGGTGGAAACGACGGGGCTATTGTAAGGGCGGTCTGCGGGGTGGTGGAGAAAACGGGCGGATAATTTGTGGAAGTGATTGAAATGGCTGGGGGTGGGTGGAAAGTTTGTCCACCGACGCTGTGCGTCCTTCGCGCTGGCCCTAGGCGAGGGCGTCTCAGGATGAGGGGCGCGTAGCGCGACGCGCTCCCTCCCCCTTGAGGGGAGGGTGGCCGGCCAAAGGCCGGCCGGGTGGGGTCGCCTATGAAGGGCACGCCCTTCCGACGGTGACAAGATAGCGCCGAGGCCGGCCGCTCGTACCCCACCCGCCTCGCTGCGCTCGGCACCCTCCCCTCGAGGGGGAGGGAGCGCGCTGCGCTACTCGTTCACCACCTGCTCGAAGCCGCCCCAGAACATGCGTTTCGCATCGAACGGCATTTCCGTGCCGGGCTTGTAGTCCTCGGCCATCTGCTTGTTCGCCGCATCCCGCGTGGCCTTGTCGGGATATTCGACCCAGGAGAAGATCGGCACCTCGTCGTCCTTGCAGGGCGTCGCCTTGTAGAAGTCGGTAATCTCGCCCCTGGAGACGTCGTCGCCCCAGCACTCCACCAGCCGCGTCGCGCCGAGCTTCTTGAAGTAGGCGGCCGCCTCGGTCGCGTGCTTGATGTAGATTTCCTTATTGGCCTTGGGCACGGCCGCGACGAAACCTTCGATATAGGGCATGGGATCACTCCTCTAATGAGAGCGGGAAACGCGATAAGGCCAGAGAGGTTTCTCGACACGTCGGGGCGGGACCCGCTGCCTCCGGCAGCTCCCGCCCGTTCGACGCCTTCCATCGGCCACCGGCACGATGCATTCGCTGCGCGAACCGGCGTCTCACCCCCAGCACTCCACCAGCCGCGTCGCGCCGAGCTTCTTGAAATGGGCGGCCGCCTCGGTCGCGTGCCTGATGGAGACCTCCTTGGCGGCCGTGGGCACGGCGGGCACGAATCCTTCGATGTAGGGCATGGGGTGGGTCCTGCTGAAAGGGCAGAAGCGCGGGGACGGAGGATTTGGTTCGGGGGAGAACAGCACGCTGTTTGCGGTCGCGCGAATAGGATACTGATTGCGGAAGCCGACGATCTATGCCGCACGGCACTTTGCACCGCGGCGGTTCGTTGCTAGACACTGACACGATGTTTGAAACGAAAATCGAGTCAAAACGCGCCGCCCGATCGGATGGGCCACAAGGCAAGACGCGTCCGTTCCTTCGCTGGGCGGGCTCGAAACAACGTCTTCTGGATAAGATGTTGCCATTACTTCCAGCAACATACGGTCGATACTATGAGCCTTTCCTAGGCTCCGGCGCACTTTTTTTTGCGCTGCAGCCTCGAAGGGCAACCTTATCGGATGCCAGTTCAGAGCTCATCAATGCATGGAAAAGCGTAAGAGACCACAGCAGAGATATCGCCCGTTTTCTCGAACCACTTAAACCTTCGAAGGAGTTTTTCTACGAACTTCGAAGAAATAGATCAGCCGATTATCCAGAGAGGGCTGCGGAATTTCTTTATCTAAATAAGACTTGCTGGAACGGACTATACCGGGTGAATGCAAAAGGTGAATTCAATGTTCCCTATGGGCTTCCGCAGACTGACTTCTTGTTTGATCGTACCAATCTATTCTGCTGCTCAAGGGCGCTGTCGTCACGGAAGGTAACCATCAGAAGCTGCGATTTTGAGATAGCATTGAGAAGTGTCAGATCCGGCGATCTTGTTTTTCTGGATCCCCCCTACGTGACGAAACATAATTTCAACGGCTTCAGGGATTGGAACGAACGGCTTTTCCGTTGGGAAGACCAAGAGCGATTGGCGATAAGAGCCAACAAGCTTGCTAACAAGGGGGCCTATGTGGTGGTGTCCAACGCGCTACACCCTGACATTGTAGCTTTGTATTCCGACTTCTCGGTCACCGAGTTGGAGCGATCGTCAACGCTGGCGTCCGACTCAAGCAAGCGTGGCCGAGTGAAGGAGGCACTCTTTCGATCATTTTAGAAAGTTATCGCTGGATCAAGTTTCTTGGGAACGGGCCGACCCAACCATCATGATTCGCATGCAAAACGGGTAGGCTATTGTTTGGGGTTTTGTGTGAAAGGACTAGCGCCACACCACAGCCTCCAAAGCCCCTCGGGTGCGCGCTCCAGGCCTTGTTACCATAGTGATCCAGCGCCACCCTTTCATCTTTGCTAAACAGTTTGCTCGATTCCGAAAACAGATTGCTTCCCTCTTCGAGAATTATTGAGCAATGTAATATCAATTCGGTCTTGTCTGAAATTTTCTTCGCAGCATATTCTGTCGCGGCAGTCAAAATCAAATGACATCTAGCTTCCGATGCCACCAATTCAGCCAAAATCGGCCAATAATTTACTACTTGTGTACCGGTCCCGGCGAAGTCGTCCACGAATACGACACTGTCGTAAGCGCTAAGGTTTAATCCAGGAAGCTCTTTGGCTGTAACAAAAAAACGTTGCCAGCTATCGGAGGTCATCCCGTTAGCTTCGCGAAACATCCGAAGCATTGCAGGACCACTTTCGCCGGCACTGCCGACCCCGACGAAAAACCACCTCCCCTGCCGAAGCTCAATCTTCCGGTTCCAGCCTTCTAAGTTGTTCAGTGCGTTCTTATAGCCGTAGTGCGCGTCAATCTCCGGTACTATGACAACTGCATCGAGCAGTCTGTGAGCCAAAGGCATATGCTTAACGTCGAATTGCCCCAGCCAGGCCAGCAGATCAGCTCTCGAGGGGGCCTTTCTGTATGCTGAGAATCGCCCAACCCAGGCGGTCAGCTGAGCCTCTGTTGCAAGTGGTTGTTCTTCGGTGTTTGAGCTATTCAAACTGAGCGCCTTTCGGCTTCAGCTAATTTTTCTCGGAGCGCGACAAGTAGTTTTTCAATCTCAATCCAAAGGCTTTCTTCTGCCGCAAAGCTATCCGGATCGATTTCAACGATATCTAGTCTTAATCGTCCCAGCGTTCGTGCTAGAGTTTCGGCTTCGCGGTGTATTCGTGCAGCTTCAATTTCCAGGTCAGAGATGTTGACCTGATCACTCTCAATAAGCTGTTGAAGGCGTCCGAGCACATCCTCGACTCTATCCACTTTTCGTGCAAGCGTTAGATACGATTTTATCTTACGAAAATCTGTTACCGCACGAAATCCAGATGTTTTCTCACGATACTTTCTGATGAAAGCATCGATCATTTTTCGTCGATTGAACCAGTCCGCACTTCTAACCGAGCGGTCAGTGACGATCGGATACATTTCAATAAACAGATCGGCGTTTAGGCGACGATCGGGTTCCGGGTCGAGCATTTGGTCTTGATACTCAGCCTCGAATGACAGCAATTTCTTGCACCGGCTGACGACGGCGACGTCGAGGCCAGTCAGGTCAGCTAACGCGGCGTCGCCACGCTCGTCGAGGGTGTCCATGAGGACACCAAGCTTTAAGGCGGTAGGCATAAGCTCCCAATCTTTCCGAAGCTTATGTATCTGGAACATCGTCACGATGTTCTGCGCGAGAGAGGGTTCCGTCACCGCATTGATTGGTACCTGAGGAAGACCTATGCGTTGCGCGCAAATCCAGCGGCGCTGGCCGTCAAGAATTGTGTACTGTTTGGAGCCACTTGCCTGATAGACGGTGAGCGGGACCAGTATGCCCACCTTCCGAATAGACGCCTCAAGCGTCTGCAAAGGCTCTTCATCGAAAAGCATCCGCGGGTTGTGGGGATTTGGCCTTAGTGATTTTGTCGGCACCGTTTGGGGCCGAGGTGGCTGTACCGGCGGCGGTTGTACGGCGTCTGCTGCGTTGTCCCCAGTCATTTGAAAAGCATAGTTCGAGAGACTTTTCCTGCAAAGAGAATGTTTGGTCGCTCAGCTAAAAATACCCCTGCAGCGGCCTCACTTCCAGCGAGCCCGCCTTCAGCGCCGCGATGGCCTGTGTGGTCGCGGCGGCGCCGGCCATGGTCGTGCAGTAGGGCACCTTCTGCATCAGCGTCGCGCGGCGGAGGGACTTCGAATCGGACAGCGCCTTCTGGCCGTCGGTCGTGTTGATGACCAGCTGGACCTGGCGGTTGCGGATCGCGTCCTCGATGTGTGGGCGGCCTTCCAGCACCTTGTTGATCTTCTCCGCCTCGACGCCGTTCTCGTGCAGGAAGCGCGCGGTGCCCGAGGTGGCGAGCACGCGGAAGCCGAGGTCGGCGAGCTTCTTCACCGAGGGAAGCACGCGCGGCTTGTCCTCGTCGCGCACGGAGACGAAGAGCGTGCCCGAGCGCGGCAGGTCGACGCCCGCGCCGAGCTGCGATTTCGCGAAGGCGAGCGCGAAATCGCGGTCGAGGCCCATGACCTCGCCCGTCGATTTCATCTCGGGGCCGAGCAGGATGTCGACGCCGGGGAAACGCGCGAAGGGGAACACCGCCTCCTTGACCGCGATGTGGCCGAGCTTCCGGGGGTCCGGCTTTGCGCCGTAATGGGCGAAGGCGGCGTCGAGATTTTCGCCGGCCATGATGCGCGCCGCGATCTTGGCGATGGGCTTGCCCACCGTCTTCGCCACGAAGGGCACGGTGCGCGAGGCGCGGGGGTTGACCTCCAGCACGTAGATCGTGCCGTCCTTGACGGCGTATTGCACGTTCATCAGCCCGCCGACCTTCAGCGCCTTCGCCAGAGCCGCCGTCTGGCGCTCCAGCTCGTCGACGAGGGCCGGGTCGAGCGAATGGACGGGCAGCGAGCAGGCGCTGTCGCCCGAATGGATGCCGGCCTCCTCGATGTGCTCCATGATGCCCGAGACGTAGGTCGCCTCGCCGTCGCAGAGGCAGTCGACGTCCACTTCGATCGCGTCGGTGAGATAGGTGTCGAAGAGCAGCGGGTTCTTGCCCAAGAGCGTGTTGATCTGGCCGGTCTTGTCGTTGGGGTATTTCTGCCTGATCTCCTCCGGCACGAGGCCGGGCACGGTGTCGAGCAGATAGGACTGGAGCTGGTGCTCCTCGTGGATGATCTGCATGGCGCGGCCGCCGAGCACGTAGGACGGGCGCACGACCAGCGGGAAGCCGAGCTCGCCGGCGATGGTGCGCGCCTGCTCGACCGACCAGGCGATGCCGTTCTTCGGCTGGGTCAGCCCGAGGCGGAAGAGCAGCTTCTGGAAGCGGTCGCGGTCCTCGGCGAGATCGATCGCGTCGGGCGAGGTGCCGAGGATCGGGATGCCGGCCTTTTCCAGCGCCTGGCTGAGCTTCAGCGGAGTCTGGCCGCCGAACTGCACGATGACGCCGTGCAGCGTGCCGGCGGCCTTTTCGGCGCGAAGAATCTCCAGCACGTCCTCGGGCGTCAGCGGCTCGAAATAGAGGCGGTCGGAGGTGTCGTAATCGGTCGAGACGGTCTCCGGATTGCAGTTGACCATGATGGATTCGTAGCCGGCCTCCGCGAGGGCAAAGGCGGCGTGGCAGCAGCAATAGTCGAACTCGATGCCCTGGCCGATGCGGTTCGGGCCGCCGCCGAGGATGACCACTTTCTTGCGGTCGGAGACCAAAGCCTCGTCGGCCAGCGCACCGGCGAAGGGTGTCTCGTAGGTCGAGTACATGTAGGCGGTGGGCGAGGCGAACTCGGCCGCGCAGGTGTCGATGCGCTTGTAGACCGGGTGGACTGCGAGCTTTTCGCGAATCGTCCGAACGGCTTCGGCGTCGGAATTGACCAATGACCCGAGGCGGGCGTCGGAAAAGCCCATGGATTTCAGCATGCGCAAATTCTCGGCGTCGCCGGGCAGGCCGTGCTCGCGGATGCGGGCTTCCATCGCGAGGATGCCGGCGATCTGGTCCAAAAACCACGGGTCGATGCGGCTGATGGCGTGGACTTCTTCCAGCGAGGTGCCGAGGCGGATCGCCTGGGCGACCATGCGGAGCCGGTCGGGAGTGGGGGTGCCGAGTGCGGCGCGGATGGCGTTGCGGGCGTCGGGGCTGTCGACTCCGGCGCCGTGCGGCAGGCCGGGGATCTCGATCTCGTCGAGGCCGGTCAGGCCGGTTTCGAGGCCGCGCAAAGCCTTCTGCAGCGATTCCTGGAAGGTGCGGCCGATGGCCATGACCTCGCCGACGGATTTCATGGCGGTGGTGAGCACCGGCTCCGCGCCCGGGAACTTCTCGAAGGCGAAGCGCGGGATCTTGGTCACCACATAGTCGATCGACGGCTCGAAACTGGCGGGGGTGGCGCCGCCGGTGATGTCGTTCTCCAGCTCGTCCAGCGTGTAGCCGACGGCAAGACGGGCCGCGACCTTGGCGATCGGGAAGCCGGTCGCCTTGGAGGCGAGCGCGGAGGAGCGCGACACGCGCGGGTTCATCTCGATCACGACCAGCCGGCCGTCGGCGGGGTTGACCGCGAACTGCACGTTGGAGCCGCCGGTCTCGACCCCGATCTCACGCAGCACCGCGATGCTCGCGTTACGCATCATCTGGTATTCCTTGTCGGTCAAGGTCAGCGCCGGCGCGACGGTGATGGAATCGCCCGTGTGCACGCCCATCGGGTCGAGGTTCTCGATGGAGCAGACGATGATGCAGTTGTCGGCTTTGTCGCGCACCACCTCCATCTCGTACTCCTTCCAGCCGAGCACGCTCTCCTCGATCAGCACCTCGGTCGTGGGCGAAGCGTCGAGGCCGGACTGAACGATGTCGAAGAATTCGGCGCGGTTATAGGCGATGCCGCCGCCGGTGCCGCCCATGGTGAAGGACGGGCGGATGATGGCCGGCAGGCCGACGAAGTCGAGCGCCTGCGCGGCGACGCCCATGCCGTGGGAGATGTAGCGCTGCTTGCGGTCGCCCTCGCCGAGGTTCCACTCCGTCTCCAGCGCGTCGAGCGCGGCGTCGTCGGCGCCGGTGGCCTTGAGTTCGGCGCGGCGGGCCTCGTGCTTCTTCTTGTCGGCGTCCTTGGCCTCGGAAGCGTTGGCCAGCATCGAGCGCGGCGTCTCCAGGCCGATCCTGGCCATCGCCTCGCGGAACAGCGAGCGGTCCTCGGCCTTGTCGATGGCCGCGGCGTCCGCGCCGATCATCTCGACGCCGTAGCGTTCCAGCACGCCCATGCGGCGGAGCGACAGCGCCGTGTTGAGCGCCGTCTGGCCGCCCATGGTGGGCAGAAGCGCGTCCGGCCGCTCCCTGGCGATGATCTTGGCCACCACCTCGGGCGTGATCGGCTCGATGTAGGTGGCGTCGGCGAGCTCCGGGTCGGTCATGATGGTGGCCGGGTTGGAGTTGACCAGGATGACGCGGAAACCCTCGGCCTTGAGCGCCTTGCAGGCCTGGGTGCCGGAATAGTCGAACTCGCAGGCCTGGCCGATGACGATGGGGCCGGCCCCGATGATCAGGATCGACTTGATGTCGGTTCTCTTCGGCATTGGGCGGCGATCCGGTTCTCTGTCTTGCGCGCTGACGCGTCGCGGTTCTCTGTCTTGCGCGCTGACGCATTGCGGGGAAAGCTTGCGCGGAAAGGCCGGACGGGGATTTCCCGCCGGCCCGTGACGCGATTCTGGTGTCAGGCTAGGCCGGCCTTATAGGGGAGGGCAGGGGGTGTGGGAACCCCGGAAATGGGGCCACACAGGTTGCTCCACCATCGCGGTCCGAAGGGTCCAGCCGTCGCCGGGGGTCGTCGTCACGGCATCGCCGCGTCAGGGCATCGCCGCCAGCTGGTTTCGCGCCTGTTCGACTGCCGCCGCGGCCTCGATCCAGCCAGACCGATTGCCGCTCGCCCGATGGAACGCCTCGACCGCGCTCAGATGTTCATACGCCTCCCGGACGGCCTCGTGCGATCCGTCCGCGCGGCCGAGCGCCAGCAGGGCCCGCCCCAATGCCGCCTGGGCGCGGTTCAGGTCATGGGGGTTGACGCCCTCAAGATCCTCAAAGGCGGACCGCGCCGCGTCCCGCGCCCTCACGAGCATGGACCGGTCGCCCCCGATGACGCCAAGACTCCGGTATGCGTCGGCGAGATAGGCATGGGCGTTGGCCCGGGAAATCCGCGCCGAATGCCCGTCCAGGTCTTCGATCGCTGCTTCGAGCGTGGAAGCCGCCTGGGCGATCAGCGCTTCGTCGCCGCGAACGTCGCCGATGATCCGCAGCGCATCGCCGATGCCGGACATGGCGCCGGCCCACGCGGCGGGCGCGCGTTCGCGCGTCGCTTCCAGCAGCGCCAGCCGATAGGCTTCGATGGCGCCCTCGAGCCGTGCGGGATCGGCGCCGCGCGTACCGAGCAGGCGGAGCGTGTTGCCGAGGGCGATCTGAGTGTCGGCCCATAGCAGCGGCGCATTGCCACGCGACCGGAACTCGAGCGCCGCACGCAGCAGGTCGACCGACTGTTCGATGAGATCGACGGAATCGATGCGGTCGCCGAGCGTACGCAACGCAATTCCGAGATTGTAGGTCGTTCCGGCCCACGGTACCGGCACGATCTCCCGCCGACGTTCCTGAAGCGCTTCCCGGAAGGCGGTGATCGCCAGTTCCAGACTGGCCGCGCCGATTTCGGTGCGCGCCTTCACCTGATAGGCGCTGCCCAAATTGTTGCGGATCGTCGCCCAGATCAGCGGATGGCGGTCGCGTGCGAAGCCGCGGCTGGCCGCCTCGAACGCGGCGATCGCTTCGTCGACGCCGCCGGTCTCGCCGGTCCGGAAGACGATCATGGCGAGCGCGTTGGCGAGATTGTTCTGCGCCTTGCTCCAGCCTTCCGGGTCGTTCTCCTCGGTGGCTTCAAGGAGGGCAAGCCGCGCGGCCCGGACCGCCGCCTCAAACGATTCGGTCCCGCTCTCGCGCAGCCCGAGATTGAAATGGGTGGACGACAGATTTAGCTGCAGAGTCGCCCAATTCAGAGGATCGAGTTCGCGCGACCAGTTCGCCTCCGCCGCACGATAGGCGGCCGCGGCCGCGAGAAGACCCTGCGTGCCCGGTTCCAGCTTGCCAACCGCCGCGAGAGCAATGCCCAGATTGTTGTGAGCCAACGCCTGCTGGTGAGGACCGAGGTGACGCACCGCGACGTCGAGCGCGGCCTCCAACGCGGCGATCGCCTGACGAAGAGCGCCGGCGTCGGCGAAATGGGCGCCGTGCTCGGTCAGCACCTGCCCCTGCCGCAGACGGTAGCCGAACGCGAGCGGCCAGTCCCATTCCGCGACGAGATCATGCGCGCGCGCATAATCCTCGGCAGCGCGGAGATGGTCGAAGGCCAGGACATAGGTGTCGGCGCTGCGCGCAAGGACGGCCGAGAACTCGATGAGCCGGTCGCGCGCGCTGGCGGCGGCGTCGCGGACGCTGCCTTCAAGTTCCGCGACACGGCTCTTGGCCCGCTCGTGAAGGCGGATCGCCGTAGCCAGCGCGCCTTCACCGATGGCCTGTTCCGCGAGAGCCGAGAGGCGTGCAATCTCGGCATCGGCGCTCACAAGCACCGCGCGATCGGCGATGATCTGCTTCAGGTGTTCGGTCTGCGACCGAAGGATGGCATCAAGTTCGGCCGGGTCGTTCGGAGTGTGCTGCCCGAGCGCGGCCAGCAGTCCATAGAGCGCGTCCATCGGAACGCCGCCTTCGGCCGCCGCCGCTTCCACCCGCCGTCGCTCAATGTCGGGAAGGCTTGCGATTGTCAGCAGGAGCTGGCGCCGCTCCGCCAGGATCTCGCCTTCCTCGCCGGCGACGGGGTCGGGGGCGCCGCCGAAATAGAGCAGCCGGCGCAGGCTCTCGTTGACCCAGGGCCGCTGGCGGCCGGCGGTCTTGAGATAGACCTCCTCGGCGACCATGCGCATGACGGTGCCGAATTCCTCGCCCTGCATCGCGTCGAGATGGCGCAGCACCGCCGTCGTGTAGGGGCTGTTTTCTCCGGGCGCGCCATCGAGGGCGGCCTTACCCGGCTCGGCGGCGAAGGCGATCACCGCGCCGTAGGTCTCGTCGACCGCCGCCGACAGTGCGGCTCCGCCACGCGCGGCGACGAGCCCGCTCTCGCCCATGGGCGCCGGATCGCCCGCGGCGTCGAAACGCACCGTCGAACCGGCCGGAAAGGGATTGTCGCGGCAGGCGTCGAGAATGAGGATCGTGACCGGGACGCTCGCCTTCAGGCGATCGAGATATTGCGAGACAGGCACCAGCCGTTCGCCGGCGGCTTCCAAAGCGGAGAGGTCGGCGTCGACCGGCACCAGGTAGTTCTCGCCGCCCGCCTCGATACCGTGGCCAGCATAATAGAGGACGGCCACGTCGGCGTCCTCGGCATCCTCCAGGAACCGCCCAAGATCGCGCGCGAGGCGCGACGCATCGGCGTCGGTCGTCCTGTCGGTCTCGAAACCGAGGTCGTCAAGCATGTCCTCGATCGCCCTGGCGTCGTTGCCGGGGTTGGCGAGTGGCGCAAGATGCTCATAGTCGGCGTTGCCGATGACCAGCGCGACGCCGCGAAGCGGCCTTTCCTCGGTCACCGCCGGCAGCGCCATAGCCAGCAGGGCTACGCCGCAGCAGACGACGATCGTGAAAGCATGGTCGATCATGCGGTGTGACTGCTGCCTCAACCCAGGTTCCTGCGATCGTATGGCACCTCGCACGCGAAATTGGCCGATCGGAGACGACAAGTCGACCCGCGCGCGTTCATTTGCCGGTCGTTTCGCGACAGCGTGCTAGCCCTGGACGCATCGAGTGGCGGGCATCGCGGCAGGGATGCGCGAGACCGACGGTCCCCGGACTGCTTGTCAGCGCGCGCCCGCCTCCTCGATCCTGTCGGCGGCGACGTCAAGGCCGGTGGTCAGGTCGGCATGCTGGACGTATGCGCGGGCCGCCGCGCTCCATACGCGGCGCAGGTCGGCGGAGGCCGACGCTGCCTCGGCCATGATTGCGGGCGTGGCGTCGGCAGGCACCACGACGCCGGCGCCCGATGCAGCGACGTGAACGGAGTAGCCGCAGTTCGCCGTGACGATCACCGGCATGCCGACGCCGAGCGCCTCGACGATGACGGTGCCGGTGACGTCGAGGCGCGCCGGGTGCACCATCAGGTCGCAAGCGGTGAACAGGCGGTCGAGCGCGACGTCATCCATCCTGCCCATCAGGGTGACGCGGTCGGCGCAGCCGAGCCGTTCAGCCTGCCGCAGCGCCTGCCGAACCGAGCTTTTGGTCAAGTCGAGGCCGGCGGCGAGCAACTGCGCCCGCGGCGAAAGCGCCAGCGCCTCGATCACGCGGTCGAGGCCCTTGATGCGGGGCTGCAGCCCCAGCCAGAACCAGGCGACGCGATCGGGCGCAATGCCGAGCGATGTCCGGATTTCCTGTCGCCGGGCGTCGGGCGCGGGCGCGAGTATGCGCCGCCGGTCGAGCGTGGGCGGCAGGACGACCATGCGGTCCGGGGCGACGGACCAGGCGCGACGATAGGCGTCGGCCTGCGGCTCGGCGAGCATCATCAGCAGCGTCTTTGCATCCGCCCCGCAGCAGGCCCGCTCCAGTCGCATCAAGGCGCGGTGGCGCGGCAGCAGACGCTTCCAGGCGGGTATTGCGCGGTCAGCGACGCACCAGTCGCCGCAATAGAGGACATCGAGGCCCGGCAGCTTCTGGAACCCGACCACCAGATCGTGGCGGCCGCGGGTCGCGGCGGCGACGTCGCTGCCAAACGCGGCCATGCGCGCATGGTTGCTGAGCCCGCGCCGCTTCAGAAGATGGACAGGATAATCCTCAGCAATAGGCCCCATGGCGGTGGTGTAAAGCGTGACGGCATGGCCGCGCCCAGCGAGAATCCGAGCGAGCCGGATGAAATCTCGCTCGATGCCTCCGCCAGTAGCCTGGCTGAAGACCGCCACGGCGATGTCCAGCGGAGCGCTCAATGCCGGCCGCCGGCCATTGTGAATGAATGCATTGCGCCATCCCGAAGCTGCCGGTCGGCAGACCGTGCCCGGCGCATGCAATAGCCCATAGCTCGCGGCCGCGTGAATGCCTGAATTGCGGAAAGCGCTCGCGCGGATCGCCGTTAAGGATCAGTCGACCTCGACGATCAACCGCCGGGTCGCCGCGTTCTCGTGGAACCGGAAGCGAGAATTGACGAACTTCTTTGCGCCGCGAACGGACTTCGCCATACCGCGGTTGCCGTTCGAGAAATCGAAGGCGGCCATGGTCACGGGCGCGGCATTGGACACGACGCCGCGCTTCTCGAAGCGCGCGCCGCCCTTGCTGCGATGTCCGGGTGCGACGAAGCCGCGGCGGTGATTGGTCTTCATGGTGGCCATCCTTGCCGGGCGGAAGAGCCCGGCAAGGATGGCCAATGTTTGACGGGCGCGGCATCAGGAAAGCGTCCTGCGTCGCTCCAGCCCCTGCGCCGTCAGCGTCTCCATCGCCAACGAACCGGTGACGACGTCGCCGGCGCGCCGGTAGACGATGATCTTCGTCGCCAGCAGCCTTGCGATCGCAGGTTGTCCGCGAGAGCCGCGGTTCCATCAAAGGTTTTTACAATCGCAACTTATTAAGCTATTCGAGAAATATTGTACCGCGGACATGGCGGCGGGGGTGTCATGCGTTCAGCGTACCGGCTTTGGCTCGGCGGAGCCTTCTGTGCCTTCGCCAGTGGCGCATCCGTGGATCATGCGCTGGCGATCTGCCTGCCCGTTGGGGCTGCGCCTCCCGTCGTCTTCCACACCTGCGCGGGTCCGTTGAACGTCTTCGTCCCGCTGCCCAGCAATGACGTCGTCGCGCATCTCGGATCCGATGTCGGACCGCTGTTCGACCTGGGCGCCGGCATCGACCTGCTCACAATGTCCTTCGAGACCAACGCGTTCGGCAACACGATCAATGGCGGCGACGGCCTCGACGGGCTGATCCTGCTCGGCGGCGTGGTGCAAAACGTCAGGGTCGAAGGCTTCGAGTCCGCCAACGTCACGCTGTTCAGCACGCTCGACCTCGCCGAGGGCGATCACGCGATGGACCTGACCATCGTGGACCCGACGTCGGTGCTCAAGGTGGTGCGCGGCCAGACCGCGATCGGGTCCAATCTCGCGGTCGGGCCCATTCCACTGCCGAGCACGCTGCTGATGTTCGGCATGCTGGACATGCGCGATGGCGCCGCGGACGACAGCCTGGCCGTCGACATCTTCACGCCGAGCTACGCGGAACTCGGCGTCGATGTCGATCTCGCCGGCGAGACGGCGGACGTGGTCGAGGTCTCCACGCTGACCTTGCCGATCGGCGACACCGAGGTCCTGGAGACCTTCGCGACGCAGCCGGCGTTCAACCAGGTTGTCGGCGGACCCGTCGCCCTCGTCACGGTCGTCGGCATCGAGAACCCGATCCCTGGCCTGCCTCCGATCGTGGGGCCGGAGGATGCGCCGGCGCCGCTGACGGCGGCGACCAACCCGTTCAGCGTCGATCACCACGGCAACTACGTCTTCGCGACCGATCCGTCGAACCCCGAGCGCTTCTACTATCTGGAGCCGGGTTCGAGGGGTGGGCTCTATATGTCATGGCTGCCCAATCCCAGCGCCGCGGCCGAGGACCTGATCGCGGCGGCGGGCGCGACGCTGCACGGGCTGGCAAGCGTGTCGGGCGTGATCGGCGAGGAACGCGCGGACGCGACGCCGGCCGGACCCGCGGAGATGGGTTCGACAGGTGACGGCGGCGCGGGCGCCTGGGTGAAGTTCGGTCTCACCCGCAGCGCCAAGGGCGGCTTCGCATACGATCCGCTGCGCAAGGACAACCGGTCGATCTTCCGCATCGCCGACGCGACCGGAGACGCGCGCGCCTGGAACGCCTTCTTCCTCGGAGGCGTCGAGCAGCGCATCGCGGAGGGCGGCGCCGGCACACACGGGTTCCGCGGCGCCGGGAGCGCCAGCGGCCTGACCTTCGGCCTCTATGGCGGCTACCTGCGCAGCGACGTGTCGATCGACAATCCGCTGCAGTCGGTCGGCTTCGGCGGGCCGGCGGTCGCCAATTCCGACTACTTCATCGGCGGTCCTTACCTGCGAGGGGAGGCGGGACCTCTCTACGTCAGCGGCGTGGCGAGCGGCTTCGTCGGGCGCACGCGGCTCGACACGATGAACACCACCTTCGCCGACAGCGCCCGCTTCGCCAGCCACGGCGTCCTGACGGAGGGCAATGCCGGCCTGAAGCTGCCGGTCGCCGACGGAATTTCGATGGACCTGCGCGGTACGATCGCCTGGGGCAGGCTGGATGCCCGCGACCACACCACCGACATCGGCTTCATCGTGACGGACACGCGCTCGGAAACGCTACGCGCCGGCGCCAGCATCGGGTTCGACTATGCTCGCGAGACGGCGGCCGGAAGCAGGATCAAGGCGGGCGTGCGCGCAGGATTCCTGCGCGACATCCGCGATTCGTCCGTCACGACGGTCAATCAGATCGTCTTCACCGGCGAGCATCTGCGGCAGACGATGCTGACCGTGTCGGGTTCGCTCGAGTACCAGCGCTTTGACGGAATCACGATCAGGGCGAGCGCCGGCTTCGTCGGAGACCCTCGCCGCAACCGCGTTCGCGATGAGTCGATCTCCGGCAAGGTCAGCCTGACAGTCCCGCTCAACTGAACGCCCGGGTCACGGCGTCACGCATTCCCGACAATCGATGTCGCCCGCGTATCGGCGAGCGCCTGCCTTCCGGCGCGAACATCGCCTGACGATCGAGGCCAGGGAGATTGTCATGGAACTGCCGGCACGACGCAGGACCGGACGGCGGCGGGGTGGCGACGATGGAGCGCCGGCGGCACCCAGGACGCTGAAGTACCGGCGGCTGGTCAACCCGTTGGCGCGCCAGCCGGCCTTTTCCGACGACCGCATCCAGGCGATCCACGAGACCGCGCTCAAGGTTCTGGAGGAACTCGGGCTACGCGTGCTGAACGCCGAGGCGCGGGCGATCTACCGCGACGGCGGGGCCGCGGTCGACGAGACGACGCGGATGGTCACGATCGACCGCACGCTGGTGGCCGAGGCGCTGAGGACGGCGCCGTCGATCTACGACGTCCATGGCGGCTCGCCCGAGCGGACGGTGACGATGGGGGGTAACCACTGCGCCTTCGTGTGCGTCGGTGGGCCGCCCAACATCTCCGACCTCGACCGTGGCCGGCGCACCGGCACGCTCGAGGACACGCAAAACATCATCAAGCTCAGCCAGGACTTCGATGTCATTCATCTCCTGTCGCCCAATGTAGAGGCCCAGGACGTGGCGCTGAACCTGCGGCATCTCGCAGTCACGGAGGCGCAGCTCACTCTCGGCGACAAGCCGCTGTTCATCTATTCGCGGGGCACCCCGCAGGTGCGCGACGGCCTGGACATGGTCAGGCTGGCGCGGGGGCTCAGCCAAGCCGAGTTCGAAGCGAAGCCGTGGTGCTACACCGTGATCAACACCAACTCGCCGCGCCAGCTGGACATCCCCATGTGCCAGGGCATCATCGATTTCGCGCGGGCGGGGCAGGTATCGGTGATCACGCCATTCACGCTGGCGGGCGCGATGGCGCCGGTGACGATCGCCGGCGCCCTGGCGCTGCAGCACGCGGAGGCGCTGGCCGGCATCGTGCTGGCGCAGATGGCCAGGCCTGGCGCGCCGGTGGTCTACGGCTCGTTCACCTCGAACGTCGACATGAAGTCGGGTTCGCCGGCGTTCGGCACGCCGGAATTCGTCAAGGGAGCGTTCGGAGCCGGTCAGCTGGCGCGACATGTCGGGCTGCCTTGGCGAGGCTCCGCGGCGACGGCGTCGAACATGGCCGACGAGCAGTCGGTCTACGAAACGCTGTTCTCCGCCTGGGGTTCGATCCTCGGTGGGGTCAACATGATGATCCATTCCGCCGGCTGGCTCGAGGGCGGGCTGACCGCGTCGATGGAGAAGTTCATCCTCGACATCGAGATGCTGCAGGCCTTCGCGGAGATCTTCGTGCCGCTCGACGGGTCCGAAGACGAGATCGGCTTCGAGGCTCTACGGGACGTCGATCCCGGAGGGCACTTCTTCGCCGCGGCGCACACGATGGCGCGCTACCAGGACGCCTTCTACACGCCGCTGGTGTCGGACTGGCGCAATTTCGGCCAGTGGAGCGAGGATGGCGCGAAAAGCGCCGTCCAGCGCGCCAACTCGATCTGGAAGGAACGGCTGGAGAAATTCGAGCCGCCTGCGATGGAGGCAAGCCGGCGCGAGGCGCTTGCCGATTTCGTCGCGCGGCGGACGGCGGAGGGGGGCGCGCTGCCGGAGTCTTGAGGAGGGCGGCCCGAGGCAGCGAGGGGTCGTTGCCGCGCGCCCACACTTCTGTGATGATCGCCGGTGAAAGGACGATCGCCGATGCGGCTTCTCGCGGCCCCGGCGCTGGTCGCGGTGCTCGCCACGAGCCCCGCGGCGGCCTACATGATCTATCCGGACCGCGACGATCCGGATGAGGTCGTCGTGCGCATCGAGCAGGCTTACGGCGACCTCGTGCCCTTCCGCGTCCTGCCGCGCCCGTTCGACCGGCCGACCGAGGCCGCGCAGGGTCCGGGCAGGCTCACCTACCGCTGGACCTATCCGCGCTCGCCACGACACGGCCTCGCCTTCCTCAGCGTCGACGAGGACGGCGTCGGGACGATGCAGTTCGAGTTCGAGGGCAGCCAGCTCTCCGACGGCGACACGCTGGCCGCCGCGGCGGTGTTGGTCGACGGGAAGGGACAGGCACTGCACACTTTCCTCGCCCGCGCACTGGTGACCGGCGAGGACCGCTTCGAGGGCGGCGCGCGTCATGTGCTGCGTCTGGCGGTCGAACAACCGCCACACTGGTGGCGGTCGGTCGACGGTGTCGCCTTCCTCTACATGAGCTACAAGGCCGACCGCGAACTCGGCGATGACGGCATCCTGAACGCCATGCGGAGGGCGGTCCGCCATTTCGCCGGCGATCCGATGTTCGGCGAGACAGGCGATTGACGGCGCGGCCGATCACGATCCGGCGCTATGCGGCGGATGACCTCGACGCCGTCATCGGCATATTCCAGCGGGCGATCCGCGAAGTCGCCGCCCGGGATTATTCGCCGGACCAGATCGCCGCATGGTCCGCGGTCGAACGCAACGAGTGGGAGCAATGGCGGCTATCGCGGCCAGCCTGGATTGCCGAGATCGAAGGCCGACCGGCCGGGTTCACCGACCTGGAGGACGACGGGCACCTCGACATGATGTTCGTGCATCCCGACCACCAGGGCGTGGGCGTCGCGACGGCCTTGCTCGACGCGGTCGAGAAGCACGCGGCGGCGCTTGGCCTCGCGGCGATCTATGCCGAGGCGAGCATCACCGCGCGGCCATTCTTCGTGCGACGGGGGTTCAGGATCGTGCGTCAGGGCACAGTGGAAACCGGCGGGGAAGCCTTCACGATCTTCCACGTCGAAAAGGATGTCGCCGACGGAACACCGTGACGCCCGACCGCGTTCGAGGGCAGGGCCGTCGCAGCGGCCGGAACGGGAGAGACGTCATGGGCATCAAGGAAGCACCGACCAAGGCAGGCAAGGAATCAGCGTCTGGACTGCGCCGCGCGGCGGCGGCGGACGAGCGCAGGGTGGAACGAGAGAAAGGATCGGACCTCAAGAAGGGAGCAAAGCGCTTCGATGAGAGGTCGCGCAGTTCCGACGGCAAGGGCGCGCAAGAGAAGCAGCGCGGCTGACGCCCGCACATCGACAGCACGTAGACGCCAAGTCCGTCGACGCCGGCCAGAGCCTGTCATCTTTTGATGGAAACAGCTCTGTTTCTCCGATGGCGAGGCGACCCGCCAGGAGGACGGCGAAGGTCGATGTGGTGCATCGGCCAAGTCCGTCCGACGAAGCGGGCGCCCGCCAGCGGGAAACCCTTCGGGCCGGGTCAATTCGGGCCAAATCCTTCGGTCTCCGGCTCGGCCGATGCACCACATCGACCTTCGCCGAAGCCCTCGACCTTGGCCCGAATTCCCTCCGGCAGAGCGATTCCATCAAGAGATGAAAGGCTCTAGAGGACGAGAAAGCCCGTGACCGGTGCCGGGGCTTGCGCTAATCGTTCGGCGACAGGAACCGCGACGCCCCACACGGCGTTCGTCCGCGACGAAGCGAGCTTGAGGGAGTTTCCGACATGCGCTGGAGAGGCCGCCGGCAGAGCGACAACGTTAGCGACCAGCGCAGCACGGGCGGTGGGGGGCTGCGGTTTCCCGGCGGATTCGGACGCGGCGCCGGCGGTCCCGGTCAGGTTCGCATCCCGATGGGCGGCCGCAGCGGCGGCGGCATGGGCATCGGCACGATCATCATCCTCGTCGTGCTGTTCTTCGGTCTCCGGGCCTGTGGCATCGACCCGCTGGAAATGCTGGGTGGTGGCGGAACGCCGGGCGGCGGCGGTCAGATCGTGCAGGAAGAAGGGCAGCCAGCGACCGACGAGATGAAGGAATTCGTGTCGGTGGTGCTGGCCGAGACCGAGGATGTGTGGAACGGCATCTTCCAGGCAGAGGGGGTCCAGTATCAGGAGCCGACGCTGGTGCTGTTCTCCGGCCAGGTTCGCTCGGCCTGCGGCTTCGCCTCGTCGGCGTCGGGCCCGTTCTACTGCCCTGGCGACAGGCAGGTCTATCTTGATACCTCGTTCTTCGACCAGCTTGCGCGACAGTTCCAGGCGTCAGGCGACTTCGCCCAGGCCTATGTGATCGCGCACGAGGTCGGCCACCACGTCCAGAATCTCACCGGCATCCTGCCGCGCTTCAACGAGATGCGGCAGAGCATGACGGAAGAGGAGGCTAACGCGATGTCGGTGCGCGTCGAACTCCAGGCCGACTGCTTTGCCGGTGTATGGGGTCATTTCACCGCGCAGAAGGGCCTGCTCGAGGAAGGAGACATCGAGGAAGCGCTGAATGCCGCCATGCAGATCGGCGACGATACGATCCAGAAGCGGACCCAGGGCTATGTCGTCCCCGAGAGCTTCAACCACGGCACGTCCGAACAAAGGCAGGAGTGGTTCGCGCGCGGTTTCCGCAGCGGGCGGCTGGCCGAATGCGACACGTTCAACAACCCCGTCTAGGGCGCCGTATCGACCGAATGCAACCGCCACGATCGGATAACCATCCGCATCGCCAAGGTTGACGTCGCGTTAATCAGCATCCCCGAACTGCAATCGGCCAGCTTCAGCCCGGCTTAACGTCCATTGCGTACATTGGCCTCCTGCTCATGCCAAAGCGGGGGGTGCTCATGGCTGGCGTCGGAAGCGATTTCGTCGGGGATAGGCGCGGCAACTTCGCGATCATCGCATCGCTGCTCACCGTGCCGCTGGTGCTCGCCGCGGCGGTGGTGGTCGACCTCTCGACGATCCAGCGGACCAAGGCGGAGTTGCAGTCGGCCATCGATTCGGCCGCGCTGGCGATCGCTCGCGAGGGCAAGGACGTCTCGGAGGACGAGGCCAAGGTGATCGCCGACCGTTTCCTCTCCGCCAACTTCAAAGGCAAGACGGACAGCTTCAAGGTGGTGCGTTCCGGTACGTCCTTCCGGGTCGAAGGCAGTGCGTCCGCGAACATGGCCTTCGCCGGCCTGCTTGGGTACGAAACCTGGCAGATCGCCTCCGCTGCAACCGCCGACATCGCCTACGCGACCTACGAAGTGGCGCTGGTGCTCGATACGACGGGTTCGATGAAGGGCGGCAAGCTGGCCTCCATGAAGGATGCCGTCACCGGCCTGATCGACACCATGTCCACCCAGGTCAACGACAAGGACAAGCTGAAGTTCGCGGTGGTCCCCTTCGCCACATTCGTCAATGTCGGCCCGGCGTTTGGACCGAGCTTCGACGCCCAGGGGCGCCAGATCGCAGGCAGCGGAGGGAAGTGGCTCGATCTCAAGGGCGCCGCCGAGATTCCGCAATCGGAACTCGACGACGGCGCAAGCCGCTTCCAGCTCTATTCCAATCTCGGGACGAACTGGCCCGGATGCGTGGAAACGCGCCCGGTGGTCAGCGGAACCGACCATGGGGTCAGCGACAGCGATCCCGATCCCACCCGGCCGGAAACGCTCTTCGTGCCGGCATTCGCGATCGACGAACCCGACGGCGGGTTCTCGAACAGCTACATCGACTCCGACGCGCAGCCGAACAACAACACGACGTCCGAGAGAAAGAAGCGCTGGGCCAAGTACGGCGTCGCCACCAACAACGCAGGCGAACCGGTGAATGGCGGCATCCTGGCGGACGCCGTGGTGGCGGCGGAGAACCTCTTGACCGGCAACAACGGGAAAAAGTCGGTCAAGATCGACACCAGCGCCTCCGCCGCGACCGGCAAGCCGAAGGGGCCCGGCCACGGCTGCGAGATGCAGCCGATCACGCCGCTCACCAACGACTATTCCGGTCTCAAGACGAAGGTGGACGCGTTCGAGGCCAATGGCACGACGAACATCATGGAAGGCGTCGCCTGGGGGATGCGCGTGCTGTCCCCGAAGGAGCCTTTTTCGGAGGGACAGGACAGGAAGAAGGTCGGCGTCGAAAAGATCATGATCGTGCTGACCGACGGCACCAACGTGTTCGGCAATGCCAACAACGAGCTGGGATCATCCTACTCGAGCTTCGGCTATCTGGTCGATGGGCGCGTCGGCACCGAAACCGGCGGCGCCGCGAACACCACGGCGCTGATGAACGAGCGCACCGTCGCCGCCTGCCAGAGCGCGAAGGCCGACGGGGTCTACGTCTACACGATCCGGCTCGAGGAGCCGAACGTGGCGACCGGCACGATGCTCAAGGAATGCGCGACCACGCCGGAAGACTACTTCGACGTACCGACGCGCACACGTCTCGACGAAGCGTTTTCCAAGATCAAGGAACGGATCGTCAGGGTGCGCATCGCGAGCTGACGCCCGAGCGCTTACCCGGCGCGGGTCCGAACTAGGCCCTGCGTCGAGAATCGCGTTCGGCTACCGGTGGTCGAACATCACCGGCATGGTCCTGCCAGTCGCCTTTGCGACGATGCGCTCGACGATCTGATCATCGGTTACATGCGCCATGGCGTTTCGCGCCCGCGCCAGTCCGATTGCCGCGCGGGTGGACACGACGTCCTGCCCTGACAGACCCGAAAACGCCGTATTCACAGCATCTTCGAGCGCCGGGTCGATGCTTGATCCAGATGTAGTCCTGATCATCGACGCGGCCTCCTCTGCCTCGTTGACGGGACATCTTTCCGACTTTCAGTGTATGCCTGCCCAGGCCGCTCACAAGGGGCGACTGGTCCGACCAGCGCGCTTTATTTTCTTGCCTCCGCCGGCCCGGCGAGCCCGGCTCTCGGCAAGTTCTCGACCGCGCCGCGCACGGTGATCTCGGCGCTGAAGGTGGCGCCCGGTCCGAAGGTGAACCCAGGCTCGCCACCGAGCTGCGCGGTCATGGCGTCGACAAGGCGACGGCCGAGACCCCTCCCGGCCATGTCGGGATCGAATCCGGCGCCGTCATCGGAAACGGAAAACAGGCAGCGGTCGCCCTCGAGGGCCTTGAGGCTGACTCTGATTGATCCGCCTCCGTGGCCAAAGGCGTATTTCAGCGCATTGGTGACGAGCTCGTTCAGAAGGAGAGCGAGGGGTGTCGCGTGGTCGCGATCGATGTCGACCTCGTCGATGTCATAGGAGGTCGTCACATTCGCACCGAAGGACTTGATCTGCGCCTCCACGATCGCGGGAATGAGCGACCTGGCGCTGACTTCAGCGTAGCGATCGAGCTGGTAGATGTGCTCGTGCACGGCCGTCATTGCGGAGATTCTGCCCTGCAGGTCCCGCTTCACCTCTTCCGGTATCGCCTGCATGCGGACCAGCGACTGCACCGATTGCAGGTTGTTCTTCACCCGATGGTGGATGTCGCGGAAGAGTAGCCTGTTGGTCTCGAGCGTCTGGATCAGGAGGGTCTGCCGTTGCGCGTCGCGCCGCAGTAGGCCCGCGACCCAGATCGCCGCCGCGGCGAGCGCCGCCGCGATGAGGGTCGTCGCGAGGACCATGGCCCCGGTGTTGCGCCAGAATGAGGCGTAGGCCGAACGCGAACTCACCGACGACAATGCGATCAGCGATGTTCCTGCCACGCGGCGGAAGCCGACGATGCGGCCGACGCCATCGGCGGGAGAGATCGCGGGGTAGGTGCCTTCGTCGGCCGCGGCGAGGTGCACCGTGAAGAGCTCGTATTGGGCGAGGTTCAGCGGCCCTTCCGGAAACGGGTAGCGGGCGACCAGCCAGCCGTCATCGCGAATGATCGACACGGTGGACAGTTCGTCGAGGCCCAGGCTCGACCAGACGTCGCGCAAGAGGGCGGCGTCGAACGAGACGACGGCTGCGCCGGCGAAGCGGCCACCACGCTCGAGCCGGCGGCTGAACACGAAGATCTGCTCTCCGTTGAGGCGGCTGGTCATCAGGGACGAGACGTAGAAATCCGCGCCTTGGGCTAGCGCGGAAAAGTACTCGCGGTCTCGAATGTCGATCGGCTTGATCTGCGGGTCGGTCGAATAGAGCGTCACACCGTCGGCCCGAACGACATAGGCCTTGACGCTGCCGGGCAGACTCTCCACAGCCTCACGGATATCGCGCACCGCGCCGCCACTGGCCGAACTCAGATCTTCGCCGATCGCCTCATCGATCCGGCGCAAAGCCTGCTGGGACAGTTCGACGATCCAGCGGACGTTGGTCGCTACCACCTGCGAGGCGGCAGACGCACGGTTGTCCGCTCGCTGATGAGCCTCGTTCCAGCTCAGCCAGGTCGAGTATCCCACCACTCCGGCGCACAGGACGAAGAGCGCCACGATGAGTGCGACGACGCTCCTCACCGGAACGTGAGCCTCATCAGGTGCTGGCGCTGACGGCAAGATTTCCCCCAAACAAGCCCGTCCGGCGCACGCGTCGCGCTGGAACGGCCCTTGCAAACGCATGGCGGGCAGGATGGTTCCACCGGAAGTCGAAAATATCGCGCCTATGTCATAGTTGATTGTGGGCCGCCGCGGTGTGGCCTATTTCCGGGATGTCATCCGTCATTAACCGGCGTACGGATGCTTGAAAGAGCAGATCACGCTTTCGCCCTGAAACAGTGGGGAGCAGATGATGCCGCTCAACTCAGTCGCCAACCCAGCCCAACTCGCGATCCTTTCCACCGCGCTCGACGGCTATTGCCGCGCCAACGGTTCGCTGACCGACCGCGACCGCGAGGACGCGGCATACATGATCATGCAGATGTTCCGGGAGGGCACGGACGATCCGGACCTTCTCGCGGCCGAACTCAAGAAACGGCTGGCGGCGAGGCGAACGTCGGCCGTCTGAACTACCGTTCGGCGAGCGCCGGTTCTCCGCGGCGGGCGCGGATCAGGTTGACGAAGCGCCGGAACAGATAGTGCGAATCCTGCGGGCCAGGCGACGCCTCCGGATGGTGCTGGACGGAGAAGACCGGCCGGTCCTTCAGTGCGATGCCGCAGTTCGAACCGTCGAAGAGCGAGACGTGCGTTTCCTCGACCGTGTCGGGCAGCGAGTCGCGGTCGACCGCGAAGCCGTGGTTCATCGACACGATCTCGACCTTGCCGGTGGTGTGATCCTTCACTGGATGGTTCGCGCCGTGATGGCCCTGGTGCATCTTCGTCGTCTCGCCTCCGAGCGCGATCGCGAGCATCTGGTGGCCGAGGCAGATGCCGAAGACCGGCAGGTCGGTCTTCAGGAGATCCCTGATGACCGGCACGGCGTACGCGCCGGTGGCGGCTGGATCGCCGGGGCCATTGGACAGGAAGACGCCGTCGGGCTTCATCGCAAGTATCACATCCGCACCGGTACGGGCCGGCACCACGGTGACCTTGGCTCCAAGGCCGGAGAGCAGGCGCAGGATGTTGCGCTTGACGCCGTAGTCGACGGCGACAACATGCATCGAGGGTTCCGCCTGCTCGCCGTAGCCCTCGTTCCAGACCCATGGGGTTTCCGACCAGGTCGAGGACTGTCCAGCCGTGACTTCGCTCGCGAGGTCGAGGCCGACGAGGCCCGGCCACCCTGCCGCCTGGCGCTTCAGCGCGTCCGCGTCGAACCTGCCGTCCGGGGCGTGAGCGATGACCGCGTTGGGCGTACCCTTCTCCCGGATCAACGCCGTCAGCGCACGCGTGTCGAGGCCCGAGATGGCGACCACGCCGCGCCGCTTCAACCACTCGTCGAGATGGCCGCCGGAGCGGTAGTTCGACGGGTCGGTCACGTCGGCGCGGAAAACGGCGCCGACCGCGCCGGCGCGCGCTGCCGGCGTCAAATCCTCGATGTCCTCGCCATTGGCGCCGACATTGCCGATATGCGGAAAGGTGAAGGTCACGATCTGGCCCGCATAGGAGGGGTCGGTCAGGATCTCCTGATAGCCCGTCAACGCCGTGTTGAAGCAGACCTCACCCACCGCCGTTCCGGCCGCCCCCAGCCCGCGACCCTCGATGATCGTGCCGTCGGCGAGCACCAGGAGCGCCGTCGGCGCGATCGTCGTCCAGGGAGCGGTGGATGCCATCGTCGTCTCCGTCGTGGGGCGCTTGAAGGAACACCCGCGAAGGGCCATATCACGCAACGAAACGCACCGGTCGAAGCGGAATCGCCCCGGCCCGTGCGGCTAATGTCAGTCCATGCTGAGGCGCGGACAATAGGCGAAGGCGGACGCACGGTCAATTCGAGCGGCGCGACGATAGCGAAAAAGTTTTGTCAATAAAAACAAATACTTGGCCGCTAGCGCGCGGTTTGCGTTCGCGCCTTCCGACCGCTATTGTGGCGCGCTTCGCTCAAAGAGAGGATGCCATGCGCGAGATCATCGACGCGGCGCTCAAAGAGGCTCTGAAGTCTGGGGACAAGCGGCGGACGTCGACGCTGAGGCTGGTTCGCGCGGCGATCCAGGACAGAGACATCGTCAATCGCGGCAACGGGCGCGACCCGGTGAGCGGTGACGAGATCCTGCAGATTCTCACCAAGATGGTGAAGCAGCGCGAGGAGTCCGCCAAGGCCTTCGAGGAAGGTCACCGGCTCGAACTCGCCGAGCAGGAGCGCGACGAGATCGCCATCATCAAGGGCTTCCTGCCGGCGCAGTTCGGCGAGGCCGAGATACAGGCGCTCTGCGCCCAGGTGATCGGGGAGGTCGGCGCCGACGGCCTGCGCGACATGGGCCGCTGCATGAACGCTCTCAAGGAGAAGTTCCCCGGCCAGATGGACTTCGGCAAGGCGAGCGGCATCGTCAAGACGATGCTGCAATAGGCCACCGAGGACCGGGGCACCGCCCGGACAACTCAGGTCTTCTTCCGTGAGATACTGGAGCGGGCGGCAGCCCGCTCCCTGTTCAGCGCAGCGGCTGCGCGAACGAGCGCTTTCAGTGCCTCTTCGTTCACCGCCTCGCCTTGCGCGAAGTCGATCGCGCGCCGCACGTTGCCGTCGAGGCTCGAGTTGAAGAGGCCCGACGGGTCCTTCAGCGCCGCGCCATTTGCGAAGGTGAGCTTCACCTTGTCCTTGTAGACTTCGCCGGTGCAGATGATGCCGTCGCGTTCCCACACCGCGACGCCCAGCGGGTTCGACGGCTTCACCCACTTCACCGCCTCGACTATGCCGGGATCGGCCGCGCGGATCGACGCGCGCAGCCGCGCAAGCATCTCGCCGCGCCAGTCCCCGAGCTGGATGATCCGACGGTCGATCGATCGGGAGGCTTCCGTGCCTTCCCCGGGTGCAGCCTTCTTCATTGCCGACGCCTCATCCATGCCCGATTCTAGAGCTTTTCGCCCGGCAGCTTCGCGGCCTGCTTCACCCACTCCACGAACTGGCGCTCGTCGAACTCGCCCTCGTGGATGTCCAGGTAGCGCACTTCGGCATGCTTCGACGCGCCGGCCGGCACGGGCTCGAGCGACGCGCCGCGGAAGAAGGTCACCTTCACGTATCTGGTGAAGCAGTGGAAGCTGAGGAACCAAAGGCCTTCCTCCACGCCGTAGAATGGTGAGTTCCATTTGACCGCTTTCTTCACGCCGGGGACGGCGCGCTCGATCAGCGTGTCGAGACGCCGGCCGAGACCGCTTTTCCAGTTCGGCATGGCGGCGATGTAGGCCTGCACGGGTGCGTCGCCATAACCCTTGGCGATCTGCGGGTTGCCGCCGGAGAGGAGCGTGACTGCGGCAGTCGACTTATTCGGCCGTTTCCCGGGCCTGGGCAGGGTCCGTCCGGTCATCCTTCGCTCCAACCGTTCGCTCGTTCACATGGGAACGCCAATGCGGGTTTCGGAGCATCCGACGGCGCCATAGGTGACTGCCAAAGGGTGCTGAACCCGGCCTCCGACGTCAACCCCGCGACATGAGTTCGATCCGTCAGGCGCCGGCCGGCTGCGGCGGTATCGCGCCGCTGCGGCGCTCGGCGGTCCAGGAGGCGATGACCACGCCGGCGGCCACAAGCATGGCGCCGATGCCGAGCACCGGCAGGCTGCGGTAACTGAAGCCCGCGGTGAGCAGGCCGGCGCCGATGGAGGCAGCGAGGGCGATGCCCAGATTGAAGCCGGCAGGGATGAGCGACGAGGCGAGGTTCGGCGCGTCGGCGGTCCAGGACAGGATGCGCGCCTGGATCGGCGTGCCGATCGTGAAGTTGACGGCGCCCCAAAGGGTCAGCAAAGCCACCATCGCGACGGGGTAGGGTGCGAAGAACCAGATCGCGGCCAGAACCAGGGACTGGAAGAGCGTGAGCGCGATCAGTGACGGCATCAAATGCCAGTCGGCCAGCCGGCCACCGATGAAGACGCCCACCGTGCAGCCGACGCCAACGAGGAGCAACACCCAGGGCACATCGCTCCTGTCGAGACCGGTGACCTCCGTGAGCAGCGGCGAAATGTAGGTGTACGGCACGAACTGGCCGATCATCAGCATCAGCATGACCAAGAGCGAGGTCCATACCTGCTGGCGTCCGAGAACGCGTATCTCGCGGGCAAGCGCTTGTGGCCGGGAAGCCTCACCCCTGGCATTGGGAAGCAGCGCCAGCATGACGCCCACGGAGACGATGCCCAGCGCGAACATGGCCCAGAAGGTGGCGCGCCATCCAAAGGCGTTGCCGATCGCCGCGCCGGCTGGAACCCCGATGATGTTGGAGACGGTGAGGCCGGCGAGCACAAAGGCCACGGCGCGGCCGCGCTTGTCTTCCGGCACCAGCCTGACGGCGACCACCATGGCGACACCGAAGAAGACGCCATGCGCGATGGCGACCGCGACGCGCAGGCCGAGCATCGAGCCGAAGTCCGGGGCGAGCGCGCAAGCGGCCTGTCCCGCGGTGAAGATCAGCGTCAGGGAGACGAGCAGCGTGCGGCGGGCCACGCCCGAGGTGGCTATCGTCATCAGCGGACCACCAATGGCGATCCCGATCGCGTAGCCGGAGACGAGGTAGCCGGCGATGGGGATCGACACGTCCAGCCCTTCGGCCACCTGCGGCAGCACGCCGGCGATGACGAATTCGGTGGTGCCGAACGCGAAGGCGGCGATGAAGAGCGCGATGAGCGGAAGGGGCATTGTCGGGCCTGCGGTGATGAGGCGTGACAAAGCACGCCGACCGGCGGCGAGCAATGCAGGGTTGCTGGGCCAGGCTGCAGTTTTTCTGGAGATTCCGGTCCTGCGCCCAAGTTGCCGGTTTCAAACCGCCTTCAGCCGCGAACCCCTGAGCAGGCCCTGCTCCTCCAGGACCGGATAGGCCATCGAGGCCAGCAGCGAATTGATCTGCTTGAGGTCACGGATCGTATCGAGGTGGATCGAACTCGTCTCGACGCTCTTGGTCGTGCCTTCCCGCAGCCGGGAAAAGTGGCTTTGACTCGACTGCTTTTCGAGGTCGCGCAAGCGATCCTTCTCCTCCACGAGCTGGCGCGCGGTCTCGGCGTCGCGGGATATGAGCACGTTGAAGGCGAGCCGGGCATTGGCGAGCACGGTCGCGTGGAAGGCGGACAGTTCCCGCCAGCCTGCGTCGGTGAAGGTGAGGCCGCGTTCCAGCTTCTTGCGGACGTGGACGAGCATGTTACGCACGATGATGTCGCCGACCTGCTCGAGCTTGACGCAGGCGCCGAGCAGTTCCTGGCAGCGCAGCGCCTCGGCCTCCGACATCGGGCGGACCGCCGCTCGCGCCAGATAGAGCTTGATTGCCGCATGGCGCCTGTCGACGCGATCGTCGAGGGCGGCGAGCGCTTCGATCGTCTCGGGCTCGGCCTTCTCGTAGAGGTCGATGATTCGCTCGAGCATCACCTCGACGGTTTCGCAGACGCGGACCACTTCGCGCGTGGCGTTGGCGAGCGCCCGGTTGGGCATGTCGAGCGCGGCCTCGTCGAGGGCGCTGATCTCGGCCGTGGCAAGACTGGCCGCCGGATCGGGCTTGGCGCCGATCGCCACGATCTTCTCCGACGCCAGATAGACCAGCCTGGCGAGAGGGAGCCCGACGATCAGGATGACGACGTTGAAGAGGATATGGGCGTGGACGATCTGATCGGCGACCGTCGCGCCGAGATAGGCGACCGGCTGCTCAAGCCAGAGGAAGAGGAGAAGCATGACAAGCGAGCCGGCTCCCCTCATCAACAGGTTGCCGATGGGCACGGTGCGCACGGCGGGCGCCGCGTTCCTGGTCAGCAGCGGTGCGATGATCGAGCTGCCGAGATTGACGCCCAGCACCAGCACGATGCCGAGTTCGGAGGGAATGAAGCCGCGACCGGCGAGGGTGACGAAGAGCAGGACCGCCGCGATGCTGGAATGGAAAAGCCAGGTGAGCAGCGCGGCGAGCAGATAGGCGGTGATCGGATCGCCCGAAAAATAGTCGACGATGACGGGCAGCAGCCTGCTGTCACGGAGTGGTTCCGATGCTTCTCCGGTCATCTCCAGAGACAGGAGCAGCAGGCCGATCCCGACAAGGATGCGGCCAATCTGCCGCCATTCACGCCGCCCGGTCGCCATGAACATCGCGGTGCCGGCGGCAAGGCATACCGGGACGAGCAGCGCGAGGTCGAAGGTCAGCACCTTGACCACCAGCGCCGATCCGATCTCGGCGCCGCGCACGGCGAGCTGGCCTGAAAGGCCGCTGACGATTCCTGCTCCGGCGAATGATCCGACGAGGAGGGTGACCGCCGTCGAGCTCTGCAGGGCGACCGCGAGCGCGGCGCCGGTCGCCACCGCCAGGAGCGGGTTGCGCATGGTGCCGCGCAGCCGGGCGCGCAGGACGTCCCCATAGGCGCGCTCCACCCCGGTGCGCACCATGCGGGTGGCAAACAGCAGCAGCGCGACGGCGCCCGCCAGGTGCACAAGCACGACCGAGCCGGTCATGGACGCAAACCTCTATCTCTTGGCGCGGATGGGATCTCGATCTCCTGCGAAGCGGTTAGCCGGATAATAAATCTGCGCCTGTTGGAGGCGCGACGCAAGCCGACGCCCGATGTCGGTAACGGACGCCAGGGCGATCCGATCCGCAGCATGGGTTCAAGTCAATAAAGATTAACAAAATCAACTGCTTCATTACGCAGATTTAATCTCACGTTCAGCCGGCGTTCATCGATGGGACCATAATTTCGGGCGTATCGAAGAACAAAAAAGGAGACCGCCCGATGAAACGCTTTGTCCTCGCCCTGGCCGCCGCCTCGTTCCTGATCGCTCCGGCCGCCTACGCCGCCGACCGGAAGGGACCCAGCTTCCCGTCCCATCACGGCATGAAGTATCAGCCCGGAAAGCCGTTCAAGGCGGAGAGCGGTCGGACCTATCGCAAGCACGAGCAGCGCAAGCAGCGCTGGTCCAAAGGTCAGCGCGTTCCGGCCTGGCAGCGCGGCCATGTCGTGCGCGACTACCACCGCTACGGCCTGCGCCGGCCCGGCCACGGCCAGCAATGGGTCAAGGTCGGCAACGACTATGTGCTGATCGCCATCGCATCGGGGATCATCGCGAACTTCCTGGCGCGGTAAGACCTTCGCCCCGGAGAAGGAAAGGGCGGCTGCGGCCGCCCTTTTCGTTTCGCCCTCGTTGTGAAAAGCGGGCACGGAGCAAAGGAACACATCGCGCGGATTGGCGTCCGCGCCTATATGAATGGTCCACCCCGCTTCAGGTGCCCATGCGCTTCCCTCCCACCTTCCTCGACGAGATCCGCGACCGCGTGCCGATTTCCTCGGTCGTCGGTCAGCGCGTGACTTGGGACAGGAAGAAGACCAACGCCGCCAAAGGCGACTGGTGGGCCTGCTGTCCGTTCCACGGCGAAAAGAGCCCGTCATTCCACTGCGAGGATCGAAAGGGCCGCTACCACTGCTTCGGGTGCGGGGTGTCAGGCGACCATTTCCGGTTCCTGACCGAACTCGACGGGCTCTCCTTTCCGGAGGCGGTCGAGCGCATGGCAGGCCTGGCCGGCGTGCCAATGCCCGCGCGGGACGAGCAGGCCGAGAAGCGCGAGAAGCAGCGCGCATCGCTCACCGACATCATGGAAATGGCGACGGCCTTCTTCGAGGACCAGTTGCAGGCTTCGGGCGGAGCCAAGGCGCGCGCCTATCTGCGCGAGCGCGGCCTGTCGGTGGCCACGCAGAAGAGTTTCCGCCTCGGCTACGCGCCGGACAGCCGCAACGCGCTGAAGGAACATCTGGCGGCAAAGGGCGTCGAGAAGGCCCAGATGGAGGCCGGCGGGCTGACCGTCTTCGAGGACGTGCCGGTGTCCTACGACAGGTTCCGCGACCGGATCATGTTCCCGATCCCGGATTCGCGAGGGAAGATCATCGCCTTCGGTGGACGGGCGCTCGGGTCCGACGCGCTGGCGAAGTATCTCAACTCGCCGGAGACGGAGCTCTTCCACAAGGGCAACGTGCTCTACAATTTCGCGCGCGCCCGCAAGGCGGTGCGCGACCAGGGCACGGTGATCGCCGTCGAAGGCTACATGGACGTGATCGCGCTGGCGCAGGCCGGCTTCGAGAACGTCGTCGCTCCACTCGGCACCGCGCTGACCGAGAACCAGATGGAGCTGCTCTGGCGCATGACCGGAGAGCCCGTCCTGTGCTTCGACGGCGACCAGGCGGGGCTGAAGGCGGCATGGCGGGCCGCAGACCTCATCCTTCCGGCGGTCCAGCCCGGCCGCACGGCGCGCTTCGCGCTGCTGCCCGACGGCAAGGACCCGGACGATCTGGTCAGGCAGGACGGTCCGGACGCGTTCGGCGTCGTGCTCAAGGAAGCGCGGCCGCTGGCCGACCTCCTGTGGTCGCGCGAGACGGCGGGCGGCATGTTCGAGACGCCGGAGCGGCGGGCGGAACTGGAAAAGTCGCTGCGCGAGCTGACTGCTCGCATCCGAGACGAGAGCCTGCGCTATCACTATGCACAGGCGATGCGCGAGCGGGTGCAGGCGTTCTTCGGTTCGTCGCGGGCAGGGGCGCGGCGCGGCGCCGTCGATCGGGACAGGGGCGCGCAGCGACAGGGCGTCGCCGCCGGCAGGATCGCCGTCTCGGAGAGCCTCGCCCGGTCGCAGATCGTCAAACGGAACGGCGGCGACATGCCGCTCAGGTCGGCCGCGCTGCTTGTTGCGCTCGGCAACCATCCGTGGCTGATCGAACGGGATTTCGACCGGGTCGAGCGGCTCGACCTCAACCACGCCGACCTGAAGCGGCTGCACCAGGCGCTGCTTGACGCCGCGGCCCACGGCGCGCACGACCGCGCCGGCATCGCCGAGGCGATCGCCGGGGCGGGGCTCCTGCCCGAATGGGAGAGGGCCGTCGCGCTGATACGCAAGGCGAGGCTCTGGCCGGTGCTTGAGGACGCGGCGGCCGAGGACGCCGCCAAGGCGTTCGAGCAGGCGCTGCACTTGCACCTGTCCGCCGGCGCTCTACATAGGGAACTCAAGGCGGCCGAGGCGGCGCTCGCAACCGAATCGACCGACGAGAACTACAGGCACCTCGTCGACATCCAGACGGAACTTCGCACCCTGCAGGCGGCCAACGAGGCATTGGTCGAAGGCTTCGGGGTGCGGTCGGGGCGGGCGTCGGGCACGGCCTGAATACGACAGGTCCCGTCACGTCCCCGGACCGAACGCCCCGTCGGGAGGCCCATGAACGCATGCGGCCGATTGGCTTACGGGAGGCGAATCATGCCAGACCGGCTTGACGCGCCAGAGAATCGGCGGAATCAGGACGATTCGAGTCCGCAGCCCGGGTTCGGGGAGCGTCGGCGTCTGGACGCGGCTTGACCAGCGCCCCAGATAAACAGGGTTAATCGGGCATTAATACCGGATCGGTTACGCGCAGGGTCGGACCCGCCGAACCGCAACAGACCGTCAGGCCGCAGCGCCTCGGCGCCGGGGCCACCAGGAGACGAGCAGGAATGGCGACGAAGGAAAAGGAAGAGACCGAGACTGAACGCGAGCCGGCGACCGACGGTCCGCTTCTCGATCTCTCCGACGATGCCGTCAAGAAGATGATCAAGGCCGCCAAGAAGCGCGGCTACGTGACCATGGACGAGCTGAACTCGGTGCTGCCGTCGGAGGAAGTGACCTCCGAGCAGATCGAGGACACGATGGCCATGCTCTCCGACATGGGCATCAACGTCGTCGAGGACGACGAGCAGGGCGAGGAGGCCGAGGCCCCGGAGACCCAGGCCGACGCCGAGGAGGAGGCGAGCGAACTCGCCGAGCAGACCGGCACCGCCGTCGCCGCGCCCGCCAAGAAGGAGCCGACCGACCGCACCGACGATCCCGTGCGCATGTACCTGCGCGAGATGGGCTCCGTGGAACTGCTCTCGCGCGAGGGCGAGATCGCCATCGCCAAGCGCATCGAGGCCGGCCGCGAGACCATGATCGCCGGCCTATGCGAGAGCCCGCTCACCTTCCAGGCGATCATCATCTGGCGCGACGAACTCAACGAAGCCAAGGTGCTGCTGCGCGAGATCATCGACCTCGAGGCGACCTATGCCGGTCCGGAAGCCAAGCAGGCGCCGGTGGTGGAGCGCACCGAGGACGCGGGCAAGCCGAAGGACGATCCGCGCGCCATGCGCCGGACGTCGCGCGAGGAAGAGGAAGACATCACCAATGTCGGCGGCGAGAGCCGCGTGGAAGAGGAAGAGGACGACGAGGACGAGCAGAACCTCTCGCTCGCCGCGATGGAGGCCGAGCTTCGCCCCCAGGTGATGGAGACGCTCGACACGATCGCCGACACCTACAAGAAGCTGCGCCGACTGCAGGACCAGCAGGTCGAGGCGCGGCTGGCGGCCACCGGCACGCTGACGCCAAGCCAGGAACGCCGGCACAAGGAGCTGAAGGAATCGCTCATCAAGGCGGTGAAGTCGCTGTCGCTCAACCAGGCCCGCATCGAGGCGCTGGTCGAGCAGCTGTACGACATCAACAAGCGGCTGGTGCAGAACGAGGGCAAGCTGCTCAGGCTGGCCGAGAGCTACGGCGTGAGGCGCGAGGATTTCCTCAAGGAGTACCAGGGCTCGGAACTCGACCCGAACTGGATGAAGCGCATCGCCAATCTGGGCGGGCGCGGCTGGAAGGAGTTCGCGCGCAACGAGAAGGAGACGATCAAGGAGATCCGCTCCGAGATCCAGCACCTCGCCACCGAGACGGCGATCTCGATCGCGGAGTTCCGCAAGATCGTCAACCAGGTTCAGAAGGGCGAGCGCGAGGCGGCGATCGCGAAGAAGGAGATGGTCGAGGCCAACCTTCGCCTCGTTATCTCCATCGCCAAGAAGTACACGAACCGCGGCCTGCAGTTCCTCGACCTGATCCAGGAAGGCAATATCGGCCTGATGAAGGCGGTCGACAAGTTCGAGTACCGGCGCGGCTACAAGTTCTCGACCTACGCGACGTGGTGGATCCGGCAGGCGATCACCCGCTCGATCGCCGACCAGGCGCGCACCATCCGCATCCCGGTGCACATGATCGAGACGATCAACAAGATCGTGCGCACCTCGCGCCAGATGCTGCACGAGATCGGCCGCGAGCCGACACCGGAGGAACTGGCCGAGAAGCTGGCGATGCCGCTGGAAAAGGTGCGCAAGGTCTTGAAGATCGCCAAGGAGCCGATCTCGCTCGAGACGCCCGTGGGCGACGAGGAGGATTCGCATCTCGGCGACTTCATCGAGGACAAGGGCGCGATCCTGCCGATCGACGCGGCGATACAGGCGAACCTGCGCGAGACCACCACGCGCGTGCTCGCCTCGCTGACGCCGCGCGAGGAGCGCGTGCTCCGCATGCGCTTCGGCATCGGCATGAACACCGACCACACGCTTGAAGAGGTCGGCCAGCAGTTCTCGGTAACGCGCGAGCGCATCCGCCAGATCGAGGCCAAGGCGCTGAGGAAGCTGAAGCACCCGAGCCGGTCGCGGAAGCTCAGGAGCTTCCTGGACAGCTGATGTTGATCAGAGGGGCGCGCTGCAACGCCCCTTTCGCTGGGCCTTCTTTGCTCCCCCATGGCGTTGCGCCGCGGTACGGCTATTCTGCATGTATGGACGGCAAGGCCATCTCCTTCGGACCCTTCCGGCTCGAGCCTGAACGTGGGCTCAGCCGCAACGGTGAAGCAACACCGCTTGGAAACAGGGCACGGGCTCTGCTTTACGCGCTGGCCGAGTCCGCCGGTGAGACGGTGCCGAAGGCGACTCTGCTGGATCGCGCCTGGCCGGGCCTCATCGTCGAAGATGGTAACCTGACGGTTCAGATCGCCGCCCTGCGCAAGGCACTCGGCGAAAGGCCAGACGGCGGTGAATGGATCGTAACCGTGCCGCGCGTCGGGTATCGGCTGTTCGGTCCGGAACCGACCGGAGGCTCCGAGACGGATGTCGAACTTGTCCCGGCGATCGCCGTACTACCCTTCAGAAACCTCGGCGGCGAGCCCGGCGAGGACTGGTTCGCCGACGGCGTAGTGGCCGAGATCATCGGCGCTCTGGCGCGGTTCCGTAGCTTCCGGATGGTCTCCCACAGCTCCTCGTTCGTCTACAAGGATCGGGCAATCGACGCGCGCGGGGCGGCGCGCGAGCTCGGCGCGCGCTACGTGATGGAAGGCAGCGTGCGCCGCGCCGGCGGCCGGCTACGCATTTCCGCACAGCTCATCGACGGCGAGACCGGCATGCTTCTGTGGGCTGACCAACTCGACGGTGATGTGCACGATATCTTTGACTTCCAGGATCGAATTACCGAGAGCGTCGCGACCAAACTCGCGCCGGTGATCAGCGATGTCGAACTGGAGCGGTCGCGGCGGGAGCGGCCGGGCAGCCTCGCCGCCTACGACATCTACCTCCAGGCGGTGGCGCATATCTGGGCAGGGTCAGAGGAGGACAACACGATAGCCCACGACCTGCTCGATGAGGCGCTGGCAATCGAGCCGGACAACGCGCTGATCCTTGCCAATGCGGCCTGGGTGCTGGAGCATCGCAATACCATGGGCTGGACTTCGACCCGACCAGACGACGCTGAGCGTTGCCTATCACTCGCACGCCGGGCGCTCGCGAACGCCAAGGGCGATCCCCGGGTGATGACGTCTTGCGGCATGGCGCTGCTGCAGACCGGGAAGGAGTATGCATGGGGCATGGAGGTCGTCCGCGCTGCCGCCGCTGCCAACCCGAATGACGTACAGGCGGTTTCGCACGCAGGCATTGCGGTGCTGCATTGCGGCAATCTCGATGATGCAGCCGAGCTGATGACAAGGGCCGTCAGACTAGGTGGGAATGGTGTAGCGGCCTGCTTGCCTCTGACCGGCCTTGCCCATTTGGAGGTCATCCGCGGGAACCATGAGGAGGCCCTCGGCTGGGCGGCGCGGTCGATGGCCGTCAATCCGAGCTATGACTGTGCGTACTGGATGATGATCGCCGCCAACGCGCACCTCGGTCGGATGGAAGAGGCGCGCCACTCGCTTCGGCAACTACAGAGAATAGCATCGGGTGTCACCATCGCGCGCATCCGGGCCGGCCAACCGCGCAAATATCCCGATCGCATCGAGCCCGTGTTGGAAGGCCTACGTCTTGCCGGCATGGCCGAAACCTGAGCGGCCCCTTTTCAGCATCTTGCAACATCTAGCCGTAAGCATAAGGACCACGTTTGCGGCCGGCCGCGAGATTCAGATGGCCAGAACGCCGAGGAGATCCGAGCGTAGATCACCCTGCTCGGCACGAACTCTACCGCCGCGCACCAGAATGGCGACTATTCCCGAGACTTCGCCGCCTCCTCGGATCGCAGACGTTACTATGCGGTCGCGCTTGGATCGAAACCGCCCGAGCCGCGCGAATAGTTCGCTCCCCGTGATCGTGGGCAACACGTATGACGAGGCTAGCCGCCCGCCCCACCCCTTCCCACCACCGGCCCGGTGTACCTCGCCCGCGGCCTGATCAGTACGCCGCTCTCCAACTGTTCGATGGCATGTGCGATCCAGCCGGCCGAGCGGGCGACGGCGAAGAGCGCCGTCTCGTGGCCGGCGGGCAGGCCGAGGAAGCGCATCATCACCGCCAGCGCATAGTCGATGTTGGGATGCATGCCGGTCGCCTCGTGGATGAGCGCCGGCGCTCCGACGGCGAGGCGCGGGTCCGCACCGGCCTTCGCCAGTTCGGCCAAGAGGCTGTCGGCGCGGGGGTCGCCGTCGCGGTAGATGCGGTGGCCGAAGCCCGGAATCTCCTCGCCCAGCGCCACGCGTTCGCGGATGCGCTCGCCAACGTCGCCGGTGGCGATTTCGGCGACCATGCGCGCAGCGAGCGGGCCCGCGCCGCCATGGCGCGGACCCTTCAGCGCGACCAGGCCCGCGACGGTCGCGTCGTAGAGGTTCAGGCCCGTGGACGCCGCACAGCGCACGGTCCAGGTCGAGGCGTTGAGCTCATGCTCGGCCAGCAGCACCAGCGTGCGGCGGAACAGGTCCTCGGCCCCCCGGTTGCCAGGCGCCCAGGTGCTGGCCATCCGGCGGTGGATCGGCTCGGGCGACGGACCCACGTCGAGGATGGCGGCGGCGAGCAGGCGCATGACGCGCGCGCCAACCGCTGCCCGGCCGTCGCGCGAACGGTTGAAGGCGCGCGGATCGGCGTCTCCGGCGAGCGCCAGCAGCGCCGCCGCGCGGGGGATCGGCGCTTCGCCGACGGTCGCCGCGAGGACCGCGCGCATGGTCCCGCTCATCACCGGCAGGTTGCCCGGCTCGAACGGATCGGCGTCGCGCACGTCCCAGAGCAGCGTCGCGGCCTGTTCCAGCGTGGCGTCGGCGGCGAGCGCCACGGCCGGCACGCCGCGATAGACCGAGCCTTCCGCGCCGATGTTGGAGATCGCGGTGTCGAGCACCGGCGGCTCCGCGTCGGCGGGGCGGGCCGCGCCCGCCGGCGTGCGGCGGGCGATCAGGGCGCGCACGTCGTCGGCGCGATAGCGGCGGGCGCGGTGATCCTCGGACGGTTCGGAACGGATCATGCCGCGGCTGACATAGGCGTAGAGGGTCGCCGGCGAGACGGAGAGTTCGCGCGCGGCCTCCCGGGCGGTGAGATAGAGCGGGGCGGATATTTTCATATTGATCAAGCTAATCAAGATTGATCAATATGAAAAGACGCCCATCCTTGTTGCATCGCAGCAAGGAGCTTCACCATGACCCTTCACACGTCTCCAGCCGCCGGCCTCGACGGGGTGGTCGCGGCGACAACCGCGCTCTCCCATGTCGACGGCGAGCGCGGGGAACTGATCATCGCCGGTCGCCGGGTCGACGACCTCGCGCGCGAAACGGGCTTCGAGGGCGTTGTCGCAAGACTCTGGTCGGCGGCGCGGGACGAGACGTTGGACGGTACGGAGGTGCGGGGCGCGCTCGCCGGCGCGAGGGTGCGCGCGTTCGCGAGGCTCGCCCGGATACTGCCGGCGACCGAGGGCGCGCCGGCCGTCGACGGCTTCCGCGCCGGGATCGCCGCGCTCGTCGAGGAAAACGGCGTTCGCCCGGAAGTCACGCTTGTCGGGGCGGCGCCGGTCCTGGTGGCGGCGATCGTCAGGCAGGCTGCGGGCAAGCCGCCGGTCGCGCCCGACCCCTCGCTCGGCCATGCCGCCGACCTGCTCGCCATGCTGCGCGGTGCGACGCCGGGAGTGGAGGAGGCCGCGGCGCTCGACGCCTATCTGGTCACGGTCTCGGATCACGGCATGAACGCCTCGACCTTCGCCGCGAGGGTGGTGGCGTCCACGCAGGCCGACCTGTTCATGGCCGCGACGGCGGGCTACTGCGCTCTGTCCGGCCCGCTGCATGGTGGCGCGCCGGGGCCGGTGCTCGACATGCTCGACGCCATAGGCAGCCGCGAAAACATCGCGCCCTGGATCGACGCCGCGCTGGCGCGCGGCGAGCGGCTGATGGGCTTCGGCCACCGCATCTACAAGGTGCGCGACCCGCGCGCCGACGTGCTGAAGGCGGCGGTGGCGCGCCTGGGGCAGGGCGGCGATCTGGGCCTTGCCGCCGAAGTGGAAGCCTATGCCCGCATTGCGCTGGCGAAGGCCAAGCCCGGCAGGGCGCTGGACACAAATGTCGAGTTCTACACGGCGATCCTGCTCGACGCGCTGAAGGTGCCGCGCGAAGCCTTCACGCCGGTGTTCGCGGTCGGCCGCGCCGCCGGCTGGACCGCGCATTCGATCGAGCAGCGGCGCGGCGGGCGCCTGTTGCGTCCGGTGTCGCTCTACACGGGCGTCATGCCGCAATAGACCGCGCAACCGGGCGGCGTGGCGTCGCCGGTCCTTTGCCGGCGTACGAGTCGCACGAGGTGTCGCTGCGTCGTGCCTCGACGTCGACAAAGGCGTTGTCCGCCTGTCACATTCGTCGGATACTCCCTCCCGCGGGGCTTAGGCCCCAGCCAATGATATGCGGGAGAAAACAATGAAATCTCAGCGGTTTATGGCCGTATCGGCCATCGCGGCGACCGTGCTCTATTCGAGCTCGGCCTTCGCCGTCACGGAAATCCAGTGGTGGCACGCCATGACCGGCGCCAACAACGAGGTCGTGGAGACACTGTCGAAGGAATTCAACGAAAGCCAGAGCGATTATAAGGTCGTTCCGGTCTTCAAGGGAACCTATCCCGAGACGCTCAATGCCGGCATCGCGGCCTTCCGCGCACAGCAGCCGCCGCACATCCTGCAGGTCTTCGACGTCGGCACCGGCGTCATGATGGGCGCCGAGGGCGCGGTCAAGCCGGTGGCGGAAATCCTGTCCATGAGCGGCAAGGCCTTCGACAAGGGCGAATACCTGCCGGGCATCGTCGCCTATTACTCGAAGCCGGACGGCACGATGCTGTCGTTCCCGTACAACTCGTCGTCGCCGATCCTCTACTACAACAAGGACATCTTCCAGAAGGCCGGCCTCGACGCCGACAATCCGCCGAAGACCTGGCCCGAGGTGTTCGACGCCGCGCGCAAGATCAAGTCGAGCGGCGCGGCGCCCTGCGGCTATACCTCGACCTGGCTGACCTGGATCGGGCTGGAGAACTTCGCCGCCTGGAACAATCTGCAGTACGGCACCAACGAGAACGGGCTCGCCTCGACGGACGTCGAGCTGACCTTCAACTCCGAGCCGTTCGTCAAGCACTTCCAGACGATCGCCGACCTCGCCAAGGAAGAGGTCTTCCGTTACGGCGGGCGCACCGCCGAGGCCAAGCAGGTCTTCCTCGCCGGCGAATGCGGCATCTTCACCGAATCGTCGGGCGGGCTCGGCGACGTGATCAAGTCGGGCATGAACTACGGCCTCGGCCAGCTGCCCTATTATCCGGACCTCGAGGGCACGCCGCAGAACACCATTCCCGGCGGCGCCAGCCTCTGGGTGTTCGGCGGCCATGACGAGGAGGAGTACAAGGGGGTCGCGGCGTTCTTCACCTTCCTGTCGCAGACCGAGATCCAGTCGAGGCTGCACCAGGTGTCCGGCTACCTGCCGGTGACGCTCGCCGCCTACGAGGCGACCAAGGCCTCCGGCTTCTACGAGAAGAATCCGGGCCGCGAGATCCCGATCACCCAGATGATGGGCAAGGCCCCGACCGCCAACTCCAAGGGTGTGCGGCTGATCAACCTGCCGCAGGTGCGCGACATCCAGAACGAGGAGTTCGAGAAGATGCTCGCCGGCGAGCAGGACGCCAAGACGGCGCTCGACAAGGCCGTCGAACGCGGCAACGCGGCGATCCAGGAAGCGCTGGGGAACTAGAGGCACATGCCTTGTCACCCTCCCCCCCCCGTGGGGAGGGTGAACGGCCGCCGTCATGACCCCCCGCGTCGTCTTCCCAAACAGGGTGCTGCCCTACCTGCTGCTGGCGCCGCAACTCGCCATCACGGCCATCTTCTTCTACTGGCCGACGAGCCAGGCGCTGTACCAGTCGATGCTCAAGGAGGATCCGTTCGGCCTTCGGAGCCGGTTCGTCTGGTTCCAGAACTTCTCCAAGGTGCTGGCCGATCCGAACTATCTCAACTCGGTCCAGGTCACGATCGTCTTCTCCGTCGCGACGGCGGCGGTGGCGATGGGACTGGCGCTTCTGCTCGCCGTGATGGCCGACCGGGTGGTGCGCGCAAAGGGCATCTACCGCACGCTGATGATCTGGCCTTACGCGGTGGCGGCGGCGATCGCCGGCATGCTGTGGCTGTTCCTGTTCAACCCCTCCATCGGCACCATCGCCTACATGCTGCGCTCGGCCGGCATCGCCTGGGACCCGCTGCTCAACGGCACCGACGCGATGGTGCTGGTGGTCGCGGCCGCCTCCTGGAAGCAGATCAGCTACAATTTCCTGTTCTTCGTCGCCGGCCTGCAGGCGATCCCGAAGTCGCTGATCGAGGCGGCGGCGATAGACGGGGCGCGGCCGACAAAGCGCTTCTGGACGATCGTCTTCCCGCTGCTGGCCCCGACGACGTTCTTCCTGCTGGTGGTCAACACGGTCTACGCCTTCTTCGACACGTTCGGCATCATCCACGCCGTCACCGGCGGCGGACCGGGAAAGGCGACCGAGACGCTGGTCTACAAGGTCTACAATGACGGCTTCGTGAACCTGATCCTGGGGGACTCGGCGGCGCAGTCGGTGATCCTGATGGTCATCGTCATCGCGCTCACCGCCATCCAGTTCCGCTACGTCGAGAAGAAGGTGCACTATGGGTAAAGCGCACCTTGCCCTCCCCCTCGCGGGGAGGGGGGCCGCGAAGCGGCCGGGTGGGGTCATTGCGGCAGCGCATAGGCCTTGTCTCCGCATCAGTTGGGAGGTGCCCTTTGAGGCTACCCCCTCCGCCGCCTTCGGCGGCACCTCCCCCGCAAGGGGGGAGGAGAGGCCATGACCGAGTCCTCTCCGATCCGCACGTTCATCGCCCACGCGCTGCTCATCGTCGGCATCGTGATCGTGGCGTTCCCGATCTACTACACCTTCGTGGCGTCGACGCATTCGCTGCAGACCATTCTCAGGCCGCCGCTGCCGCTCATCCCGGGCGACCGGTTCTTCGAGAACTATTACGAAGCCCTGTTCGGCGGCGTGGGTCGCATCGGCGGCGTGCCGGTCTCGACCCTTCTCCTCAACACGACCCTGGTGGCTCTCGCCATCGCCATAGGGAAGATCGTGATCTCGATCCTGTCGGCCTACGCGATCGTCTTCTTCCGTTTCCCGTTCCGCATGACCTTCTTCTGGCTCATCTTCATCACGCTGATGCTGCCTGTAGAGGTGCGCATCCTGCCCACATACAGGGTGATGGTGAACCTCGGGCTCATCGACACCTACACGGGCCTCACGCTTCCGCTGATGGCATCGGCGACGGCGACGCTGCTGTTCCGGCAGTTCTTCCTGACCATTCCGGGTGAACTCGTCGAAGCCGCTCGCGTGGACGGCGCGGGGCCGTGGCGGTTCTTCAAGGATATCCTGCTGCCGCTCTCGCGCACCAACATCGCTGCGCTGTTCGTCATCCTGTTCATCTATGGCTGGACGCAATATCTGTGGCCGCTGCTCGTCACCAACCGCAACGACATGAACACCATCGTGATCGCGCTGAGGAAGATGATCTCCTTCGCCGACGCCGACACGGAATGGCATCTGGTCATGGTGACCTGCATGCTCGCCATCGTGCCGCCGATCATCGTCGTGGTGGCGATGCAGCGCTGGTTCGTGCGCGGGCTGGTGGACAGCGAGAAGTAAGGGAGAGACGATGGCGACCGTCGAACTCAAGGACGTCCGCAAGGTCTACCCGGGCGGCATCGAGGCGGTGAAGGGCGTCTCCATCGCGATCCCCGACAGGCAGCTCTGCGTTCTCGTCGGGCCGTCCGGATGCGGGAAGTCGACGCTGCTGAGAATGATCGCCGGGCTGGAGACGATCACGGAGGGCACCGCCTCGATTGACGGCAAGGTCGTCAATACGGTGGGACCGGCCGAGCGCGACATCGCCATGGTTTTCCAGAGCTACGCGCTCTACCCGCACATGAAGGTCTACGACAACATGGCCTACGGGCTGCGCAACCGCGGCACGCCCAGGGACGAGATCGACCGGCGGGTACGGGAAACGGCGAAGACGCTCGAACTGGCGCATCTGCTCGACCGGCGGCCGCGAGAGCTTTCCGGCGGGCAGCGTCAGCGCGTCGCCATGGGCCGCGCCATCGTGCGCAATCCGAAGGTGTTCCTGTTCGACGAGCCTCTCTCCAACCTCGACGCCAAGCTGCGCGGGCAGATGCGAGTCGAGATCAAGAACCTGCAGCGCGCGCTCGGCGTCACCAGCGTCTATGTCACCCACGACCAACTGGAGGCGATGACTCTGGCCGACCTGCTGGTGGTGATGAACGCCGGCATCGTCGAGCAGGCCGGCAAGCCGCTCGACATCTACGAGAAGCCGGCGTCGATCTTCGTGGCAGGATTCATCGGCGCGCCGCCGATGAACCTGTTGTCGATCGAGGCGGCAAGCGGCGCCTTCGCCGGTGTGTCGCCTCCGACGGGCGCCGCCACGCTCGGCTTCCGGCCGGAAGACATGCGAAGCGCCGCGGCTGCGGACGGCGACCTCCGGCTCGACGCAACGGTGGAGGCGGTGGAGCCTGTCGGAGCGGAGAGCTTCCTCTATGCCGCGGCGGCCGGAGGTCGCATCATCGTGCGCGTTCCCGGACGGGCGACAGCCGAGCCGGGCGACCGGCTGGCCATCGCGGTACCGGCCGATCGGCTGCACTTCTTCGGAGACGACGGCAGGAGGCTGGCGGGAACGTGACGGCCACGCGTTGACAGAGGGTCCCGCCAATGGCCTGCTGAGGCCATGTCGATCGAATTCCTCATCACCACCTTCGTCATCGTCGCGTCGCCGGGCACCGGCGTGGTCTACACGCTCGCGGCGGGGCTCTCGCAGGGCGGCCGGGCGAGCGTCTACGCAGCCATGGCCTGCACGCTCGGGATCGTCCCGCATCTCGTCGCGGCGATGCTGGGACTGGCGGCGCTGCTCCACACCAGCGCTCTGCTCTTCGCCATCGTGAAATACGCCGGCGTCGCATACCTGCTCTGGATGGCTTGGCAGACGCTCAGGGAGAAGGGCGCCCTCAAGGTCGAGCCGGGCGCGCCGTCGCGGACTGTCTGGCGCATCATGGTCGACGGCATCGTGATCAACCTGCTCAACCCGAAACTGTCGATCTTCTTCGTGGCGTTCCTGCCGCAGTTCATCGCGACGGACGACCCGAGCCCGCTCGCCCGGATGCTGGAGCTTTCCGGCGTGTTCATGGCGATGACCTTTGGCGTCTTCGCGCTCTATGGCCTGTTCGCGGCGGCGATGCGCGACCATGTTGTCTCGCGCCCGGCCGTGGTCGCCTGGATGCGGCGGACCTTCGCCGCGGCCTTCGTGGCGCTGGGGGCGCGACTGGCGCTGACCGAGCGCTGAGCGCGATGGCGGAGAAGGTCGATTTCAAGAAATCGATGAAGGAGCTCTGGCAGCCGCCGGCCGGCAGGTTCGTGCTGGTCGAGGCCCCGTCCATGCAGTTCCTGATGGTCGACGGCAAGGGCGATCCGAACGTCTCGACCGACTACAAGCGGGCGGTCGAATGGCTCTACTCGGTGAGCTACCCGCTCAAGTTCATGTCCAGGAATGAACTCGGCCGCGACTACGGCGTGATGCCGCTCGAGGGCCTTTGGTGGGCCGACGACATGACGACCTTCGCGACGCGCGAGAAGGCGAAATGGTCGTGGACCATGATGATCATGCAGCCCGACTGGATCACGCCGGCGATGTTCGAAGCGGCAGTCGCGAAGGCCGGGGGCAAGCTCGGCGAGAGACCGTCGAGCCTGCGTCTGGAACGCTACGACGAAGGGCTCGCGGTCCAGACCATGCATGTCGGGTCCTATGACGACGAAGGTCCGGTCCTCAAGACGCTGCACGAGGAATTCCTGCCGGCCAACGGCCTCGCGGTGACGGGCAAGCACCACGAGATCTACCTTTCCGATCCGCGCAGGACAGCTCCGGAGAAACTCAAGACCGTGCTGAGGCAACCGGTCCGGCGGACATAGCGTTCAGGCGAGCAGTTTCTCGATCCCCCTGAGGACCGTCTCGATCTTCGGATCGTCGCTCGCGCCGTTCCAGTTCTTCAGGTTCACCGTCTGCACCAGGGCGAAGGTGGCGGGAATGGTGCCGTCGAGCGTGACGGCGACAAGGATGCCGCGGTTGCGGCCGTGATGCGCCTCGGTGCGCACGAAGCTCGACTTGGCGGCAAGCTTGCTCCAGGCGATGACGACGCAGCGCGCGGCGTTCAGCTTACGCTCCAAGAGCATGTCCCAGTTCGGCTCGCCAGGAAGGATCTGCGGGTCCCAGAAGACCGACCAGCCGCGGCCCTTGAGGATATCGACGAGAATGCGCACCGTTTCGCGGTCCTCGCGCTTGTAGGAGAAGAAGATTTCCTCGTCGGGTTCGGTGCGAGCGTCGGCATCGGTTTCCGAAGCAGGCGCGGAGGCCGCGAGGGATTGCGGCAGCGCCGTCGGCGCGGTCGCCACTGCTGGCGAGGCGGCGGTGATCGCCACTGCCGAGACGGCAGTTGCGACAAGCGGCGGGGTCGGCGCCGGGACTGGCCTCGGCGCATCGGACGTCGCGGGCGCCTCGGAGGTCGGCGCCGGCAACGCAGCGAGGAACTTCTCGCCTGTCGCTCCGGCGGTCGCGAGCAGGCCGCCGATCTCGTCCAGCGTCTCCAGAGTCGCCGCCGTCACCCTGCGCAGTTCGGTCGCGTCGGTCGGCGCGGCACGCCCCTCGATGTGGCGCTGGCCGACTTCGGACACCGTGGCGCGCAGGATCAGCAGGCGATTGCGGAAGTCGGCCAGCGCGCCGACCCCCGGTCCGCGTCTCGGCAGCGCCTTGACGAGAATGTCCAGCGTCTCCCCCAGGCGGCCGGAGGCAATGCGCGTCCTCAGTTCATCGAGCGGGTCGTGCGTCATCGGCTGGATCATGCTGGCAGCAGGCGAAGCCGGACCATCTTGCGCGATATCGCCTCCATGACGACGACCGACAGGATGGCGTGTCCTCCGAAGAACGCCTCGGCGCCCATGTAGGCTTCGCCCGGAGTCACACCGACGGCCTTCAACAGTTCCGTGCCGACGCTCAGCAATGCGATCTGCGTCGTCGGCAGCAGCGACGCGGCCACGGCGATCCCGACGCTGACCCTCGTCGGTCCCGCGTACAGCCAAAGCAACAGGGCGAGGTAGACGGCGGAGATCACCATGAACACCGTCGATCCAGGCAGGAATGAATACACCCAGGCGGCCCCGGCAAGCAGCGATATGAAGACGATCACGATTATCAATGCCGCCTTGAGCGAAAGCCTGATCGCGACATAGGCGAACGAGCTGACGAACAGGCTGGTCTCGAACGCCATGAACAGGAGACCGATCCACTCAGCCCCCGAGGCGACGACGAGTTCGCCCCGTATTGTCCGACCTGCATAGGTGGCGAGGGCGAACACGAGCAAACACAGCGCGGTCCCGGCAAGGGTGAGGTCGAGTATGCGCGGATGGCCGCGCATGCGGGGCGACACGTCGCGATACGCTGCCCGCTTCGCCGCGAGGATCCAGACAAAGAAGGTCAGGAGTGCAAAAAGCACGAGGAACATGATCACCGTGTTGATGATCGGCGTTTCCAGTTCCGGTCCGGCGAACGAGCGACGGGTGCTCGCTCCGAGCCAGACAATCACCATGCCCAACGTCAGATAGACGGCGGACGCCGCCAGAACCACGTCAAGGCGCAGCGCCCAAAGCGTCGGATGGTTGGCTGAGACGTGGTTGGCGATGCGCGCCGACAGGGTCCGCCTCATACGGCCGGTTCCTGCTTCGAAACGCCAGCGAGCGCCGCGATCAGTCGCGGGTCGTCTGACATGAGGCTGCGGGTGGACCGCGAGATATCGCGGTAGGCGTAGAACTCCTCGCCGAAGCGCGCGCGCAAACGCGTGAACACCTCCTCATGGCGCAGGTCGACCGGAAAGACGAGGATGTAGCCTTCGGTCGTCTCCTCCATCCCGTCGAGCCCCAACCCGTCGAGGCTGTTCTCCAGATCGGACTTGCCGGCCCGCAGCGAGACCTCAATGATGGTGCGGCTGCGCTCCCTGGCGAGGCTGTCCAGATAGCCGGAGAAGACGCATTTGCCGTCGTCGAGAATGACGAGCTGGTCCGCGACGGCCTCGATCTCGTACAGATGCTGGGAGGCGATCAGGATCGGGATCGGGTTTTCCAGCGACGAGGCGATCGAGCGCAAGTCGGTCAGGAACTTCTGCCTGGTGATGATGTCGAGATAGGCGAGCGGTTCGTCGAGCACCAGCATGCTGGGCTGGGAGACCAGGGCGCGCACCAGTTCGAAGCGGATCTTGTAGCCTCCGGAAATCTCGTCCCAGGTCGCGCTGTCGTACTGCTCGAGCCCGTAGCGCGTCACGTGCCAGTCAACCAGTTCGCGGTTTTGTACACCGCGCGCCCCGTAGGTGGCGGCGACGTAGTTCAGCGTGTTGCGCAGCCGGCCGTGCCAGCGGTCGGGAAGCTGCGGCACGAAGGCGATGCGGGAGCGCACGTCCATCCAGCTCGTGTCCGGACCCTGTAGCGCGGGGTAGGATGCATGGCCGGAACCGGTCAGCAGTTCACCCGCGACCATCCTGAGAAATGTCGTCTTGCCGCTGGCGTTGCGACCGACGACGGCGGTGATCTCGCCCGCCCTCAGTTCGATCGAGATCGGCCCGAGGCTGAACCCGCGCCTGTAGTTGCGGCGAAGGTCGCGGCCCTGGAAGACCACGAAGCGATTCGTGTTCTCGCCGTTGGCGCGCCAGGCCGAGAAATAGTTCTTCCGCGTCTGGTCGAGGGTCGGGCGGACGACGCTGGTCGACGGTTCGGGCTGCCCGGACGGCTCTTCGTCCGGCGGCGGGGGTGCGTCGTAGGCGGAAATGAAGGGAATGATCTGCGCGCCCGCCGACGCGAACGACAGGGGGGCCTCCGACGGTTTTGCCGGCGCCAGCGTATTCGTGGCATCGGTGCGAACGTCATCCATCAGCTCAAGTGCAGCCTGAACGATGCCGTTGATGTTCTCGGTCTCCGCGAGGCCAAGACTCTGGGCCTCCTTCCACCGGTGGTAGCGCGAGGACAGCGCAAGCGCGATCCGCTTCTTCGTCGGACCGAAGTCGCGTACGAAGTCCTGCAGATGCATCATGGCGTCACGGTACTTGGCCTCGCCAATCAACCGTTCGATCTGCTCGCAATAGCTGCCGAGCAGATCGCTGACGACGTTCTGGCTTGCGGCGATCACGACTTCCCCGCGACTTGCCCCGCACCGAGCGGGTCCCCTCGGCGCCAAGTTAAGCAAGTCGCTCCGATGGCTGTCCAGTGGGCGTTAACGCAATGGCGCGGTCAGGCCCTGGGGGCGGCATCGGCGCCCGCCAAGGGGCTGGTTTGCCACGGCAGACGATCACCCTCGCCACGACCGGCCCGGGCCGCTCGCGTCGTGGCGATGGGCAACCGCCTTCGGACCCTGTTCGTGCGTCATATGTCCTGCCCGCTGCTTGTCCAAGAAGACGCACCGGCGCAAAGTCATGATGTGCTCTTCGGCCTGGCGCGGTTGCCCTCGCGCGTCGCCCGCGAACGGTCTATGAAGGCGGAAATTGGAGCGAGCGATGTCCTTCCTCAAGCGATTGTTCGGGATCGGCGGCGGCGATGGATCGGCCGTTGCCGCCGCGCCGGTGCGCGAGGTCGAGCACAAGGGCTTCATCATCCGGGCCACCCCGTTCAAGGACGCCGGTCAGTTCCAGACCTGCGGGACAGTGTCGAAGGACATCGACGGCGAGACGAGGGAGCACCGCTTCATCCGCGCCGACCGGTTTCCCTCGGTCGAGGGCGCGGCCGACCATGCCATATTCAAGGGCAGGCAGATCATCGACGAACAGGGAGAGCGTGTTTTCTCGCAGTAGCACTCAGCGCGGATCATCGGGCAGGGCGACGAAAGCGCCGCGCCAGCGGGCGCTTTCGGTGAAGCTTCCCCAGTGCGATGTCAGGTAGAGCACCGCGACGTGGGTGTGGTCCTTGCCGGGGGGCACGAAGATTTCCGATAGCCACAGTCCGGCATCGCATTCGCCGGCCGCGAGCCGGTAGGAATGCATGGTCTGTTTGCGGGAGACGTCCTTGATTTCGGGCCAGGTCGACGTAGCGATGACGTCGAATGTCACCGGCTTCATTCGCTGCGGCGGATTGGCGTTCGCACAACCTGGGTCCTCCGGATCGCGGCGCGCGTCGATCGTGTAGGAGAGCTGCTGGTCGGGGATCGGCCCGGGGATCGTCGGCCAGATGACGAACGAAAGCGGGGCGGCGCGGCTTTCCGCCGGCGACCGCTGGGTCATCGGCACCCCTGCCACGCGACGCCCCTGCCTGCCGATGCCCAATGCCCCGAGCTTCGGTGACGCGGCCTCGCGCAGCGCCGTGCGCAGGGCGTCGAGGTCGGGGTCGAAGTCGTTCGTGTCGAGCAGCGCCGGATCGGGCGCGAAGCCTCCAACCAGAACGGGAAAGCTGCCGTCGGCTTCCTCGGGTACCACGCCGAAGGGAAATCCCGGCGCTGGCAGGTTGGACTCCCGGTCGATCACGTGGATCGCGGCCACCAGCGCGTCGCTGACGATGTCGTATGCATATTCCTCCCAGGCGAAGTAGCGCCCGTCGGCGGAGAAGCCGACGACTTCGGCAAATGGCGCATCGGACTGTTCGCGCGCCGGGGCGGACGTGACGATGAACGCCGCGGCGAGCGCGACAAGAAGGCGGGGTGCGAGCATCATCGTTCGGCGGCGGCTTTCAGCTTGGCGAGACCCTTCTCGTAGTCCGCGCCGATCCAGCGGTCGAACATCAGGCCGAACCAGCGCGCCGCGATGCCGTCGAGCTGCGAACGGAATCCCCACGTCGCCGTCGTTCCGGTTCCCGACGGTTCGAGTTCCCAGGTCGCCACGGCGGCGCCCATCTCGCCGAAGTCGAGATCGGAGACGACGCGGCGTGGGGGCTCGTGCGCCGTGATGGTCTGGCTGCCCACGCCTACATTCGGGTTGTCGGATGTCCAGGTGATCTTCTGGCCGACGCCGCCGTCCGGTCCAGAGAACGCGTATTTCGCGTTCGGGTCGAGTTCATGCCAGGGCGAATATTCGGAGAGGCGGCGCAGATCGCCGACGATGGCGAAGACCTTGTCCGGCGGCGCGGCGATCTCGGTCGAACGGGTCACCACCGCCTCGCCCGGAAGGACGAACGAACCGCCCACCACAATCACGGCAGCCGCCATGACGGGGTAGACCAGCCACTTGATGAGCTTCAGCATCGGGATATCCGGATCGTTCGAACCGAGCGAGCATCGGCCGCACGGCAGCCGTGCGTCAAGCCGCGGGTTGATCAGGAGGTTCGCATGAGGCCGTCCAGCAATTCGGCGATGGCTTCGCGATAGTCGGAGGCGTCGGCTCCCTGGGCGATGTCGAGCGCGGCTCGATCCCAAGCCGAGGACAGCAGCGCGGCCAGAGCATCGTGTGGAACGCGCCGCATCGCACCAGCCTCCATCGCGGCGGCGAGACCATCCTTCAGGGATCGCGTGGCATGGCGGGCGTCGATGGCGTCGATGCCATCGCGGCCGAGTATGGCGGGGCCGTCGACGAGGAGGAGGCGCACCCGCGCCGGATCGGACATGGCGGAAAGGAATGCGTCGCCGCCCGCGAGCAGCGCCTCGCGCGCCGGCAGGTCGCCCGGCGTCGCCCCTTCGATCGCGGCCGCAACGGCGGCCGCCTCGCGCTCCACGACGGCGCGGAACAGGTCCTGCTTGTCGGCGAAGTGGTGATAGAGCGCGCCGCGCGTGACGCCGGCGGCCGCGACGATGTCGGGCGTGGCCGTTTCCGCATAGCCCTTCTCGACGAACAGCTTCCGCGCCGATTCCACGAGGTGCGCCGTCGTCGCCTCGGTGCGTTCACGGTTGGTGCGGCGAGCAGAATCCTGTTGCATACATGCAGCCTGTATGTTAATTGTCAGCCTACATACAGACTGTATGTTTAGCGCAGCAAAAAGGGAAGACCATGAAATCGACCAGCTACTATCCCGTCCTGATGGCCGGGGACGTCGCCGCGACCGCGACGTTCTACAAGGACAATTTCGGCTTCGAGGCGCTGTTCGAGAACGAGTGGTACGTGCATCTGCGCTCGACCGAGGATCATGGCGTCAATCTCGGCCTGGTTCAGGGCGACCACGAGACCATTCCGGCCAACGCGCGGGGCAGGGCCGGCGGGCTGCTCATCAATTTCGAGGTAGACGACGTGGACACGGTGCACGACCGGCTGGTCGCGGCCGGCGTACCCATCGTACGCTCGCTGCGTGACGAGGCGTTCGGCCAGCGTCACTTCATCGCCGCCGACCCCAACGGCGTGCTGATCGACGTGATCAAGCCGATCCCGCCGAGCGGCGACTACGTCGCCCAGTACGCGGCAGAAGCGCTGCCGACCTGATCGTCAAGGCTTCGCCGCCAATCCGCCATCTTCGGCGGGCCGACTTCGAGCCAGAATTGTCGCGCCGCCCCGGAGGTGGCGTGACATCCGGGCCGGCCCTCGGCAGGCGGCATGGCGAAGCGGGGTGGAGCATGAAACGTCTGGCGCTGGCCTTCGGGGCCTTCCTTGTCGTCTCGGGACCGGCGTCGTCGGCGGATGCGCCGCCGATGACCAGATACACGCTCGACAACGGGCTCGAGGTCGTCCTCGCCCCCGACAAGCGGGTGCCGAAGGTGGTCACCAACCTATCTTACCGCGTCGGCGGCCTGAACGAGCCGCCCGGGCGCTCCGGCTTCGCGCATCTCTTCGAACACCTGATGTTCTCCGGCACCGAGGCATGGCCGCGATTCGACGATGCGACCTCGGGCATTGGCATCACCAACAATGCATGGACCGCGGAAGACAGGACCCTCTACTACATGGAAGGACTGTCCTCGACTCTGCCCGTCATCCTCTCGATCGAAGCCGACCGCATGGCCAATCTCGGCCGCTCCGTCGAACAGTTCGAACTCGACGTGCAGCGCGCCGTGGTGAAGAACGAGATGCGGCAGAACGTTATCGATTCCCCTGCCTCCACCGGCTACGAGATGCTGTGGTCCGGCCTGTGGCCGAAGGGTCACCCCTACAGCCGCGCGGTCATCGGTTCGGTCGCCGACCTCGACCAGGCGTCGCTCGACGACGTGCGCGGCTTCTTCAACACCTATTACGTCCCGAACAACGCCATCCTCGTCGTCACCGGCGACTTCGACCCCGATGCGGCCAGGACGATGATCGCGGCCACGCTCGGCCTCGTGCCCCGTGGGGAAAACGTACCGCGTCCGGCGACGTCGAACACCGAGCCGACGCGGGCGCGCATCGAGACGCAGGACCGCGTGCCGACGCCGATCGTGGCGCTGGGCTTTTCCGGCCCAGCCGTCGCGGCAGAGGAGAACGGCCCGCTCGCCATCGCAGCCGAAATCCTCGGCAATGGCGAGTATGGTCTTCTGCGGCGGCGGCTCGTGAATTCGGGGCTGGCGACCTACGCCGGAGCGTACTGGTATTCGGGGTTCCTCGGCGGGCGGTTCCTTCTCGAAGCCTACGGCGCGCCGGGCACCGACGCCGCTGCGCTGGAGAAGGAGCTCAGGGCAGGGCTCGCCGACTTCCTGTCGAAGCCGGTCGATCCGGCCGACGTGGAGCGCGCAAAGCGTACACTTCTCCTCGCCGCCCGCATCGGGCGCGAAGCGCTGAAGGATCGCGCCGAGGCGGTCTCCGCCGCGACAGACCTGCTCGGCCGTCCGGAACTCGCCTTCGAGGACGATCCGCAGCTCGTCCATGCGACGGCGGCCGACGTGGAGAGAGCCGCGCGCCTGCTGCTCGCCGACGACCGCTCCAGCCTGCTCACGGTCACGCCGGGCCAGCGGGGCGGCTATCCGCCATTGCTTGCCGATTCGACCGGCGAGGGCGCTCCGTTCACCGCCCCGGAGAAGGTCGCGGTTGCGATCCCGGTGCTCGATCCGACCGCCGAAGCGGAGGCGCACCTGCCGCTGCGAGAGACGGCGACGCTGTCGAACGGCATCGAGGTCGTTCACTACCGCATGCCGGAGGCGCCGGTCGCTTATGTCGCGGCCCGCGCCGAAGGGGGCTGGACCAATGCGCCGGCCGGCAAGGAGGGTCTGCTCGACATGGCCTCGAGCATGGCCTGGCGCGGCGCGGGCGACCGTGACTTCGCAAGCTTCGCCAAGGCGGCAAAGGACATCGGCGCCAATATCGGCGCGAGTTCGGATGTGAGGGCCAGCTATGTCACCCTGTCTGTGCCGCCTGATGCGTTCTCCGGCGGCCTGGCGCTGCTCGCCGACGCGGTGAAGGCGCCGCGCTTCGACGAGGGGGAGTGGGACATTCTCGTCGGCGAGACGCTGGATACGCTCGCCCGCCGCGAAGCCGACCTGCCGGGCGTGGCCGATCGCAAGGCGCGCGAGATCGTCTTCCCCCAGGCAGCCGGACGGCCGGGCATCGACTGGTCGGTCGCTGCGGTCGAAGCGATATCGCTGGAAGAGGCGAAGGCAGCCTATCATCGGCTGTTCACGCCGGCGAAGACCGGCTTCGTCAGCGTCGGGCCGATGAGCGTCGACGAGGTGAAGGCCGGGCTGGAAGCCGCCTTCGGGACCTGGACCAGCGGCGAGGCCGGCTACGAGGCGCAGGCGATCTCGGAAGCGACCATGCCCGAGACAAGGCGCGTGCTGCTCCTGCCGGAGCCGGGCGCCAGCCAGACGGCGCTGCTGCTCGCCCGCGCCGTGCCGGGTCGCGAGGAGGCAGGCAGGGCGGAATCGATCGCCGTCATGCGGCTGCTCGGCGGCGAGTTCACCAGCCGGCTCAACTCCGTCATCCGCGAGGAGAAGGGCTATTCCTACGGCGTCTATGGTTCGATCTTCGAGCGGCCGGCGAAGGGCTCGGTGATGTTCATCGAGACCACGGTGCAGCGCGACACGACGGGCGCCGCGCTGTCGGAATACTTCAAGGGCTTCGATAGCCTCGCCACGCGCCCCGTGACCCAGGAGGAACTCGACCGGACGATCACCGCCTACAAGCTGAGTCTGGCCGGGCTGGCGGAAACCTCCGGCGGCCTTTTCGACCAGGTCAAGTGGTTCGGAGGCGCTGGCCTCATGCTGGAGGATGCTGTCGAAGGCAAGCGAGAGATGACGGGTCTCGACCTTGGCCAGGTGCGGGAGATGGCCCTGTCGCTCGCGCCGCTCGACCGCTCGCTGGTCGTGGTGGTGGGCGATCCCGACGTGGTGCTGCCGCAACTCGCAGCGATCGGGCTGGCCGACGTGGAGATCATCGAACGCGGCGATCGTCCGTCGGCCGATCGCGATCCGGCACTGGCCGGGGTGCCGGTCGAGCCGATGGGCGGCGCCCTCGGATCGACTCGCTCCGTGCACGGCTGCGAAGGCGGGGCCTGCTAGGCGGCGCCGTCGGGTCGAACATTGCTCTATGCAGCCTGCGCCGGCGCGGCCGGCGCGGGCGTGACTGCGGCGGCGGCCTTGCGACGCGAGCGGCCGAGGAAGATCACGCCTGCCGCCAGCGCCGCGCCGCCGGCGAAGATAATGATCGCCAGCACCGGCCGATACCAGAACCAGGCCAGGCCGATGGTCACCGTGCCGACGAGGATGGCAAGCAGCAGCGCCACCAGGCCGGTGCCGAATCGCACGATCGAGCCGACGAAGGGGATCACGTCGCCGACGACGCCGAGCGGTGCGAAGACCAGCGAGAAGGCGATGACCAGCAGGACGATGAAGACGGCGCGCAGCACCCAGGTGAGGATGGAGTTGGCCGCCTGCGCATCGGCGAACATCTTGTCCGCCGCCACGTTGCCTTCGTCGACCATCAACAGCGCGTCGCCGGCCTGCGTCTGGTAGGCCGCGAAGCCGCTGCCGGCCTGCCGCCCGATCACGCTGATGGTGCCGAGCGGCGCGTATTCGTAGGAGATGCGGTAGTCGCCGATCGCCGGCTGCGTCGGGTTGAAGCCGAGATAGATGCGGTTGTCGGCGACGCTGACGCGCTTCGTGCCCGGATAGGCGCTGTCGATCGCGGCCTGCTGGTCCGGGGAGATGGGCAGGCTCCTTTCGCCGCCGATCAGGTCGAGGACGGGGGTGTCCAGGGTGAAGGCGACGAGCTTGCCCTCCGGGATCTGCATCTCCTTGCCGCCAATCTCCTTCGGCGGGTTTCCATGACCGTCGGGCTGGTAGAACTTCGACGAATCCTGCCAGTCGTCCTTCCAGCCTTTGGAATAGCTGTAGGTGGTGACGGTCTCTTCGCCGCCACCAACCTTGGTCCTGGTCTCGGTCTTCTTCTCCTCGATCCACTGGTACATCTCGGCGGTGCGCACCAGCCTGACGCCCGCCTGCGCAATGGCGAAATCTGGATCGGACGGGACACTGTCGGAGGTGACGGGACCGACGACGTGGATCAACCGGTTCTCGTAGGTCGGATCGACCTTGTCGGCCGCGACCGAAACGACCGCGCCGGCACCCTCGGTCAGCGAGCGTGCGGTCTGCACCGCGCGGCCCTCGTTCCACCAAAGCGCGGCGATCATCGCCAGGATGAGGACCAAGCCGAACAGCACGCCGGTGATCGACTTGCCGATACGGCTGAACCATGACGTGTGAGTGGTGACGGAAACCGAATCGCTCATGGCAAGCCCCCAAGGCAGGATGACGTGGCGGAACGATAATCCCGCGTGCGAGTCGCGTCGATAGCAACGGCCGGTAACGGGCGTGTGCCGGAAACGACTGGCGCCTGAAACCGAACAGAGCCGTGGCGGCAGGGTCTCAGTGCGTTGGCCGGGAAGCCTTCATCGCCAATGACGCGCCTCGGCGGGGTTTCAGTTGGCGCCGCGGCGCTGGCCCGATGTCTCGCTCCGATGCAGCCAGTTCTGCGGCTGGGCCGGGCTGACAACCCGCGCGTAGGCAGGCGCGGCCGGCCGTGGTCCGTCGAAACTGGCGCGGTACTGCGAGGGGGTGACGCTCAGGCGGCGCATGAAGACCTTGCGCATGTTTGCGTCGGTTCCAAGACCAGCCTCCCTCGCCACGACCTTCAGTTCGGAATCGGTCCGCTCCAGCAGCGCACAGGCATGCCGGAGCCGCACGTCCGCGATGTAGTCGCCGAGCGTGCTGCCGGAAGCCGACCTGAACTGCCTGAGAAAGTTGCGCTGGCTCATCGCGGCGACGGCCGCCAGAGACTTCACGGTGAGGTCGCCGGCCGGGTTGTCAACGATGTGGTGCTGGACGCGCTCGATCGACGGCAGTTCGGCGAACTGCGCCTTGAGGTGCATGGAGAACTGCGACTGCCCGCCGACGCGCTTCATCGGCAGCACCAGATGCCGCGCGACCTCCAGCGCGAGCGCCCGACCGTGATCCGCCTCGATCATGGCCAGCGCCATGTCAATGCCCGTCGTCATGCCTGCCGAGGACCAGACCTTGCCGCTGGTCACGTAGACCGCGTCCGCGTTGACGCTGACATTGGGATGGTGGTCCCGGATGCGGTCGGCGTAGAGCCAGTGGGTGGCGATCTCGCAGCCGTCCGCCAGGCCGCTCGCGGCGAGTATGAAGCTGCCGTTGCAGACCGAGCCGAAGCGCTGGCTTTGCGGCTCGATGCGCCTCAGGAAGCGCTGCAGCGCGGAATCGTTCGCCATCGCCTCGGCCGCCGGGCCACCGGCGACGAGCAGCGTGCCAAGGGGCCCTTCGAGCGTGTCGTAGCTGTGGGTCGGCGTCACCGAGCAATAGCCGGCCGCGACCCGCAGAGGGCGCAGGGTCTCGGCGACGGTCAGCATCTCGTAGTGCGGTTCGCCGGAAATGTAGTTGGCCAGCCCGAATGCCTCCATCGGTCCGGTGAAGTCGGTCGCCGCGACATCCTCGTGGATGACGATCGCGACGCGGTGCGGCGGCTTGAGTGACGACATCGATCTCTCCGGCAATCTCGGTTTCCACAGTCTGCCATGGCGCAGCGAACGGCAAGCGTGCCGATCGCGCCAAATGCCGCGCGAGTCTCGCCAAATCGGGCCGAGGGAGCCCGCCGCACCTTCCGCGTGTGGAAACATGCACCGTAAGTAGCGTTCGAGGACAGGGACAGCGTATCCGCATGACCAAGCCGACGAGCGTGCGGACCGCACCGGTCCGGGCGGGCGACAGTTCGCGCCCATCAACGACTGCCGGCACCCGAGCGGCGGGCCGGCGTTTGCGCGGCCTCGCGGCGGGCGCTTCGATCGTCGCGCTCGCGGTCGCCGCAGGCGCCGCGCCCGCGATTGCTCAGACAGTCGACTGGATCGGGACGACAGACGACTGGTTCGACGGCGGCAACTGGTCGTCCGGCGTCGAACCGGCGCTCGGGAACACCGCGCGCATAGCAGCGGGCGTGGCGGCTCCGACGGTCATCAATGGCGGTTCTGCCGAAGTGGACGAAGTCCAGATCGGCGGAGCAGGCGTCCCGCTTGCCGACGACAACGGTCATCTGACGGTGACCGGCGGAGCCACGGTCACGTTGAACGGCTTCACGACAGTCGGCATGCAGGCGATCGCAGGCGACAGCACCTTGACGATCACCGGCGGCAGCACCTGGAACGGCTCCCATGTCCAGGTGGGGCGCTCGACCTTCGGCACGGGCCTTCTCAACATCCTCGACGGCTCCACGATGGTCTCCGGGGAGGTGCAGATCGGAGCCATCTCGCAAGCGTTCGGCGAGGTTCTCGTCGACGGATCGGGCACGAACTGGACGGCCACGCGAATCTCCGTGGGCAACAACAGCAACAGCGAAGGGATCCTGACCGTATCGGGCGGCGGGCAGGTTATCCTGAGCAACCCGGGAACCGCCAATTTCGAGGTCGGCGAATTCGGCGGCTCGCGCGGAACCGTCCTGTTGACGGGAATAGGCACGTCGCTCACCGGATCGACGTCCGCGCCGCAACTTTCCCGTGTGAACGTCGGCAGTGGTACGGGGTCCATCGGTGTGATGACCGTCGAAGCCGGCGCGTCCGTGTCAGTCAACGAACTGGTGATCGGCCGGCAGATGCTCGCCGACGGCACCGTCACGGTAACCGGCGCCGGAACCGAATGGCACAACGCGAACACCGCCGTCGTCGCCAATATCGGCATCGGACGTCTGACCATCGCCGATGGCGCAAGGATGACGGCCGCCAACGGCGTGACGGTCGCGTCAGACGCCGTGTCGACAGGTACCTTGCGGCTCGAGGGCACGGCCGGCGCGCGCGGCGTGCTGGAGACCTCCCAGGTGAGCGCCGGGGCCGGCATTCCAGACATGGATTTCGACGGCGGCATCCTGCGCCTCACCGGCAACCAGGCCACGCTGTTCAGCGGCTTCGTCGACGGCGAGGTCGATTTCCTGGCGGGCGGGGCGTTCATCGACACGCAGGGCTTCTTCGGCGGCATCGACGTGGACCTCGAGGGTCCCGGCGGCCTGACCAAGCTGGGCACCGGATCGCTGGGCCTGCGCGGAGACAACACCTTCGCCGGCGGGCTGCATGTGCTTGGCGGAATGGTGACCTTCACGGACGTCGAAAACCTCGGCGCGGTCGCCGGCGGCATCACGCTGGACAATGGCACACTCTCGAAGACGAGCTTCGGCGGCGACGACCTGATGCACGACATCGTGCTCGGCGCGGGCGGCGGGACGGTGATCGCCGATCCCGGCTCGATCGACATCCGCGGCGACATCAGCGGCGTCGGCGGCCTGATCACCGAAGGTTCCGTCGCGCTGCGCGGCAACAACACCTACCAGGGCGTGACCCACGTCCGCGCCGGCCGGCTGGATGCGCTGAACGCGGGCAACCCCATCCCCGACGCGTCCGAACTCAGGATCGCGGCTGGCGCGCTGGTTGTCGTGCACGGCAACGAGACGATCGGATCGCTCTCTGGAGAAGGGATCATCGACGGCGATCTGATGACGCTCACCATAGCGGGCGCGCAGGACGCCGAGTTCGGTGGCGTGATCCAGGACGGCGCGCTGTCGGGCTTCCCCATGTCGCTGGTGAAGGCGGGCGGCGGGCACCAGACGCTCTCCAGCGTCAACACCTATGTCGGTCCGACGACCGTCAGCGGCGGCATACTGGAGATCGCGGCGGGCGGTTCGATCGTGTCGACGACGACGGTCACCGCCGGCGGCTTCGTGGTCAACGGCACGGCCGGCATCGTCGCCGTCGACGGCGGCTTTCTCGGCGGCGTCGGCACGGTCAACGCGACGACGATCGGCGCGGGCGGCACGCTGGCGCCAGGCAATTCGATCGGCACGCTGACGGTTAGGGACAATTTGACCTTCGCGGCTGGCTCGACCTACGCGGTGGAGGTGTCGCCGACGGACGCCGACCGCACCAACGTGGTGGCGGGGCTGGTCGGACCGGGCGACGCAGACCTGTCCGGTGCGACGGTGGCGACCGTTTTCGTTCCCGGCGCCTATGTCGACAAGGAGTACGTCATCCTCAACGCCGAGGGCGGGTTGGGCGGGACGGAGTTTGCTGGGCTGTCGGGCACGGCGCCGTTCGGCATGGAGCAGAGCCTCGCTTACGACGCCAACAACGCCTACCTGGTGATCGAGACGATCTATTCGCAGTCGCCTTCGCTCGATCTCAACCGGAACCAGCGGGCGGTGGCGAATTCGATAAACGGCTACTTCGACGCCAACAACGGCATCCCCGGCGCCTTCGTCGGCCTGCTGCCCTGGCAACTGACGCAGGTGTCGGGCGAGATCGCGATCGGAGCGATGGGGGCGGGCTTCGATGCCTCGAACCAGTTTCTCGAGGTGATCGCGACGTCCGGCACCGGTGGCGCTGGCGTGGCCAGCGCTCCGCTCGGCTATGCATCGGACGACGCCCTTGCGCTATCCTCGTCGCATGCGGTGGACAACGCGTTCGCCACGCGCTGGCATCTGTGGGGCGCGGCCTATGGTGGCGGGGAGAAGGTCGAGGGCGACGCGACGGTCATCGGCTCGGCCGATTTTTCCGCCCGCACCTGGGGCCTCGCGTCCGGCATCACCCGCAACTTCGACGGCGGCAGGATCGGCCTTGCGCTCGGCGGCGCGGGCACATCCTTCTCGCTCGCCGGCGGGCTGGGCTCGGGCAACGCCACCAGCTTCAATGCGGGCCTCCACGGCACCGGATATTTCGGCGACGGCTACGTCTCGGCCGCGCTCGCCTATGGCTATCACGCCACGCGCACCAGCCGCGCCGTGCCCGGCGACACGCTCTCGGCACGCTTCGGCGCGCAGACTTTCGGGGGCCGGCTCGAAGCCGGCTACCGGTTGAACCTCGGCGGCGTGGCGCTGACCCCGTTCGCGGCCGCCGAAGCCACCGCCTATCGCCTGCCGGGCTACACGGAAACCTCGGCGCTGGGCGGTCCCTTCGCGCTCGCCTACGCCTCGCAGACCGAGACGGCGATCCGCACCGAACTCGGCGCGCGCACGGCCATCACGCTCGGCTCCAACGCCAGGCTGACCGGCCGGGCCGCCTGGGTGTGGAACGCCGACAGCGCCCGCACCGTCACCGCGGCCTTCCAGGCGCTGCCCGGCGCCAGCTTCACCATCAACGGGGCGCAGCCGGCAAGGCATGCCGCGCTGCTCGAGGCCGGCGTCGAGGCCGCCTTCGGCAACGTCACGGCCAAACTCACGGCAACCGGCGAGTTCTCGAAGAACGTCACCAGCTTCGGCGCGCAGGCCAAGGTCGGGTTCAGCTGGTAGGGGCGCTCCCCCGACTCTAAGGCGAGGTCGCGAGCTGACGATCTTTGTCTCCAGTGCGGCCAGTCTTGGGGACCGGCAGGGCTGACCACGTGTGCATAGGCAGATCTTTGCCACCCGCGACCTGTTGCCACCCAGCAACAGGTTAACGGAATATGACCGGCAGTCTTCGCCCGCAGGTACCATTGGTGGTTGCGCCGGCAGCCACCTTCGGGTGTCGTACCTCCGACGATGCGGTAACTCGGGGGGTGGTATGCCTGCGACACTTCGTTGCCGTCGTCTGCGCCATATGGTCTTGCTGGGAGCCACGGCGCTGACTGGACTGGCGGCCGGCCCGGCCGCCCATGCGGCGAACTTCTCCGTCGGCACCGCCGATGACCTCGCGGCGGCGATCTCTGCCGCGAACGGCAACGGCGATGCGCTCAACACGATCACGCTGACCGCCGACATCGACCTCTCGACGCTGACGCCCAACGCCAGCGGCAAGCGATTCCTGCCCGAACTCGGCGACGACGCTGCGGACAATCTCACGATCGACCTCGGCACCCACACGATCTCGGGCGGGGATGCGACGCGCATCTTCTTCGCCAATGCCGGCGCGGTGGAGATCATCAATGGCGGACTCGACGATGGCTTCGCCAAGGGCGGCGACGGCGGCTCCGACACCGGTCCGGGCGGCGGCGGCATGGGCGCGGGAGGCGCGCTGTTCGTACGCTCGGGCGCCACCGTGACGGTCGGGATGGTGAGCTTCGCCGGCAACGCCGCGCAGGGTGGCGCCGGAGGGAGTTTCGGCGGTGGCGCCATCAACGGGGCCGGCGGCGGCGGACTGGGCGGCGACGGAGGGTCCATCGGGGTACCGGACGACAATGGCGGCCATGGTGGCGGCGGCGCGTTCGAGGACGGCGGGACGTCCACCGGCGATGACGGCGCCGACGGCGGCGGGCCCAATGGCGGCGCGGGCGGTGTCGCCGGGAGTGACGGCGGCGACGGCGGGGAGTTGTCCGGCGGCGGCGGCACCGGCAGCAGCGGCGGCGGCGCAGGCGCCGGGGGCGACGGCGGCTTTGGCGGAGGAGGGGGTGGTGGCGGTTCATCTGCTGTTGGTACGGCCACGGATTTCGTGGGCGGGGACGGCGGCTTCGGCGGCGGTGGAGGAGGCGCGGGTGGCACCACATTGGAAGCCGCCGCGCCCGGGGACGGCGGCTTCGGCGGCGGTGGAGGGGGCAGCGTGTTGGCGCTAGCGACCGGCACGCCGGGCGGCAGCGGGGGCTTTGGGGCGGGCGACGGCGGCAGTTCGGTCAGCATCGGCGCCGCCTCCGCCGGCGGCGGCGGCGGCGGCGCAGGCTTCGGCGGCGCGGTCTTCGTCATGAACGGGGGCACGCTGATCCTCAAGGGTTCGGGCACGATGGGCGCCGGTGCGGTTGCCGGCGGCGCGGGCGGCTCCGGCGCGAATCCCTTCGCCCTCACGCCCGTCGACGGCGCGGCTGGCGACGCGCGCGGCGAGGGCATCTTCCTGCAGAACGCGACGGTGGAGTTTTCGCCGGACGCTGGCGAGACGCAGATCATCAACGATTCGATCGCCGACGATTTCGGCAACGATGACGGCAACGGCGACGGGGTTGGCGGCGATCCCTCGGCGGGCGGCAAGGTGGTGAAGAGCGGCGCGGGCAAGACCGTGCTGGCCGGCGCGAACACCTATGTGGGCACCACCACTGTCGACGCCGGCACGCTGGAGGTCGCTTCTGGCG
>JBFXAF010000001.1:0-756230 GCA_050184585.1 Rhizobiaceae bacterium | reverse complement strand
GCTTCAACAAGCTCAAGCATTTCAGACGCATCGCGACCCGCTTCGACCGGCTCGCCGTCCACTTCCTCGGCTTCCTGCAACTCGCCGCCGCAATACTGTGGATGCGCTGAATGTCGATTCAGCCTAAAGGGCTGACCGAATCGCGGCCCGTGCGGTGCGGTCGAGTTCGGCCAGGAACGTCGAGCGGTCGCGCGCCGAGAAGGAGGCATTGTAGCCCTTGCTCTCACCGGTCTCGCGCAGGTGCTGCTTGAGGTCGCGCATTGCGACCGCCATGCCGATGGTGGCGCTGGTGAATGGCCGCCCGGTGGGTCCGAGCACATGTGCTCCCAGTTCGACGGTCCGCGCGGCGAGCGGAATGTCGGCGGTGACGATGATGTCGTTCGCCCTGGCGTTGTCGACGATCCAGTCGTCCGCGGCGTCCGCGCCCTTCGACACGACGACATTGCGGATCATCGGGTCGCGCGACGGGCGCAAGCCGCCATTGGACACGAACGTGACCACGAGGCCGTGTCGCTCCGCGACCTTCACGACCTCGTCCTTCACCGGGCAGGCGTCAGCGTCGACGAGGATGGCGGGAGCCGTGGTCACCCGGCCGTCCTAGAGAATGTGCCGCTTGCGCGCCAGTACGGCGCCGGCGCCGAGCGCTCTCAGCTTGCCCACGGCGACATTGCGGGAGAGCGGAGCCATGCCGCAATTCGTGCAGGGCTGGACCCGCTCCGCGTCGGCATGCTTCAGCGCCGCGTCGATCGTCGCCGCCACCTGCTCGGGCGTTTCGACCGCGTTCGACGCCACGTCGATCGCGCCGACGAGCAGGACCTTGTCCGGCAGCAGCGAGATCAGCGAGATCGGCACGCGCGAGTTGGCGCATTCGAGCGAGACTTGGCTGATGGAGGAGGCGTTGATCGCCGGGAAGATCGCCTCGTACTGGCGCCATTCCGAACCCAGCGTCTCCTTCCATTTGACGTTCGCCTCGATGCCGTAGCCGTAGCAGATGTGCACGGCGGTCGTGCATTTCAGCCCGCGCGCGGCGCGCTCCAGCGCGGCGATGCCCCACTCGTTGACCTCGTCCATGAAGACATTGAAGGCCGGTTCGTCGAACTGGATGACGTCGACGCCTTCCGCCTCCAACTCCCGCGCCTCCTCGTTGAGGATATCGGCGAACGCCATCGCCATGTCGGCCCGCCGCCCGAAATGGCCGTCGGCCAGCGTATCGCAGATCGTCATCGGGCCGGGCAGGGTCCATTTCAGCCCCTTCGTCGTATGCGAACGGCAGAAGGCGGCCTCGTCGCGATGCACGGGGCGGCTGCGCTTCAGCGGGCCAGTGACGGTCGGCACGTCGACCACGTAGCGGTTGTTGCGGATGCCCATCTTGGTCTTGAGGTTCCAGTCGATGCCCTGGACCGTTTCGAGGAAGCCATGGACGAAGTGGGTGCGGAACTGCTCGCCGTCCGACACCGTGTCGATGCCGGCGTCCTCCTGCTCCTTGAGCCAGACCAGCGCCGCGTCGCGCTTGGCCTGGTCGAGTTCGGCGCCCTCGAGCTTCCACTTCGGCCAGAGCTTCTCGGTTTCGGCGAGCCAGCTGGGCTTGGGCAGGCTCCCGGCGATGGTCGGTGGGAAGAGCATTTGGTTGGTCTCCTAGGGCAGCGCCTTCAGAAATGCCGCAAGCGCCATGTCGTAACGCTCGGGGTTCTCCTTCCAGGACAGTATGTGGTCCGCCCCGGTCGCAAGTATTCAGTCGGACCCGTGCGCTTGTCGACCAGACGGTCACTGGTCGCCACCGGCACGATGCGGTCGCCGGAGCCGTGGGAGACGAAGAGCGGCCCTGCAAAGGCGACATAGTCCTCGATCACTACGGCATCGGTCAGATCGATCGGATAGCGCCATGTCGTCAGCCAGAGCGCGCCCTGAGTCAGCGTTCGCGGCAGCGGTATGCCAAGCCGGCCAACCAGCGCCGACAGAGTGGCGGGAAGATCGACCATCGGCGCATCGAGAACGATCGCGTCGACCCGGTTCGCCAGCTGGGAATTGCGCAGAAACTGTCCGACGATGCCACCACCCATAGATTCGGCCACCAAGAGCACGCGGCCACCGCCACGCTCGCCCGCCAGCGAGACGGCTGCTTCAAGATCGCGCCATTCCGTCAGGCCGAGCGAATACAGGCCGTTGGGAGAGGCGGGCGCTTCCTCGTCGTTGCGGTAGGACATCATCAGCACCGGCAGGTCGGCGGCGCGCAGCGTTGGCAGGAATCGATAACCGTTTTCGCGCCGCCCGCCGATGCCGTGGACGATGATCGCCCAGCGCTTCCCCGTCATGCCGTCTGGCGGGATCAGCCAAGCCGACGCCGTCCCCAGTTCGGTGGCAAGATCGACGATCTCGAAAGGATAAGAGAAGGCAGCGTCGGGGTCGCCGACATAGCCGATATCCTCCGGGCGCTCCGGAACGGGTGCGCCTTCGCCCTGGGCGATGGGCGAGCCGACGCGCAAAATCTTGTCGACCAGTGCCGCGACCTGCCAGCTTCCGTAACCGACATAGGCGCCTGCGAGCACCAGAGCGGCTCCAAGCAGCCACTTCACCAGCTTGCGCATCGTCCCCTCCCGCGGCGGCTTCAGTACTCCAGCCTAGCACGACGACGACGGCGCTCGCAGTCGAGGTCCTTCGATGGTCGTCAGGCAGTTATCTCTTCACGGAGGCCATCATGGCGCTGACCCGCGCCATGCTCTCGGCAGGCCACACGTCCCGGGTCTTGTAGAACTCCGGCACCGCCCGCGCGCCCTCCGGCAGCACGACCCAGGGCAGCCTGGTCGAGGTGTAGATATGGATGTCGGGCGGTATCTTGCCCGGTTCGTCGAGTGTGCCGACCCTGACGAAGCTGACCGCCTGGCCGGATTGAGGATAGTGGCTCCAGACGGCGATCCGGCAGTTGGGACAGCGCAGGATCACCTGCCCCTTGCCGCTCTGGCTCGGCGTGCCGACCCTCTCGGGCTCGCCCGACAGGCGATCGACCCGGTCGCTTTCGATCAGGGCGTTGACGGCGAAGGCCGAGCCGGTTTCGCGCTGGCACCAGGTGCAGTGGCAGCAGTGGACGATGAGCGGACGGCTCTTCATCCGGAACCGCACCGTCCGGCACGCGCAGCCACCATCGAACGTTTCGCTCATCTCAAAAGACCACGACGCTCCTGATCGACTTGCCCTGGTGCATGAGGTCGAAACCAGTGTTGATCTCGTCGAGCGACAGCCTGTGGGTGATCATCGGATCGATCTGGATCTTGCCGTCCATGTACCAGTCCACGATCCTCGGCACGTCGGTACGACCGCGCGCGCCGCCGAAAGCGGTGCCCTTCCAGACGCGTCCGGTGACCAGCTGGAACGGCCGCGTCGAAATCTCCTGGCCCGCGCCGGCGACGCCGATGACGATCGACTGGCCCCAGCCTCTGTGTGCACATTCAAGGGCTTGGCGCATGACCTTCACGTTGCCCGTACAATCGAACGTATAATCGGCGCCGCCGATCTGATCGGCCCCGCGCTTGGTCAGGTTGACGATATGGGCGACGACGTCGCCGCCGATCCCGGCCGGGTTGACGAAATGCGTCATCCCGAACTTCTCGCCCCAGGCCTTCTTGTCGTCGTTGATGTCGACGCCGATGATCATGTCGGCGCCTGCGAGCTTGAGGCCCTGGATCACGTTGAGGCCGATGCCGCCGAGCCCGAACACGGCCGCGGTCGCGCCCTGCTCGACCTTGGCCGTATTGAACACCGCGCCGACGCCGGTTGTCACCCCGCAGCCGATGTAGCAGATCGTGTCGAAGGGAGCGTCCGGATTGACCTTCGCCACCGCGATCTCGGGCAGCACGGTGAAGTTCGAGAAGGTCGAGCAGCCCATGTAGTGGAAGATCTTGTCCTTGCCGATCGAGAAGCGGCTGGTGCCGTCGGGCATGAGGCCTTGACCCTGGGTGGACCGGATGGCGGTGCACAGGTTCGTCTTGCGCGACAGGCAGGAGGGGCACTGCCGGCATTCCGGCGTGTAGAGCGGGATGACGTGGTCGCCCTTCCTGACGCTGGTCACGCCCGGTCCCACGTCGACCACCACGCCCGCGCCCTCATGTCCGAGGATCGCCGGAAAGATGCCTTCAGGGTCTGCGCCTGACAGGGTGAACTCGTCGGTGTGGCAGATGCCCGTCGCCTTGATCTCGACGAGCACCTCGCCAGCCTTCGGGCCATCGAGGTCGACCTCCATGATCTCCAGCGGCTTTCCGGCTGCGACGGCGACGGCGGCGCGTGTTTTCATCCGAATTTGTCCTCCACATCCTCTGGCGTCGCCAAGCTTTCAGGATTTTCGCCGGCGCACAACCCGCAGGCCCCGGGTGAGTTCTTGCTGCCTGTCGCCGATGGCGCGTCCCCGCTCAGGGGGCTTTGCCGGCGAATACCGTCCTGATCATTTGCGGTCCCGAGCGGTCACCTTGACGTCCAAGCGAACTCCATACAAGGAAACGCCGCATCCGGAGGGCGTCGCGCCGATGTTCAAGAAAATCCTGATCGCCAATCGCGGCGAGATCGCCTGCCGCGTCATCCGCACGGCCAGGACCATGGGCATCGCGACGGTTGCAGTCTATTCCGACGCGGATCGCGACGCAGTGCATGTGGAGATGGCCGACGAGGCCGTGCATATCGGCCCGGCGCCGGCCGCCCAGAGCTATCTCGTCGCGGACAGGATCATCGCCGCCTGCAAGGAGTCCGGGGCCGAGGCGGTGCATCCGGGCTATGGCTTCCTGTCCGAGCGCGCCTCCTTTTGCGAGGCGCTGGAGAAGGAGGGCATCGTCTTCATCGGCCCGAAGCCGAAGGCCATCGAGGCGATGGGCGACAAGATCGAATCGAAGAAGTTCGCGGCGGCGGCCAAGGTTTCGACGGTGCCCGGCTTCCTCGGCGTGATCGAGGACGTCGACCATGCGGAGAAGATCGCCGGCGACATCGGCTATCCCGTCATGATCAAGGCCTCGGCCGGCGGTGGCGGCAAGGGCATGCGCATCGCCTGGGACAGGTCCGAAGTCCGCGACGGTTTCGACCGGGCGCGCTCGGAGGCGAAGAGCTCCTTTGGCGACGACCGGGTGTTCATCGAAAAATTCGTCGTCGACCCTCGCCACATCGAGATCCAGGTGCTGGGTGACGCACACGGCAACGTCATCTATCTCGGTGAGCGGGAATGCTCCATCCAGCGCCGCAACCAGAAGGTGGCGGAGGAAGCACCGTCGCCGTTCCTCGATGAGAAGACGCGGCGGGCGATGGGCGAACAGTCGGTCGCGCTGGCCAAGGCTGTCGAGTACCAGAGCGCCGGCACGGTCGAGTTCATCGTCGACAAGGAGAAGAACTTCTACTTCCTCGAGATGAACACCCGGCTGCAGGTCGAGCATCCGGTGACGGAACTGGTGACCGGTATCGACCTTGTCGAGCAGATGATCCGCGTGGCGGCCGGCGAGACGCTCACCATCAGACAGTCGGACGTGACGCTGACCGGCTGGGCGATCGAGAGCCGCCTCTATGCCGAGGACCCGTACCGCAACTTCCTGCCATCGATCGGCCGGCTGACCCGGTACAGGCCGCCCGAGGAGGGCAGGTTCGGCGACGTCGTCGTGCGCAACGATACGGGCGTTACCGAAGGGTCGGAGATCTCGATGTTCTACGACCCGATGATCGCAAAGCTCTGCACCTGGGCGCCGGACCGGGCGACCGCCATCGACGCCATGTCGGACGCGCTGGACGCCTTCGTCGTCGACGGCATCGAACACAACATCCCGTTCCTCTCCGCGCTGATGCGCCATCCGCGCTGGCGGGAAGGCCGGCTGTCGACGGGATTCATCGCGGAGGAGTATCCCGACGGCTTCGCCCCCCCGACGCCCGGCGACGACGAGAAGGCGGTCCTCGCCGCAGTCGCGGTGGCGATGGAACTCCTGCGGAAGGACCGCCTCGACCGCCTTGCCGGCCGCCTTGGTCCGCACTCCGGGTCAGTCAAGCGTGACTGGGAGGTGAGGATCGGAGACGAGTACATTCCCGTCGGCCTGATCGAGGGCATGGTTTCCGTTCCCTTCGAAGCGGACTTCGTGGTGGCCGGCGGCAAGCCGATGACCGTTGCGTCGGACTGGCGTCCCGGCGACCCCGTCTGGCGCGGAACGGTCGGCGGAAGGAACGTCACCGCCCAGGTTCGCGCCGCGCCGAACGCCGTGCGCATCGCTTGGCAGGGGATGGCCGTAACGGCGCGCGCAATGCTGCCGCGCGTCGCCGAGCTCGACCGTCTGATGCCGGTGAAGGCGCCGCCGGACACGTCAAAGATGCTGCTCTGCCCGATGCCAGGCCTGGTGGTCTCGGTGGCCGTGGTCGAGGGGCAGGAGGTCAAGGCCGGCGAGACGCTGGCGGTCGTCGAGGCGATGAAGATGGAGAACGTGCTGCGCGCGGAGCGCGACCTGACGGTGTCCACGATCAATGCGAAGCAGGGTGATAGCCTGGCGGTCGACGCCGTGATCATGGAGTTCGCCTGATGCCCGCAGTCGCGGGCGCGGTGCTGTTCGATCTCGACGGCACGCTGACCGATCCCTTCGTCGGCATCACCCGCTCGATGCAGCATGCGCTGGTCCAGCTTGGCCGCGCCGCTCCCGAAGCCGAGTCGCTGCGGGCGCACATCGGTCCTCCGCTTCAGGCGACGTTCCCGAAACTCCTGGCCAGCGATGACATCCTCCTGGCCGCGGAGGCGCTGCGTCTTTACCGCCAACGCTATGCGGATGTCGGCAAGTTCGAGAACAAGCTGATCCCCGGCATTCCCGAGGCGCTGGCGCAGATCGCGGCGAGGGGACATTTCATGGCGGTGGCGACGTCGAAGCTGGAGAGCTATGCGCGCGAGATCGTCGAGCACTTCGGGATGATGCCGTATTTCCGCGAGGTCCACGGTTCGCAGCTCGACGGCAGCCACGCCGACAAGGACACGTTGATCGGCCACATCGTCGCGACGCACGGCCTCGATCCCGACCGAACCGTCATGATCGGCGACAGGATGCACGACGTCGGCGGCGCGGCGAAGAACGGAATCCGGACGATCGGCGTGCTCTGGGGCTTTGGCGACCGCACCGAACTGGAGGCCGCGGGCGCTGCCGCGCTCGCGGGCTCGCCGTCGGAACTTGCGGGCCTGGTCGCCAGGCTCATGCCGTGAAGCCGGCCGGCGTCCTCGCCGTCAGGCGTGGGCGAAGAACGTCTTGTTGACGATCCTCCAGCGGCCCTCCTGGTTGAGGAGTGTCAGATAGTCCGTGAAGCGGATGCCGAGATAGTCGTCGGAAAGCTTGATCATGGCGATGTCGCCGGTCACGTCGGCCGAAAGGATCTCCCAGTAGTAGGGTTCGTTCGCCGGCGCGGCGCCGGCCTTCTCGCAGTCGGCGATGAACTCATCGAGGGTCGACCACTCCAGCCGGCCGTTGAAGTGCCCAATGATCCGGACCTCGGGATGGAACGCCTCGCGCAGCCGCGTCGCGTCGGCGAACACCATGCCGTCGAGATAGTCCCGCACGACCCTCTCCAGGGCATCCACGGCCCTCTTCGATACCGCCATCGGGCCTGCTCCATCTTCGCTTCGTTCCGTGGAATCTTCCGCGCTTGGCGCGACAGCGTCAACCCGCGGCTGTGCGAAGCCGCGTTTGGCGCTGGACAGCGGCGTCGCCACGCAGACAATGGGCCGGCGAATCCCCTCAGACGACGTGGAGACAATGGCAGGCGAACGCCCGACACGCGATCCGATCCTGCGGGCGGCGGCCTCGGCGGCGGCCGCTCCGGCGCGACCGTTCGTCCACCTGCGCGTTCATTCGGCCTACTCCCTTCTCGAAGGCGCGCTGCCTCTCGGCAAGGTGGTCGGCCACGCGATCAATGATCGCGCGCCGGCGATCGCTGTCACCGACACCAATAATCTGTTCGGCGCTCTGGAGTTCGCGCAGAAGGCGTCGAAGGACGGCGTGCAGCCGCTGATTGGTTGCCAACTCGACCTGGACTTCGCCGATCAGGGGGAGGGCGCGAAGACGCAGCGGAGCGGCCGGCCCTACGCGCCGCTGGTGCTTTTCGCCGCGACGGAAGCCGGGTACGCCAACCTCGTCAGGCTGGTCAGCGACGCCTATCTCGGGACGCCGGCCGGAGAAGCCGTTCATATCGGCATGGGGCGTCTGGTCGAGCTGGCCGAGGGAATCATCTGCCTCACGGGCGGCCCGCGCGGACCGATCGGCATGGCCCTCGCGTCCGACCATGCAACGCTGGCCGAAGCCAGGCTCGTGCAGATGAAGGCCATCTTCGGCGACCGTCTCTACGTCGAGGTGGAGCGGCTCGCCGGCTACGATCAGGGCATCGAAGCGGCGACGATCGATCTTGCCTATCGGCACGATCTGCCGCTGGTTGCGACCAACGAGGCGTTCTTCCTGACGCGCGACGATTTCGACGCGCACGACGCCCTGTTGGCGATCGCCGAGGGCACGGTCGTCGCCGATGACAACCGGCGCCGCCTTACCGCGGACAATTATCTGAAATCCCAGGCGGAGATGGTCGCTCTGTTCGCCGATCTGCCGGAGGCGACCGATTCAACCATCGAGATCGCCCGGCGCTGCTCCTATTACCCGAAGAACCGCAATCCGATCCTGCCGCGCTTCGCCGCTCGGGACATGGCCGACGCCGAGGCCGCCGACCAGGTCGAGGCCGAGGAACTGGCAAGGCAGGCGCGAGATGGCCTCGCGACGAGGCTCGAGACACGGGGGATGACCCCGGATTTCACGCGGGAGGACTACGAGGCGCGGCTGGACTACGAGATCGGCGTCATCCAGCGCATGAAGTATCCAGGCTACTTCCTGATCGTGGCCGACTTCATCAAGTGGGCGAAGGCGCACGAGATACCCGTCGGTCCCGGCCGCGGTTCGGGCGCCGGCTCGCTCGTCGCCTACGCGCTGACCATCACCGATGTCGATCCGTTGCGTTTCTCGCTGCTGTTCGAGCGGTTCCTCAATCCCGATCGCGTGTCCATGCCAGACTTCGACATCGATTTCTGCCAGGACCGCCGCGACGAGGTCATCCGCTACGTCCAGGGCAAGTACGGCCGCGACCAGGTCGCGCAGATCATCACGTTCGGAACGCTGCAGGCGCGCGCGGTGCTGCGTGACGTCGGCCGCGTGCTTCAGATGCCCTACGGGCAGGTCGACCGGCTCTGCAAGATGGTGCCCCAGAACCCCGCGAATCCCGTGACGCTCGCCAAGGCGATCGAGGGGGAGCCGCGTTTCGCGGAGGAAGCCGAGAAGGAGCCGATCGTCCAGACGCTGCTCGACATCGCGCTGAAGCTGGAGGGCCTCTACCGCCATGCCTCGACGCATGCCGCCGGCATCGTCATCGGCGACCGGCCGCTGTCCGAATTGGTGCCGATGTACCGCGACCCGCGCTCGGACATGCCGGTCACCCAGTTCAACATGAAGAAGGTCGAGGATGCGGGGCTGGTCAAGTTCGACTTCCTCGGCCTGAAGACGCTCACGGTTCTCGATCGGGCGGTCAAGCTGGTCCGCCGCAAGGGCATCGAGATCGACCTGGAACGCCTGCCGCTCGACGACAGACCGACCTACGAGATGCTTTCGCGCGGCGAGGTTGTCGGCGTCTTCCAGGTGGAATCGGCGGGCATGCGCAAGGCGCTCATCGGCATGAAGCCCGACCGCGTGGAGGACATCATCGCTCTGGTCGCCCTCTACCGGCCCGGGCCGATGGAAAACATCCCGACCTACAACGCGCGCAAGCATGCCGAAGAGGAAGTGGCCTCGATCCATCCGAAGATCGATCATCTGGTGAAGGAGACGCAAGGGGTCATCGTCTACCAGGAACAGGTCATGCAGATCGCGCAGGAACTGGCCGGCTATTCGCTCGGCGAAGCCGACCTGCTGCGGCGCGCCATGGGCAAGAAGATCCGCGCCGAAATGGACCAGCAGCGCGAACGCTTCGTGACCGGCGCGGTCGAGCGGGGCGTGTCGAAGCCGCAGGCCGATTTCATCTTCGAACTGCTGGCCAAGTTCGCCGACTACGGCTTCAACAAGAGCCACGCCGCCGCCTACGCGATCGTCTCCTACCAGACCGCCTGGATGAAGGCGCATCATCCGGTGGAGTTCCTTGCGGCGTCGATGACGCTCGACATGTCGAACACCGACAAGCTGGCCGACTTCCGCCAGGACGCGATGCGGCTCGGCATCGAGGTCGTACTGCCATCGGTGATGACCTCGTTCCGCGATTTCGAGGTCGGCGAGAACCGCATCTTCTACTCGCTTTCCGCCATCAAGGGCATCGGCGATGCCGCCGTCGAGCACATCGTCGAGAAGCGGCGCGAGCGTCCGTTCGCCAGCCTCGACGACTTCGCCCAGCGGGTCGATCCCAGGATCGTCGGCAAGCGCGTGTTCGAGAGCCTGATCATGGCCGGCGCGCTCGATTGCTTCGACCGCGACCGGGCGAGCATGCTCGCCGGCATCGAGGCCATCATGAGCGCGGCGGCCTTCGCCCAGGCGAGCGCGAGCAGCAGCCAGATCGACATCTTCGGGGCGGGATCATCGAACACGCCCGAGGCGATCCGCCTGCCGAAGGCCAATCCGTGGCTACCGGCCGAACGTCTGCACCGAGAGTTCCAGGCGGTCGGCTTCTATCTGTCCGCCCATCCCCTCGACGAGTATCGCAAGGCGCTCGAGAAGCTGCGCGTGCAGAGCTGGGCCGATTTCGCGGCCGGCGTGAAACGCGGGGCGACTGCCGGGCGGCTCGCCGGGACCGTCACGGCCAAGCAGGAGCGCAAGACCCGCACGGGCAACAGGATGGGCGTCATCCAGCTTTCGGACACATCCGGACAGTACGAGGCCGTTCTGTTCTCCGAGGGGCTCGCACAGTATCGCGACTTGCTGGAGGCCGGAAACTCGGTCGTCATCACCGTATCAGCCGAAGACCGGCCGGAAGGGGTGAACCTGCGCATTCAGACCGTCCAGTCGCTGGAGGAGGTGGCCGGACAGGTACAGAAGGCGATGCGCATCTTCCTGCGTGACCCGGGACCGATCGGCACGCTCTCATCGCAGCTTTCCGTTCGCGGTGAGGGGCAGGTCAGCCTGATCGTGATCAAGGATGGCGGCGCGGGGGAAGTCGAGGTCGAACTGCCCGAACGCTACCGCGTCTCGCCGCAGGTTGCCTCCGCGATCCGCGCCGTGCCGGGCGTCGTCGAGGTGGAGCTGGTTTGACCCCTGACAGGGTCACCCGCGCTTCAGGTGCGAGCGCGTGAAGTCGGCGGACGCCACGTACGGGTGCAAGGCGCCGCTTGCGCCGACAGGCCTGCGCGCGGTGGCGGAGCATCGGATGTGCCAAGCGCGGGGTCGTGCCGGCGTTCACGGCAGTTCGGCCGGGGCAGGCTTGGTCGTCCTGCGCTGCAGGTTGAGAAGATTGCCGAAGAGGATCAGCGCCGCGCCGGCCGCCACCCAGGCGTCGATGGCCTCGTCGTAGAGCATCCAGCCGATCAGGGCCGAAAACGGCACGCGAAGGAAGTCGATCGGCGTCACCACCATGGTGTCCGCGTGGGAGAGAGCCCGTGCCAGGCAGTAGTGCGAAAACGTGCCGGTGAAGGCGACCAGCACGATCCACGGCAGCAGGTCGGGCGAGGGCGTGCGCCAGACCTGGATCGCCGGGACGAGGCCGAGCATCGACTGGATGATCAGCATCCAGAAGATGATGCTGACCGCGTTCTCGGTGCTGGTCATCGCCTTCACCATCACGATCGAGATCGCGAACATGAATGCGCCGAACAGGATGACGACGTGTCCCGGGTTCATTTCGTTCACCCCCGGCCGAACGATGACGAGCACACCGACGAGGCCGAGGACGATGGCGCCCGCCTTGGCGGCCGACAGCCTCTCGCGCAGGAAGAGCACGGCCAGGATCGCCGCCCAGCACGGCATGGTGAACTCGATCGAGATCAGCTCGGCGAGCGGGATCAGCGCGAGCGCGTAGAACCAGGCATACTGTCCGGCGTAATGCGCGACGTTGCGGCCGACATGCATCAGCGGCCGCCCCGTCAGCATCGCACCGAATCCGCCCTCGGCGCGGATCAGCGGCCAGATCATCAGCAGCCCGATCAGCGATCGCATCTCCAGGACCTGGAAGACGTCGAGGTGCGGCGCCAGCGCGCGTCCCGCGACGGACATGACCAGGAAGCAAGTGATGGAGCCGGCCATCCAGAGCGCGGCCTTCGGCGTCGACGGTTCAGGTTTCATCGGCGTGCATTGGCAAGCACGTCGCCGCGCCGCAACCCGTAGCGACCGCATTCGGCTGGTCCAGGCCGATCTAACGAAATGGTAATGATGAAACCCCTGGCAAATCGGAAGCTCCGCCCAATATGGGTTGGAAGCGGCGGCCAAGTCGGGTCGCGCCAAAATTCCCCGAAATGACGGAGTTCATGTCGATGACGACCTTAGCACGCCTGATTCTGGCTGGTGGGCTCGCTGCCGCCGCCGGTCCCGCCGCGGCAAGCGAAGCCGAGTTTCTGCAGTCGCTGGATGGCAGCTGGAACGGGACGGGTTCTGTCAAGGTCCGCACCAATTCATCGCCCATCAAGGTCAATTGCACTTTCCAGTCGGACGCCACCGACACGGCCCTGTCGCTGGACGGCAATTGTCGAGGGCTCCTGATCGTTTCGCGCGCCATCGGCGCCGACCTGCGGGCGGACGGGGCGAGATACGCCGGCTCCTATGTCGGCGCGGGCACCGGCACGGCGGGGCTGAACGGCAGCCGCAGCGGCAACGCCATCAACCTCGACGTCCGCTGGGCCAAGGAGGTCAATGGCGACCGGCTGGCGCGTCTCACCGTCCAGAAGATCGGCGACGACGGGATGAGGTTGACGACGGTCGATGTCGATCCCGATACCGGGAAGAACGTGGTGACGAGCGAGATAAACCTGCGCCGTTCCTAGAGCCTTTCATCTTTTGATGGAAACAGCTCTGTTTCTCCGATGGCGAGGCGACCCGCCAGGAGGACGGCGAAGGTCGATGTGGTGCATCGGCCAAGTCCGTCCGACGAAGCGGGCGCCCGCCAGCGGGAAACCCTTCGGGCCGGGTCAACCCGGGCCAAATCCTTCGGTCTCCGGCTCGGCCGATGCACCACATCGACCTTCGCCGAAGCCCTCGACCTTGGCCCGGATTCCCTCCGGCAGAGCGATTCCATCAAGAGATGAAAGGCTCTAGTCGCGCGACGGGGCGACTATTCGTCATCCAGCGGCTCCGGCGGGTGGGCGTTGCGGCCCTTGCCGAACGTATAGCCGGTCTCGACGGCCTCGCGACCGAACTTCTCGCGCAGCGTGTCGATCGCGCCCTCCGCCATCGCACGCTTGCGTGCGCCGATGTCGACGAGGTCGGGTGGGTCTGCGCGGCCGGGGTCCGAGAGGTCCGACACGCCGATGCCGAGCAGCCGGAAACGGGTCCCGTCGAGCTCCCGGTCCAGGAGCTGGAGGCCGGTCTGGAAGATGCGGTCGGCGAGCCGCGTCGGGTCGGCGAGCTGCCGGTTGCGGGTCCTGATCCTGAAGTCGGCGGTCTTCAGCTTGAGAACGACCGTGCGGCCGGCGATACCGGAGCGCTTGAGGCGCGCCGACACCTTTTCCGAAAGCGCGCGCAGCACCGGCACGAGGTCCGTGGCGGATGCGTAGTCGGTATCGAAGGTCGTTTCGGCCGAGACGCTCTTCGCCTCGTGATCGGCATGCACCGCGCGATCGTCCATGCCGCGAGACAGGTGGTAGAGCCGGCTTCCCATCGTGCCGTAGCGGCGCATCAGGTCGCCGCGATCCATCGTCTGGAGCTGGCCGATCATGCGGATCCCATCGCGCTCGAGCGTCGCGGCGAAGGCCTTGCCAACCCCCCAGATGAGCGTCACTGGCTGTTCGGCGAGAAAGTCGGGCGCCTCCGCGCGGCCGATCACGGAGAAGCCGCGGGGCTTGCGAAAGTCGGACGCCACCTTGGCGAGGAATTTGCAGTAGGAGAGGCCGGTGGAGACGGTGATTCCGATCTGCTTCTCGACGTCGGCGGCGAAGCGGCCGAGCACCAGCGCGGGCGGCTGGCCATGCAGCTTCTCGGTGCCGGAAAGGTCGAGAAACGCCTCGTCGATCGAAACGGGCTCCACCAGGGGCGTCAGCGACTGCATCATGGCGCGCACCTCGCGCCCGACGCGCACGTATTTCGCCATGTCTGGCTTTATGACGATCGCTTCCGGGCAGGCGGCCAGGGCCTTGAACATCGGCATCGCCGAACGCACGCCCTTGATGCGGGCGATGTAGCACGCCGTCGAGACGACGCCCCGCTTGCCGCCGCCGATGATGATCGGCTTGTCCTTCAGTTCGGGCCGGTCGCGCTTCTCGACCGCCGCGTAGAACGCATCGCAGTCGATATGGGCGATCGCCAGCGAATAGAGCTCGGGATGGCGGGTCAGCCTGGGGCTCCCGCACGCCGCGCAACGCGCGCGACGGCCGCCCTGGGGCGCCAGGCAATCCCGACAGAAGCCGCATTCGGGGTCGTTGACAGCCGTCGCCATCGCTGCGAACATAAAGTGAACAGGCGGCATGATAGACGACGCGCCGCGCGCCGACAATGCGTGGGGATACAGGATTTGCGATGCCCGAAACCATCGATCCGCCGACCCCGGACCTCTGGCCAGTCTTCGAGTAGCTTGGGCTTGTCCCATCGATCGCCCGAAGGGATCGCGCCCGGCCGGCCGCTCGTGCGGCTGGCGCTTTGAATGATCAGACTCGGAGCGCGCCTGCGATCATCGGCGCAGCCTCGCGCCAATCCTCCACGACATGGATGCCAGGCGGCACCGGCGGCAGCAGCGCCCGCATCGAATTGTCCGCCATCAGGTGGAACAGATGCGCGTCGGCGACCGCGTTCTGAGCGGAGACGAGATTGTGCGGCATGTCGTCGACGAAGGCGACCGGTCGTGGCTTGTCGCCGCGCAGCCGCGCGACGGCCGGCCCCTTCGCCATTTCGGTGGTGACCAGCGGATAAGGGAAGCCGAGCGTGTCCAGATGAGCGCGGCGGATCGTCCGGTGGCGGTGCGGCATGGCGGTGAGCAGCACGATCTCGATCGCGTCGCCGAAGCTTGCCAGCGCATCCGCCGCGCCTTCGGTGAGCTGTTGCCAGTCGGCCTGCGCGTCGAAGAATTCGGCGAGCAGCTGCGACACCTCCGGCTGTTCGCAGACGCGATCCGTCGCGGTCTCGAATATGTTGCCGGTGAGGCGGAAGGACCCGAACTTCAGGCCAAAGCCACGCCCGGCAAGGTACTTCGGGAAGGGGCGCACGAACTCGAGCAGGACATCGTCCACGTCGAGGATAAGCAGCGGCCGGTCGTCGCGCGCCAGTTCGGCGATCTGCCGGGCGGTCTCGGGATCGTCGCTCACGTCGAACGCTCGTCGTCGCCGCCACCGGGGAGCGCGCGCCGTGCCAGCGTCAGCGTTTCCGGCGGCAGCCCGCTCGCCCGCGAAAACGCCAGCAGCGTCGGTTCGTGGCCGATAATGAAGTCGATCACCCCGGCGAGGAAGCCGGGTTCTCGCGCCGCCTCGCGCACCGCGCCCGGGTCGATGCCGGTCAGCGACAGGAACCGTGGCAGCAGTTCCGGATCGGCCGCGACATAGGCGAGGGCTCGTATCGCGGTCACTTCCGCTTGTTCCGACGTGATCGCTGGCGTCTTCATCGCTCCGGACTAGAGCCCCCGTTCGCCGGAAGCAAGGCTGTTGCAGCCGCGTCACGCTCACGCCGATTTGTAGAATGCGCCGGGTATGGCTTGTCGATTGGTAAAGGTTTCGGTGTAGGGTCGTTCATGCGGCGTTCATGGGACGCTACCTAGCGTCCGTTTTGGGAAAACGGCGTATCGCCAAGGGCATACAGGGGCATTGCATGAAAAGGACTGTGGTGAAGTTGGCCGCGGCGGCTGCGGTCGCGTTCGGTTTGATGAGTGGCGCGCAGGCTGCGAGCCTGGTCGCAAAGATCGACGTTTCGAGCCAGACGATGACAGTGTCGAAATACGGCCAGGTCATTCACAAGTGGCGCGTTTCCACCGCGCGTTCCGGCTACATCACGCCGCGCGGCACATACCGTCCGCAGCGCCTCCACAAGATGTGGTACTCGCGCAAGTACGACATGTCGCCGATGCCCTATTCGGTTTTCTACCATGGCGGCTATGCGATCCATGGCACGAACTATGTGAAGCGGCTTGGCTCGCCGGCCTCTCACGGCTGTGTGCGGCTCGAGACCGCCAACGCCGCGAAGTTCTATTCGCTGGTCAGGCAGGCCGGCATGGGCAATACGCGCATCATCGTTTCCAACTGACGGTTTCGCCGGGATTCGGAAAGGCCGCGCCGCCTCGGCGCGGCCTTTCGCGTCTGCCACCATCGGAAATGCCTCATCGACGTGACGGTCAACCCGTTTGCAGCGCCTCCGGTCTTGTATAAGACTCGACGGTCATGGGAGGCCGAACATGACGTCCGAGTCGCGCGTTACCTTGTCCGGCCCGGTGTCCGACGAGGTGCGCAAGACGACGTGCTACATGTGCGCCTGTCGCTGTGGCATCGACGTGCATGTCCGGGACGGCAAGGTCCGCTACATAGAGGGCAACCGCGACCACCCGGTCAACAAGGGCGTGCTCTGCGCCAAGGGTTCCGCGGGCATCATGCAGCACTACGCGCCTGCGCGCCTTCGCGGCCCGCTGAGGCGAAAGGGGCCTCGCGGTTCAGGCGAATTCGAACAGATCTCGTGGGATGAAGCGCTGGCGACCGCGAGCGAATGGCTCGCGGACGTTCGCCGCAGCGATCCGAAGAAACTCGCCTTCTTCACTGGCCGCGACCAGTCGCAATCGCTGACCGGCTACTGGGCCCAGCAATTCGGCACCCCGAACTACGCGGCGCATGGCGGATTCTGCTCCGTCAACATGGCCGCCGCCGGCATCATGACCATTGGCGGCGCCTTCTGGGAATTCGGCTCCCCGGACTGGGACCGGACGAAGCTCTTCGTGCTGTTCGGGGTCGCCGAGGACCACGATTCCAATCCGCTCAAGATCGGCATCTCGAAGCTCAAGCAGCGCGGCGCGCGCTTCGTGTCGGTCAACCCTGTGCGCACCGGCTATTCGGCAGTCGCGGACAACTGGCTGGGCGTCCGGCCTGGCACGGACGGGCTCGTGATCCTCTCGCTGGTGCACGAGTTGCTGAAGGCGCGCCGGATCGACGTCGACTACCTCGTCCGCTACTCGAACGCGGCCTGGCTGGTGATCGATGCGCCCGGAACCGACGACCACGGGCTCTTCGCCCGCGACGCCGAAGGCAGGGCGCTGGTGTGGGAGCCGGTGACCGAGCGCGCCGTGCCGAACGCGACAAAGGGCGCACGCCCGGCGCTCTCCGGGCGGTACGTGCTCGAGGACGGTCGCGCGGCGGCGCCGAGCTTCCAGCTCGTCGCCGAAGCCTATCTCGACGAGAAATATGCGCCCGAAACCGTGGCGGCGACGACCGGTATCGCGGCGGACACCATCCGCGGGCTCGCCGCCGAGATCGGCCGGGTCGCCTTCGATGAGGCGATCTTCGTCGAGCAGCCCTGGACCGACGTGAACGGCGAGCGGCACGAGGGTTTCGTCGGGCGGCCCGTTTCCTTCCACGCCATGCGGGGCATCTCCGCCCATTCGAACGGCTTCCAGACGGCGCGGGCCCTGCACCTTCTCCAGGTGCTCATCGGCGCGGTCGACTGTCCCGGGGGCTTCCGCTTCGAACCGCCCTATCCGAAGCCGCTGGAAGCGCATCCGACCCCTCACGGCAAGGCCGAGCATTTCGGCTCGAACAAGCCGTTGTCAGGCCCGCACCTCGGCTTTCCGCGCGGACCGGAGGACCTGCTGATCGACGCGGATGGCCGTCCGAACCGGATAGATAAGGCATTCTCCTGGGATGCGCCGATCTCCGCGCACGGCCTGATGCACATGGTCATCTCGAACGCCCACGCCGGCGACCCGTACCCCGTCGATGTGCTGTTCCTTTACATGGCCAACATGGCCTGGAACTCGTCGATGAACACCGCCGCGGTGATCGGCATGCTGGAGGACCGCGACGAGGCCACGGGCGAGTACCGCATCTCGAGGATCATCTGCTCCGACGCCTATTCCTCAGAAATGGTGGCCTATGCCGACCTCGTGCTGCCCGACACGACCTATCTCGAGCGCCACGACTGCATCTCCCTTCTCGACCGTCCGATCTCCGAGCCGGATTCGGTGCAGGACGCGATCCGCTGGCCGGTCGTGGAGCCCGACCGCGACGTGCGAGGCTTCCAGTCGGTGATCATCGACCTTGGCGCCCGCCTGAGGCTGCCAGGCTTCGTGGACAGCCGCGGCCAGGCGATCTACCGCGACTATGCCGACTACATCGTCCGCCACGAGCGGCGTCCGGGCATCGGTCCGCTCGCCGGTTTCCGGGGCAGGGAAGGCGACCGGACCGGGCGCGGTGCGTCGAATCCGGCTCAGCTCGACCGCTACATCGAGAACGGTTCCTTCTTCGTCGCGCACATCCCGCCGGACGCCCGCTACTTCAAGCACGCCAACCGCGCCTATCAGGACTTCGCGGTCGAGATGGGCTTCTTCGACAAGCCGCAGCCGGTGACGTTCCAGCTCTATTCCGAGATACTTCAGAAGTTCCGCCTGTCGGCGGACGGTCTGCGCCAGCCGGTGGCTCCGCGGACGCATCGGGACCGCATCCGCGCCGGCTTCTCGCCGCTGCCCGAGTGGCGGCCACCCTTCGGCGACGAGGCGTCGGGCGACGCGTTTCCACTCCACGCAGTGACCCAGCGGCCAGCCGCCATGTATCATTCATGGGGTTCGATGAACGCCTGGCTGCGCCAGATTCACACGCGGAACGTACTTTTCGTGCCGGGTCCGGTCTGTGAAAGGGCCGGCCTTTCCGATGGTGATTGGGCATGGGTCACGTCGCGGACTGGGCGCATCAAGGTCGAGATCGCACGCATGGAAGCGGTCAACGCCGACACCGTGTGGACCTGGAACGCCATCGGCAAGCGCAAGGGCGCATGGGGGCTGGACCGGAACGTTCCCGAAAGCACGAAGGGCTTTCTTCTCAATCATCTGATCGATGAGCTTCTCCCACCGGGCGGCGATGGCCACAGGTGGTCCAACTCGGACCCGGTCACCGGCCAGGCCGCCTGGTACGATCTCCGGGTCCGCATCGAGAAGGCCGAACCGGGTGAACAGGCGGAGCCTGTCTTCGCCGCCATCGTCTCCCCGGTGCCGCTACATGGACGTCCGGAAGAGCTGCGCTACGGGCAGGAGTGGTCGACATGACGATGCTGCCTGTTCCGGGTGCGCGAAAACTTGGCCTCGTCATCGACCTGGATGTCTGCGTCGGCTGTCATGCCTGCGTGGTCAGCTGCAAGGAATGGAACACGGGCGGCTACGGCGCGGCCCTGTCCGACCAGAAGCCCTACGGTGCCGATGTCTCGGGCGCCTGGCTCAACCGGGTCCACACATTCGAGATCGTTCCCGATGGCGGCGAGGTCGTCGGCGAGGCCGGCGACGCGCGGATCGTCCACTTCCCCAAATCCTGCCTGCACTGCGACGATGCGCCCTGCGTCACCGTCTGCCCGACCGGCGCGTCCTACAAGCGATCCGCGGATGGCATCGTGCTGGTCGATGAGGACAAGTGCATCGGCTGCGGCCTCTGCGCATGGGCCTGCCCCTACGGTGCGCGCGAGATGGACGTCGCGGCCGGCGTCATGAAGAAGTGCACGCTCTGCATCGACCGCATCTACAACGAGCGGCTGGAGGAGGTGGACCGGGTTCCGTCCTGCGTGCGCACCTGCCCGGCGAACGCCCGCCATTTCGGCGATCTCGGGGATCCGGCATCGGACGTGTCGATCATGGTCGCCGAGCGCGGCGGCGTCGATCTCATGCCGGAGCAGGGCACGCGCCCGGTCAACAAGTATCTGCCGCCGCGTCCGCGCCAGCCACTCGCCGACTTCGCCTCCGCCCGCACGGACGACACCTCTGGCGCCACCGGATTTCTCGCCTGGCTCGACGGGGTTCTGGAGCGCCTATGATCCGTACCTGCTGACGCATGCATCCCGCCGCACCGATCATCGCCTTCACGACCCTGTCCGGCCTCGGCTACGGCCTCGCGGCTGTGCTCGGACTTGGCATCCTCGATCCCGCCGAGATCGCGACCAAGCTCGCGCATGTGCTTGCCATCTTCCTCGTCTCGGGCGGTCTGCTCTCGTCGACCCTGCATCTCGGCAATCCGCAGCGCGCCTGGCGAGCCTTGTCGCAATGGCGATCGAGCTGGCTCTCGCGGGAGGGTGTGATCGCCTTGCTCACATTCGTTCCGATGACGATCGCGGCGTGGCTGGCGGTGGTCGAGGGACGCTATCTTGCGCTCCCGGGCCTGCTCATGACGGCTGGCTCGGTGGCCACCGTCTTTTGCACCGCGATGATCTACGCATCCCTGAAGTCGGTCGACGCCTGGCATACGCCGCTCACGCCGGCCTGCTATCTCCTGTTCGCCGCGGCCGGCGGTACATTGCTCGCCGCGGTGGCGCGCTACGTGACGCTCGCTCCGCGCCGGGACATGATGCTCGCCGCCATCGTCGCGCTCGCGTTGGCCTGGACCGTCAAGGCTTTCTGGTGGCGGCGGCTGCGAAGCCTGACGCCGCGCTCGAGCCCCGAAAGCGCCACCGGGCTCGGCGACATCGGCCGGGTCCGGCTGTTCGAACGGCCGCACACCAACGAAAACTACCTGACGCGGGAAATGGGCCACCGCATCGCGCGCAAGCATGCGCGGAAACTGTCGCGCCTGGCGATCCTCCATGGCGGCGTGTTGCCGATCCTGCTCCTCGGCGTGGCGGGCCTGGCCGGACTGGGTGGGCCGAACCTCATTCTCCAGCTCGCCGCGGTGCTGCTCTTCGGCCTTGGCGTCGCCGTCGAGCGATGGTTGTTCTTCGCCGAGGCCCGGCACGCGGTGATGAATTACTACTAGAGCCTGCCGGCCGGGCGCGCCTTGCGCACGTTCGGCGACAGCACCCAGCGCTTGTGGAACCACATCCACTGGGCGGGATCCTCGCGGACCCAGCGCTCGACCACGTCGTTGAGCAATTGCGCCGTCGCCTGCACGTCGACCCTACCATCGGCGGTTCTCGGGAGTTCCAGCGGACCCTCGATGACGATCCGGAACCTGTTGCCGGGCAGCCGTGCCGTCCGCACCGGAATGACGGCGCAGTCGTGCCGAAGCGCCATGTTGGGGACCAGCGGATTGGTGTCGCAGGGGCGACCGAAGAACGTGGTGCGAAGACCGGGACTGAACTTCTGGTCGACCAGCACGCCGATGTTGCCGCCACGCCCGAGGACCCGCGCCAGACCCAGCGCCGCGCCGGAGCCCGAGGGCAGCAGACTGCCCAGCTTCGTCGAGCGCGTGCGGGCGAGGTAGGCGGCGATGTAGGGATTGTTGGGCGCGCGGAACATCATCGTCACGTCGATGCCGTACTGGTCGGCAACGAATGGCAGCAGTTCGAAATTGCCGACATGCGCGGCGAACAGGATGTGCGGCCGGTCCCTTTCGGCCGCAATCCTTTTCAGGACGTCGTCGCCTTCGATGTCGAGCGCGGCGGGCAGCCTTCCAGGCTCATGGGTCAGGAACCGGTCGAGGAAGACGTATTCCGTCGCCAGCCGCGCCATATGACCCCACATGTCGGAGGCGATTACCGCAATCTCCGCCTCGGATTTCTCGGGGTAGGCTGCCCGGAGGTTGCCGAGCGCGGTGCGGTGACGGCCGAACAGGGGGCCGAGAGCCCGGGCGAACCGCTCCGCAACCGCCAGCGCCAGCGAGGCGGGCATCAGCCGCAGAACCCTGATCCCGGTGAGCGCCAGCTGCGCGATCAGCCAATAGTTGACCGTCTGCAGGCGGCGCTTCAGCCCCCGGACGCCGGGATGCATCAGCCCTGGACCATGGCCTCAGGCCATCCTCAGCACGATCTTGCCGAACACGTCCCGGCCCTCCATGCGCTCGAGCGCACGTCCGATCGACGAAAAGTCGACCTTGGTGTCGATCACCGGCTTCGCCAGCCCCGCGGCCATCTTCTGCATGGCGTCGGCGATGTTCTCCATCCGGCAACCGAACGATCCGATTATCCTGAACTGCTGCTGGAACAGCTGCATCAGGTTCATCTGCGTCGATACGCCGGACGTCGAGCCGCAGGTGACCAGTCGTCCGCCCCGCCTCAGCGCCAGCATCGAGCCGGCCCAGGTGTCCGCGCCGACATGCTCGAACACGACGTCGACGCCACGCTTGCCCGTCAGCTTGCGCGCGATGCTCTCGAACCGGTCCTCGCGGTAGTTGATGACGTGGTCGGCGCCCAGCGCCCTGGCCTTTTCGATCTTTCCGGCCGAGCCGACCGTGGTGATGACCGTGCAGCCCATGCGCTTGGCAAGCTGGATCGCGGCGCTGCCGATGCCCGAGCCGCCGGCGTGGACGAGGATCGTCTCCCCCGGTTCGAGCCTGGCGTTGTCGAAGAGCATGTGCTCGACCGTGCCGAAGGTGACCGGCGTGACCGCGGCGGCGACGGCATCGACGCCGGGAGGCGCGGGCACGAGCTGGCGCGCTGGAACGTTGATCAGTTCCTGTGCGAAGCCGTCGATGTGGAACCCGTGCACGCCGGAGACGTGATCGCAAAGATTGTCGCGGCCCTCGCGGCAGGCGCGACAGAGCCCGCAGGTCCGCGCGCCGTAGATCGCGACGAGCTGGCCCGGGCCGATTCCCGACACGCCCGACCCGACCGCCTCGACGACGCCACTCGCCTCGGCGCCGATCACCAGCGGCATCTTGCGCTTGGCGAACGCCATGCCGCGCCAGCCCCACACGTCGATGTGGTTGAGCGCCACGGCGGCGATGCGCAGCGTCACCTCGCCATGCGCGGGCGGCGGCGGTGGTGGGATGTCGACTGCTTCGAGCCGTCGATCCTCGATGAGCTGCAATGCGCGCATGGGCTGGCGGCGAACCTCGAAATCGGGGTCGATTAGAACGGTTCGCGGGCCATGACAAGGCAGGTGTTCTGACCGCCGAAGCCGAAGGAATTGGAAAGCACCGCGCGAACGTCGGCTTTCCTGCTGACATTCGGCACCACGTCGAGTTCGATCGCGGGGTCGGGCTGGTCGTGGTTTATCGTCGGGGGAATGGTGCCCTCGCGCATCGTCAGCAGCGAGAACGCCGCCTCGACGGCGCCCGCCGCCGAGAGCGTGTGGCCGATCATCGACTTGTTGGACGATATGGGAATCCTGCGCATGCGCTCGCCGAACACGGTCGAGAGCGACAGGTGCTCCATCTTGTCGTTCTCGGGCGTCGAGGTGCCGTGGGCGTTCACGTAGTCGATCTCGCCTTCCGCGAGCCCCGAATCCGCGAGAGCCGCGCGTACCGCTGCGATCGCGGGAGAGCCATCCGGCTTGGAGCGGGTGCGGTGGAAATCGTCGGCGCGCTCACCGTAGCCGCGCAGGATCCCGAGCACCTCCGCGCCGCGCGCGACCGCGCTCTCGAGCGATTCCAGCACCAGCGAACCCGCGCCCTCGGCCAGCACGAAACCGTCGCGATCCTTCGAGAACGGCTTCGAAGCCTTGGACGGATCGGCGTTCTGCGTGGAGAGCGCCGAGAGCAGGGAGAAGCGGATCAGCGATTCCGCGGTCGCCGAGCCGTCCGCGCCGATCGCCAGCGCGCGGTCCGCCTCGCCGCGGCGGATCGAATCGACGCCAAGCTGGATCGCCGTAGCGCCGGAAGCACACGCCGTCGAAAGAGTGACCGGCAGGCCGCGCGTGCCGAAACGGTCGGCGAGCCGATCGGCGATGGCGCCGAACATCGTCGTCTCGAACACGTCTCCATGCTCGGCTCGCCCGGCGAGCGCGAGCAGGCGTTTGTATCCGGCGTCCTCGCGCCCCTCGGCGTTGAGGGCGAACCGGTCATGCCACGAGAGTTCGACGGGCGGCGAGGCGAGGAAGAGGCGGCCGTCGAAATTGTCGCCCGCGAGCCCGGCTTGGGCCAGCGCCTCTTCGCCCGCAAGCCGGGCGAGTTCGAAGGTCAGGACCGATGCGCCCCGTGTGCTCGCGTCGAGGAAGTCGACGGTGCCAGCGATCGTCGTATTGAGATGGTCGACGGGGAAGCGGGTGATGGCGTGGATGCCCGATTCCCCGGCGGTGAGCCGGCGCCAGTTCTCGGCCTTGCCGGCGGCCAGCGACGTCACCACGCCAATGCCGGTCACGGCAACGATGGGGCGTCCGCGGTGATCGGTGGTCTTCATCGGTCTCGTCTCGCTGTCACGCGGCGGACACCATGGCAGCGCCCTCGAAGCGATGGAAGCCGACGGCGGTGGCAAGCACCCGGTCCATGGGACCGGCATGCGCGGCTTCGGTCGGATCGAGCGGCGGCAACGCGCTCCGTCTGGCGACGAGCGCCGCGGCGATTCCGACGACGAAGGGGAACTGGGCTTCCCTCAGATGCCCGGTGGTGGTGGCGATGCCGCGACGGGCGGCCAGGCCGGAAGCCGCGAGCGCCGCGGCTTCGGCGGCGGTCGCCAATTTGGCGCCGGACGCGCCGGATATCACGAGCGCGGCTCCGGGGCCGGCCTCACCGGCGAACATGTCGATGAGTGCCGGTGCAAGCGCTTCGCCGGACCTGCTCGCGCGGCCGGATCGAACCGGACCCAGTTCAGCATAGGCCTTGCGGCCGCGGCGTTGCGCATGCTCGCGGGACTCCAGCACCAGGAAGGCGGCGCCCGAGCCGGTGACGACGCCGCCGCCTTCGGACCCTGCACGCTGCCAGACCGGCTTCCAGGGGCCGCGGTGCAGGTAACCGCCGAGCTCGTAGCCAAGCAGCATGTCGGGATGTTCGGCGTTGTAGGCGCCTCCGACCAGGGCGTGGGTCGACTGGCCTACGCGAATGCGCGCCGCCGCCGTCTCGACCGCCGCCACGCCCGAGCCTTCCTCGCCCATGAAGGTCATCGACGAACCGGTGACCTTGTGCACGATCGAGATGTTGCCGGCGAGAAGGTTGGAGAGCTGCGCCAGGAAGAGGGTCGGACGAAGTTCGGTCGTCAATTTCTCGTTGAGCAGGATTCCATGGTCGTTGCGCGCCTCCGACGCCGCCAGAATGGCCTCGTCGACCGTCTGATCGCGTTCGCCGCCGCCGGCGGCGACGATCATGTCCATCGATGCGCAGAGCGCCTCGTCGCCCTTGATGCCTGCGTCGTCCAGCGCCATCCCGGCGGTGTAGGTGCCGAGCCGCTGCCATGTCTCCATCTGGCGCTGGTCGCCACGCTTGGCGATCTGCAGGTTCCAGTCAATTTCGGGCAGGGGGTGGACGGTGTAGGGGGCGAAGCGCTCCGCATCGAGCACCGGTTTCGCGCTCGCCGACAATGCCTGCCAATGCGCGTCGATCCCTTGGCCCAGGGAGGAAACGAGGCCGATGCCGGTTATCAGGACATCGTGCGCGCTCATGGCCGTCCGCGATCCTTCGAGGTGCGCGGCGGTCGTCACGCGGCCTTTGCGGCGACGAGCGCGTCGATCTTGGCGCAGAGGTTCTTCATGACGAAGTATTCCTCGGTCGAGACCTTGCCGTCATTGACGTCCTGGGTCCAGCGCTCGAGCGGCACCTTGATGCCGAACTCCTTGTCGATCGCGAAAACGATGTCGAGGAAGTCGAGGCTGTCGATCCCGAGATCGTCGATCGTGTGGCTTTCAGGCGTAATCGTCTCGATATCGATCTCGCTCGTATCGGCGATGATCTTGGCGACTTTCTCGAACGTTGTCGGCACGGCATTCCCTCGATTGCGCGGAGGTCTTCGGGAGTTTCGGCTGTCTAGTCGAGTTTCGCCGGCAGGAAAAGGGCGAATGTCGCGGCTCGGTTACCGTCGATTGTTCGGCGTCGATGCGTCGCTGACGCGGACGCGCGAAAGCCGGTCTCCCGCGATTTTGAGCATGAGTCTTGTATCTTATATAAGACTTGGCCTAGGGTGGCGCGTCCGCAGCGCCGTCCATCCAGAATGACCACTGTCCTCATTGCCGGCGTCGCCGTCATCGATTTCGTCTTCAGGATCGACGAGATGCCGCGCCGCGCCGAGAAGTATCGCGCCAGGGATGCAGAGATCGTCGGCGGCGGGGGCGCTGCAAACGCCGCCGTGGCGGTGGCGCGGCTCGGAGGCCGAGCCCTGCTGGCGACGCGGCTGGGAGACGACGCGATCGCCGACATGATCCTTGCCGACCTCGCCCGCGAGAACGTCGACACGACGCTTGTCCGGCGCTTCGACGGCAAGCGCTCCTCCTTCTCGTCGGTGTTCATCGACGCCAAGGGAGAACGCCAGATCGTCAACTACCGTGACATGGGGATGAGCTTCGACGCGGACTGGCTGACCCCCATGCTGCCGGATCGGTTCGACGCCGCGCTCGCCGATACGCGATGGCCGCAGGGCGGTCCGGCGGTGCTCGACGCGGCGAAGGCGAGAGGGCTGCCGGCGATCGTCGACGCCGAGGCGCCAACACGCGAGGCCCTTGCGACGATCCGCGCCGGAACGCATGTCGCCTTCTCACGCCAGGGCCTGCGGGATTATTGCGGCCACGGCGACATCGAGCGAGGCTTGAGGCAGGCGGCGGCAGAGACCGGTGCGTGGGTCTGCGTCACCGATGGCGAACACGGCGTGACCTTCCTGGCGAAGGGCGAGACCGGCCATGTGCCCGCCTACCCGGTCGAGGTGGTCGACACGCTTGGCGCGGGAGACGTGTGGCACGGCGCGTTCGCCCTCGCGCTGGGCGAGGGCGCCGACGAGACCGAGGCGATCCGGCTCGCCAATGCGGCGGCGGCAATCAAGTGTACACGCTTCGGCGGGCGCGCCGGCGCGCCGGGTCGGGCCGAGGCGGAGACCTTCATGAGGGCGCGTTCGTGATCCGGCCGTGTTGGAACGTTCAGTTGAAGACGATGCGCGCCAGCACATGCAGCCGGTCGCCGTCGGCGCGCACGACGATCGCCTCGCCCTCGCGCGCACCGGCTCCGGTCAGCGCCTGGATGACGTCGAGATGGGTGACCATCACAAGGTTCCCCGAGCCGACGAAGTTCGCGACCTCGGCCATGACGGCCGCCTTGTTGGGTTCCGCCTCGGGCGACCCGGCCGCCGCGGGGTCGAGCGCCTCGAACGGTTCGAGGTCCCTGTCGCCGAACGCAAGGCGAGCGGTCTCCATCGTGCGGCAGTACCGGCTGGACAGAACTCGGTCGGCATTCGCGGCGCGCGCCGCGAACAGCGCGCCGATCTTTCGCGCCTGCTGTTTGCCGCGCTCGGTCAGGTTGCGCTGTGTCGCGCAGTTCTCCGGGTCGACGTTCGGCGGATCGACGGCGCCGCTTGCCATCGCGTGGCGCAGGACGACGACGTGGCCGCCTTCCCTGAGCAGTGCCCACCCGGCTTCCGTGGCGCCGGCCGGCGCGCTCAAGAGGGCGATACAAAGAGCAAGCGTCAGTCGCAGCATCCGGCCTCCAGTTCCGTCTTCGTCATATAGGGACGCGAAAGGCTGATGAAAAACAAGGCACGCCTTACCGTAGGCGTCCTGCCGCTGGCGCGGCCGACGTTCGACGTTCCCTATGCGGAGGAGCGTGCGGCCGCCATGTTCGCGGCGCTGGAACGATCGGGACACCGGCTGTCCGGGTCTCGCGAGCTTTTGTTCGACGCAGCCGCCGCACAGCGGGCGCTGGCCCTGCTAGTGAGCGAGAAACCGGACCGCGTCCTCATCCTGCAGGTCACGTTCACCGACGCGGCGATGGCCGTCGAGATCGCCGGTTCGTTCGCCAGTCCGGTCGCGATCTGGGCCATACCCGAACCCCGGCTCGGCGGGCGCCTGAGGCTCAACGCCTTCTGTGGCCTCAACCTCGCCGCACACGCGCTCGGCGTCACCGGGAAGGCGTTTGGCTACCTCTATGCTGCACCCGAGGCGAAGGACATCGGCAAGGCGCTCGACGAACTGCTCGCCGGCGGACGAGATAGCGCACCGCGCGAGCTGCGTCCCGCCATCGAGGCCAATATCGAGGGCGCGGAAGCCGTCGCGGCGATGCGCGGCGCGCGCATCGGGCGCATCGGCGAGCGGCCGGCCGGCTTCCACACCTGCGACTACGATCCCGGACGCCTGTCCGAGCTTGCGGACGTACGCGTCGAGCGTATCGACCTCACGGATTTCTTCGCGCGGGCCAAGCGTGTGCCAAGAACCAAGGTCGCCGTCGAACGCGCGGCAGCCGCCGCCGTGGCCGGCGGCCTGGACGCGGTCGACCAGGCAGAGCTCGACCGCTCGCTGCGGCTTCGCGCCGCGCTGGCCGGCATGCGCGACGAGGGTCGTTACGACGCCTTCGCCATTCGCTGCTGGCCGGAGACATTCACAGAATATGGCGGGGCGGTCTGCGGCCCGGTGTCGATGATGGGAGAACGGCGCATTCCCTGCGCCTGCGAGGCCGACGTCTATGGCGCGCTGACCACGCTCCTGCTCCAGAAGATCGCCGACCAGCCTGCCTTCCTCGCCGATCTCGTCGACATCGACATCGCAGACGACACGGGCGTCGTCTGGCATTGCGGCCAGGCGCCCGCCTCCATGATGGAGCCGACCTTCAAGGCGCGAGCGACGATCCACACCAACAGAAAGATGCCACTTCTCTTCGAATTCCCCCTGAAGGGGGGGCGCGTCACCTTCTTCCGCGTCAGTCAGGCGAGGGGCAGGGTCTCGGCGGTCATCGGCGGTGGCGAGATGCTTGCGCGGCCGATGGCCTTCACCGGAACGTCGGGCGTCGTCCGCTTCGATGCCGGCGCCAGATCGGTGCTGGCCGCCATCATGGACGGGGCCCTGGAGCATCACCTGGCACTTGCCTATGGCGACCACCGCGCCACGCTGGAATCGGCCGCGCACGCCCTCGGCATCCCGGTGTTCGACCTGTGAGCGCGACCGACCGCATACGCTACGCCATCATCGGGTCGGGCATGATGGGCCACGAGCACATGCGCAACATCGCGCTCCTGGGTGACGCGGTCGTCGCGGCGGTGTCGGACCCGGACGAGGGCATGCGCGCGTCGGCGCAGGCGCTCGCTGGGGAGGGCTGCCGCGCCTTCCGCGACCATCGCGACCTGATCGCGGCCGACCCCGTCGATGCCTATGTCATCGCCAGTCCGAACCACACGCACGCGGCGATCATGCGCGACGTGCTGGCGACAGGCAAACCGATCCTGGTCGAGAAGCCGCTCGGCATTTCCGTCGAGGAGTGTCGGGCCATCATCGCCGCCGCGGCCGGCAGGGGACCCGTGTGGGTCGCGATGGAATACCGCTACATGCCGCCGATGCAGCGGCTGATGGAAGAACTGAGGGCGGGCGCCGCCGGCCGGGCCTGGATGATCTCGATCCGCGAACACCGCTTCCCGTTCCTGCGGAAGGTCGGCGACTGGAACCGCTTCGCCGAAAACACCGGCGGCACGCTGGTGGAGAAGTGCTGCCATTTCTTCGACCTGATGCGGCTGCTCGCCGGCGCCGAGGCCAAACGCGTCTACGCCTCCGGCGGCATGGACGTGAATTTCCTCGACGAACGCTACCGGGGGCGAACGCCCGACATCCTCGACAACGTCTTCGTGGTCGTCGATTTCGAGAACGGCGTCAGGGCGATGCTGGATCTGTGCATGTTCGCCGAGGGCTCCTACTGGCAGGAACAGGTGTCGGTCACCGGCGACCGCGGCCGCATCGACGCGCTGGTCCCTGGTCCGGCGCGCTTCTCGGTCGACGGACAGGAGAGATCGTCCGAGATCGTGATCTCGCCGCGCGACACCAAGATCGAGCGCCGGGAGACGGTCGACGTCGATCACAAGGTGCTGGCGGCGGGCGACCATCACGGCTCCACGTTCTTCCAGCACCGGAAGTTCGCCGACCTCGTGCGCCATGGCGGCGCGCCGGAGGTGTCGCTGGACGACGGGCTGAAGGCGGTGACGATCGGGGCGGCGGCGGAAGAATCGGCGCGGACGGGCAGGGCGGTGGAGCTGTAGCGGATCACGACGGCGCCGGTGATCCCTGGGCGAGCGATGCTTGATCCGAAAGTCCATTCCGGAACGTCTCCACCTTCGCCATCAGTGCAGGATGTCCGGGACCGCCGGCATCGCGTCTCCGTTCAGGCATGGATCCTCGCGTCTCGCTCCGCTTCGCTCCGGTCGCACGAGGATGACGAGGTGGCGGAGGCGCGGTTCATCCTCGCCACGCCCGGAATCCTCCGTCTGGCCACTGAATTGAAAGGTCGGGAAGCGGGGCGCGAGGGCCGTGCCTTCCGAACTGATAATACGTGGCGCGATCCTCGCGCCCCGCCGGCGACTTTTGGCGCCCGCCCGATCCGCTTCCCCTCCGTCGCCTCCTTTCGTCGGCTCCGGAGGGTTAAGTGCAACCGTCCGGCACGCACGGGTCCTGTTGCCCGCAGGGGAACCTTCGGCGGAGCCTCCCCGGGCGATGGTTACGAGCCACCACCGGAGGCGCCGGTTCCGCCCCGCGCAATCACCGTCATGACCGGCGTTCCCGAGGGAGGAACGGGCCTAGGATAGCCGGGTAGCGAGGCAGGTGGAGAAAACGGGTGCAGAAATCGGGGAAGTGGTTGATATCGCTCGAGGCGGGTGGAGAATTTGTCCACCGAAGCGGCGCTCTACCGCGCCGACCACACCGGCATGACGTCGCCGGGCATCGGCGTCGCGGCGAAGACGCCTCGGGCAACGGCGCGGGCCATCACTGCGGCGGCCGCCGCGCCGATCTCGACCGCCGCCTCCTGGTCGGGCGCGATGCCGCTCTTGCCCGTGGCAAGCGCGAAGACGAGGTCCCCGTCCACCTGGGTGTGCGCCGGCCAGATTGCGCGCGCGTAACCGTCATGGGCCGCGATGGCGAGGCGCTTGGCAGCCGCCTTGGAAAGCACGGCGTCCGTTGCGATGACGCCGATGGTGGTGTTCTCGACGCCATTCATGGCATCGCGGAATTTGAGCCTGACCCGCTGGGCGTCGGCCGGCAGGGACGATGGCAGGCCGAGCCCGCCGAACTCGTCGCCAATCTCGAACGGGGCGGCCCAGAAATGCCGCGTGTCTCCGAACGTGACGCTCCCCGTCGGGTTGACCGCGACCAGCGCGGCGACGGTGACGCCACCGGCAAGCCGGACAGACGCGGACCCCAGCCCGCCCTTGAGGCCCGCGGTCAACGCGCCGGTCCCGGCTCCCGCGGTACCGATCGCGAAATCGCGCGACGCCGCTCCCACCGCAGCGTAGCCGAGGTCCCGATAGGGCGGGTAGCGGCCCCAGTCCTTGTCGCCGCCATTCTGCAGGTCGAACAGGATCGCCGCCGGCACGATGGGGATATGGATGTCGCGCACGGCGAAGCCGACCCCGCGCTCCCTCAGCGCCGCCTGCACGCCGGACGCGGCGTCCAGCCCGAATGCCGACCCGCCGGACAGCACGACGGCGTTGACCGTGTCGACGGTGTTGTGGGGTTCGAGGAGATCGGTCTCGCGCGTACCCGGCGAGCCGCCGAGCACCTGGACGGCCGCGACCGCGGGTTCATCGCAGATCACCGCGGTCACGCCGGTCTTGACCTCGTCGTCGGAGACGTTGCCGACCGTGAGCCCGGCGACGTCGGTCAGGAGATTGCGCGGACCAGCAACGAACATGCTTCAGTCCGCCGCGACGGGCCGGAAACGCTCGCCATCGTAACGAAACAGGCCGAACGGATTTCGCGCCAGGTCGCCGTTCTCGTCGAAATCGATGGCGCCGATCGCGGTCGGAAACTCGCGTGCGGCAAGCAGCGCGGCGACATCTCCGCCGGCATCCGCCGCCGCGAGCGCGGCGCGCGCGATTTCGACGGCGGCATAGGCCGGCAGCACATAACCCTCCGCGAGGACGTTCTGGGCGGCGAGGGCACCGATCGCCTCCGGCGCCGCCTCGTCAGCCCATTCCGGCAGGCCGATCATGAGGGTTCCAACGGCAAGCGCGACCTCGCCGGGCGCGGCGCGCAGGCTTTCGCCGCCGGCGATCGTGATCGGCACTCCGATCGACGCCGCGTCGCGTCCGAGGATGGCGATGTCGTCACGGTCGCCGCCAACGAAGACGTGGGTCGCCTCGGTGCGACGGAGCCTGCCCACCAGGGCGAGTTGGTTGTCCATCAGTGGCCGGTAGTTGTCGACAAAGACCGGTTCGAGCCCGGACTGCTCAGCGGCGAGCCTCAGCGATTCAGCGAGTTCGCGCGCGTAGATGGTGCCGTCGTCGACGATGGCGAAGAGTTCTTCCCGCCAGCGCTGGGTCAGGATCTCGGCTACGGCCTCGCGCTCGGAATCACCGCGCGGCCCCAGCCGGAAGACCGGCCATCCCGTCTTCAGGCGCCGGTCGGTCAAACTGTCCGTGCGCACCCCGACGGTGATCGCCGGAATGCCCGCGGCGGCGAGCACGGGCATGGCTGCCTCGATCGATTCCGTGCACAGGAAGCCGACGACGATGCGCACGTCGGCGGCGACGAGGCGTTCCGCTGCGCTGCGGCCGCCTTCGGCGGTGCACAGATCATCCTCGATGGCGAGATCGGCCGCGCCGCCGGCCGCGATCGCCGCGCCGTCGCGAATCTGCTCGCCGAGGATAGCCGCCGGGCCGGAGAGAGGCCCGACGACACCGATCGACGGCGCCGACCACGCGGCGGCGGGAAGCATGAGGCAGGCGGAAAGGATGGCGGAAAGACGGTTTCGCATCGGGACCGGGGGATCGGCGGCATTTCCTCCGGGCCGCCCTTTCCTGCATCCGTATAGGCTGGGAGCGTGAGGCGCAACTCGCCTCGCCCGCTGGCCGCTTGTGGGCGTGGGGCTTCGGCATATATAGCGGGGACACCTGCCGCGACGGGCGCGGAAGAGGGCGGCGCTTGCTCAAGAAGTTCGACATAGAGCCACAAACCTACCGCGATGCGATGGCCCATTTTGCTGGGCAGGTCCATGTCGTAACGACCGACGGGCCGGCCGGTCGACGCGCCGCCACGGTGATCGCGGCGTGTTCGGTCTCCGACGATCCCCCGATGGTGCTGGTTTGCCTCAATCGCGAGAATCCAAGGAACGAAGCGTTCACAGGCAATGGCAATTTCGCGCTGAACACGCTCGGCGAGCACCACCGGGCGCTCGCCGAGGCGATGTCCGGGCATACCGGTCTTGCGGTCAAGGATCGTTTCGCCATGGGCGAATGGGATCGTCTGTCGACCGGCGCGCCGACGCTCGTCGACGGCCTCGCGGTGTTCGACTGCGAGATCGTCGACACGAAGGACCTGGCCACCCACCGCGTCCTGTTCGGAAAGGTGACCGGATTGCGCATTGGCGGTAGGGTGCGTCCGCTGATCTATCACGACCGGCGTTACCAGGTGGTCTAGGAATGTCCGATCCCGCTCCGCGCCCGCTGCCGCAGTCCATCGACGAGACGATGGCGCTGCTCACCGGCGCCGACTACGTGGCGGACCGTTCCCTCGCTACCGTCCTGTTCCTCAGTCTGAGAATGCGGCGGCCGCTGTTCCTCGAGGGCGAGGCGGGCGTCGGCAAGACCGAGATCGCCAAGGTGCTGGCCGCCGCGCTCGGCCGCAGGCTCATCCGGCTGCAGTGCTACGAGGGCCTGGACGTCTCGTCGGCCGTCTACGAGTGGAATTATGCGGCGCAGATGATCGAGATCCGCATGGAGGAGGCGGCCGGCTCGGTCGACCGCGGCGCGATGGAGAAGAACGTCTTTTCCGAGCGCTACCTGATCCGGCGTCCGATCCTCGATGCGCTCTCCGGCAAGGCGGGCGCGGCGCCGGTGTTCCTCATCGACGAACTGGACAGGACGGACGAGGCCTTCGAGGCGTTCCTGCTGGAGATCCTGTCGGACTACCAGGTGACGGTGCCTGAACTCGGCACGATCAGGGCGGAGGAACCGCCGATCGTCGTCATCACGACCAACCGGACGCGCGAAATCCACGACGCGCTGAAGCGCCGCTGCCTCTACCACTGGGTGGACTATCCCGACGCGGCGCGCGAACTCGAGATCGTGCGGCGCAAGGTGCCGGACGCGAACCGGCGGCTGTCGGCCGAGGTCGTGTCCTTCATCCAGAAGCTGAGGGAGCTCGACCTCTTCAAGTCGCCCGGGGTTGCCGAGACGATTGACTGGGCGGGCGCTCTGACCGAGCTCGACAAGGTGGCGCTGGATCCGGAGACGGTGTCCGACACGATCGGGGTTCTGCTCAAATACCAGGACGACATCGCCCGGATCGGCGAGGGCGAGGGCCGGCGCATCCTCGACGAGGTGAAGGCCGAACTCGCGGCGGCGGAGTAGGGCGGTGAGCAACGTTCGCACCCTGCCGAACGCGGCCAAGCCCGACGGCCGCATCGCCGACAACATCGTCTATTTCGCCCGCGCGCTGAGGAAGGCCGGACTGCGCGTGGGGCCGGCGGCGGTGAAGGACGCGATCGAGGCGGTGCTGTCGTCCGGCATCGGCGCGCGCGACGATTTCTACTGGACGCTGCATGCCGTTCTGGTGAACCGGCGCGAGGACCACGCCGTGTTCGACGAGGCGTTCCGGCTGTTCTGGCGTTCACGCGAGCTGATCGAGAAGATGATCGCCATGTTCTCGCCGCGCGCGCCCGACAACCGCGCGAAGGAGAAACCCCGCGCCGCGGAGAACCGCGCCAGCCGGGCGATGTTCGAGGGGCACGAAAAGAACCAGCGGCCGGTCGAGATTCCCGAGGTGGAGATCGACGCGCGCCTCACCTTCTCCGGCGACGAGGTGCTGCGCGAAAAGGATTTCGCACAGATGTCGGCGACCGAGATCGCCGGGGCGCGCCGGGCGATCGCGGCGATGCGGCTGCCGCATGACGAGGTGGCGACGCGCCGCTTCCGCTCCGATCCGCGCGGGCGTCGGGCCGATCCGAGGGCGATGATGCGGGCGTCGCTGAGGACGGGCGGGGCGCTGATGCTGCCGAAATACAGGTCGCGCCGCAGCGTGCATCCGCCGCTGGTCGTGCTCGCCGACATCTCCGGCTCGATGAGCCAGTACAGCCGCATCTTCCTGCATTTCCTGCACGCGCTGTCCGAGAAAAGGCGGCGGGTGCACGGCTTCGCCTTCGGCACGCGGCTGACCAACCTGACGCGGCAACTGCGCAACAAGGATCCGGACCAGGCGCTGGCGGAGTGCGCGGCGGCGGTGAAGGACTGGTCCGGCGGGACGCGCATCGGCGACACGCTCAACGAGTTCAACCGGCTGTGGTCGCGGCGCGTGCTGGGGCAGGGCGCCATCGTCCTCCTGATCACCGACGGGCTGGAGCGCGACGACATCGGCGACCTGGCGCAGGAGATGGAACGGCTGCACAAATCGTGCCGGCGCCTCGTGTGGCTCAACCCGCTGCTGCGCTTCGACGGCTTCGAGCCGCGCGCCAGGGGTGTCCGTGCGATGCTGCCGCATGTGGACGAGTTCCGTCCCGTCCACAACCTGGCGGCGCTGGCGGACCTCTGCGCCTCGCTGGGCGAAGGACGGCAAGCCGATGTCGATCCACGCCGCTGGTTGGCGAGGGCGGCCTGAAGGAGGCGCTGATGACCGACGCTGCCATTCTGGACGAAACACGCGACCCGCTGCTGCTCGCCGAAGGCTGGGCGAAGGAAGGCCGCAAGGTCGCCATCGCCACCGTGGTCGAGACATGGGGCTCCGCCCCGCGACCGGTGGGCAGCCATCTGGTGATCGACGCCGACGGAAATTTCCACGGATCGGTGTCGGGAGGCTGCGTCGAGGGCGCGGTCGTGACGGAGGCGCTGGACGTCATCGATGCTGGAAAGCCGAGGATGCTGGAGTTCGGCGTCGCCGACGAGACGGCGTGGCGTGTCGGCCTGTCCTGCGGCGGGCGCATCAGGGTCTATGTGGAAAGGCTCGGCTGATGGACCCGCGCTCGCTCGAAGCCCTCAACGCAGCGCGCAGGACGCGCCGGGCGGCCATCCTCGTCACCGATCTTTCGGCCGGGACGGACCGGGTGATCGTCGAAGGAAGCGTGGAGACGGGACCGCTGGCGGAGGCCGCGGCGAAGGGGTTCCGGTCCGGCGTCTCGACCAGCGTTTCGGCCGGGGGTCGCGACTATTTCCTCAACGTGCACCTGCCGCGGCCGCGGCTGATGGTGATCGGAGCGGTGCACATCAGCCAGGCGCTCGCGCCGATGGCGAAGATCGCCGGCTTCGAGCTTGAGATCGTCGACCCACGCACCGCATTCGCCACGCCCGAGCGGTTCCCGGACGTGACGCTCCATGCGGAATGGCCGGACGCCGTCCTCGAGCGCAGTCCGCTGGACGCCCATACCGCCGTCGCCGCGCTGACGCACGATCCCAAGATCGACGATCCGGTTCTGGATGCGGCGCTGAGGGCCGACTGCTTCTATGTCGGCGCGCTGGGGAGCCGGAAAACGCACGCAAAGCGGGTCGAGCGGCTGCTTGCCGCAGGACACGCAGCCGGGGCGATCGATACCATCCACGCGCCGATCGGCCTCGACATCGGCGCGGCGAGCCCGGCCGAAATCGCCGTGGCGGTGCTGGCCGAGGTGATCGGCGCGCTGCGCTCCCGCGGACTTGCCGCGCGCCAGGGTCACGCGGCGTGAAATTCGGGCCGGCGCCGGTCGAGGACGCGGCGGGCGCAATCCTCGCCCATTCGGTGTCGATGGGCGCAACAAGGCTACGCAAGGCCCACCGCCTTACTCAGGCCGACGTGGATGCGCTCGCTGCGGCGGGCGTCGCCGAGGTCGTCGTGGCGCGGCTGGAAACGGGCGACGTCGGCGAGGACGAGGCCGCCGCACGGCTCGCCGATGCGCTCCGGCATGCAGGCGTCGCCGCGAAGCCTGCCTCGACCGGCCGGGTCAACCTGCATGCCGCGGCCTCGGGCGTGTTCAGGGTCGACCGCGCACTTGTGGACGCGGTCAACGCCGTCGACCCGTCGGTGACCCTGGCGACGCTTGCCGATTACGCGGCCGTCGAGGCCGGCCAGATGGTGGCGACGGTAAAGATCATCCCCTTCGCCATCCCCGGCGCGGTCCTCGACCGCGCGATCGCGGTGGCGGTTCAGCGGCGGGCCTTCGCGGTGCACGCGTTCCGTTCCATGCATGTCGGGCTCGTCCAGACCGAGTCGCCCTCGACCAAGGGCTCCGTGCTGGATAAGACCGCCCGGGTGACCGCCGAACGGCTTGCGTGGTCGGGGAGTACGGTCACCGTCGAACGGCGTGTCGCACACAGCGCCGCCGCCGTTGCGGGCGCGATTCGCGCCATGCTCGATCGCGTCGACATGGCGGTCCTGTTCGGCGCCTCGGCGGTGAGCGACGCGGACGACGTGTTGCCGGCGGCGATCCGTCTGGCGGGGGGCGAGGTGGCAAGGGTCGGCATGCCGGTCGATCCGGGCAACCTCCTGGTGCTCGGCCGCATCGGCGGCAAGCCAGTGATCGGCGCGCCGGGCTGCGCGCGCAGCCCGAAGGAGAACGGTTTTGACTGGGTGCTCGACCGGCTGCTGGCGGGGCTCGACGTGACAGATGGCGACATCCAAGGCATGGGCGTCGGCGGGCTGCTGATGGAGATCGCGACTCGGCCGCAGCCGCGCGAGGCGACAGCGCGGACGGCGGGGCGCGTGCATGCGGTGGTGCTGGCGGCCGGCCGGTCGACGCGCATGGGCGGCCCCAACAAGCTGCTCGCCCGCTTCGACGGCGAGCCGCTGGTGCGGCGTACCGTTTCGCGCGTGCTGGAAAGCAGGGCTGCAAAGGTGACGGTGGTGACCGGACACCAAAGCGAGCGGATACAGGAGGCGCTCGTCGGACTGAAGGTTGCCTTCGCGCACAATGCGGACTTCGCGACCGGGCTTTCCAGCTCGATCAGGACCGGCGTCGCAGCGCTGCCTGCGAGCGCGACGGGCGTGCTCGTCGTGCTCGGCGACATGCCGGCCGTGACCACGGCCGACCTCGATCGCATGATCGAGGGGTTCCATGAGGCCGGCGACACGGCGGTCGTTCGCGCCACCCATGCCGGCAAACGCGGCAATCCAGTGATCCTGCCCCGTTCGCTGTTCCCGGCGCTGGTCCGCCTGGAGGGAGACACCGGCGCGCGCCATCTCGTCGAGGCCGAAGGGCAGACAGTCGTCGATGTGGAACTCGGCGAGGCGGCCAGCGCCGACGTCGATACGCCGGAGGCTATGGCGCTCACCGGCGGCGTGCTGGCCGGCTGATCTCCTCTTGCATTCGCCCGATTCGACCGGAATGGTGCGGCCGATGTTTTCGCGCGCCATCCTCCTCGCTTGCGTATCCCTTTGGCCGGCCGTCGCCGGCGCGGTGACGCTCGAACCATTCAAGGACAATCTGTTCGGCTACTCCCGGGTGCTGCAGTCCGCCGATGGCGGCGCCTATCGCGTGATCGACTACGACGAGATGCGCGACATCAACGGGCGCGACGAGACGCCCGAGCGCAAGGTGCAGGGCAAGTACATCGCCCTTGGCGTGCGCCGCCACCAGAAGGACCTCGTCGCCGATACGCCGCTCGGCGGCATCCCGCATTTCGCGGTCGGCAAGACCGACGGCGCTTCGGTCATCACCGTCTATCTCCACGGCAAGGGCGGCAGCCGAAAGCAGGGCGTCGACGATTTCACGTTCGGCGGCAACTTCAACCGCATCAAGAACCTGATGGTCGAGAATGGCGGTCTCTATTTGTCGCCCGATTTCTCGGATTTCGAGGACAGGGGCGCCGCGCAGGTTGCGGCGCTCGTTTCGACCTACACGGCCCGGTCGCCCAACGCGAAGCTGTTCGTCGCCTGCGGGTCGATGGGCGGCGGCCTGTGCTGGCGCCTCGCCGCCGACAAGGCCGTGTCGAAGCGGCTGTCCGGCCTCATCCTCCTCGGCTCCCACTGGGACGACGGTTTCACGAAGACTCCGGCATACCGCGCGAAGGTGCCGGTCTTCATCGGCCATGGCAGCCGCGATCCGGTGTTTCCTGTCGAGCGGCAGCAAGCCTTCTACCAATCGCTGCACGACGCCGGCTATCCCGCGAGAATGGTGCGTTTCGAGACGGGCAGCCATGGAACCCCGATCCGCATGACCGACTGGCGCGAGACACTGAACTGGATGCTGTCGCGATGAGCCACATCGGTCCGACACGCGAGCGGTTCGGCGCGTTCCGCGCGCTTCCCGACGACGGTCCGGTGCACATGCTGAACCTGGTGCGGCTGCGCGATCGCGCGGCCTACCCCGACGGGCGCCAGGCGACAGGGGCCGAGGCCTATGCCGCCTACGGCCGGGAGAGCGGTCCGATCTTCCGTCGCGTCGGCGGGCGAATCGCGTGGTCCGGCGATTTCCGTCTGATGCTGATCGGTCCCGCGGACGAGCGCTGGGACCGCTGCTTCATCGCGGAGTATCCGTCCGCCGCCGCCTTCGTGGAAATGGTCAAGGATGCGCAGTACCAGAAGGCCGTCGTCCACCGTCAGGCGGCGGTCGTGGATTCGCGACTGATCAGGACGTCACCCCGGCCCGCCGGAACCGGCTTCGGCGAGTAGCGCCTAGTCTTCGGAACGCGCCGAGTTGTGTCGATTTCCGGGATATCTCTTCTTGAGCGGGAACGGCGGCATCCATCCCTCGCGGCGGAGCGTCCAGAGTTCATAGGTCGGCATGAACTGGTCGGGCGAATCGAGACAGCCGAGGCTCACCTCGATCTCGTCGCCGGTGCGGGCAAAGACCGACGAGCCGCATCGGGGGCAAAAGTGCCGCCCTTCAAAATCGCGCGTTTCGCCTTCGATCGTCACCGCGTGGTCGGGAAAGATGGCTGACGCGTTGAAGAGCGAGCCGTGATGCTTCCGGCACTCGATGCAGTGGCAAAGGCCGACCCGGTATGGCTGCCCGGTCGCCGCCAGGCGGACGGCGCCGCACAGGCAACCGCCTCGAACTGGGTTCATGTCGGTGGCTCCTCCGATCAGGGCCCGGTGTCGAAATCGAGCACCGTCTCGTGCTGGATTTCCCCGTCATAGGTCGCGTCGACCTCGTATTTGACCAGCGTGAAGGCGCCGTTCCGGAAAATCCACGCCCCGATCGACGATGCGTCGCCGAGGCCGCGCCATTTCGAGAAGGCGCTGATCGTCCGGGTCTCGGCGGAATACTCGGAGTTCACGAGCTGGTCGTGGCCCGTATAACCAATGACCGCCAGATGCTCGACCTTCCCATCGAAATCGTCGTTCTCATAGCGGATGTCGAGTTCCGGAACCGCGAATGAAACCGGCTTCGTCTCTCCATACTGGTCGACCGTATAGTAGACCTCCATGGCGTTGTAGGCGCCCCACGAGCAAGCGAAGCGGAAGAGCCTCAACATCCGTTCGGGATCCGTCTCGCTCTCGTGCTGATACCGGAAGACGATTTCGTAGACGTCCGGGTCGACCGGCTCGCGCATGCTCGCCGGATCGAGCGTCTGGCAGATGTCGGCATAGGCCGAGGCGAACGCCGCCCTGGCCTTGTCGAGCGCCAGTTCGGCGTCGCTCGGCGCGGGGGCATCGCCGCAACTTGCAGGCAGCGCATCGCCCAGCGGGCCGTTGGACGGCTTCAGCGTTCCGGTCTCCAGATACATGGGACGGAAAGGCGTGTCCTGGATCTGCGGATTGGCGAGGCGGGCGGTGTAGCAGCCGGCGAAGACGCGTTCGCCGCCGGCCGCATCCCGCGCCTCGATCGCCACCGGAACCTGGAAGTAGACGCTGCCGGTGGCGCCTTCCTGGCTGACAGGTCCGGTCCGCACCAGCACACGCTCCGTGTCGGCGTAGCCTTGCGCGAACGCATCAAGCGTGGCGGAAGGCTTGGTGTCGCCGAAATAGTCCCAGGCGCGCGCATATTCGCGGCGGTTCACCGCATTGTAGAGCGAGCGCACCAGCGCGCCGGCGTCGGATCGGTCGTCGAGATAGGGCGAACTTTCCTGCGCAAGGGCTGGCGACAGGACGACGCCCAGAATGAGTGCTGCGCTCGCGGGGCGTCTCATGCCCACCTCCTGGCATCATCGAAAGGCTGCTGGACCTATCTAGCACGCAGCGGTGGCGATGGTGAGGCGTGGTGGCGGCCCGGTCGGTCGCCTATATGGATGCCGCCGAAGGGCCCACGCCATCATCCATCCGGGGAATCTCAATGACGATCTCGATGTACCAAGTTTCAGTGCCCGTCTTCTCGTCGATGCTGAAGGGCTTGGCCCATGTGCTCTCGAAGGGGGAGGCGCATGCCGCGGAAACGGGCATCGACCCCGCATCGCTGGTTTCGGCGCGGCTGATCGCCGACATGCATCCTTTCTCCAGGCAGATCCAGATCGCCACGGATCACGCCAAGGGCGCGCCGGCCCGGCTGGCCGGAACGACTCCGCCGCGATTCGAGGACGACGAGACAACTTTTGCCGAACTGCGGACCCGCATCGAGAAGACGCGCGAGTATCTGAAGGGCCTGCGGGCCGCCGACATCGACGGCAGCGAGGAGAAGCCGATCCTGCTCAAGCTCGGTCAGCGCGAGATGACGTTCACCGGCCAGCAATATCTGCTGAACTTTGCCATGCCGAACTTCTATTTCCACGTCACCACGGCCTACGCCATCCTTCGCGGCAAGGGTGTTCCGCTCGGCAAGAGCGATTTCTTCGGCGGCCGCTGACCGCATCAGCGGCGCATGTCGCGCGCCAGTCGCGGGAAGTCCGGCGGGCGGGCACAGGGGCCGAGGCGCGGCGCGCAGCCCGCTGCCGCCAGGCCGCACCAAGGCCTCATCATGGTGCCGCCATCGCGGCGACGCCGCGAGAACGGTTCGTTGAGCATGCCTCGACGCACGACGGTCCCCTCAATGCTGGTTCATTCCATTGTGCAGTGCAACATGAACATGGAGGGAATGCGACGGCCCGCTGATTTCTTGGTGCGGTGAGGGATGTTCGTTCGACTTGCACGGATCGGGAGAATTGAACGTTAACGGTGGCGTGCTAGAGGGCGGAACGCGATCCGTAGAGGCGCGTTGCGTTGGCCGAGGAGACGGTCATGCCAGATACGAACCGGGACTTCGCTGAACTGCTCGACGAATTGCTGGCCGCGGACGATGCGCCGCCAGCGGGCGGACCTGCTCCGCATGTGCCCTTCGATCACCTCGCGCTGGCGGAGGAGCTGGATCGCATTCGCGTCGCCGGCGGCACCGTCGAAGCCGAGTACCGCGAAGTGATGGAAACGCCGGAACTGGCGGCCGAACTCGAGACCCTGCTCTCGACGATCGAACCCGTTGGAGAAGAAGTCGCCCTTTCGGTCGACCCCGCCGAGATCGCGCGCGAGCTCGGCATCGACGTCATGTCGAAACCGGCGGAACTGGCGCGTCGCCGCCGGGCATTCGCCTTCGCGAATCATCCCGACAGGGTGCCATCGCACCTGCGCGACCGCGCCCTGGCGCGCATGAAGATCGCCAACCGGCTGATCGATGACGCGCGGCAGCAAGCGCGGCCGCGCTGACGGCGGCCTGCGCATTTGACAGGCGTCGGCGCAGCATCTTAAGTCGCGTCGAAATAGCTGCCAGGGCTGCGCCGTCGAAATGGAAGACAACTACGAGAAGTACGCCATAGCCGTGATCATCGTGTTCGGCGCGGTCGCCATCGCCGGGCTGATGGGCGCCAACATCGTCCTGAACGACCGCGTCGGATTCCTCCTCGCGCTCGCTTCGGCCGCCTGCGGGTGGATCGCCGGCCATGCCATGCTGTTCGATCAGCCGCGCATCTACGGCCTCCTGATCGTGGTCGCGGCCGTGTGCGCCGTCGGCTCGACGGTGGCGCTCGCGACCTGAGGCGCGCTACGACCGGTAGATCACCTGGCGCACGTCGATGTACTCCGCCCGGAAACCCGCCTCGCAGTAGTGCAGGTAGAATTCCCACAGACGCTTGAAGCGGTCGTCGAAGCCGAGCGGAGCGATTCGCTCCCATGACGACCAGAACCGCTGGCGCCACTCGGCCAGGGTGCGCGCATAGTCCTGAGGAAAGACCCGTTCGCGCAGGAAGGCGAGGCCATGTTCGGCGCCAAGCGTCCTCAGCAGCGACGGCGTCGGCAGCATGCCGCCGGGAAATACGTAACGCTGGATGAAGTCCGGCCGTTTCCTGTAGAGAGGGAATGCGCGCTCGTTGATGGTGATGATCTGCATGCCCGCGGTGCCGCCCGCCCTCAGGCACTCCTTCATCTTGCCGAAGAACACCGGCCAGTACTGCTCGCCGACCGCCTCGAACATCTCGATCGAGGCGATCCGGTCATAACGACCGCGCTCCTCGCGATAATCCTGGAACTTGATCTCGACCTTGTCGGACAGGCCCGCGCGGGCGATGCGCTCCTTCGCGAAGGCTTCCTGCTCACGGCTGATGGTGAGGCCGGTGACCCGGCAGCCGATCTCGCGGGCCGCGAACTCCGCGAACCCGCCCCAGCCGCAGCCGATCTCGAGCACATGGTCGTCGGGGCCGATTCCCGCATCGCGCGCCAGCGCCCTGTACTTCGCCGCCTGGGCGCTCTCGAGGTCATTGGCGCCGGTGACGTAGAGGGCCGACGAGTAGGTCATCGTCGGATCCAGCCACGCGCCGTAGAACGAGTTGCCGAGGTCGTAGTGGGCCGAAATGTTCTTCCGCGCCGTGCGACGCGTATTCGCGTTGAGCCAGTGTCGCAGCCTCGCGAAGGCGGTGAGAAGGAAGCTCGAGCCCCCCGCCAGATGCTCGCCGGCCGCTTCGTTGACCACGAAAAGCTCCAGGAACGCGGTGACGTCGGGACTTTCCCAGTCGCCGTCCATGTAGGATTCCGCGACGCCGATGGTGCCCCCGAAGAAGGCACGACGGGGCAGGTTCCAGTTCTTCAGGATCAGCGCGGCCGAGGGTCCCGGCGCATGGCCGCCGAACCTGAAGGCGCGACCGTCCGGCAGGCGGATGTCGAGCGTGCCGCGCGGCAGCTTCATCGCCGCCGACAGGGCCAACCGCGCCTTGGCCGGAAGGCCGGCCGTGGCCGCCGCGAAGGTTTCCTCGGTCAGCCTTTCGGCCTCTGCGTTCCCAGCTCCCAAGGAATGCGTCATCGATCGCGCGAACGCCGCCCTGTCATTCGCCGGGTTCGAGCGCAGCCCCCTCGTCGCGATAGCTGGCCGGCTTCGGCGGCGGCGGGCTGCGATAGAACCGGGCGCCCCTCAGCCAGAGCTTCAGCGCCTCCCAGTGGATTCCTGCCATGATCTTCCATGTGAGCAGGGGGAACTTCAAGAGGCACGCAGCAAGCGCGGCGGTCGTCATCGGCCGCGCCTCGCCGACGAAGGTCGCAGAGAGCAGCGGCTGGCCCGATTCGGTCTCGTGGATACGCAGGCGCACCACCCTGCCGGGCGGCAGGACGCGGAAATGATAGCGCGCCCCGAGATCGATGAAGGGCGAGACGTGGAAGATCTTGGTGCGGACCTGACGCACCCCAGCCGGCCCCGCTTCGCCCGGCTCGATCGGCGCCACATAGGCATGGCGCTGGCCGAAGGTGTTGCGAACCGCGTAGATCAGCGCGACCAGCCCGCCGTCGCGGTCGTAGCAATAGTAGACCGAAATCGGGTTGAAGACGTAGCCGAAGATGCGGGGATAGCAGAGGAGCAGCACGCGGTGGGGTCGACCGAGGCCGGCTTCCGCGAGCAGGCGGTCTGAGTGGGCGCGCACCGTCTCGCCTTGCCGGTCGACGTGGTCGCGATCATGGAAGGAGGCGAGGTTTGGCCGATTGACCGAGAAGAGGGCGCTGAGTCGACCGGCTTCGTCCAGCCGGTCGAGGTCGATCAGGACGGAAAAGACCTTGTAGGCGAATCGGTTGAGTGGGCCCTTCAGCCGGGCGTGCATCACCTCGCCCGGATACAGCGTGCACGCGGCGTCCGGCGGCGGGCCGTTTTCCTCTGCAGTGGTGATACGCCCGATCACGGATCACTCCGCGGCGATCGGCATGGGGTCGGCGAGGGGCGGCGGCCGCCGCCAAGGGACCGTCGCGCCGATAGCCTCGGCGGCCGAAAGACCGGAGCGCAGGCCGTCCTCGTGAAAGCCGTGCCCTGTCCATGCGCCGGCGTACCAGGTATTGCGCGACCCCTGGAGGTCGTCCAGCCGGGCCTGCGCTGCCAGCGCGCGCGTATCGAACTGCGGGTGGTCGAAGGTCCACTCACCGAACACGAGATCGTCGCGCGGTTCGACGGTGGGATTGAGCGAGACGAAAAGCGGTCTTGCCGGGTCGATGCCCTGCAGCCGGTTCATCCAGTAGGTGACGCACACCTCCTCCTCGCCGGCGTCCGAGCGAAGATAGTTCCATGCCGACCAGACGGCGCGTCGCTTCGGCATCAACCGCGCGTCGCGGTGCAGCACGACGCGGTTCGGCCGGTACGGGATGGCGCCCAGTACGCTTTCCTCGGCGCCGGACGGATCGCCGAGGAGTTTCAGCGCCTGGTCGCTGTGGCAGGCGAGGAGGATGTGGTCGAACCGCTCCGGGGGACGTCCGCCCGCCCAGACGGTGATTCCGAAGGCGTCGCGGACGATCGTTTCGACAGGACAGGCCAGCCTCAACCCGTCGCCCAGAGGCGCGAGAAGGTGCCGCAGATAGTTCCGCGCCCCGCCCGTCACCGTGCGCCATTGCGGGCGCTCGTCATGAATGAGACGATGGTTCTCGAAGAAGTCGATGAAGGTTGTTGCCGGAAAATCCAGCATCTTGATGCGCGGAGTCGACCAGATCGCGGCCGCCATCGGGATCAGGTAGTTGTCGCGAAACGCGACCGAGAAGCGCCGGCGGTCGAGATAGTCGCCGATGGTGGAATGGCCGATGAAGCCGGTGTCGCGGTCCTCGACGCATTGCCGATTGAAACGCAGGATTTCCCGCAGCATCCTCAGGAAGGACGGCGAGGCGAGGTTGCGCTTCTGCGCGAAGATCGAGCGGTAGGACGAGCCGCTCCATTCGAGCCGCCCGGCGTCGAGCGACAGCGAAAAGCCCATGTCGCTGGCATGGGTGGCGACGCCCAACCGTGAAAACAGCGCCGTCAACTGCGGATAGGTGCGCTCGTTGAAGACGATGAAGCCGGTGTCTACGGAAACCGGCGTTCCGTCATAGTCCACGTCGACCGTCGCGGTATGACCGCCCGGCCGTGCCGACGCCTCGTAGAGAACGACGTCGCAGGTCGGCGCCAGCGCCCACGCCGCGGCCGCTCCCGAGATGCCCGAACCGACGACCGCGACCCTTTTTCTTCCGCCTGCGCGGCCCGGCAGGTATGCAATGTTCATGAAGCCCCTCGCGCCCCCTTGCCGGCAGGCGTCGAGGCCGGCCGTTGTCAGGGGAAGGTACGGGCGGGGGAGGAGGGAGTTTCAGGGGCCTCGCCAAACTCTCCGTCGGAGCGTCGCATGCTGGACGGACAATCTTGGCGACGTTCATGGCTGGGGGCCGAGCAAGCGATCGTGGCTGACTGTCGGGGCAACCCAGCAAGCCGGGGCGTCGCAACGGAGCCATCAAAAACTGTCTGGACAGGGATGGTGCGAGCACGTCTTCGCTCGCCAGTTCGGACTCATCCCTAAGTCATTGAAAAATTGGCTCCCCGGGACGGATTCGAACCATCGACCAACCGGTTAACAGCCGGTTGCTCTACCGCTGAGCTACCGGGGAACACTGGTGCTCGGGTCAGACGTGGGCGGGCCTATAGCAGATGGATTCCGGCTTTGCAAAGCGCCCTTCGGACGGCGCCGGAGCCACGATGACGCAGCCGGGGCTCGCATTCCGGACGCGATGGCATCATATGGTGCGGCGAAGCGAAAGACCTGACCCGCACGCCATGGCCGAAGACGAGGAAGAGACGCCGCCGCGCAAGATCACGTTGTTCGGGCGCGAGTTCGCGCTGCCTCGTTCGCGGGCGCTGAGGATCGCGATCGGCTGCCTGCTGATCTTCTTCGGCATTCTCGGGTTCCTGCCGGTGCTCGGCTTCTGGATGATCCCGCTCGGCCTGTTCGTGCTTTCCTACGAGTTCGCGGTCGTCCGCCGCTGGCGTCGACGCCTGGCGGTATGGTGGGAGAAGCGTCGCGGCCGGGGGCGCTAGAGCCTTTCATCTTTTGATGGAAACAGCTCTGTTTCTCCGATGGCGAGGCGATCCGGCAGGAGAGACGCGACGGGCGATGGGGTTCCATCGTCCGAGCGGCTCGACGAACCGGGCGCCCGCCAGCGGGAAACCACCCGTTGGTTTGCTTTGCAAACCAACAAAGCGTCCTGGGGGGCCGGGTCAATTCGGGCCAAATCCTTCGGTCTTCGGCTCGGCCGATGCACCACATCGACCTTCGCCGAAGCCCTCGACCCTGGCCCGAATTCCCTCCGGCAGAGCGATTCCATTAACAGATGAAAGGCTCTAGGTCGTGAACCGCCGGGATTCTGGCGGCCGCCGCTTGTCGCCCCCCAAACCCTCTGTTAACAGGACCGCCGGTAGAACGCCGGCTTGGCGGGGCCTCGTGGCGGAGTGGTTACGCAGAGGACTGCAAATCCTTGCACCCCGGTTCGATTCCGGGCGAGGCCTCCAATATGCCGGGCGCTTGGCAGCCGCCCGTTCTGCCGACCGAGCGCATAGCCAGGAGAGCGGAGCGGCCCCATGAATCCCGACTTTGGCTCGAGCCGGCGCAAGATGGTCGACGGGCAGTTGCGCACCAGCGACGTCAACACCGCCGCAATCCTCGACGCGATGGACGAGGTGCCCCGCGAGGCGTTCGTCGGCGCGGCGCGCAAGTCCCTGGCCTATATCGACGAGGACATCGAGGTGGCGCCGGCGTCGTCGTCGTCGCCTGCGCGGTTCCTGATGGAGCCGGCGCCGTTCGCGCGCATGCTTCAACTCGCCGACATCGGCAGAGGCGACTTCGTACTCGATATCGGCTGCGCCAGCGGCTACTCGGCCGCCGTCATCTCGCGGATCGCCGGATCCGTGATCGCGCTCGAGAGCGACGCCGCCCTCGGCGACCTAGCGGGCTCGGTCCTGTCTTCACTCGGCTATGACAATGTCGTCGTGGTCGAGGCGCCGCTGGCGCTGGGATACGCCGCGGAAGCCCCCTACGACGTGATCGTGCTCGAAGGCGCTGTCGACATCATACCGGCCGCCCTGTTCGAGCAATTGCGTGAAGGCGGCCGCCTCGTGGCGGTCGAGGGCCGTGGCAACGCCGGCGTGGCGCGCGTCTATCTCAAGGCCGGCGGGACGGTGTCCGGCCGGCGGGGTTTCAATGCGGCAGTAAAGCCACTACCCGGCTTCGAAAAGACGCCCGCCTTCGAATTCTGACGACTCAACGCTTGCGCCGACGGCGACGACCAACCATGTTGACGGCGGGTAGGCGATCGACGCCGGTCCCGATCGCGCGCGTTGCGTCGGCGGACCGGACGGGGGACACGAACATCCGGGCGGGGCGGACGGGCTCCGCGACCGGATGTCACCTGTTGTGGCGAATGAGGGTTGGGTCGTGTGGGTCGGTCGTAAAGTTTTCCGGGCAGCGTTGCTCGTTTCCGTGTTCGCCATGGTCCAGTCTCAGGCCTATGCCGCCGAGACCCTGCCCGGCGCGATGGCCAAGGCCTACAACAACAACTCCTCGCTGAATTCCGCCCGCGCCGGCGTCCGCGTCACCGACGAGAACGTGCCGATCGCCAAGTCGGGCAAGCGCCCGGTGATCGGCGCCTTCGGCTCCGTCAGCTACACCGCCCAGACCGGATCGCGCATTGCCGCCGGCTCGTTCGGCATCGAGATATCCCAGAGCCTGTTCGACGGCTTCCAGACCCGCAACAACGTGCGCGCCGCCGAGGCCCAGGTTCGCGCCTCGAACGAAAGCCTGCGCAACACCGAGCAGAATATCCTGTTCGACGCGGCGGCCGCCTACATGGACGTCATCCGCGACCGGCAGATCGCCGGCATGCGCGAACGCAACCTGCAGTTCCTCGTCGAGCAGGTGCGCGCGGCACGCTCGCGCTTCGAGGTGGGCGAGGGGACGCGCACCGACGTCGCCCAGGCCGATGCGAGCCGATCGGCCGCCGTCGCTCAGCTTGCCGCCGCGAGAGCCCAGGTGGTCGCCAGCGGGGCGATCTACCGGCAGGTCGTTGGCGAGAACCCCGGACAGCTGAGGATGCCAGGGCCAGCGCGTGGCCTGCCGGGTTCGCTCGACGAAGCCTATGCCATTGCCGGGCGCGAGCATCCGGCGATCATCGCGACCGAGCACCTGGTCGACGCCGCCGCTTTCTCCGTCAAATCCGCCGAAGGTGCGCTCCTGCCGCAACTCTCGGCCAGCGCCAGCGTGTCCCGCTCGGTGCGCGACGTCAGCAACGGCCTTCCAGGCGTAGGGGGCGCGGGAGCAGGCGGAACGAGCGATTCGGCCAACATCGGCGCGACGCTGTCGATCCCGATCTATTCCGGCGGACGCACCGCCGCGACCGTGCGCCAACGCAAGGAATCCCTCGGTCAGGCGCGGATCGAGGTCGATGTCAGCCGCGACCAGGTTCGCGCAGCGCTCGGCTCCGCCTGGGCGCAGTATGTCGCGGCGACCGAATCGGTGAGCGCCAACCGCGAGGTGGTCGCGGCCGCGCAGCTCGCACTGAACGGGGTCAGCGAGGAACGCAATGTCGGCCAGCGCACGACCCTCGATGTTCTCGAGGCGCAGGAACTCGTCATCGCCGCCCAGATCAACCTCGTCAGTTCGGAGCGCGACGTCGTCGTGGCGAGCTACGCGATCATGTCGGCCGCCGGTCGGCTGGGCGCGGTAAGGCTCGGACTCGCCGTCGACGAGTACCGGCCCGAGGAGCACTACATCGCCGTCAAGGACAAATGGGGCGGCTTGCGCACCCCGGACGGCCGCTGAACGCTCCATCGCCTGTGCGAAAGCTGCCCCGGTCGCAACTCCGGGGATTCAAACCGAGCGTGTCGTCCGCTACCCTACAAGGATGATTCGGCCGCCATAGGGGTGGCGGTCCGATGCAGGCGAGACGGGCGGCGGACCTGACCATGGCACAAGCAACCAGTGCGCAGCGCGAACCCTCGATGGAGGAAATCCTCGCGTCGATCCGCAGGATCATCGAGGACGGAGACGGCGGCAAGCGTCCGTCCGACGAAGTTGCGGATACCGAGACCGACGCCGAGATGCCGGTCAAGCGGGCCGAGCCGACCATCGTCGATGTCGATGCCTTCCGCGCCGAACTGGGCAGCGAGGACGCTGTGGCGGCGGTCCCCATCGTCGAGACGGCGACGCCACCGCCGCTTCCGACTCGTCCTGTTTCGCTCGCCGACATCCAGGCCGAGGTGCGCCGATCGAGTTCACCCGAAGAGCGCGACTTCGCCAGCCGTTTCACCGAACTTGGCAGGGCTCCGGCTTTCGCCGACGCGGCGAAATCCCGACCGGAGCCGGTCGGGGAAGCCGACGCCGACCTGGCATTGCAGCCGACCGAACCACCCGCCATGGCCGCGAGGAGCGAACCGGTCGTCGCGCGTGCGCCGATCGAACCAAGATCGCCGCAGGCCGCGGACGAGGATGCATCCGCCCAGCCAGGCGACGCGCATTGGCGGCCCGTCGCCCCCGGGCGGATCGAGCCACCGGCGCCAGCCGAGCCAGCCGCCTCGACGCGGCCCGGTTCCGTCATGCGCGCATCGATCCTTTCGGAGCACGCCCAGAAGCAGGTCTCGGCTTCGTTCGGCGAGCTCTGGGAGGCGTTCTCGGCCAGCCGTCAGCGCAGCTTCGACGAGATGGCCGAACAGATGATGCGGCCAATGTTGCAGGACTGGCTCGACAACAACCTGCCCACGTTGGTCGAGCGCCTGGTCCGCGAGGAGATCGAGCGGATCGCGCGCGGCGGCTGAACGTCGATCGGCCAGGGCGCCCCGCGCAGTTGACTCACCCCTGACCTTCCGATTTACACCGCCGTCTCCGAGGACAGGCGGTTCCATGCTCGAAAAGACCTACGACGCGAAGGCCGTCGAACCCAAGATCGCGAAGCGCTGGTCGGACGCCGACGCATTCGCCGCGGGCGCCGGCGCGGCCGAGGACGCGCAACCCTTCACCATCGTCATCCCGCCGCCCAACGTGACCGGCTCGCTCCATATGGGGCACGCGCTCAACAACACGCTGCAGGACATCATGATCCGCTTCGAGCGGATGCGCGGCAAGAACGTGCTGTGGCAACCCGGCATGGACCATGCGGGCATCGCCACCCAGATGGTCGTCGAGCGGCAGCTCATGGAGAAACAGGTCCATCGCCGCGACATCGGCCGTGACGACTTCGTCGCGCGCGTGTGGGACTGGAAGGCAGAGTCCGGTGGCATCATCGTCAATCAGCTGAAGCGCCTCGGCGCGTCCTGCGACTGGTCGCGCGAGCGCTTCACCATGGACGAGGGCCTGTCGGCCGCCGTCATCGATGTGTTCGTCCATCTCTATCGCGACGGGCTGATCTACAAGGACAAGCGGCTGGTCAACTGGGACCCGAAGCTTCTGACCGCCATCTCCGACCTGGAGGTCGAGCAGCAGGAGGTCAACGGCCATCTCTGGCATTTCCGCTATCCGGTCGAGAACCTGCACTATGATCCGGACAGCCCTCTCACTTACATCACCGTGGCGACGACCCGGCCCGAGACGATGCTGGGCGATACGGCGGTGGCCGTCCATCCCGACGACGAGCGGTATCTGCACCTCGTCGGAAAGAACGTGATCCTGCCCATCGTCGGCCGAAAGATCCCGGTGGTCGCAGACGAGTATTCCGATCCTGAAAAGGGGTCCGGCGCGGTGAAGATCACGCCCGCGCACGATTTCAACGATTTCGAGGTCGGCCAGCGCCACGACCTTCGTGCGGTGAACGTCTTCACCACCGAGGCCCGGGTGGCGATCAATGAGAACGAGGACTTTCTGGACGGCCTCGACGTCACGCCCGCGCAACAGGGCGTGTTCGACCAGTTGCACGGGCTTGACCGCTTCGAGGCGCGAAAGCTGATCGTGAAGGTCATGGAGGAGGGCGGCTTCCTCGACAAGGTCGAGCCGCATCGTCACGTCGTTCCGCACGGCGACCGCGGCGGCGTGCCGATCGAGCCGTTCCTGACCGACCAGTGGTATGTCAACGCGGCGGAACTCGCCAGGCCGGCCATCGCGTCGGTGCGCGAGGGCCGGACGAAGTTCGTGCCGAAGACGTGGGAAAAGACCTATTTCGACTGGATGGAGAACATCCAGCCCTGGTGCGTGTCTCGCCAGCTCTGGTGGGGCCACCAGATCCCGGCCTGGTACGGTCCGGACGGACAGGTCTTCGTTGAGAAGTCCGAAGCGGACGCCCTGCACGCGGCGATCCAGCACTATCTCGCCCATGAGGGGCCGATGAAGGCCTTTGTCGAGGACCTTCTGGAGAGTGGCAGGCCCGGCGAAATCCTCGCGCGCGACGAGGACGTGCTCGACACCTGGTTTTCATCGGCGCTGTGGCCTTTCTCGACGCTGGGCTGGCCGGAGAAGACGCCGGAACTCGCGACCTACTATCCGACCTCGGTGCTGGTGACCGGGTTCGACATCATCTTCTTCTGGGTTGCCCGCATGATGATGATGGGGCTCCACTTCACCGGCGAGGAGCCGTTCCACACCGTCTATGTGCATGCGCTGGTCCGCGACAAGAACGGCGCCAAGATGTCGAAGTCCAAGGGCAACGTCATCGATCCGCTGGAACTGATCGACGAGTACGGCGCCGACGCGCTGCGCTTCACGCTGGCGATCATGGCCGCGCAGGGCAGGGACGTGAAGCTCGATCCGGCGCGCATCGCCGGCTACCGCAACTTCGGGACCAAGCTGTGGAACGCGACGCGCTTCGCGGAGATGAACGGTGTCGCGCGCAACGACGAACTGTGGCTCGGCGATGCCAAGCTCACCGTCAACCGCTGGATCCTGACGGAGCTGACGCGCGCGGCGCGCGAGATCACCGGCGCGATCGAGGCCTACCGGTTCAACGACGCGGCAGGCGCGGCCTACCGCTTCGTCTGGAACATGTTCTGCGACTGGTATCTGGAACTCCTGAAGCCCGTGTTCGCCGGCGAGGACGCCACGGCGAAAGCGGAGAGCCAGGCGGTTGGCGCCTTCGTGCTGGACGAGATCTACAAGCTGCTCCACCCCTTCATGCCGTTCATGACGGAAGAACTCTGGGAGCATACGGCAGGGGATGGCCAGCGGCGATCGAGCCTTCTTTGCCACGCGGCCTGGCCCAATCCCGACTTCGAGGACAAGGATGCGGCGGGGGAGATCAACTGGCTTGTCGACCTGGTCTCGGGCATCCGCTCGGTTCGTTCGGAAATGAACGTGCCGCCGTCGGCGATCGCACCGCTGGTCGTGGTTGGCGCGGGTCCGGAAACGGTGGAGCGGCTGGAGCGCCACAAGAGCGCGATCACGCGGCTGGCGCGCGTCGGCGACGTCTCGCAGGCGGGCGAGGCGCCGAAGGCCTCCGCCCAGATCGTCTCCGGCGAGGCGACCTTCTCGCTGCCGCTCGGCGAACTGATCGACGTCAAGGCCGAGGCGGCACGGCTCTCCAAGGAACTCGCCAAGGCCGAGGACGAGATCGGCCGCATCGACAAGAAGCTGTCGAACCCTCAGTTCGTCGCCAAGGCGGCGCCCGAGGTCGTGGACGCAGAACGCGAGAAACGCCAGGCATACGAAGCGGACGCCGCAAGGCTGAAGGTCGCGGTGGCGCGGGTGTCCGCCTAGCCAACTCGCCGGACGAGTGACCACAGCGCCCGCAGTGCGACGAGCGCCGCGACGAACTGCATCACGCCGATGACCTCGAAGATGAGGTCACTCGGCATCTCGTGGGTCGGCGGCGGAAACAGCGCGCGCGCGGCTGCGGCTCCCCGCGCGAAGAACGTCAAATTCTTCACCAGATGGTTCCAGCCTCCTTCCCAGAAGCCGATCATGGCGATCGGGAAGGCGACGATGACGATGATGGCGAGCCAGCGCGCGGTCGCCGACCAGCGTCCGCGTCGGGCCGATGCGTAGAGGAGGGCGGCGATCGCCGCGGCGGCCGGCACGCTGATGAAGACGATGTGCAGCCGCCACGGCGTATCGTAGACCGCCGCGCCCCAGACATGGTGCAACGAGGTCAGCCCGAGGACGAAGTCGGCGCTGGCGCCAGCGGCGAATTCGGGTGACCTGTCGCGTCGAACCGCCCTGCTCATCTCGTCTGCTCCTTCAGTTGGGGACGGGGCAAACCTAGGCGCAGTCCGCGGCGCGCGTTGGCAAAGTTGCGGGACACATCGCGCGCAAAGTTCGACATCGGCCGACGCCGATGATGCGTCCGTGAACCGGCGAGGCTATGGTCGCGGCATGACGATCGATCGCCGCGCGGCCCGCACGAGGGCCGCTCTCTTCGATGCACTCACCGCGCTCATGCGCCACAGGCCCTATTCGGCAATCGCCGTCCGCGACATCGTCGCCGCCGCGAATGCCGGGCGCTCGACCTTCTATGCGCATTTCAGATCCAAGGAAGAACTGCTGGCGGCAAGCCTGCGGCGACTGCGGCCGCTGCTGGCCGAAGGGCGAGCGACGCAGATGCGCCGACCGAGGGAGAATGGCTGCGAAGGCACGCTCGCGCTGTTCCGCCACGTCGATGCCCATCGCGACCTCTTGCGGATCGTCGACGGTACGCCCGCGATGGCGATCATCGTCGCTTCACTGGAACGCGAACTGGCCGGCTTCCTGTCGCCGTTCGCCAAGCGCGGACCGGATCATCCGCCGCGCGACCTCGTGCTGCGGTTCATCACGTCGGCCTTCGTCACGACGATGATGTGGTGGTTCGAGCGCGGCCCGAACCGGTCACCCGAGGAGATGGACACCATGTTTCACCGCCTGGTTGGCCGCGGAATTCCAGCCGGGTTCTTCGAGGAACGGTCCGCCGCCGGCCGCGCCGCCTGAGCAGCCCCAGGTCGCAGGACGAACGCCCAGCGTGCGGCGCGGCCGCTTTGTGACGAATCGGCAACACTCTCTCAACAACCGGTCGGCTATGATCTCGGCAGGGATGTAGATGCCGCTTTCCCGCCATAAACCCGGAGCACCCCGAAACCCTCTTCATGAAGGCGCATCCTAAGAGCAGCCGAAGAGGTGCCGCCCGCCCGCGGCGAGGACTGTGATGAATGTCAGCGCTAGCGCCAATGCCGGCCTTTCTGACCGCGGACGTCGCGGCGGCGGGGGTTTGGCCGGCGGCGGCTGGGCTGCGACGCGGGACACGAACGGGCAGCCGCACTTTGGCCGGAAAGCGCCGGCATTCTTCAATCCACGGAAACGGACGTCTGAAGCCGCCATCGCGGTGGCCCGTGACCGGTCTCAATGGCAACAACGCGCCGGAAGGTGCGGTCGGTCCCGTGACGGCGGGCCGGCCGGCTGCCGGTGTGCGTTATGAGGACAGGAAAGGCACCCGCCAGGGCGGGTTCGAAGTAACTGACTGAGATGCGGAAATCTGACTTCGTGCGCGTTACCGCGTTTTGTCTCGTCCTCGCCTTGCCGGCGGTTTCTCCGGCGCAGGCGTTCGAGGACAACGTGTTCGACACGACCACCGGGGCGACCAGCGCCGGCGAGCGGTCGAGCCCGTGGGACGTCTTCAAGTTCGGCTTCTCCGCCTACAAGAGCGGCCATAAGGACCAGGCGGTCGAAGCCTATCGATATGCTGCCGAGAACGGCCAGCTCGGCGCGTCCTGGAAGCTGGCGCGCATGTACGCTCAGGGCGATGGCGTCACCCGCGACGATTACGAGGCGTACAAGTTCTATTCGGAAATCGCAGCGCAGGACGTGGAGCCGGGTTCGCCGGAAGAAAGCTACGTGTCCGACGCGCTGGTGGCGCTCGGCAACTATGTGAAGGCCGGCATCCCCGGAAGCCCCATCAAGGCCAACCCGCTGGCGGCGCAGGAATATTACATGCGCGCCGCGGCGACCTACCGCAATCCGAACGCTCAGTTCGAGGTCGGGCAGATGTTCCTGCGCGGCGACGGGGTCAAGCGCAGCGTCCAGCAGGCGGGCCGCTGGCTACAGCTCGCCGCCGAAAAGGGCCACGCCGGCGCGCAGGCGACGCTCGGGCAGCTCCTTTTCGAGAGCGGCAAGGTGGTGCGCGGGCTGGCGATGATGACCGCCGCCCTCGAGCGCGCCAATCCGATCGACCAGCCATGGATACGCGGCATGCAGGAGGAAGCCTTCGCGCTCGCCGCCGAAGCCGATCGCCGGACAGCGATCGTGCTTGCCGAGGACATTCTCAAAGGCCAGCGCTAAGCTGTTCCGGCGCGGTCGCCTCGACCGCGCGAAGAAAAAACTCTCCCGCTGCCCAAGGATCGCCGGACTCGCCGCGTCTTACGGGCGATGATGGCGATGATGCTGGAGACTCGCGACACCTCCGACTTCGAACTCGTCGGGCGTGCGCGCGACGGTGACGGCGATGCTTTCGGCGAACTCGTCGGAAGGCACTATGACTTCATCCACGCAATCGCCTGGCGCTGGTGCGGCAACCGCGCCGACGCCGAGGACGTGGCGCAGGACGTCTGCGTCAGGCTGGCCAAGGCGATCCGCGGCTACAAGGGCGGCGGTGCGTTCACAACCTGGCTCTACGCGGTGACGCTCAACGCCGTTCGTGACCGCAAACGCAAGGAAGGGCGCGATGCCGCCCGGACGGATGCCTTTGGCGTTCATACCCTGGTGGCGGGCCAGGGCGATCGGGGGGATCCCGAGGCCGATGCCGAGCGGCTTTGGGCGGCCGTCCGCGAATTGCCCGACAAGCAGCGCGACGCCGTGTTGCTGGTCTACGGGGAGGGACAGTCCCATGGGGCGGCGTCCGAGGTGATGGGCATCTCGGAATCGACCGTATCCTGGCACATCCACGAGGCGAAGAAACGGCTGCGCCAGATTCTGACCGCAGCCGGGGATGACTGAGATGGACAAGCAACTCGAAAGGCTTCGCGGCATTCAGTCGCCGGCGCCCCGCGCCGAAGCCCGCGCCAGGGCGATCGACGCCGCGATGCGGGCCTATGTCATGAATGAAGCCCCAGCGGCCCAAGGATCGGCCGCGCGGCCACGTCTCACCGAGCGTCTGAACAAGCTCTGGAGAGACACCATGCAGACCAAACTGATCGGCGCCCCCGCGCTGGCCGGGCTCGCAGCCCTGCCGCTCGCCGGCTATGCCGCGTTCTATCTCGTCGACGACCTGAGGATCGCGATCGAGCCGGAGAAGAAGATGACCGAGACGGACAACCGTGTCGAGAAGCCTGTCGAACCGACGGCCGCGGACGAGGCGCTGAAGGATGTCGACGTCGCCCCTCCGCCCCGACAGGAAGTTGCGATCACAGCTCCCGCTACGCAGCCGGGCGAGATGGAATCCGCGGCAGAAGTGCAGCGCGACGCGTTGGGGGGCGCCGCCAACAGCGGCGCGCTCGCTGCCCGCACCCGCGCGGTTTCGCCGAATGCACCGGGCAAGATGGTCTTCTACGAGAGCGACCGGGCGGCGCCTGCGCCGGAGCCGATGCCGGAGGACGCCGAAAACCGCGACCGCTTCGAGGAGTTCAAGACCAACCCGGTACGCTCGGCAGCGACCGATCCGGTCTCGACCTTCTCGATCGACGTCGACACCGCCTCCTACGCCTTCGCCCGGCGTTCGCTGAAGAACGGTTTCCTGCCCCAGGCCGATACGGTCCGGGTCGAGGAGATGGTCAACTATTTCCCCTATGACTGGAAGGGTCCCGAGGACGCGTCGACGCCGTTCAACACGACGGTGACGCTGATGCCTTCCCCGTGGAACGACCACAACAGGCTGATGCACGTTGCGATCCAGGGCTACGACGTGGCCCCCGCCGAGCGGCCCGATGCAAACCTGGTGTTCCTGCTCGACGTGTCGGGCTCGATGAACGAGCCGGACAAGCTGCCGCTGCTCCAGTCGGCCTTCCGGCTTCTAGTGTCGAGCCTCAAGCCCACCGACACCGTGTCGATCGTCACCTATGCCGGCGAGGCGGGCACCGTGCTGACGCCGACCAAGGTGTCGGAGAAGTCGAAGATTCTCGCCGCCATCGATCAGCTGAAGCCGGGCGGCGCCACGGCCGGCGCCGCAGGCCTGGAGGAAGCCTACCGGCTTGCAGGGCAGTCCTTCGTCGAGGGGGGCGTCAACCGCGTCATGCTGGCGACCGACGGTGACTTCAACGTCGGCCAGACGGACGATGACGACCTCAAGCGGATGATCGAGGACAAGCGCGAGAGCGGTGTGTTTCTGTCGGTCTTCGGCTTCGGCCGCGGCAATCTGAACGACCAGATGATGCAGACCATCGCCCAGAACGGCAACGGCACGGCGGCCTACATCGACACGCTGGCCGAGGCCGAGAAGGTGCTCGTCGAGGACGCATCGTCGACGCTGTTCCCGATCGCCAAGGACGTAAAGATCCAGGTCGAGTTCAATCCGGCGATGGTCTCGGAGTACCGGCTGATCGGCTACGAGACGCGTGCGCTCGCCCGCGAGGACTTCAACAACGACAAGGTGGATGCCGGCGAGATCGGTTCCGGCCATTCGGTGACGGCGATCTACGAGGTGACGCCGAGGGGCGCGCCGCAGATGATCGACGATCTGCGCTACGGCGAGGCGGCGACCGACAATGACGCCGGCATCGCCAATGCGAGCGAGTATGCCTTCGTGAAGATCCGTTACAAGCTGCCGGACGAGGATGTCTCCAAGCTGATCACGACGCCGGTGACGGATGCCAATTCCGTGGAGAGCTTCGACGCCGCGAGCGATGACCAGCGTTTCTCGGTGTCGGTCGCCGCCTTCGCCCAGAAGTTGCGCAAGTCGGATGCCGTGGCCGAGCTGGGTTGGGATCGTATCGCCCAGATCGCCAGCGCAGCGCGCGGGATGGACCCGTTCGGCTATCGCTCGGAGTTCCTGTCGCTGGTGCGCCTCGCTTCGGCGCTGGAAAAGACGGCCCAGTAGTTCCTCGTGGACAAACAGGCGGGCCGCCGGTCATCCGGCGGCGCCCTTTTGCAGTCGGCAAGCCCAGCAAAAAAACTTCGTCGCCGACCCAAGGATCGGCATTGGCGTCACGTCACATTCACGGAACATCTCAGCCCGACACAAAAGGGTTGAAGCAATTGCCGGCTTCGGCGAGGAGAACCCGTTTGGGCGGGCAGGCTCCGACATCCCGCGCGCCTTGCCTCGCGCCACGGGACTGCGTCGATCGGCAATGGCCGCCGTCCTTCGGGTGGGATCGCCCTGATCGGGATGGCGGCATCGGGCGGGTGAGGCAGGCCGGCGAGGGGCAACCCTTGCCGGCCTTTTTTTGCCCGCGCTCGAGAATCGACAGCCCTCAGCCTTCGTGCCCTTGCAAACGATATATCTTTTAATAGATATTATGTTCGAACGACATAACGAAGGAACTGTCATGTATCATGGATGTGAAGGCCGCGGCCGCAGGGAATGGGCGATGTCGGGGCGCAGCGGTGGTCATGGTGGCCCATTCGGCGGCCGGGGGCCGTTCGGACGCCACGGGCGTGGTCCGTTTGGCGGACGGGGTCCGCGCATGTTCGATTCGGGCGCGCTCCGCCTGGTCGTCCTGGGCCTGATCGCCGAGGAGCCACGCCACGGCTACGACATCATCAAGGCGCTCGAAGCCAAGTTCGAGGGCGCCTACAGCCCGAGCCCGGGCGCGATCTACCCGATGCTGCAGATGCTGGAGGAGGCCGACCTCGTCGCGTCCGAGACGCAGGGCAACAAGCGCCTCTATTCGATCACCGGGGAGGGCAGGGCCTTTCTCGCGGAGCACCAGGCCGAACTCGACAAGATCAACGCCCAGATCAAGGAGAGCGCGGACGAGGTGAGCGGCGCTTCGCTCGGCCAGGAAGTGAGGGCGCTCGGCTTCGCGGTTTTCGGCCGCTTGCGGAGCGGTTCGCTGACGGCCGATCAGGCCGCCAAGATGCGCGACATCCTCAAGAAGGCCCGGCGCGACCTCGAGGACCTCTGATCGTCAGCCGCGGGTTCAGGCGCGGGCGCGCCGCCGTTCGCGGCGGCCTTCGACATCGCCGCCGCTCTGGTTCGCCTGCTTGTTTCGCAGAGGACCGATGCGCGATACGATTGTCTCGACGGAGGGGCGACCGCCCGGGCGATGGGTATCCATCGCCCTGCGCATGGCGGCCAGGTGCGTGAACGAAGTCCCGCAACAGCCGCCGATGATCCTGGCGCCGCCGTCGATGGCGAGGCGCACGTAGTCGGCCATGAGTTCCGGCGTGCCGGAATAATGGATCTCCGTGCCGCGGAACTCGGGGATGCCGCAGTTGCCCTTCACCACGAGCGTCGCTTCGGGCTTGGCGGCGCTCATGTCGAGCAGCGAGGCGAGGATGTCTGACGCGCCGACGCCGCAATTGGCGCCCACCGCGGCTGGCGCATGGGCAAGTCCGTCCGCGACGCCGTGGATATCCTTGGGATGCAGACCCATCATGGTGCGGCCGGCGGTGTCGAACGACCCTGTGTAGGTGTAGGGCAGGCCGACCCGAATGGCTGCCTCGGCGGCGGCCCTGATCTCGTCCGGCGCGGACATCGTCTCGATCCACACGACATCGGCCCCTCCTGCCTTCAGCCCTTCGATCTGCTCGACGAACGCCTCGACGGCGTCGTCGTAGGTGAGGGCCCCCAGCGGCACCAGCAGTTCCCCGGTGGGGCCGACGGCGCCGGCGACGATGACCTTGCGGCCGGCCTTGTCGGCCACCGCCCGCGCAAGCTCGGCAGCGCGCTTGTTGATTTGGAACGCCCGCTCGTGCGCGTGATGCAGCTTGAGACGATGACGGGTGCCGCCGAAGGAATTGGTGAGGATGATGTCGGCGCCGGCATCGACGAAGCCCTGGTGCAGCGCCTCGATGCGATCAGGATGATCCTCGTTCCAGAGTTCCGGGGCATTGCCGGATTCCAGACCCATCGCGAAAAGATTGGTGCCCGTCGCGCCATCGGCGAGCAGGACGCCTTTCTCGGCAAGCAGGGTGTCGATGGGGTTGTTCATTTTTCGCATCCCGAAACAATCGAGATAACGATATAAAGAAGTCGTTATATGACGTCAACGACGATCAGAAATCGACCAGAGATTTCGCGAAAGCCGGCGCCTCGTGGGCATTCACCTCGGCGGCGCGGATGAGATTGTCGAAGTGGCCGGTCAGCATGCGGATCGGCTGGGTGGCATTGAGCACGAGATACATGTCGCCGACATAGATGGCGGCGCGCATCGCACCGAAGATCGTATAGGGCACGGAATAGCGCATGTGGCCGTCGTAGCAGTAGAGCCGGAAGGCGGGGTAGAGGTCTCTGAGCAGGCTCGCCATATGGCGGAGCTGCGCGCGGCGGTCGCTCTCGGGAAACCGATCCCATACCCCCATGCCGCGCGCGAAAATCTCGAGCGTATGGCGTGGCATGCAGACCTCCATGTCGGTCTCGGGCCGGCGGTTGTAGTCGATGCGGTAGCGGGTCTCGCCCGCATTGGTCTCCCGGCTGCGGCCGCTGATTTCGGATTCATAGTCGATCAGCTGCTCGGTTCGCAGCAGATCGGGGATGCCGGCCGGGACATAGCGGATTTTGGTCCCAGCGGCCTCCGCGTGCCAGCGCGCGAGCAACGTCTCGTCGAAACCGCCCGGACTCTCCTCCATTTCCAGGCTCTCGCGGATCTCGCCGGTGAGGACCTCGTCCTGGCTGAGGCCAAGCAACCAGTCGAGCGAAGCTCCGTACTGCTCGGCGATCCTGAGCAGCGTTTCCGCGCGTGGCAGCCGCGTGGTGGCGCCCGAAAGGAGCTGCGAGAGAGCCGAGCGGTCGATGCCAACGCTCGCGGCAAAGGCCGACTGGTTCCGTCCTGACCGTGCAAGCAGCATCTTCAGCCGTTCGCGGAAGAGCCCAGACAGATCTCTCTTGTCCATTTCCGACTCCAATGGGGACGCAGAACGTCAACGCTGTTTACAATATATAACACTAGAGGCTGAATATGCGCATTATCAACATTTTATGCGCATTGTCGCGTTGCAGCATGCTCCTGCTCCTGACAGCATCCTGTCAGGAGCATTCGCGCGGGGCGAGAATCGGAAAGGCATGGCGAAAGACCGGCAGACGTTGGAGCGCAGCGTCGAGATCGAATGGCCGACGGTAGCGCTGATTGCCGCATGCTACGGGTCATGGCTTTTCCTGGGGCTCTTCGTGTGGCCGGCCTGGCCCGCGGTCGCCCTGTGCGCGATGGGCATCGTCCTCGCGCTCCAATCCTCGCTGATGCATGAAGCCGTCCACGGGCACCCCACGCGCAAGGCATGGATCAACGAACTGCTGGTCGGGCTGCCGATAGGCCTGGCATGGCCGTACCGCCGTTTTCGGACGCTGCACCTTCGCCATCACGCCGATGAAAGGCTCACAGACCCATTCGACGATCCGGAGAGCTATTATCGTGCGCTTTGGCAGCACGAGCAGTTCCCCGAGGCGATGAAACTGCTCCTGAAGATCAACAACTCGATGGTCGGCCGCCTGGTGATCGGCCCCTGGCTGGCCACTGTGGGTTTTGCCATCGGCGATTTCCGGATGATCCGTGCGGGGGACGAGGCGGTGCGAACCGCCTGGATTCACCACGCCATCGGCCTGGCGCTCGTCGTTCCCGTCGTGGTTTGGGGATTCGGCATGCCGCTCTGGCTGTATGTCCTGGCGCCCGTCTGGATTGGACTGTCGATCCTTTCGATCCGCACCTTCGCGGAACACCAGTGGTCGGAATCGCCCGACGGCCGGACGATCATCGTCGAACGTTCGCCGCTGGCCCTGCTGTTCCTGAACAACAATCTCCATTTCGTGCATCACAAGAGCCCCACGGTCGCGTGGTACCGCTTGCCGAAGCTCTTCCGCGACCGGCGAGAGGAATGGATCGCCCGCAACGGGGGGTATGTCGTGCCGGGCTATCTTGCGCTGTTCCGCGACTTCGCATTCCGCGCCAAGGAGCCGGTCGTGCATCCTACGCTTCGCCGCGTCCCGCAGGCGGGCGCTTCGTTTCGACCGCGACAGCGTTCGAGGTCGGTGCATGGAGGCGGGACCGCGCCGGTTCCGGCCGAACCGGCGAAGGAATAGGATACCGCTTGAGCTTCGCGAACGGCAGGCGCATCGATTTCCCATGACCGACTTCATCGCCGCATTGCCGATGTATGACTGGCCCGAAGTCCGGGACGAGGTCGATGCGCAGTGGGCGACGATCCGCGAGGGCTTGCGGCAACAGGGGATCGATGCGCCGGATCGGCTGACGAGACGGAATGCCGACATGCCGGCCGTCCCTGAGGGCGTCCGCGACGCCGCCGGCAACCTCATCGCTCCGGACCCGGCGACCCTGCCGCCGGACGAACTGCATTTCCCGACGCTGTGGCGGCACCCCAAATTGCTCTTCGCCCAGACGTGCTGGGGACCGATGGAGGCCACCGGTCTGGCGTCGCAGGTTCGCCTCGTCGGCCAGCCGGACTATTCCGATGTGGTGGGCGGCGCGCGCGACCGCTATTCCAGCGCCATCGTCATGCGGCGCGGCGAATCGCCCGATGTCGCGCCGCCGACGGACGGCCGATCTGCGCTGCCGCTGGGCATCCTCCGCGGCGCGCGCTTCGCCTTCAACAGCGAGGATTCGATGTCCGGGATCGTCGCGCTGACCCGCGATCTCGAGGCCGCCGGCGAAAGCCTGGCGATCTTTGCCGAACGCTGTCCGACAGGATCGCATCGCGCCTCGATCGCGGCGGTCGCCGAGGGCAGCGCGGATGTCGCCGCGATCGACTGCCGGAGCTGGGCGCTTGCAAAGCGCTTCGACCGCACCGCCGCCCAGTTGGTTCCGGCCGGCTGGACCGCACGGCGAAAGGGGTTGCCTTTCATCGCGGCCCTAGGCGTCCCAGACTATCGCTGGCCCGCCTGACGGGAACGGCGTCCCGGCGTCGGCGTTCTCCGTCGAAGGAGAAAGTCATGATCTATGATTCACTTTGGGGCTTCGTCATCATCGGCGGACCGCTGGTCATCGCGATCGCGCTGGCATACGCGTTGCTCACGCGACGGCGTCTCACCGTGAGCGAGAAGCGCCGGCAGCACCGAGCCGTCGAGAAATTGTACGAGGAGCCAGCCGCCGAAGCGGGCGCGACGAAATCACCCGCCCGCAAGCCGTCCGTCGAGCGGGTAGACGGATAGCGTCACGGGACCTGTCTCGCCGATCAGCACCTGCTCTTCAAGCTTGATCCCCTCGTGGCCGCCCAGGCGGCCGATGTAGCTCTCGACGCACAGAACCATGCCGGGTTCGAGAACGCCGTCCGGCGTCTCGTCGGTCCAGTCGGCGGCGTGCGGCAGGGTCGGATATTCATCCGCCAGGCCCACACCGTGGTAGAGCACCCCGTAGCGCGTCGGGAAGCAGTCGGGCGGAGGAACAGTCGAGCGGTCCACCAGTTCACGGAACGTCGTTCCGGGCCGCATGAGTTCCGTATTGGCGGCGATCTGGTCGGCGGCGATGCGAAAAAGGTCGCGCTGCTCGTTGGTCGGCCGGCCGTCGCCGCAGAGCCAGGTGCGCGAGATGTCGGCGCAGAAGCCATAAGGGCCGATCAGATCGGTGTCGAAGGCGACGATGTCGCCGGCTTCGATCGCGCGCGATGAGCATTCCTGGAACCACGGGTTGGTCCGCGGGCCTGAACTGAGCAACCGCGTCTCGATCCACTCGCCGCCGCGAGCGATGTTGCCGCGATGAAGTTCGGCCCACAGTTCGTTCTCGGTGATGCCCGGCGTGAGAGCTGCTTCCATCTCGCCCATTGCAGCTTCGCAGGCGACGATCGCCCTGCGCATGGCGAGAATTTCGTCTGGCGACTTGATGAGCCGCGCATTCTCCATCACCGCCTCGCCACTGTGAACGGAGACGCCGAGCCGGGCGAGCGCTTCGACCCCTTCGGGGTTCACATGGTCGACGGCGATCCGACGGTTGCCGCCACCATGCTCGCCCACGAGATCGGCGATGCCGGCCGCCCATTTCGCGACCTTGCCGTCGGTCAGCTCGCCCGAATAGAGGTACATCCACGACAGGGCTGGGCGGACCTCGTCGACCATGCCGGAATGATCCGAAAGGTGCTCGCAGGAGAAATAGTCGAAGAGGATCACCGGGCCGTCGGTGGCGACGAAGCAATGGCGCGTCGGATTGTGCGCGACCCAGAGCTGCATGTTGGTGGAATCGGTCGCGTAACGGATGTTGACGGGGTCGTAGAGCAAGGCACCGGCGTAGTCGCGGCGCCGGAGTTCGGCGCGGATGCGTTCCAGCCGGTACTTCCGCATTCTCGGAAGTTTGGGGGCGGAAATGCCGGCAGCGGCCCATTCGCGCTCGGCGACCTCGCCGTAGCCGAGGACGTGCTGGTTCAGCGAGGCCGCCTTCTCGCGGGATTGCTCCCGCAGCGCTTCCATGCCGCCTGGCTCGAACGGCATGATCTTGCGATGGCGGGAGAAAGTTCCGTTGGTCATCTTGTGGTGGGGTATGGGCCCCCTCCGTCGCGCTTCGCGCGACACCTCCCCCGCTTCGCAGGGGAGGATCCCGCGCTGCGGCCGGCTGCAGCCTTGATCCTCCCCCGTGCCACGGGGGAGGGGAACCACGCGAAGCGTGGTGGAGGGGGCGTCATATCGGTTGCCTACCCCCGCATCTTCCCGCCGTCGGGATCGAATGGCGGCTCGACGTTGATGCGGGCGGGGCGGCGGTGGCCGAGGATTTCTATCTCGAAGAGGCCGGCTCTCTCGTCGCTGGCGAGCGCGGCAGGCACATAGCCCTGCGCCATCGACTTGCCGACGTAATGCGCGAAACCGCCTGAGGTCACCCAGCCGACGACGGACCACTCTCCATCGTGAATGCCGCGCACCGCCGAGGCGCCCGTCGCAGCCGACGAACCGCGCACCGCCTTGCCGGACGCGTCGAAACGCGGAGCGCCATAGCCGTGCGGCTTTTCCACAGTGCCGAAATCCCTGCCGCTGACCCTGGCCCAGATCGGCTCGTCGCCCATCACGTCCGCGTCGAGCGCATCGACGATCATCGAGACGCGCCTGAGCTTGCCGCCGCCTTCCTGAAGCTGCTTCGCCGCGGCGTCGCGGCCGACGAAATCATTCTTCTCCATCTTGATGAAGCGGTCCATCGCGCCCTCGAACGGGCCATAGATCGGCCGCAGCTCCCGGAACCAGGTGGGAAAATTCTTCTCGAGCCGCATGGAGAGCAGGGCGCGCATGCCGAAATCGACGATGCCGAACTCCTCGCCGGCGTCCTTGATCGCGTTGTAGACGAGGCGTTGGTACGCCGGCTGCATCCAGATCTCGTAGCCGAGGTCGCCGGTGTAGGTGATGCGGTTGACCATGCACGGCGCGCCGCCGACCGCCATCTCGCGGAAATCCATGAAGCGGAAGGCCTTGGACGAGACATCCACGTCGACCAGCTTCTGGAGCAGCGCCTGGCTGTTCGGACCGGCGATCGAAAGGCCGACCAGCGTCTGGTCGAAGCGATGGATGCGCACCGATCCGTCGCGTGGCACATGCCTCTCGAACCAGCGCATGTGATATTTCTGCGCGGCCGACGAACCCCAGATGATGAAACGCTCCCCGGCGGCCTTTGCAATCGTGAAGTCGCCGATCAGCCGGCCGAACTCGTTGAGCATCGGGGTGAGCACGATGCGCCCGGCCTTCGGCATGCGGTTGGTCATCAGGCGGTTGAGGAAATCCTCGGCGCCCTGGCCGGTGACTTCGTACTTGGCGAAGTTGGCGATCTCGGTGACGCCGACGCGCTCGCGCGTCGCCTTCACCTCGGCGCCGATGTGCGGAAAATCATTGGAGCGGTGGAAGGAGACGATGTCCCTGGCTTCACTGTCCTTTGGGGCGAACCAGAGCGGGGTCTCCAGTCCCCATGAATCGCCCATGACGGCGTTCTGGGAGACCATCGTATCGTAGAGCGGCGTCGTCTGCGCGGGCCGCGCGGCCGGCAGTTCCTCGTTCGGAAAGCGGATGGAGAAGCGTCGCGAATAGTTCTCCCGCACCTTTGCGTTGGTGTAGCGCAGGCTCGCCCATTCGCCCCACCGCGCCACGTCCATGCCCCAGACGTCGAAGCCGGGATCGCCCTCGACCATCCAGTTCGACAGCGCGAGGCCGACGCCGCCGCCCTGGGAGAAGCCGGCCATCACGCCGCAGGCGACCCAGAAGAGGTCAGGCCCTGAACCGGGCCGACCAGCGGATTGCCGTCCGGCGCGAAGGTGAAGGGGCCGTTGATGACCTGCTTGATGCCGGCATTGGCGATGCCGGGGAAATGCCTGAAGCCGATTTCGAGCGAAGGCGCGATGCGCTCGAGATCGGGCGCCAAGAGTTCGTGCCCGAAGGTCCAAGGCGTCTCGACCGGCGACCACGGCTTGCATGCCTTCTCGTAGGTGCCGAGCAGGATGCCATTGCGCTCTTGGCGCGTGTAGATCTCGCCCTTGAAGTCGAGAACGCCGACCAGCTCGCGGCCGGTCTCCCTGTTGAACGCCTCGACCTCCGGCATCGGCTCGGTGAGCAGGTACATGTGCTCCATGGCGAGCACCGGAAGCTCGACGCCGACCATGCGGCCGATCTCGCGCGCCCACAGGCCGCCGCAGTTGACGACATGTTCGGCTTTCACCGTGCCCTGTTCGGTGACGACGTTCCATGTGCCGTCCGGCTGCTGGGTCAGCTCGGTCACGCGGTTCCTGAGCACGATTTCGGCGCCGAGCTTCTTCGCCGCCTTTGAATAGGCGATCGTCGTCCCGGACGGATCGAGATGACCTTCGACGGGATCCCACATGGCGCCGACGAAATGCTTCTCGTCCATCAGCGGGAACATCGCCTTGGCTTCGGAGGGCGTGATCAGTTCCGTGTCCATGCCGAGATAGCGGCCCTTGGCGTGGGCGAGGCGAAGAAAATCCATGCGCTCGGGGCTGTCGGCCAGCATGACGCCGCCGGTCAGATGCAGGGAGCAGGACTGGCCGGAAACCTCCTCCAGCTCCTTATAGAGCTGCACCGTATACGCCTGCAGCTTGGCGACGTTCGGATCGCCGTTGAGGGTGTGGAAGCCGCCCGCCGCGTGCCAGGACGAGCCGGAGGTGAGTTCCGAACGCTCGATCAGCATGATGTCGGTCCAGCCGGCGCGAGCGAGGTGATAGAGCACCGAGCAGCCCACGACGCCACCACCGATCACGACCGCTTTGGCATGAGATTTCATGATGTTGGAACCTGTTTCTCAGAAACTGAACAATAGAGTTGGGATCAGGCCGCGGCGATCGCCTCGATCTCCAGCAGCCATTTCTCGTCGAAGATGCCGGTGATGATCGTCGTCAGTCCGACCTTCCGGCCCTCCAGCACCTCGATGCGCACCTTCCGGTAGTCTGCGATGTGCTTGCGGTCCGAAAGAAAGATCGTGACCTTGACGAGGTTGTCGAGCGTCATGCCGGCGGTCCGAAGCTGGGCAATCACGTTTGCCCACGCGAGCCTGGCCTGGGCTTCGAAGTCGTCTGGAACCGTGCCGTCGACCCGCGCCGGAACCTGGCCGGAGATGAACAGGAGCCGCGAGGCGCCGGAAACCTCCATCGCCTGGGCGTAACCTCCAACCGGTTGCGGAGCGTCCGGAGCGTCGATGGGGCGGAGCTTCATCGGTCTCAAAAGTCCGTCGGCGCGCCGCCCTCGGCCTTGCGCTTCTCGACGTAGGCGTCGATTTCCTCGCGGATGGCGGGGTCCATGTAGGGTTCTTCGTAACTCGCCAGCCGCTCCTTCCAGACCTTGTTGGCCCGCTCGATCGCCGTCGGAGCACCGGCCTCGTTCCATGTCTCGAAGTTCCGCCAGTCGGAGACGATCGGAGAATAGAACGCGGTCTTGTAGCGGGCCTGCGTGTGAGGCGTGCCGAAGAAATGGCCGCCAGGCCCGACGTCGCGGATGGCGTCGACGGCGAGCGCTTCCTCCGAGAGGTCGAGCGGGGTCAGGTATTCGGCTACCATCTGCAAGAGGTCGATGTCGAGGATCATCTTCTCGTAGGAGCAGCGAAGCCCGCCTTCCAGCCAGCCGGCGGCGTGCAGGACGAAGTTGGCGCCGGCGGTGATGGCGCCCCAGAGCGAGAACACGCTCTCATAGGCTGCCTGCGCGTCGACGGCGTTGGCCGCGCAAACGTTGGACGTGCGGTAGGGCACACGGTAGCGCCGAGCGAGCTGGCCGCCGACCAACTGGGCCTTCATGTACTCCGGGGTGCCGAAGGCCGGCGCGCCGGACTTCATGTCGACGTTGGAGGTGAAGCCGCCATAGCCGACGGGCGCGCCCTTGCGCACCATCTGGGTGAAGGCGATTCCCGCCAACGCTTCGGCGTTCTGCTGCACCAGCGCGCCGGCGATGGTGACCGGCGCCATGGCTCCCGACAGGGTGAACGGCGTGACGATCACGGCCTGGCCGCGCGACGACATCTGGATGATGCCCTCCATCATCGGCACGTCGAGCTTGAGCGGCGAGTTGGTGTTGATGATCGTGTAGACGGACGGCTCGTTCAGCAGCTGCTCGTGGCTGATGCCGCGACCGATGCGGGCGATCTCGATGCCGTCGAGATTGCGCTCCTTGCCGAGCGAATAGATGTGAAAGACCTTGTCGGTGAGGATCGAGAGGTCCCGGTTGCATTCGAGGTGGCGGACCGACGGGTGAATGTCGATCGGCTCGACCGGATAGCCGCCGGTCGTCTGCAGGACGTTGTGCATTTGCGCGAGCCGCAGGAAGTTGCGGAAATCCTGCTGGTTGCCCGCGCGCCGTCCGCGATCAGCATCCGAGCAGTTGGGAGCCGAAGCCATCTGCGAAAAGATCAGCCGGTTGCCGCCAAACTGGACGTTGTGGGCGGGGTTGCGGGCATGGACCGTGAACTCCGGCGGCGCGTGCGCGATCGATTCGAGGATCATGTCGGGGTCGAAGCGAACACGCTCGGAGCCCTCGCGAACGCTGGCGCCGTGCTCCTTCATGATCTGCCGCGCGCCATCATGCAGCACGTCGACGCCGATCTCCGAGAGCACGCGGAGCGAGGCGAGATGAATCGATTCCAGTTCGTCGTCGGAAACCAGCTTCGTGGGCTCGAATGGGATGCGGTACTGGCGCCATGCCGGCTGTTCGAACGCTCCGGAGCCGCCGCCGCGCTTGCCCGCGCGGCCACCGCGCCGCGTGCGATCCGTCGAGACGACCGGTTGAGCAGGATGCAGCGCTGCCGTCATCATATCACCATGAGGTGGGATTCTCTGGACGCATATTGGACTTGCAGCCCCCTGCCGAGAGCGGTGGCGGCGACCAGAAGCGCGAAGGAAGCGACATGAAGGACGAACGCATCGCCTGCGGCGGCCTCCCCATTGACAGCACGCGGGGCAAGGTCGAATTCTTCGCGGCGAAGGGCGTTTGGGCGCTCCCTCCCGGGGGCGAGGGTGGTATTTTGAAGACGCTTCTTTCGGCATTGGCCGCGGGCGCGCTATGCCTGCTTTCTTCGCTCCCGAGCACGGCAAGCGACGATCCGTTCCTTTGGCTCGAGGAGCGCACGGGAGATCGCGCGCTCGCCTGGGTGGGCGAGCAGAACGCCGCGACGGCAGAGGAAATTTCGTCGGACCCGCGCTTCGAGGCATGGTGGCGGACGACGCTCGACCTCTTCTCGGCCGAGGATCGCATCCCGTATGTCTACCAGCAGGGCCGGTATCTCTACAATTTCTGGCAGGATGGGACCAATGTTCTCGGCGTCTGGCGACGCACGACGTACGAATCCTACCGGAGCGCGCGTCCGGACTGGGAGACGATCATCGATTTCGACCAGTTGGCGGCGCGCGAAGGAACCGACTGGGTGTTCGGCTATGCGGAATGCCTTTGGCCGGACTACGACCGATGTCTCGTCACCATGTCGCCGGATGGAGGCGACGCGGTCGAGATCCGCGAGTTCGACCTGAAGACCAAGGCCTTCGTCGCCGACGGGTTCGTCTCGCCGGTGTCGAAGTCGTCCTTCTCGTGGCTCGACCGGGACCGGGTCGTCGTCAGCGCCGCCTACGCCGCCGACGAGGTGACGACCTCCGGCTATCCGCGCGTGATCAAGGTCCTGGAGCGCGGCCAGAAGCTGGAGGACGCGCGGACCGTGTTCGCCGGTGATGTCGACGACCTTTCGGCAGGCGGCTGGTCGGCGGGCGACGGGGAAAGCCTGCTGGTCTGGCAGGACATCGATTTCTACAATTCGGCGATCTATTTGATCGGGGCGACTGGCCACAAGCGCCGCATCCCGCTGCCGACGGACCTGGCGCTTTCCGTCTTCTTCCAGGACCAGATGATCTTCGCGCCGCGCTCGCGCTGGACGGCGCCCGACGGGACCGTGGCCGAGCCTGGCGGCCTCTACGCCTTCAGCTACGGCGACTGGTTTCGCACCAACCGGATGGGCAACGTCGCGACATTGATGAAGCCGTCCGCCCGCGTGTCGATCGCCACCGTGGCGTCGACCCGCGACCGGCTCTTCGTGTCGACCGTCGACAATGTACGCGCCCGCGTCGCTGCATTTTCGCGGTTCGGGGGGCGCTGGACCTCACAGACGATCGGGCTGCCGGACAATGGAGACATCACCATCAGCCACACCGACTACGAGGGTTCGTCCGTTTCCTTCGGTTTCATGGACTTTCTCACGCCGCCATCGCTGATCTGGTCCACCGACAATGGCGGATCGCTCGAGACGCTGAAGACGACCGGCGCGCGATTCGACGCATCGCCCTTCATGTCGGAGCAGTTTGAGGCGACGTCCGCGGACGGAACCAGGGTCCCGTACTTCGTGGTCCGGCGCAAGGACCAGTCCGGCCCGGTTCCGACGCTGATGTATGGCTATGGAGGGTTCGAAGTCTCGCTGACGCCGTGGTATTCCTCGATCCGCGGAAAACTCTGGCTCGAGCAGGGCAATGCCTGGGTGCTCGCCAATATCCGCGGCGGCGGCGAGTTCGGCCCGGAGTGGCATCAGGCCGCGCTCAAAGAGAACCGCCAGCGCGCCTATGACGATTTCGCGGCGATCGCCGAAGATCTCGTGGCGCGCGGGATCACCACGGCGTCGCAGCTGGGGATCATGGGCGGTTCCAACGGGGGGCTTCTGACCGGGGTGATGCTGACCCAGCGTCCCGAACTCTTCGGCGCGGTCATCAGCCAGGTGCCGCTGCTCGACATGCTGCGCTACACCGAGCTGCCGCCCGGCGCATCCTGGATCGCCGAGTATGGCGACCCGGCGATCCCGGAGGAAGCGGCCTACATCGAGAAGTACTCGCCGTATCAGAACGTCGCGAAGGACAGATCCTACCCGCCGGCGCTGTTCACCACCTCCACGGCGGACGACCGGGTGCATCCGGGCCATGCGCGCAAGATGGCGGCGCTGATGCAGAGTCTCGGCCATCCGGCGCGTTTCAACGAGAACACGCAAGGCGGCCACGGCGGCAGCGGCGATCTGAGGCCGCAGGCGATGATCGTGGCGATGGAATATCTCTTCCTGCAGCGCGCACTGGAGGGAGAGGCGAACCATCCCCAGCCGGTGACCGGTTCTCGGAAACCCGTTCTGGAGGTTTCCGATCGCGCGCTGTTCCCCGCCGACGCTTCGGCCGAGTCGGGCGTCGATTGCGCCCAGATCGACGTCGTGGCGCAGGCGGCCAGGCGAATGGGCCAGGCCGTGGCGGGCCTGCGCACGCGCCACGCCGAACTGTCCCGGGATTGCCGGCAGAGCGAGCAGGCGGTCTCCGCACCGAACTGAGCGCGGCCGGCCCTTGCCTCGGTCCGGAGGCGATGGACGCCAATTCCGTTAGAAGCTAAGCACCGGCGGCGGCCGTTCGGCCGCCGCCGGATCGCCAATGGAAGCCAGCAGACCAGCCAGTTCGCCGCACGCCGCGTCGCCATTTGCAGCACTTGCCGGCGTGACCGCCGCGCTCGCCCTGTTCGGCGCCGCGCAGGGGTTGTCCTATCCGCTGTTCACGATCCTGATGCAGCGGCAGGGCATTTCGCCGGCGCTGATCGGCCTGTCCGCAGCGATGATGCCGCTCGGACTGATCCTGTCGGCATCGATGGTGCCGGCGGCGGTGCGAACCTTGGGCGCGAGGGCCCTCGCGGTCGGTTGCGCGCTCGGCGCGGCGGTGCTGTTCCTGCTCATCGGCTGGCTTCAGGACTGGGTCGCCTGGTTCCTGCTGCGCTTCATGCTCGGCTTCATCGTCAACCCGCTCTACATCCTGGGCGAGGTCTGGGCGCTGGCGCTCGCCCCGCCCGCCCGGCGCGGCCGGATCATGGGCGTCTTCAACGCGGTGATGGGGCTCGGCTATGCCTCCGGCCCGCTCGCGCTCGCGGCCGTCGGGACCAATGGCTGGGGTCCATTCGTCATCGGCATCGTCGGCTTCCTCGGCTGCGCGATCGTGCTGGCGCTGGTGGCGCGCAATCTGTCGGGCTTCGAGGACGATGGCGAGAAGACCGGCGGCTTCTTCTGGTTCGCCGCACTGGCGCCGGCCCTGCTCACCGCCGTCGGCGTGGCGGCGGCGACCCAGCAAAGCACCTATGCCCTGATGCCCGTCTTCGCCGCCGCCTATGGTCTGGCCGAGGCCATGCAGGCGGCGCTCGTCACCGCGCTGTCCATCGGCAACATCGTCCTCCAGATACCGCTGGGTCTCGCCGCCGAGCGGTTCGGCGGCCGGGCGATGGTCATCGCCTGCGCGGCGGCGACCGCGACATGCGCGCTGCTCCTGCCGGTGTTCATCCTCTCGCCCGCCGTGTGGCCGCTGCTGGTCGTCCTGGGCGGCGTCGGCTACGGGGTCTATACGATGGCGCTGGTCGAGCTCGGCGCACGCTTCAAGGGCCGTGCCCTGGTGGCCGGCAATGCGGCCTTCGCGCTGATGTGGGGGGCAGGCGGCATCGTCGGTCCTCCCGGTGCCGGCTTCGCCATCGAGGCGACCGGTCCGCTCGGCCTCGTCGGCGTCATCGCGGGGCTCAGCCTCGCGCTCGTCGTCTTTGCGCTGTGGCGGGAACAGCGTCGGCGCGCCGGCGCTTGAACGGCCGCGCTCGCGTCGGCTACAGTCCCGCCATGCGCAATCGCCGAGGTTCCTTCCGGCACATCGTGGCGTCGACCCCGTCGGTGCGGACACTGCATGCCGAGATGCTGAGGCTCTGCGCGCGCATCGGCTATTCGCCGCCCGCAACCCGCTAGGACGCCGCCCCGGCCTCATGTCGCCGGACCGATCCAACGGGAACGAGACCCATGACCTACCAGAACTATTCGCTGAAGCAGCTTCAGGCGATCGACGCCGCGCATCACCTCCACCCCTTCACCGACCACAAGGACCTGCGCGGAGCCGGCAGCCGCATGATCGTGCGCGCCGACGGGCCGTTCATCTACGACACCGAGGGCAACGCCATCCTCGACGGCATGGCGGGCCTGTGGTGCGTCAATGTCGGCTATGGCCGGGAGGAACTGGCCAAGGCCGCCTACGAGCAGATGAAGGAGCTGCCCTATTACAACTCCTTCTTCCGCTGCTCGACGCCGACGCCGGTGCTCTTGGCGAAGAAGATCGCCGAGCTGGCGCCCAAGTCGCTCGACCAGGTCTTCTTCGGCTCGTCGGGTTCCGAATCCAATGACACGGCGCTGAGGCTCGTGCGGCACTACTGGGCGCTGGAGGGCAAGCCGGAGAAGAACCGGATCATCTCAAGGAAGAGCGCCTATCACGGCTCGACCGTGGCCGGCACCTCGCTCGGCGGCATGGAGGGCATGCACAACCAGCTCGGCGGCGCGGTGCCGAACATCGTGCACGTCATGGCGCCCTACGCCTACGAACTGGCGCAGCCTGGCGAAAGCGACCACGACTTCGGCCTGCGCGCGGCGAAGGCCGTCGAGGACGCGATCCTGGAAGCGGGGGCGGAGAAGGTCGCGGCCTTCATCGGCGAGCCGATCATGGGGGCGGGGGGCGTGAAGATCCCGCCGGCGAGCTACTGGCCGGAAATCCAGCGGATCTGCCGGAAGTACGACGTGCTGCTGATGCTGGACGAGGTGATCACCGGCTACGGCCGCACGGGCAACTGGTTCGCGGCCGAGACCTTCGGGGTGACGCCCGACACGATCACCACGGCCAAGGCGTTGACCTCCGGCTACCAGCCGCTCTCGGCGCTGATCGTCGGCGACCGCATCGCCTCGACCATCGTCGAGAAGGGCGGCGAGTTCTTCCACGGCTACACCTATTCCGGCCATCCGGTGGCCTGCGCGGTCGGTCTTGCCAACCTCGACATCATCGAGCGCGAAGGGTTGGTGGAGCGCGTGCGCGAGGACACGGGGCCCTATCTGATCAGGTCGCTGAGGGAACATCTCGGCGGGCGCGCGCTGGTCGGCGAAGTGCGCGCGGCCGGGCTGATGGCGGGCGTCGAGATCGTCAGGGACAAGGCTGAGCGTACTCGCTACCAGCCGGTCGGCAGCGCCGCCGTGAAGGTGCGCGACCACGCCATCGCCAACGGGCTGATGATCCGCGCCACCGGCGACACCATGATCCTGTCGCCACCGCTGATCTGGACTCGCGAGACGATCGACATGGCCGTCGAGCGGCTCGGCAAGGCGCTGGATCTTGCCGAGGGGGATCTCACATAGGAGATGGAGCATCGGCAAAGGCTGGTCCACCTCTGCGCCGGAAATCGAAGCGCCATTGACACGGGCGGTTTCGTTCACGAGTTAATGGAACGGGAGGTCCGTCCGGACCGGGGAATGATCTTGAACCAACGAAGCCCAGGGCGCAGGCGTGCCAACGCGCTCGCTGCCGACATGATGCTGGCGCCCGCGGTCGCCATGATGCGGCTTCCGTCCTTGCTGGACGAGGGCGGTTCGCCGCTGGGCAAAGAGACCTTCGCCGCGGTCGCGGAAAAGGCGTTCGCGGTCGTCGAGGGCGTGGGAGCGGCCCAGCTATCCCTGTTTGGCTCGATCCTGCGTTTCTGGCCGGATGTATGGGCCGGCAGGACACCGGCGCTGCTTTCGGGCGCGGCGGCCGAAAGTCTGGTCGAGGCGGCCTTGAAGCCGTCCGGTCGGCGGGTCCGCGCCAATTATCGCAGGCTTTCGCGCAAGGGCTGACCGCGCGTCGCACGAGTGACAGCGCGGCGTCCTCGCATGCGCTATGGCTCCGTCGATCGTCGGAGGACCGCCATGAACAAGCCCCGCAGCCGTTCGGACTGGGAAGGCGCGCTCGAGCGTCTGGATCCGCGCACGGGCGTGTTCATCGACGGGCGTTTCGGTGATGCGGCATCGGGCCAGCGGTTCTCCCGGCCACGGCCGTTCGACGGTCGCGAGGGATTCTCGCTGGCGCGGGGCGCCGGGCCTGACATCGACGCCGCCGTTGCCTCCGGGCGGCGTGCCTTCGACGACAAGCGCTGGCGTGCCAAGGATCCGGCCGAGAAGAAGTCGATCATGCTGCGCTGGGCCGGACTGGTGCGCGAGAACGCCGACGAACTGGCGCTGTTGGAGACGGCCGACGTCGGCAAGCCGATCTCCGACGCGCTCACGGTCGACGTGCGAAGCTGCGCCAACACGCTGCAGTTCTACGCCGAGATGACCGACAAGCTCTATGACGAGGTCGCGCCGACGGGACCGAACGACCGGGCGATCGTCAAGAAGGAGCCGCTGGGCGTCATCGGTGCCATCACGCCCTGGAACTATCCGCTCATCATCGACGCATGGAAGCTCGGGCCGGCCATCGCGGCCGGCAACTCGGTGGTGCTGAAGCCAGCCGAGCAGTCGCCACTGGGCGCGCTGCGGCTCGCGGAACTCGCGGTCGAGGCGGGTCTGCCGGAAGGCGTCTTCAACGTCGTGCCCGGCTTCGGCGCGGAAGCCGGCAGGGCGCTGGCCGAGCACCCGGATGTCGCCATGATCGCCTTCACCGGATCGACCGTGACCGGCAAGGCGATCATGGCAGCCGCCGCCCAGTCGAACCTGAAGCGCGTGGCGCTGGAACTCGGCGGCAAGTCGCCCATCGCCGTGCTCGACGATGGCGATCTCGACGCGGCGGCGAACGCGATTGCCTGGGGCATCTTCTACAATTCCGGCGAGACCTGCCATTCGCCGACCAGGATCCTCGCCGCGCGGAACGTGCAGGAGGAACTGGTCGAGCGAATCGGCGCGGTCGCGAGGAACCTGAAGCAGGACCATCCGCTCGACCCCGCGACCCAGATCGGCGCACTGATCGAGGAAAAGCACATGGACAAGGTGCTCGGCCTGATCGCCAAGGGCCGGTCGGAGGGCGCGTCGCTCAGGATGGGCGGCAATCGCGTGCTGCGCGATCTCGGCGGCTTCTACGTCGAACCGACCATCTTCGCCGACGCCCGCAACGACATGGCCATCGCCCGCGAGGAAATCTTCGGGCCGGTGCTGACGGTGATTCCCTTCGACGACGACGCCGAGGCGATCACCATCGCCAACGATACGATCTACGGGCTCGGCGCCGGCATCTTCACCAGCGACATGACGCGTGCGCATCGTTTCTCGGAGGATGTGCAGGCGGGCACGGTATGGATCAACGCCTACGATCTGTCGAACATCTCGACGCCGTTCGGCGGCTTCAAGCAGTCGGGTTTCGGCCGCGACCGCTCGATCCATGCGGTCGACAAGTATGTCGACTACAAGACCGTCTGGCAGCGCTTTCTCTGAGACCGGACGCCTGGCCGGAAAAGCAAAAACCGCGTTCCCCGAGGAACGCGGCTTTGCCAATCCGACGCATGGCCCCTCGCGTACGAAACACTGCGAAGGCTACCGCTCCGGTACGCGTGACCTGATCCGGAGCGTTGGGCGGCTGCGACGTCCGCCTCGTCATCCGGTATAGATGCTTATCGTTACCGGCCGGTTAGCGAGAGCTTAAGCAAGGATGAATCCGGCGAAAAACGGGCCGGCTTGGCCGACACCGAACCTTACGCCACGTCGCCCCTTAGGAAGCGGATGATTCCGGAGAAGTCCGCGCCACCATGCCCCATGGCGTCGAACAGTGCGTAGAGCTGGGTGGCCTCGGCGCCGAGCGGGGTGACCGCGCCGGCCGCCTGCGCGGCTTCCTGGGAAAGCTTCAGGTCCTTGAGCATGAGCGCCGCGGCGAAGCCGGGCTTGTAATCGCGGTTGGCCGGCGAATTCGGCACCGGGCCGGGAACGGGACAATAGGTCGTCAGCGACCAGCACTGGCCAGACGAGGTCGATGCGACATCGAACAGCGCCTGGTGCGAGAGTCCGAGCTTCTCGGCCAGCACGAAGGCCTCGCCGACTCCGATCATGGAAATGCCGAGGATCATGTTGTTGCAGATCTTCGCGGCCTGTCCGGACCCGGCGTCGCCGCAATGCACGATGCGGCCGGCCATCGGCTTCAGGATTGGCTCGGCCCGGGCGAAGGCTTCCTTCGACCCGCCTGTCATGAATGTCAGCGTGCCGGCCGTCGCGCCTCCGGTGCCGCCCGAGACCGGTGCGTCGATGGAGGCGAGCCCGTGCTCGGCGGCAATCGCGTGCGCCTTGCGCGAGGACTCGACGTCGATGGTCGAGCAATCGACCAGCAGCGCGCCCTTCGCGGTCTTCCCTGCGATGTCCTCCCAGACCGAAAGCACATGCTTGCCGGCCGGCAGCATGGTGATGACCACCTCGGCGTCCTTCACGGCGGCGGGCGCATTGGCCATCACCGTGACGCCGTTGTCCTTCGCGACCTTCAGATTTTCCGGCACGAGGTCGAAGCCGTGCACCGCATGACCCGCCTTGACGAGGTTGGCGGCCATGGGGTTGCCCATGTTGCCGAGGCCGATGAAGGCGATGGTGGTCATTGCTGGCGATCCTCCGATCTAGGGAAATAGGGCAGTAGGGCAGTAGGGCAGTAGGGCAGTAGGGCAGTAGGGCAGTAGGGCAGTAGGGTTAGGTATCTGAGAGCTTCCGGATCAGTAGCCGCAGCAAGGTCCCGACGCTTTCGCTGCTTGCGAGCAACCGCTTCACAGTCTCGTTCGACCCGATGCCGACCCTCTGCGAAATCAATAGATGAGTTTCCAGTTCCTTCAGCGAGCCTTGGGCGATCTTCAGGAACTGCTGATACGAGCCACGGTTTTCCCGGCCATACCCTTCGGCGATGTTGGCAGGGACGGAGGATGCAGAGCGACGGACCTGACTTTTGAGACCATAAAGCTCTTCCTTCGGCCACGACCGAGTTGCTTCGTAAACCTCAACTGCAAGGTCCATTGCCTGCTGCCAGACAAGAAGATCCCGGTGCGAATCGATCTTTCCGGGCATCCTTTTCCTACTGCCCTACTGCCCTACTGCCCTACTGCCTTCCGACTAAATGCCGCGCGATGATGACGCGCATGATCTCGTTTGTGCCTTCGAGAATCTGGTGGACGCGCAGGTCCCGCACCAGCTTCTCGACGCCGTAGTCGTGCAGATAGCCGTAGCCGCCGAACACCTGGAGCGCGTCGTTGGCGACCGACGACCCCGTGTCCGTGACGAAGCGCTTGGCCATCGCCGACCACTTGGACGCATCGTGGGCCTTGCGATCGAGGCGGGACGCGGCGGTGTAGAGCAGCATGCGCGATGCCTGGAGATCGGTCTCCATGTCGGCGAGCTTGAACTGGAGCGCCTGGAAGCGATCGATCGTCTGGCCGAACGCCTTGCGCTCGCCGGCGTAGGCGAGCGCCTTGTCGAGCGCTGACTGCGCGCCGCCCAGCGAGCATGCGGCGATGTTCAGGCGGCCCCCGTCGAGACCGGCCATGGCGATGCGGAAGCCCGCGCCTTCGCCTGTGAGCAGGTTTTCCGCCGGCACCTTGCAGTCTTCGAAGATGACCTGGCGCGTCGACTGCATGTGCCAGCCCATCTTGTTCTCGACCGCGCCGAAGGAGAGGCCGGGTGCGTCCTTCGGCACGACGAGCGTCGATATGCCCTTCGGTCCGTCCTCGCCGGTGCGGACCATGGTGACATAGACGTCGGAATCGCCGGCGCCCGAGATGAACTGCTTGGTGCCGTTGACGATGTAGTCGCTGCCGTTGCCGCCCGAGCGCACGGCCCGGGTCCTGAGCGCCGCGGCGTCGGAACCGGAGGCGGGTTCGGTCAGGCAGTAACTGGCCAGCAGTTCCATCGACGTGAGCTTCGGCAGGATACGCCGCCGCTGCTCCTCGGAGCCGAAGGTATCGACCATCCACGCCGCCATGTTGTGGATCGAGATGAACGAGGCGAAGGCCGGGCAGGCGGCCGACAGCGCCTCGAAGATCAGCACGGCGTCGAGCCGGCCGAGCGCCGATCCTCCGACATCGTCCCTGACATAGATGCCGCCGAAGCCGAGCGGCCCGGTCTCGCGGATCACGTCATCGGGAAAGCGGCGAACCCTGTCCCATTCGAGCGCCTGCGGCGCGACGCGCTCGGCGGCGAAGGAACGCGCCATCTCCTGGATGGCGCGCTGGTCGTCATTGAGATCGAACTGCGCGAATGGCGCGTCAACCACAGCGTCCACAAGGGCCTCCCGGACGTTGTTGGCATTTGCCGGGGTTCAATCTAGACCTTTGCCGCGACCGTGCAACCCGACAGGCGGGCGCAACGGTTGTGCGTCAACGCGCGAACTGGAAGAGACGTGACCGCTTATTGCGTCCAGAGCCCCACTCCACCGGCGCCGTTCGAGGGCGCGGCTTGACACGCGCGATCATGCTCCAGGGCACCGGCTCCGACGTCGGCAAGACGGTGCTCGTCGCGGGGCTGTGCCGCCTCGCGGCGCGGCGCGGCTTGTCGGTCAGGCCCTTCAAGCCTCAGAACATGTCGAACAACGCCTCAGTCGCCGACATTCCGGGCAGGAGTGAGAAGGGCGAGATCGGCCGCGGCCAATGGCTTCAGGCATTGGCCTGCGGGGTGCGGCCGACGGTGCACATGAATCCGGTGCTGCTCAAGCCGCAGACCGACACCGGGTCGCAGGTGATCGTTCAGGGAAGGGTGTCTGGCGAGGCGAGGGCGCGCGACTATCAGACGATGAAGGCGCGCCTGGCGGACGCCGTCTTCGAGAGCTGGGGCAAAGTGCGCGAGGATACCGACCTCGTGATCGTCGAAGGCGCGGGTTCGCCCGCCGAGATCAACCTGCGCGCCAACGACATCGCAAACATGGGCTTCGCCACGCGCGCCGACGTGCCGGTGGTGCTGGTCGGCGATATCGACCGGGGAGGGGTGATCGCGGCGCTCGCGGGCACGCATCTCGTCTTGCCGCGGGAGGACCGGGCGATGGTCGTGGGCTATCTGGTCAACAAGTTCCGCGGCGACCCCACACTGTTCGAGGATGGCGTCGCGGCGGTCGGTCGTTTCACCGGCTGGCGCTGCTTCGGCGTCGTGCCCTGGTTCAAGGACATCGCGCTGCTGCCGTCGGAGGACTCCGTCAGGCTGGAGCGCGAAGTCCTCGGTGCGAAGGCGGTGCTGAAGGTGGCGGTGCCGATGCTGTCGCGCATCGCCAATTTCGACGACCTGGATCCGCTCGCCGCCGAACCCGGCGTGACCGTCGAATTCGTCCCGCCCGGCAGGAAGCTGCCGGCGGATGCGCAGATGGTCGTGATTCCGGGCTCGAAGTCGACCATCGGCGATCTGCTCATGTTCCGCGAGAACGGCTGGGACCTCGATCTCGCCGAACACCGGGCGCGCGGGGGCTGGGTCGTCGGCATCTGCGGGGGCTTCCAGATGCTGGGCAGGGTGGTGCGCGATCCGGACGGGATCGAGGGGTCGGTGCGCGAAGCGCAGGGACTCGGCCTGCTCGACGTCGAGACGGTCATGGAGCCGGAAAAGGTGGTGCGCGAAACCCTTGCCCGAACCATCGTGGGGGACATTTTGCTCGAAGGCTACGAGATACACCTCGGCCGCACGGCGGGTCCGGATTGCGCGCGGCCGTTCGCGCTGTTCGGCAACGCTCCGGACGGCGCAGTCTCGAAGGACGGCAAGGTGTTCGGCACCTATCTGCATGGGCTGTTTGGCTCCGATGCATTCCGAGCCGATTTCCTTGCCAAGCTTGGCCTCAAGACGGAGGGCATCGCTCACCGGAGCCGGGTGGAGACGGTCCTCGACGGGCTTGCCGATCACCTTGAACGTCACGCCGACTGCGATGCGATCTTCGCGGCGGCGCGGTAAGGGTTCAAGCGGGGTCGAAAGCCTTCGGCCAGTAGGTGCCGACGGACCAGACGACGCCCTCCGGGTCGGCGCAGATGAAGTCGCGGCTGCCATAGTCCTTGTCGTGAAGTTCTTCCAGAATCCGCGCGCCAGCAGCTTTTGCCCGCGCGTACACGACATCGGCATCGTCGACGGCGATGTAGACGGACTTGCCGCCATTGTCGCCCGGCGCGCCGACCATCGCCCCGTATGCATCGTCGCGGACTGAGCCAACCATGATGAGGGAGGAGCCGAGGGCAAGTTCGGCGTGAGCGACGGCATCTCCGTTCATGTAGCGGACGCGGGTCCTGAAGCCGAAGACGCCTTCGAGCCAGTCGATGATCGCGGCTGCATTGCGATAGCGGAACGTGGGATAGATGCGGGGCGGTTCGATGGCGGTCATGACGATCTCCCGTGCAGGTAAACCGCATTTCTAAGGCCACCATTCCGCGAAATCTTGAAGAAATGTCAGGCCGCGCGCGCCAGCCAGCGGGCAGGTGGCAGGCCGGCAAACTCGGCGAAGTCGCGCGTCAGGTGCGACTGGTCCGCATAGCCGCATGCGAAGGCGATGTCGGCCCAGTCGACGTCAGGCCCGCCTACCATGCCGAGGGCCGCATGAAAACGGGCCATGCGCGCGACCGTCTTCGGTCTGAGGCCGAAGCTTTCGGTGAAGCGTCGCGAAAAATGCTTTCGGCTCCAGCCGATGCGTGTCGCGAGATGCTCGATGCGTGCGCTGCCGCCCGAGGCACGGATCGTCGCATAGGCCCAGGCGAGTTCGTCCTGGCGGGTTTCGATCGCAGCCAGCCGATGCATCAGGAACGATTCGACGTGGTCCAGGCGATCGGTCCAGGCGGCAGTATCGCCCAACTGAGATTTCAGGTCGGCAACGCCGCGGTCATCAAGGTCGGCGAGATGCACCAACCGCCCGGCCATATCCGGCATCGATACGCGGAAGAAGCGCTGCGCGCCGAGTGGCGTGAAATCGATCTGGACACAGGCCGCCCGCCCGGTGGACGAAATGACGACCGGGCCGGGATAGAGACCGGAGGCGAAGCTGCCGTGGCGGTCGTCCACCGTCGGCGTCCGCGCCAGGCCGATGCGGAAATCCTCTCCGAAGCCGATGACCAGCGGAACGACGAAGGACGCCGCCTCCGTCGAGCCGTCGAGTCCGCTTCCCCGTTCCTCGTAGCCGAGGATGCGTTCGACCCAGGGCGCGAGCAGCGGTTCGGGCCGGCGTGCGAAGAAAACGCCTGCGTCGGTCTCGTGGTCGGATGGAGGGACCCGTTCGGATGCCATTCACCAAGGATAGGGCGGTTTCGGCCGTCGAGGAAGCGCCTCAAAACCCGAGTGTCGCGCGCAGCGGGTTGGCGGGATCGATCAGGAGCCTGAGCGCCAGCGCCAGGCAGACGATCACCAGGAGCGGCTTGATCAACCGCGCGCCGACGCGCATGGCGAGCGCCGCGCCGATCCGGGCGCCGACGAACTGGGCCAGACCCATGACGATGCCGACCTTCCACAGGATGACCCCGGCGAGCGCGAAGGTGACGAAGCCGCCGATGTTGGAGGCGAAGTTGAGCAGTTTGGTGTGGGCGGTCGCCTTGAGCAGCCCGAAGCCGGCGAGCGAAACGTAGGACAGCATGAAGAAGGAGCCCGCGCCGGGTCCGAACAGTCCGTCATAGAAGCCGATCAGCGGCACGACGGTAATGCCGAAGAGAAACGGCGACAGCCGGCGGGCGCGGTCGGAATCGTCCAGGTTTGGCTTAAGCGCGAAATAGGTTCCGATCGCGATCAGGAGCAGCGGCATGGCCGCGCGCAGCCAGTCGCCAGGCAGCGCCGTCGCCAGGAGCGCGCCCGCCACCGAGCCGAGGAACGACATCGCCGCCGCCGGCAATTGGCCGCGCAGGTCGACATGGCCGCGGGCGGCGTAGGCGAAGGTGGCCGAACCGACGCCGAACATCGCCTGCAGCTTGTTGGTGCCGAGCGCCTGGAGCGGCGACAGGCCGGCAATCAGCAGCGCGGGAATGACGATCAGCGCGCCGCCCCCGGCAATCGAATCGACGAAACCGGCAACGAACGCCGCCAGCACGAGCAGTGCCACGATGTCAGGAGCGAGCTCGAACACGACGACTCCGCGGTTCATGCCGCATCCATCATGGAGCGGCGACTTGCGCAAGCCACGAATCGCCCTCACTGTCGGTTCACAAGGGTGGTGGGCTGGGACGAATGGCTGGCGTGATTTCGATGATCAGGACGTTGTTCGACGGCGATCCCGGAATCCGGCGCGTGGCCGACGATCCCGCGCTCACCGCGGAACTCCTCCTTCTGTTCCGCATGATCCTCGCCGACGGCGACGCCAGCGCGGCCGAAATGGCCGTGTTCAGGCGCATCTGTCGCGACGGGTTCGGCATTCCCGAACGAAGCATCGAGGGTGTCGTCGACTACCTCAACGAGACCGGCTACGAGACCACGGGTTCGCAGGCGGTCGCGATGTTCGCCGAACTTTCGCTGGAACGCCGTCGGCTCCTCGTCGTGCACATGGCCGAGATCGCGAAGGCCGATGCCGAACTGGCCGAGCGCGAGTTGAGGCTGCTGGGGCGGACGCTGGCCCTGCTCGGCCTGCGGCCTGAAGACGCGATCGATCATCCCGGCACCGCCTGATCGTCCCTCGGCGGGTACCGGCTATCCCTGCTCCCGCATCCGCTTCGCGATCGCCCGCTGAAGATCGGGTGCGGCGTCGACGAGGGCCCTGGCGGCTTCGGAGCGGGGATGGTCGAGCACGTCTCCGGTCTTGCCCCGCTCGACGATCTTGCCCTCGTGCATGACCAGCACGTCGTCGGTTATCGCGCGGGCCACCGTCAGATCGTGGGTGATGAAGAGGTAGGCCACCCCGAGCCGCTGGTTCAGGTCCGCGAAGAGGTCCAGGATCTGGGCGCGGATCGACACGTCGAGCGCCGACACCGGCTCGTCGCACACGACGAGCTTCGGCCGCGTGATGATGGCGCGGGCGATCGAAAGGCGCTGGCGCTGGCCGCCCGAGAATTCGTGCGGGTACTTGTCCATGTCGCGCTCGGCGAGCCCGACTTCATGGAGCGCGGCGGCGACCCTTTCAAGCCGTTGCGCCCTGGACGGTCTGGTTTCCAAGAGGTGGAGCGGCTCGGATACGAGACGCTCGACGGTGTGCCGCGGATCGAAGGAGCCGTAGGGATCCTGGAACACGACCTGCATGTTGCGCCGCGCCAGCTTGAGCGCGGCCTCGCTCTTGCCAGTGATCGTCTCGCCGAGGAAGCGGATTTCTCCGGCCGTCGAACGATCCAGCGCCAGCACAATGCGCGCCAGGGTGGACTTGCCGCAGCCGGAGCGCCCGACCAGAGCCGTCGACTGGCCGGGATGAAGCGTGAAGGAGACGTCGTCGACGGCGCGAAACGGCTCGCCCCGGATGAACACCGACCGCCTGCGGCCGGGATAGTCCTTGACGATGTTGCGGACTTCCAGAAGCGGCCCGCCGCCATCGGACCTGACCCGGTAGGGCACGCGCTGCGGCACATGGGTGGATGCCAGCGCGAGCTGTCGCGTGTAGGGGTGCGTCTGTTCGGAGAGAGTGCGGGCAGTCTCGCCTTCGTCCATCACGGCGCCGTCGCGCATGATGACGACGCGGTCGGCCATGTCGGTCACGACCGCGAGATCGTGGCTGATGAGAAGCAGCCCCATGCGGTCTTCCACGACGAGGTCGCGCAGCAGTTCGAGGATCTGCTTCTGCAGCACCACGTCGAGCGCCGTGGTCGGTTCGTCGGCGATCAGCAGCTTCGGCCTGAGCGCGCAGGCGATCGCGATGACGACGCGCTGGCGCTGGCCGCCGGACAGTTCGTGGGGGTAGCGCGAGAGCGGGAACTTCGCCTCGGGCAGACCCACCCGGTCGAGTATCCGCCGCGCCCGGTCCTCCGCTTCGTGTCGGCTGGCGCCGGTGTGCCAGCGTATGCCTTCAGCGACCTGCTCGCCGATCGTCTTGACCGGGTTGAGCGCCGTCATCGGCTCCTGGAAGACCATGCCGATGTCGTCGCCGCGCAGGGCGCACATCTGCGCCTCCGTCGCCGACAGGATGTCCTTGCCGTCGAAGGTGACGCGTCCGCTCGTGCGGGCGCCTTCGGGCAGGAGCCGCATGACGGTGAGCGCCGTCATCGATTTTCCGGAGCCGGATTCGCCGACGAGCCCCACGGTCTCGCCCGGAGCTATCGTCATCTCCACGCCCTTGAGGATCGGCGTGGTTCCGATGTCGACCCTGAGCCCTTTGATGTCGAGCAGGCTCAACGCTGTCGCCTCAGCTTCGGGTCGAGCGTGTCGGACAGCCCATCGCCGAGCAGGTTCAGGCCCAGCACCGTGATGACGATCGCCATGCCGGGGAAGATCGCCTGGAAAGGCGCGACCACCATGCGGGTCTGCGCATCGAAGAGCATTCGGCCCCATGACGTCATCGGGGGCTGCGTACCCAACCCGACATAAGAGAGGCTGGCCTCAGCGAGAATGCCCAGCGCGAACTGGATGGTCGCCTGCACGAGCAGCAGATTGGCGATGTTGGGCAGGATGTGCTCGACGGTGATCAGGGTGTTGCCCTTGCCGGCGGCTCGCGCGGCGAGGATGAACTCGCGCGGCCAGAGCGACAGCGCGCCGGCGCGCCCGACGCGGGCGAAGACGGGGATGTTGAATATGCCGATGGCGATGATCGCGTTGACCGCGCCCGGTCCGAAGATCGCGGTGATCATGATTGCGGAGAGCAGCGCCGGGAAGGCGAAGACGAGGTCGTTGAAGCGCATCAGCACTTCGTCAAGCCAGCCGCCGCGCGCGGCGGCGAGAGTGCCCAGCGGCACGCCGATCCCCATGCCGATACCCACCGCCACAAGCGCCACGGCGATCGAGTTGCGCGCGCCGATCATGATCATGGAAAGGATGTCGCGCCCGAAATGGTCGGTCCCGAGCCAGTGGTCGGCCGAAGGCGGTTTCATGCGGTTGGCGACGACGAGGTCCGTGATGTCGTAGGGCGTCCAGAGGAAGGACACGACCGCCGAGAGGGCGACGATGATCGTTATGACGAAACCGATCACGAAAGAGCGGTTTTCGAACGCCTTTCGTACCAACGAGACTTCGGCGGGGGATTGCTCGACGCTCATCAGCCGACCCTCAGGCGCGGGTCGACGATCGCGTAGGAGAGATCGACCAGGAAATTGATCAGCACCACCGCCGCGACCAGCAGCATGACGACGCTCTGCACGACGATCAGGTCGAGCTGGGTGATTGCCTGGAACACGAGCCGACCGAGACCTGGCAGGTAGAAGACGTTCTCGATGATGATGGTACCGGCGAGGAGGAAGGCGAACTGCAGGCCAAGGATGGTGAGCACCGGTATCATGGCGTTGCGCAGCGCGTGCCGCCACAGGACGGTGCCGCGGGGCATGCCCTTGGCGCGGGCGGTACGGATGTAGTCCTCGCCGAGTACGTCCACGAGCGCCTGGCGCGTGACGCGGGCGAGGATCGCGGCCTGCGGCAAGGCGAGCGCCACGGCTGGCAGGATCAGGCCCTTCAGCGCCGGCCAGAAGCCGGCGCTCCAACCGGGGAAGCCACCGGCCGGAACCAGCCGCAGCCAGACGGCAAAGACGTATATGAGCAGCAGGGCGAACCAGAAATTTGGTACCGCGACGCCGAACTGGGCGGCGCCCATCGAGAACGCGTCACCGAAGCGGCCGCGGCGTGACGCCGAGAATATGCCGACGGGAATAGCGATCACGGTAGAGAGGATGAGCGCGATCAGAGCCAGCGGCAGCGATACGACCACGCGCTCCGCGACGAGGTCTATGACGGGCACGGAATAGGTGTACGACCGACCGAAGTCGAGGGTCAGCATGTCGCCGACCCATGAGAGGTAGCGCCAGACGACCGGCTGGTTCAGCCCCATCTGCTCGCGCAGGACGTCGACCGCGTCCTGTGTCGCGTTCATGCCGAGCATCATCCGCGCCGGATCGCCGGGCAGTATCTGCAACACGGTGAAGACGACCAGCGAGGCAACCAGCAGCGTGGCGATGCCGGCAAGCAGGCGTTTGATGAGGAACGCGGCCATTCAGGCTTGATCGCAAAACGAGATCGCCCCGGAAAGCAATCCGCTTCCGGGGCGACCGCAGACTGCGAGCCGGGTCAGTCGACCCACTTGACCTTGGTCAGGTCGTTCGCCTGGACCGGTGAGTTCTCCCACATGCCCTCGACCTTCTTGTCCCACACACCGACCTTCGGAAGCTGGAAAAGCCAGCCGTTGACCGCATCGTCGGCGAGGATCTTCTGCGCCTGGCCATAAAGCTCGTTGCGCTTGGCTTCATCCGACGTCACGTCGAGGTCGGCGATCACCTTGTCGAAGGCGGGATTGTCGTACTGGAAATAGTAGTCCTTCCGCGCATAGATGCCGATGTCGTTGGGTTCCGTGTGCGAGACGATCGACAGGTCGTAGTCCTTGTTGGTGAAGACCTGCTCGAGCCACTGCGCCCATTCCAGCGGGATCAGCTCGAGTTCGATGCCGATGTCGCGCAACTGCGCGGCGATGACCTGGCCGCCATCGCGCGCATAGGCAGGCGGCGGAAGCTTCAGTGTCGCCTTGATGCCGTTCTCGAACCCGGCTTCCTTGAGCAGGGCCTTGGCCTTCTCGACGTCATAGGCATAGGTGCCGGTGAGGTCCACATAGGCCGCGTTGGCGGGCGAGAAGTGCGATCCGATCGGCGTGCCGAAACCGGATCCGTTGGCGGCGATGATGTCGTCGCGCTTCAGGGCGTGGGCGATCGCCTGACGCACCTTCAGATTGTCGAAGGGCGCCTTCTTGTTGTTGGTCGAGAGCACCGTCTCGCCTTCGGTCGCGCCGATGACGACGGCGAAGCGGCCGTCGCCCTCGATCTGCGGCAGCGCGTCGCCGATCGGCATGTTCGGGAACGCCTGCACGTCGCCCGACAGCATCGCCGGCACCGCCGCCGCCGCGTCGGGGATGATGCGGAACTCGGCCTTTTCCAGAGCGACCGGCTCGCCCCAGTAGTCGGGGTTCTTGACGATCGTGACCGACGAGCCCTTGGCCCAGTTGTCGAACTTGAAGGGACCGGTCCCGATCGGCTTTTCCTTGTTGCCCTCGGCCGATTCCGGCGCGACGATGACCGCGTCGCCCCACCCCATGTTGTAGAGGAAGGAGCCCTGCGGGTTCTTGAGCGTGACCTTCACGGTGGTCGGGTCGACCGCCTCGACCGTGTCAATGGCGGCGAACAGCGGCTTCTGCGCGTTGGTGGAGTTCTCTGCGCGGGCCCGGTCGAGCGAGAACTTCACGTCCTCGGAGGTGAAGTCGGTGCCGTCATGAAACTTCACGCCGCCGTGCAGCTTGAAGGTGTAGACCTTGCCGTCTTCGGAAATCGTCCAGCTCTCGGCGAGCGCCGGCAACACCTCGCCGCTCGAGCCGATACGGGTCAACCCCTCGAAGACATTGGCGTAAACGACTTCATCGATGGCCGCGGCGGCGCCCGCTGTCGGGTCGAGATGTGGCGGCTCCAGCACCAGGCCGAGCACGAGGTCGGTGCGCGCGGCGAGCGCCACCGTGCTCGAGGCGAGGGTGAACATGCTGGCCGCCAGAACTGTCTTCCAGGTCCTCATCGTCTTACTCCCCACAATGGATTTCGGTGATTGAAGCGCGAATTCCGGCGCGAGTAAATCGCGTTTGTTTTCGTCCCCGCGCGCTTTGGAGAACGGATTTCTCGAACGCAGTCCGCTAACGCGGCAGGCCATGTGCGCCGTTCATGAGAATGTCGAGCCCGACAGCCATGACCTTGGCCGACTCCACCATGTCATCGATTCCGACCCATTCGTCGGGACGGTGCGCGAGGTCGAGTATGCCCGGCCCGTAGGCGATGCAGTTGAACAGGTGACCGATGCGCGCAACGTGCTTCTGGTCGTAGGTGCCGGGCGAGATCACGTAGTCAGGCTCGCGGTCGAAGATCTCCCGGATGCCCTGTGCCACGGCGGTAACGACCGGCGCATCCCGCTCGGTCATGATGGGCAGGACTTCCATGACATCGCGGATGCGATAGTCGAACTTCGGCCGTTCACGGCTGAGTCGGTCCAGTATGGCCGTGACCTCGCCCTTCACCTCGGTCACGTCCTCCTCGAGCAGGAAGCGACGGTCGATGGTCATCCGGCACCAGTCCGGCACGTTGGGCGAGGGGAGACCGGGGCGATAGTCCTCGGTCTGCCCGCCATGGATGGAGTTGATGTTCATGGTCGAGCGCCGCGCGCCCTCAGGAACGACGGGCATGCGCGTCGTCTTGCGGTCGAGCGCAGGGAACAGGTCCCGCTCGAACGCCTGGAGGACTGCGCCCATGTGGCGCACGGCGCAGTCGCCGAGGAACGGCATCGAGCCATGCGCGATCTCGCCCCTCGTCTCGATCTCCGCCCACCAGACGCCGCGATGGCCGAGGCAGATGCGATCCTTGTTCAGTGGCTCGGGAATGATGACGTGGTCGACGCGCGGCTTCGAGAAATAGCCCTTGCCGGCGAGATAGGCGACGCCGCCGAACCCGCCGGACTCCTCGTCGACGGTTCCTGAAATCTCGATCGCGCCGGCGAAGTCGGGAAACGTCTCGACGAAGGCTTCCGCCGCGACGATCGACGACGCCAGCCCGCCCTTCATGTCGCAGGCCCCGCGCCCGTGGACGCGGCCGTCCCGGATCACTCCGGCGAACGGATCGACGGTCCAGCCCTTCCCGGCTTCGACCACGTCGATGTGGGAGTTGAAATGCACCGTCTGCCCCGGCCGCTTGCCCTCAAGCCGCGCCACGACGTTGGTGCGCGGGTAGCGGTCGGTGTCGCCGGGCGTGCCTTCGGCGCGCACATAGGCGACCGCATAGCCCCGCTTGCGCAGGTAGTTGCCGACGAATTCGGCGCAAGGCGTGTAGGCCTCGCCCGGTGGATTGACGGTGGGATACCGGATCAGGTCCGCGGCAAGCTGGGCCACCTCGTCGCGGCGGCGGTCGACGGATTGGAGCAGTCGGTCACGCATGGAGCGATTTGAGCAGGCCGCGGGCGTCGTTGACAAGCCGTCGCGGGGCTCCAGTCGACCCCGGGCGATGGGCGAAAGGTTTCCGTTTCGTCAATGATCTCGCGCTATGGTCCGGAAAGGGAATCGTCCGGCCGCCATGGGGCGCCGCGGATCGAAAAGGTGCCAATGCCGAAGAAGGTGATGATCGTCGAGGACAACGAGCTGAACATGAAGCTCTTCCGCGACCTCATCGAGGCCAGCGGCTACGAGACGGTGCGCACGCGCAACGGCCTCGAGGCGCTCGACCTGGCGCGCGCCCATCGTCCCGATCTGATTCTCATGGACATCCAGCTCCCGGAGGTCTCCGGACTGGAAGTGACCAAGTGGCTCAAGGAGGACGACGATCTGCACAAGATTCCCGTGATCGCGGTCACCGCGTTCGCGATGAAGGGGGACGAAGAACGGATACGGCAGGGCGGCTGCGAGGCCTATATCTCGAAGCCCATTTCGGTTCCGCGCTTCATAGAAACCATCAAATCCTACCTGGGCGATGGATGACGCCCGGGCGCCCCTCATGACACAGGCAATCAGATGACCGCCCGCATTCTCGTCGTCGACGACGTTCCAGCCAACGTCAAGCTGCTCGAAGTCCGGCTGCTTGCGGAATACTTCGAAGTGCTGACCGCCAGTTCCGGCCGCGAGGCGCTGGAGACCTGCGAGAACGGCAAGGTGGACGTCGTCCTGCTCGACGTGATGATGCCGGAGATGGACGGTTTCGAGGTCTGCCGCCGGCTCAAGAGCGATCCCGCGACCGCACACATCCCGGTCGTCATGATCACCGCGCTGGACCAGGTATCGGACCGGGTCCGGGGTCTGGAGGCGGGAGCGGACGATTTCCTCACCAAGCCGGTGAACGACCTGCAGCTGATGACCCGCGTCAAGAGCCTGGTGCGGTTGAAGATGCTCACCGACGAACTCCGTCTGCGCGCTTCGACGACGCGCAACATCGGGATCGAGGAGATACTGAGCCGCGGCGAGGTGTCGGTCGATTCGCCAGCCCGCGTGCTGCTCATCGACCAGCGCGAGGTGTCCTACACCCGGTTCCAGAAAATGCTTCGCGGCACGACGATGCTGGACGTGCTGACCGATCCTAAGGACGGCTACGCCCAGGCCGCCGACGCGCCGTATGAATGCGTCATCGTGGCGAGCGGGGTCGATGGCTATGACCCGCTCAGGCTCTGCTCGCAACTGCGTTCGCTGGACAAGACGCGCTTCATCCCGATCATCCTCGTCACCGACGAGGGCGATGACGACAGGATCATCCGCGGACTCGAGATCGGCGTGAACGACTATCTTGTGCGTCCCATCGACCAGCAGGAGCTGACCGCCCGGCTGCGCACGCAGGTCCGCCGCAAGCGCTACAACGACCAGCTCAGGGCGAGCCTCGCGCAGACCATCGAGATGGCGGTGATCGACGGCCTGACCGGGCTGCACAACCGGCGCTACCTCGACAGTCATCTGCGCACCCTCTTCGACCGCGCCGTCGCCCGCCGCACGCCGCTGTCCGTCCTCATCACCGACCTCGACCGCTTCAAGTCGATCAACGACACCTGGGGCCATGACGGCGGCGACGAAGTGCTGCGCGAGTTTTCGCGCCGTCTGCGCAAGAGCGTCCGCGGCATCGATCTCGCCTGCCGCTACGGAGGCGAGGAGTTCGTGGTCGTGATGCCCGATACCGATGGCGCAGTGGCGCAACGTGTCGGCGAGCGCATCCGCGAGGCCGTCGCCAAGATCCCGTTCGCCGTCGGTCGCGACAAAGGATCGCTCGAAGTTACCGTCAGTATTGGCGTCGCCGAGATGCGGCCAATCGGCGACAGTATCGAGGATTTGCTTAAGCGGGCGGACCAGGCGCTCTACGAAGCCAAATCAAGCGGCCGGAACCGGGTCGTCGCCCGCGCCGCGTGATCGATCGCGCGGGCGATTTTCCCCGGCGACGAATTCGTTTTGGCAGGCAAGCGATATTTACCTTAATCCCAGCGATCCGCGAAGGCTGGTTAAGAAACTGTTGATTTCCCAACGCCCCTGCGCAAGTGTGCCGGCCGGGACAAGGACGGAACGACGGGCGAGGGACCTCTAGCCGAACCGTTCTTCAGATACCCCATGATGCTCAGGTCCGCCGCATCTCCTGGGTCCGTGGGGTCGGCCGGCCGGCACTGGCACATAGTGGCCTCCTCGTACCGCTGCCAGATCGCCGACCGGCCCCCTTTTTCTCATCCTACAGATGAGAAAAAGCCGCCATCCCACGGGGATGGCGGCTTTTTCTTTGAAGCCAGAGCCGCGAGCGCGGCTTTTCGTTCGGCGCGGCAGTTGCCCGCGATTACTTGATCTTGGTTTCCTTGAACTCGACGTGCTTCTTGGCAACCGGATCGTACTTCTTGAACGACAACTTGTCGGTCTTGGTCCGGCTGTTCTTGCTGGTCACATAAAAGTAGCCGGTATCAGCGGTCGAGAGCAGCTTGATCTTGATGTTAGCGGCTTTGGCCATTGGTTCTTCGCTTTCAGGGGTTCGCCTTCGCGGACGCCCGAGGGCAGACAGGGGTCGCGCGATTGGCGCGGAGAGATAAAGAAGGCGCTTCGAAAGTCAAGGCCGGATACCGAAACGGGCGATGCGGCCGACCGCGAGCGCCATGTAGGCGACGAAGAAGAAGGCGATCGACCAGCCAAAACCGGCCGTGCCGAAAAGGTCCATCGACACGCCGATCGCCTGAGGGCCAAGCACCATGCCGATGCCGTAGCAAAAGACGAACGCCGCGTTGGCGGAAGCCAGATCGCGGCCCGACAGCCGCGAGCCCAGATGGGCGAGGCCGACCGTGTAGAGCGCCGCGACGCCGCCGCCCCAAACGAAGAGGAGCGCAGCCATGGCATGCCAGTTGCCCACGGCGAGCGGCAGCATCGCCATGCCGGCCAACCCGACCGCGGCGCAGGCGAAGAGCAGCCAGCGGCGATCGCGAACCCTGTCGCTGACGGTGCCGATCGGTATCTGCAGAAGGACGTTGCCCAGTCCGATCATCGAGAGAAGCAGAGCGGCGTCGGCTTCCGAATAGCCGATACGCTGGCCATAGATCGGGAACAGAGCGAAACCGCCGGTCTCGACGGCGCCGAACACCAGTACCGCCGCCGTCGCCGTCGGCACCAGCCAGACATAGCGCATGAAGCCGAGGGAGGGTCCGTCATCGCTGATCACCGGACTTTCGCGCCAGGCAGCCGCCACGGGAAGCGCGGCGACGGTGACGATGGCGAAGGTCAAGCCGAACGGCAGGAAACCCTCGCTCCCCACTTGGGCGAAGATCCAGGGGCCGAGTGCGAAACCCAGCGACAGAACCGTCGCGTAAAGTCCGAGCACGAAGCCGCGCCGACCGGGCGGCGCCGCCGTGGTGATCCAGAATTCGGACAGGATGAATAGCACGGTTATCGCGGCGTGCAGGATCGCGCGCAACGGAAACCAGAGCCAGAACGCGTCCGCGAAATGAAAGCCGATGAAGGCAAGCGCGCCGGCCAGGATCATGAAGAGCATGGTGCCGACGACGCCGAAACGCTGGGCGAGCGGCGTTGCGATCGGCGCAGCGGCGATGGATGCGAGACCGGCGACGGCAGTGTTGAGGCCGATCATCGTGGCCGACTGGCCCCGCGTCTCCATCACGACGGACAGAAGCGGCATTCCGAGGCCAATGGCGATGCCGACCACGCTGATCGAGGCAATCGCCGCGCCCATCGACAACCATCGGATTCGGGGCAGGCTCCCGGCTTCGTCGCCGGGGGAAAGCTGCTGGCTCATGGGAGCTTACACGATCTCCCGCACGAAGCGGTTGCGGACCATTCGGTAGAACGGGACCGGGCCGCCCGGGCTCAGCAGCGGGTCATCGGCGAGGCGGCGTCCAATATCTTTCAATATGGTTGCGGTGATGAGTGCTATGTCGGTCTCGGCCGCCTTCTCGATCGGCAGCCAGACAAGCTCTTCTAGTTCCTCGGTGGGGCCGCCGCCCGGCAGTTCGACCGCGACATCATCGCGCCATGCGGCGAGGAAGCGGGTGTCGAAACGTCGGATCCGTCCGGGCGGCGTAATGGCCCGCGCGACGAAGCGCAGCTTGTCGAGCGCGGGGCTCACGCCGTGCTCGGCAAAGCCATCCCAACTGCCGTGACGGGCAACGAATGAAGCCCTTTCGCCGATGAGCAGCCCGGCCTCCTCATAGGTCTCGCGGATGGCCGACAACGCGATGGCACGACCACGCGCCATCGTGCCGCGCGCGCCCGAGCCAGCGATCCGTGATGCTTCGGCAGGGTGCAGTTCGGTGACACAAGTCACTCGGCTGTCGGACGGATCGGTCCGGCCACCGGGAAAGACGAACTTGCCCGGCATGAAGGCGTGCCTGTGATGGCGTCTGCCCATGAGGACGCGGACGTCGCCGCCATGCCGGTCGAGCAGGATAAGCGTCGCCGCATCGCGCGGACGCAACGGGCCCTTGCCCAGACCGAAGTCCTGGCTTTCGGCCTTGTCGATGTCTGCTCTGGTAAGCCCGTCCATGCGCCGCCGATCAAACCTCGGGATGAGTGTCGAGTTCGTCCTTGTGGCCGCCGAATCCATGCATGTAAAGCGCCCACTGGAGGCCGACCACGGCGCCCTTCACGGGCCGCAGCAGCGCGACCGCCGAGATGATCGTCAGCGGTATCCAGATGGCCAGGTGCTGCGCGGTGCTGAGAGAACTGGTCGCCTCGACGCCCATGAAGGCTCCGACCACGACATGGCCGACGATGACGACGACCAGATAGGCCGGCAGGTCGTCTGCGCGGTGGTGGTGCATCTCCTCGTCGCAGATCTCGCAGCGGTCGACCGTCTTGAGGAAGGATCGAAAGAGCCGGCCCTTGCCGCAATGCGGACAGCGGCCGCGAAATCCCCGCGTCATCGCCTGCATGACCTGTCGCGCGGTGCGGCCGGATTGATTCTCGCCGCCGAAGACTTGCTCTTGCATCATCGCCTCCTGCCCCGGTGTGGGCCGGGTCGTGATCCGCGGGACCGGCCCGGTTGCCGCTTCGCCTTGTGGAAGGAGCCGCGAGAGCCGGCGATCGCCTTGCCATCGCTCACCATCTCGAAACGCATCGCGCCGGCCACCGGAGCAACCTCGACCAGCCTGACGTCGACCTCGTCCGCAAGCTGATAGCCGTTGCCGCTCCGTTGACCTGCCAGCGCATGCCGGGCCTCGTCGTAGATATAGTAATCGTCGCCGAGTGTTGACACCGGTATGAAGCCATCAGCGCCATAGTCGGGCAACCGGACAAAAAGTCCCGCCCTGGTCACCCCCGAAACCCTAGCCCTGAACGTTTCGTCCAGCCGGGTGGCAAGGTGGGCGGCCACGAGCCGGTCGACCGTGTCGCGTTCCGCGGCCATGGCCCGCCTCTCCGCGGCGGAGATGAGTACGGCCGTCTCCTCCAGCCGTTCTTCCTCCCCCGAGGTCATTCCGTCCGGACCGAGCTTCAGCGCCGAGATCAGTGCCCGATGCACGATGAGATCCGAGTAACGCCGGATGGGCGACGTGAAATGCGCGTAGCGCATGAGGTTCAGGCCAAAATGTCCGATGTTGGCCGGCGAATATTCGGCCTGGCTCTGCGAGCGCAGGACCATCTCGTTGATCAGGGCTTCATTGTCCGCGCCGCGCACACGGGCGAGGATCTGGTTGAACTGGGCGGGTCGCAACTGCGCGCCGCGCGCCAGCGACAGGCCGAAGGTGGCCAGGAACTCGCGCAGCGTCTCCTGCTTGGCGAGCGAGGGCGCGTCGTGGATGCGGTAGACCAGCTTCTGGCGTCGGGCTTCCAGCGTCTCGGCGGCGGCGACGTTCGCCTGGATCATGAACTCCTCGATTAGCCGGTGGGCGTCGAGCCGATCGGGAACGATCACGCGGTCGACCGTGCCGTCCGGCTTCAGCAGGATCTTTCGCTCTGGCAGATCGAGTTCGAGCGGTTGGCGCGCGTCGCGGCCGCGCCTGAGGACGGCATAGGCGTCCCAGAGCGGCTTCAGCACCGTGCCGAGGATGGGCGCCGTCCTGTCGTCGGCGGCGCCGTCGATCGCGGCCTGCGCCTGCGGGTAGGCGAGGCGCGCCGCCGACTTCATCATGATCCGGTGGAACGAATGCCTGATCTTGCGGCCATCCGGGGCGAAGGTCATGCGCACTGCGAGCGCCGGGCGGTCGACATTTTCCTTGAGCGAGCAGAGGTCGTTGGAGATGCGTTCGGGCAGCATCGGCACGACGCGGTCGGGGAAATAGACCGAATTGCCGCGCTTCAGCGCCTCACGATCGAGTGCGGAACCCGGGCGTACGTACGCCGCCACGTCGGCGATCGCGACAGTCACGACGAAACCGCCGGCGTTGACGGGATCGTCGTCGGCGACCGCGAAGACCGCGTCGTCATGGTCCTTGGCGTCGGCCGGATCGATGGTCACCAGTTGCAAGTCGCGCCAGTCCTCGCGGCCGTCCATCGTCGCCGGCTTCGCCTGATCGGCCTCGGCGACGACCTGGGAAGGGAAAATGTGCGGTATGTCGTGGGCGTGGATGGCGATCATCGAGACCGCCTTCTCGTTGACGAGGGAGCCCAGAACGTTCAGCACCTTGGCGCGTGGCAGTCCGTAGCGCCCGGCCCGCGCGGTCTCGACCTCGACCAGGTCACCTGGCTCGGCGTCGCCCAGGTCCTCGACCGAAACCGTCATCTCCGACTGCCGGCGCTCGACGGGATCGATGCGCAGCGTGCCGTCGGAGAGCCTGCGCACCACGCCGAGCGCCGAGGCCCGACGCTTCTCCAGCACCTTCATCACCCGCCCGGTGTAGGCAGGGCCGTGGGAGTCGTCCGAGCGGAAGATCTTGGCCAGGACCCGGTCGCCGACGCCGGGCGCGGCAACGTTCGCATCGCGCCGCCAGCGGATGGAGACGACGGGCGAGGACGTATCGGAATTCGACTCATCATCGGGACGCGCGAGTAGCCCGCCTTCGGCATCGCGACCGGTGATGGTCAGGACGGTCACCGGCGGCAGGCTGCCGGGGCGGGCGAGACGTTTGCTGCGCTTCTCCAGCAGCCCTTCGTCCTGGAGGTCGCGCAGCACATCCTTCAGCCAGACACGGTCGGCGGATTTCAGGTTGAACGCCCGCGCGATCTCCCGCTTGCCGGACCGATCGGGGTTGTCGGTGATGTAGCGGAGCACATCCTCGCGCGAGGGGCGGAAGTCGGTCCCGCCCGAACTCGACGGCTGTTTCTTCCCGGAACCCGGTATTCGCCGCGCCAACTAACTCTTCTTCCTGCCGCGGAACGGCTTCTTGCCGCCGCCGCCCTTGGCCGCCTTCTCCGCGACCAGCAAAAGCGCCTCGTCGAGCGTCACCGACATTGGGTCCTTGCCCTTGGGCAGCGTCGCATTGACCTTGCCGTGATTGACGTAAGGGCCATAGCGGCCGTCGCGCACGGTTACGTTGCCGCCGCCGTCAGGATGCGGACCGAGATCATTCAGGGCTGCCGGAGCGCCACCGTTGCGCGGACCTTTTGATTTCGCTTGCTTCTCGGCAATGACCGACACTGCGCGGTTGAGGCCGATCGAGAAGACGTCCTCGATCGATTCGAGATTGGCATATGTGCCGTCATGCAGCACGAACGGACCGTACTTGCCGAGTCCCGCCGAGATCATCTTCGCGGTCTCCGGATGCTTGCCGACGTCGCGGGGGAGGGCGAGCAGGGCGAGCGCCTTCTCGTGATCGATCGAAGCCGGCGTCCATCCCTTCGGCAGGCTGGAGCGCTTGGCCTCCTTGCCCTCGCCGCGCTGGACGTAGGGACCGAAGCGGCCCGAGCGCAGCGTGATCTCCTCGGCGGTGTAGGGATCCTTGCCGAGCACCTTGGGCCCATCATTCTCGCCGTTGGCGTCGCCTTCGCCGTTCACCGCCCCGAACTGCCGCGTGTAGGTGCATTCGGGGTAATTCGAGCAGCCGACGAAAGCGCCGTTCCGGCCCAGCCTGAGCGAGAGCGTTCCCGCCCCGCATTTCGGGCAGGTCCGAGGGTTCGAGCCGTCGCCCTTGTTCGGAAAAATGAGCGGCGCAAGCTCTTCGTTGAGCGCGTCGAGAACGTCGGTGATGCGCAGTTCCTTGATGTCGTCCACATGGCTGGAGAAATCACGCCAGAAATCGCGCAGGACATCCTTCCAGGCGAGCCGACCGTCGGAGATCTCGTCGAGCCTCTCCTCGAGCGAGGCCGTGAAGTCGTACTCCACATACTTCTCGAAGAAGCTTTCCAGGAAGACGGTGACCAGACGGCCCTTGGCCTGCGGGAACAGGCGGCGCTTGTCGATGGTGACGTAGTCGCGGTCCTCCAGCGTCTTCAGCGTCGCCGCATAGGTGGACGGCCGGCCGATGCCGAGTTCCTCCAGCTTCTTGATGAGCGTCGCCTCGGTGTAGCGGGGCGGCGGTTCGGTCGAGTGTTGAGTTGCGGCGACCGCCTCGCGCTCGAGGGACTCGCCTTCCCGGATATCGGGCAGGCGCCGGTTCTCCTCGTCCTCGGCGTCGTCTTCCTTCTGCTCTGTGTAGGCAGCGATGAAGCCGTCGAAACGGATCACCGAGCCGACGGCGCGCAGACCCGCGACGCGTGCGCCGTTTCGCGCCTCGATCTCGACAGTCGTGCGCTCGATCTCGGCAGGCTGCATCTGGCTGGCGATGGCGCGCTTCCAGATCATCTCGTAGAGACGCGCCTGGTCGGCGTCGAGGAACTTCCTCACCTCCGCCGGCGAGCGCGAGAAATCCGTCGGGCGGATTGCCTCATGAGCTTCCTGCGCGTTCTTGGCCTTGGTCGAATAGTAGCGGGGCTTCTCCGGCAGGTACCTGTCACCGAACTCGCGGCCGATCTGCTCGCGGGCGGCCGTCACGGCCTCCGGCGCCATCTGCACGCCGTCGGTTCGCATGTAGGTGATGAGGCCGGCTGTCTCGCCGCCGACGTCGATGCCTTCATAGAGACGTTGCGCGACCTGCATGGTACGCGTGGCCGAAAATCCGAGGCGCGAAGACGCGGCCTGCTGAAGCGTCGAGGTGGTGAAGGGCGGCCCGGGATTGCGCTTCGTCGGCTTGGCTTCGACCGACACGGTGCGAAAGGTCGCGCCCTCGAGCATCGCCGTAATGCCTTCGGCCTGTTCCTTCGACTTGATGTCGAGTTTTTGCAGCCTCTTGCCGTCGAAGGCTGTGAGCCGCGCCTCGAACGATTCCGCCCGCGGCGTCGCAAGCGTCGCGGCGATCTGCCAGTATTCCTCGCGAACGAAACGCTCGATCTCTCCCTCGCGGTCGCAGACGAGCCTCAGCGCGACCGACTGGACCCGGCCCGCCGAACGCGCGCCCGGAAGCTTGCGCCAGAGCACCGGCGACAGCGTGAAGCCGACCAGATAGTCGAGCGCGCGGCGCGCCAGGTAGGCATCGACCAGCGGCACGTCGATTTCGCGCGGATTCGCCATAGCCTCGGTGACGGCCTGCTTGGTGATGGCGTTGAAGACGACGCGGCGGACCGGCTTGTCCTTGATCGCGCGCTTCTGCCGCAGCACCTCGAGAACGTGCCAGGAAATCGCCTCGCCTTCGCGGTCGGGGTCGGTGGCGAGAATCAGGCCGTCCGCCTCCTTGACCGCCTTGGCGATGTCGGTCAGGCGCTTGGAGGAGGGGCCGTCCACCTCCCAGGACATGGCGAAGTCCTCATCGGGACGCACCGATCCGTCCTTGGCCGGCAGGTCGCGGACATGGCCGAAGGAGGCCAGGACCTTATAGTTCCGGCCGAGATACTTGTTGATCGTTTTCGCCTTCGCAGGCGATTCGACGACGACGACTTCCATGCTTTCGATGGTTCCTTGCGGCGTTGGGAGCACGCGCCGCGCCAAATGGGGTCTAGACGACCGCCCGTCAAATGGCCGCGCATTTGCAAACGGTCAAGGGGAGGGATGGATTTCGATGAAAGTACGACTCATACAACCAAAAAGTGTATCGATCAGACAGTTGCAATTATAGGTAAAGTGTCTAGATTCATTTCGACCGCTTTTCCGGCGGGTATTGCGAGGAAGGCAGTTCAATGCGGCAGCAGCCCTACGGACGGCGCAGGACGGAGACCCTCGACTACCTCCAGTCGATGCTGGGCCAACTGCGGACGATGGCGGAAGCCGAGCGGTGCGACATGCTCGCCTACCTGGTCGAGATGGCCTACATCGAGGTGAGCGACATCATTCGAGGCGAGCGTCCGGCGCGCATACAGCCGGACCGGCGCAACAGCGCGGCCTGACCCGTCACATCAGCAGCGACACCTGCCCGCCCGCGTGGCGCTCCAGCCTGCCAGCGAGATCGAGTTCGAGCAGGATCATGAAGACCTGGGCGGGATGCAGGCCGGTGTGTCGAATGATCTCGTCGACCCCACAGGGCGTCGGGCCCAGACACTCCAGGACCTTGTCGCGGTCATCGTCGACCGGCGGCGGCGTCGCCGAGAAGTCGGGAGGCTCTTCGGCGGAGACCACGGGGGCGACCGACGCACCCGCTAGCGGCGCGATCTGCTCCAGCACGTCGCGCGCCTCGGTGACCAGGATCGCGCCCTGCTTCAGGAGGCTGTTCGCGCCCGCCGCCCGCGGATCCAGCGGCGAACCCGGCACGGCGAAGACCAGGCGCCCCATTTCTCCGGCCAGGCGCGCGCTGATCAGCGACCCTGATCTCTGCGCCGCCTCGACGACCACCAGGCCGAGCGAAAGACCGGCGATGATGCGGTTGCGGCGCGGAAAATCCTTGGCGCGGGGCTCCCAGCCGAACGGCATCTCCGACACGAGCGCGCCGCCCTTCGCGGAAATTTCCTCCGCCAGGGCCACGTTCTCGGCCGGAAAGGGCTGGTCGAGGCCACCGGCGAATACGGCGATCGTGCCGGTGGCGAGCGATCCCTCGTGCACTGCCGTGTCGATCCCCCGGGCGAGGCCGGAGACGACGGCATGACCCGCCCGACCGATTTCCGCCGCGAGGTTGCGCGCCATGCGGATGCCGGCGAGAGACGCGTTGCGCGCGCCGACCATGGCAACCGGCGGCAATGCGAACACCGACGTCTCACCCTTGACCGCGAGGAGAGGCGGCGGGTGCGGCATGCGCCGTAGATAGGGTGGGTAGGAGGCCTCGCCGATCGCGACGAACTGCACCGCGGCGCGCCGCGCGCGTTCCATTTCGTCTTCGGCCTCGCCGACGGAGGGGATGCGCGGAAGTCTCGTCGCCCCACCGGAGCGCATCAGCTCCGGCAGCATCTCGATGGCCGTTTCGGCCGAGCCGAAGCGGTTGATCAGGTCGCGGAACGTGGCGGGCCCGACATTCTCGGTGCGGATCAGTCTCAGCCAGCTGATGCGCTGGCGATCCGAGAGGCGCGGTGCTGCGCCGCTCATCCCTTGGAGCCGATGCGCGACTCGGTGCCGTCGAGCAGTCGGCCGATGTTCGCCCTGTGCTTCACGAGGACGATGACGCTCAGCGCCGCGAAGAAGGCGGCGAGTTCCCACGGGCCGAGGAAATAGAGCGCGACCGGGACGGCGACCGACGCGAGGAGCGCCGCGAAGGACGAATAGCGGGTCACGAAGGCCGCGACGAGCCATGCCACGGCGAACACCAGCGCACCCTTCCACGCCAGGCCGGCGAGCACGCCGAGATAGGTGGCGACGCCCTTGCCGCCCTTGAAGCCGAGCCAGATTGGATAGAGGTGGCCGAGGAACGCGCCGAGGCCCGCGGCCATGCCGGCCTCGAGACCCCAGCGCGAGGCGATCACGGCGGCGGCGGTGCCCTTGAGGGCGTCGAACAGGAGCGTCGCGGCGGCCAGCCCCTTGTTGCCGGTGCGCAGCACGTTCGTGGCGCCGATGTTGCCCGAGCCGATCGAGCGCACATCCCCAAGTCCGGCCGCGCGGGTGAGCAGGAGGCCGAAGGGGATCGAGCCCAGCAGATAGCCGATCGCGAGCGCGGCGGCGATCACCGGCCAGTCGAACTGCATGTATGTCCCTCCTGGCCCGACTTACGGGTAGGCTTCGAACACCTTGATGCCGCCGACCAGGGTTTGCAAGACGCGACCCTGGAGGCGGGCGCCCTCGAAGCTGGTGTTCTTGGAACGGGAGCGGATGTCGGCTTCGCGGACCACCCACGGCTCTTCAGTGTCGACGAGGATGAGGTCGGCGGGAGCGCCGGCCTTCAGGGTGCCGCCCGGCAATCCGAAAAGTTTCGCGGGCGCGGTCGAGAGTGTCTCGACTAGGCGCATCAGCGGGACGTCGCCGTTGTGAAAGAGCCGCAGGGCCACCCCGAACAGCGTCTCCAGTCCGATGGCGCCCGCCGCCGCGTCGGCGAAGGGCAGGCGTTTGGTGTCGACGTCCTGCGGGTCGTGGGACGACACGACGATGTCGATCGTGCCATCGCGCAAGGCCTCGACGACGGCGAGCCTGTCCTCCTCGGCGCGCAGCGGAGGCGCGAGCCGGAAGAACGTGCGGTACTCTCCGACGTCCTTCTCGTTGAGGGCTAGGCTGTTGATCGATACGCCCGCGGTGACGTTCGCGCCATCGGCTTTGGCGCGCGCCATCGCCGCGACCGACATGGCGGTCGATATCTTGGCGGCGTGGTAGGCGCCGCGTGTCAGCCGGGCAAGCGCGAGGTCGCGCTCGAGCGGGATCGTCTCCGCCTCTCGCGGAATGCCCGGCAGGCCGAGCCAGCTCGCATAGAGGCCTTCATTCATGACGCCGGCGGAAGCCAGGTCGCGATCCTCGGTCTCGTGCAGGATGGTCGCGCCGAAGTCACGCGCATAGGTCAGAGCCCGGCGCATGACCAGGGCGCTGTCGATCGTGTTCCTGCCATCGGTGAAGGCGACCGCGCCGGCCTCCCTGAGCAGGCCGAACTCCGTCATTTCCTGCCCCTGCAGGCGCTTCGTCACGGCGGCGGCCGGATGCACGTTGACCTTGGCGGTGGCGCGCGCCGTGCGCAGCACGAACTCGACGAGCGCGACATCGTCGATCACCGGCTCGGTGTCGGGCATCATGACGATGCTGGTCACGCCGCCCGCGGCGGCCGCGTCGCCGGCCGAGGCGATGGTCTCGCGGTGCTCGCCCCCGGGCTCGCCGATGAAGACGCGTCCGTCCACCAGGCCGGGCAGTATCGCCTTGCCGGCGCAATCGACCACGGTCGCGCCATCGGGAATGCCCTGGTTGTGAGCGGCTGGCCCTGCCGCCGCGATGCTGGCTCCGTCGACGATGACCGCACCGATCTGGTCGATCCCCCGGGAGGGATCGACGACACGCGCGTTGGCGAAGACCGTGACGCTCACGCCCCCCGACCCTCCGCGTTGCGGCGCGGGTCGAGCAGCGCATCCATCACCGCCATGCGCACGGCCACGCCCATCTCGACCTGCTCCTGGATCACGCTCTGGGGGCCGTCGGCGATCTCGGAGGCGATCTCGACGCCACGGTTCATCGGGCCGGGATGCATCACCAGCGCGCCCTCGTTGGCAGCCGCCAACTTGGCGGCATCGAGCCCGAAATACCGGAAATACTCGCGCACCGAAGGCACGAAGGCGCCGGCCATGCGCTCGCGCTGGAGCCTCAGCATCATTACCACGTCCGCGCCCTTCAGGCCTTCAGCCATCGAAGTGAAGACTTCGACGCCCATGTCGCGGATGCCGGAGGGGAGCAGCGTCGAAGGCGCGACTACCCTGACTCGCGCCCCCACGGCGTTCAGTAGCAGGATGTTCGACCGTGCGACGCGCGAATGCAGGATGTCGCCGCAGATCGACACCGTCAGCCGGGACAGATCACCCTTGGCGCGCCTGATCGTGAGCGCGTCGAGCAGGGCCTGCGTCGGGTGCTCGTGGGCTCCGTCTCCCGCGTTGATCACCGAACAGCCGACTTTCTGGGCGAGCAGCGCGGCGGCGCCGGCGGAGCCGTGGCGGATGATCAGAATGTCGGGCCGCATGGCGTTGAGTGTCATCGCCGTGTCGATCAGCGTCTCGCCCTTCTTCACGGAGGAACTCGCGACCGACATGTTCATGACGTCAGCGCCAAGGCGCTTGCCCGCCAGTTCGAAGGACGACTGGGTGCGGGTGGAGGCCTCGTAGAAGAGATTGATCTGGGTGCGGCCCCGCAGTGTCGTGGTCTTCTTCTCCTGCCGCCGCGAGATGCCAACGGCAGCGTCGGCGCGGGCAAGGAGGATATCGATGTCCCGCGGCGAAAGGCCGCCGATGCCAAGCAAATGGCGGTGGGGGAAGATCGGCAGGTCGCTCATCAAAGCGCTGCTATAGGGACGAGGGGTCGGCGCGGCAAGCCGGGACCGTGGATGGGCTCCCTTGTCCAAGGCTTTTTCGTCGCGCCGGCCTTGTTGCGTCCGCTATATAGCGCGGGTACGGCGAATCGCCGGCGTCGCCCGACGCGGCCGCCGCCATCGACGGGATGCGCCTTTGACGCACGATGTGACGAACCAGCCGCCGCCGCTTGCCGGCGGCAATGCCTGGCGGGGCGATCCGCTCCTTGTCCAACTCGCGGAGACGCTGTCGCCGGAGGTCAAGAAGGATCTCGACGCGACGGGGCGGTTCGTCCTGTCCGAGGAAGCGCAGTCACTTGCGCGCCTGGCCAACACCGAGACCCCCAGGCTCAAGACGCACGACCGGCAGGGAAGGCGCCTCGACCAGGTGGAGTTCCATCCCGCATATCACGCCCTGTTGCGCCGCTCGGTGGCCGCCGGACTTCATTGTTCGGTCTGGGAAAACGGCCAGAACGAGACGGGCAAGCGTCATCAGGCGCGCGCCGCGCGCTTCTATCTCACCTCCGAACTCGAATGCGGGCATCTCTGCCCGATCACCATGACCAATGCGTCGCTCGCGGCGCTGATGGCGAGCCCCAAGCTGTTTCGCGAGTGGGCGCCGCGCGTCACGACGCGCAAATACGACCAGAGTCACAAGCCGCCCGTCGACAAGGCCGGGCTGACTCTCGGCATGGGCATGACCGAGAAGCAGGGCGGCACCGACGTCCGCGCCAACACCACGAAGGCCGAGCGCGCCGGCAACGGATTCTATCGCATCACCGGCCACAAATGGTTCATGTCGGCTCCGATGAGCGATGCGTTCCTGGTGCTCGCGCAGGCGCAGGAAGGACTGTCCTGCTTCCTCGTACCGCGCGTGCTCGGTGACGGGACCGGCAACGGATTCCGCTTCCAGCGGCTGAAGGACAAGGTCGGCAACCGGTCGAACGCCTCTTCGGAGGTCGAGTTCGCCGGTGCGCTCGGCGAGATCGTCGGCGAGCCCGGAGCCGGCGTCAGGACCATCATGGACATGGTGACGCTCACGCGGCTTGACTGCGCCCTGGCGTCATCTGGCATCATGCGGGCTGGCCTCGCCGAGGCGGTCCACCATGCCCGTCACCGGACCGTGTTCGGCAAGCCGCTCCTCGACCAGCCACTGATGCAGCGCGTCCTGGCGGACATGGCGCTGGACGTGGCGGCCGCCACGGCGCTCTCGTTCCGGCTCGCTCGGTCCTTCGACGAAGCGGCCACGAGCCGCGGCGACGCGGCCTTCGCGCGGGCCATGACGCCGGTGGTCAAGTACTGGGTCTGCAAGATCGCGCCCGGCCTGCTCTACGAGGCTATGGAGTGCCTGGGCGGCAACGGCTACGTCGAGGAGGCGCCGCTCGCCCGCTACTTCCGCGAAGCGCCTGTCAACGCAATCTGGGAAGGTTCGGGCAACGTGATGGCGCTCGATGTCCTGCGGGTGCTGGGAAGGGGCGGGGCACAGCTCTTCCAGGAGGTCCTCGCCGGCATCGAGCACGATCTCGGCCCGACGGGTCGCGGCACGATCGAGGTGTTGCGGGCCGCGATTCAGGTCGCGGCGTCGGATGAGGGGTCGGCGCGCATCCTGACGGAACAGCTGGCGCTCTCGGCGGCGGCGGCCGAGTTGAAGCGCCTCGGAGCGGGACGCATTGCCGACGCCTTCATCGAGACCCGCCTCGGGGGACAATGGCGCACCACGTACGGCATGCTCGATTCCCGCCACGACGCACGCCTCATCGTCGACACGCTCTATCCCGCGCCGTAGCGGCTGCCGGGCGATTAACCTTAACAAATGGTTTCCGTTGCCGCGCGTGGCGGAACGGAACACTGTCGCCGCCTGCACCTGTTGGAGCCCGAATGCGGCGGTCGCTCACCATAGTCGTTGCGCTACACTGGACGGCGCTGTTCGCCGCGCTTGCCGTCGTGGCGGGTCTCGACGCAGAAAGCGGGACCCGGAGCGTGTCGCTGTTTCTGGGAGCGGCCGCACCGCTTTCCGCGGATACCGCCGGCTCGGCCGGTCTGTCGCTGGCCTTCGCGCTCGCCTCGGCGCTGTTCCTTTGGCTTGTCGCGACGGCCGCTCTCGATGGCCGCGCCGGCGGCGAGACGCGGGATGTTGCGTCGGTCGCCATCGTGCCGGGCGTCTTTCTGATCGGCCTGCTGACCGTGACCGCCGCCGTCGAGCCGATGCCGGGCGTCTACGCCTCGCTCGCCGCGATGTTCGCAGCCCTCCTGTTCACCCATCTCGTGATCGGCGCATCGTCGACCGGCGAGGCGGCCGGCGAGGGGCGTCTCGCCGCCCGCGCCATGGCCGCGCAGGCGGCCCACCGCGCCATGCTTCCCCGCCTTACGGGGCGACCTGTCTCGGAGGCGGTGGCGTGAAGTACGTCCTAGCGCTCTGGGCCACGCCGCTGGCGCTCTTCTGGGGCTGGTACTTCCTGTCGCTCAACAATGTGCACTTCGGTTACGTGATGCTGACACGCCAGGCGCACGAGTTGATCTTCGAGCTTTACGGCCAGATGCTCGGCATCGACCCACAGACCATTCCGGCGCTGATCGCCGAGGCGTGCATCCTGGACACGCTGATCCTGCTCGCCATCTGGGCGTTCAGGCGCCGCAAGCCACTGATGGCGCGAGCCCGGGCCCTATGGCCCCAGTTCGCCTCTGCGCAGCCGGTCGAGCACGCCCTGCAGGATGAAGGCCGCAGCCGCCGAATCGATTCGGCTCTCTCGTTTCCGGCGGGACACATCCATTTCCAGGAGCGCACGCTCGGCCGCGACGGTTGACAGTCTTTCGTCCCAGAAGGCGAACGGCAGCTCCGTCATCCTTGCGATGTTCCGGACGAAGGCGCGGGACGCCTGGGCGCGCGGACCCTCGCTGCCGTCCATGTTCACCGGCAAGCCCATGACGATCGCACCGACGCGATCTCCGGCCAGCATTGCGAGCAGGGTTTCGGCGTCGACGGTGAACTTCTTGCGGGAGATCACTGGTCTCGGGTGGGCGAATGCGAGCGTCGCGTCGGACACGGCGACACCGATCGTCTTGTCGCCGAGGTCGAGCGCGGCGATCGTGCGGCCGCCGGAGACCAATCCGGCCAACTCGACCACCTCGACGACACTCATCCCGTTGCATCCTTTGACTTGAGCCGTCCGCGTTCTATCTTCGCCTTCGCTTCAGCGCGAGGAGGAAGACGATGAAGATCACCTGGTACGGTCATTCGGCATTCCGCATCGAAACCGGATCCGCCAGGATACTCATCGATCCCTTCCTCACGGGGCACGAATTGTGGACGGGTGGCTGGGAAGCCCCGGGGGCGGACGCCACGCATGTGCTGCTGACCCACGGCCACAATGATCACGTTGGCGACGCACTCGCCATCCTCAAGAAATCCGGCGCCCAGCTTGTCGCCAATTTCGAGATCTGCATGTACCTGGTCGGCCAGGGCGCCGACGGGTCGAAGATCAATCCGGGAAACATGGGCGGCACCGTCGATTGCGGCGGGTTCACAACGACCTTCGTCCAGGCGCTGCACTCCTCCTCGTTCGGCGTCGAGAACGGCAACAACGTCTATCTCGGCAATCCCGTCGGGCTGGTGCTTCATTTCCCCGACGCACCGACGGTCTATCACATGGGCGACACGGACATCTTCTCCGACATGGCGCTCATCAACGAACTGCACGAACCGAAGGTCGGGCTGGTTCCGGTCGGCGACCGGTTCACCATGGGCGGCGCGGTTGCCGCGCTCGCCTGCCGTCGCTTCTTCAAGTTCGAGACGGTCATCCCCTGCCACTACAGGACGTTCGGCATGCTCGACCAGACGCCCGACAAGTTCGTCGAGGGCATGAAGGGCTCCGGCGTCAATGTGGTGGTCCCGGACACGGGCAAGGCGGTCGCAATTTAGGGGAGCACGCTCATGGGGTTACGGCATCTTGTTAGCGTCGTTCTCCTGTTGGCGGCGGCGCCGGCGCTCGCCGCCGATGGCATGATCGATGGCGTCTATGCCCGTTCACCGGAGCAATGCGATGCCGCCAGGGCCGATTTCCAGGCGTTCATCGAGACGGGCGAAATCATTCTGACCCCGAGCGGCATTGAAGGCCTCGAGTACAATTGCGAATTCCTCGACTGGAAACGGTCGACGCGCTCGCCCGGCGCGATTGTGACCGCGTTGTGCCAGGAACCGGGCTATGCCTATCCGGAAATCTTCGCGGTGATGCCGCAGAGCGAAGGGCAGGTTGACCTCACCGTGTCGCTGGCCGCCGGCGCCGATGGCGCAAACACCAACGCGGGCACGTACCACCTCTGCGAGGGCGTCGCGCCGCCGTAGCAGCCGCATGTTGCGCGGCGGGGTCCGCGCCGCTATAGCGCGGACCTGCCCAGCAAAGCGGAGCCCGCATGTCAGTCGACATCGACACCGTCCGGCGCGTCGCGCGCCTCGCCCGCATCGCCGTCTCCGACGATGACGCGCAGCGCATGACAGGCGAACTGAACGCCATCCTCGGCTTCGTCGAACAACTCGACGAGGTGGATGTGGAGGGCGTCGAGCCGATGACCTCGGTCATTCCGATGGAGATGAAGAAACGCCAGGACATCGTCACCGATGGCGGCAAGGCCGACGACATCGTCGCCAATGCGCCGGCGAGCATGGAGAACTTCTTCCTCGTTCCGAAGGTGGTGGAGTAGCGGTCATGGCGATCGTGATCGCCGAGGAGACGCCCCTCCAGGACGACGTGCGCGGCATGGTCGCCGATTTGAACGCGTACCTGATCCCGCTCACCCCGCGCGAGTATCAGTTCCAGCTGACAGTGGAGCAGATGGCGGATCCGACGGTTACGGTGTTCGTCGCGCGCGACGGGTCGGGCAGGGCGGTCGGCATGGCTTCGCTCAAGGACCACGGCAATGGCCTGGGCGAGGTCAAGCGCATGTTCACGCATCCCGAGATACGCGGCAAGCGCGTCGGATCCGCGCTGCTCGGACGCCTCGAAGCGCTGGCGCGCGACAAGGGGCTGAGCCACCTCGTTCTCGAGACGGGCGAGGCGGCGGGTTTCGAGCCGGCATACCGCGTCTACGAGCGCGGCGGCTTCACCGTTTGCGGCGCCGTGCTCGACTACCCCGATTCCGGCTTTTCCCGGTTCTACGAGAAGAAGTTCGACCGATGACCGACCTGACCAGCTTGTCGATCGCCGAGGCCCGCACAGCCTTGAGGAGCGGCCAGTTCACCTCGCTCGAACTGACCAACGCCTATCTCGACGCGATCGATGCCGCCAATGAAGCGCTGAACGCGTATGTCGCGGTCACGCACGACCGCGCCCGCGTCATGGCGGGCGCGTCGGACGCGCGTCTCGCAAATGGCGAAGCCGGCGCACTGGAGGGCATACCGCTCGGCATCAAGGACCTCTTCGGCACGGAAGGCGTGCACACGCAGGCATGCAGTCACGTTCTGGACGGCTTCAAGCCGCGCTACGAATCGACGGTCACCGCGAATCTTTGGGCGGCGGGCGCGGTGATGCTCGGCAAGCTCAACATGGACGAATTCGCCATGGGCTCGTCGAACGAGACATCGTATTATGGCCCGGTCGTGAACCCCTGGCGCCGATCGCGCATCGAGATTTCGGTCATGCCGTCCACTCATGGCGGCGACAGCGGCTTCGTCACCGGCGGCGGCACTCGGACCACGCGCGCCTACGACAACATGCGCCTCGTACCGGGCGGCTCGTCGGGAGGTTCCGCTGCGGCGGTCGCGGCGCGGCTTTGCGCCGGCGCCACCGCGACCGACACCGGCGGCTCGATCCGCCAGCCGGCGGCCTTTACCGGAACAGTCGGCATCAAGCCGACCTACGGTCGCTGTTCGCGCTGGGGCATCGCCGCCTTCGCGTCGTCGCTGGACCAGGCGGGGCCGATCGCCCGGGACGTTCGCGACGCGGCGCTCCTGCTCAAGGCGATGGCGTCCGTCGATCCGAAGGATACGACCTCCGTCGACCGGCCCGTTCCGGACTACGAAGTCGCCCTTGACCGGTCCGTGAAGGGCATGAAGATCGGCATTCCGAAGGAGTATCGCGTCGACGGCATGCCGGAGGATGTCGAGGCGCTCTGGCAGAAGGGCATCGCGTGGCTGAAGGATGCTGGCGCGACCATCGTGGACATCTCGCTGCCGCACACGAAGTACGCACTGCCGGCCTACTACATCGTGGCGCCGGCGGAAGCCTCGTCCAACCTCGCGCGCTACGATGGCGTTCGCTATGGACTGCGCGTGCCCGGCAGGGACATCGTCGACATGTATGAGAAGACGCGCGCCGCCGGCTTCGGCCGCGAGGTCAAGCGCCGCATCATGATCGGCACCTATGTGCTTTCGGCGGGCTACTACGACGCCTACTACATCAAGGCGCAGCGCGTCCGGACCCTGATCAAGCGCGACTTCGAGACGGTGTTTGGCGATGGCGTCGACGCCATCCTAACGCCCGCCACCCCCTCGGCCGCGTTCGGCATCGCCGACGAGGACATGGCGAACGATCCGGTCAAGATGTACCTGAACGACGTCTTCACGGTGACGGTCAACATGGCGGGCCTGCCGGGGATCGCCGTGCCTGCGGGTCTCGATGCGAAGGGCCTGCCGCTCGGCCTCCAGCTCATCGGCCGCCCCTTCGACGAGGAGACGCTGTTCACGGCCGCCCACGCGATCGAAAAGGCCGCGGGCACGTTTTCGCCGGAAAGATGGTGGTAGCGTCGCGCCCTCCAAAGGGCTGAACGATGTTCTTCTACCTTTCCGAGATGTTCTGGTTCGTCGCGCAGCCGCTGAACCTCGCGATCGTGCTTCTCGGCCTCGGTTTCCTGATCTGCCTCTTCGGCCGACGCCGCGCCGGGCTTGGCGCCTTCATCCTTGCCTTCCTGATCCTCGGCATCGCGACCTGGACCTCGGCGGGGGCGCTTGCCCTCGGGGTGTTGGAGAACCGGTTCCCGCGCCCCGCGGAGCCACCGGCGGGTATCGCCGGCATCGTCGTGCTCGGCGGCGGCTTCGAGGGTGCGATCAACCAGGCCCGCGGCGGCTACGAGTTGAACAGCGGCGGCGACCGTTTCGTGGAGACGGCGATCCTGGCGCGCCGTTATCCGCAGGCGAAGGTGCTCGTGTCGGGCGGATCGGGCGCCGTCATGCTCGACGGCGAGGCGGACGCCGATACGGCGCCGCGCCTTCTGGAGGCGCTGGGCGTCGGGCCAGAGCGCCTCATCCTCGAGAACCGTTCTCGAAACACCCATGAGAACGCGCTGTTCTCGAAGGAACTGGCGAACCCACAGCCGGGCGAAGCGTGGCTGCTCGTCACTTCGGCCTTCCACATGCCGCGCTCCATGGCGCTGTTCCGCAGGGCGGGCTTCGAGGTGGTCGCGTGGCCGACGGATTACAGGACCTCGGGTGTCGAGGGGATCGGCCTCTTTCGCGACAATCCGATCGATTCGATGCAGAACGCGTCGATGGCCCTGCGCGAATGGATCGGTCTGGTCGCCTATCGCTTTACCGGCAGGATCGATGACCTGCTTCCATCGCCTCGGCCCGTCACGATCACGTCACATGTGTTGACGGAAGGTAAAGACGTCGCCACGGGTGACCGTTGAAGTCATTAAGCTTTTTGCCGCAAGCTTCAACCGTCGCGTCGCAGGCCGTCACGTTTTCGCCGTTTTCGCAGTTGCGAAGGTGCGGCCCCCGGAGTATGTGACGCGCCGGGTGTGAACCGGACCGTGACGCGATGAGACGCGTTTCGACCGGGCGGCGGAAACGGGCTACACGGACAATCATGGACAACAGCGTGCAGAAATCCTGCTGGGGCGTCACCGCCAAGGCAGTTTTGGGTTTTGCGTGCATCATACTGGTTGCCTGGCTGGTCGCCGGCGGCGAGAGCGCCGCCGTGATGGCGACCGCCGGTTGATATCACTGCCGGCATGTCGCGACCTGACTTCCTGAAGTCGGCCGGGGTCGCGCCTTCGCCCTGAATTCCGCGGAAACGTCCGGCGAACCGGAGCCTCGGCGTTGTTCCTGTCCGTTTTCGACCTCTTCAAGATCGGCATTGGGCCGTCTTCATCGCACACGATGGGGCCGATGGTAGCCGCCGCGCGGTTCCTCACCGAGGTGCGCGACGGGGATTGGCCGCGTCCCGCCGGCGTCCGCGTCGAACGGGTCGCCGCCAGCCTGCACGGCTCGCTTGCGTACACAGGGATTGGTCACGCGACCGACCGCGCAGTCATCCTCGGCCTGGCCGGCGAAAGTCCGCAGACTGTCGATCCCGATGCGGCGGACGCCAAGGTTGCGGCGATCAGGCAGGACAGGCGCGTCTCGCCGCCCGGCCATCCATCGTACCGATTCGATCCGGATGCCGATCTCGTTCTCGACCGAAAGACCCCGCTGACGGGCCACGCCAACGGTATGGCGTTCCACGGCTACGACGCGGACGACCGGCTGCTGATCAAGCGGATCTACTATTCGATCGGCGGCGGCTTCGTCGTTTCCGACGAGGAGTTGCAGCGGCTGAAGTCGCGCGGCCCGGAGGAGGGGGGAGCACCGGTCCCGTTCCCGTTCCGCAACGCGGCCGACATGCTGACGATGGCGGCGTCGAGCGGCCTCACCATCGCCGAGATGAAGCGGGCCAACGAGGAAACCAGGATTGGACGCGAGGAGCTTGATACCGGCCTGGATGCGATCTGGGCCGCGATGAAGGGCTGCATCGATCGGGGCCTTGCGCAGGATGGCGTCATGCCGGGCGGACTGAAGGTCCGCCGGCGCGCCAAGAGGCTGCACGAAAAGCTGCAGGAGGAGTGGCGTCAGAACCGCCCGAACCCGCTTCTCGCCAACGACTGGCTGTCGATCTACGCGATGGCGGTCAACGAAGAGAACGCGGCCGGCGGACGCGTGGTGACCGCGCCGACCAACGGCGCGGCGGGCGTCGTGCCGGCGGTGATGCGCTACTGGCTGCATTTCCACGCCGAAGCCGATCAGGATTCGATCCGCGAGTTCCTGCTGACCGCGGCGGCGGTGGGAGGCATCATCAAGCATAACGCTTCCATCTCCGGCGCCGAGGTCGGCTGCCAGGGGGAGGTGGGGTCCGCGTCGGCGATGGCCGCGGCGGGGCTGGCGGCCGTGCTCGGCGGCACCCCGGAGCAGGTGGAGAACGCGGCCGAGATCGCGCTGGAGCATCACCTCGGCATGACCTGCGATCCCGTAGGAGGCCTGGTGCAGGTGCCCTGCATCGAGCGCAACGCGCTGGGGGCGGTGAAGGCCGTCACCGCCGCCTCGCTGGCGATCAAGGGCGACGGCAGCCACTTCGTGCCGCTCGACGCCGCGATCGAGACCATGCGTCAGACCGGCATGGACATGAACGAGAAGTACAAAGAGACCAGCCTCGGCGGACTCGCCGTCAACGTGGTGGAGTGCTGAGCAGATTGTGCTAATGCCTATTGGCAGATTGTATGGAAAGCACTCGATGGCTTCGTTGTATGAATACTTTGTCAAAGATGGTTCAAGAAATTTGGCAACGCACGAGACATGGTCACTGATTGATGGCAAAAATGGTGCAGAACTTGGAAAAGTAATTGCCAAACTTCATTATGATTTTGAAGCAAATGCTAAATTTATATCATTTTATATTCCAAATATTGATGGTATTGAGTTACCAGAGACTTTATTACTTAATAGAATAGATGAAATTCTAAAATGGCCTAAAGAGAAAGTTGAAGTATCGGCTGGATTTGGTAGCGAAAGGAGAAATGCAAAAGACCTTGTATTCACGGGTCAGATTTATCTTTATTCAGAGCGCCCTGTTAGGCCAAATTATGTTGACCAGATTCTTGCTGATGCTCAACGGCTGGGTCAAAATATCACCTTTAGAAGCGTTGACTACGCGTTGGCGCGAAGCAAATCCGAAAACCCCGATGCATTTATATCTCATGACAGCCGCGACAAAGACCTTATTGCTGAGCCTCTTGCGTTGCAATTTCAGAAATTCATGCGGACTGTGTGGTATGATGAATTTTCTCTCCAGGTCGGTGACAGCTTGAGAGAAAGCATTGAACGGGGTCTCACAGAAAGCAAAAAATGTATCATTATTCTTACTAGAAACTTTTTGGAGAATACTGGCTGGTCAAAAAGAGAATATGATTCGATATTTACGCGCGAGCTTGTTGAGAAAAAGAAGGTAATCCTGCCTGTTTGGAGCGGAGTTTCTCCGAATGATATATATCGTTTTTCTCCGATGCTCGCTGATCGAGTGGCTGCAAACTGGTCCGACGGCGTGGAAGAAGTTGCGAGACGATTGATCCGTGCGATCGACTCAACTGTGCCTAATAGTGACCTCTAAGTGTGCTCCACGAAGTGTGAACATAAGCAACTATTCGATTGAACTCCGGGTCTCGCGCCGCTAGCTCATTGAGATGCCGCTTCACCTGCTCAAACTCTGCGTCGGCTGCGACAGCGTCGAGGATCTCGAGGAGTGGATCGCGTTCCGGCTGGACGAGCGTCGGCGGGCGGGCGAGCCCGAGGAACACTGGCACACCACCCGCATGGTTCCGACCCGCGCGGCCGAACTTCTCGACGGCGGGTCGCTCTACTGGGTCATCAAGGGTTCGGTCCAGTGCCGGCAACGCCTGACCGAGATCAGGCCGTTCGTCGACGATGAGGGCATCGGCCGCTGCCACCTCATGCTCGCCCCCGAGGTCGTGCGCACCGACTGGCAGCCGCGCCGCGCCTTCCAGGGCTGGCGTTACCTGAAGCCGGCCGAGGCGCCGGCCGACTTTGGCGCGGGTCGCCGCTCGGTCGCGGAGATGCCACCGAAGCTGCGTCAGGAACTCGCCACGCTCGGGCTGCTGTAGCCTCCGGTTCAGCGCGCACCGCCATCATGTCAGGCGAGTTGTGGGGGGCCTTCCCGCTTTACCAAGACGTGTGCTTTTTTTCAGGCTCCGGCAATAAACGTTGAATCCGGACGCAAAACGCGCAATTCTCGCCTCAGGGCGTGGAGTTTCGTTTGATGTTGTTGTCGGGCGTTCGGGGGTTTGCGGATACGCGCAAGCGCGGAAGCGCCCATGTCATCGTCTGCGGCAACGAGAAGGGCGGCTCCGGCAAATCCACCACCGCGATGCACGTCGCGGTCGCCCTGCTGAAATCCGGATACAAGGTCGCAACGGTCGATCTCGACGGCCGTCAGCTCTCGCTGACGCGCTACGTCGAGAACCGTCGCCGCTGGGCGCGGACAGCCCGCATACCGCTGGCGCTGCCGGAGCATTTTCATGTGCCGCCGTCAAAGCGCGAGACGGTTGCCGAGGCCGAGAGCGAGGAGTTCCGCCAACTCACCGAGGGACTGACCGAGATCGAGAGCGCGCACGATTTCGTGGTCATCGACACGCCGGGCTCCGACACCTTTCTCAACCGGCTCGCCCATCGCATCGCCGACACGCTGATCACGCCGATGAACGACAGCTTCATCGACTTCGACGTGCTCGCGCGCATCGACCCGGTGAGCTACGAGATCCTCGATCTGTCGCAGTATGCGATCGCCGTCCGGGACGCCCGCCGCGAGCGCCGGCAGACGGACAATGCGATCCTCGACTGGGTGGTTGTGCGCAACCGTATGTCGAGCTTCTCGACGCGCAACGAGCAGAAGGTCGATTCGTGCCTTCGCAATCTTTCCATGCAGCTCGGCTTCCGCGTCTCGGATGGCATCTCGGAGCGTGTCGTGTTCCGCGAGTTCTTCCCGATCGGCCTGACCGCGCTGGACGATTTCGAGGAGCACGTCCTCGGCACCAAACCGACGCTGTCGCACCTCGCGGCACGTCAGGAGATCAGGCAGCTTCTCGCCGCACTGAGGCTGCCGACCGACGAACTCGGCCGCAAGCGGGCCGAGGCGCGCCGCCGCTATGCCGAGACGTCGAACCGGCCGATCGCCATGCCGGACATCTTCGCGAGCTAGGCCGTCCGGCGTTCCGCCTTGCAAGCGCCATCGCGGCGCTACATCTTCTGTCTCATGGCTGACGAAAAGCTGCCGGCCGGTCGCAGGGCTGGCAATCCCGCCGCGTCGACTTCGAAAGCGTCCGACATCGACGCCTTCGTCCGGCATGCGCGCGCCTTCGCGCCAGCATCCGGCGCGGGCCGTTTGATCCTCGCGCTCGATGCGACGATGAGCCGGCAGCCGACCTGGGATATGGCGAGCCGGTTGCAGGGCGAGATGTTCGACGCGGTCGGCAAGGTCGGCGATCTGGCGGTGCAACTCGTCTACTTCCGGGGCTACGACGAATGCCGGGCCTCGAAGTTCGTTGGCGACACCTCCGCGCTGACGAGGCTGATGTCGGCGATCGATTGCCGGGCAGGCCCGACCCAGATCGGCAAGGTGCTTTCGCATGCGTTGAAGGAGAACGCCAAGGGCAAGGTCGCCGCCCTGGTCTACATCGGCGACGCAATGGAGGAGGAGGTCGACCTTCTGGCGGGCAATGCGGGCGATCTTGGGGTGCGCGGCGTGCCGGTGTTCATATTCCAGGAAGGGCGCGACCCCGTCGCCGAACGCGCGTTTCGCGAGATTGCCCGGCTTTCGCGCGGGGCGTGGTTCCGCTTTGATCGCAGCGCCGCCGCGACGCTGGCCAGGTTGTTGCAGGCTGTCGCGGTGTTCGCGGCCGGCGGGCTGAAGGCGCTGGAGGCGCGCGGCGGTCGCGAGGATCGGTTGCTGCTCGGACACCTGAAGGATGGCGGCAATTGACCGCGGTGGCCTGGCTGTCGGGTGTCGTGTTCGTGGCTGGATTGCTGGCGCTCGGCTTCTTGCGCGCCGATGCCGGGTCCTTGGCTCGCGCGCTCCGCATCGCAGGTCCCGTGGCGATGGGGTTCGCGGGTTTCGCGCTCCTTTTCCTGGGGCGTGTGGCGGCGGGCGGGTTTCTGCTCTCGATCGCGGCCGGATGGTTCGCCTCGTCTCGCCTTCGCGGACCACGAGGGAGCGGCGGCGGGCGCCGGAAGAAGTCGAGCGTGCGCACGGCCGCGCTCGAGATGGAACTCGATCACGAGACCGGCGGCCTGGAGGGGATGGTGCTCGCGGGGCGCCACGAGAATCGCGTGCTTGGCGAGATGAAGCTCGCCGAACTCTTGGAACTGCGCGTCGATCTCGCCGGCGACGGCGAGAGCCTGCAACTACTTGAGACGTATCTTGACGGCCGGTTTCCCGTCTGGCGCGACGACGCTCAAGCGCACGGTGACGACCGGAAGGGAGTTGCGCCAGGTTCTGGCGCCATGACTAAGGAGGAGGCCTACAAGGTCCTTGGTCTTGAATCTGGGGCTTCCGCGGCGGATGTCCGCAAGGCGCACCGCCGCCTGATGCAGCGCCTGCACCCCGATATGGGCGGCTCCTCGTTCCTTGCCGCGCGGATCAACGAAGCCAAGGACGTCCTGCTCTCCGATCACAACTAGCTCTCCTTCGACACCGAACATTCCGGAGGCGGCCGACTGGCCGTTACTGAAGCACCGCGTAGCAGTCGATCTTCTTCTTCTTCAGCGCGCCGCAGGCGTTCCAGGCGGCCGACTTCGACGAGAAGCCGCCGAAGCGCGCACGGAAGTAGGTCACGCCGTCCTTCTCGAAGGTGACGGTGTAGCCTGCGTCCGCCGTGACGACTCGGGGAGCCGAGCCGGAGACCTTGGAGAGAACACCCCGCGCCTCGCGCTCGCTCGGCGAGGCTCCGACCTGCACGGCCCATCCCGACGGCGCGTCCGAGGCGGTCGAAGCGGTACTGACGGGGTCGATGTCGGCGGCGCGGGCGGCGGGTTCCGCCGCGTAGGCCTGCACAACCGGCTCCCGCTCCGCGGCAGCAGCGACGCCGGGCCGCTCCATCGGGGTCGGCGCATTCTTCTTCGGCAGCACCATCGCCGCGGCGACAGCTTCGCCCGCCGAGATGAACTCGCTGGGCGAAACCTTTGCGACGAGTGCGCCGCGATCGCGGGTCGATGCGTTCGGCAGATACTTCTTGATCAGCTCGGCCATGTGGTTGTCGCGGCTTCGGCCGCTCTGTCCGCCCATCACCACCGCCACGATCGAGCGGTCGCCGGACCTGACCGAGGAAACCAGATTGAATCCCGAGGCTCGCGTATACCCCGTCTTGATGCCGTCCACGCCTTTCACCCGGCCGAGCAGGCGGTTGTGGTTGGCCATGCGGTGCTTGCCGAACGTGAAGGAGCGGGTGGAAAAATACTTGTAGTACTGCGGATAGTGCTCACGCAGCGCGATACCGAGGACAGCCATGTCGCGGGCAGTCGAATGCTGCGCTGAATCCGGCAGGCCGGACGCATTGCGGAACACGGTGTTCTTCATGCCGAGCTGGCGCGCCTTCTGGGTCATGATCCGGGCGAAACCCGCTTCGGAGCCACCAAGATGCTCGGCGACCGCGGCGGCTGCGTCGTTCGCCGACTTGGTGACGAGCGAGTAGATGATCGTCTCGACGCTGACCGACCCACCCGCTTTCACGCCGAGCTTCGTCGGCGGCTTGGCTGAGGCCTGCACCGAGAACTTGATCGGCGTCGTCTTCTTCAGCTTGCCGGTCGAGAGCGCCTCGAACACCATGTAGAGCGTCATCATCTTGGTCAGCGAGGCGGGGTAGCGCGCCGCGTCCGCAGACGATGCGAAGAGGGTCTTGCCGGTATTCGCGTCGACCACGATGGCTGCGTATTTTGCAGCATCGGCCTGGCGCATGCCGATGGCGAAGACCATCGCCAGCGCCGCCAGGAATGTCAAAACGGTCTTCGCGGAAGAAATGGAGAGGGGGGCCGCCAACGCCTTACTCACTGTCACACCCTTTGACTGCTTATTGGAGGCGAGCCGTCAAAGGCGTCGGCTCGCATCCGGGCAATCTAGGGCGGCGGCGTTACCAATCCGTTTAGGGTAACCGGATCGTTCACGAATTGCCGCGCAATCGAGGAAAATCGAACCGAGCACTGTTGCGCGGAGAAAACCGTCGACCCGAAGAAGATGCGGCTTGGCCGGCGGGGACGCTCAGCCGGCGGGCTTGAACTCCAGCGCGACGCCGTTGATGCAGTAGCGCTGGTAGGTCGGCGGCGGACCGTCAGGGAAGACGTGTCCGAGGTGGCTGCCGCAGGTTGCGCAGTGCACCTCGGTGCGCACCATGCCATGGCTTCGGTCGGTGGTGATCTCGACGGCCCCCTTGACTGGTTCGTTGAAGCTCGGCCAGCCTGTGCCGCTCTCGAACTTCACTTTTCCTTCGAACACAGGTCGGTCGCACCCGACGCAAAGGAAGGCTCCGGGCCGCTTCTCCGCGAGCAGTGCGCAGCTTCCGGGCCGTTCGGTCCCATGCTGGCGCATGACATAATACTGCTCGGGCGTGAGCAGGCCACGCCACTCGGCGTCCGATCGCATGACGGGATAGGTCTTTTCCATGGGCTTTATCTCGGCTGTTGCACGCAATGGCGATACGGCACCCTATCACTGTCGGGACGGGTGAGACGAGGTGGGTGGATCGCTCGGGCATGATGACGAGGCGGACTGCAGGTTTGACACATTGTGCATCGCACAATACATTGACTGCATCGCACAATGGTGCGCCAGTTTCCCAACCGCAGTCAGCGAGGAATGGACATGACGCAGTCCTTCGAGGAAGTCAGCAAGGCCGGCAAGGATTACATGGATGCGAGCCTGAAGAGCTTCGCGGCGCTCTCCACGTCGCTTCAGTCGATCGCCGCCGAGGCAACCGAGTACGCCAAGAAGTCGTACGAGACCGGAAGCGCGGCGCTGGAAAAAATGCTCGCGGCCAAGTCCGTCGAGAAGGCGCTCGAGATCCAGGCGGACTACGGCAAGGTTGCCTATGAGTCCTTTGTCGCCCAGGCTACGAAGATGAGCGACATGTTCGCCGATCTGGCGAAGGAGGCCTACAAGCCTATCGAGACTGCGGCGGTCAAGGCGAGGTAGCCTAAGCGCTTCAACGTCCTGTCGAGCATCGCGGCCGCATTCTTGCGGCCGTTTTTTGCGCCCGGCAGCCGCCCCGGGAATGACGGAGTTTCGGCCACACCTCCCCGTTCGGCCATATTGTCAGCGCCTTCAAAGGCCTTACAATCCTGTCCGAAGCACCTACATCCGGGGCACTTCATAAAGCCCGGCGACGAGGAAGGGACGATTGAAAATCGGCAAAGCGGCCATGCGACCGGGTTTGGCGGGAATGCAGAACGGCGGCGACGGCGGCAACGGCCCGGGGCGCGGGACGGCGGTCATCACCAAGACCAAGTCGAAGACCAAGAAGCCAAGTCTCTACCGCGTTCTGATTCTCAACGACGACTACACGCCCATGGAGTTCGTGGTGCATGTGCTGGAGCGGTTTTTCCAGAAGAACCGCGAGGACGCCACGCGAATCATGCTCCATGTGCACAATCACGGCGTCGGCGAATGCGGCGTCTACACCTTCGAGGTGGCCGAGACCAAAGTGTCTCAAGTCATGGATTTTGCCCGTCAGCACCAGCACCCCTTGCAGTGCGTGATGGAGAAGAAGTGAGGAATTGATGCCCGCATTCTCCCAAGGACTCGAGAAGGCGCTGCACCAGGCGCTGACCCTCGCCAACGAACGGCATCACGAATATGCGACGCTGGAACACCTGCTGCTCGCCCTGATCGACGACCAGGACGCGGCTGCGGTCATGCGCGCCTGCAATGTCGACCTCGATGAGCTGAAGCAGACCGTGCTGGGCTACATCGATACCGAGCTCGACAATCTCGTCACCGGCTATGACGAGGATTCCAAGCCGACCGCCGGATTCCAGCGGGTCATCCAGCGCGCCGTGATCCATGTGCAGTCGTCAGGGCGCGAAGAGGTTTCCGGCGCCAATGTGCTGGTCGCGATCTTCGCCGAGCGCGAGAGCCATGCCGCGTACTTCCTCCAGGAACAGCAGATGACCCGCTACGACGCGGTCAACTACATCAGTCATGGCATCGCCAAGCGGCCCGGCGCGTCCGAATCGCGCACCCCGCGCGGCGCGGACGACGAGGCCGGCAATCAGTCCGGTCCGGAGGGGCAGGAGGACAACGGCAAGGCGAAGAAACAGCAGGATGCGCTGTCGGCCTATTGCGTGAACTTGAACCAGAAGGCCAAGGCTGGCCGCATCGATCCGCTGATCGGCCGCGAGAGCGAGATCAACCGCACCATCCAGGTGCTCTGCCGTCGCTCCAAGAACAACCCGCTCTATGTCGGCGATCCCGGCGTCGGCAAGACGGCGATAGCCGAGGGGCTCGCGAAGCGCATCGTCGAAGGCGATGTGCCGGACGTGCTGACCGGCTCGACCATCTTCGCGCTCGACATGGGCACGTTGCTTGCCGGAACCCGTTATCGCGGCGACTTCGAGGAGCGCCTCAAGCAGGTCGTGAAGGAACTGGAGGAGTATGCGGGCGCGATCCTGTTCATCGACGAGATCCACACGGTGATCGGCGCGGGCGCGACCTCCGGCGGCGCGATGGATGCATCGAACCTGCTCAAGCCCGCGCTCTCGTCGGGGACGATCCGCTGCATCGGATCCACGACCTACAAGGAGTTCCGTCAGTTCTTCGAGAAGGACCGGGCGCTGGTTCGCCGGTTCCAGAAGATCGACGTGAACGAGCCGACCGTCGACGACGCGATCGAGATCATGAAGGGGCTGAAGCCCTACTACGAGGACTTCCACAAGGTGAAATTCACCAACGACGCCATCAAGGCGGCGGTGGAACTCTCGGCCCGCTACATCAACGATCGCAAACTGCCGGACAAGGCGATCGACGTGATCGACGAGACCGGCGCCTCGCAGATGCTTCTGCCCGAGAACAAGCGCAAGAAGACGATCTCGGTGAAGGAGATCGAGGCGACCGTGGCGACCATGGCTCGCATTCCGCCGAAGACCGTGTCGGCCGACGACGAGAAGGTGCTTGCCAGCCTCGATGCGGAACTGAAGCGCGTGGTCTACGGGCAGGACACGGCGATCTCCGCGCTGTCCTCCGCGATCAAGCTCGCCCGGGCGGGCCTGCGCGAGCCGGAGAAACCGATCGGCTGCTATCTGTTCTCGGGCCCGACCGGCGTCGGCAAGACCGAGGTCGCCAAGCAGCTTGCGGCTTCATTGGGCGTCGAACTGCTGCGCTTCGACATGTCGGAATACATGGAGCGACACACGGTCAGCCGTCTCATCGGCGCGCCTCCAGGCTATGTCGGCTTCGACCAGGGTGGTCTGCTGACCGACGGCGTCGACCAGCATCCGCATTGCGTGCTCCTGCTGGACGAGGTCGAGAAGGCTCATCCGGACCTGTTCAACATCCTCCTGCAGGTCATGGATCACGGCAAGCTGACCGACCACAACGGCAAGCAGATCGACTTCCGGAACGTGATCCTGATCATGACCACGAATGCCGGCGCATCGGACGCACAGCGTGCCGCGATCGGTTTCGGATCGACCAAGCGCGAGGGCGACGACATCGAGGCGATCAACCGCCTGTTCACGCCGGAGTTCCGCAACCGCCTGGACGCCATCATCCCCTTCGGCTCGCTGCCGGTGCCGGTGATTCACCAGGTCGTCCAGAAGTTCGTCATGCAGCTCGAGGCTCAGCTTTCCGAGCGCGGGGTCACGTTCGACCTGTCGCAGGATGCGGTCGCCTGGCTGGCCGACAAGGGCTACGACGAACGCATGGGCGCACGTCCGCTCGGTCGCGTCATCCAGGAGCATATCAAGAAGCCCCTGGCGGATGAGGTTCTGTTCGGCAAGTTGCGCAAGGGTGGCACCGTGCGCATTACCGTGGAGAAAAAGGACACCGGCGAGAGTGGCCTCAAGCTCGACGCGGTCGCGGATGAGGTCCCGGTGAAGCCAAAGAAGGAAGAACCCAAACCGGCTCCGAAGCGTGCGGCCGCGAAGCGGGCGCCCAAGAAAGTGGCGAAGGCGAAGACGCCGCAGGCCGGCAAGGACGGCTCCAAGCGCAGCCTCGTGCCGCAGCTTCCGCGCAAGGGCTGATCGGCACGGCGTCGCCGCCATGCCGAAATGGCGGTCGCCAAGGTGTCGACCGCATGCTAGGCGGCCATCGTGGCCACCGATCCGGATAGCGAGACAACGTCGATCGGCCGCGCGGGGTGGTTCCTGCGCGGCGCGACGAATGCGTTCTCGGTACCGGGGCTGATCCTCTGCACGGCGTTCGTCGGGTTCGGCGGATTGGCGCGGGAAAACGGGTTCACCCTGGTGCAGACCGTCTTCATGGTGTCGGTCATATGGGCCCTGCCGGCGAAGGTGGTCCTTATCGGCGCGGTCGCCTCGGGAGCGACGATCTGGGGCGCCGCGCTCGCTGTGGCGCTGTCTTCGGTGCGTCTGATGCCGATGACGATGTCGCTGATGCCCGAGCTCCGTGGGCCGTCGACGCCGCGATGGGTGTTGTTCGCGCTGTCGCACTTCGTCGCGGTGACATCCTGGGTTCTGGGGATGGAACGGCTTCGGACGATTCCGAGGCCGATGCGCACGAGCTGGTACGCCGGCCTCGCCATCGTCCTCATCCTCATCAACATCGCGACCGTGATCGTCGTGTTCGCGGTCGCGGGTGATCTGCCGCCCGAACTCTCGGCCGCCTTGCTTCTGCTGACGCCGATGTATTTTCTGACCTCGCTCTGGGGCTCGGCGCGAGAGCGGGCAGGTCATCTGGCGCTGGTCGCCGGCATGGTCGTCGGCCCGGCTTTCCATCTCATGTGGCCGGCCATCGACCTGCTGGCCGCGGGGGCGATCGGCGGAGGACTCGCCTATGCGCTGCATCGCATGACGGCCAGACGGGCATGACGTTCACCGCGATCGATGCCTGGTGGTGGCCGTATGCCTTCATCCTCTTCGCCGGATGGCTGGCCACCGACACATGGCGCTATCTTGGCGTCGTGTTCGGTGGACGCATCGCCGACGATTCCGAAATCCTGGTCCTTGTGCGATGCGTCGCGACCGCACTGGTCGCCGGGGTGATCGGCAATCTGATCGTTTTCCCCGGCGGCGCGCTGGCCGACGCGCCGCTGGCGCTCAGGATCGGCGCGGCGGCGTTGGGCTTCATGGTCTATCTGCTGGTGGGAAAGCGCATGCTGATCGGCATTGCGGCCGGGGAGATCGTTCTGGTCGCCGGTCTCTATCTGGCCTGAGCGGCGAGCGCGGCGCGGATCTTCTCGGCGTTCGCGGCGAGAACGTCCTGCTCCTCCATTTGACCGGTATGCGGACGGAGGGACACGCCGTCGAAACGCGGAATGACGTGAACGTGCAGGTGAAACACCACCTGGCCGCCCGCCGCCTCGTTGAACTGCTGGATCGTCACCCCGTCGGCGCCGAAAGCCTCCCTGACCGCTCGCGAGAGATGTTGCGTAGTGCGCATCACGGCTGCGAGACTTTCAAACTCGACGTCGAAGATGTTTCTCGAGGGCGCCTTGGGAATGACGAGGCAGTGGCCGTCGCCGCGCGGCATGATGTCCATGATTGCGAGCGTGTCGTCGTCTTCGAAGAGCCTGTGCGCGGGAAGTTCACCGCGCAGGATCTTCGCGAAGACGTTTGACGGGTCGTAGGCGGTCATCGGTGGCTCCTGGCGAGGGCATCGGCAACAGGCAGTACGGCAGGAGGCCAAGGAAACGCAAGCGCATCACGGCCTTGCGGAATCCGGCTAGGCGTCCTTCCTGAACGGTGTGTGCTCGTCTAAATAGGACCCGATGCGCTCGACCTCCTTGCGCTCGCCGACCAGGTAGTCCGCGACCGCGCGGCGCAGCCCGGGATGCGCGATATGGTGCGCCGAGCGTGTCATCACCGGCCGATAGCCACGCGCCAGCTTGTGCTCGCCCTGCGCGCCTGCCTCGACAACCGCGAGTCCGTTGGCGATGGCGAAGTCGATAGCCTGATTGTAGCAGACCTCGAAATGCAGGAAGGGATGGTCCTCGGTGCAACCCCAGTTGCGGCCATAGAGGCGGTCCGAGCCGATGAAGTTCAGCGCGCCGGCGATCCATCGGCCCTCCCGCCTCGCCATGACGAGGAGGATGTCATCGGGCATGCGCTCGCCGATCAGCGAGAAGAACCTTCGATTGAGATAGGGCCGGCCCCATTTGCGGCCGCCGGTGTCCATGTAGAAGGCGAAGAAGGCGTCCCATGCGGCTTCGGTGATGTGCTTGCCGGTCAGCCATTCGATGGAGATTCCGTTCGCCAGCGCCTCGCGCCGCTCCTTCTTCAGAGCCTTGCGCTTGCGTGACGCGAGCGACGACAGGAAGTCGTCGTAACTGCCGTAGCCCTGGTTGATGAAATGGAACTGCTGATCGTTCCTGAGCAGGAAACCGGCCCCGGTCAGCGCTTCGATGTCCGGGTCTTCCGCGAAGGTGACATGCGCGGAGGATACGCCGAGCCGATCGCAGACCGCCTTCAGCCCGGTCGAGAGGCCCTGGCGGACGGCATTGGCGTCCTCGTCGGCCGATACGAGCAGACGGGGGCCGGTGACGGGCGTGAACGGCGTCGATGCCTGGAGCTTCGGATAGTAGTTCCCGCCGGCGCGCTCGAAGGCGTCGGCCCAGCCGTGATCGAAGACGTATTCGCCCTGGCTGTGGGACTTGAGATAGCAGGGCAGGGCGCCGAGGAGCCGTCCCTCGCTCGTCTCCAGCCTGAGATGATGCCCCTGCCACCCGGTTCGAGCCACAGCGCAGCCGGAATCCTCGAGCGCGCTCAGGAACGCGTGTGAGACGAATGGATTGTACGGGGCCGGTCCGCCGCGCAGCGTCCCGGTCAGGCTGTCCCATTCGTCGCGGGTGAAATCGCCGACGCTTGTGGCGACCCGCACGGCATAACTGCGCCGCGGATCGGCCTCCCCTTCGGCAGTCCTTTTGGTCATGGCTCTAATCTGGGTCCGCACGCGACCCGAAGGAAGGGGTCAGGCCGTCTTCTTCTTGGGCTCGAAGCCCTCAAACGTCATCTGGTCGGCATGAGCGAAGGTCTTCTTCACCGCTGCCTGGTCGCGAACCGTCCAGGTGATGACCGGCATCTTCAGCCGCTCGCGAACGAACGTGACGAACGGGTTCGGCAGATGATCCACTGCATAGGAGACGAAGGAAACGCCGTAGGCCAGCATCGAGAAGTGGGCTTCCCATTGCTGCTCGTTGTCCCCCCAGGCCGTGAGGCCAGCTGGAACGTCGGGCATGTGGCGGGGAAACTGCCGGATCAGCCAGTGATCGAAGGACATGATGGCCGCCTTGCCGCGATACTTTTCGAGCACCCTGGCGACCGCCCCCACGAGGCCGTCGTCATGGCCGGCGATGCCCTTGAGTTCGATCACGATCGGCACGCGGCCGGCGACCTTTTCGAGCGCTTGGGCAAGCGTTGGAACGCGGTCGTCGGTGCCGCCAACTCTGAGGCTCGTCAGTTCGCCGGACGTGCGTTGCCAGAACAGGCCTTTCGTGCCGGTCAGCCTTTCGAGCTGGTCGTCATGAAAGACGACGGGCACGCCGTCCGAGGTCAGATGCACATCGCATTCGATGGCGTAGTTGCGCCTGGCGGCGGCGTCGAAAGCCGAGAGCGTGTTCTCCCAGCGTGCCTTGTTCATGTCGTGGAAGCCGCGATGGGCTATCGGGCGTGCGGTCAGCCAGGCGAGTCTTACCATCACGCAACCTCGAGGATTGCCTCGACCTCGACCGGCGCATCGAGCGGCAGCGAAGCCGTGCCGACGGCCGAGCGCGCGTGCTTTCCCGCCTCGCCGAGAACGGCGACGAGGAAGTCCGACGCCCCGTTGGCGACGAGGTGCTGTTCCGTGAAGTCGGGCGTAGAGGCGACGAACACGGTGATCTTGACGATGCGCTTGATCCCGGCCAGATCGCCGATCGCGGCTTTCGCCTGGGCAAGCACGTTGATTGCGCAAAGCTTCGCCGCCTCACGTCCCGTCGCGGTGTCGAGATCCCGGCCGAGAAGGCCTTTCCAGGCGAGCTTGCCATCCCTCAGCGGCAGTTGACCCGCGGTGAAGACGAGGTTGCCTGTCGGCATGAAAGGCAGGTAGTTGGCCGCCGGGGCGGCGGCGACGGGCAGCGTGACGCCGAGTTCCTTCAGCCGGCTTTCGATGGTCGGGTTCATTGTGCAATCCTCCGGCAGGGCGGACCGAGTCGAAATGCCTCGCTTCCGCCACGACATTCGATAATCTTGGACGCGAAGACAAGCGGTCTCGGATCGCGTCAACGGAGTGAACGATGCGGCTCAGCCAATTGACATTGTGGCTCGTTGCGGGATCCGCAGCGGCCGGGACCGCGGCGCCGGCGCTGGCGGCGACCGCGCTTGTCCCTCACCGGGCCGTCTACGACCTTGCGCTCGATACCGCGAGCGAGCGTTCAGGGATCACCGGCCTCTCCGGACGCATGGTCTACGAGTTCAACGGCTCCGCCTGCGAGGGATACACCGTCACGTTCCGCTTCGTCACCCGGATCGACACGCGCGAAGTCTCGCGACTCACCGACCAGCAGACGACCACCTACGAGGAGGGCGACGGCAAGTCGTTCTCCTTCGTGACGAAATCCTTCGTCGACCAGAACCCCGACCGTGAGGTCCGGGGAAAGGCATCGGTTGGCCCGGATGGGCTCAAGGTGGATCTCGACAAGCCTTCCGAGGCTGAGCACGAATTCGCCGTGACGCAGTTCCCGACCCAGCACCTGATCGAGCTCATCGGCAAGGCGAATGGCGGCGAGACCTTTTACGAGACGACGCTGTTCGACGGCTCGGAGGACGCCGACAAGGTGATGACGACGACGGTCATCATCGGCAAGGAAGAAGGTCCCGAGGGCGGCGATCCGGAATCCAAGGCGATCGCTCCGATCGCGAGAGAGCACTTCTGGCCGGTCGATATTGCCTATTTCGATCTGGCGACGGAGGAAGGGGAGGAGCTTCCCGAGTACCGGATCTCGTTCAAGCTCCACGAGAACGGCGTGACCCGCGACCTCACAATGGACTATGGCGACTTCTCGATGACGGGCAAGCTCGTCGACCTGGCGCTCTACGACATGCCCAAACCCTGCGGGCAGTAGAGCTTGGCGGTCTATGTCGATCAGCCGATCTGGTTCTGGGCCGGGCGCCGCTGGTGCCACCTGATGGCCGACGACACGATCGAGTTGCACCGCTTCGCGGCCAGCCTGGGCATTCACCGACTTTCCTACCAGGGGCCGCCAAGGACGGCGGCGCCGCACTACGACATCACGGCGACCGAACGCGACCGTGCGCTTCGGCTCGGTGCGCTTCCCGCGAGCCGGGAGGAAATTGTCGGCCTGCTTCGCAAGGTCAGATCGCGGGCCGTGTCGATCGCGGCCTGAGCGTGCGTTCGGCCCGGGTTGCTTTTCGTCGCTTCTGCCTCTATATGCCGCGCCATTCCACACACGGACTTGGTTTCCGGCCGGGAGAAATCCGGCGGCGACCGCCGGTGGCGCAAGCGATCTTCGCGAAACGTCGACGTCCGTGGAGGCTAACCGGAAAGGACGTATCGCATGGCTCTGCCAGAGTTCTCCATGCGCCAGCTGCTTGAGGCTGGCGTGCACTTCGGCCACCAGACGCACCGCTGGAACCCGAAGATGGCGCCCTACATCTACGGCGCACGCAACAACATCCACGTAATCGACCTGTCCCAGACCGTGCCGCTGCTGCACCAGGCGCTCAAGCAGGTTTCCGACACCGTCGCCGCTGGCGGTCGCGTGTTGTTCGTCGGCACCAAGCGCCAGGCTTCCGACATCATCGCCGACGCGGCGCAGCGGTCGGCGCAGTATTACGTCAACTCCCGCTGGCTGGGCGGCATGCTCACCAACTGGAAGACGATCTCCAACTCGATCTCGCGCCTGCGCAAGCTCGACGAGATGCTCGGCGGCGAAGCCCAGGGCTTCACCAAGAAGGAGCGCCTCAACCTCGATCGCGAACGCGAGAAGCTGAACAAGGCGCTCGGCGGCATCAAGGACATGGGCTCGACCCCGGACCTGATGTTCGTCGTGGACACCAACAAGGAGGCGATCGCGATCCAGGAGGCGAAGCGGCTCGGTATCCCGGTCGTCGCGGTGATCGATTCCAACTGCGACCCGGATCCGGTCGATTTCCCGATCCCGGGCAATGACGACGCAGCCCGCGCCATCCAGTTCTACTGCGATCTTGTCGCCAAGGCCGCGATCGACGGGATCGCTCGTCAGCAGGGTTCGCTGGGCATCGACATCGGTGCGTCGGCGGAGGCGCCTGTGGAGCCGGCGCTCGACCAGCCAGCCGACGACAAGCCGGCCGCCTGATCCGATCGGGGCCGCTGGTCCCGCCATGACATTCCGGCGCCAGCGGGCGCGATCGGCGCACCCCGGAGTTCCGGCGGTGCGTCGCATGCATGAGAAGACAAAGAGGCTCAAATGACGATTTCCGCTTCGCAGGTGAAAGAGCTGCGCGACTTGACCGGCGCGGGCATGATGGACTGCAAGGCCGCGCTCGCGGCGACGGACGGCAACATGGAGGAAGCGGTCGACTGGCTGCGCAAGAAGGGCATCTCGAAGGCTGACAAGAAGGCCGGTCGCACCGCGGCCGAGGGCCTTGTCGCCGTCGATGCCGGACTGCGCGAGGCGGCGGTCGTCGAGGTCAACTCCGAGACCGACTTCGTCGCCCGCAACGACCAGTTTCAGGAAATCGTGCGAAACGTCGCCAAGGTTGCTCTCGCCTATGGCGAGACCGACAAGGTCGCGGCCGCGAAGTATCCGCATTCCGACAAGTCCGTCGCGGACACCATCAAGGACGCCGTCGGCACCATCGGCGAGAACATGGGCTTTCGCCGCTCGACGAAGCTTGCGGTTTCAGCGGGCGTGGTTGCGACCTACGTTCACAACTCCGTCGCCGACGGCCTTGGCAAGATGGGAGTGCTCGTGGCCATCGAGACCTCTGGCAGCGTCGACGCCGCCCGCGCCTTCGCCCGCCAGGTGGCCATGCACGTCGCCGCGACCAATCCGCTCGCTCTGACGGCCGACGAAATCGATCCGGCCGTCGTCGCCCGCGAGAAGAACATCTTCGCCGACCAGGCGCGCCAGTCGGGAAAGCCGGAGAACATCATCGAGAAGATGGTCGAGGGGCGGTTGCGCAAGTTCTACGAGGAAGTCGTGCTTCTGAAGCAGGCGTTCGTGCTCAATCCCGACGTGACGGTCGAGAAGGCCCTCAAGGACGCCGAGAAGGATATCGGCGCAAGCGCCAGGATCACCGGATTCGTGCGCTACGCGCTCGGCGAAGGCATCGAAAAAGAGACGTCGGACTTCGCTGCCGAGGTCGCCGCCGCCGTCAAAAAGTAACGGTGGATCAGGCGCTTCGGCGCGTTTTTTGGCGAGGGCGCCGCGTGACATCGCGGCGCCCTTCGTGTATCGGGACCGCTGTGCGGCAAACGAGGATTGTATGGCGGCGGAGCCCATCTATCGACGCGTGCTCCTGAAGGCTTCTGGCGAGGCCCTGATGGGCGAGCAGGGCTTCGGCATCGACGTCTCCGTGGTCGACCGCATCGCCGCCGACATCAAAGACGCGCGCGATCTTGGCGTCGAGGTCGGCGTGGTGATCGGCGGAGGCAATATTTTTCGCGGGGTCGCCGTCGCGTCGAAGGGCGGCGATCGTGTCACCGGCGACCACATGGGCATGCTGGCGACCGTCATCAACTCGCTCGCGCTACGCACCTCGCTGGTAAAGCTCGGCGTCGACACGGTCGTGTTGTCCGCCATAGCGATGCCCGAGATCTGCGAGAGCTTCTCGCAGCGGCAGGCGACGTCCTACATGAACCAGGGGAAGGTGGTCGTCTTCGCTGGCGGCACCGGAAATCCCTTCTTCACCACGGATTCCGCCGCCGCCCTTCGGGCTGCGGAGATTGGCGCTGACGCGCTTTTCAAGGGAACCCAGGTCGACGGCGTCTACTCCGCCGATCCGAAAAAGGACGCCGCGGCCGTCCGCTATTCGCGCATCACCCACCAGGAAGTGCTGGCCAGGGGTCTGTCCATCATGGATACGGCGGCGATTGCCCTTGCGCGCGAAAACAACATTCCGATAATCGTCTACTCGATCCACGAAAGGGGCGGGTTTGGTGCGATCCTGACGGGCGGCGGACGCTGTACCGTCGTTGCGGATACATAGAGCAATGTTCGAACATCGCTCTAACGGCGGAGGGGGAGGCGAAGATGTCTGACGGCGTGGATTTCAAGGACTTGCAGCGGCGTATGGAGGGTGCGGTGACCGCCTTCCGGAACGACATTGCCTCGCTGCGGACCGGCCGAGCCTCGAGCAACCTTCTCGATCCCGTGCAGGTCACCGCATATGGTGGTTCGATGCCGATCAACCAGGTCGCGACGGTCTCCGTGCCGGAGGCCCGGATGCTGTCGGTTTCGGTTTGGGACAAGACCCTTGTCGGCGCCGTCGACCGGGCGATCCGCGAGGCGAATCTCGGCTTCAACCCGATCGTCGACGGAACGACGCTGCGGATACCCCTGCCCGAACTCAACGAGCAGCGGCGCAAGGAACTCGTCAAGATCGCGCACCAGTATGCCGAGAACGCCCGCGTCGCGGCGCGCCATGTTCGGCGTGACGGCATGGAGCACGCCAAGAAGGCCGAGAAGGACGGTGTGATCAGTCAGGACGACTCCCGGCAGCAGCACGATCGCGTACAGAAACTCACTGACGACACGATCTCGATTATCGATGGGATGCTTTCCGAGAAGGAAGCGGAGATCATGCACGTCTGACCCGAGGCGGCATGACGGCAGGCTGGACGGACGATGACGACGCCCGCGCATGTTGCGATCATCATGGACGGCAACGGCCGTTGGGCGAAAGCGCGCGGCTTGCCTCGCATCGCCGGGCACCGAGCCGGCGTCGAGGCGCTCCGCCAGACCGTCCGGGCCGCTGGCGAACTCGGGATCGCCTGGCTGACCGTCTATGCCTTCTCATCCGAGAACTGGTCGCGCCCGAAGGCCGAGGTCACCGACCTCATGGGATTGCTGCGCCTCTTCATTCGGCGCGACCTCGCGGAACTCCACCAGAACGGGGTGAGGGTCCGGGTCATCGGCGAACGCAGCGGCCTGGAGCCTGACATAGCATCGTTGCTCGAAGAGGCCGAGAACCTCACGCGCTCGAACGAGAACCTCAATCTGGTCATCGCGTTCAACTACGGAAGCCGCGACGAGATCGCCCGCGCCGCGCGCCGCATCGCGATCGAAGCGAGCGCCGGCAGGCTGGATGCGGGCTCGATCACGCCTGAACTGATCGCCGGTTACCTGGACACGACGGGTATTCCGGATCCTGACCTGGTGATCCGCACCAGCGGCGAGTTGCGCCTGTCGAATTTCCTGCTGTGGCAGGCCGCCTACAGTGAGTTGGTGTTCCTGTCTTGCTATTGGCCCGACTTCGGACGCGCCGACCTCGCAGCGGCCCTGGATGCCTTCGCGTCGCGTGAACGCCGCTTTGGCGGGATCCCGGCGCGCGACGTCGCCTACTGACGGTGGCGGAGCGAGAGACCAGCGGGCGATGACCAACCTGCAGACCCGTGTGGTGTCGGCGATCGTCCTGGCGATCCCCGTCCTGGCGCTCACATGGCTTGGCGGGACATGGTTCCGCGTGCTCGCTGCGGTGATCGCGCTGGTGATCCTCTATGAATGGCTGCTGATTTCCGGGCGGCTCCAATGGCGATCCGGCCTTGTGCCGTTCGCCGGGCTTGCCGCCGGTTTCCTGCTGCTCGTTGCGGGTCGGCCAGAAACCATCGTGTTCGGAATTCTTGCCGCCGGGCTGTTGGCGACGGCCCTGGAGGCGGCGTTCAGGGGAGACGGACGCGCGACGAGCGCAGGCTATGCGTATGCCGCCCTGTCGGGCGTTGCGCTGGCCGAATTGCGGGGGGACGGCCTGGCTGGCCTCTGGACGATCCTGTTCCTGTTCGCGACCGTGTGGGCGACCGACATTCTTGCGTATTTTGTCGGGCGCGCGGTCGGTGGGCCCAAGCTCGCTCCTTCCATATCGCCGGGAAAGACATGGAGCGGCGCTGTCGGCGGAGCGGTCGGCGGAACCGTTGCCGGGCTGTCCGTCGCCGCCGCGGTCGGTCACTTTCACATGGCGCTGGTTCCGCTTGCCGCGGTCATTTCGGTCGCGGCCCAAATTGGCGACCTGTTCGAATCGGCCGTCAAGCGCCGTCACGGCGTCAAGGATTCCAGCCAGCTGATTCCTGGCCACGGGGGAGTGATGGACCGGGTCGACGGCCTTGTGGCGGCGGCGATCCTGCTATACCTCGTCCTCATCGCGGCCGGCGGCTTCGACGATCCCGCCATGCGCCTCTTTCCCGTGTGACCGCAAGCCCCGCGTCAGGCTGGGCGGACATGGTCCCAGAGCCACGGAATCGCCGGGATTCCAGCCAGATTGATCGGCTTTCGCCGATCTAGCCCAGGAGTTCCCTTGTCCGACCTGTTCAACACGATCCTGGGCGCGGACGGCATCCTCTTCGGCACCTTGGTGCCCTTCCTTTTCGTACTGATCGTCGTCGTCTTCGTGCACGAGCTTGGGCACTATCTGGTCGGCAGGCTCTGCGGCATCGGCGTCACGGCTTTCTCGATCGGCTTCGGCCCCGAACTGGCGGGCTTCACCGATCGCTCGGGAACGCGCTGGAAACTCAGTGCGATACCGCTGGGAGGATACGTCAAGTTCGTCGGCGACATGGCGGTCACCAGCAAGCCGGACAGGGCCGAATCCGATTCCCTGAGCGAAGCGCAAAGGCGCGTTGCCTTTCACACGCAGCCAGTCTGGAAGCGGGCGCTGACCGTCGTCGCCGGGCCGCTCGCGAACTTCATTCTGACCATCGCGGTCTTCGCCGCGCTCTTCGGTATCTACGGCCGCTACGTCTCCGAGCCCATGGTCGCCGAAGTGCGGGCGGGAAGCCCCGCCGAGATCGCGGGGTTCCTGCCGGGCGACCGTTTCGTCAGCGTTGACGGCGCGCGCGTCGAGACCTTCGCCGACGTCCAGCGCTACGTCTCCGGGCGGGCGGGCGATGAAATCGTGTTCGTCATGCTTCGCGGCGAACAGGAGATAACCCTGGTCGCGACGCCGGAACTCACCGAGACGACCGACGCCCTCGGCAATGTGGTTCGAATCGGCGTCATCGGCGTTGTGAACAACGAAGAGCTCGGCCAGCCCCGCCTGATCGAATATGGGCCTGGCGAGGCATTCGCGGAGGCGGTCGCCGAGACTGGCCAGATCATCGTCAGGACCGGCCAGTTCCTGCGCCGGTTCATCGTCGGCCGCGAGGACAAATGTCAGCTCGGCGGTCCGGTGAAGATAGCAGACATGGCGGGCAGGGCGGCTGCGCTCGGCTTCGAATGGCTCGTCCAGCTGACCGCACTTCTGTCGGTCGGCATCGGGATTCTCAATCTGCTGCCGATTCCACCCCTCGACGGAGGGCATCTGGTTTTCTATGGCGTCGAGGCCGCCACCGGACGTCCCGTCTCGGAACGGGTCATGGAAGCGGTCTATCGCGTCGGGCTGTTCCTGGTCCTTGGCTTCATGGCGTTCGTACTCTGGAACGATCTGATTGCATGTTGAAATCGTTGAGAGAATGGCTTGGCGGCGGCATTGGCGGGAAGGTCTCGTTTACCATGCGGCGGCATAGGCGTGACGGGAATGTCACGCACGCGCGCGAAGTAAACGCATGTTAACCGAGAACCTTGCGTGTAGGGAAAATCCGGCTATTACGGTAGCTTGCAACACCGCGACGTCCGGATTTCTCGCCGTGGGGACTTCGAGAAAAGGTATCAAGGCCGCATGAAGGCAGCATCAGGTATCGTGAGCGCCGTCGTGGCGGCCGTCATGAGCGTCGGTATCGTGACGACCGGCGGGTTCGTTTCGCAGGTCGTTTCCGCGACTGTCGCACACGCGGCCGTCGTCAGCCGCATCGAGGTGCGGGGCAACCGCCGCGTCGACTACGAAACGATCGTGAACTATGTCGCCATCAAGCCGGGCGTTGCGTTCTCGGGCGCCGACATTGACGAAGCGGTCAAGCGCCTCTTCGCTACGGGGCTGTTCGCCGACGTTCGGATCACGCAGGCTGGCGGCACGCTGGTGGTCGAGGTTCAGGAGAACGCGGTCGTCAACCAGGTCCTGTTCCAGGGCAACAAGAAGATCAAGGACGAGCAGCTCTCCAACATCGTCCAGTTGAAGCCGCGGGGAACATATTCCCCCGACCAGCTCGAAGTCGACGCCGAGGCGGTCCGCGAGGCCTATCGGAGAATCGGCCGCGACGATGCGACGGTGTCGACTCAGGTCATCGATCTGGGCGATAGCCGGGTCAACGTCGTGTTCGAGATTCAGGAAGGCGGCCGCACCAAGATCGCCACGATCAATTTCGTCGGCAACAATGCCTTCAGCGACCGGCGCCTCAGCGACGTCATCGCCACCAAGCGTTCGAACATCCTGTCATTCCTGATGCGCAACGACGTGTTCGACGAAGACAGGCTGCGCGCCGACGAGGAACTGCTTCGCCGCTTCTACTACAATCGCGGCTATGCCGATTTCCGGATCATCTCCGCCGTTGGTGAGATCGACGAGTCGGAAAACGAGTACATCGTGACCTTCACGGTCGAAGAAGGCGATCGCTACGACTTCGGGCCGATCGAGATCGAAAACACGATCGAGGGTGTCGACCCGGAATCGCTGCGTGGCCTCGTCGAAAGCCGCGAGGGTCGCGTCTACAGCGCCAAGGAAGTCGAGGATTCGATTATTGCGCTGACGGAACGCATGGCGGGCATGGGCTATGCATTCGCGCAGGTCACCCCGCGGGGCGACCGCAACTTCGAAGCGCGCACCATCGCGGTGGTTTATTCGATCGAAGAGGGATCGCGGGTCTATATCGAGCGGATAGAAATTCGCGGAAATACGCGAACGCGCGACTACGTCATCCGGCGTGAGTTCGACCTCAGCGAAGGCGATGCCTTCAACCAGGTCATGGTGCAGCGCGCAAAGCGGCGCCTGGAGGCCCTGGATTTCTTCGAGACGGTGGAAATCTCTACCGTCCCTGGCGCCGAACCCGATCAGATCGTCCTGGTCGTCGACCTGGTCGAGAAGTCGACCGGTGAGTTCTCGGTCGGCGCCGGCTATTCGACCGGCGCGACGAATACGCGCAGCGCCGGCATCAACATCGAGGCGGCTGTTTCGGAGAAGAATTTCCTCGGGCGCGGCCAGTACATCAAGCTGTCTGTTTCCGGCGGCATGAACGCGCGGGATTTTCAGCTGTCGTTCACGGAGCCGTACTTCCTCGGCCGCCGGATTTCGGCGGGCTTCGACTTGTTCCGTCAGACCCGCGACTACGACAATTACGACACGAAGCTGATCGGTGGATCGGTACGGTTCGGGCTTCCCATCACGGAAGCGCTGACGACGCAGTTCGCGTACAACCTGACGCAGGAAGAGTACAATTTCACCTCGACCTGCGACGTCAACGGAGATGGCGTGCCGGATGTCGGGTGCTTCATCGCACCGGCGATCGTCGCGGGCATCAACGCCAGCCCGTGGATCAAGTCCTCGGTGAGCGGCACGGTGCTCTTCAACACCATCGACGACATGAAGAACCCGCGTTCGGGCATCTACGCGCTCGCGACGGTCGAGGTTGCCGGCCTGGGCGGCAACGCGAAGTTCGTGAAGGCGACCGCGCGCGGCAGCTACTATCACACGCTGTCGGACGAATTCGACATCGTCGGCCTCATCACCGTCGGCGCCGGTCACGTCCAGGGGTTCGGGGGCGGCGGGCTGCGCGTCTTCGACATGTTCCAGAGCACCGACCGCATCATTCGCGGCTTCGAGTATGGCGGCATGGGACCGGTTGATGCAGGCGTGTTCAGGGAGGCGCTTGGCGGTACGACCTACTTCCATGCATCGGCCGAGGCACAATTCCCGCTGCCGGTGATTCCGGAGACATATGGCCTGAAGGGCGCGATCTTCGCCGACGCCGCGACACTCTACGGAAACAACCTCGTGAATGTCCTGACGGCGTCTTCTTCGTCCTTCATAAGGGCGTCGGCGGGCATCAGCCTGATCTGGGCATCGCCATTCGGCCCGTTGCGCGTCGATTACTCGGTGCCGCTCCGCAAGCTGCCCACCGACCGGGTACAGAACTTCAACTTTGGCATGTCGACCCGGTTCTGAGTGCGAGCGGTGCCGGCCCTTGCCGGTTCCGCGAGCCGGGCGCTGACCAGGCTGTCCTGATCGTGATCGCGTTCGGCAATCTTGCCAACCTTCGCCCCTGTGGTAGGAACGCGCCGCGGCTTTCGCGGCGCGATACCCGGTTGTCGTGGGTCCGGCGCGGGCGACAGGGAACGGTTGCATGGACAGCCGGAAAACAGACGGGATGACGGATCCGGTGTTCTTCGCGCCGAGTCGCGTATTGACCGTGAGCGCCATCGCGGAAATCACCGGCGCGCAGCTCGAAAATCCCGCGCACGGGCCTGTCGAGATATTCGGCGTGGCTTCAGCTTCGGAGAGTCGGCCGGGATCACTGGTCTATGTCGAAGGCGCGCGCCGCGACCTGGTGCGGTCTACCCAGGCGGCAGCCGTCATATGTGACAGCGAGGCCGCCACGCTGATTCCGGACGGCGTCGCGGTTCTGGTGACGAACCGTCCGCAGATCGCCTTCGTCAGGATCGTCAGGGAACTCTTCGGCGCGGCGGCGCGGCCCATCGACTGGACGGGCCTGCCTGGCGTGGCGCCAAACGCGACCATCGCGGCCGACGCGCGGATCGAGGACGGCGCGACCATCGAGGCCGGCGCGTCGATAGGGCCTGGCGCGGTCATAGGGCGTGGAACGCTTGTCGCGAGCAACGCCGTCATTGGCCGCAACTGCAGGATCGGGCGCGACGGCTACATTGGACCGGGCGCCGCGGTTCAATGCGCCCTGATCGGAGATCGTGTCTCCATCCAGCAGAGCGCAGCGATCGGACAGGCGGGTTTCGGCTTCGTGGTTCTGGATGGAGGCCCCGTCCGGATCCCGCACATCGGTCGTGTGATCATTCAGAACGACGTCGAAATTGGCGCCAATACCACGGTTGATCGCGGCACATTGGGTGACACCGTCATCGGCGAAGGCACCAAGATCGACAACCTGGTGCAGATTGCGCATAACGTGCTCATCGGCCGGAGTTGCATGATCGCGGCGCTATGCGGGCTCTCCGGCTCGGTCACCCTCGGCGACGGCGTCATGCTGGGTGGCCGGGTGGGTATCGCGGATCACGTCACTGTCGGTGCTGGGGCGATGATCGCCGCCGCGTCCGGACTGATGCACGACGTGCCACCGGGAGAGCGTTGGGCGGGAGCGCCGGCGCGACCGGTCAGGGAGTTCTTTCGCGAGGTCGCCGCGATTCGCAATCTGATCAAGTCGAAGCCGTCGAAGAGAGGGGCGAATGAGTGATTCCGGGCCGGGCACTCTCCAGAGCGCCGATATCGCAGAACTGTTGAAGCTGCTGCCACATCGTTATCCGTTTCTCCTGGTCGACAGGATCATCGACATCGACGGAGATGACTCGGCAGTTGGCATAAAGAACGTCACGGTCAACGAGCCGCATTTCATGGGGCACTTCCCCGGTTTTCCCGTCATGCCAGGGGTCCTCATCATCGAAGCAATGGCGCAGACGGCGGGCGCGATCTGCATCCGCAGCGTCACCGCCGACGTCGCCCCTCTCGTCTACTTCATGACCATAGACAACGCGAAGTTCCGCAAGCCGGTGATCCCGGGCGACCGGCTCGAGCTTCACGTTCGCAAGCTCAAGAGGCGCGGCAACATCTGGCGTTTCGCCTGCGAGGGCAGGGTCGACGGCGCACTGGTTGCCGAAGCGGAGATTGCCGCGATGTTGCATGCCGGCCAGAAGTGACAGCGCCGGAATGAACAACGGCGCCAGCATCCATCCGCTTGCGGTGGTCGAGCCCGGGGCTGTCGTTGGCGACGGCGCGTCCATCGGCCCCTTCTGCCATATCGGCGCGAAGGCGGTGATCGGTTCGGACGTGATGATGATCAGTCACGTGACGATACTGGGCGCGACCACCATCGGTCCGCGCACGAGGATTTTTCCGAACGCGGTTCTGGGAGGACCGGCACAGAGCACGGGACACAAGGGCGGAGCGGTCACCCTCACGATTGGCGCCGACTGCACCATACGCGAAGGCGTCACCATGCACGCGGGCAGCGATGCCAGCACGGGACGGACCGTCGTCGGCGACGGCGGCAACTTCCTTGCCTACTCGCACGTCGCGCATGATTGCATCGTCGGCGACAACGTCACTTTCGCGAATGGCGCGACGCTGGGCGGACACTGCGAAATCGGCAACAGGGTCAACATTGGCGGCATGACGGCGGTGCATCAGTTCGTGCGCGTGGGCGACCATGCATTTCTCGGCGGCGCGAGCGGGATCGCAGGCGACGTGATCCCCTATGGCATGGCGGTGGGGAACCGCGCCAAGCTGCGTGGCTTCAACATCGTCGGAATGAAGCGCTCCGGGATGCCGAGGGCCGAAATCCATGCCCTGCGCAGGGCCTATCGCGTGTTGTTCGATCCACGCCGTCCTGTTTTGGACAATGCCGAACAGGTTCGCGAGGATTTCGCCGATTCCGCCTCCGTTATCATGGTCGTGAATTTCCTGACTAGTCGCGGGAAACGGCACTTCACGGTCCCGCCGCTGGGTGGCGCAACCAGTGCGGACGATGACGACGCTGACTGACGGACCGCCTGCCAGCGGAAAAGAGAGGATCGTCCTCATCGCCGGCAGCGGTATGCTGCCGGTGTTCGTGGCGCGGGCCATCGCCGAGGCAGGTCAGGATCTGTTCGTCCTCCTCATCGACGGCGAAGCCGATGCCAGCGAACTCGCAAAGTTTCCGCACCAGACCGCCCGGCTGGAGGATGTCGCGACCGTCGTTCCCCTGTTGCGCCGCATCGGCGCCAGCACCGTCGTGCTGAGCGGCGGCGTATCGCGGCGGCCGAACTGGCGCCGCATGAAACCGTCGCTCGAGCTGTTGCGCGTGTCCCGGCATCTCTGGTCGGCGCTTCGCAAGGGAGACAACGGCGCTCTCTCGACCCTGGTCCGACAGATCGAACTGGCTGGGATCCGGGTCGTCGGCGCGCACACGCTCGTTCCCGACCTGCTGGCGTCAGGCGGCAGGATAGCCGGTCCGGATCCGAGCCGAGGAGACCTGGCCGACATCACCGCGGCTTTCAGGGCCGCGAAAGCGATCGGGGCGCTGGATTTCGGACAGGCGGTCGTCGCGATTGGAAATCGCATCGCGGCGGTCGAGGGCGTCGAGGGCACCGACGGACTGCTCGAACGCGTGGCTTCGTATCGGGGAAAAGGGCGGCTGGCCGACGCCAAGGGTGGTGTTCTCGTCAAATGCGCCAAGCCGGGACAGGAACTGCGGGCCGACCTCCCGACGATAGGCCCCGCGACGGTCGACGCTGCCCATCGTGCCGGCCTCAACGGGATCGCGGTCGAAGCCGAGCGGGCACTCGTGCTCGAGCAGGCGCGCGTCATCGATAGAGCCGAGACGCTGGGCCTGTTCGTCGTCGGCGTCAGCGAAGCGGATCTCCCGTGAGCCGGAAACTTCGCATCGCAATCGTGGCGGGGGAGGAGTCGGGCGACCTCCTCGGCGCCGACCTTGTCTTCGCGCTCGCCGCGCGAACTGGCGACCGCCCCGAGCTCGCCGGCGTTGGTGGCCGCCATCTGTCGGCTGTCGGCCTCTCGTCGCTCTTCGATTCTCACGATATCGCACTCGTGGGCATCGCCTCCGTGATCCGGGACCTGCCGCGTCTGGTCAGGCGGATCGGTGCGACCGTCGATGCCATCGTCGCCTGGCGCCCGGACGTTCTTGTGACGATCGACTCGCCAGAATTTTCCCTGAGGGTCGCCAGCAGAGTCAGAGCCAAGGCGCCTTCCATACCCATCGTGCACTACGTTTGCCCGAGCGTCTGGGCATGGCGCCCGGGACGGGCGTCGGCAATGCGTCCCTATGTTGATCGCATTCTCTGCCTGCTTCCTTTCGAGCCGCTGGAACTTGATCGGTTGGGTGGGCCTCCGGCAACGTTTGTCGGGCACAGGCTCAGCCGGGATCCGGGCATGCTCGAGGCTCAGCGGGCGCAGGCGACCCGCAATGACGCCCTCCGTGACCAACGGCCGGTCCTGCTCTTGCTGCCGGGATCGCGCAGAGCTGAAGTCGAGGGCCTGCTCACCGTGTTTCGTGAAGCGGCCGAGGCGCTGCCGGCGCTTGGCGTCGACCCAAGGGTGGTGATCCCAACTTTGCCCGGAGTCGAACAAATCGTGCGGCGTTCGGTGGCCGCCTGGCGCAATCAGCCCGAGGTCGTCGTTGGCGTCGACGGCAAATGGCGCGCCTTTAGGGAGGCAACGGCGGCGCTGGCGGCGTCGGGCACCGTCACCCTCGAGCTCGCCCTTGCCGGCGTGCCGCTCGTATCATGCTACAGACTAGATCCTCTGGCGCGGATGCTCGGTCCGTTTGTCTTCAAGTCCTGGTCGGCTTCCTTGCCGAACCTGATCTCGGGTCGTTTTGTCGTTCCCGAGGTCTATCTGCCGTTTCTACGCGCCGACATACTTGCCCGTCATATCGAGCCGCTCCTCAAGCCGACGAAGCTGCGGGAATGGCAGCTCGACGGTTTCGTCGAGGTGCGCGAGCGCCTCGACGCCGGACGTCCAGCGGGCGAGATCGCGGCGCAGGCCGTTCTCGAAACGCTCGCGTCCGGCGCGAAGGCCGGCGGCTTCACCGCTTCGCGATAGCGACATAGTCGCGCGGTCCTTCGCCCGTGTAGAGCTGGCGCGGCCGGCCGATCTTCTGGTGCGGGTCTTCGATCATTTCCTTCCACTGGGCGATCCATCCGACGGTGCGCGCCACGGCGAACAGGACCGTGAACATCGTCGTCGGGAATCCCAGCGCCTTCAGCGTGATTCCTGAATAGAAATCGATGTTGGGATAGAGCTTTTTCTCGATGAAGTAGCTGTCGGTCAGCGCGATCTTCTCGAGTTCCATCGCTACTTCCAGGATCGGATCATCCTTGATGCCGAGTTCGCCGAGCACCTCGTGCGTGGTCTTCTGCATGATCTTGGCGCGCGGATCGTAGTTCTTGTAGACCCGGTGGCCGAAGCCCATCAGTCGGAACGGATCGCTCTTGTCCTTGGCGCGTCCGACGAATTCGGGGATTCGATCGACCGTTCCGATCTCCGAAAGCATGTTGAGCGCCGCCTCGTTCGCACCGCCATGCGCCGGTCCCCAAAGGCAGGCGATGCCGGCGGCGATGCAGGCGAACGGATTGGCGCCCGAGGAACCGGCTAGGCGCACGGTCGACGTCGAGGCGTTTTGCTCGTGGTCGGCGTGCAGGATGAAGATACGCTCCATCGCACGCGCCAGGACCGGGTTCACCTTGTACTCCTCGCAGGGGACCGCGAAGCACATGTGCAGGAAGTTGGCCGCGTAGCCGAGCTCGTTCTTGGGGTAAACGAAGGGCTGTCCGATGTGGTACTTGTAGGCCATCGCCGCGATGGTCGGCATCTTCGCGATGAGGCGCATGGATGCGACCATCCGCTGGTACGGGTCGGAGATGTCGGTCGAGTCGTGATAGAAGGCCGAAAGGGCGCCGACGACCCCGCACATCACCGCCATCGGGTGGGCGTCGCGCCGGAATCCCGTGAAAAAGCGAGACATCTGCTCGTGCACCATCGTGTGCCGGGTCACGCGATAGTCGAAATCGTCTTTCTGGGCCTTCGTGGGCAGTTCGCCGTAGAGCAGCAGGTAGCAGACCTCGAGGAAGTCGCCATGCTCGGCAAGTTGCTCGATGGGATAGCCGCGGTGGAGGAGTACGCCCTCGTCGCCGTCGATATAGGTGATGCCGGATTCGCAGCTCGCCGTCGACGTGAATCCCGGATCGTAGGTGAAAATGCCCGTGTCTCGATACAAGACGGCGATATCGACGACGTCCGGCCCAACGGTTCCTTTTCGCACTTTGAGGTCGAGCGTCTTGCCGTCAACGTCCAATTTCGCGGTCGATACGCCCATTGAAAACTCCTTCCGTCCTAAAAGCGCCTGAGAGGCATTCTTCTGCAAACCGGATGTCGACGACGGGGGAATGCGCGAAAGAGCTAGCGCATTCGAACCACCCTGCCAAGTTGGCCCATGGATGCAATGTTGCACCGCAACAGGTGCATATCAATGAGGAATCCGGCGGGGCGAGGCCCTAATCGATTTGGTCGCCGAGACGCCCGAGACTTTCGTCCCGGCCAAGCACCGCAAGGACGTCGAAGACCCCCGGCGAGGTCGAGCGCCCTGTGAGGGCCGCCCGCAGGGGTTGGGCGACGGCGCCGAGTTTCAGGCCCTTCTCGGACGCGAAGCCGCGCACCGCCGATTCGGTGGCCGCCGCCGTCCAGTCTTCCGGGCGGACGGCCTCGAGCGCGGCGCGGGCGCCCGCGAGGACCCGCCTTGCTTCGCCTCCAACGAGCGACGTGGCCTTGTCGTCGAGGGCGAGCGGTCGGGTCGCGTATAGATAACCCGCACTCTCCACCAGCTCGACGAGCGTCTTTGCCCGCTCCTTCAGGCCGGGCATCGCCGCCAGCAGCGTCCCGCGAAACGCCTCGTCGAGGCGCTCCGAAAGCGCTTGTCCGTTTGGAAGATAGGGCAGGGTCCGTATCAGCGTGTCGACGAGTTCCTCGTCGGCCATGTTGCGCATGTAGACCCCGTTGAGCGCCTCCAGCTTCTGGAAATCGAAGCGCGCCGCGCCACGGTTGACGTCCTCGATCTCGAACCATTTGATCATGTCGTCGAGGCTCATGACCTCGTCGTCGCCATGGCTCCAGCCAAGCCGCACGAGGTAGTTGCGCAGCGCCGCCGGCAGGTAACCCATCGCCCGATACGCATCGACGCCGAGCGCGCCGTGGCGTTTCGACAGTTTCGCGCCGTCCGCGCCGTGGATCAGCGGAATATGCGCCATGACCGGGACGTCCCAGCCCATCGCGTCGTAGATCACGGTCTGGCGCGCCGCGTTCGTCAGGTGATCGTCGCCGCGGATGATGTGCGTGACGCCCATGTCGTGATCATCGACGACGACGGCGTGCATGTAGGTCGGATTGCCGTCGGAGCGCAGGATGATGAAGTCGTCCAGGTCTTTGTTTGGAAAGCGGACGTCGCCCTGGACACGGTCGCGCACGATCGTCTCGCCATCCTGCGGCGCCTTGATGCGGATCGCCGGTTTCGCACCCGCGGGAGCCTCGGACGGATCTCGATCGCGCCAGCGCCCGTCATAGCGGGGGGGGCGGCCTTCGGCGCGCGCCTTTTCGCGCATCGCATCGAGTTCGGCGGGCGTCGCGTAGCAGAAATAGGCCTTGCCGAGACGCACGAGTTCGTGGGCGACCTCGCGGTGCCGCGGCGAGCGCTCGAACTGCGAGACCGGATCGCCTTCCCAGTGAAGACCGAGCCAGGTCAGACCGTCGAGGATCGCCGCGGTCGCGCCGTCGCTGGAGCGCTCGCGGTCGGTGTCCTCGATCCTCAGCAGCATGGTCCCGCCTGTGTGGCGGGCGTAGAGCCAGTTGAACAGCGCCGTGCGCGCGCCGCCGATATGGAGATATCCGGTCGGCGAAGGCGCAAATCGGGTGACTGTCTTGTCGGGCATCGGAGGGTTCCGGGGGCGCAAGGGCGCGGAGAGGTCAGGCCGGCGTGCTTGGCCAAGGGTCGCGCGCTCATGTAGCATAGGTCGAAAGGCGCGCAAGGGGCGGCCCGGGACGGGCATGGACGACATACGGGAGCGACGGCCGCGGATCGAAGGCCTCGACGAGAGGAGGCACTTCGGCGCGTCGGCGGCCGAGTTGGCCGGTATCGACGGCGGCGAGGTTGCCCTTTCGCGCGACGGGCTGTCGAAGGGCCGGCGTCTCGGCTGGGGCCAGTTCGCCGCCGGGTTGCCCCGCGCTCTCGCGGCCGACCTCCTGACGGAATGGGAGCGTGGTACCGCGTTCCTTTTCGTGCCCGTGCTTCTCGCCTGCGGAGCCATGGTCTATTTCACCCTGGACGCGGAGCCGACCGCGTCCGCGCTCGCGCTTGGTCCGGCGTTGCTTGCCGTCGCCGCTTTCGCCGCGCGCCGCGTCCTGCCGCTCCATCTGGTCCTGGTCGCCGGCGCGGTGTTCGTCGCGGGAATGGCCATGGCCAGTCTGGAGACCTGGCGCGCCTCGACGCCGATGCTCGGATCGGAGATCACCACCCGGCTGACCGGGCGCGTGGTCGTCGTGGAGGAGCAGCCGGGCGGTCGCACGCGGTTGACGCTCGACGTGGTTTCGACCGAGCGGCCGACGTTGCGCTACGCGCCAGACCGGGTGCGCGCCACGGCCCGTGCGGTGCCGCCTGGCCTCGCCGCTGGTGATTTCGTTTCAGGCGTCGTCAGGCTGATGCCGCCGTCGGGGCCGCTGCGGCCAGACGGATATGATTTCTCGTTCGAAAGCTACTTCGACGGCGTCGGGGCGATCGGCTTCTTCATGGTCGGACCGGAGCGCGCTGCGGCTGGGATGACGGGGCGGGCGCAACGTTTCGGCGCCTGGGTCGAAAACGCCCGGGCCGCTCTGGCGCAGCGGATCGAAGAGCGGATCGGCGGCGCGCAAGGCGAGATCGCCGCTGCGCTCGTCGCCGGGGTGCGCGCCGGCATTCCCGAACACGTCAACGAGGCCCTCCGACGTACCGGCCTGGCGCATGTCCTCTCGATATCGGGCCTCCACATGGCGCTGGTGGCGGTGACGATCATCGGAAGCCTCCGGCTGGCTTTCGCGGTCTTTCCGGCTTTCTCCTCGCGCTATCCGGTCCGGAAATACGCGGCTGCGATCGCGCTTTGCGCGCTATCCGTCTATCTGCTGATCTCCGGCGCGGCCGTCGCCGCCGAGCGGAGCTTCCTGATGATCGCGGTGATGCTCGCCGCGTTGTTGGTCGATCGCTCGGCGCTGACGATGCGCAACCTCGCACTCGCTGCGATCGTCGTGCTGGCGATCTCGCCGCACGAAGTGGCGGGACCAAGCTTCCAGATGTCGTTCGCCGCGACGGCCGCCCTCATCGGCGCCTATGCCTGGTGGAGCGAACGCCGTCAGGCGCGCCCGGCGCGCCCCATCCCCGCAAGCGGGTGGAGCAGGGGGCTCCGCATGGTCGTCCTCTACGCCGCCGGGCTCGCGGCGACGTCGATCGTGGCGGGGCTTGCGACCACACCATACGGAGCCTGGCATTTCCAGCGCGTCTCGCCGCTGAGCCTCGCAGCCAACCTCGCTGCGATGCCGATCGTCTCCGTCCTCGTCATGCCCTTCGCCGTGGGCGCGATCGCCGCAATGCCGTTCGGGATGGATGGACCGTTCCTCGATGTCATGGGCAGGGGCATCAAGATGATGATCGACATCGCAGAATGGTTCTCGGCGCGAACGCCGGTCGATGCGGTCGGCGCGGTTCCGGCCGCATCGGTTATGCTGGTCACCGTCGCGCTGGTGATCGCCGCGCTCTGCTCCACGCGGCTCAGGCTGCTGTCGGTGCCGTTCGCGATCGCCGCCTTCGCCGCTCTGATCATGAGAGACCTGCCGCAGGTCCTCGCCTCCGAGGACGGCCGACTGCTGGGGCTCGCAGGCGAGAATTCGCTGGCGGTCAGCCGCGGCAGGCCCAATGCGTTCACGACGGACAATTGGACACGCACCATGGCGGTGGACACCATATTGCCTCCGCTGAAGCCCGACGTTTCAGGCGAACGGGCCGGCGCCGAACGGTTCCTCTGTCGCGAAGGCCTCTGCTTCGCCCGACTTGAGGACGGGTCCGAGATCGCTTGGGCCGAGAGTTCGCAGGCGGCGATCAATGCCTGCGGCGTGGCGGCCGTTCTGGTGATCGACGATGCAACCGCGAGCGACCCGTGCCCGCATGATGCGACCCTGGTCATCACCAAGCGCGACCTAGCCCTGCGCGGCAGCGCTGAAATCAGCATCACGGCCCGAGGTTCGACACAGCCACTCGCCACGGTCCGGCACGCCATCGGCGACCCTCTGCGCCCATGGCACGCCCACCGAGCATTCTCCCGTGCCGCGCGCGGACTGGGGCCGCGCCAGCGCCGTCAGTAACGGCGGATCAGACCGACAAGTCGCCCCTGCACCTTGACGCGGTCGGGTCCGAAGATGCGCGTCTCATAGGCCGGGTTGGCCGCTTCGAGAGCGATGGAGGCGCCCTTCCGGCGGAACCGCTTCAGGGTCGCCTCCTCGTCATCGACGAGCGCGACGATAATGTCGCCCGGATTGGCTGTCGCCGCGTTGCGGATGATCACGGTGTCGCCATCGAGGATGCCGGCTTCGATCATCGAATCGCCTTTCACCTCGAGGGCATAATGCTCGCCTCCCGACAGCATCTCGGGCGGCACGGCGATCGAATGCGTCTGGTTCTGGATCGCGGAGATCGGCACGCCGGCCGCGATGCGCCCCATGACCGGAACCGAAACCGCCGAGGCATCGTCGTCGTTGCTGGCGATCGGGGCGCGTGGCGGAGTCGCGGCCTTGCGGCCCAGGCCGCCCTCGATGACGCCGGGCGAGAACTTTCGCGGCACGCCAAGACCAGGCGCGATCGAATCGGGAAGCCGGATGACCTCGAGCGCCCTGGCCCGGTTCGGCAGGCGGCGGATGAAACCGCGCTCCTCGAGGGCGGTGATGAGCCGGTGAATGCCGGACTTCGAAGCGAGGTCGAGCGCCTCCTTCATCTCGTCGAAGGAGGGAGGAATGCCGGATTCCTTGAGCCGCTCATGGATGAACATGAGAAGTTCATGTTGCTTGCGTGTAAGCATCGACCGCGCCCCGCAGAATCGTTCAAACAAAACCAGAACAAACACTATCTGTTCCAGTTGTGTTCCGCAACCGTTTAAATTTTCGTGAATGCGTTAGCGTTTCGTTCACCTTAGCCGCAGGACCGTGCAGCGCTCTCCGCGCGCTGCGGCGGCTGCGTGGGGTGGCCGAACGATCAACAGATCGGCCGTGGCGAGCGCGCTCAACATCGACGAGTCCTGCACGGGAAGGGGGGTCGCGGTGATCACCCCGCCTGTCGTCGAGCTCACCGCGCGCACGTAGTCCTGCCTGCCGTCATTGGCGCCCATGTCAGTCCCGAGCACGGCGCCGATCGCCTCGGTCGGATCGGGTCGCCCCGCCAGTCGGGCGATCAGCGGCCTCAGGAAGAGTTGCGAGCAGACGAGGCTGGAAACGGGATTTCCCGGCAAGCCCAGAACGCGCATGGGACCGATCCGCCCGAACATCAGAGGCTTTCCCGGACGCATGGCGATTTTCCAGAAGTCGAGCGTCATGCCTTCGCGCTCGAGCGCCGGGCGGACGAGGTCATGGTCGCCCACCGAGGCGCCTCCGACAGTGACGAGGATGTCCGCGCCCGCCTCCCGCGCGTGGCGGACCCGTCGGCCGATCTCCTCGACATCGTCTGGCGCGATGCCGAGGTCGAGCACACGCGCTCCGTCGCTGCTGGCCAGCGCGGCGATGCCGAACGTATTCGAGGCGACGATCTGGTCGGGGCCGGGGGTTCCGCCGGGCAGGATCAATTCATCGCCGGTTGCGAGAATCGCGACGAGCGGGCGGCGAACCGCCTCGACCGCCGGATTGTCGCCGGCGGCGACCAGGGCAATGGCGGCGGCGTCGAGAAGGCGTCCCGCGGGCAGCAGAAGGTCGCCCTGGGCGAAGTCGAGACCGGCACGCCGGATATGCCGGCCGACGGTGGTTCCCGCGAAAGCCTCGACCGAGCCCTCGCCGACGATGCGGACGTTCTCCTGCAGCAGGATCGCGTCGGCGCCTTCGGGGACCGGCGCCCCGGTGAAGATGCGTACGGCCTTGCCGGGCTCGACGCGGCCGGCGTATCGCCGTCCGGCCGCCGATTCTCCGACCACGGAAAGGAGGGCAGGGAGGTTTGCCACGTCGGCGGCCCGCACGGCGTAGCCGTCCATCGCCGAGGCGTCGAATGGCGGTTGCGTTCTCCGGGCGAGGACGGGACTGGCCAGGACGCGCCCCGCCGCATCGCCGAGCGCGCAGGCCTCCGCCGCGAGTGCGGTCGCTCCGTCGAGCAGCCTGCCCAGCGCGTCCTCGACGGACAACAGCTGGGGCGTCATCCGTCCGTCGCCGTGTAGTCGCCGGAGTTTCCGCCGGTCTTTTCCAGCAGCTTGACGCCGTCGATCGACATCGCCCGGTCGACCGCCTTGGCCATGTCGTAGATCGTCAGGCATGCGACCGAAACCGCGGTGAGCGCCTCCATCTCGACGCCGGTCCGGCCAGTGACCCGCACGGTGGCGCGGACGCGCAGTCCGGGCAGCGCCGCATCGGGTTCGATGTCGACCGCGATCTTCGTCAGCAGCAGCGGGTGGCAGAGCGGAATGAGGTCGTGAGCCTTTTTCGCCGCCATGATTCCGGCCAGGCGCGCCGTGCCGATGACGTCGCCCTTCTTGGCGTTGCCGGCAACGATCAGGTCGAGCGTTTCGGATTTCATGGTCACCGCGCCGGCCGCGACAGCCGTGCGTTCGGTCTCGGCCTTCCCGCCCACGTCGACCATGTCGGCCTTGCCGGAAGCGTCGAGGTGGGTGAGGCGGTCGGCCATGACGGTCAGGCCGCCACGGGCCCGGTCGGAACGCCATCGAGCAGCATGCGCGTCGCGGCGACAACGTCGGCCTGCCTCATCAGGCTCTCGCCGACCAGAAAGGCCCCGATGCCGCCTTTCGCAAGTCGCTGGCAGTCGGCATGGCCGAAAATGCCGCTCTCGCTGACGAGCAGCCGGTCCTCCGGCACGAGGTGAGCCAGGCGTTCCGATGTCGAAAGGCTCGTCTCGAACGTTCGCAGGTCGCGGTTGTTGATGCCGATCAGACGCGACGACAGTTTCAGCGCCCGCTCCGTTTCGCGTTCGTCGTGGACCTCGATCAGGCTGTCCATGCCGAGTTCGCCGGCGGTCTGCTCGAGCCGTCGCGCATCGTCGTCGCCGACGCTCGCCATGATGATCAGGATGGCGTCGGCGCCCCAGGCGCGCGCCTCATGGACCTGATAAGGCTCGAACATGAAGTCCTTGCGCAGCGCGGGCAGCGGCACAGAGGCGCGCGCCATCGTCAGGAACTCCGGGGCACCCTGGAACGACGGCGTGTCGGTCAGCACCGAAAGGCACGCCGCGCCCCCCTCCGCATAGGCCCGAGCCAGCGACGGCGGGTCGAAATCGGCGCGGATGAGGCCCTTCGACGGGCTTGCCTTCTTGATCTCGGCGATGAGGGCCACCGAGCCTTGCGCGCGTCGCGACTCAAGCGCCTTCAGGAACCCTCTGGGCGCACCGGAGTCCCTTGATCGAGCCTTCAGCTCGGCGAGCGACGTGCGCGACTTGGCTGCGGCGATCTCATCGCGCTTATAGGCTTCGATTCTCTTCAGGATGTCGGCCATGGCTACCCGTTCGAAATGGCGACCAGCCGGTCGAGCACCTTGCGCGCGCTGCCGTCGTCGATGGTCGCGGCCGCCATCGCGATGCCTGCCCCGAGGTTCTCCGCCGTGCCGGCGACGACCAGGCCGGCGCCGGCATTCATCAGCACCGTATCGCGATAGGCGCCCGGGGCGCCCGAAATCGTCTCGCGCAGTCGGGCCGCATTGTAGGCTGCGTCCCCGCCTTTCAGGGCATCGCGGGAATGGCGTGGCAGGCCGAACGCCTCGGGGGAGATCGAGAAGGATCGGACCGAGTCTTGCGTGAGTTCCGCGACCTTGGTCTCGCCGGTGGTGGTGATCTCGTCGAAGCCGTCCCCGTGCACGACCCAGCAATGCTCCGCCCCCAGCGCCGCCAGCGTCTCGGCGATCGGAAGCACCCAGCTCGGCGAGAACACGCCCACCATCTGCCGCGTGACGCCCGCCGGATTCGACAGCGGGCCGAGCAGATTGAAGATCGTTCGCGTGCCCAGTTCGACGCGTGTCGGTCCGACATGCCGCATCGCCGGGTGGTGGGCCGGCGCGAACATGAAGCCGACGCCTGCCTCGGCAATGCAGCGACCGATCGCGTCTGGCGGCAGGTCGATCTTGACGCCGAGGGCGGTGAGCACGTCGGCTGCGCCGGTCTGCGAGGACAGGCCACGATTGCCATGCTTGGCGACCGGAACGCCCGCGCCGGCGATGACGAAGGCCGATGCGGTGGAGATGTTGACGCTGTGCGAGCCGTCGCCGCCCGTGCCGACGATGTCGATCGCGCCCGCCGGCGCATCCACGCGCAGCATCTTCTCGCGCATCGTCGCGACCGCGCCGGATATCTCCTCGACCGTCTCGCCGCGCACTCTCAACGCCATCAGGAACGCGCCGATCTGGCTCGGGGTCGCCTCGCCGGACATGATGATTCCGAAGGCTTCCTTCGCATCGTCGAACGACAGCGGCGCACCGCCAGCCACTCTTGCGATATGGGCCTTCAGATCGCGCATCGGCCGACTAGAACGCCAATGCCTGCGCGATCGCGCTGCGGTTGATCTCGACGCCGTACTCGCCCTGGAGGCGCACGACGAGTTGATCGAGGAGATCGTCGGCGACGCCGCGCGCGAACGAATCCCGTTCAGCCTGTTCGATCGCGTCCGGACCGGCGCCCACCGGCTCGAAGATCTCGGTGACCTTGAAGATGATCCGTGCATCGCCCTGCGGCGACGCGAAATGCCCGACCTCGTTGAGCGCGACCCGAAAGACGTCGACGACCCCGTCCGCGCCGAAGTCCCCGTCATCGGCGCCACGCTTCAGGCCGCGCTTCGTCTGCTTCTCCACCGCAAGTTCGGTGGCGACCACGTCGAGCGTCGCGCCGTCGGCCACCTGCTTCTGGATCGCATCGGCGCGTTCCCTCATCAGCCGGTCGGTCTCGGCCGCTCGCCAGTCGGCAAGGACCCGGTCACGCACCTCCTCGAGCGTGCGGTCGCGCGCGGCGGTGATGCGCTCGACCTCGTAGAAGACAAAGCCGCCGCCTGCCGTCGTCAGCGGTGGGTTCTCGATGCCCTGATCGGTCTCGAATGCCGCCGCCAGCAGCCGTTGCGACTCCGGCAAGGTCGAAATCACGTCTCCCGCCGGGTCGCGGGCGGTCCGGTCGATCGCCTCGACTTCCACGACCGTGAGCTTCAGCTTCGCTGCGGAGTCGCGCATCGACGATCCGCTGGCGCGCTCGTCCTCGTAGGCGTCATGGACGTCGAGAAGGATGCGGTTCGCTTCGGTGATCGCCAGGTCCCGGCGGATTTCGGCGGCCACGTCCTCGAGAGGCGTTATGGATTCGGGCGTAATCGCGGTCACACGGATCAGGACGGGGCCGAACGTGCCCGGGATCACATTGCTGACTTCGTTGGCCTGGAGCGCGAACGCCGCCTCGGCGATCGCCGGATCGGGCATGTTGGCCCGGGTGAATGTGCCGAGGAGCACATCGGCGGGCTGCTTGCCTTCCGCGGCCATGACCTCCTCGAAGGTGGAGCCGGCGCGAATGCTCTCATAGGCGGTCTTCGCGGCATCCTCGCTGGCGAAGATGATCTGTTCGATGGTCCGCGTCTCTGCGGTCGTGTAGCGGGCGATGTTGCTCTCGTAGTCGGCCTTCACCTGGTCGTCGTCGATGGTGGATTCGTCCGCGATGTCCTCGGCCTCGAGTTTCACATAGGCGATCTTGCGGTATTCAGGCGCCGCGTAGGTGCGCTTGTTCTCCTCGAACCATGCCGCGAGCGTCTCGGCGGACGGATCGGCGATCGCCGCCAGCGCGCTGGCGGGCAGGGCGACGTAGTCGACCGTCCGGTCCTCGCCCCTGTGCAGGGCCACCGCCGTCAGGAATGCGTCGGGAGCGTCAAGTCCGTCGGCCACGGCCTCGACGATCTGCTGGCGGATGGCGACCTGCTGGCGGTTCCTCAGATAGTCCTCGGCCGTCATGCCGATCTGGGACAGGACTTGCTCGAAACGGAACCGGTCGAACTTGCCATCCGGCCCTGCGAAGGCCGGATCCTCGCGGGCGAGCTGCCCGAGGCGTTCCCGCGAGTGTCCCAGTCCCATTTCGCGCGCCTGCTCGTCGAGCACTGCGCCGGCGACGAGTTGCGCCAGAACCTGTTCGTCGATGCCGAGCGCGATCGCCTGTTCGCGGGTCAGGCGCTGGCCGAACTGCTGGGACAGCATCGCCAGCTGACGATCATAGGCAAGACGGTAGTCGAGAATGGAAACGGTCGTGCCACCCGCCGTCACGACCGCGTTGCCGCCGAACCCGGTGACGATCTGGCCGGAGATGCCCCAGACCGCGAAACTGACGACAAGAACGACGAGGAGCAGCTTCGCGACCCAGGTTCCCGCGGCGTTTCTCAAGGCTTCGAGCATGGCGTGTTCCGTTCCCAGGCCCATAGGGCCTTCCCGTTCGGTTGGCACATAGACGTGTTCAGGACGAGTGTCGATTGCTTTGTGGCCCCATTTTGATAGGGAAACCGGCACTTCCGACCCGCCCGAAAGGACCGCCGCGCCATGACTCCAGCCATTCGACCGATGGTCGCCGGAAACTGGAAGATGAACGGAACCCTGGCATCGCTCGGCGAACTCCGGGCGATCGGGCGCGGCTTCATGTCGGGCCTGGACGCCGAGACCGATGCCGTCGTCTGCGTTCCGGCGACCCTGGCAGCCCGCGCGCACGAGGTTCTTTCCGCGACGCCGGTCAGGATTGGCGGCCAGGACTGCCACGCCGCTCCGTCGGGGGCTCATACCGGTGACGTCTCGGCGGAAATGCTCAAGGATGCAGGCGCCACCCATGTTATCGTCGGACATTCGGAGCGCCGCACCGACCACGCGGAGGACGACGCGACCGTTCACGCCAAGGCGGAGGCGGCATGGCGCGCGGGCCTCGTCGCGATCATCTGCATTGGCGAGACGCGATCCGAACGGGAAGCCGGCGTCACCCTCGACGTGTTGTCGAGGCAGATCGGCGGTTCGGTCCCGGCGCACGCGACGCACGCGACGACGGTCGTAGCCTACGAGCCGGTGTGGGCGATCGGCACCGGCCTCACGCCGACGCCGAGCGACGTGGCCGCCGCGCATGCGCATATTCGCGCCAGGCTGGCGGCAAGGATCGGCGGCGAGGGCGCGAAGACGCGCATTCTCTACGGCGGTTCGGTAAAGCCCGCCAATGCGGTCGAACTGCTGTCGATCGCCAACGTCGACGGGGCGCTGGTGGGCGGCGCCAGCCTCAAGGCATCCGATTTTCTTGCGATCGCCGAGGCGTACCGGTCGCTGTGATCGCCGACCCTTGCGTCAGGCCCATACGCACCCATATTCCCCACGCAGGCTTGGAAATATCCGATTTCGCGTGTATGGAGCCGCCTCCCGTGCGGAAGGCCTCCAGCCTGCCGCGCACGACAGCCGGACGTGTCCATGGAAACCATCCTCATCGTTATCCACCTGATGGTGGTTGTGTCCCTCGTCGGCGTGGTGCTGCTGCAGCGGTCGGAAGGCGGCGGCCTTGGCATAGGCGGCGGCTCCGGGTTCATGACGGCCCGCGGCGCCGCCAACGCGTTGACCCGGACCACGGCTATCCTGGCGGCTGCCTTCTTCGTGACTTCGCTCGGCCTTTCGATCATCGCCCGCTATGGCGAGCGCCCGATCGATATCCTCGACCAGCCGCCGGCCCAGGGCGAGGACGGCGGTGAGGGCGTGCTCGATCAGCTCGGCGGGCGTGACGCACCGGCGGCCCCGGCCGCACCTGCGCAGCCGGGCGTACCCAGCGGTCAGTAGGCTCCTGCCTGCGATTCGCCGCTGCCTGGCTACCAGGCAGTGGCCTGACGCAGCCGGGGTTTCGCCATAATGATGTTGTGCCGGCGCAACACCCATGCGCAAAGGACGCAGCCAACCCGATCACAATGCCGCGCGACGCGCGACTTGCCCTTGAGGCATCTCGTCGCCCTCGCTAATAGGCAGGTGCGGCGGGAAGGTTGTTGATCCGGAATCCGGGTCGGTAGCCTGCCTCCGCGTCGATCGAAATGCGGATCTCGGATCACTCGACATGCTTGCGAAATATCTTGCGACGATTGCGCTAGGCGCTGCGTTCACGTTCTCGACAGGTGCATTGCGGGCCGAACCCTCGAGCCCTTTGACAACGGCTTCGGTGGCGGCGGCAACGGCAGAGAAGCCTGCGGCCAAGCCTGCCGCGAAGAAGCAGACCGTCAAGAAGAAAAAGAAGACCCAGGTCGCCAAAAAGCCGGCTCCGGAGCCCGAGAAGCCGAAGGGGCTGTTTTCGTCGCTCTTCAAGCCAGCCGAACCTGAGAAGCCGGCGAAGCCGCTGACCAAGGCCGAGAAGGCGAAGATCGCCAAGGAGAAGGCCGCGCGGGAGAAGGCCGAAAAGGCCGAACGCCTCGCCGCGGAGAAAGCAGCGAAGAACGCCAGGATCGCCGCCGAGAAGGCGCGGCAGGAGAAGATCCGCGCTGCTGAGGAGGCCGAGTTCAATCGAGTCAAGGTTCTGGCCGCTGCGGCCAAGAGCAACGACGGCGAGTTGCGCAGCGAGACCCAGGAACCGCAGGGACTGTTCGGTGCGGTCTTCGGGACACCGAAGACCATCCTGCTCCCTGAGACCAAGGCGCTCGACGCGGCGCTCGCGGTGAAGGACAAGAACAGGAAGTTCAAGGTCAAGGAAGACTACGCGCCGCAGCGCGTATCCTATTCCGGCTATTCGCGCGGGCAGATCGTCATCGATACCGATTCCCGCTACCTCTATCTCATCGAATCGTCGACCAGCGCCCGACGCTACGCGATCGCCGTCGGCAAGGACGGGTTGCAGTTCAAGGGCAAGGTCATGGTCGGCGACAAGCAGGAATGGCCGCGCTGGATCCCGACCAAGGAGATGCAGCAGCGTGATCCGGCGAAGTATGGCCAGTACGCCGACGGGATGGCCGGTGGGCCGGAGAACCCGCTCGGCGCGCGCGCCATCTATCTGTACCAGGGCAAGAAGGATACGCATCTGCGCATTCACGGGACCAACCAGCCGGAGACGATAGGAACCAGCGCGTCGAACGGCTGCTTCCGGATGGTCAACGATCACGTCATCGACCTCTATACGCGCGTCAAGAAGGGCACCGAAGTCATCGTCCTCTGACGCCGGATCGACGACCTGGGTCGCAACGAAAGGCCGGCATCGCCGGCCTTTCGTTGTTTTGGGCATCGGCGTTCGAATTCGCGCGGCCGCCGCGATTTCCGCTGGCGGAATCAGCGGTCCGGCGATATGCACCGACTCCCATGGCGCGATACGTATTCATCACGGGCGGCGTGGTCTCCTCTCTTGGAAAGGGCATAGCGGCGGCGGCGCTGGGCGCGCTTCTGCAGGCCCGCGGCTACCGGGTCCGCATCCGCAAGCTCGATCCCTATCTCAATGTCGACCCCGGCACGATGTCGCCCTATCAGCACGGCGAGGTGTTCGTGACCGACGATGGGGCGGAGACCGACCTGGATCTCGGGCATTATGAGCGGTTCACCGGCCGTTCGGCCAATCAGAGCGACAACATCACCACCGGCCGCATCTACAAGAACATCATCGAGCGAGAGCGTCGCGGCGACTATCTTGGTGCGACGGTGCAGGTCATTCCGCACGTCACCGACGAGATCAAGAACTTCATACTGGACGGCAATGACGACTACGACTTCGTGCTCTGCGAGATCGGCGGCACGGTCGGCGACATCGAGGCGATGCCGTTCCTGGAGACGATCAGGCAGGTCGGCAATCAGCTTCCAAGAGGCGGCGCGGTCTACATCCACCTGACCCTCATGCCCTGGATTCCCGCGGCGGGAGAGCTGAAGACCAAGCCGACCCAGCATTCGGTCAAGGAACTGCGCTCGATCGGCATCGCACCCGACATCCTCCTGGTCAGGGCCGACCGGTCGATCCCCAAGGAGGAGCGTCGCAAGCTCTCGCTCTTCTGCAATGTCCGCGAGAGCGCAGTGATCCAGGCGCTCGACGTCGCGCACATCTATGACGTGCCGATCGCCTATCACAAGGAAGGGCTGGACGGCGAAGTGCTCGCCGCGTTCGGCATCGACCCCGCGCCCAAGCCGCGCATGGAGCGCTGGCAGGAGGTTTCGCACCGGATCCACAACCCGGAAGGCGAGGTGACGATCGCGGTCGTCGGCAAGTACACCGGCCTGAAAGACGCCTACAAGTCGCTGATCGAGGCGCTGTCGCATGGCGGCATCGCAAACCGCGTCCGGGTTCGGCTCGACTGGATCGAGAGCGAGATCTTCGAGAAGGAAGACCCAGCGCCCTTTCTCGAGAAGGTCCACGGCATCCTCGTTCCGGGCGGATTCGGCGAACGCGGTTCCGAGGGCAAGATTCTCGCCGCCAAGTTCGCTCGGGAGCGCATGGTCCCTTATTTCGGCATCTGCTTCGGCATGCAGATGGCCTGCATAGAGGCGGCGCGCTCGCTCGCCGGAATCAGCGGCGCATCATCGACGGAGTTCGGACCCGCGAAGCAGCCCGTGGTCGGGTTGATGACCGAGTGGCTCAAGGGAAACATGCTGGAGAAGCGCAGGGCGACCGGCGATCTCGGCGGCACGATGCGGCTCGGCGCCTACGAGGCGCGGCTCGTCGAGGGATCGCGGATCGCGTCGATCTACGGCGACACCCGCATTTCCGAACGTCACCGCCATCGTTATGAGGTCAACATCGACTTCAAGGAACGGCTGGAGGGTTGCGGGCTGGTCTTCGCCGGCATGTCGCCCGACGGCGTGTTGCCGGAGACCGTCGAGTACCCCGACCACCCCTGGTTCATCGGCGTTCAGTATCATCCGGAGCTGAAGAGCCGTCCGTTCGAACCGCATCCGCTCTTCGCCAGCTTCATCGCCGCCGCGGTCGAGCAGAGCCGGCTGGTCTAGGCCTATGCGCTCGTCGTGACTTTGGCCGCGCGCGCGCGCTGACGCTTGGCCTTGGTGTGGACCACGTTGGTGGCCAGACCGATGCGCTCCAGCCCCCTGATCATGTAGTAGGTGGTGTCGATCTCCCACCATTTCTGCTGGTTGGAAGCGCTGATCGGGTCGGCATGGTGGTTGTTGTGCCAGCCTTCGCCGCCAGACAGCAGGGCGACGACCCAGTTGTTGCGGCTGTCGTCGTCCGTGGTGTGGCTGCGATAGCCGAACATGTGGGTCAGCGAGTTCACCGACCATGTGATGTGCCAGACCGCGACGGTTCGCAGGATGACGCCCCAGACGACGAGGCTGGAGCCCAGCAATGCCGAGGCGCCGACATCCCCCGACGACAGCCAGCCGAAAGCGAAGCCGCCCAGGAAATAGAGCGCCGCCTGCGCCACATAGACCAGCGCCCAGAGGGCGTCGCGCTCGAGGCGGGCATAGAGCGGGTCTGACATGATATCGCTGGCGTAACGACGGTAGTTGATCACCCCGCTGAGCGGCGCCTCGCGAATGACCATCCAGCCGATATGCGACCACAGGAAGTTCACCAGGGGACTGTGCGGGTCCGGCTGCGTGTCGGCGTGGTGATGGTGCGCGCGATGCGTTGCCACCCAACGTCCTGGAGGCCCTTCCAGATTGCACAGAGCGATGAGCACCAGCACCCGCTCGAACCATTTCGGGACTCGGAAACTGCGATGTGCGAGCAGCCTGTGGTAGCAGAGCGTGACGCCGATCTGACCGGCCAGCGGCACGCCGACGAGGAATGCCACGAGCCCGGCCCAGCTGAAAAGCTGGGGCCACAGCGCCAGCAATGCAAGCAGGTGGATCGTCGCGATCGGAATCGCGTTCGCCCACGAGATCCGGGTTGGAATGATCCCTTTGGGAAGGTCGAGGCGTTCCGCTCCCCGGGCGGGGGCGATGTCTGAATCTGGCAAGAGGCGCTCCTTGTCGCACCGCGCGGGGTCAGGGTTGCTTGCGGCGCCGGCTGCCTCTGGACCCATCCCCGGATAGACGACTGGGCACGAGCCGGCAAGGGCGGACGGGCCGCCGAACACGTCGACAACCGGCTCGAAGGCGTGATCGTCAGCCTATTTCTGCTCGCCGAGCAGCTTGAGGTTTCGTGCTATCATCTGTCCGAGATAGATAACGATCGAGCAGCCGATCGGAAAGACCACCTCGTTGATGGTGATCCCGGCCAACGCCGGCATTGCGAGCGGCGACCCATTCGAAACCGCGACCCAATAGCTGGTTGCGACAAATGAGCCACCGACGATGAGGCCGACACCGGCGCCCGCCGCGACGTAGGGTCGGAGCCTCGATTCGCCTTTCTGAACGAGCACGGCCAGCAACCAACCGAGTAGGCCATACTCGACCGCCCGGAACCCTGCGATGGCGCCGAGGGACAGGACGGGTTCGCTGCCCGCCGCCTTGGTCACACCGGCCATGACCTTCTGCGCCGCCTTGGCCAGCGCCAGCGCGATCGGCGCGAAGACGGCGGCGATCAGGCCGGCAAGGACAGCCTTTCCGCGCGTGACCGCAGCGCCGACGCTGACGCCCGCGCATACCAGGAACGACCAGGTGACCCCCTGCGTGATGTCGAGCGCGAGGTCGAGCCCCGGAAGCGGCGCGCCGGCGGCGAGTTTTCCGCCGAGCACGAAGCCCTGCATGGCAAGCCCCAGCATCACCGCCAGCACCGAAACGATCGCGACACGCCGGACCGCGAGCTGCGCCGCGTCGGACACGACGAGTTTGTCGCCGAGGGTTGCCTCACTCATGGTTGCCTTTCCTCTGGCCCCGAAGCCATCCACTGGCCACGCCTTGCGGCAGCGCCTACATGCCGATTGTAACAAGAATACGCCGGCGCGGTCGGCCCACCCTGATCGGGCGGAACAAAGATTACAGCCTCCCGTTGATGGAGCGAACCCGCAACGAGAGGAGCGCAATCATGACGACTCACACCGGCCACACACAGGCCATCCCTGCCTCCAAGGTCATCGGCACCGCCGTCTACAACAAGTCCGGCGAGCACATCGGGACGATCGAGGATGTGATGCTCGACAAGCTGTCGAACGGCATCATGTTCGCGGTGATCGGTTTCGGGGGGTTCCTGGGCATCGGCGAGAAGTTTCACGCGATCCCCTGGTCCCTGCTCGACTACGAGGAGCATCGCGGCGGCTACGTCGTGCCGTTCACCCGTGAGCAGCTCGAGGCGGCGCCGGCCTATTCGATCAACGAACTGGCGGGCAAGGACGGGGAGAAGGCGCGCGACACGTCCTACAAGTACTATCAGGTCGAACCCTACTGGTACTGAGCGCGACGCTGACCTTCGGAACGGCCTCGCATCGGCGGGGCCGTTTCATTCGTCGCCATATTCCAGCGAAGGCAGGCCCGGAATGGAGGCTTCGAGATGCTCTCCCGGGCTGCAGGACGACATGAACGCGGCGAAGACGAAGAAGAGGCTGATCAGGCCGCCCCATTGCGACATGGCGAAACTCCAGCGTTCCGCCCCCACCGAACGGACCTTAGCTGATCCGGCCGGTCTCTACTTCTGACGATTGATTGCATCGCAGCGGCGAAGTGTGAATCTGGCGCGGACCGGCGATGCGGCATAGGCTCGGTGCGACAGGAGCACTGACATGGCGGATTTCCCGGTCTTCGATCTCGGCGAATTCGAGAAGGCGCGCGGTGCGACGCGACATGCGCTGGCGGGCGATGTCGACCGGATCTGCCGCGAGACCGGTTTTCTCGCAATCAGCGGACATGGAGTTCCCGAGGCGGTCATCGACGCCGCGTGGACCGCGGCGAGGGCCTTCTTCGATCTCCCGCAGGACGAGAAGGACAGGGCGCGCGCACCCTATCCCGGCTATCCATACGGCTATCTCGGCACCGGCAGCGAGGCGCTCGCGCGGTCGAAGGGGCAGGAGACGCCCCCCGATCTCAAGGAGAGCTTCAACGGCGGTCCTCAGGCCGCGCCGCCGGGCCTCGACGATCGCGAAGCGCTGGCCTTCTGCTACGCCGAGACCATCTGGCCAGACAGGCCAGCCGGCTTCATCCCCGCCTGGAAAGCCTACTACGCCGCGATGGAGGCATTGGCGATCCGCGTCATGCGGCTCTTCGCGGTGGCGCTGGAGCTGCCGGACGATCATTTCGACGCGTCCATCGACCGGCCGATCTCCGCGCTTCGCGCCCTGAATTATCCGCATCCGACGGTTCCGCCGGCCCCCGGCCAGCTTCGCGCCGGCGCCCATACCGACTACGGGAGCTTGACGATCCTGCTTCCCCAGGCCGCCTCGGGAGGTCTCGAGATCCTGGCTCCGGATCGCACCTGGCGTCCTGTCCCTCCGGTCGACGGTGCTTTCGTCATCAACATCGGCGACCTGATGGCGCTCTGGACCAACGACCGCTGGACGTCGACCCTCCACCGGGTGGTCAATCCGAGGCCCGACGCCGCCGGCTCGACGCGTCGGCAGTCCTTCGCCTTCTTCCACCAGCCCAACTGGGACGCGGAGATCGCCTGCCTGCCGTCCTGTCTCGAGCCGGGCGGCACGCCGAAGCATGCGCCCGTGCGATCGGGTCCCTACCTGATGTCCAAGTTCAAGGCGACCGTGAAGCCGGCCGCCTGAGGCCAGCCTTCAGCCATTCTTGATGCGCCAGCTCCGCCCCGCCTTCTTGATCACGCGCCATTTCCGTGGATCGGCGGCAGTCCCGGCAAGCGTGGCCTGCACATCGACGATCACCTCCGACCGCAGGCGATAATACTGATGGCGACCGTGACTGAGGATCGTGTCGTCGACGTCGACGCAGTCGAGCGCGAAGATGCGTTCGTTGATCTGATCGAAATTCGCGGGCCCGTCCGCCCCGAGCCGTTGCGGATTGCCCTTGGTCTTGTCGGAGATCTGGAGCGCCCGATCTTCCTTCGAGTGATAGACGTGGACCGCGTTGGCGAGCTCGACCAGTCGGGCGAGTTTCCGGCTGTCGGACAAGGCGTCGGCGTCGGCGTCGGCCGCCATGAGGAAGATGTGCTCGAAGATGCGCGGAAGTTTCTGCATCCCGGTCAGTTCCGCGAACTTCGTCACTGCGAAGCCGAGGGCGTATGCGCCCATGCTGTGCGCCACGATGTGGATTTTCCGCTCGCACTGCTTGAGCAGCGTGGCCGGTGGAACCTCGCCAAGGTTCTGGAATTCGCGCAAGGTCTTGCGGTCGGCGTCTCGCAATTCCTTGAGGAACTTGACGAATTTCTCGAGCGCGCGGGCCATGGCGACGCCCGACAGCTCCGCGTCCTCGCGGTCGGAGAAGTACTCGTAGGCTGGAAAGACGTTCCCGTTCGAAGGCCAGGAGAACATCACCACCATCTGCTCCGCGCCGGCGCTGGAGTATAGCTTTTGCAGCGCCGCCGCGCGGCGCGCGGTGTTCTGGAAGTCGTTGGCGAAACCGTGGATGTAGATGACGATGTCGTGCGCGTTGGCGACGAGGATTTCTCGCAAGTCTTCGAAAAACTTCGGCGATCCGATCTTGACGTCCTTTGGTTTCGCGGGGTCCAGCTTCTCGGGGTAGAGATTGCATTGACCGGCGACCCAATTGTCCTCGTCGACCGGGCTGCCGCCGCCGTCCGTCACCTCGACCGAGCCGACGCGGAAGAATTGCGGACCATCCTTGTTGAAGCGATCGCCGAAGTTCGCGGCGTTCTTCGACGTCTCGTGCTTAACATCCCTGTTTGTGGCAAAATAGATCCGCACCGTGTTCGCCATGGCGACCCCTCCAGTATAGCCGGAACGGGCAGCAGGATCGCAGGGTTCGTTGGAGAAGTCAAAAGTCTAGATCGCAACATACGATGAATATTGCGGGAACGGCATTTGCCCTAATCGTGTGCACTCCGGCGGTCTTACTTGCGGCCGCCTCGTTGACACCGAGCGTGCCGGGAGAATGGGCGCGCCGGGCGATCGTGGTGTATGCCGCCCTGCTGGTCGCACAATTCGGGACGGTGCTCGCCCTCCGCGCGGATTCTGTTCTCGTCGCCTGCGTGGCGCTGGTGGCTGCCTTCGCCGCCGCCGCCGTTTCAGGCCGCATCGGCTTGTTGATCGGCGCTTTGTCTCTTGCGATCCTGGCGGCCGCGCCGGTGGCGGTGGGATGGGCTGACCCCTACTCGCCCTGGGGACCGGCCGTCGCGGCGGCGGCGCTTGCATGCACGTTCGCAGGTAGCCTGGTTCGCGGCAGGTTCTGAACATCTGGAACCCTCGAAGCCGCCCGCTCTCATTGCGTTTTCGCGAAGGTTGGCTAAGAGGAGGCCGTCCCTGTTTCCCTTGCGAGAGAGCCTGCCATGACCGCCATCGTCGACGTCGTCGGCCGCGAGATCCTTGACAGCCGCGGCAATCCCACCGTCGAGGTGGATGTCCATCTTGAAGACGGATCGATGGGGCGCGCCGCCGTGCCATCCGGCGCATCGACCGGCGCGCACGAGGCGGTCGAGCTGCGCGACGGCGGACCACGCTACCTTGGCAAGGGCGTCGAGCGCGCCGTCGAGGCCGTCAACGGCGAGCTGTTCGAGGCGATCGGCGGCATGGACGCCGAGAACCAGATCCACATCGACCGCACGATGATCGAGGTCGACGGCACGCCCAACAAGGCGCGACTGGGCGCCAACGCGATCCTCGGTGTATCGCTGGCGGTCGCCAAGGCCGCCGCCAAGGCGTCCGGCCTGCCGCTATACCGCTACGTTGGCGGCGCGCGCGCTTCGGTGCTTCCCGTGCCCATGATGAACATCGTCAATGGCGGCGCCCACGCCGACAATCCGATCGATTTCCAGGAATTCATGGTGATGCCCGTCGGCGCGCCGACGTTGCGCGATGCCGTGCGCTGGGGCTCGGAAATCTTCCACACCCTGAAGAAGGGCCTGAAGGACGCCGGCCACAACACGAATGTCGGCGACGAGGGCGGTTTCGCGCCCAACCTCAAGAGCGCGCAGGCGGCGCTCGACTTCGTCATGGCCTCGATCGAGAAGGCTGGCTACAAGCCTGGCGAGGAGGTCGCCATCGCGCTCGACTGCGCCGCGACCGAGTTCTTCAAGGACGGCAGCTACGTCTACGAAGGCGAGAGGAAGACGCGCGACCCGAAGGCGCAGGCGAAGTACCTCGCCAAGCTGGCGGCCGACTACCCGATCGCCTCCATCGAGGATGGAATGGCCGAGGACGACTGGGAGGGCTGGAAGATGCTCACCGATCTCTGCGGCGACCGGGTGCAACTGGTCGGCGACGACCTCTTCGTCACCAACACGGCGCGCCTCAGGGATGGCATCCGCATGGGCGTGGCCAACTCCATTCTGGTGAAGGTGAACCAGATAGGCTCGTTGTCGGAGACTCTCGACGCGGTCGAGACCGCCCACAAGGCGCGCTACACCACCGTCATGTCGCACCGCTCGGGCGAGACCGAGGATTCGACCATCGCCGACCTCGCGGTTGCGACGAACTGCGGCCAGATCAAGACGGGCTCGCTGGCGCGCTCCGACCGCACGGCCAAGTACAACCAGTTGATCCGCATCGAGGAGGAACTCGGCAAGCAGGCGAGCTTCGCGGGGCGGGCGATGGTCAGGTCGTCGCTTTGACGCCTGCATCCCGGCGAGTGTAACGCGTCCTTAAGCATGACCGGGCGAAGGTGCCGCCCATGTGGACTCGCCAGCACAAGCAGCGGAACACGGGGAAACTGATCCTCCCCGCGATCTCGGCGGTCGTGCTCAGCTATTTCGGCTTTCACGCGCTCCATGGCGAATATGGCCGTTACGCCATGTACGACTATCAGGAGAGGGCGGTTGCCCTGAGGGCGGAACTCGAGGAGGTGGGCGCGCGCCGGTCCGATCTCGAGCGCCGTGTCCAGCTCCTGCACGACGGCACGCTGGATCGCGACATGCTCGATGAGCAGGCGAGGCGCGCCCTCAACCTTTCCAGGCTCGACGAAATCGTCATCATCCGCACCCCCTCGATCGGCAATTAGCCGAAAATCGGTTAATTGCCGATAAGACAAGCGAAAAGAACGGCTTGGCTGCATGACAGCCATGCATTATCCGCGTGGCGCGCGATACGGCCTTTGTGTTAGCGTTCCGGAAATCGAGGATGGCAAACCGTCCCGGTCCGCGAAGAGACCACACAGGGAGCGAAGGCATGGCGACAGCCGCGCGCAAGGCGTCCGCGAAGACCAAGGGCGAAGCCAAGGGCAAATCCGACGCGAAGTTCAGCCTGCTTGCACCCAAGCCGGCCAATTTCACGAAGGGCGAGGAGCTCAAGGCCTATCGCGACATGCTATTGATCCGCCGCTTCGAGGAGAAGGCGGGCCAGCTCTACGGCATGGGGTTCATCGGCGGGTTCTGCCACCTCTACATCGGTCAGGAAGCGGTGGTCACCGGAATGCAGATGGCGCTCATCGAGGGCGACCAGGTCATCACCGGCTACCGCGACCACGGCCACATGCTGGCCTGTGGAATGTCCGCCCGGGGCGTCATGGCGGAGCTGACCGGCCGCCGCGGGGGTTACTCCAAGGGCAAGGGCGGCTCCATGCACATGTTCTCCAAGGAGAAGAACTTCTACGGCGGCCACGGCATCGTTGGCGCGCAGGTCTCGCTTGGGACGGGCCTCGCCTTCGCCAACAGATATCGCGGCAACAGGAACGTTTCGCTCGCCTACTTCGGCGACGGCGCGGCCAACCAGGGCCAGGTCTACGAGAGCTTCAACATGGCCTCGCTGTGGAAGCTGCCGGTGATCTACATCATCGAGAACAACCGTTACGCGATGGGCACATCCGTCGCGCGGTCCTCCGCCGAGACGGACTTCTCCCATCGCGGTCTTTCATTCAAGATTCCAGGCATCCAGGTGAACGGCATGGATGTCCGGGCGGTGAAGTCAGCCGCCGACCTGGCCACCGAATGGTGCCGATCGGGGGAGGGGCCGATCATCCTCGAGATGCAGACCTATCGCTATCGCGGCCACTCGATGTCCGATCCGGCCAAGTATCGATCCAAGGACGAGGTGCAGAAGATGCGCGCCGAGCAGGACCCGATCGAGCAGGTCAAGGCGCGCATCGTGGACAAGAAGTGGGCGAGCGAGGATGAACTGAAATCCATCGACAAGGAGGTGCGCGACATCGTCGCCGACTCGACGGACTTCGCGCAGACCGACCCCGAGCCGGATGTATCCGAGCTCTGGACCGACATCGTTCACTGAGGGAGGGGGCGCCATGCCGATCGACATTCTGATGCCCGCTCTGTCGCCGACGATGGAGGAGGGAAATCTCGCCAAGTGGCTGAAGAAGGAAGGCGACGCGGTCAAGGCCGGGGACGTCATCGCCGAGATCGAGACCGACAAGGCCACCATGGAGGTGGAAGCCGTCGACGAGGGAACGCTCGGCGAGATCCTCGTCGCCGAAGGGTCCGAAGGCGTGAAGGTCAACACGCCGATCGCCGTTCTGCTCCAGGAAGGCGAAAGCACGGACGCCGCGGCGAAACCCGCCGGCAAGGCGGCGGAGCCGGAGAAGAAATCGGAGCCCGCGGCCGACGCCGGCAAGGTTGCCGAAACGTCCGGCCATGCGGATGAGAAGGACGTCGCAAGGACGCCCGCCGCCCCCAGGGCGGACGTTGCCGCCGATCCCGACATCCCGTCTGGCACGGAAATGGTCTCCACCACCGTCCGCGAAGCGTTGCGCGATGCGATGGCCGAGGAGATGCGGCGGGACGACAATGTCTTCGTCATGGGCGAGGAGGTCGCCGAGTATCAGGGCGCCTACAAGATCACCCAGGGGCTCTTGCAGGAGTTCGGCCCGCGACGCGTGGTCGACACGCCGATCACTGAGCACGGCTTCGCCGGAGTCGGCGTCGGCGCCGCGATGGCCGGGCTCAGGCCGATCGTCGAGTTCATGACCTTCAACTTCGCCATGCAGGCGATCGACCAGATCATCAATTCGGCCGCGAAGACGCTCTACATGTCGGGCGGCCAGATGGGCGCGCCGATCGTGTTCCGGGGCCCGAACGGGGCCGCCGCGCGCGTCGCCGCCCAGCACAGCCAGGACTATGCTGCCTGGTACGGGCACATTCCCGGTCTCAAGGTCGTCATGCCCTACACGGCAGCGGACGCCAAGGGCCTCCTCAAGGCAGCGATCCGCGACCCGAACCCGGTCATCTTCCTCGAGAACGAGATCCTCTACGGCCAGAGCTTCGACGTTCCCAAACTCGACGACTTCGTCCTGCCGATCGGCAAGGCGCGGGTGCACAAGACCGGCAAGGACGTCACGATCGTCTCCTTCGGCATCGGCATGACCTACGCCGTCAAGGCGGAGGCCGAACTGCGCGGGCTCGGCATCGACGTCGAGATCATCGACCTGCGCACGATCCGGCCGCTCGACCTCGATACGGTCATTGCCTCGGTGAAGAAGACCAACAGGCTGGTGACCGTCGAAGAGGGTTTTCCTCAGTCGTCCGTCGGCGACCATATCGCCTCGCAGGTGTCGCAGCGCGCCTTCGACTGGCTCGATGCGCCCGTCATCACCATCGCCGGCAAGGACGTGCCGATGCCTTACGCGGCGAATCTGGAGAAGCTGGCGCTACCGAACGTCGCCGAGGTAGTCGAGGCGGTCAAAGCCGTCACGTACCGGACCTAGGGGGGCCGATCGATGCCGATCAACATCACCATGCCGGCGCTCTCCCCGACGATGGAGGAGGGCAACCTCGCCAAGTGGCTGGTCAAGGAAGGCGATCAGGTGAAGTCCGGCGACGTGATCGCCGAGATCGAGACCGACAAGGCGACGATGGAGGTCGAGGCGGTCGACGAGGGTACGGTCGCGAAGCTTGTCGTGCCGGCCGGCACGGAAGGCGTGAAGGTCAACACGGTCATCGCCGTGCTCGTGGCGGAGGGCGAGGACGCTTCGGCCGCTGCTTCGGCCGGCGGTGCTCCAAAGGCAGAGGCGCCGAAGGTTGAGGCCGCCAAGCCGGAACCGACGAAAGCCGAGCCACCCAAGGTGGACGTGCCGAAACAGCCCGAAGTGAAAGCGCCGGCAGCAGCGGTCGCTCCCTCGAAGCCGGAAGGCGGAAATCGCGTGTTCGCATCGCCGCTCGCCCGCAGAATCGCCAAGGACGCCGGAATAGACGTCGGGGATGTCGCGGGGTCCGGCCCGAAGGGGCGGGTCGTGAAGGCCGATGTCGAGGCTTCGATAGCCTCGGGCAGCCCGAAGGCTGGGCCCGCGGCGAAGGCTCCTGGCGCCGCTCCCGCGCCGGCCGCCAAGGCGATGTCCGACGACACGATCCTGAAGCTCTACGAGCAGGGATCGTACGAGCTGATCCCGCACGACAACATGCGCAAGACGATCGCGCGCCGCCTCGTCGAGGCGAAGTCGACGATCCCGCATTTCTACCTGACGCTCGACACCGAGATCGACGCGCTCCTGGCCTTGCGCAAGCAGATCAACGACGGCGCGCCGATGATCAGGAAGGAGAAGGGCGACGTCCCGGCCTACAAGCTTTCCGTCAACGACATGATCATCAAGGCGATGGCTCTCGCGCTGCGGGACGTGCCGGACGCCAACGTGTCGTGGACCGAGGGCGGCATGCTCAAGCACCGGCACGCCGACGTCGGTGTGGCGGTCTCCATTCCGGGAGGCCTGATCACGCCGATCATTCGTCGCGCCGACGAAAAGACGCTGTCCGTCATTTCCAACGAGATGAAGGACCTGGCCGCCCGCGCCCGGAATCGGAAGCTGAAGCCGGAGGAGTACCAGGGCGGCACGACGGCCGTCTCCAATCTCGGCATGTTCGGCATCAAGGACTTCGCCGCGGTCATCAACCCGCCGCACGCGACGATCCTTGCCGTCGGCTCGGGCGAGGAGAGGGCGGTCGTCAAGGCCGGCAAGATCGCGATCGCGACGATCATGACCGTGACGCTCTCGACGGATCACCGGGCCGTCGACGGGGCGCTGGGTGCGGAGCTGCTGGCGGCGTTCAAGAAGCGCGTCGAAAACCCGCTGGGCATGCTCATCTAGGGAATCGTTCAAGGTCGCTCGTTCGAGGGAGAAGGCCATGAGTGCTGTCGAACATGGTGGAAAGTTGCGGTCATCCTGGGTCTGGATCCTGATCCTGGGCGTCATCTGCGTGGTCGGCGGCGTGCTTGCGTTCGCCAACCCGTTCGCGGCGACGATCGCCGCAGTCGCGCTGGCGGGCTGGACGTTCCTGTTGTTCGGCGTGCTCCAGATCGTGCAGGCGTTTCGCACGACCGGCTGGCCGGGTTTCCTGTGGGCGCTGCTGCTCGGCGTGCTGACGACGGCGGTCGGCCTGTCTCTCCTCCTCAATCCGGCGAGCGGCGCGCTGTCGCTGACGCTCATCGTGGCGATCCTCTTCCTGGTCATGGGCATCGTGAAGGTGATGTACGCCGTCTCGCTGCGGCCGATGTCCGGCTGGGGTTTCGCGGCGCTGTCCGGCGTCATCTCGATCCTGCTCGGCGTCCTCATCCTGGCCGACTACCCCTGGTCCGCCTCCGCGATCCTCGGCATCCTGCTGGCGGTGGAACTCCTGTCCAACGGCGTCATGCTGGTGCTTGTCGCGTTGGGGCTGCGGAAGCTCGCTTAGTGCGCAGGTTCTTCGCCTCGCTGCTCGCCTTCGTCGCATCGCTGGCCGCCGGCGAGGTCGTCGCTCAGATTTTCGCCGTCGCGACCGGCGCGACGGAGGAGTACATCCTCGTCTTGATGCTGACGGTGCTTGTCGCCATTGTCGTCACTGTGCCTTTCTTCGTTGCGCAGTTCCTTGCCGAATCCCGCCGCGCGGTGAACCGCGTCGCGGTCGCCTTTCTCGTCATCCTGGTTATCGCATGTCTCGGCATCGTCGCCTGGGAGTTCGTCGAGGGCGGACAGGCGCTGCTTCCGCGCGACGCCGGACTGGTCGCCGGCCTGACGGCGCCGGGGCTCGCGATCGTTCTTGTCCAGTGGCTTATCGTGCGCGGCATGCTGCCGTCGGCCTACGCGGTCCGGTTCGGTCGCGGCCCGGTTTCGGGAGCATGAAGGGGACATGAAGACCATCCTCTGTTTCGGCGACTCGCTCACCTGGGGTTACGACGCTGCATCGCTGTCGCGCCACGCCTTGGCGGACCGCTGGCCGAGCGTCCTTGAGTCGACCCTGGGCGGGGGCGCGCAGGTCATCGCCGAGGGCCTTAACGGCCGCACCACCGCCTTCGATGACCACCTCGCCGGCGAGGACCGCAACGGCGCTCGAATCCTGCCGACGCTGCTCGGTACCCATTCGCCCCTCGATCTGGTGATCATCCTGCTCGGCTCCAACGACATGAAGCCCTGGATCCATGGCGACCCGCTCGCTGCCCAGCATGGCATGCGGCGGCTGGTGCAGATCGTTCGCGGACATGCCTATCCGCTGGAGGCGCCGGCGCCCGGGATCCTTCTCGTGGCGCCGCCGGTCGTCACCGCGACGGAGAACGTCGAGTTCGCGAAGATGTTCGCCCGCGGCAACGTCGCTTCGGCCGAGCTCGCGCCGCTTTACGCCGCCCTCGCGGAACAGGAAGACTGCGGTTTCGTCGACGCCGGTACGGTCGCGAAGACCACGCCGCTCGACGGCGTGCATCTCGACGCCGAAAACACCCGCGCGATCGGTTCGGCGCTGGCGCCGGTCGTCAAGTCGATGCTCGGACTTTGAAAGGTACGGACATGGCCGAAACCTACGACGTGATCATCATCGGCGGTGGACCGGGCGGCTATGTGACGGCGGTGCGCTCTGCACAGCTTGGCCTGAAGACGGCGCTGGTCGAGCGTGAGCATCTTGGCGGCATCTGCTCCAACTGGGGCTGCATCCCGACCAAGGCGCTGCTGCGCTCGGCGGAGGTGTTCCACTATGCCGAGCACGCCAGGGACTACGGACTGAAGATCGACGGCAAGGTGTCGGCCGACGTGAATGCCGTGGTCGAACGCTCGCGCGGCGTCGCGGCCCGCATGAACGGCGGCGTCGGCATCCTGATGAAGAAGAACAAGGTCGACGTGATCTGGGGCGAGGCGAAGCTCACGAAGCCGAACGAGATCGTCGTGACGAAGCCTTCCAAGAAACCGATGGAACCGCAGGTTCCCGCGCCGAAGAACACGCTGGGCGAGGGAACGTACACGGCCAGGCACATCATCGTCGCGACCGGCGCGCGCCCGCGTGTGCTGCCGGGCATCGAACCGGACAGCAAGCTGATCTGGACCTATTTCGAGGCGATGGTGCCCAAGGAGATGCCGAAGTCGCTGATCGTCATCGGCTCCGGCGCGATCGGCATCGAATTCGCGAGCTTCTACCGGACCATGGGCGTCGCGGTGACCGTGGTCGAACTGATGCCGCAGGTCATGCCGGTCGAAGACGCGGAGATCTCGAAATTCGCGCAAAGACGCTTCGAGAAGCAGGGCATGAAGTTCCTGCTCGAAGCCAAGGTGACCAAGGTCGAGAAGGCGGCGAACGCGGTGACCGCCCATGTCGAGATGAAGGACGGCAAGGTCGAGAAGATCACTGCCGACCGGCTGATTTCGGCGGTCGGCGTCCAGTGCAACACGGAAAATCTGGGGCTTGAGGCACTGGGGGTGAAGATCGAGCGCGGCGCGATTGCGATCGACGAGTATTGCCGCACCAGCGTCAATGGCGTTTACGCCATCGGCGACGTCGCCGGCCCGCCGATGCTCGCCCACAAGGCCGAGCACGAGGGGGTCATCTGCGTCGAGAAGATCGCCGGCCTTCACCCGCATCCGCTCGATCGGCTGCTGGTGCCCGGCTGCACCTACTGCAACCCGCAGGTCGCGTCGGTCGGCCTTACCGAGGCCAAGGCGAAGGAGAAGGGGTATGACATCCGTGTCGGCCGCTTCCCCTTCCTCGCCAACGGCAAGGCCGTGGCGCTCGGCGAGGATCAGGGCATGGTCAAGACGGTATTCGACAGGAAGACCGGGCAGCTTCTCGGCGCGCACATGATCGGCGCCGAGGTGACCGAACTGATCCAGGGCTTCGTCATCTCGATGAATCTCGAGACCACCGAGGAAGAGCTGATGCACTCGATCTTCCCGCATCCGACACTGTCGGAGATGATGAAGGAAAGCGTGCTCGACGCCTACGGCAAGGCCCTCAACGCATGACCGCCATGCGGTCGGCAGGCTGTTACCGCCGCTCCGTCGGGCCTATATGCTGCGCAACCGTTCGCTGACCGGCGGACACGATCGGATCAGGATATGGTCACCGTTCTCGACAACATCTCGCGCCCCCGTCCGCGCCATCCCGAGAAGGCTCATCGGCCTGACCAGGAGGTGCTGCGCAAGCCGGACTGGATTCGGGTGAAGGCGCCGGTCTCGCGCGGCTATCAGGAGACGCGCGAGATCGTGAAGTCGCTTGGCCTCGTCACCGTCTGCGAGGAGGCGGGCTGCCCCAACATCGGCGAATGCTGGGACAAGAAGCACGCCACCTTCATGATCATGGGCGAGATCTGCACGCGGGCCTGCGCCTTCTGCAACGTCGCCACCGGCATCCCGACCGCGCTCGATCCTGGCGAACCCGAAAGCGTCGGCCGCGCGGTCGCGAAGATGGGGCTGACCCACGTCGTCATCACCTCGGTCGACCGCGACGATTTGCCCGACGGCGGCGCGCAGCATTTCGTCGAGGTGATCCACGCGATCCGGCGCCTGTCGCCCGGCACGACCATCGAGATCCTCACGCCCGACTTCCTGCGCAAGGATGGAGCGCTGGAAAAGGTCGTCGCGGCGAAACCGGACGTGTTCAACCACAACCTCGAGACTGTGCCGTCGAAGTATCTCACGGTGCGCCCGGGCGCGCGCTACTTCCATTCCCTGCGTCTCCTGCAGCGGGTCAAGGAACTCGACCCGTCGATCTTCACCAAGTCCGGCATCATGGTCGGGCTGGGCGAGGAACGGAACGAGGTGCTCCAGCTCATGGACGATTTGCGCTCCGCCAATGTCGACTTCATCACCATCGGCCAGTACCTCGCCCCATCGCGCAAGCACCACGCGGTGATGGGCTTCGTCACCCCCGACGAGTTCAGGTCCTACGAGACTGTCGCCTACGCAAAGGGCTTCCTCATGGTCGCGGCCAGCCCGCTGACGCGCTCGTCGCACCATGCGGGCGACGACTTCGCCCGGCTGCGCGCCGCCCGCGAGGCGCATCTCGCGGCCAAGCCGTAGTCGTGCCGAAATTCGACGTCACGCGCCGGGTCAGGCACGGCCCCGACGCGATGTTCGCCCTCGTCGCCGACGTGGAGAGATATCCCGAGTTCCTGCCGCTCTGCGAAGCGCTGACGGTGCGCTCGCGCAAGGGGCGAGAGGGGCGCAGCGTGCTCATGGCCGACATGACGGTGGGCTACATGGCGATCCGCGAGACGTTTACGACCCAGGTCTTCCTCGATCCCGATGCGCGGGCGATCGACGTCAAGTATATCGACGGTCCGTTCAAGTACCTGTCCAACCAGTGGGCCTTCGAGCCTGCGCCCGGCGGCGGGTGCGATGTGCGCTTCTCGATCGACTACGAATTCAAGAGCCGCATCCTGGGCGTCATGATGGGCGCGATGTTCGACCGCGCGTTCCGCATGTTCGCGGAGGCGTTCGAGAAGCGGGCCGACGCCGTGTACGGTCCGCGGGAGGGCGCTTAGAGCCTTTCATCTCTTGATGGAAACAGCTCTGTTTCTCCGATGGCGAGGCGATCCGCCAGGAGGACGGCGAAGGTCGATGTGGTGCATCGGCCAAGTCCGCCCGACGAAGCGGGCGCCCGCCAGCGGGAAACCACCCGTTGGTTTGCTTTGCAAACCAACAAAACGTCCTGGGGGGCCGGGTCAACCCGGGCCAAATCCTTCGGTCTCCGGCTCGGCCGATGCACCACATCGACCTTCGCCGAAGCCCTCGACCTTGGCCCGAATTCCCTCCGGCAGAGCGATTCCATCAAGAGATGAAAGGCTCTAGGGGACGGCATCAGCGCAGGGCGTCGAGGCCGAGTGTCAGCGAGATCCTGACGGTCTCCTTCCGGACGTAGTCGCGGCCCCTGTTCTCGAATTGCCGCTTCTCCGCATGTGGCGGTCTGCCACTCACGGCGACGCCGAACCAGACGAGGCCCACCGGCTTCTCCGCCGAGCCTCCGTCCGGCCCGGCGATCCCGGTCACGGAAAGCGCGATGCCCGCGTGCGAACGCGCCAGCGCGCCGGCGGCCATCTCCAGAGCCGTTTCGCGGGACACCGCGCCATGCGCGTCGAGCGTCGCGGGCGAAACCCCGAGCATCTCGATCTTGGCCTCGTTGGAGTAGGTCACGAAGCCGCGATCGACCATTGACGACGAGCCTGGGATGTCGGTCAGCAGCGCGATGATCAGTCCGCCGGTGCAGGACTCGGCCGTTGCCGACAGGATCTGCTTTTCCTGGCAAGCCTTCAGGAAGGCGTCGGCGAGATCGGCAAGGTCGCTCATTCCGGCAGGTTCCCGGGAAACACGACCGTCGCCGTGGCGATCGCCGCGATCCCTTCCTCGCGTCCGACGAAACCGAGCCGTTCGTTCGTTGTCGCCTTGATCGACACGCGCCCGGGGGAAATGCGAAGCATGGACGCCATGGCGGACTGCATCGCGGCCCGGTGCGGGCCAACCTTCGGCGCTTCGGCGATCAACGTGACGTCGCAATGGGCGATGCGGCCTCCCGAGGCGCGAACGAGATTCGCGGCATGCTCGACGAAGATGCGCGACGGGGCGCCTTTCCATTGCGGATCCGACGGAGGGAAATGTGTGCCGATGTCGCCCTCGCTCAGTGTCGCGAGCAGGGCGTCCGTCAACGCATGAAGCCCGACGTCGGCGTCCGAATGGCCGGACAGTCGCTTCGTATGGGGGATGGCGACGCCGCACAGGATAACCGCGTCTCCCGTCTCGAATGCGTGCACGTCGTAGCCGTTGCCGGTGCGCACGTCGGGAAACGCCATGCTGCCCGACAGGCGTCGATCGGCGGCCTCGATCTCTCGCGCCCAGGTGAGCTTCACATTGTCCGGCGACCCTTCAACCAGCCTGACTGGCATGTTCGCCCATTCGGCCACGGCCGCATCGTCGGTGAAGGCGGTCTTGCCGAGCGTGGCCGCCTTCATGTGCGCGGCCAGGATCGGCCAGAAAGGAAAGCCTTGCGGCGTCTGCGCGGCATGGAGGTCGGCCCGATCCATCGTGGCGGTCACAATGCCGTTCGCCCCGCCGCGCTTCAGGGTGTCGGATACGGCGAGCGCGGGCAGGGCGGCCTCGCGCGGTCCGATGGCTGCGACCGTCCGGTCGATCAGCGCCGCATCGACGAACGGACGCGCGGCGTCGTGGATGAGCACGCGCTCGGGCGCGTCCGCCCGAAGCGACTGGAGGCCGAGACGCACCGAATCCTGTCTCGTCGCACCGCCGTCGGTGACCTGCACCCGCGTGAGAAGCTCGCCTGCTGCGACCGCCAGCAGGTCATGGTCGTCGGGATGGACGACGACGACGATCGGGCCTACGGACGGGTGTGCCGCGAAGGTCTCGAGGGTTCTGCGGATCACCGGAACGCCGCCGATGCGCCGGTATTGCTTGGGGCCTTCAGCGGACTGGCCCGCGCGCTCGCCCCGGCCGGCGGCGACGATCACCGCGCCGACAAGGCCCTTCCGGGCGGTTGGTTCGGGTCGCCCTTGCGCCATGGTTGGATCGATAGCCGGTCGTCCGTCGGATTGCCAGCGGCCGGCCGCTGCTTCGGCCCAATTCGCAGTTGCACAAGAAGGTGGAACTGGCTAGGAAATGAGCAGCATGATGAAATGCTTGGTATTTGTGCATGCCTGATTCCGGTGTCCTTGCCCGGCCGCTCCAGGTGGGCGGCGTGTCGATCCGCAACCGTGTTTTCCTTGCCCCGATGTCGGGCATTACCGATCTGCCTTTTCGCGGGCGTGCTCATGCCCATGGAGCCGGGCTCGTCGTTTCGGAGATGATCGCCAGCGGCGAACTTGCCCGGGGCAGGCCGGGGTCGGAGCTTCGCGTCGTCAGGCCGGCCGGCCTCGATGTCCACATGGTCCAACTGGCTGGCCGTGAAGAACGCGCGATGGCGGAGGCGGCGCGGATCGCCATCGGCGAAGGCGCCGACATCATCGACATCAACATGGGTTGTCCGGCCAAGAAGGTGACCGGTGGCTACTGCGGTTCGGCCTTGATGCGCGAACCGGACGTCGCACTGCGATTGATCGACGCCGTCGTCGCGGCCGTTCCGGTGCCGGTGACGGTGAAGATGCGGCTGGGCTGGGACGAGGCTGCGCTCAATGCGCCCCATATCGCGCGCCGCGCCGAGCAGTCGGGCGTCGCGATGATCACCGTACACGGGCGAACGCGGTGCCAGTTCTATCAGGGCAGGGCTGACTGGCGAGCGATCCGGCGCGTGCGGGAGGCGATTTCAATTCCGCTGGTCGCCAACGGCGACGTCATGTCCGCGGTCGATGCGCTTGAGATCGCGGAGCAGTCGGGCGCGGATGCGGTGATGATCGGACGAGCCCACTACGGCGCGCCCTGGACGGCCGGGGCGATCGCCGCGGCGCTCGGCGCGGTCCCCGGCGCAGCGGCGCCGGATGATCCGCAGGCAATCGCCGACTACGTCGTCGCGCATTATGAGGACATGCTCGGCCTGTATGGGGTCGCGAGTGGTCTCAGACAGGCGCGCAAGCATCTCGGCTGGTACCTCGATCGCCACGCTCCCGCCGCCGACTCGGGCGTCCGAACGACTGTCGTGACATCGATCGAGCCGGGGGCGGTGGTCCACGCCTTGCGTCGTGCGTTCGCGGACGCCGATCTCGGCAGGCGCGCGGCATGAACGTTCCCATCACGACCCAGGCGCCCGAAAGCGACAACGCGCAAATCGTGCTCAACACCATCCGACGCCCGGTCATCATGGTCGGCCAGGACGACGTCATCACCTTCGCCAATGCCGACGCCGAGGATTTCTTCAAGTCGAGCGCGGCAATCCTCGCCCGAAATACGCTGGCGCGCTTCATTCCGTTCGGAAGCCCGCTGCTTGCTCTCATCGACCAGGTTCGGGAGCGCCGCGCGCCGGTCAACGAGTACCGTGTCGACGTCTCCTCGCCGCGCCTCGGCTTCGATCGAATCGTCGACATCTACGTCGCGCCGGTGGCCGAACTGCCCGGCTCGGTGGTGATCATGTTCCAGGAGCGGTCGATGGCTGACAAGATCGACCGCCAGATGACCCATCGCGGCGCGGCCCGCTCGGTCACCGGCCTTGCGTCCATGTTGGCCCACGAGATCAAGAACCCGTTGTCCGGCATAAGGGGCGCCGCGCAGCTGCTCGAATCCGTGGTGGGCGACGATGATCGCGCCCTCACGAGACTGATCACCGAGGAAACGGACCGCATCGTCTCCCTCGTCGACCGGATGGAGGTCTTCTCCGACGAGCGCCCGATCGAGAGGCACCCGGTCAACATCCATGTCGTACTCGACAGGGTGAAGGCGATCGCGAGGAACGGCTTCGCCAACCGCGCCAGGATTCTCGAGGACTACGATCCTTCCCTGCCGCCGGTGTTCGGCAATCGCGATCAGCTCGTGCAGGTCTTCCTCAACCTGGTGAAGAACGCGGCCGAAGCGATTGGTGACGATCCGGCGGGAGAGATCACGCTGTCGACCGCTTTCCGCGCCGGCATACGGGTGACCGTGCCCGGCAGCCAGGACCGGGTCTCGCTGCCGCTCGAGTTTTGCGTCCACGACAACGGACCGGGAGTATCCGACGACCTGCTTCCGATCCTGTTCGATCCCTTCGTGACGACGAAGCAGAACGGGTCCGGCCTCGGCCTCGCGCTGGTCGCCAAGATCGTCGGCGAGCACGGAGGCGTCATCGAATGTGACTCCTCGCCGCGCGGCACCACCTTCAGGATCCTCCTGCCGGCGTGGAAGGACAACGAGACCTCGAACGACCGCAAGGGAAGCCCTCGATGAGCGTGCGCGGCAACATCCTGGTCGCCGATGACGACGCGGCGATCCGCACCGTCCTCAACCAGGCGCTGAGCCGGGTCGGCCACGAGGTGCGCGTCACCTCGAACGCCGCGACGCTGTGGCGCTGGGTATCGGCCGGCGAAGGCGATCTGGTGATCACCGACGTCGTGATGCCCGACGAGAACGCCTTCGACATGCTGCCGCGGATCAAGAAGGCGCGGCCTGAACTGCCGGTTATCGTCATGAGCGCGCAAAACACCTTCATGACGGCCATCCGCGCTTCCGAAACGGGCGCCTACGAATACCTGCCGAAACCCTTCGACCTGACCGAGCTTCTCAACATCGTCGCCAGGGCGCTGGCCGAGCCAAGACGACCGTCCATTACGGAACGCCCGGACGATGCGCCCGAGACGATGCCCCTGGTCGGCCGCTCGCCGGCGATGCAGGACATTTACCGCATGCTCGCGCGGATGATGCAGACGGACCTCACCGTCATGATTTCGGGCGAATCGGGGACGGGCAAGGAACTCGTGGCGCGCGCGCTCCACGAGTATGGTCGCCGTCGCAACGGACCGTTCGTCGCCATCAACATGGCCGCGATTCCCCGGGACCTGATCGAATCGGAGCTGTTCGGCCACGAGAAAGGCGCCTTCACCGGCGCCCAGAATCGCTCGACCGGCCGTTTCGAGCAGGCCGAGGGCGGCACGCTGTTCCTTGACGAGATCGGCGACATGCCGATGGAGGCCCAGACACGTCTGCTGCGCGTGCTTCAGCAGGGCGAGTACACCACGGTCGGCGGCCGTACGCCGATCAAGACCGATGTGCGCATCGTCGCCGCCACCAACAAGGACCTGCGGACCCTGATCAACCAGGGCCTGTTCCGCGAAGACCTCTTCTACCGGCTCAACGTCGTCCCGCTTCGCCTGCCGCCGCTGCGCGAGCGGGCCGAAGACATCCCCGACCTTGTCCGGCACTTCTTCAAGCAGGGGGAGGGCGAGGGGCTGCAGATGAAGCGTATCTCGGCGGGCGGCGTCGAGCTCATGAAGCGCTATCCCTGGCCTGGCAATGTCCGCGAACTTGAGAATCTCGTTCGCCGGCTCGCGGCGCTGTATCCGCAGGACGAGATGTCGTCCGAGATCATCGCCTCCGAACTGAAGACCGGCGAAACGGCGGCTGTGAAGGCCGGCGTGATGTTGCCGGACGACCTTTCCATCTCGCAGGCGATGGAGCACTACCTGCAGCGCTACTTTGCCGCGTTTTCGGGGAACATGCCGCCTCCGGGCCTCTATCAGCGCGTGCTCGCCGAGGTGGAGTATCCCCTCGTCCTGGCGGCGATGACCGCGACACGCGGCAACCAGATCAAGGCGGCCGAACTGCTCGGCCTCAACCGGAACACCCTGCGCAAGAAGATACGCGAACTCGGCGTCAACGTTTACCGTGGTGCGCGACAGGCCTGACAATCGGCCGGTGGAAGATTGCGGCCCGCCGAGCCAATGTTGCATAATCGCCACAATGCGTTGCATACATCGCCGGATTCGGTCCGAAGCAGCAGAGTGGAATGACGGTCCAGGCACAAGGTTTGCCAGCCTCGGCGCTCGTTGACGCCCGGCCGGATGGCCGCAGGCTTCTCGCGCTTCCCGGCACGGTCGCGGTGGTGGGCGCGCTGGTTACCGCCGCGCTTTCCTTCGCGATCTTGGTCGGCGTCACGCCCATCAGTCCCGACGAGACGACGACTCTCGCCCTCATCGCGGTCAACGCCGCCTTCATCCTCGCGCTTACAGCGTTGATCGTTCGCGAGGCCCATCGAATCTATGCGGCGCGGCTGCGGGGCAAGGCGGCCTCGCGTCTTCACGTCCGTATCGTGGCCATGTTCTCGCTGGTTGCCGCCATCCCCGCGATCCTGGTGGCCGTCTTCGCCTCGATCACGCTCAATGTCGGCCTCGACCGGTGGTTCGAGATCCGGACGAAGACGATCATCAATTCCTCGCTTTCGATCGCCGAAGCCTATGTCGCCGAGAATGCGCGAAGCCTTCAGGGCACGACCCTTTCAATGGCCAACGATCTGGATCAGAACCGTTCCTTGTGGGCGCTGGACCGGATCGGGTTCCAGACATTGATGACGCAGCAGGCGCGGGGGCGAGCCCTCGCCCACGCAGCGCTGATCGACGCGGACTCGAAATTCGTCATGGCCGCCGATACGCGGTCCGATTTCGAGGTCCCGCCGCCGCCCGAGGGTGCGGTGGAGCAGGCCGCCGACGGACAGCCGGTTCTGATCGAGCCGCGAACGCGCAACATCGTCGGCGCGATCGTGCGACTCAGGGAGATCGACAACCTCTATCTCTACACGCTGCGACTGGTTGACCCGGAAGTCATCCGAGCGCGACAGATCGTGCGCGCCAACGCCGAGGAGTATCGCGGTCTGGAAGCCAATCGCGGTCCGACCCAGCTTGCCTTCGCCTTGCTCTATCTTGGCCTGACCCTGGTCATCGTGCTTTCCGCCATCTGGACCGGCATTGCGGTCGCGGACCGCATCGTCCGGCCGATCAGGCAGCTCATCGGCGCGGCGGGGGAGGTGGCCGGCGGCAATCTGGACGTCGCGGTGCCGGTCAAACGCAGCGACGGCGACGTGGGTTCGCTCGGCGATACCTTCAACAAGATGATCCAGCAGTTGAAGTCGCAGCGAAACGAAATCCTTTCCGCGAAGGATGTCATCGACGAACGGCGGCGCTTTTCCGAAGCCGTCTTGGCCGGCGTGACGGCAGGCGTCATCGGGGTCGACCCGGACGGAACCGTCTCCATTGTCAATCGATCGGCCGAAACGATGCTGGCGCTGCCGGCCGAGCAGGCTGTCGGAAACAATCTTTCGGTCCTCCTTCCCTATGTCGGGCGAGTGCTGGAGGTCGGACGGTCATCCGGTCGTTCCGTCTATCGTGAGCAGGTCACCTTCTATCGCGCCGGCAGCGAGCGGACCTTCAATGTCCAGGTGACGACTGAGGAAGCGCACTCTGCTTCGACCGAGAAATCCTACATCGTGACCGTCGACGACATCACCGATCTGGTTCAGGCCCAGCGCTCCAGCGCCTGGGCGGACGTGGCCCGCCGCATCGCGCATGAGATCAAGAACCCGCTGACGCCGATCCAGTTGTCGGCGGAACGGATTCGCCGCCGCTACGGCAAGATCATCACCGAGGATCGCGAGGTCTTCGACCAGTGCACGGACACAATCATTCGCCAGGTGGAGGACATCGGCCGCATGGTGGACGAGTTCTCGGCGTTCGCGCGCATGCCGAAACCCGACATGCAGGCTCTCGACGTGCGAGAGCCGTTGCGGGAAGCGTCGTTCCTCGTCGAGGTCAGCCGCTCCGACATCGCGTTCGAGCGCGCCTTTGGCGATCAGCCGCTCAGTGCGACCTTCGACCCCCGCCTGATGGCCCAGGCTTTCGGCAATGTCATCAAGAATGCGGCGGAGGCGATCGAAGCCTCGGAGCGGGATGGCGGCCCTTCCGGGGTCATCCGGATCCAGGCTTCCCGCGCCGACGGCATGATCCGGGTCGACGTCGTCGACAACGGCAAGGGGCTGCCGCGTGAGAACCGGCAGCGGTTGCTCGAACCCTACATGACCACGCGCGAGAAGGGCACCGGGCTCGGCCTGGCCATCGTCAAGAAGATCGTGGAGGACCATGACGGGCGCTTGGAACTCCATGATGCTCCCGCAGGTTTCCATGAAGGACGGGGTGCGATGATCTCGATCTTCATTCCGGCGGCCGCGGGTCCGGCGGCGGGCGGATCGAGCAGGCCCGTCAGGAGAGAAAGAGAAACCGAAAAGGTCGACAATGGCGTCTGACATTCTGGTCGTCGATGACGAGGAAGACATCCGTGAGCTCGTTGCGGGGATACTGAGCGACGAGGGCCACGAGACCCGTACCGCTGGCGATAGCGACGGCGCGCTTGCGGCGATCGCAGGTCGCATGCCGCGGCTGGTGTTCCTCGACATCTGGCTTCAGGGGTCGCGCTTGGATGGGCTTGCGTTGCTCGACGAGATCAAGAAGCTCCATCCCAACCTGCCGGTCGTGATGATTTCCGGACACGGAACCATCGAGACCGCGGTTTCGGCCATCCGGCGTGGCGCTTACGACTTCATCGAAAAGCCCTTCAAGGCCGATCGCCTTATCCTCGTCGCTGATCGGGCGCTGGAAACGTCGAACCTGCGCCGCGAGGTCTCCGACCTCAAGCAGCGCGCCGGCGACAACTTCGACCTGATCGGCACGTCGGCGGCGATGACCCAGCTGCGCCAGACCATCGAGCGCGTGGCTCCGACGAACAGCCGGATCATGATCGTAGGCCCTTCGGGAGCGGGCAAGGAGATGGCGGCGCGTGCGATCCACGCCGCGTCGTCGCGGAGCGCCGCGCCCTTCGTGACGCTCAACGCGGCGACGATCACGCCGGAACGGATGGAGATCGAGCTGTTCGGCACCGAGTCGAATGGCGGCGAACGAAAGGTCGGCGCGTTGGAGGAGGCCCACCGCGGCATTCTCTACCTCGATGAGATCGCGGATATGCCGCGTGAGACACAGGCCCGGATCCTGCGGGTCCTTGTCGACCAGCAGTTCGAGCGGGTCGGCGGAACCAAGCGCGTCAAGGTCGACGTGCGGATCATTTCGTCGACCGCCCAGAACCTGGAGGCCATGATCGCCGACGGCCGATTCCGTGAAGACCTGTACCATCGCCTCGCGGTCGTTCCGGTCGTCGTTCCGGGGCTCTCGGAGCGCAGGGAGGACATACCCTTTCTGGTGGACCACTTCAGCCGCCAGATTGCTCGTCAGGCCGGGATAAGGCTGAGGCGTATCGGCGACGACGCCCTGGCCGTCTTGCAGGCCCACAATTGGCCGGGCAACATCCGGCAGTTGAAGAACAATATCGAACGGCTCGTGATCCTGTCGCGCGGCGACAACGTCGATGAACCGATCACGGCCGACCTCCTGCCATCTGAAATCGGCGACGTCATGCCGCGGACGCCGAGTCAGTCGGACCAGCACATCATGGCGTTGCCCTTGCGCGAAGCACGGGAGATGTTCGAGAAGGAGTATCTGATCGCCCAGATCAACCGCTTCGGGGGTAACATCTCGCGCACGGCGGAATTCATCGGCATGGAACGTTCCGCCCTCCACAGGAAGCTCAAGTCGCTTGGGGTCTAGCCTTTCATGAAGGTCATCATCTGCGGCGCCGGGCAGGTGGGCTACGGCATCGCCGAAAGGCTCGCCGCCGAGAAGAACGACGTGGCCGTGATCGACACGCAGCCGGAACTGGTGCGTGCCGTGCGTGACACGCTCGATGCGCGTGGCGTGGTCGGGCATGGCGCCTATCCAGATGTGCTGGAGGCGGCCGGCGCGCAGGAAGCCGACATGATCATCGCCGTGACGTTGCACGACGAGGTCAACATGATCGCGTGCCAGGTCGCGCACTCGCTGTTCAACGTGCCGACCAAGATTGCGCGAATCCGGGGCCAATCCTATCTGCGGCCGCACTATTCTGACCTGTTCTCCCGCGATCATCTGCCAATCGACGTCATCATTTCGCCCGAGCTCGAAGTGGCGGAAATGGTGCTGCGGCGCATAGCGCTGCCCGGAGCGACGGATGTCGTTCGTTTCGCCGAGGGCAAGATCGCCATGGTCGCGATCGAATGCCTCGAGGATTGCCCGGTCATATCGACCCCGCTGGCCCAGCTCTCCGAGCTTTTCCCGGACCTCCTTTCGACGGTCGTCGGCGTCTCGCGCAACGGCCGGCTCTACATCCCGCATTCGGCCGACCAACTGCTCGCCGGAGACCTGGCTTACGTCGTGACCGGCAAGGATCAGGTGCGTCGCACGCTCGGTCTGTTCGGTCACGACGAGCAGGAAGCAACCCGCATCGTTATCGCCGGCGGCGGCAACATCGGCCTTCATGTGGCCCGCACTCTCGAGCAACGCCAGAGCAAGGCGCGCGTCAAGATACTGGAGAACACGCGGGACAGGGCCGTCCAGGTGGCGGACGAACTCAGGCGCACCGTGGTCCTGCAGGGCAGTGCGCTCGACCAGCGGCTCCTCCTCGAAGCCGACATTCAGGACGCGGACCTGATGGTCGCGCTGACCAACAGCGATCAGGTCAACATCCTCGCGAGCGCCATGGCCAAGCGTCTGGGATGCAAGGCGAACTTGGCGTTGCTCAACAATCCCGCCTTCCACGACCTGTCGCGCACGCTGGGTGTCGACGCCTATGTCAATCCGCGTTCGGTGACCATTTCCAAGGTCCTGGAGCATGTACGCCGCGGGCGCATCCGCGCGGTGCATTCGGTGCACCGTGGCCAGGCTGAGATCATCGAGGCGGAGGCTCTCGATACGTCGCCACTGGTCGGACCGGCACTGCGCGATCTCGATCTGCCGGATGGCATGCGCATCGGCGCCGTCTACCGCAACGGAGAGGTGCTCCGTCCGAGCGGCGCGTTGAAGATCGTGCCCAGGGACCGCGTGGTGATCTTCTCGCTCGCCGGTGCGGTCAAGCAGGTCGAGCAGATGTTCCGCGTCAGCCTGGAATTTTTCTGACGACGATTGATCCGGAGGGAAATACGTCATGCCGCGCATCGCCTACGTCAACGGGCGCTACCTCCCGCATGCCGATGCGGCGGTCCATATCGAGGACCGCGGCTACCAGTTCGCAGACGGGGTCTATGAGGTCTGCGAGGTGGCGCGCGGCTATATCGTCGACATGACCCGCCATCTGGACCGCCTCGGCCGTTCGCTGGGGGAATTGCGGATAGGCTGGCCCGTGCACCGCCGGGCGCTCGAGGTGGTCATGGCCGAGGTCGTGCGCCGCAACCGCATCCGCAACGGTCTGGTCTATCTTCAGGTCACGCGCGGGGTTGCGCCGCGCGACCACGTCTTTCCGGGCGGCGATGTACCTCCAGCGCTCGTGATCACGGCGAAGGGCAGCAATGCCGCGGCCGTGGCGCGGCGCGTCGAGGCCGGCGTCAAGGTCATAACGGTCCCTGAGAACAGGTGGGATCGGGTCGATATCAAGACGACAGGGTTGCTGCCCAACGTCCTCGCCAAGCAGGCGGCGAAGGAGGCAGGCGCCTATGAAGCGTGGTTCGTCGGGCCCGACGGCATCGTCAAGGAAGGCGCTTCGACCAATGCGTGGATCGTCACGGCCGGCGGAAGGCTGGTGACGCGGCCCGCCGACAGCGGCATCCTGCGCGGCGTCACCCGCACGACCGTGCTCGATGTGGCCGGGAAGCTTGGGATCGACGTCGAGGAGAGGGGGTTCTCCGTGCAAGAGGCGACGACGGCGCGGGAGGCGTTTCTGACGGCCGCGACCACCGTGGTCATGCCTGTGGTCGCCGTTGACGACAGGGCGGTCGGCGATGGCCGCCCGGGACCCGTGGTGCTTTCGGTCAGGCGTGCGTTTTTTGACGTTGCGGAAAAAACGATGCCCTGATAACCGCTTGCCTGCGAGGGTAGACAACAAGGCGCGCATTCGGCCGGACCAAGGGTAACCGGCTTCCTTTGCTTGACAGGGCCGGCGATTGCGGCGCTACTTGCCTTTCGGGGCAAGCAGGGCGAAAGATAAGAAAAATGGCGGAACGATCGCAGAACCTTCAGGACCTGTTCCTGAATACAGTCCGCAAGAGCAAGAACCCACTCACCATCTTCCTCATCAACGGCGTGAAACTGACGGGGGTCGTGACGTCCTTCGACAATTTCTGCGTGCTGCTGCGCCGCGACGGCCATTCCCAGCTGGTCTACAAGCACGCGATCTCGACCATCATGCCGAGCCAGCCCGTACAGATGTTCGAGGCAGAGGAAAGCGTGCGCGATTGAAGCAGCCTCAGCCCAAGGGTGAGCGCAGGCGCACCCGCGGAACGACGGCGACCGAACGGGGCGGCACCGGAGCCGGCGCGACGCGAGCCGTTGTGGTCGTGCCCGTGTTGCCGCGCCGGGATCGTGGTCACGACGAAGCCTCGAGCGGCCGGCCGCGGCTCAGCAGATCGCCTCAGGCGCGCCTGACCGAAGCCGTGGGGCTGGCCGGGGCGATCGACCTCGACATTGCCTACGCCGATATCGTCACGGTCGCCGACCCCAGGCCAGCGACGCTGCTCGGATCGGGCAAGGTCGAGGAACTGAAGGCGCATGTGGCCGAGTCCCACGCCGAACTGGCGATCGTCGACCACCCGCTAACGCCGGTGCAGCAGCGCAACCTTGAGAAGGAGCTCAACGCCAAGGTGCTCGACCGCACCGGGCTCATCCTGGAGATATTCGGTCGGCGCGCGCGCACCAAGGAAGGCACCTTGCAGGTCGATCTTGCCCACCTCGAATACCAGCGTGGCCGGTTGGTCCGCAGCTGGACCCACCTGGAGCGCCAGCGCGGCGGGGCGGGCTTCCTCGGCGGGCCGGGCGAAACGCAGATCGAGGCCGACCGGCGCATTCTCCAGGACAAGATCATCAAGCTGAAGCGGGAACTCGAGCAGGTGCGCCGCACCCGCGACCTGCATCGCGCCAAGCGCAGGAAGGTGCCTTTCCCGGTCGTGGCCATCGTCGGCTACACCAACGCCGGCAAATCGACCCTCTTCAACCGTCTGACGGGAGCGCAGGTGCTTGCCGAGGACATGCTGTTCGCAACGCTGGATCCGACGCTTCGGCGCGTTCGCCTGCCGCACGGTACCATCGTCATCCTGTCTGACACGGTCGGTTTCATATCGAACCTGCCGACGCATCTCGTCGCTGCTTTCCGGGCGACCCTCGAAGAAGTCGTCGAAGCCGACCTCGTTCTCCATGTCCGCGACATCTCCGACCCCGACACGACGGCGCAGGCCGAGGAAGTCGAGCAGATCCTTGGCGATCTGGACGTCGATGCCTCCGACACGACCCACGTCGTCGAGGTTTGGAACAAGATCGATCTGCTCGACGACGCCAACCGTCAGCGGTTGCTCGCCGAGGGTGCGGCGCACAAGTCCCCGCCCGTTGCCGTGTCCGCGATAACCGGCGAGGGCGTCGGAGCGCTCCTGGCGCTGATCGAGGGCAGGGTCGCGGGAGAGTTGCGCAGCGTCGACCTGCTCCTCGGTCCCGCGCAGCATTGGCTCGTCGACTGGATTTATCGCAACGGCGACGTCACGCGTCGCGAAGACCGAGACGATGGAGGCGTGGCGCTCAGCGTACGCACGACGAGTGCGATGGCCGATGAAATGATCGCCAGGGTCAGGGCCTGACTATTCCGCGGTCTTTGCCCTCTGCCAGAGCATCTCCATCTCGTCGAGCGACGACTGTTCGAGCGTGCGGCCGGTTTCGGCCAGGGCCCGCTCGATGAAGTGGAGACGGCCGCGGAACTTCTCGTTCGTTCCCCGCAGCGCCGTTTCTGCATCCACGCTCAGGTGCCGGCCGAGATTGACGAGGGCGAACATGACGTCGCCGAACTCGTCGGCAATCGCATCCGGCCGTTCTTCGTTCATGGCCTGGCGCAATTCGCCGATCTCCTCCTCGATCTTGTCGAGGATGGGGGCGGCCTCCTTCCAGTCGAAACCGGCCTTGGCGGCCTTTTCCTGGAGCTTGAGCGCGCGAGTCAGGGCTGGCATGGCGACCGGAACGCCATCGAGATAGCCCTTGCCGTGGTCTTCGGGGTCGAGGCCTCGCGCCAGCCTGGCGGCGCGCTTCTCGGCCTTCTCGTCCGCCTTGATCCGATCCCACTGGCCCTTGGCGGAGCCGGCGCTGCGCGCATTCTCGTCCCCGAAGACATGCGGATGGCGGCGGATCATCTTCCTGGTGATCGCCTCGACCACGTCACCGAAATTGAACGCGTTCTCCTCCTCGGCCATGCGTGCGTGGAAGACCACCTGCAGCAGCAGGTCTCCAAGCTCGTCGCGCAGATCGTCAAGATCGCCCCGCTGGATCGCATCGGCGACCTCATAGGCTTCCTCCAGCGTGTAGGGAGCGATGGTGGAGAAGTCCTGCTCGAGGTCCCAGGGGCAGCCGGTCACCGGGGTGCGCAGCGCCGCCATGATCTCGATCAGGCGGGAGATGTCCTTGGATGCCTTCATGCGCCGCTTCTACTCCCGCCGCGCGGTCGGGGACAGTCGAGCCGGCGATGCGTCCACAGGGCTCAGGCCTCGCGGTCGGAAACTCCTGCCTCGGAGAAGCTCGCCATGCCGAGATGGCAGGCGAGCGCTGCCCTGAGGACACCGACGGCGAGTGCCGCGCCCGACCCTTCGCCGAGGCGCATGCCGAGGTCGAGGATCGCCTCCTTGCCGAGTGCGGCGAGCAGGCCACGGTGACCGGCCTCGGCGGAGACGTGGGCGGCCTGCGCATGGTCGAGCCCTCCGGGCGCCAGTCTGGCGAGAGGCGCGGCGGCGGCGGTCGATACGAAACCGTCGAGCAGGACCGGCACGCCGCGATGCCGGGCGGCAAGCGTCGCGCCGAGGATGGCTGCCAGCTCGCGGCCGCCGAGCGCGGCTGCGGCAAGCAATGGATCGCCGGCGGCCTGCGGGTTGGCCGCGAACCCTCGCCGGATCGCCGAAGCCTTTCGGGCAAGCCCAGCGTCGTCCACTCCGGTTCCCCGACCGACCCAGTTGGTCGCCTCTCCGCCGAACAGCGCCGTCGCGAGCGCCGCCGCCGCGGTCGTGTTGCCGATGCCCATCTCGCCGAGGCAGATCAGCTCGCTATCCTGCGCCACCGCTTCATAGCCGATCGAAAACGCCGCGGCGAACGACCCCTCATCCATGGCGGGGCCGGTGGTGAAGTCCACGGTCGGTGTCTCGACGTCGAGAGGCACGACCGCCAGTGTCGCGCCCACGGCGCGAGCGATCTGGTTGATCGCCGCGCCGCCGGCGGCGAAGTTCGCCACCATCTGCGCCGTCACCTCGGCGGGAAAGGCGGAAACACCCTGCGCCGTCACGCCGTGCGAGCCCGCGAAGACGATGACGTCGACGCGGTCGAGGCGCGGCATCGCGCGGCCTTGCCAGCGGGCCAGCCACGCTGCCAGCGCCTCCAGCTTGCCAAGGCTGCCCCGGGGCTTCGTCAGCGTGTCTTGACGGGCGAGAGCGGCGGTTTGCGACGCCTCGCTGCCGGTCGACAGGTCGGCCATGGCGGCGCGGATCGAGGCGAAGTCGACAAAAATTGGCACGAACACTCCTTCAGGCGGCGGTAAAGGCGGCCGAGGCCGCCATGAGCACGATGACCTCGGCGCCCTGCTGGAGGGCGCCGACCGTGTCGCCGGTCTGGCCGCCGATCAGGCGCATCACCAGCGACCGCAGCGCTATCGCCAGAGCAGCGAGAAGGAAGGCCGCGAACAGAGCCGTGCCCACCCCGAGGCAGAGCAGGGCCGCCCCGCCCAGAATGACGCTCACGCCGGCCACGTCGCGTGAAACCGTTCCGACCGCTGCGGCCAATCCGTCGTTGCGGGCGGCAGGTGTGAACGCCATGAATGCGGGGAGCACCGCGCGTGACCCGCATTCGGCCGCGACCAGTGCCCATAGCACGGCCTCTGCGTCCGGCAGCGTCGCGAGCGCGCTCCATCTGGCGATCAGGGCGACGGCGAGCGCCGAGGCGCCGAACGTGCCGATGCGGCTGTCGCGCATGATCTCGAGCTTGCGTTCCTTGGTGCGCCCGCCGCCAAGTCCGTCGGCGGTATCGCACAGTCCGTCTTCGTGCAGGCAGCCTGTGGCCGCAAGCATGGCGCCCAGCGCGGCTGCGGCAGCGGCAGCGGGAGGCACGCCGAGCCCCGACGCGATTGCATAGGCAATCGTGCCGCAGAGCCCGACCACGAGGCCGGCGAGAGGCGCCGCCCAGAGACTCGAGGCGAAGGGACGGTCGCTGTCCGCTCCGTGGGGCAGGGGCAGGCGGGTGAAGAACACCAGCGCTACGCGAAGGTCGGTCAGCACGTCCTTCGGATCCGGCAGTGTCATCGCCTAGTCCCTCGCGATGGCATGGAAGAACGTTCCCGTCACATGCCCACGACGCGCACCCGCCATACCCAGTTGCCGGCCCTCGCCATCCGCGAGTTCGGCGAGCGGTGTATCCGAACCGGGACTCACGGTGACAGCATAGTGGAATTCGTGACCCCGCACGATGGTGCCGACCGGCCCCAGCGGCGCGGGTTCGACGAGTCGCGCCCGGCGGTAGCCCAGGTTCATCCTTCGCTTGGCGAAGCTGGTCGTCTGACCGAGCAGGCCGAGCATCCGGTGGGTCGCGCCTTCCGCGTCCTCGATCGCTTCGCCGAGAACCATGAACCCTCCGCACTCGCCGTGGATGGGACTCGTCTCCGCGAACCGTTCCATGCCTTTCCTGAAGTTCCGGGCCGAGGATAGGCGGCCGGCGTGCAGTTCGGGGTAACCTCCCGGCAGCCAGCAGACGTCGCAGTCCAGCCGCGGGCTCTCGTCCGCCAGCGGCGAGAACGGAACGATCTCGGCGCCGGCCGCGCGCCAGCGCGCGTGGTGATGTGGATAGAGGAAACTGAATGCGGCATCGTCGGCGAGTGCGATCCGCTGGCCGGGCGGAGGCAGCGCGAATGCGCTGTTCCGGGCCGCCACGTCGATCGGAGCGGCAAGACCCATGACGCGGTCGAGGTCGACGCATGTGTCGATCGTGTCGGCAACCTTGTTGATGAAGGTCTCCAGCGCGCCGTGTTCGCGCGCCTGCACGAGGCCGAGATGTCGCTCGGGCAGCTTCAGTTCCGGATCGCGGCGGATTGCGCCAAGCACCCGAATGCCAAGCGCCTCGATCGCTTCGCCGCAGAGGCGCTGATGCCTGTCGCTGGCGACCTGGTTGAGAATGACGCCGGCGATCGCGACGTCGGGATCATAGCTGCGGAAACCGTGAGCGATCGCCGCGGCGGTCGTGGATTGCCCCGACACGTCGAGCACGAGGATGGCCGGAACGCCGTAGCGCCGCGCCAGGTCGGCCGCAGCGCCGGTACGGCCCTTCTCGCCTGGAATGCCGTCGAACAGGCCCATCGCGCTCTCGACGATCACCAGTTCCGTGTCGTCCGTCGCGCCGGCCAGCAGCGACGACACCAGTTCGGGAGCCATCGCCCAGCTGTCGAGGTTGAGCCCGGGCCTGCCCGTGGCGGCGGCATGAAAGGCCGGGTCGATGTAGTCCGGCCCGGATTTCGCGCCTCTCACGGCGACGCCGCGGCGCGCGAAGGCTCGCAACAGTCCGATGGTGATGCTGGTCTTGCCCGCGCCCGAACGGGCCGCGCCGATGATCAGGCCCCGGGCGCTCAAGGCAGCGACCTGATCTGAAATGGCGCCAGGATAGCGCGCAGCGCGACGATGCCTCCGAATGCGACGAGGGCGGGCGAGCCGAGCCCTTCGCGCGCCGCTTCTTCCGCGACGCGGCCGAGCGTGGAGACGAGCACGCGCTCCTCGGGCAAGGTCGCCGCCATCACCACGGCGGCCGGCGTGTTCTCCGCCATGCCGCCGGCGAGCAGCGCGTCGGATATCGCGCCGAGCCTTCTCAGCGCCATGTAGATCACGATCGGCTGGCCGGTGCGGGCAAGCGCCTCCCAGTCGAAATCCTCCTCGTCGTCGGCCGAATGTCCAGTTGCCAGGATCAGCGCCTTGTTGATGCCGCGCATCGTGGCGGGGATGCCGACGGCCGCCAGCGCCCCGACGGCGGCGGTCACTCCGGGAAGCACGCGGAACCGTATGCCGGCGGTCGCCAGCGCTACGGCCTCCTCGCCGCCGCGCCCGAAGACATAGGGATCGCCGCCCTTCAGCCGGAGCACCTTGCGGCCGTCCCGCGCGAGACGAACGATCAGCTCGTTGATCGCGGGCTGCTTCATCGACGGCTGGCCGGCGCGCTTGCCGACGAAGAAGCGTTCGGCGTCACCCGCCACATCGAGCACCGCGGCCGACACCAGCGCGTCGTGGACCAGTGCGTCGGCCTGGGCGAGGCCGGACAGTACGTCGAGCGTCAGGCAGCCGGGATCGCCGGGCCCGGCGCCTGCAAGCCACACATCACCCGGCTCCAGCGACGGCGCGATGTGCCTGAGGCGGCCGAGGGCGGTTTCGAGGCTCATGCGCCGCGCCCGCGGAACCGACGCTGGTAATGGGCGTCGTAGAGCGCGCTGTCGCGAAAACCGTCCACAGCCAGCGCCCGTCCGACGAAGATGATGGCCGACCGCTCGATGGGCTCGGCGGCGACGCGCGCCTCGATGTCAGCAAGGGTGCCGCGCAGGATTCGTTCCTCGGGCCAAGTCGCGCGAAAGACGATCGCTACCGGGCAGTCCGCGCCGTAGATCGGCGCGAGTTCTGCGACGATGCCGTCGAGCGCATGGATCGCCAGGTGGATGGCGAGCGTCGCGCCGGTCGCACCGAATCCGGCCAGCGTCTCGCCGGGCGGCATGGCGGAGGCGCGTCCCGAGATGCGCGTCAGGACGAGGCTCTGTCCCACTTCCGGAATGGTGAGTTCCTGCCGCAGCGCGGCTGCCGCCGCGGCGAATGCCGGCACGCCCGGCGTCATCGTGTAGGGGATGCCGAGCGCGTCGAGGCGGCGCGCCTGCTCGGCGACCGCGCTCCAGACCGACAGGTCGCCGGAATGCAGCCGCGCCACATCCTCCCCCGCCTCGTGCGCGCGCCGATACTCCGCAATGATCTCGTCGAGCGACATCGGCGCGGTGTCGACGACGCGCGTGCCGGGCGTGCACCAGGAGAGCAGATCACGCGAGACGGTCGACCCGGCGAAGAGGCAGACCGGACAGAGGGCGATCAGATCGCGCCCCCTGACGGTGATCAGATCTGCGGCTCCCGGCCCGGCCCCGATGAAGTGCACCGTCATGGCGTGAACTCCGCCAGCGCGCAGGTGGCCCCTCCGAAAGCGACGCGCGGTCCGAGCAGGCGGGCCTCTTTGCCGGCTGCCGCCAGCGCGGCGGCTTCCGACAGCGAGGGCAGGGCGGTCGCGCCCAGCGAATGCTTCGACCGGGTCAGCGTCCTTGCGGCCATCGCCTGCAGAACCTCGTCAGCCACCGCGATCACGTCGAGCCCGAGCTTGCTGGCGGCGGCGATGATGCCGGTCTCGGCGGACTTCCTCGCCGACGTGGCGAACCGGCCGACCAGGCTGATGTCGCGTCCATACGCGGCGAGCGCTGCTTCGACCGCGCCTGACACGTCGTCCGCCCCCGCCCCGCGACGGCAACCGATGCCGGCGGCGATCACGGCTTCACCCACGACCATTGCGTGACCGGCATGGCGGGGCGCCATCCGCTCATCGTCCCGACGGGCTCCGCGCGCGAAATGGCGACCCGGATGAGGTTGCCGCCGAGGCGCGCGTAGAGGGCGGCCAGCAGCGCCTCCGATTCCAGGGTCACGGCATTGGCGACCAGCCGCCCGCCCGGCTTCAGCAGGGTGATCGCTGCGTCCGCGACGCCATCGTCGCCGAGGCCGCCGCCGACGAAGATCGCGTCGGGGGCCGCGAGGCTGTCGAGCGCCGCCGGTGCGGTACCCTCGACCACGGCGAGACCCGGCACGCCGCAGGCGGCGGCGTTGCGGCCGATGCGGGCCGCACGTTCGGGATCGGCCTCGATTGCCGTCGCCCTCAACGAGGCGTCTGCCAGCATCCATTCGATGGAGACGGAGCCCGAGCCCGCGCCGATGTCGACGAGATGCTCGCCGCGCCGCGGCGCCAGTGCGGCCAGGGTCAGCGCGCGCACGTCGCGCTTGGTGATCTGTCCGTCATGCTCGAACAGCGCGTCCGGCAGGCCGGGCGTGAGAGGCAGGATGCGAGCGTCCGCGGTGGCCACGGCCTCGACCGCAACCACGTTGAGCGCATCGATCGCAGCCATCGAAAACCTGTCGGCGGCCATGGATCGTTGGCGCTCGCGTGGACCGCCCAGCGCCTCCAGAACGGTGACGATCGAGGCGCCGAGACCCGTGCCGGTGAGCAGCCGGGCGATCGCCTCCGGTCCCTTCGCGTCCGACGTGAGCGCCAGCACGCGCCGTCCCGGGTGGAGCAGCGGCCGTATGAGGTCGACCGGCTTTCCGTGCAGGCTGATCGTCTCGATTTCCGCGAGCGGCCAGCCCAGCCGTGCAGCCGCCAGGCTGAACGCGGATGGGCCAGGGAAGACCCGCATCTCGCCGGCGTTGATGGTCCGCGCGAGCGTCGCGCCAACCCCATGCAGGAACGGATCGCCGGATGCGAGCACGCAGACGGCCTTGCCGCGCTGTCCCGTCACCGCCGAGGCATCGAATGGGCTCGGCCATGGTCTCGCGTCGCCGCGGATGATCGGGGCGGCCAGCGCCAGATGCCTCTCGCCGCCGAACACGACCGACGCATCGGAGATCGCCCGCTTGGCCTCCTCGCCGAGACCCGCTAGACCGTCCTCGCCTATGCCGACCACCGCCAGCCACCGACCGGTTGCGGGAACGGCATTCACGGTCGGGTTTTCAGCCGCCATGACGCACCGCATCCTGATCCTCGGCGGCACGGGCGACGCGCGCACGATCGCGGCGCGGCTTGCCGCGCGAGGCGATTGCGCGGTGACCCTGTCGCTCGCCGGACGGACGGCCGAACCCGTCGCGCAGGGCGTTCCCGTGATTTCCGGCGGTTTCGGCGGCGCCGAAGGACTCGCGGCCCACCTCGTCGGCGAGCGGGTTTCGCTCCTTGTCGACGCCACCCACCCCTACGCCGCGCGCATGTCGGCCAATGCGGCGGCGGCGGCGCGCCGCGCGCGCGTCCCGCTGCTCGCATTGCGCCGGCCCGCCTGGCAGGCCGTAGCCGGCGACCGCTGGACGATCGTCGCCGATGTCGACGCCGCTGCCGCGGCGCTTGCCGGGCCACCGCGGCGAGTGTTCCTCACGCTGGGTCGCAACGAGGTCCATGCCTTCGAGGCTGCGCCCCGGAACGCCTACCTGATCCGCTCCGTCGATGCGGTCGAGCCGCCGCTCGGCGTGCCCGACGCGCGCTACATCCTCGCGCGAGGACCGTTCGGCGAAGCGGCCGAGGCCGAGCTGATGGCGGCCGAGCGGATCGACGTGCTGGTGTCGAAGAACAGCGGCGGTTCGGCGACCGTCGGCAAGATCGCGGCGGCGCGCCGGCTCGGCGTCGAAGTCGTCATGATCGACCGGCCGGTTCTGCCGGACGTTCCTTCCGCCGCGGCGGTCGATGATCTGATGGACATGATCGCTCACCGCTTGGCCTCGGCGGAAAAGCGCGGCGTGTAGACCAGCGACGCGCGGCCGTTGCGCGCGATGATCCTGGTCTCCGGCGAGCCGACGATGACGCAGGTCGCCATGTCTGCGACGCCGGGGTCGGCCTTCCCCAGCGTGGCCACGGTGATGCGTTCGTCCGGGCGGCCCGCGGCCCTGCCGAAGATCACCGGCGTCGTGTCCGGCAGCACGCCGCGCAACAGCTCGAACGCGGAACCGAGCTGCCACGGCCGGGCCTTGCTCACGGGATTGTAGAGCGCGACGACGAATCCAGCCCGCGCCACGGCCTCCAGCCGCCGTTCGATTGTCGCCCAGGGCTTGAGGTTGTCCGACAGCGAGATGGCGCAGAAGTCGTGCCCGAGCGGCGCTCCGGCTTTCGCCGCGACGGCGAGCATGGCTGTCACGCCCGGCACGACGGTGATTTCGATGTCCCGCCAGGCCGCCGGTCCCGCCTCGACGGCCTCGCACACCGCCGCCGCCATGGCGAAGACGCCGGGATCGCCGCCGGACACGACCGCCACCCGCACGCCGCGCGCCGCGCGCTCCAGCGCCGAACGCGCCCGGGCCAGTTCCTCGCGATTGTCCGAGGCGACGCGTGTCTGGTCGGGCCGTAGCTCGAGGCGGTCGAGATAGGGGCCGTAGCCGAAGAATTCGTCAGCGCCGGTCGCCGCGAGCGCGGCTTCCGGCGTCATCTGCCCCGGCGCGCCCGGACCGGTGCCGATCACCGTCAGGCTGCCGGTCATGACCGCGCGCTCCACCCCGGCACGAGCACGATGGAGAAGTACGGCGCCTCGTCGTCCGTCTTGTCGGCGAGCCGCATCGACCGTCCGTCCGCCATGGTGCCGCGCTCGACATAGATCGCGCGATCCAGGCGCCCGGCCGCGCTGAGCGCGGCGCGTATCTTGGCCAGGTTGCGTCCGACCTTCATGACCACCGCCGCGTCCGCGTCTTCGAAGCGGCGCGTCAGCGCCGCCGCCGAGAGCGTGCCCGGAAGCACGGCCAGCACGTCGTCGCCCTGGGTGATCGGCGCGCCGGCCAGCGACCAGCAGCCGGACATCGCGGTCACGCCCGGAACGACCTCCGTCGGGAAACGTCCGGCCAGCCGCACATGCAGGTGCATGTAGGAGCCGTAGAAGAGCGGGTCGCCCTCCGACAGCACCGCGACATCGCTGCCACGCGCCAGATGACCGGCGACCAGTTCGGCCGATGCGTCGAAGAAGTCGGCGATGGCGCCACGGTACTCGTCATGGTCCTTGTCGATCTCGGTGGTCACCGGATAGAGCAGGGGCAGCAGCGTCGCCCCGTCCTTGAGACGTCCGGCGACGATCGCCTGCGCGTTGCCGGCGCGCCCGCGCTTGGCGAAGTGGGCGACCACATCCACTGCCGCCAGGATGCGCGCGGCCTTGAGCGTCAGCAGTTCCGGGTCTCCTGGCCCCGTGCCGACGCCGTAGAGCGTGCCGGTCGTCGTCACAGGCCGGGCCTCGCCAGCGCGTTGACGGCCGCCACCGTCATGGCGCTGCCGCCGAGCCGGCCTTTCACGATGGCCCAGGGGATGTCTGTACCGCTCGATGCCAGGGCGTCCTTCGATTCCGCCGCCCCGACGAAGCCGACCGGCATGCCGATGATCGCCGCTGGTCGCGGCCATCCAGCGGACAGGCGTTCCAGAAGATAAAACAATGCAGTGGGAGCATTTCCTATCGCAACGATCGAGTTGGCGAGTCGGTCGCGCCAGAGTTCGATCGCAGCGGCGGAGCGGGTGTTGCCGATGCTGACGGCGAGCGACGCGGTGCGCGGATCACGCAGCGTGCAGATGACCTCGTTCCGGGCTGGCAGGCGCGCGCGCGTCACCCCTTGCGCGACCATCTCTGCGTCACAGAAGATCGGTGCGCCGGCTTCGAGAGCCGCGCGCGCGATGCCGACGAAGCCGGTCGAGAATTCGAAGTTCGAAGCCGCCTCCACCATGCCGCACGCGTGGATCATGCGCACGGCGATATCGGCTTCGTCCGCCGTGAAGCGCGACAGGTCTGCCTCCGCCCGGATGATCGCGAAGGAGCGCTCATAGATGGCGTTGCCGTCCTTGATGTAGTCCTGTGCGCTCATGCGGCGGTCGGCGTCCTTTCCTTTGCGATCGCCCCGGCGCCAAGACGGGCGATCGTCGCGGCGACGGTTTCCCCGGTTCGCGCCGCCTCTCGCACCCGCGTCGCGATGGTCTGAATGGCGGTGACGATGTTCTCTTCGGTCACATGCGCCGCCGAGGCGCCGGAGGCCGTCCCGCCGACGACGAGGGACGCGCCATTCGCGTCGCCTGCTATCGTCAGCGCCGCCGGGCCCGGATGGGCGCAGCCCTTGGCGCAGCCCGAAAGATGGATCGTCATGGAGCCGTCGAAGAGGTCCCGTGCGGCATCGGCGACCGCCGGTGCGAGCGTCCTCGCGGAGATGTGCGCGCTGGCGCAGGCCGGCCGGCCGGAACACGCGGCGACGTGGGAGCGCGGATCGGCGGCGGCGGTGACGAAGCCGACGTCACGGCAGGCTCGGGCGAGTCTGTCGGATTGCCCGGCGGGCAGGATCGCCAGGATCGTCCGGGCCGGCGCGAAGCGGAACTCCTCGCATCCAAGCGCCGCCGCCGAATCGGCGACTTGTGAGAGATCGCGCGCGGTGGCTCCGAAGGGCAGCCCGAAGCCACGCGCGAAAAGACCGTTGCGCAGAGGTAGGGTCCCGATGCCGGTTCGATTCTCGCGCAGGGGCAGGGGTCCTGGCCCCTTCAGCCCCACCGCGGCCTCGGCGAGCGCCGTGGCGCCGAGATCGCGCGCGCGCGCCGCCGCACCTGTCCTGGAAATCGTCTTCAGGAGGGCGAATGCGGCCGCGACCACCTGTTCGGCCGTGCCGGATCCGATTCTGCGAGCCTCGGCGCGTCCGCCAGCCACCGACAGCAGCCAGCGGCCTGGTGCGATCGCCTCCAGGCGTATGTCCGCCTGACTTGCGCCGAGGCCGATCGCGCCGCCGCCGTCGATGACGACCGACACCTTGGGCGCCAGTGCGACCGCTGTCTGCGCGAACGTCTGGCGCAGCGACCCGGCGATAGGGCGTGCGTCGGCCAGTTCCGACGGGTCGTCGCCGGAAAGGGGGGAGACGTCGATGGGAGGCCCGTCTTCGGCGGCGATGCCGAGCCTGTTTACCGCATGCGCGAATTCGGGGGCGGACTCGCTGGTGAGCCCCCGGAACTGGAGATTGCCGCGCTGGGTGACCTCGATAAGCCCGTTGCCGAACCGGCCGGCGGCATTGCAGAGCGCCCGGAATTGACCGGGGGTGACGCCGCCTGCTGGATGGAGTCGGGCGATCAGCCCGTCGCCGGATGGCATCGGCTCGGAGAGCGACGGGCAGGCGCCGCGCACCGCGTTCATGCCGCGACCTCCCGGCCCTCGGCCTCGGCGATCAGCGCTGCGAGATCGGCATCGACCGAGTTGCGCAAGGGATGCCACAGTCCCCGCCGCCGGGCGTCGGCGAGCCTGCGGGCGATGGCGCGCGCGGCGTCCGGGTTCTCCCGCAGCATGAAGGCCCGCACCTTGGGATCGCGGACGTAGGTGTCATAGAGCGCCTCGATCAGCGTCGGCGGAATGGCGGCGGTGGTCTCGGCGAAGCCGACCAGACGGTCGACGGTTTCCGCGAACTCGGACACTCCGCGCGGACCGTGGCGCATCTGGCCGTCGATGAAACGCGGATTGGTGGCCCGCGCCCTGACGACGCGGCCGACCGCCTGCGCCACCGAACGCGCGGTCGGCCGTTTCGGATCGGTCGTATCGAGCATCACCACGTCCGCCTTGCCGCCGAGGGCCGCGACAGCGGCCGAAAAGCCGCCGACGAAGGCCATGTCGGCCGAACCCTCGAGGAGATCGCGGCCGGGGTCGTCGCCGGTGTGGACGAGCAGGTCTGCGCCCGCGACCTGCTGGCCGAAGGCGCCGGGACGATGCTGGCCCTCGCCGTCGGCCCCGCCATAGGCGTGCGAGCCTGCCTCCAGATAGGCGCGGCCGAGTTCCTCGCGCGCTTCCCAGTCGCCGCTCGACACAAGGTCCTCGATACCGGCCCCGTAGGTGCCGGGAGAGGAGCCGAAGACGCGCGGCGGGGCCTCGCCAGCGGCGCGGGCCGCGCTGGCGAGAGGGTTCTGATCGTCGTCTTCCGCCTGCGCCGCGACCGCTTTCGCCGCCGCGTCGAGCAGGGCGATCTGCGGGCCGAACATGTCGCGGAAGAGACCGGATATCCTGAACGTCACGTCGACGCGCGGACGGCCTATGGTCGCGCCGGGCATGACCTCGATGCCGGTGACGCGGCCGGTCGCCGCATCCCACTTCGGACGGCAGCCCATCAGCGCCAGCCCCTGCGCCATCTCCTCGCCGCCGGTGCGCAGGCTGGCGCTGCCCCACAGGTCGATGACCAGCGACCGCGGCCAGTCGCCATGCTCCTGGACGTACTGGCGCAGCACCTCCTCGGACGCCGCCTTGCCGAGATCGAACGCGGTTGGCGTCGGCATCGTGCGTGGATCGGCGGTATGAAGGTTGCGCCCGGTGGGCAGCACGTCGATGCGGCCCCGCGCCGGGGCGCCGGACGGGCCTGCCGGCACGAAGCGTCCGTCGAGCGCGGCCAGCAGGGCGGAGCGTTCCCGCTCTGCGCTCTCGGCGCGCATCGGATCGGCCTCGGGCTCGGCGCGGCCGAAGATGTGCAGCCCGTCCTTGATCGACAGGTCCTTGAGGTCGCACAGCCACGCATCGATGGTCTTCAGCGCCGTGTCGGGATCGTCGCCGGCCTGAACGCCGGCCGTTGCCCCGAGCCCCGTTCGTTCGGCGGTCTCGACGATCAGACGGGCCAGCCTCTCGCGCCGCCGGCGGTCCATGCCGTCGGCCTGCGCGAATTCGTCGACCAGCCGCTCCAGCGCCTGCTGATCCTCGTCGAGCCCGGCGAGCATCGGCGGCGGCAGGTGGCCGAGCGTCACCGCCGCGATGCGGCGCTTGGCCTGCGCCGCCTCTCCGGGGTTCGAGACGATGAACGGGTAGATCACCGGCAACCCGCCCGTGACGATCTCCGGAAAGCAGGTTTGCGACAACGCCACCGCCTTGCCGGGCAGCCATTCGAGCGTGCCATGCGCGCCGACATGAACGATCGCCTGGCTGCCGGCCGCCTCGCGCATCCAGACGCCGAAGGCGATCAGTTCGTGACGCGGTGGCAGCGCCGGATCGTGATAGTCCCTCCGCCGGTCGGCCGATCGCCCGCGCTCCGGAGCCAGCGCCACGGTGACGTTGCCGAATCGCGCGGCGCGAAAATCGAAGCCGGCCTTTGGACCCGACCCCGGCTCGCCCCATGCGCCAAGCACGGCGTCACGGACCACGCTCGGCAGGGCGTCGAAAACGTGCCTGTAGGCGCTGGCCGGCAATTGCCGGGTTTCCCGCGCGAGCAGACCGAGCAGCTCGCGCGCCGTTTCGGGTATGCCGTCCACCGAATACCCGGCCACCTTGAGGTCGTGGAGCATGGCGAGCACGCTTTCCGGCACGTCGAGCCCCACCGCATAGCCCGTCCGGCCATCCGCACCTGGATAGTCCGGCAGGATGATGGTCAGGCGGCGTTCCGAGGCCGACGTTCGCGCCAGGTCGACCCAGGCGGCGACCCTTCTCGCCACGGCTTCGATCCTGTCCGGTTCCGGCGCATTGACGCGCGAGCGAATGCCGAGGGCTGCGTCTGCTTCACTCTCCGCCTTGAATGATATCGCGCCGGCAAGGATGCGGCCGTCCACCTCGGGCAGCACCACATGCATTGCGAAGTCCGCCGATGCCAGGCCGCGCGGGCTTTCGGCCCAGGCCTCCCGTCGTGTGGTCGCGATGATCGCCTGGAACACCGGCACGCCCGCCCGGTCGAACAGGGACGTCTGCCCGGCCTCGCCCGCCGCCGCGAACGCTGTCACGGTGACGATCGCCGCCGGTTTCAGCTCGGCGAGCGCCCGCTCGACGAAGGCCAGCGATTCCCTTTCCTTCAGGCTGGCGACGAAGATCGGAACCGCGTGCAGGCCCTCTGCCTCGAGCGCTCGCGCCAGCGCCGCGACCGGCGCGCAATCGGCGGCGAGCAGCATGGAGCGGTAAAACAGGATCGGCACGACCGCGCGGCCGCCGGCGATCGGCTCGGCCCGTTCGGTCGTTCCTCCGGCGGGATTCCAGAAACCGGCGCGCGGCGCCTCGACGGGCTCGTTGTCGACCGCAGCGCCGGTCGCGAGCCCTCCCATTCTTGCCAGCAGGCGGCGCATGTTGTCGGGCCCGCCCTCGCGGAAGAAATCGAGCAACGCGTCGAGTTCCTGGCGCGGCAGGGTCGACAGCTCCACCAGCCGGTCGTCCTGCTCACGGCATTCGCCCGGCAGGAGCGCCAGCCTGAACCCCCGCGCGCGGGCCGCCGTCGCCAGACGCTCGCAGCCATAGGGCCACCAGTCGTAGCCGCCGAGTATGCGCACCAGCACGACCTTCGCCGTCTCGGCGATCCGCTCCGCCCAAAGGTCCACCGACATCGGGTGCCTCAGTTCGCGCAGCGCCGTCAGCGCGACCGAGGGCAGGGCGCCCGCGTCCTGTCGCCACGCGGCGGCGAGGGCGGAAAGATCGCTGTCGCTGAACGACAGCGCCACGAGGTCGGCAGGCGGAGGACGCAGATCGACCGGTTCGACGAGATCGTCGATCGAGGCCGAGCTGGTGGCGAGCAGGTGCATCGTCAGCCGGCCAGTATGCCCTCGATCGCCGCGCGGTCGAGGCCCTTGAGCCCGATGACGACGAGACGGCTGCGCCGTTCCTCTCCCGGCGCCCACGCACGGTCGTAGTGGTGCGACACCCGCGGGCCGACACCCTGGACCAGCAGACGCATGGGCTTGCCTTCGACCTCGACGAAACCCTTGACGCGCAGAACGCCCTCGGCCTCGGCCGCCCGTTCGATCCGACCCGTCAGCGACTCCGGGCTTGAGGTCGCGGCGATCTCCGTGACGAAGCTGTCGAAGTCGTCGTGCTCGTGGTCGAGCTCATCGTCATGATGGGTCTTGCGGTTCTCGATATCGTCCTCGACGGCGAGGCCCATGCCCATCAGCACCGACGGATCGATGCTCCCATGCGCCGACGGGACGATCTTGACGGATCGCGACAGGTGACCGGAGACCACCGCATGCGCCCGTGCGGCCGAAGCTTCGTCCAGCAGGTCGCTCTTCGACATGATGACCAGGTCCGCGCACGCGACCTGATCCTCGAACACCTCCTCGACGGGGTCGTCGTGGTCGAGGGAATCATCGGCTGCGCGCTGCGCGGCGAGGGCGTCCATGTCGGCGGCGAAGCGGCCTTCCGAGAGCGCGGGGCCGTCGACCACGGCGACGACGCCGTCGACGGTCACGCGGCCCTTGACCGTCGGCCACTGGAACGCCTGCACGAGCGGCTTCGGCAGCGCCAGGCCCGAGGTCTCGATCAGGATGTGGTCGACCTTCGGCTCGAGCGCCAGGATGGTGTCGAGCGCCGGGACGAAATCGTCGGCCACGGTGCAGCAGATGCAGCCATTGGCGAGTTCGACGACATTCTCCTCCGGGCAGACGTCGATGCCGCAACCCTTGAGGATGTCGCCGTCGATGCCGACATCGCCGAACTCGTTGACGATGATCGCCAGGCGCTTGCCCTTCGTATTCTCCAGCACGTTGCGGATCAGCGTCGTCTTCCCGGCCCCGAGAAAGCCGGTGACGACGGTGCAGGGGACACGGGAAAAGGCGGCGGTCATGCGGGTTCCTCGAGAAGATGGCGTGGCGGAATGCGGGCGACGAGCCCGCGCTTGAGTGCCTCCGGACGTCCCCGCCATGGAAGCAGCGCGTCCGGCGAAGCGGCGAACAGTCGAGCGCCGGCGACCAGGTCGGCGGCGCTTTCCTCGGTCAGGTCTCCGAACACGTAGCTCCAAGAATTGTCGCGCAGCAGCGCGGCGCTCAGCCGTCGTTTGCAGTTGCCCAGGCAGGCGATCGACCGGACGGAGATCTCCGGATCCGCGGCTTCAGCGACACGGGCAAGCAGGGACCCGCCGCGCTCGGCGGTCTCCGGCGAGGCCTGGTGGAGGCACGAATCGCAGACGACGATGGTTACGCGCCCGTCCCTGCCGTTCGCCCCTTCAACCGGAATGCCTTCCGGCCCGCCTTCGTCGAGGCTGGTCATGCGCCGCTCCCCTGCCCACGTCACCCGCCGGGCCGCTGGAATGAGATGTCGACGGCAGGTCTCCTGGCTTGCGGTTCATTGCCTCGGGCCGCCTTCCCGGGTTCGCCCAGTGGCGTCCGGCCCTTGCTCACCGCTCACAGTTGCGGGGACAGCTCCGGATTCGGCAGCGCCTCACCGGATTCCCTTTTTACCCCGCCCGTCGCCGGCCGGGGACCGTCGCGGGCATTTACGCCGCGTCGCAACACGGTGTCAACGCGTCGGAATTGGCGTTTGCCGAGCGGACGAATTGCGCTATGAACGCGATGTCGGCGGTGTTCCGCAAGGGACGAAGAGGGAATGCGGTGGGGGGCTTGCTCCGATGCCGCGGCTGCCCCCGCAACTGTGAGCGGCGAGCCTCGCTCCTTCATGCCACTGGGTAGCCCCGGGAAGGCGGAAAGAGGCGGAGAACCGCGAGCCAGGAGACCTGCCGCCGGCGGCATTGTCTCACGGCCCTCGGTGGGAGGGCGAAAGGATCCTTGATATGGCTACCTCCGGAACGACCCTGACCAGCGTCGGCACCTCCGCCCGCGCCGTCCAGCTTCTGCTCGCCGGCCTGCTCGGCGTCTTCATCCTTGGCTCCGTCGGGTTTTCCCATATGGACGTGGCCCACAACGCGGCCCATGACTACCGCCATTCCATGGCGTTTCCCTGCCACTGACAGCCGGGAGCCAAAGTCATGACCCTGTTCCGCAACGTTTTCTTCGTAGCGGCGCTCTCCGGCCTGTTTGCCGGGGTGTTGCTCGCGGCCATTCAGACCTTCACCACAGTTCCCCTTATCCTTCAGGCGGAAACCTACGAGAATGCCGGCGCCGATGCCGGCCACGACCATGCCGCGCCCGCCGAGGGTGAGGAGGCCGCTCCCCACGACCACGGCGATGAAGCCTGGGCGCCGGAGGACGGCTTCGAGCGTTTCATCTGGAATGTCTTCGCCAATGTCGTGAGCGCCATCGGTTTCGGACTCGTCCTGGTCGCCGCGTCGGAGTTCTTCGGCGGCGTCAACGGTTGGCGGCAAGGGCTGTTCTGGGGTTTTGCCGGCTTCGCGGTGTTCACGCTGGCGCCCGGTCTCGGCCTCCCTCCCGAACTGCCGACCATGCCTGCCGCCGACCTCTTCGCCAGGCAGTTCTGGTGGATCGGCACGGTCGTCGCCACCGCGGCGGGCCTCGCGCTCGTCGCTTTCCGGCGTGAGCCGCTGCCGGCGCTGTTGGGTGTCGCGCTGCTCCTGCTGCCGCACGTCATTGGCGCGCCTCAGCCGGAAAGCCACGACTCGCCGATCCCGGCCGACCTCCACCACCAGTTCGTGGTCATTGTGACGCTCACCAACCTGGTCTTCTGGGTGGCGCTGGGCGCCGCGGCGGGGTACCTGCGGTCGCGCTTCCTCGCCGCGGATGGTCTCGGCCAGCCGAAGCTTGCCTGACGGGCTCACCTTCGTCCTTGGCGGCGCGCGCTCTGGCAAGAGCGCGCACGCCGAAACCCTCGTCGCCAGTCTGCCCGCACCGTGGACCTACATCGCCACGGCGCAGGCCTTTGACGACGAGATGGCGGGACGCATCGCCGAACACCGCTCCCGGCGGGGCGAAGGCTGGCAGACGGTCGAGGCTCCGGTCGCGCTTTCTGAGGCGATCGACGGTCTCCCCCGAGGACGCGCCGTTCTGGTCGACTGCCTCACCCTATGGCTGTCCAATGTGATGATGGCGGAGCGCGACGTTGACGATGCGTGCAGGCGGCTCGTCTCGGTGCTGTCGAGGCCTCGCGGACCGTGGACCGCGGTCTCCAACGAAGTTGGTCTCGGCATTGTCCCGGACACCCCGCTCGGCCGTCGCTTCCGCGATGCGCAGGGTCGCCTCAACCAGCAGGTCGCAGCCGTCGCGGACCGTGTGATCCTGATGGTGGCGGGCATCCCCGTTGAGGTGAAGGCGTGACCGGCGATGCGGAGCGCCACCGGGCCAAGATGGCCAAACGCAAGGCCGTTCAGGACGCCGAGGTCGCCTCGAAGACGATCGAGAAGGGCCTCCTGATCGTCAACACGGGACCGGGCAAGGGTAAGTCCACGGCGGCCTTCGGGCTGGCGCTGCGCATGCTCGGCCACGGCCGGCGCGTCGGCGTCGTGCAGTTCGTGAAGGGCGCATGGCACACCGGCGAGAAGGACGCCGTGGCTGCCTTCGGCGACCGGCTGGTCTGGCACGCCATGGGCGAGGGGTTTTCATGGGAGACGCAGGACAAGGCGCGCGACATCGCGGCGGCGGAACGCGCCTGGTCGAAGGCGCGGGAGCTGATGGACGATCCCTCTTTCAGCCTGGTGATCCTCGACGAACTCAACATCGCGCTGCGCTATGATCTGCTCGACCTGGAATCGGTTGTCGCGGCGCTGAAGGCGCGGCGGCCGGCTTTGCACGTCGCCGTGACCGGCCGCAACGCCAAGCCGGCGCTCATCGAGGCAGCCGACCTCGTCACCGAGATGACCTTGGTCAAGCATCATTTCGCGGCGGGCGTGAAAGCCCAGATCGGCATCGAGTTCTGAGTTCAGGCGAACGCCAGCCATAGCGCCGCGAGCCCGCCCATCCCGCAGATCAGCAGGCTGTCGGCGATACGGTAGAGCCTGAGCGCCTTGCGGATGTCGGCGGCGGTCGCCTCACGCCGCCCGCCTTCGCCCATCGTCGCGTCCGGGACGGTCTTGCCGCCATAGACGCGCGGTCCTGCCAGCGCGAGACCGAGCGCGCCGGCCATCGACGCTTCCGGCCACCCTGCATTCGGCGAGCGGTGCCTGCGTGCGTCTGCGAGCAGGGCGCGCATCGAATTGCCGGCGCTGGCCGTCTCGTCCAGACCGGCCGCGGCGACGATGAGGAGCGCCGACAGCCGCGATGCGGGCAGGTTGACGAGGTCGTCGAAGCGCGCGCAGGCCCAGCCGAAGGCCTCATGTCTGGGCGTCCGGTGGCCGATCATCGAATCGGCCGTGTTGACGGCCTTGTAGGCGGCTCCCGCGACCAGCCCACCCGCGCCGAGCCAGACGGCTGGCGCGACGACGCCGTCGGAAAAATTCTCTGCGAGGCTCTCGATCGCCGCGCGGCAGACGCCGGCCTCGTCCAGTCGGTCGGGATCGCGCCCCACGATCTTCGAGACCGCCTTGCGGCCGGCGTCCAGCCCACCCGTCTCGAGTGCGTCGGCAACCGCGGCGACATGCAGCTCGAGGCTTCGCTGCGCGGGCATCGTGCTGGCGAGAATGACCAGAACCGCGAACCCGGATACGTAGGCGCCAAGCAGGGAATGGGCGACGAGACCCGCCCCGCCTGCGGCGATCAGGATAGCGGTCAATGTGCCGACGCCCGCGAAGCGGCGCGCGCCGTCGCTCCATGACGGGCTGTTGAACGCACCGTCGAGATAGGCGATGAGACGGCCGATCCAGCTCACCGGGTGTCCGATGCGTCCGTAGAGCGCGTCGGGATAGCCGGTGAGGCGTTCGAGGATCAATGCTAGAAAGGCGAGGACGAGCGTCATGCTGAGCCGGCCGGAGAGGGCGGTTGTCGACCACGGTGGAAGCCTGGCGCGGGCCCGGACGCTGTTTCCGGATGCGCCGGAACCCCTCGTCGATCTTTCGACCGGGATCAGTCCGCACCCCTATCCGTTTTCGACACTGCCCGCCACCGCCTATCGCCGCCTGCCCGAACCCGCGCGGGAAGCTGAACTCAGGTCGGTCGCGGCGCGCGCCTATGGCGCGCCGTCGGCGGATTGCCTCGTGGCCGCGCCGGGCACGCAGATCCTCCTGCCGCTGATCGCGGGTCTCATGAAGCCGGGGAGGGTGGCGATTTGCGGCCCGACCTACGCCGAGCATGCTGCGGCGGCTGCGCTCTGCGGGCATGCGGTCACCGAGATCGAAGATCACGCGGACGCCGGATCGGCGGACATCGTCACCATGGTCAATCCGAACAATCCAGACGGGCGGCTGACCACCCGATCCGCGCTCCTTTCCCTCCGTGCCGCGCTCCGCTCGCGCGGCGGCATGCTCGTCGTCGACGAGGCCTTCATGGACGTCGGTCCTGTAGAGCAGAGCGTCGCGGCCGACGTCGAGGACGGCGGGCTCGTGGTGCTGCGTTCCTTCGGCAAGTTTCACGGACTTGCCGGCATCCGTCTCGGTTTTGTGATCGCGAATGTGGCGATCGCCGCAAGGTTGCGCCGTCTCCTCGGTCCGTGGGCGGTGTCCGGTCCGGCGCTCGAGATCGGCATTGAGGCTCTGAATGACGTGCGGTGGGGCGAAGCCGCGCGCGCGCGGCTCCAGTCTGATTCGGCGCGGCTGGACGCCCTCCTGTCGCACCACGGCATCCAGGTGTCGGGGGGAACCTCGCTGTTCCGTTTCGTGCGCAGCCCGGACGCGCCGGCGCTGTTCCGTGCGCTCGGAACCGCCGGCGTCATCGTCCGCCATTTCGTCGAACGTCCGAACGATCTCAGGATCGGCCTGCCCGGCGTCGAGGCTGAATGGGAACGGCTGGCCGCGGCGCTCGCCTCATGGCGGAAAAAGGCGGCCTGATGACGTCTCGCGGAAGCTTCATCCACGTCTGCCCGCTGCAACATGTGCCGTCCGTGCTGGAGAACAGCGGCGCGCGCCATCTCGTGACGCTGCTCTCGCCGGGAACTCCGTTCGAGCGGCCCGGCGCGATCGACGCGGCCAATCACCTCAACCTCTCCCTGCACGATATCGCCGATATCCAGGGCGGTATGGTCAGCCCGGCCGCCGAGCATGTCACGACGATCCTCGCCTTCGCCCGCCGTTGGGAGCGGAAGAGCCCTCTCTTGGTCCACTGTTTCGCGGGTGTCAGCCGATCGACCGCGACCGCCTACATCGTCGCGGCCGCGCTCGACCCGGCCAGGGACGAGGCCGAACTCGCCCTCACGCTGCGAAGGCTGTCGCCGACCGCGACCCCGAACGCCCGGCTGATCGCGCTTGCCGACGACATGCTCGGGCGGTCAGGCCGGATGGTCGATGCCGTTGCCGGGATCGGCCGGGGCGCCGATTGCTTCGAGGGCGCGCATTTCGCGCTCCCGGTCTAGCGGTCTACCGCCGGCGGAGCAGGTAAGTGTCGAACATCCACCCCTTCTTCGCCCGCGCCTCGGCACGGATTCTCTGAATGTCGCTCGAAACGTCTTCCAAGGTTCCGGACACCAGTATCTCGTCCTCGGTGCCGAGATAGGCGCCCCAGAAGATGTCGAGGTCGTCGAGCCCGAGTTCGGCGAAGGCAGTCCCTGAATCCAGCATCACCACCACGCTGTCGGCATTGTCGGGAAAGCCTTCCTTGAGGCGGCGGGCTGTCGTGATGTGGACGGGGTTGCCGATGGTGTTGAGCGCGATCCCGTGCGCCGCGGCCAGCGCCTGCACGCTGGTGACGCCGGGGATCACCTCATGGGTGAATGCGACCTCGCCGGCGGCCCGCACCGCATCGAGGATGCGGATGGTGCTGTCGTAGAGGGATGGGTCGCCCCACACCAGGAACGCGCCGCGCCCGTCCTCGCCGAGTTCTTCGCGGAAGAGGCGGGAAAAGATGCCGCCGATCGCGGCATGCCAGGCGCTCACCCGCTCGCCATAATCGGCGATGGCTTCGTTCCGTTCCGGCATGGCGTAGCCGACAGCGCGGAACGGCCTGCCGCCGAGATGCCGCTCCAGCATCGCCAGCCTCGTCTTGGCTAGTTCCGCCTTCTCCTCGCCCTTGGCGGGAATGAAGAACACGTTCGCCGAACGCATGGCCTCGATCGCCTGCAAGGTGATCTGGTCCGGGTGTCCCGGACCCATGCCGATCAGCAGGATGTGGCGCATCGCGGCCTCGTTCTCCGTTCGCCAGAGCCATAGACGCGCGGCCACGCGAATAGAAGCCGCCTTGACGAGGGAGAGGGCAGGGGTTAGCGCCGCCTGACGGTCCGGCACTGGAACCCCATGTCCGAAGTCATCGCTCTCGTCCTGCCCTTCTTCGGCCTGATCTTCGCGGGTTTCTTTGTCGCGCGCATCACCAGGCAGCCGCTGGAGGCGCTGGGCTGGATGACGACCTTCGTCATCTACATCGCTCTTCCCGCCCTGTTCTTCCAGCTTCTGGCCAAGACGCCGATCGAGCAGCTCGGCGAATGGGGGTTCATCTTCGGCTCGGTGTTTTCGACATACCTCGTCTTCGCCATCATGTTCGTCGCATCGGCGCTGGCCAGCGGCGGCGAGGTCGCGGAGTCGACGGTCAAGGGGCTGGCCGCCGCCTATGGCAATATCGGCTACATGGGACCCGGCATCGCGCTGCTGGCCTTCGGCGAGGAAGCAGCCGTCCCGGTAGCGCTTATCTTCTGCTTCGAGAACATCATGCACTTCGCCATCGCGCCGACGCTGATGGCGCTTTCGGGAAGCGAGAAGAAGCCGCCTCTGGCGCTCGCCGGCGACGTCGTAAAGAAGATCCTCCTTCACCCATTCATCATCGCGACCTTCTTCGGTGTCATGGGCGCTTACCTCTCGATCCAGCCGCCGGTCGCGGTGGAGCGCCTGCTCGAATACCTTGCGCGGGCGGCGGCGCCCTGTGCTCTCTTCGCGATGGGCGTCACGCTGGCGCTGAGACCACTGAAGCGTGTCCCCGTCGAACTCGCGCCGATCGCGATCCTGAAACTGCTTATCCACCCGGCTCTCTGTTACGTCGTGCTGAGCTGGGTCGGCGACTTCTCGCCGACCTGGGTGTTCGCCGCCGTGCTGCTGGCGGCCCTGCCGACCGCGACGAACGTCTTCGTGATCGCCCAGCAATACGGGGTCTGGGTGCAGCGGGCCTCGGCCTCGATCCTGCTGACGACACTCTTCTCGGTCGCCACGGTGACGGGACTGCTCTACCTGATCCGCTCAGGCGTCCTGCCGCCCGACCTTTTCCCGGGCCGCTGACGCGGCTGAACGGAAGCCGCTGCCTGGTCGCATGCCCTCCCGCATGAAGAAGGCGCGCAGCGGCGATACCGCCGACAGCAGGCCCAGTCCGGCGCTGCGGGCCACTTGCGCTGGCAGCATGTCGGAGAGCAGCGACATGTTGAGAAGCGAGACGGCCGCCGTGCGGGCCAGGATGTCTGGCCGCCGCTTCGAAGCATAGGCTGAAAGCGCGGCCGCCGAACCTGGATCATCGGCATGCGTTTCCATGGTCGCGATCAGATCCGCGACATCCCGGATGCCCAGATTGAGACCCTGGGCGCCGATCGGCGGAAACACATGCGCCGCCTCGCCCACCAGCGCCACCCTATTCGCCGCATGGCTCAGCGCGGTCACCGCCGACAGGGGATAGAGCTGACGCCCTGCCATCACGGTGACGCGGCCGAGCATGGATTGCATGCGCTCCTCGATGCGGCGGGACAGGTCGTCGGCGGGAGATGCCGCGAGTTCCGCCGCGGTTTCGGGACGCACCACCCATACAAGGCTCGAGCGGTCGCCCGGCAGCGGAACCTGCGTGAACGGGCCGGTCTCGGTGTGGAGTTCGGTCGACATGTCGGCATGCGGGCGCGTATGGGCGAAGTTGACGACCAGCGCCGACTGCCGCCAGTCGCGGGTCGACACACGGATTCCGGCGGCCTCCCGCGCCGGCGACGCCCTTCCGTCGGCCGCCACGACCAGCGAGCCTTCGATCACCCGGTCGCCGACCGTGGCCCTCGCGCCATCCCCCGCGAGGTCCCAGCGCTCGACCAGCGCCTTCGTCCAGGTCACGGGCGACGCCTCGACCGCATCGACGAGGATGCGGTTGAGCTTCGCGTTCGGGACGTTCAGGCCGAACGCGTCCTCGCCGATTTCGGAGGAACGGAAGGTCGCGGTGGGACTGCGGACCAGCCTCCTGGTTCCATCCACGATGCGCATGACCCGCAACGGTGCTCCGTCGCGCTCCAGCGCCTGGCGAACGCCGACTAGGTCCAGGAACTCGAGGGCCGGGGCCATCAGGGCGGTGGTCCGCTGGTCATCCTCGCGCGGAAGCGGTCCGACCAGTTCCACGGCATGGCCCGCGCCGGAGGCCGCAAGCGCCGCGACGAGCCCCGCCGGGCCGGTCCCTGCCACGATCACCGTCGAGGGTTTCATCGCCGCCTTCCCGACCATGAGGATCTTCCATGCTTCTGCGCCGTCGCACGCAGGTATATGAAGAGGCGGACAGGGGATCAACGCGGCCTTTTGCCGGACGGGAAGATGGCGGAACAGCGCGAGGGATTTGACGGGCTCGATATCGGCGGACGCACTGTTGCCGGTCTGGCGAGCCGTCCGCGCGTCACCGTCTGGGCCGCGGTCGCGGCGACCGCGCTTCTGGCGTGGGTGCTTCTCGCGGCGATGGCGGCCGAAACGGCGCGGCTTGATCCCACGGCTCCCGGCTCCTGGATCGCGGAGCTGCTGCCTGTCCTCGATGTGCCGTGGATCGGAGCTTTGCTCGCTCTGTGCATTGCGCCCGCCGGCCCGCTCGCCGCGACCGGACCGGCGTTCGTCGCGCTGGCCGCCATGTGGATGTTGATGTCGATGGCGACGATGTTGCCCTCGGCCGCACCGCTCGTCCGCACCTATTGCGAGATCGCCGACACCGCCGCCGGCAAGGGCGAGCCAGCCGTACATCCCTTCGTGCTGGTCGGCGGCTATGTCTCGGTCTGGCTCGCGGCGTCGCTGGCTTTCGCCGGGATCGGCCTCGCCGGGATGGCGCATGCTGGCACGGGTGGGGCATTGTCGCCGCTCACGGGCATGGCCGGCGCGTCGGCGCTCGCGCTGGCGGGCGTCTACCAGTTCAGCAGTTTCAAGGAAGCTTGCCTGAAGAAATGCCGCCGGCCGTTCTCGATCCTCTTCGCGCGCTGGAGCACGCGACCGGCGGCGATCTTCCGGCTCGGCCTGGAGCAGGGCGTCTGGTGCCTCGGCTGCTGCTGGGCATTGATGCTGGTCATGTTCGCGGTCGGCGTGATGAACCTCGCCTGGATGGCGTTGATCGCCTTGTTCGCCCTGGTCGAGAAGGAGACCCGCGGAACGCTCGCCAGCCGCGTCGCGGGGGCGATCCTGCTTGTATGGTCCGCCGCGCTGCTATTAGTGTCGGTCCCGGCGTCATAGCGGAGGACAAATGGCCGTCGAGAGTTGGGCGATGAAGGGGGAGCTTGTCCTCTCCTGCAATTGCACCGTCTTCTGCCCCTGCGTGCTGTCGCTCGGCGGTCATCCGCCGACGGAGGGCTATTGCCAGACATGGGCGGGCTTCCGCATCGACCAGGGCCACTTCGGCGACGTCGATCTCTCCGGCCTCAATCTCGGCCTGATCATGGAGATCCCCGGCTACATGAGCCGCGGCAACTGGACCGCCGGCCTTTTCCTCGACAAGCGTGCGTCGATCTATGCGGAAAAGGCGATCGCGAGGATCTTTTCCGGCAAGGCGGGCGGCACGACGACGCTGCTTTCGATCCTGGTCGGAAAGTTTCTCGGCATCGAGCGCCAGCCGATCACCTACGAGGTGAAGGACAAGACCCGCATCTTCTCCATCCCCAAGGTTATCGATGGAGCGGTGACGCCGATTCCTGGCAAGGACCGCGAGGGCGACACCGTCATCTCCAACTCCGAATACTGGATCGCGCCCGAGATCATCGTCGCCAAGGCCGACAGGAGCCGGTTGCGGGCCTTCGGCCGCAACTGGAACTTCGCCGGCCGGTCCGCGGAAATCTGCAAACTCGACTGGCGCGGACCGTGAGCTCCAAGCGCCAGGTCCTGAGTGCTGCGACGGCAAAGAAGATCGCGGCCCGCATCCCGAAACCCCGGAAGAAGGTGACGTGGCCTCAGGCCCGCGCCTTCTCGGTGCACCTGCTCACGGCTTCCGGGTCGTTCCTGGCCTTCCTTTCGCTGGTGGCCGCGAGCGAGCAGCGCTGGACCGCGATGTTCTGGTGGCTGGGGCTGGCGCTCTTCGTCGATGGGATCGACGGGCCGATCGCGCGCAAGCTGGAAGTGAAGGAGATCCTGCCCACCTGGTCGGGAGAACTCCTGGACAACATCATCGACTACGTCACCTACGTTCTGATTCCAGCATTCGCGCTCTATCAGCGCGGCCTCATGGGTGAGGGGCTCTCGTTCCTGTCGGCGGCGATCATCGTCGTATCGAGCGCCATCTACTACGCCGACACCGGCATGAAGACAAAGGAGAACTTCTTCAAGGGGTTCCCGGTCGTCTGGAACATGGTGGTGTTCGTCCTCTTCGTCATCGAACCGGGTGAATGGATATCCTTCGCGGTCGTGGTCATAGCGGGCATCCTCACCTTCGTGCCGATCAGCTTCGTTCACCCTGTCAGGGTCGTTCGGCTGAGGCCCTTGAGCCTCGGCGTCACCCTTCTGTGGTGCGCCTTTGGCGCTCTCGCGCTTGCCCAGGCGGCGCTTGCGGAATTCTATGACCGCATCGGCGTGCTGGCCGAGCATGTCGGCGCCTTCACCAAGATCGGCATTGCCGTGACCAGCATCTACCTGTTCTGCATCGGTGCAGTGCTGCAGCTCTTCCCCAACCTCGGACGAAAGAAGACTTGATGCCCAAGGCGATCCGTATTCATTCTCATGGCGGCCCCGAAGTCCTCGCTTTCGAGGACGTCGACGTTCCGGCGCCGGCGGCCGGTGAGGCTCTGGTCCGGCATACCGCGATCGGCCTCAACTTCCTCGACGTCTACTATCGGTCCGGTCTCTACCCGGCGCCGGGCGGCCTGCCGCTCGTGCCTGGAGGCGAGGGCGCCGGCATCGTGGAGGCGCTCGGGACCGGGGTCGCCGGCCTCAAGGTCGGGGACAGGGTCGCATACACCGCACCCGTTGGCTCCTATAGCGAGAAGCGCGTCATCGCCGCCGATCGCCTGGTGAAGATCCCGGAGGGGATCTCCGACGAGCAGGCGGCCGCGATGATGCTGAAGGGGATGACAGCCGCATACCTCCTGCTGCGCTCGCATCCGGTCAGGCGCGGCGAGACGATCCTTTGCCACGCGGCCGCGGGAGGCGTCGGCCTGATGCTCGGCCAATGGGCCAAGCATCTCGGCGCCACGGTGATCGGCACGGCCGGAGGCGCCGATAAGGTCGCCCTTGCGCTCCAGAACGGCTACGACCATGTGATCGACTACACGGCCGGCGATTTTGTTGCGAAGGTGATCGAGATCACCGGCGGCGAAAAGTGCGATGCCGTCTACGACTCGGTGGGCAAGGACACCTGGGCCGGTTCGCTCGATTGTCTCAAGCCGCTCGGGACGTTCGTCTCCTTCGGCCAGGCATCCGGACCGATCCCGCCGTTCCCGATCACGCTTCTGGCGCAGAAGGGCGCGCTCTTTGCCACTCGTCCGACCCTGTTCGTCTATATCGCCAGGCGCAGCGAACTGGAGCGCTACGCTTCCGCGCTGTTCGACGTCGTCGGCAAGGGCATCCTCGAGATCAGCATCAACCAGCGCTACGCCTTGAAGGATGCCGCAAAGGCTCATGCTGATCTGGAGGCGCGGAAGACGACCGGAACGACCGTGTTGATTCCTTGAATCCGAGGGTATTCCCCTCGGATTCGCTGAAAATCTTGAAGCACTTTCAAGTTTGACGCTTATTTGCCCAGCCCGCCGACCGCGCCTACGATGCAGTCGGGAACAAAGAACACGTCTGGACAAACGGACCGGGAGGCACTGTGAGCGACACGCTCGACGCGGTTGCCGCACCTCTGCTTGAGGTGCGCGGGCTGACAAAGATCTTCGGCTCGCTGAAGGCCTGTGATCAGGTCGATCTCTCCATAGGGAGGGGTGAGATCCATGCTCTGCTCGGCGAGAACGGCGCCGGCAAGTCGACGCTGGTCAAGATGCTGTTCGGTTCGCTGGAGCCGCATTCCGGCGCGATCCTCTGGGATGGACAGCCTGTCCGCATTTCCAGCCCGAGCGCGGCCCGCAAGCTGGGCATCGGCATGGTGTTCCAGCACTTCTCGTTGTTCGAGGCGCTGACAGCGGCCGAGAACATCGCCCTTTCTCTCGACAGCGAGACGCCGATCAGCACCATCGCCGCCAAGTCGAAGGCGCTTTCCTACAGCTACGGCCTTCCGCTCGATCCGTATTCGATGGTCGGCGATCTGTCCGTCGGCGAGCGCCAGCGCATCGAGATCATTCGCTGCCTCCTCCAGGTGCCCCAACTCATCATCCTCGACGAGCCGACCTCCGTGTTGACGCCGCAGGAGGCCGACAAGCTGTTCGAGACGCTCGAGCGGCTGCGTTCCGAAGGCAAGTCGATCCTCTACATCTCCCATCGCCTCGAAGAGGTGAAGCGTATGTGCGACCGCGCCACCGTGCTGAGGCATGGCAAGGTCGTCGGGCATTGCGATCCGCGCAAGGAAACGGCTGCGTCGCTCGCCCGCATGATGGTAGGCAACGACGTGCACGCGGTGGTTCGCGCCCCGGTCGATGGCATCGACAAGGCGCCCGTGTTGCTCCAGGTCAACGGCCTGTCGCGCAAGCCGGCCACCCCTTTCTCGATACCTTTGAAGGGCATCCGGCTCGACGTGCGCGGCGGCGAGGTGATCGGCATCGCCGGTGTGGCGGGCAATGGCCAGGGCGAGTTCTTCGAGGCGGTTTCGGGCGAGGCGCTGCAGGACACGTCCGAGATCGTCCGTATCCGCGGCAACGATGCCGGACGCCTGTCTATCTCTGGACGCCGGTTGCTCGGCGCCGCCTTCGTGCCAGAGGAGCGCCTGGGTCACGGCGCCGCGCCGCGCATGAGGCTTTCCGAGAACCTGCTTCTGGCCCGCCACTCCACCGACCACAGCGCCTTCCTGGGCGCGGCAGGCGTTGTCCGCACCGGCGCCGTTCAGGCTGCGGCGCAACGCATCATCAAGGAAATGGATGTCCGTAAGAGCGCGGTCGATCCGGAGGCTGCCGCGCTGTCCGGCGGCAATCTGCAGAAGTTCATCATCGGGCGCGAACTCGACCGTCAGCCGGCTGTGATGGTCGTGAACCAGCCGACGTGGGGGGTCGACGCCGGAGCGGCGGCGCGCATCCGGCAGGCGCTCATTGAACTCGCCCGCAGCGGATCGGCGGTGCTGGTCATCAGTCAGGATCTGGACGAACTTCTGGAAATCTCCGACGCGATCGCAGTGATGCACAATGGCGAGCTGTCCAGGCCGATGCCGCGCGCCGAAGCGACGATGGAAAGGCTCGGCCTCCTGATGGGGGGCGCGGAGCCGGGCCACGTCGAGCACGGGACGGAGGCGGCCTGATGCGTATCGAACTCGTCAAGCGGGCGCAGCATTCGACGCTGTTTTCGGCGCTTTCCCCGTTCATCGCGCTCGGCCTCACCCTCGTCGCCGGCGCGATCATGTTCTCGGCGCTGGGCAAGAATCCGTTCGATGCGCTCTACTACTACTTCATCGACCCGATCACCGGCCTCTGGGATCCTGGCAACCGCTGGCAACTCCACGAACTCGCGATCAAGGCCGCGCCCCTGATTCTCATCGCGGTGGGCCTCTCCGTCTGTTACCTTTCAAACAACTGGAACATCGGCGCCGAAGGCCAGTTCATCGCCGGCGCCATCGCGGGCTCCGCCATCCCGGTCCTGTTTCCGGAGTTCCAGTCGTGGATCGTGCTGCCATTGATGCTGCTGATGGGGCTCGCGGGCGGAGCGGCCTACGGCTCGATCCCGGCATTCCTCAAGGTGCGGTTCAACACCAATGAGATCCTGACCAGCCTGATGCTGGTCTACGTCGCACAGCTCTTCAATGACTGGCTGGTGCGCGGCATCTGGCGCAACCCCGAAGGCATGAGCTTCCCCGGAACGGTGCGCTTCCACGATTACGCGATCCTTCCGCAGATCTGGCCCGATGCCGGGAGGGCGCATTGGGGCTTCGTCTTTGCGATCGTCGCGGCGATCGTCGTCTGGTTCATGCTGTCTCGGACACTGAAGGGTTTCGAGGTGAAGGTGCTGGGTCAAAGCCCGAGGGCAGGGCGCTTCGCCGGCTTCTCGTCGTCGCGGATGGTCTTCTTCGCCTTCATCCTGTCGGGCGCGCTGGCGGGCCTCGCCGGCATCTCCGAAGTCGCCGGACCGATCGAGCACCTCAACGAGAAGATCTCCATCGGCTACGGGTTTACCGCCATCATCGTGGCTTTCCTCGGCAGGTTGAACCCGCTCGGCATCATCGCTGCGGGCCTGATCCTCGCGCTGACCTATCTCGGTGGCGAGGCGGCGCAGATCTCGCTCCAGGTCTCCGACAAGACCGTCCGGGCCTTTCAGGGAATGCTGCTGTTCTTCGTGCTCGCCTGCGACACGCTGATCCACTACCGCATCCGCATCGTCGGCAGCGCGCCGGCGGGCGCGACGGAGGCCGCGCGCCATGTTTGAGCAGATCATCATCACCATCGCCACAGCCGCCACGCCGCTGCTGATCGCGGCCATCGGCGAACTCGTCGTCGAGCGGTCGGGCGTGCTCAACCTCGGGGTCGAGGGCATGATGGTCATGGGCGCCGTCACCGGCTTCGCGGTCGCCTACACGACGGGTTCGCCCTGGCTCGGCTTCCTCGCCGCGATCATTGTGGGCGCGCTGTTTTCGCTGTTGTTCGGATTCCTCAGCCTGACGCTGGTGACGAACCAGGTCGCCACGGGCCTCGCGCTCACCCTGCTCGGCCTCGGGCTCTCGGGCATGATCGGCGAGAGCTTCACCGGCCTCCCCGGCGTCAAGCTGCCGACGCTCTACATTCCGTTCCTGTCGGAGCTGCCTTTCGTTGGCAAGCTCGTCTTCGGCCAGGATCCTGTCTTCTATCTTTCGATCGTTCTCACAGCGGCCGTCGCGTGGTTCCTGTTCCGGACGCGGGCCGGGTTGACGCTGCGTTCGGTCGGCGACAATCACGGGTCTGCGCATGCGCTCGGCATCAACGTGATCCGCATCCGCTATCTCGCCGTGATGTTCGGCGGCGCCTGCGCCGGCGCGGCCGGCGGGTACCTGTCGCTGCTTTATACGCCGCAGTGGATCGAGAACATGACCGCCGGACGCGGCTGGATCGCGCTGGCGCTCGTCGTCTTCGCATCCTGGCGTCCGTGGCGGGTGCTCGCTGGCGCCTACCTCTTCGGCGCGGTGTCGATCGGCCAGTTGCACGCACAGGCGCTGGGGATAGGCGTCCCCTCGCAGCTTCTTTCTGCTCTTCCCTATCTGGCGACCATAGCGGTGCTTGTCCTAATATCCAGGAACAGGCGACTGACGATGGTCAACACGCCGGCTTCTCTGGGGCGGCCGTTCGTGCCAGATCGCTAGAACGAAAAACAAGATGGGATAGTGCCCCCGGTGACCCACATGAGGACGAACTCAATGAAAAAACTGATGATTTCTCTGGCGGCGGGCGTCGCTGCGCTGTCGCTCGGGACCATTGCGGCCGAGGCCAAGACCAAGGCATGCTTCATCTATGTCGGCCCTATCGGTGACTTCGGCTGGTCGTACCAGCACCACCAGGGCGCCCTGGAGATGCAGACGTCGCTCGGCGGTCCCGACGCGGTGGAGCTGGCCTATCTCGAGAGCGTGCCGGAAGGCGCCGATGCCGAGCGCGCCCTTGAGCGGTTCGCCCGTTCGGGGTGCAACATCATCTTCACCACCTCCTTCGGCTACATGGATGCGACCAACGCGGTGGCCGGAAAATTCCCGGACGTGAAATTCGAGCACGCGACGGGCTTCAAGCGGGAACATCCGAACGTCTCGACCTACAATTCCAAATTTCATGAAGGCCGCTACGTCCAGGGCGTGATCGCCGCCAAGATGTCCAAGGCCGGCGTCGCCGGCTACATCGCATCCTTCCCGATCCCGGAAGTGGTGATGGGCATCAACGCCTTCGTGCTCGGCGCGCAGTCGGTCAACCCGGATTTCAAGGTCAAGGTCGTATGGGCGAACACCTGGTTCGACCCCGGCAAGGAGGCCGACGCTGCCAAGGCGCTCATCGATCAGGGCGTCGACATCATCACCCAGCACACTGATTCCACCGCACCGCTGCAGGTGGCGCACGAGCGCGGCATCAAGGCGTTCGGCCAGGCCTCCGACATGATCGCCTTCGGACCGGAGACGCAGCTCACCTCGATCGTCGACGACTGGGGTCCGTATTACACCGAGCGCGTCAAGGCGGTGATCGACGGCAACTGGGAGCAGGTCGACGTCTGGGGCGGCATGGACCACGGGCACGTCGTCATGGCGCCGTACACCAACATGCCGGACGACGTGAAGGCGGCGGCGATGGAGACCGAGGCCAAGATCAAGGCCAAGACCTTCAACCCCTTCACCGGTCCGATCAACAAGCAGGACGGCTCCGAGTGGCTCAAGGACGGTGAAGTGGCCGAGGACGGCGTGCTGCTCGGGCTCAACTTCTACGTTGCGGGCGTCGACGACAAGCTGCCGCAATAGGCCCTTGGCTCCGACATCGAAGGCCCCCGTCCTGCGGGGGCCTTCCCGTGTTCCGGCCATGGTTCGCTGATGCAGGACCGAACAGCAATCGAACGCCTGCGCATCCTCGAGCTGGGTGCCGCGCCGGTCGTCAAGTCCGTGTTTCCGGGTCAGACGGATTTCTTCTCGACCTTCCCGCGCTCGGACCACGCCATCAACGCGTTGAGCATCGGCTTGCGCCAGCTCTACCGGCGGCTGCGGGACGACGAGGTCGATCTCGTCGTCTGCCAGCCGCCGCCCTTCGCCTTCTGGCATCATCAGGCGCTCGTCCGTCTCGTCTTCAACCGTCGCCTCTTCGCCGGCGGCACGAGGCCGCAGCGCGGGCTGGGACCACCTTTGCTGAGGCTGTTCAGGCGACCGCCGGTCGCTGTCTTCGACATGGAGGACTATCCGCATGTCGACTGGTGGAACCACTATCTGATCGACCGTGCGACGCTCTACTTCAAGCGGGAGCTGCCGGCCGACGACTGGCGCATCTTCACCAAGACCGGAACGCCGGGTCAGCCGAGCGCGCGCTTTCGACAGTCCTCGCGAAACAGGACGCGCATCGGCAAGTTGCGGCCCTTGCCATTGGGAATGCCGGCGCACAACGAACCGCTGCTGCCGACGAGACCGTCGGAAAAGCAGTATGACGTCTTCTTCGCGGGCAACGTCGAGGGCATGCCGGTTCGCGAGCGTGGGCTCGCCGAACTCAGGCAACTCGCCGCGGAGGGGGTCAGGATCGACGTTCCCGATCGTCCCATCCCGCGCGAGGAGTTCTATGCGCGTTGCGCCCGCGCCTGGCTCACATGGTCACCGGAGGGCTATGGCTGGGATTGTTTCCGCCACTACGAGGCGCCAGCCTGCCGCTCCGTGCCCGTCCACAATTTTCCGCCGATACGCCGCCATGCGCCGTCCCTGCCGGGCATCCACGCCTTCTATCACGGCCTGGCGCCCGGCGAGCTGGCCGCAACCGTCCGCGCCGCGTTGGCGGACAAGGAACGGCTGGCCCGGATGGCCGAGGACGCCCACGCCCATTGGCGCGCCCATCACCGGGTCGAAGCGATAGCGCGCCATGTGATCGAAAGCACGATGTCGGCCGCGACGGCCAAGGGCTGAGCGCCACACGTCCCGAAGGGTGGTCAGACGGCGGTGCCGTGCAGATCGTAGGCGTCGGACCGATCGACCTTGACGGTGACGAGGTCGCCCGACCGCAACGGCCGCCGCGACGTCACATGGACGGAACCGTCGATCTCGGGCGCGTCATACTTGGTTCGGCCCTTGGCCCCGGGCCCGCCCGCCTCGTCGATCAGCACCTGCACCCGTTTGCCGACCCTCTTCCTCAGGAGGTCGGCCGAAATCTTCTGCTGCCGCGCCATGAACCGGTGCCAGCGCGCTTCCTTGATCTCCTTCGGCACCTCGGGAAGTCCGAGCGTTTCGGACCTGGCGCCGGCGACGGGCTCGTAGCGGAAGCAGCCGGCACGGTCGATCCTGGCCTCGTCGAGCCAGTCGAGCAACATCTGGAAGTCTTCTTCCGTCTCTCCGGGAAACCCGACGATGAAGGTCGAACGGAGCGACAGGTCGGGGCAGATCGCGCGCCAGGCCCGGATGCGGTCGAGCGTCTTTTCCTGGTGCGCGGGCCGCCGCATGGCCTTGAGCACGCTGGGCGAGGCGTGCTGGAACGGGATGTCGAGATAGGGGAGTATCTTGCCGTCCGCCATGAGCGGGATGACATCGTCGACATGCGGGTACGGGTAGACGTAATGCATCCGCACCCAAACGCCGAGCGCGCCCAGTTCCTGCGCGAGGTCGAGGAACTTCGCCCGCACCTCACGGTCCTTCCATGGGCTTGTCGCGTATTTGAGGTCGACCCCGTAGGCGCTGGTATCCTGGGAGATGACGAGGATTTCCTTGACGCCTGCCGCCACCAGCTTCTCGGCCTCATTCAGCACATCCGCCGCCGGACGTGAGGCGAGGTCGCCGCGCAGCGACGGAATGATGCAGAACGAGCAGCGGTTGTTGCAGCCTTCCGAAATCTTCAGATAGGCGAAGTGGCGGGGCGTCAGCTTGACCCCTTGCGGCGGCAGCAGGTCCACGAACGGATCATGCGCTGGCGGCGCCGCTTCGTGAACTGCGCGCATCACGCTCTCGTAAGCCTGCGGTCCGGTGATGGCGAAGACGTTGGGATGCTTCTGGCGAATGAGCTCCGGCGTCGCCCCCATGCATCCGGTGACGATGACCTTGCCGTTCTCCTTGAGCGCCGTGCCGATCGCGTCGAGCGACTCGTCCCGTGCCGAATCGAGGAAGCCGCAGGTGTTCACCACCACCAGATCCGCCCCGTCATGCTTGCGCGCGATCTCGTAGCCTTCGGCCCGCAGTCGCGTCAGGATGCGTTCGGAATCGACCAGCGCCTTGGGGCAACCGAGGCTGACGAAGCTGATGCGTGGTGCGCCCATTCGTGCTTGCACTTTTCCAGTGGTCGTGTCGGATGACGGCGGCGCACGTACCACAGTTGCGCCGGTTTGGATATCGCGGCCGAATGGGAGGAAGAAGATGGCGGAACTCGGATTGAAGGCGATCGGTCACGTCGCCCTGAAGGTCGCGGACGTCGACCGATCCCTCGCCTTCTACCGCGACGTGCTGGGCTTCGCCGAAATGATGCGCCTGAACCGCGACGACGGTTCGCTCTGGCTGGTCTATCTGCGCATCACCGACAGCCAGTTCCTCGAGCTCTTTCCGGGCGGGCAGGGGACGCTCGCGCCGGGCGCGGACGCGACGGCCATCAATCACTTCTGCCTCGAATGCCACGACCTCATGGCGACGGCGACGGCGCTGAGGCAGCGCGACGTTCCGCTCACGGTGGAGCCCAAGCTCGGGAAGGACAACAACTGGCAGTGCTGGATCGCCGACCCCGACGGCAATCGGATCGAGTTCATGCAGATGGCCAGCGATTCCATGCAGGCCGAAGCGATACGCCGCCTCCGCACCGGATAGCCGCCGGCCTGGGGTGTGTTGAGATTCAGGTCAGGGTGAGCCGAAAATGGCGGGTTTCGAGAACCGGAGCGGAGTGTACGTGCTGGTACATGAGCACCGGAAGCGCAGAAGCCCGACATTTGCAGGCCAGCCTCACCTGAATCTCAACACACCCTAGTGCCCGCCGCCGTGCCCGCCGAACCAGCCGCCCAGGAAGCCGAACTGGTCGGGAAACTGGTCGACCGCGCCGTCCAGCGTCATCTTGACCGCGACATAGAAGATGATCAGCAGGCCGACATAGGCGATCCAGCGGTATTTGTGCAGGATGCGCGCAACGAACGAGGCCGCGAAACCCATCAGCGCGATCGATAGCGCCAGGCCGATGATGAGCACGGTCGGATGGTCCATGGCGGCGCCGGCGACGGCCAGCACGTTGTCCAGCGACATCGACACGTCGGCGATGACGATCTGCCAGGCGGCCTGCGCGAATGTCTTGCGCGGGCCCTTCGCCGCCACGGCGCCGTCCTTGTCGTAGTCCGTGTCGGCCAGCGCTTCCGTGGCCTCGTGCTCCGCCTCGTGGCTGACGCTCAGTTCGCGCCACATCTTCCAGCAGACCCAGAGCAGCAGCAGTCCGCCGGCGATCAGCAGGATCGGGCCGATCTGCAGCAGCCATGTCGTGATCAGCGCGAAGCCGATGCGCAGCACCGTCGCCGCGATGATGCCGACGAGGATCGCGCGCTTGCGCTGGTCGGCAGGCAGCCCGGCCGCCGCGAGACCGATGACGATGGCGTTGTCGCCGGCCAGCACCAGGTCGATGGCTATGACTTGAAGAAGCGCCCAGAACCCGGCGGCTGTGAAGATTTCCATGACGGGGGGCGGCCTGTTGGGGAGGAGTTCTCTGTGGTCCGGTGCGCCTAACGCGCCGGCGGTGATGCGTCAAGAAGACCGGCGTGAACCTGGAGATGGATAACGGCGCTGTGAACGACCATGCGACCGAAGCGCGCGGCGCCGACGTCGCATCCCCCGGTATCGGCCTTGTGGGAAACTTGAAAATCGGCTGCGCTTCGCCCATAGCACCATCGCCGGAGGGATGGCCGAGCGGTTTAAGGCACCGGTCTTGAAAACCGGCGTGGGTGCAAGCCCACCGTGGGTTCGAATCCCACTCCCTCCGCCAACGCCTCATTCCCGCCCGCTTCTCGCCATATTGGCTTAACAGGGTCGAAAGCAATTCCTGCGAACTAGGATGCTTGGGTCCGACGGGAGTGTTCCGCCGGGTACGCCGCGTGTGTACAGTGTCCGGTGTGCCACGTACCGGGTTCGCATCGTCGGGGGACGGTCCTTGATGTTATTCATGCAACATCGCTGCCTTCGTCGTGTCGCCGCCGTGCTGGCGGTGGCGGTCGCCGGTGCGGTGCTTGCTGGCTGCGGCTCCCCCGGTCCGAAGACGACCACGGGCGTGAAGGCCTCGCGTTCCAAGGAATATTTCGCCGAATCCGAGTATGGGGTGAAGGCGAGCCCGCGGGTGACCAACCAGCGCTCGCGGCTCAAGCGCGGCGGCGGCCGGGACCAGATTGGCAGGCCTTACAAGGTCAGGGGCAAGTGGTACTACCCGAAGGAAGAGAAGAACTACCGCAAGACGGGTGCGGCCTCCTGGTACGGCGACGCATTCCACGGCCGGCTGACGGCCAATGGCGAAATCTACGACATGACCCATCTGACGGCGGCGCATCCGACCATGCCGCTGCCGAGCTACGCACGCGTGACCAATACCAAGAACGGCTCTTCGGTCATTGTCCGCGTCAATGATCGGGGACCCTATGCCAACGGCCGCATCATCGACCTGTCCAAGCGCGCGGCCGAAATGCTCGACTATACCCATGCGGGCGTCGCCAAGGTCAGGGTCGAGTACATGGGCCGGGCCCCCCTGCACGGACAGGACGACCAGTATCTGATGGCTTCGTACCGGCCGGCGAAGGGGCAGGGACCGGTCGGCGTGCCCGACCCGTCCGACGGCTTGCCCACGGGCGTCATGGTGGCGATGGCCGGCCCGACGCCGTCGGGTGGTGTCGGAGGCGGCGCGGGCGTCGCTTTCACCGCGGGACTGGGAAACGTCCGCTCCGGCGCTGCGGTCGCCAGCTATTCGTCGACGGGAGCCTTGCCCGGCGAACCCGCCTTGCCTGATTTCGGGCCGATCGCGCCCGAGCGTCCGCTGGAAGCATGGGGCCTGCGCGAAACACAGGTCGCCATGGCGGAACTCTCCTATGCCGATGAACGGGTGAAGGCGGCGAGCGCGGCGTTCTCGTCGTTCGATGCCGCGGCGTCGGGCATGAGCCCCGACCGACTGGTCGAGGCTTGGAAGGAGCGCAACGGCGACGCAGGCTATGTCGCGATCGGCCTCTTCGCCGACGCGGCGGAAGCCGAGCGCCTCGCCGGTGTGCTGGGGCGGTTTGGAGTGACGAGGCTGGAAACGAGCGTCGAGGCCGGACGGCAGGTCCATTCCCTCAACGTCCGTCCGGGCCCCGGCGGATCCACGGACATCATCCTCTCGACGGCTTGGGCCGCGGGTGCGGCGGACGCCTTCGTTGTCCGTGACTAGCGGTTCCTGACGCCATCCATGTCATTTTCTCGCCCGATGGCGAGGTTAGACCGTTACAGGCCGGGCTTAGGCTGCTAGCCTCGCCCTGCGCCGGAAAGACCTCGTCGGGACAGGCATATGGACCGGATTCTTCGTTTTGCGTTGGTGTTGATCGCCGTTGCCGTGACGCCGTTCTTCGGCAGCCTGCCCGCAACCGCGCAACTGTTCGAGACGAAAGCGCGGACCGCCTACATGATCGACGCCGGCACGGGCACGATCCTCTTCTCCAAGGATCCCGACGAACTGATACCGCCGGCGTCGCTCGGAAAGCTGATGACCATGGAAGTGGTCTTCCATGCCATCAAGGAAGGTCGTCTGACGCTGAACGACACATTCGTGGTCAGCGAGAATGCATGGCGCACCGGCGGGGCCGTGTCGGGCGGATCGACCATGTTCGCCGAACTCGGTTCGTCGATCAGGCTGGAAGATCTCATCCAGGGTGTGATCGTCCAGTCGGCCAATGACGGCTGCATCGTGATCGCCGAGGGCATGGCCGGCAGCGAGGCGAACTTCGCCACGCTTATGACCGAGCGCGCGCGCGCTCTCGGTCTGAAGAAGTCGGTGTTCAAGAACTCGACCGGGCTGCCCGCCGAAGGGCAGGTGGTCACGATGCGCGAGCTGGCCACGCTCTCCATGCATATGTGGCGCGAATACCCCGAACTCTACAGATATTACGGGCAGCGCGAGTTCACCTGGAACAAGATCACCCAGCGCAACCGCAACCCGCTGCTCGCCATGGAGATCGGCGCGGACGGCATGAAGACCGGCTTCACCGAGGAGACCGGTTACGCGATCGTCGGCGCGGTCGAGCGCGACGGTCGTCGCATCTTCGCCGCCATGAGCGGGATGTCCACGGACAAGGAGCGGGCCGAGGAGGCGCGCAAGATGCTCGACTGGGGTATCCGCGCCTTCGAGCAGAACGACATCTTCGAAGAAGGGGAGTTCGTCGGCGAGGCGTCGGTCTTCGGCGGCGACAAGTCGGGTGTCGGCCTGAAGGCGGCGGGTCCGATTTCGATCCTCGTTCCGATCACCAATCGCGACCGGATGATCGCCCGCATCGTCTACGAGGGTCCCGTCGTGGCTCCGGTCGACGAGGGCGTGCGCGTGGGGGAACTGCGGGTCTGGATCGGCGATACGCTTAGCCAGGCGACCCCGCTCTATACCGGCGAATCCGTCGGTCTCGGACCGCTTTACAGCCGGGCGCTCGACGCCATCGGGGAGCTGATGATCGGCTGGCTGCGGAAGCCGGTTCCGGAGGAGTAGCGATTTCACGGGCCACCGCATGGACCTGTCTCGCGCACGCGACTAGAGCAATGTTCGACCAGATTGAACCAGTTCTGTTTCCTCGATGGCGAGGCGATCCGGCAGGAGAGACGCGACGGGCGATGGGGTTCCATCGTCCGAGCGGCTCGACGAACCGGGCGCCCGCCAGCGGGAAACCACCCGTTGGTTTGCTTTGCAAACCAACGGAACGTCCTGGGGGGCCGGGTCAATTCGGGCCAGATCCTTCGGGCTCCGGCTCGGCCGATGCACCACATCGACCTTCGCCGAAGCCCTCGACCCTGGCCCGAATTCTCTCCGGCAGAACGGTTCAATCCGGTCGGACATTGCTCTAGATGGAGCGTGGCCCGTGACCGGGCTGGGTGACGGCCGGCTCGAACCGGCGCGGATGGAACGCAGGGTGCGAGGACACTTCATCACCTTCGAGGGCGGCGAGGGGGCTGGCAAGTCGACGCAGATACGTCGGCTTGCCAATGAGCTTCGGCGGCGCGGCCACGAGGTTCTCGCGACCCGCGAGCCCGGGGGATCGCCGGGGGCGGAGGCGGTGCGCCATGTCCTGCTCTCCGGAGCGGCGGAATCCTTCGGACCCGCCATGGAGGCGATCCTCTTCGCGGCAGCGCGTTCCGACCATGTCGAACAGGTCATCAGGCCCGCGGTCGAAGCGGGCGCCGTCGTGCTGTGCGACCGTTTTCTCGATTCGTCGCGCGTCTACCAGGGCGCGACCAGTGACATCGATCCCGCGCTCATGACGGCGCTGGAGCGAGTCGCGATCAACGGAATGATGCCCGACCTGACGATCATCCTCGATCTCGACCCGGCCGAAGGCCTCCGCCGGGCGGCGGAGCGGCGCGGCGAAGACAGCCCCGACCGCTACGAGAAGGAGACGCTCGATATCCATCGCCGTCGCCGGGAGGCCTATCTGGCCATCGCCGCTTCGGAACCGGAGCGGTGTGTGGTCGTCGATGCCGGCCGCGAAGAATCCGAGGTCGAACGAGCCATCCTCGACGCGGTGCGGTCCAGGATCGGCGACACGCGCCCGAGGATGCCACGGGCTGCCCTGCCGGCATGAACTTCGAACCGACCTATCCACCGCAGCATGACGGGCTCGAAGGCGTGCCGGCGCCCGCCGAAACACCGTTCGTCGTCGGGCATGAACAGGTTGCCGAGCAGCTGGTCGCGGCGTATCGGCGCGGCAAGCTCCCGCATGCGGTCATGTTCTGCGGTCACGCGGGCATCGGCAAGGCGACCCTCGCTTTCCACATCGCGCGCTACCTGCTCGCCCATCCGGATCCGTCAGGCGCGCCGGCGCGTTTCGAAACGCCTGGCCCGTCGACCCCCATCTACCGCCAGGTGGCGGGCGGCGCGCATCCCTCGGTCCTCCACCTGACGCGGCCGCCACTGGACAACGGCAAGGGTTTTCGCACGCAGCTCACCGTCGACGAGGTGAGGCGCGTCAGCCGGTTCCTGTCGCTGACGTCGCATGACGGGGGCTGGCGCATCGTCATCGTCGATCCGGCCGACGATCTGAACCGCAACGCCGCCAACGCCCTGCTGAAGAGCCTGGAGGAGCCGCCGGCGCGGACGATCTTCATCCTTGTGTCGCATCTGCCCGGCAGGCTGCTGCCGACCATCCGCTCCCGCTGCCAGGTGTTCCGCCTGCAACCGCTCGCGGCCGCGCAAACCATCGACGTGCTCGAACGGCTGGGGCAATCGCTGCCGGCGGGCAACGACGAGCGCCTGCGCCTGGCGGAGATGGCGGCCGGCAGTCCGCGCACGGCCATGCTTCTGGCCGAACACGGCGGCGCCGACATCGGCGATGCCGTCGACCGGCTGGCCACGGGCGCGTTCGACACGGTCGAGGCGCACCGGCTCGCCGACGCCGTCGCGGCGCGCGACGGGAAGGTGCTGTTCGACATCTTCAACGGCCGCGTCCTGGCCATCCTCGAGACCGCCGCCTCGACATCCGCCCGCGGCGGCGACGTCACGCGGGCGGACGCCCTGGCGGACACTTGGCAGGCCGCGAGAAACGCGATAACGGAGGCCGAGAGCTACAATCTCGACCGCAAGCTGCACGCACTGACGATGATCGAACGCCTGAATGCCGTGATGCGAATGTGACGGCGCACCCAGCGCCGGGATGGCTGACGCCGCCCCGTTGCGCTATCTGACCGTCCGTCTTCGACATGCATTCATTGAACGGCGCCATCATGTCCCGCGAAAAGTTCTATCTCACCACGCCGATCTTCTACCCCAACGGCAAGCCGCATATCGGCCATGCCTACACCGTGATCGCCAGCGATGCGCTGGCGCGCTTCCAGCGCCTCGACGGCAAGGACGTCTTCTTCCTCTCCGGCACCGACGAGCATGGGCTGAAGATGCAGCAGACGGCTGACAAGGAAGGCGTCACGCCGCTCGAACTCGCCGACCGCAACTCGGCTGTGTTCCGCCGCATGGTGGAAGCCGTCGGTGGTTCCAACGACCAGTTCATCCGAACCACCGAGGAGCGCCACAAGCGCGCCTGCCAGGCGATCTGGACGAGGATGGCGGCGAACGGCGACATCTACCTCGACCGCTACAGCGGCTGGTACTCGGTGCGCCAGGAAGCCTATTTCGACGAATCCGAGACGACGGTCGGCGACGACGGGGTGCGGCGCGAGCCGCTCGGCTCGCCGGTCGAGTGGAACGAGGAGGAAACCTACTTCTTCAGGCTGTCGGCGTACCAGGACAGGCTCCTCGCACTCTACCAGTCGCGGCCGGACTTCGTCGGGCCGGCCGAGAGGCGCAACGAGGTCATGAGCTTCGTGAAGTCCGGCCTGAAGGACCTTTCGATCTCGCGCTCCACCTTCGACTGGGGCGTGCCGGTGCCGGGCGACGAGAAGCATGTGATGTATGTCTGGGTCGACGCGCTGACCAACTACATCACCGCGGCCGGCTACCCCGACGAGACCGGCGAGCGCTGGAGCTACTGGCCCGCGACCCACATCATCGGCAAGGACATCGTGCGCTTCCACGCCGTCTACTGGCCGGCGTTCCTGATGTCGGCCGGCGTCGAGCTGCCGAAGCGCGTGTACGCCCACGGCTTCCTGTTCAACCGCGGGGAGAAGATGTCGAAGTCGGTCGGCAACGTCGTCGATCCGTTCGCGCTCGTCGAGCACTACGGTCTGGACCCGGTGCGGTACTTCTTCCTGCGCGAAGTGCCCTTCGGTCAGGACGGCAGCTATAGCCACGAGGCGATCGTCAACCGCGTCAACGCCGACCTGGCCAACGACCTGGGCAATCTGGCGCAGCGCTCGCTGTCGATGATCGCCAAGAACTGCGGTGGCAGAGTGCCGGCGCGAGGCGCGCTCGCCGACATGGATAAGGCGATCCTCGCGCAGGCTGATGCCGCCCTCGCCACGGCACGAAAGGCGATGGGCGAGCAGGCGATCCACCAGGCGCTGGCCGCGATCTTCGCCGTGGTCGCCGACGCCAACAGGTATTTCGCCGCTCAGGAGCCATGGGCGCTGAAGAAGACCGATCCGGTGCGGATGGAGACGGTGCTCCACACCACGGCGGAGGTCATCCGCCGCGTCGCGATCCTCTGCCAGCCCTTTATGCCCGGTTCCTCCGTGAAGCTGCTCGATCTCCTTGCCGTGCCGGCCGGTCGGCGTGACTTCGAGCATGTAGGCGACGCGCATGCGCTGCTCACCGGCGCCGAACTGCCTGCGCCCGTCGGCGTCTTCCCGCGCTACGTCGAGCAGTCGACGGACGACTGACGGCCGCGTGTCGAAGCTCAGCCGCCGCATCCGACGCATACGGCAAGCCCTCCGGGAGTGGGCGGGCCAGCGATATCTCGTCGAGGGGCGCGAGCTCATGCTGCCCGCGTGGGCCGACGACGTGAAGCGCAACATACTGCGCGGAACTTACGAGGCGCCGGAACTGCGCCTGCTGGCCCGCTGGATTGGCGGCGACCGTCCGGTCGTCGAACTGGGCGGCGCTTTCGGCGTGATCAGCGCGGCCACCGCGACCCGGCTCGCGCCGGGTGTCGCCCATGTCGTTGTGGAGGCGAACCCGCTGCTGGTCGACTATTGCCGTCGCAACGCAACGTCGCCTCGCGGTTCCGGCGCGCCCACCGTGGTCGTGTCGGCCGCCGTCGCCTATGGCCGTGATCGCGCGCCTTTCGTCCAGAGCGACGCGTTCCTTGGAAGTCGCCTGGCGCTGGCGGAAGAGGGTGGGACCGTCGACGTGGCGACGATCACCCTTTCGCAGATCCTGGAAACGAACCGGATCGAGCTTCCCTATGATCTGGTCTGCGATATCGAGGGCGCGGAACTCGAGGTCCTGCGCCATGACGCAGACGCGCTTGCCGGCTGTCGGATCGCCCTGATCGAGCTGCACCCGGACGTCTTCGCGGCCAACGGGTCTTCGGAGGCCGGATTTCTGCACCTGCTCGACATTGCCGGATTCGAAGTCGTCGACCGCGACGAACATGTGGTCGTGGCGCGCAACCGCCAGACCGGCCGGGGTTGACCGATGCTCGTCGACAGTCATTGCCATCTCGATTTTCCGGACTTCGCTTCCGAACGCGAGGCGGTGATCGCCCGTGCCGTCGAGGCCGGGGTCGGGCGCATGGTGACGATCTCGACGCGGGTGAAGCGTTTCGCCGACGTCCTTTCGATCGCGGAAGCGCATGACGAGGTCTTCTGCTCGGTCGGAACCCATCCCCACAACGCGGCCGAGGAACTGGACGTCACGGCCGACAGGCTGGTCGAGTTGTCCTCCCACCCGAAGGTTGTCGCCATCGGCGAGTCGGGGCTCGACTACTTTTATGACAAATCTCCGCGCGACGCTCAGGCAGCGGGCTTTCGGGTCCACGTCGAGGCGGCGCGCCGCACCGGTCTGCCACTGGTCATCCACGCACGCGACGCCGACGCCGACATCGCTTCAATCCTCGTGGAGGAGGCAGGGAAGGGGTCCTTTCCCTTCGTCCTTCATTGCTTCTCGTCGGGGCGCGCGCTTGCCGAAACCGGGATTGCCCTCGGCGGCTATGTATCCTTCTCCGGCATCCTGACTTTCAAGAACTCGATCGAGCTCAGGGCGATCGCGGCCGATCTCCCCCGCGACCGCCTGTTGGTCGAAACCGACGCCCCCTATCTGGCGCCCGTGCCGATGCGTGGCAGGCGCAACGAGCCCGCCTATGTGGCGCACACTGCGGCCGTCCTTGCCGACACGATCGGGCTTTCGCCGCACGACATGGCCTCGCTGACCACCGACAACTTCTTTCGCCTCTTCTCCAGAATCCCCCGACCGGCCGGACTGTCGTGACGGACATTCTTCGCTTCACGATCCTCGGATGCGGTTCGTCGCCGGGGACGCCGCGCATCACCGGCGACTGGGGCCGCTGTGACCCCGGCGAACCGCGCAATCGGCGAAGCCGATGCGCCGCGATGGTGGAGCGGATCGGGGCAAACGGCACGACGCGGGTGGTCATCGATACGGGGCCGGACTTTCGGGAGCAGATGCTCCGGTCGAATGTCCGCCACCTCGACGCCGCGATCTTCACGCACGCCCATGCCGATCACATTCATGGCATAGACGACCTTCGAGGTTTCGCGCTCGAACAGCGCAAGTTGATGGATGTGTTCGCCGACGAACCGACCATGACGCGGCTCCGGCAGTCGTTCGGCTACTGTTTCGAAACGCCGCAGGGCAGCTCCTACCCGCCGATCCTGCAGGCCAGGCCGATCCATCACGATCGCCTTGTCACGGTGGAAGGTGAGGGGGGTCCCCTCACCTTCGAGCCGTTGCCGCAGACGCATGGCGATATCGTTTCGTTGGGCTTCAGGATCGGCGATCTCGCATACTGCCCGGACGTCAGCGACTTCCCCGACGTGACGGCCGGACGCCTTCAAGGGCTGGAGGTCATGATCATCGACGCGCTCCAGTACCGCCCGCACCCAAGCCATCTCACGCTTGGTCAGGCGCTGGGCTGGATCGAGCGGCTGAAGCCGAAAATGGCCTACCTGACCCATATGCACATCCCATTGGACTATGCGACCGTCCGTCGGGAGACACCGGAAAACGTCGAGCCGTCATTTGACGGAATGGTCATCGAAACATCAATGAAATCAGATCATACGGCCGATTAGTTCATGGGAAGCATCGAACGCGTCCGCGAGGCCGCCGCGCGCGCTGGCCTTGCCATCGAGGTGCGGCGCATGGGCGCGTCGACCCGCACCGCAGACGAGGCTGCGGTTCAATGCGGCTGCCCGGTGTCGGCCATCGTCAAGTCGCTGGTGTTTCAGGGAGAACAGACCGGAGCGCTGTTCCTGTTCCTGCTTCCTGGCGACAGCATGCTCGATCTGGACAAGGCGGCCGTCCTTGCGGGACAACCGTTGAAGCGCGCCGACCCGCGCCATGTGCGCGACGAGACCGGCTTCGCGATCGGCGGCGTGGCGCCGATCGGCCATCGCGTCGCGATCCGCGCCTTCGCCGATCGGGGGCTCTTGCGGGAGCCGATCGTCTGGGCGGCGGCCGGCGCTCATGACGCCGTGTTTTCGGCTGAGCCGCGAGCGCTCCTTGAAGCCGCGGCAGCGCTGACTGCGGAACTCGCGCGATAGCAGGCCGCGACGGCGGGCATTGGGAAGTTCCATAATATATCTTATGCGACTTCGATATCCGCTGATCGCGGATGGCGGAAGCCGCGGGTCGTCACCTTGGAGGGTTGAACTCGCGGGTCGCCTGCGCCAATTATCGGCTGGATGGCAGCAATGAATTCGATGAAGACGGCCAAGTTCCGGATCGGCCAGGTGGTCAAGCACCGCCTGTTCCCGTTCCGCGGCGTGATTTTCGACGTCGATCCCGAATTCGCCAACACCGAAGAATGGTACGAGTCCATTCCGGTCGAAGTTCGCCCCAGGCGCGACCAGCCCTTCTACCATCTGTTCGCCGAGAACGCCGAGACCGAATACGTTGCCTATGTCTCGGAGCAGAACCTGCTCGAAGACCTTTCCGGGGATCCGGTGCGGCATCCGCAGGTCGGCAACTTCTTCGACAAGACCGCCGATGGGCGCTACGAGCGGAAGGCGGCGCTCAAGCATTGAGCGGCTCGTCCCCTGCCGAAACGAAGAAGGCGGGCGCATGGCCCGCCTTCCCCTGATCCGTTCGGTCTGAGGACGCTGCTAGAGCAATGTTCGACCAGATTGAATCGTTCTGCCGGAGGGAATTCGGGCCAGAGTCGAGGGCTTCGGCGATGGTCGATGTGGTACATCGGCCGAGCCGGAGCCCGAAGGATTTGGCCCGAATTGGCCCGGCCCGAAGGGTTTCCCGCTGGCGGGCGCCCGGTTCGTCGAGCCGCTCGGACGATGGAACCCCATCGCCCGTCGCGTCTCTCCTGCCGGATCGCCTCGCCATCGGGGAAACAGAACCGGTCCAATCTGGTCGAACATTGCTCTAGTTGGCGGCTTTCGCCTTGTCCTGCTCTTCCTTGAGCTTCTTGGCGAAGTCCTCGTTGTTCTTGGTGACGAACTCCTGGAGCTTCTTCTGGCGGTCCTCGATGTCGGACTGCTGGAGCGGGTCGCCGTCATAGGCGCCCGTGAAACCCTGCAGGGTGACCTTGATGGGATTCGGCTGGTTCTGGAAGTTGACCGAAGTCAGCGTCAGCTCGGAGCCCTTCTTAAACGACGACACCATCGCGTCGGAGAGCGCTGCCTCCGCCACGCAGCGGTCGGGGAAGCAGATCACATAGTCGAGCTTCTGGGTCTTTCCGCCATCGATCTGCAGCCCGATTCCCGGAGGCACCATGCGCCCGCTCGGCACCGAAACCTGGAACACCTTGCGGTTCACCTTGCCCTTCAGTTCGATCATGCTGATGCCGGTGATCATCTGGCCGGTCTCGGCCATGACGATGTTCTGGACGTTGCAGATATCGACGTCTTCCTGCTTGGAGCAGGCCTTGAACCAGCCCTGCGGAATCTGCGGCTGGGCCTGCGACGACGCCGGCGCCGCGCCAGCGGCGAGAACTCCGAATGCGCCTGCCGCCAGCGTGATCAGGCGGAAAGCGTCGGTCTTCGTTGCCATGTTCTCGTTTTCCTCTTGATTGGTGACGGACCGGCCTGTTCGCCGCCGGTTGGTGGCTAGGTGTTGCCCAAATGAGGCAACAGGATGACTGTCGGCGGCCTGTTACACGTTGGAATGGCCAGAATCCAGCCCAATTGCCGCATATGGTTGCCATCGGCGGTGGTTCTAAAAGGTCTGTGAGGTCGTGATAGGCTGCCCATTCGAATCAATTGATCCTGGGAAACTCCGGACGCTCGCGATGCGCCGCATCCTTCTGATTGCCACCGCATTGCTCACCGTGGCGATGGCCGGTCCCGCCATTTCGGAACCGCGGCACGCGCTTGCGATGCACGGTGAACCTGCCCTGCCGGCGGACTTCGCGCATTTTCCCTACGCCGATCCCGACGCGCCGAAAGGCGGGCGTGCCGACTATGCCGTGACGGGTACGTTCGACAGCCTCAACCCGTTCATTGTCCAGGGGGCGGCGGCGCGTGGCATCATCGACCTGCAATTCGGCTACAACGTGTTCGACAGCCTGATGGCGCGGTCCTACGACGAGCCGTTCACGCTCTATCCGCTGGTGGCCCGGACGGTCGAAACCGACGAGGATAGGACGTTCGTCGAGTTCACCATCGATGAGCGCGCCCGTTTCTCCGACGGCCGCCCGATAACCCCCGACGACGTCATATTCACGTTCGAACTGCTCCGCGACAAGGGGTTTCCCCGCTACGCCACGGCGGTCAATAAGATCGCCACGATGGAGAAGGTTGGCGCGCTCGGGGTCCGCTTCACATTCTCCAAGGTCGATCGGGAACTGCCCCTTATTCTCGGCTTGATGCCGGTCTTGCCCAGGCACGCTACGGATGCCGAGAACTTCCAGAAATCGACCCTGGCCCCTCCGATAGGAAGCGGTCCCTACCTGGTCGACAAGGTCCGTCCAGGAGAGCTGCTGACCCTCAAGCGCAACCCGGCCTACTGGGCGAAGGATATTCCCTCGAAGCGAGGCTTCGACAACTTCGACGAGATCCACCTCAATTATTTTCGTGACGAGAATGCGCTGTTCGAGGCCTTCAAGAAGGGGCTGACGTCATTTCATGTGGAGACGGATTCCGGTCGTTGGATCGGCGGTTACGACTTCCCGGCCGTCGCCGACGGGCGGGTGGTTAAGGAGACCTTCGTCAGTGGCTTGCCGGCCGGCATGTTCGGCTTTGTGCTCAACACGCGGCGGCCGGTGTTCCGTGACAGGGCCACGCGCGCCGCGCTCGCGTCTCTCTTTGACTTCGAATGGGCGAACAAGAACCTGTTCGGCGGCGCCTACGCCCGCACGAAGAGTTTCTATCAGGGGTCCGAGTTGTCCTCCGCCGGCGTCCCGGCCAGCGATGCGGAAAGGGTGCTGCTTGCCCCCTTCCCTGACGCCGTGACGCCGGCGATCATGGCAGGCGGCTGGTCGCCGCCGGTGTCCGATGCGTCCGGAAGGGACAGGGATTTCCTGCGCGAAGGCCTGGACGCGCTCAAGGCAGCGGGTTTCGTCATGCGAAACGGCCAGCTCGTCGGCGAGGACGGCGACGCACTCGCCTTCGAGATCATGCTGAACGGCAGCGCGGGCCAGGCCATAGCAATCGCCTGGCAAAGGACGCTGGAAAAGCTGGGCATCGCCGTCTCGATCCGCTCCGTCGACAGTGCGCAGTATCTCCAGCGCCAGCAGACCTATGACTATGACGTGATCGTCCAGACCTACACTTCGTCGCTGTCGCCAGGGGCCGAGCAGATCGGCCGGTGGGGATCGGCGTCCCGCGACCGGAACGGCACGTTCAACTATGCAGGCGTGGCCGAACCCGCCATCGATGCTCTCATTGCCGCGATGCTTTCCGCGCGAGGTCGCGAGGATTTCGTCACCGCGGTGCGGGCCTATGACCGTGTCCTGCTTTCCGGCGCCTACGTCGTCCCCCTGTATCATCAGCCCGAGCAGCGCACGGCGCGGTGGACCTTTCTGGAACATCCGGAAGCAACCGCCATATATGGCTATCAGCTGCCGACATGGTGGCGTGCGAACAAGTGAAGCGAAGGATGTGCCTTCCATGACGAACCGGGTAACGATCTCGGTGGATGTCGTCTCCGATGTGGTCTGCCCCTGGTGCTACATTGGCAAGAAGCGACTTGAGTCCGCCGTCGCCGCCCTCCCCGAGATCGATGTCGAGATTCGTTGGCGTCCCTACCAGCTCGACCCGTCCATCCCGCGCGGCGGGATGGACCGGCGCGCGTACATGGTCGGCAAGTTCGGCAGCGAGGAACGGGTACGCCAGATGCACGCTAGCATCATGCCGCTCGGGGAGGCCGAAGGCATCCACTTCGCCTTCGAGGACATCAAGGTCGCCGCGAATACGCTCGACGCCCACCGGGTCATCCGCTGGGCCGGTGGCCAAGGCGCCGGCGTGCAGAACGTCCTGGTCGCCCGCCTGTTCGCCATGAACTTCGAGGAAGGTCGCGACATCGGCGACCACGCGACGCTCGTCGAGGCGGCGGCAGGGGCCGGCATGGATGTCGCGGTCGTGCGCAGCCTGCTGCCAAGCGACGCCGACGTGGTCGCCGTCGAGGGAGAGATTGCCACGGCGTCCAGGATGGGGATCCGCGGCGTCCCCTGTTTCCTGATCGAGGGCAAGTACGCGGTGATGGGCGCACAGGATGTCTCCGCACTCGCCGACGCGCTCAGTCAGGTCGCGGCGGCCAAGGCGCGTGGGGAGTTCGAGACCGCGGGCTGAGCGTGGCGCGCCCGCCGGAGCAAAATCACCTCGACGGGCGTCCGATTGGCGCCGAAGCGACCCGATTTGCGCCCGCGGGACGCGGTGTGAACCAATTCTTCCCGAAAGGCGGGCGCTCGAAGGATCAAGTCATTGCAAACGCTCGACTTTAGCCGCCACGTATTCTTCAATGTGGCGGAATTGATCCACACCCTCAAGCGGGAGACAGCCCCTATGCCGCTGCTTTTTCGGCCATCCGCGCGAGTTGCGTCATCACCACCGCCGATCCCGACAAGCGTTTTTCCGCCGTTGCCCATTCCCGAATGAAGACCACGCTCTGGTCGGGTCGGATCTTTGCCAGGGATCCCTGTTCGCCGATGAAGCGGACGAGCCCGGCCGGATCGGGGAACTCGTTCTTGCGGAAATGGATGACCACTCCCTTCGGCCCGGCGTCGAGTTTCTCGACATTGGCACTGCGGCACAGCGCCTTGATGTAGACGACCTTCAAGAGGTGCTGGACTTCGTCCGGCAGCGGCCCGAAACGATCGATCATCTCGGCGGCAAACGCGTCGATGTCCTGCGGCGCATCCAGGTCTGCGATGCGCCGGTAGAGCGCCAGCCTGAGCTGCAGATCGGGCACGTAGCTTTCCGGGATCATGACCGCCGTGCCGATGGAGATCTGCGGCGACCAGCCGCCGTCGACCTCGTCGCCCGTGCCCCGGATTTCGGCCACCGCCTCCTCCAGCATCTGCTGGTAGAGCTCGAAACCGACTTCCTTGATGTGTCCCGACTGCTCCTCGCCCAGGAGGTTGCCGGCGCCCCTGATGTCGAGATCATGGCTGGCAAGCTGGAAGCCGGCGCCGAGCGTGTCGAGCGACTGCAGGACCTTCAGCCGTCGGTCGGCCGTGTCGGTCAGCTTGCGGTTGGCCGGCAGGGTGAAGAGGGCGAAGGCGCGCAGCTTGGAGCGCCCTACCCGTCCGCGCAGCTGATAGAGCTGCGCCAGGCCGAACATGTCCGCCCGGTGGACGATCAGCGTGTTGGCGGTCGGGATGTCGAGCCCCGACTCGACGATCGTCGTCGACAACAGGACGTCGTACTTTCCGTCGTAGAAGCCGTTCATGATGTCGTCCAGTTCGCCTGGCGGCATCTGGCCATGCGCCACCGCGACCTTCAGTTCCGGCACCTCGGCGCGCAGGAAATCGTGGACATCGGCGAGATCGGAGATGCGCGGAACGACGTAGAACGAGTGCCCTCCGCGATATCTCTCGCGCAGCAACGTTTCGCGGATGACCAGCGGATCGAAAGGCGAGATGAACGTCCGCACCGCCATGCGGTCGACCGGCGGCGTGGCGATCAGCGAGAGTTCCCGCACGCCGGTGAGCGCCAGTTGCAACGTGCGCGGAATCGGCGTCGCCGAAAGCGTGAGGACATGAACGTCGCTCTTCAATTCCTTCAGGCGTTCCTTGTGCCTGACGCCGAAGTGCTGCTCCTCGTCGATGACCAGCAGGCCGAGGTTCTTGAAGGAGATTCCTGCGCCGAGCAGTGCATGCGTGCCGATGACGATGTCGACTGTGCCGTCGGCGACGCCCTTCTTGGTTTCCGCAAGTTCCTTCGCACCGACCAGTCGAGACGCTTGCCGAACCCGAACCGGCAGCCCTGAAAAGCGCTGCGAGAAGGTCTTCAGGTGCTGGCGGGCGAGCAGCGTGGTCGGCACCACGACCGCCACCTGGTAGCCCTCCATCGCGGCGATGAAGGTGGCACGCAAGGCAACCTCGGTCTTGCCGAATCCGACGTCGCCGCAAATCAGCCGATCCATCGGTCGACCCGCGCCCAGATCGTCCAGCACCGCGTCGATGGCGTTGTGCTGATCGTCCGTCTCCTCGTAGGGGAAGCGGGCAGCGAATTCACCATAGATGCCGTCGGCGGGGGTCATCTTCGGCGCGGCGCGCATCTGCCGCGCGGCCGCCAGCCGGATCAGCTGACCGGCCATCTCCAGGAGCTTGCGCTTCAGCTTGGCCTTGCGGCTTTGCCAGGCTCCGCCACCCAGCCGGTCGAGTGCTGCCTCGGCCGAATCCGAGCCGAAGCGCGACAGGAGTTCGATGTTCTCGACCGGCAGGAACAGCTTGCCGTCTCCGGCGTAGTGGATTTCCAGGCAGTCGTGCGGGGCGCCGGCCGCCTCGATCGTCTTCAGGCCGACGAAGCGACCGATCCCGTGATCCGCGTGGACGACGAGGTCGCCGGCCGACAGCGCCGACGCTTCCGCGATGAAGTCGGCGTTCCGCCGCTTCTTGCGGGAGCGGCGGACGAGACGGTCGCCGAGGATGTCCTGTTCGGCGACGACAACGAGGCCCCTGGTTTCGAAGCCCGCCTCGAGCGGCAGGACCGCAAGGCCGCACTCCCCCTCGCCCAGCGTCTCGGCGTCCGCGAGCGAGGCGACGGGCTTCATGTTGCCGAGGCCGTGCTCGCTCAATATCTGCGCGAGACGGTCGAGAGAGCCCTCCGTCCAGCCCGCGACGATGACCCGGCGCTTCGCCGCGCGTTCATTCGCGATGTGGTTCACAACCGCATCGAACACGTTCGCGGCAGGATCGGCGCGTTCGACCTCGAAGCCCCGGCCCGACCGCGCGCCGGCATGGCGTATGATGGCGCCGGAGGCGGGCGGCGTATCGAACGGCGTGAATTCGGTCGACGATCGCGCGACGGTGGCTGAGTTGACCTCCTCGCTCGACAGGTAGAGCAGGTCGGGCGCGATCGGCTTGTAGGGCACGGCGTCCTTCGCGCGATCATCGCCCTGCGCCCGACGCGCCTCGTAGTGGTCCAGAACCAGCTTGCGGCGTTCCTCGACGGCCTCGCGCGCCAGGTGGTCGAAGATGACCGGCGCGTCCGGCAGGTAGTCGAAGACGGTGTCCAGCCGGTCGTGGAAGAATGGGAGCCAGTGCTCCATTCCGGCGAAGCGTCGGCCCTCGCTGATCGCGGCGTAGAGCGCATCGTCGCGCGAAGGCGCGCCGAACGCCTCGATGTAGCTTCTCCGGAAGCGGCTGATCGCTTCCGGCCTCAGCGCCACTTCGCTCATCGGCTGCAATGTCATCGAACGCCGTTGGCCTATCGTGCGCTGGCTCGCCGGGTCGAACGCGCGAATCGATTCCAGCGTGTCGCCGAAGAAATCGAGGCGCAGCGCTTCCTCCGCGCCTGGCGCGAACAAGTCGAGAATGCCGCCGCGCACGGCGTATTCGCCAATCTCACGCACCGTCGAGACTCGCGAAAAACCAGAACCCTCCAGCCGCGCGACCAGGGCGTTCATGTCGACCTGGTTGCCCGGCGCGGCGCCGAATGTCTGGGCACGGATCGCGGCGGCGGTCGGCATGCGCTGGAGGATCGCATTGGCGGTCGTCAGAATCACAGCGCGGTGAGGCCGCTCCGCCAGAGCCGACATTGCCGCAAGCGCGTCGAGCCGCCGCGCCGCCGCGTCCGGACCAGGTGAGACGCGATCATATGGCAGGCAGTCCCAGGCCGGCAGTTCCAGCACGGGAATGCCGCGCGCGCAGAAGGCCAGCGCCTCCACGATCGACGGCAGCCTCTGGCCATCACGCGCGACGAAGATGACGGGCCGATCCGGCGCCAGTTCCGCCGACACCTGAGCAAGCGCGAAGGCTTCGTAGCCGTCCGGCACGCCGTCGACGATCGTAGCGCCCGTGGCGCCCGTCAGGCCGATCTTGTCAATGAGAGGCATCTTGCTTCGGCGAGGCGGCCATGTCGCGAGCGTGCGCGATCATCCTGGCGAGGACCGTCGATCGCAAATTGGGCGGAACCGCCAGTTCTCCGGTCAGCCAGGGAAGGAGGTCGGTGTCGGGTATGTCGAGAAGCTGCTCATATTGCGCGAATTCGTCTTCGGTCAAGGTCGCGGCGTGGCCATCGGCGAAACTCCCGAGGATCAGGTCCACCTCGCGCATGCCACGATGCCATGAGCGGAACACGAGCTTCCGCCGCCGCCATTCGCGTTGCTCGTCGCTCGTCTCGCTGCTCATCATCGCCGCCTGTCGGTCTCGGCCCGCCTATAGCCCGGACGATCGCGACTGTCAGCCTTGCAACATCGCTTTCCGCCCTTACCATCGGCAACGATGCGCCCTTCCCTTCTCGACCCTCTGTTCGCACCGGTGACCTCGCTCGACGGGGTCGGTTCCAAGGTGGCGAGCCTGATCGCCAACGTGGCGCCGGCCGACCTTGCGGGACGCGAGCCACGGGTTGGCGATCTTCTCTTCGTCCTGCCGCAAGGCGCCATCGACCGCAGCAGCCGGCCGGGCATCGCGGGGGCGGCGGAGGGCCAGATCGTCACCCTCGACCTGCGCATCGACCGGCATCAGCCCGCGCCACGGGGCCGGTCGAACGTGCCCTACCGGGTGTTCGCGCATGACGCGACGGGCGAGATCGCGCTGACATTCTTTCACGCCAAGCAGGCATGGCTGGAGTCGGCGCTGCCGGTGGGAGAAGACGTCCTCGTGTCGGGGCGGATGGAATGGTTCAACGGTCGCCCGAGCATGGTCCATCCAGACCACATGGTGCTCGCCGCGGACGCCGGAACGCTGCCCTCGATCGAGCCGGTCTATCCACTGACGGCCGGCCTCTCGGCGAAGATCCTCAGGCGCACGATCGGCCATGCGCTCGAACGCCTGCCCGAACTACCCGAATGGCTCGACTCCGGCGTGACGCGTCGGCAGTCGTTCCCGGCGTTCGGGGCCGCCCTCTCTCGGCTACATGGACCGGAGGCGGCGCTCGACGTCTCGCCGGACTCGAGCGCCTGGAGGCGGCTCGCCTATGACGAGTTCCTGGCGGGGCAGCTATCGCTCGCACTGGTCCGTGCCCGCACGCGTCGCCGCTCTGGCCGCCCGCTGAGCGGCGACGGCCGCTTCGTCGAGGCGATCCGCGCGGCGCTCCCCTACTCCCTCACCGGCGCGCAGACGCGGGCACTGGCGGAGATCGACGCGGACATGGCGAAAGCCGACCGCATGCTGCGACTGCTTCCGGGCGACGTCGGCTCCGGCAAGACGGTCGTCGCGCTCCTCGCCATGGCGCGCGCGGCGGAGGCCGGTGGCCAGTCCGCACTGATGGCGCCGACCGAGGTGCTGGCCCGCCAACATCTCGCAACCATCGCACCGATCGCTGCCCGCGCGGGGCTCACGGCAGCGATCCTGACCGGCCGCGAAAAGGGTCGCGAACGCGACGCCGTGCTGGCCGGGCTCGCGGACGGGACGATCAGTATCGTCATTGGCACCCACGCCCTGTTCCAGGAAGGCGTCGTCTACAGGAACCTCGCGCTGGCCGTGGTTGACGAGCAGCACCGCTTCGGAGTGCACCAGCGGCTGGCGATCGCCGCCAAGGGCGAGGCGCCCGATACGCTGGTGATGACCGCGACGCCGATTCCCCGCACCCTGGTGCTGGCCGCCTTCGGCGATATGGATGTCTCGCGCCTCGACGAGAAGCCGGCCGGGCGGCGACCGATCCGTACGGTCACCCTGCCCCTCGACCGGCTCGACGAACTGACCGGCCGGATTGCCGACGCGATCCTCGAAGGACAGAAGGTCTACTGGATCTGTCCGCTGGTGGAGGAATCGGAGGTCGTCCCGCTGACCGCCGCCGAAGAGCGATACGCCACGCTGAAACAGGACTTCGGGGATAGGGTGGGCCTCGTGCATGGGCGCATGAAGGGCCCCGACAAGGACCGCGCCATGCTGGCGTTCAAGGATGGCACGACGCGAATCCTCGTCGCCACCACGGTCGTGGAAGTCGGCGTCGACGTGTCGGACGCGACGATCATCGTCATCGAGCATGCAGAGCGGTTCGGCCTCGCGCAGCTTCATCAGTTGCGTGGGCGGGTCGGGCGTGGCGACCGCCCCTCCTCATGCGTGCTGCTCTACGGGGAACCTCTCGGTGAGACCGCCAAACGGCGCTTGTCGGTGATACGGGAGACCGAGGACGGCTTTCTCATCGCCGAGGAGGACCTGAAGCTGCGCGGTGAGGGCGAGCTGCTCGGGACGCGCCAGTCGGGCACGCCGGGCTTCATGGTCGCCCGCATCGAACACCATGCCGACCTGCTGGAGGTCGCGCGCGACGACGCCCGACTGATCCTCGCACGCGACCCGGAGCTGCGCTCGCCGCGCGGCGAGGCCCTGCGCATCCTGCTCTACCTGTTCGGAAGGGACGAGGCCGTCCGCTTGCTCCGCGCCGGGTGAGACCTATTCGGCCCGTTTCCTCGGCGCCTTCGAGCGGATCTTGGCTTCGACCAGCTTGGCGATCCCTGCGTCGTGCTTCTCGGGCGCCACGAGCCCGGCGGAAATCAGCAGCTTGGCGGCATCCTCGACGCTCATGTCGAGCGGGATCACGTCCTCCTCCGGAACGTAAAGCAGATAGCCGGTGGTCACGTTGGGCGTGATCGGGCGGAAGACCGCCATCGTCTTGCCGTGCTTCGGTTTGAGCGCCCGGTTGATCTCGGTGTCTTGCTGCTTGGCGATGAAGACGATCGACCAGGCGCCACGGCGTGGATACTCGAAGAGGCCGACACGGGTGAACAATTCCGAGCGGTTCGCCAGCACCGTCTCGAAAATCTGCTTGAGGCCGCTATAGACGTTGCGCACCAGCGGCATGCGGTTGAGAAGGCGCTCGCCCACCTGCACGATCGAGCGACCGATGATGTTGGCCGTAAGGAATCCGATCAAAGTGATGATCAGCAGCGCCACGATCAGGCCGAAGCCGGGGACCGCGAATGGCAGATAGTTGTCAGGGTTGTACCGCGCGGGGATGTAGGGCTTTACCCACGAATCGAACCAGTGGACCACGGTCCAGGCGAGATAGGCGGTGATCGCGATCGGCGCGCAGACGACCACACCGGTCAGGAAATAGTTCCGGAGCCGGGTCATTCCGCCTGTCTCCGCCAATGGAGTTCCGCCCTTTTTCGCACCGCAACACGACTAGAGCAGGTTCGGTCCGCCGGCAACCGGCGGCATATCGCCCTATTCGACGGTGACCGACTTGGCGAGGTTGCGCGGCTGGTCGACGTCGGTCCCCATGAAGACGGCCGTATGGTACGCCAGAAGCTGTACCGGCAGGGCATAGACCATCGGCGCGATGAAGGACGGCACGTCGGGCAGCACGATGGTCTCCATCGTCTTGACCGAGGCCGCCTTGGCGCCCTTCTGGTCGGTGATCAGGATGATGCGTCCGCCCCGGGCGGCGACCTCCTGCATGTTCGAGACGGTCTTCTCGAAGATGCGGTCGTGAGGCGCGATGACGATGACGGGCATCTGTTCGTCGATCAACGCGATCGGTCCGTGCTTGAGTTCGCCCGCGGCATAGCCCTCCGCGTGAATGTAGGAGATTTCCTTGAGCTTGAGCGCGCCTTCCAGCGCCAGCGGATAGTTGGTGTCGCGGCCGAGGTAGAGAACGTGGCGAACCTGGGCGAGCTCGCGCGCCAGCGTCTCGATCTGGCTCTCGAGCTTGAGCACATGGCTGGCGATGCGCGGCGTCTCGGCGAGCTGCCGCACCAGCGCCTTTTCCGCCTTAGCGTCCAGATGGCCGCGGTCGCGGGCCGCCCTCACGGTGAGCGAGGCGAGCACGGCGAGCTGGCAGGTGAAGGCCTTGGTCGAGGCGACCCCGATCTCGGGACCGGCGAGCGTCGGGAACACGCCGTCGGATTCTCGCGCGATGGTCGACTGGCGAACGTTGACGATCGACGCGATCGGTACGCCCTCCCGGCGGCAATAGCGAAGCGAGGCGAGCGTGTCGGCGGTTTCGCCGGATTGCGACACGAAAAGCGCCGCGCTGGCCTTCGAAAGGGGCTGTTCGCGGTAGCGGAACTCCGAGGCGATATCGATGTCGACCGGCAGGCGTGCATGGCGCTCCAGCCAGTACTTGCCGACGAGACCAGCCAGATACGCCGTGCCGCAGGCCGAGATCGAAAGCCTGTCCATCGCCGCGAAATCGAACGGGAGCGGGAAATCCTTCGCCATGTTGGTGGTGAAGTCGAGATAGTGCGCAAGGGTGTGGGAGATCACCTCCGGCTGCTCATGGATCTCCTTCTCCATGAAGTGCCGGTGGTTGCCCTTGTCGACCATGAAGCTGGTGCCGATCGACTGCTGGCGCGGGCGCTCCACCGGTTCGCCGGCCATGTCGAAGATCTGGACGTGATTGCGGCGCACGACCGCCCAGTCGCCGTCCTCGAGGTAGGTGATCGACTCCGTGAAGGGCGCGAGCGCGATGGCGTCCGAGCCGAGATACATCTCCCCTTCGCCGTGACCGATCGCCAGCGGCGGGCCGTTGCGCGCGCCGACGATTAGATCCTCGTCGCCACGGAACATGATGGCGAGCGCGAACGCGCCTTCGAGCTGCTTCAGCGCCCGGTAGGCCGCATCCACCGGCCGCGCGCCGCGACGCATTTCCCTGGAGACGAGGTGCGCCACCACCTCGGTGTCCGTCTGCGACGTGAACTCGAAACCGTCCGCCGTCAGTTCGTCGCGCAGCTCGGCGAAGTTCTCGATGATGCCGTTGTGGACGATCGCCACGTCATTGGAGAAATGCGGGTGCGCGTTCGTTTCGTTCGGTACGCCATGCGTGGCCCAGCGCGTGTGGCCGATGCCGATCGTGCCGTCGAGCGGTTCCGACTGGAGCCGGCGCTCGAGATTGATCAGCTTGCCCTCGGCGCGGCGGCGGGCGAGCGTACCGTGCTCGATGGTCGCCACGCCGGCGGAATCATAGCCGCGATATTCGAGGCGCTTGAGCGCGTCGACGATCAAAGGCGCCACCGGGGTCCGGCCGACGATCCCGACGATTCCGCACATGTGTCCGCTCCCGCGATCGGATGTGGCGCCGTATGTAGGCCCGAGCCGGGGCGCCAGAAAGTCAAATATCGTTTCGCTCGGTGTCAGGCGTTTTCGCCGACACTATGGCCGAACGCCCTTGCGAAGCCGTTACCGGTCAGTCGCGCTTCTTCGCCGCGGCACGCTTGTCCCGCAATGCCTTCGCCCGCCCCGGGATCGTCGTCTGACGCGCGCGCCCCAGGGCGAGCGCGTCGTCGGGCACATCCTCGGTGATGACGCTGCCCGACGCCACATAGGCGTTTTCGCCGATCCTGACCGGCGCCACCAGCGACGAGTTGGAACCGACGAATGCTCCGGGCGCGATATCGGTGACGAACTTGCCATAGCCATCATAGTTGCAGGTGATCGTCCCCGCGCCGAGATTGGCTTTAGCGCCAACGAACGCGTCGCCGACATAGGAGAGATGCGGCACCTTGGCGCCAGGCCCGACAACCGTCTTCTTGATCTCCACGAAGTTGCCGACCTTGGATTTCTCCCTCAAGTCCGCCCCCGGCCGCAGCCGCGCGAAAGGGCCGATCTCGACCCCCTCGCCGACCGTCGCACCCTCGAGATGACAATTCGCGTGGATCGTCGCGCCGCTCGAAACCGAGACGCCGGGACCAAAGAAAACGTTAGGCTCGACAATGACATCTGGACCGATCTTCGTGTCATGCGCGAAACATACCGTGTCCGGCGCGACGAGCGTGACGCCAGCCAGCATCATCTCTCGACGCTTGCGCTGCTGCCAGATCGCCTCGGCTTCCGCGAGTTCGACGCGGTTGTTGATGCCGAGCGCATCCTCATAGCTCGCCTCGGTCGCCACAACCTTGAGACCCCTCTGATTGGCGATCGCCACGATGTCGGTCAGGTAGTATTCGCCCTTCGCGTTGACATTGCCGACCGCGTCGACCAGCGCCAAGGCCTCGTTGCCTGCGATGCCCATCAGGCCGCCATTGCAGAAGGTGATCTCGCGCTCCTCCTCCGAAGCGTCCTTGTCCTCCCGGATCGCCAGGAGGCGGCCGTCCTTCTCGATCAGGCGGCCATAGCCGGCAGGGCGATCCGTCCGGAAACCCATCGCGACGACCGTCGCCCCCCCTGCGAGCGCCGCGCGTACCGCCTCGATCGCGGCCCGGCTGAGCAGCGGCGTGTCACCGAACATCACCAGCACGTCGTCATGACCCCTGGCGATGGCCGTTCGCGCCGCCAGCACGGCGTTCGCCGTCCCGACCCGCCTGTTCTGGACGAAAAACTCGGCGGCGGGTGCGAATGTCGAAGCCGCGGCGGTCACTTGCTCGGCGCCGTGGCCGACCACGACCGCAATGTCGCCTCCGTGGGCGGCGTGAACCGTGTTTGTGACATGGGCGAGCATGGGCAAACCGGCGATCCGGTGCAGCACCTTCGGCGTCGCACTCTTCATGCGCGTGCCCTCGCCGGCGGCGAGGATAACGGACAGGCTGGATCGTTCAGGCATGAAAGCTACCGAATCGGCAAAGCAAGATTGATCGGGACTCGCGGGCTATGTATCACCACGTCCGACACGCACAAACCAGCATCCGGACACCCCTTGCCAATCCAGCCTGCAGGCCGCTCGGGCATCGCCATCGCAGTGATGCTCCTAGCGCCGCTGATGTTTTCGACCAACCTCATCTTCGGCAAGTCGGCCGTCGAGGAGATCGCCCCGTTCACCCTGGCCTTCGTGCGCTGGGCGCTGGTCGCCGCGATCCTTGCGCCTCTGCTTGCGCGTGAACGCGTTGCCCTGGCTTCGCTCCTCCGGCGTGACTGGCCGCTCGTCGTTCTTCTCGGCTTCCTCGGCATGTGGATCTGCGGTGCGCTGGTCTATGTGGCCATCGCGCATACCTCGGCGACCAACGGGACGCTGATCTACACCACATCGCCGGCCATAATCATCCTTCTGGAGGCGGCCCTTTCGGGTCGCCGGATCGGTGCGCGAGAGGCCGTCGGCTGCGTGATCGCATTCCTCGGCGTGGCGGTCATCGTCCTCCGAGGAGATGCCAGCGCCCTCTTGCGCCTCGAGTTCAACATCGGCGACCTCCTGTTCGTGGCGTCCGCCTTCGCCTGGGCCGTCTATTCGATTCTCTATCGTTCATCGCGCCTCGCAACGCTCTCGACTCCAGCCCTTCTCGGCATCGTCGCCGCAGCTGGAGCGTTGATCGTTCTGCCCTTCGCCGCCTGGGAATTCATCGCCGGCGATCCAATGCCGGTGACCGCATCGGCCTGGCAGGGCATCGCAGGCATCGTCATCGTCGCCTCGCTGCTCGCCTTTTCGGCCTTCCAGTTCGGCGTCCGCGTGCTCGGCCCGTCGGTCGCCGGCATCTTCATGTATCTTCTGCCACCCTATGGCGTTCTGCTGGCGGCGACTGTTCTCGGGGAAGCGTTTGAAACCTATCACGCACTCGGCATCGCGCTGGTTCTCGGCGGCATCGTGCTCGCCACCTTCCCCCTCCGCTGGCTGCGAGACAGGCTAGGATACTAGCCGAGCTGCCCGAGCAGCGGGAACGTCTCGAGGAGCCAGTAGGAGAAATCCTGCATGTAGCCGGTGACGAACAGCAGACCCGCCAACACCAGCAGGCCGCCCATGGCCTTCTCGACCTTGCCGAGATGCATACGGAAACGCGCCAGAAACCTCATGAACGCGCCCGAGAACAGGGCCGCGATCAGGAATGGCACGCCAAGGCCGAGCGAGTAGACGGCGAGCAATAGCGCGCCCTCGCCCACGGTCTCCCGGCCACCGGCAAGGGTCAGGATCGGGCCGAGGACTGGTCCGATGCACGGCGTCCACCCAAAGGCGAAGGCGAGACCCATGATGTATGCGGCGCCCGCGTTGGCGGGACGCGCCCGCGAGACGAACCGCGCCTCGCGGGACAGGATGGGTATCCGCAGCACCCCGAGGAAATTCAAACCCATCACGATGATCACGACGCCTGCGGCGATCGCCAACGGTTCCTGCCACGCGCGCAGAACACGGCCGATGGTCGAAGCTCCCGCGCCCAGCGCCACGAAGACCGTCGTGAACCCCAGAACGAATGCGAGAGAGGCCGCGAGCAAAGCGAACCGCGCTGACCCAATCGCGGCGGTCTCTCCCCTGGCCCGGAAATCGTCCACCGAGACGCCCGCCATGTAGCAGAGGTAGGGGGGCACGAGGGGCAGCACGCAGGGCGACAGGAACGAGATCGCTCCGGCTGCGGCGGCGCCGAGATAGCTCACATCGATCGCCATCGAGGCCGGCACGTTTCCCATTGGACGTCAGGTCCGCATATAGAACGTGGCGGCTCGCGCCCTCCAATCACCATTGCGTGGCATAGGGTCGCGGCAGGATCGAGCGCGGGCTCGAAACCGATTGACCGCAAACTGGCGTCTGCCTATGGTCCGCGCCGCTTCGAACCGCCCGTGCGGGACGGGGCTGACTTGCATCGGCCGCGCCTGTATTCTTCGCGCGACCCTATGCCGGACGGGCCGGTAGCTCAGCGGTAGAGCACGTGACTTTTAATCATGTGGTCGAGGGTTCGACTCCCTCCCGGCTCACCAACATCTCGTTCGAGGGGCAGCGCTGAATGGCGAGAATAGTCATCGCCGACGACACGAGCGCCTACACGGGTCGCAGCGGTGAGGAGATCGGTCTGGGCGGCACGGAGAGTTCCGTCGTGCAGCTGGCGACCGCTCTTGCCGGCCGCGGTCACCACGTCACGGCGCTCACCAAGACGTCCGAACGCCTGACCCACATGGGCGTCGACTGGGCGCCCCTGTCGGACGCGCGCCTGATGGAATCGGTCGATCTTTTCCTGCCGGTCCAGCACCCGCGCCTCTTCCATCTGGTGACACGTCCGCGCTGTCTGGCCGTCTGGCTGATCTGGCCCGTCAACAACCTGCGACACTACAAGCGCATTCCCGTAATGTGGCGCTACCGGCCGCTGCCGGTTGCCGCGAGCAAATGGCTCGTTGAAACCTATTCGTGGGTGCTTCCCCGAGAGCCGATCGTCATCCCCCTCGCCGTGCAGGATGAGTGGCGCGGACTGGGCCCCCTCGGGACCCCGCCGTCTCGCCGCGCTGTCTATGCCTCGATGCCGGGACGCGGCTTGCCCTGGCTTCTTCCGGTGTGGGATCAGCATATCCTTCCGCGCGTTCCCGACGCGGAACTGCATATTCTCGGCATCAAGAATTTCGCCAGCGCCTATTCAACGGCAGTGCCGGACCTGCCATGGATCTCGGCCATGAGTGATCGGGGAAGAGCGTCACTGCGAATCCATCCGACCCTTCGGCGTACCGAACAGCGCGAGGTGATGCGGAACAGCCGGGCCTACCTCTACCACGGCCACAGGTCCGAGGCGTTCTGTCTTGCCGCCGCCGAGGCACAGGCGCTCGGCGTGCCGGCCGTTGTCGGTCCCAATGCCGTGATGCCGGAGAGGGTCGTCGATGGCGTCACGGGCCATGTGATCGACGATCCTATCGCCTATGCCGACGCGGCCGTTCGTCTGCTGACCGACGACGGCCAGTGGCGCTCGATGCATGACGCGAGCCTGCGCCTGCAGCAAGGCCTGAGCTGGGATGAGGTCGCGGCGGCGTTCGAACGCAGCGTGTTGCCGAAGCGGTCATGATCGCGTCGCAATCGTAACCTATATGGACGATGTTCGCTTCCGCGGCTGACCATGGATGAACCGGCAGCGTGTCGAGGCGGATGAGGAAAGGTCGGGCTCGTCCCGGCCTTTTTTGTTGTCTGCGATCGCGGAGGGAAGGCGCCAAACACCCTCCCTCCCCTGCCGGTCAGCCAGCCTTCATGCGGTTCAGAGCGCGCGGGGCGACCGACTTAACCTTGTCGCACTTTCCGTACACGGTGCCGTCGGGCTGGGTGGCGTCCGTGTACGTGCCCTTACAGTCGAGCTCGAGCACGAGGCATGAGCCGATGCCCTTGCACACCGCGCCGCCGTTGCCGTCCGGGTGGGTGGCGGCCGCCGCGAACTGCGGGATGGAGGTGAGAGCCGGGACGGCCAGAACGGCGGCGAGAACCGAGCGCTTGATGGAGGTCATAGGGAGTTTCCTTCTGGGTTGGAGGATCGCCGTTGCGGCGTCCGTGACCCTCAGTCGCGCCGGCGGCTAGACTGGTTCACGCGGAAAGGCGCTTTTCCATCGTCATCGGATCACACCGTTGATTCGCATCGTCTTTTTTCTCGCGGACCTCGGTGCGATTGGCGCAACGTAAGCGGAACCATCGCCGCGCGGGGGCGTTGCGGCTCCGAGGGACTAAGATTCCGAGGAGACGAACAATGAAGAAGATTCTCACCGGCCTTTGCGTTTCGGCGCTGGCCATCTCGTTCGTGGCGGCCCCGGCCGTCGCGGCGCCTCGCCTGATGCCGACCGTGGATCGGGCGGAAACGTCGAATGTCATCCAGGTGCAGCAGACGCGGCAGGAACGCCGTCGCGAGGCCCGCCAGGATCGTCGTGAGTTCCGCCGCGAGGCGCGCCAGGACCGCCGAGAGTTCCGTCGGGACATGCGTCGCGCCGAACGCAGCGGCTACTACCGCGGCTACAACGGCTATCGCGACTATCGTCCGGGCTATCGCCGCCACAGCGATGGCTTCTGGTACCCGGCGGCGGCCTTCATTGCCGGCGCGATCATCACCGGCGCCATCCAGGCCGAGCGTAGGTCGGGCGGCAACGCGCATGTCGAATGGTGCTATGACCGCTATCGGTCGTACAGGGCATCCGACAACACGTTCCAGCCCTACAACGGCGGTCGCCAGCAGTGCTATTCGCCGTATAACTAGGCATCAGTGCCTGGAAGACGAGAGGCCCGCGTTTCGCGCGGGCCTTTCTTCGTTGTCAGCGTCTCGAAAGCGTCCGTCCCACCGCGTCGCGCCAACCCTTCAGCTTTCGCGCACGGTCGGTCTGAGCCATCGCGGGCTTGAAGCGCCGTTCGAGCGCCCACTGCCTGGCGAAGTCCTTCGCCCGCGGCCACACTCCCGCGCGAGAACCCGCGAGCCAGGCGGCTCCCAAGGCCGTCGTTTCGAGTATCGTGGGCCGATCGACCGGTGCGTCCAGCATGTCGGCCAGCCGCTGCATGGTCCAGTCGGAGGCAACCATGCCTCCGTCGACGCGAAGGACCGTCTTCTGCTTTCCGCCCTTCCAGTCCTTCTTCATGGCGTCGAGCAGATCGCGCGTCTGGTAGGCCACCGATTCCAGCGCCGCCCGGGCAAACTCCGCCGGCCCCGAGTTGCGCGTGAGTCCGAAGATCGCCCCGCGGGCATTGGCGTCCCAGTGCGGCGCGCCGAGCCCGACGAACGCCGGCACGAGATAGACCTCCTGCAAGGGATCCGCCTGCGCAGCCAGGTCGCCGCTGTCGGCGGCGCGAGAAATCATGCGCGCGCCGTCGCGCAGCCATTGCACTGCGGCGCCGGCGATGAAGATCGACCCTTCCAGCGCATAGGTCGTCCTGCCGTCGAGGCGATAGGCGATGGTGGTCAGCAGCCGGTTCTTCGACCGGACGAGATGCGGGCCCGTGTTGAGGATGGCGAAACAGCCCGTGCCATAGGTTGACTTCATCATGCCGGGTTCGAAGCATGCCTGTCCGATGGTGGCCGCCTGCTGGTCGCCCGCCACGCCGAGAATGGGGATTTGGGAACCGAACAGTTTCTTGTCGGTGATTCCGAAATCGGCGGCGCAATCCTTGACCTCGGGCAGCATCGCTCGTGGAATCCGCAGGATCTTCAGCAACTCGTCGTCCCAGCGGTTATCGGCGATGTTGTAGATCAGCGTGCGCGATGCGTTGGTCGCATCGGTGGCGTGGACCTTGCCGCCAGTCAGCCGCCATATGAGGAAGCAGTCGATCGTGCCGGCGAGCAGTTCCCCCTTCTCGGCGCGTCTGCGCGCGCCTTTGACGTTGTCCAGGAGCCAGGCGATCTTCGTCCCCGAAAAATAGGGATCGAGCAGTAGCCCCGTCCTGCGGGAAAACAGCGGCTCCAGGCCCTTCTTCTTCAGCTTCTGGCAAAGCGGCGCGGTTCGCCGGTCCTGCCAAACGATGGCATTATGGATCGGCCTTCCGGTGGTCTTGTCCCAGATGACGACGGTTTCCCGCTGATTGGTGATGCCGATCGCCGAGACGTCCGCCGCCTTCAGCTTCGCCGCCTTGAGCGCCGATTTGCAGGTTGACAGAACGCTGGCCCAAATCTCCTCCGGATCATGCTCGACCCAGCCCGACGCCGGATAGTGCTGCGCGAACTCCCTTTGGCCGATGCCTGCCACCTTCATCGCGCCGTCGAAGACGATGGCGCGGCTGGAGGTGGTTCCCTGGTCTATGGCGAGGACATTGCCGCTCATGGCTGCTCCCGGGTCTGATACGGATTGGGGAGGCGGCTTGCGCCGCCTCCCCTCGCCGATCCGAAAGGATCGGAACTTACTGCCAGCTCTTCACCAGTTCGTCGTAGTTGATGGTGATCGGCTGTTCCTTCTCGTTCTCCACCTTCAGCTGTGGCGCCAGGTTGCCGGCCTTGACCGCCTCGGCGTTCCAGTAAGCGAGGTCATGCTCTTCGGCGAGCTTGGGACCGATGTCGCCCTGGACGCCGGCGCGCTCCAGGCGCTCCAGCACCTTCTCCTGTTCGGCGCAGAGCGAGTCCATCGCCTCCTGGGCCGTCTTCTGGCCGGAGGAGGCATCGCCGATCGCCTGCCACCAGAGCTGAGCCAGCTTCGGATAGTCAGGCACGTTCGTGCCCGTCGGCGACCACTGCACGCGCGCAGGCGAGCGGTAGAACTCGATCAGGCCGCCGAGCTTGGGCGCGCGGTCGGTGAACGACTGGTGACGGATGCTCGATTCGCGGATGAGCGTCAGGCCGACATGGCTCTTCTTCACGTCCACGGTCTTCGACACGACGAATTGCGCGTAGAGCCATGCGGCCTTGGCGCGATCGTCCGGCGTCGACTTGAGCAGCGTCCACGAGCCCACGTCCTGGTAGCCGAGCTTCATGCCGTCCTTCCAGTAGACGCCGTGCGGCGATGGAGCGAAACGCCACTTCGGCGTGCCGTCCGCGTTCACCACCGGCAGGCCGTCCTTCACCAGATCGGCGGTGAAGGCGGTGTACATGAACATCTGCTGGGCGATCTCGCCCTGCGACGGGACCGGGCCGGACTCGCCGAAGGTCATGCCCTGGGCCGAGGCCGGCGCATAGGCCTTGAGCCAGGCGAGATACTTCTCGATGGCGTAGACCGACGCAGGGCCGTTGGTGTCGCCGCCGCGCGCCACGCACGAGCCGACCGGACGAGAGTTCTCGTCGACCTTGATGCCCCATTCGTCGACCGGCAGGCCGTTCGGCAGGCCCTTGTCGCCGTTGCCCGCCATCGACAGCCAGGCATCCGTGAACCGCCATCCGAGGGACGGGTCCTTCTTGCCGTAGTCCATATGGCCGTAGACCTTCTTGCCGTCGATCTCGCGGCCGGTGAAGAACTCGGCGATGTCCTCATATGCGGACCAGTTGACCGGAACGCCGAGGTCGTAGCCGTACTTCGCCTTGAAATCGGCCTTGTTCTTCTCGTCGTTGAACCAGTCGTAACGGAACCAGTAGAGGTTCGCGAACTGCTGGTCGGGCAGCTGGTAGAGGTCGCCGTCCGGAGCGGTCGTGAACTTGGTGCCGATGAAGTCGGCGAGGTCGAGGTTCGGATTGGTGACGTCCTTGCCCTCGTTCTCCATCCACTTCGTGAGGGAACGGGCCTGCTGGTACCGCCAGTGTGTGCCGATCAGGTCGGAATCGTTGACATAGGCGTCGTAGACGTTCTCGCCCGACTGCATCTGTGTCTGCAGCTTCTCGACGACGTCACCCTCGCCGATCAGGTCGTGGGTGATCTTGATGCCGGTGATCGCCGTGAATGCCGGCGCAAGGACCTTGGCCTCGTATTCGTGCGTCGTGATCGTCTCGGAGACGACCTTGATGTCCATGCCGGCGAATGGCTTCGCGGCATCCACGAACCACTGCATCTCGGCCTCCTGCGCCGCCCGGTCGAGCGTCGACATGTCGCCGACTTCGGCGTCGAGGAAGGCCTTGGCCTCGTCCATGCCCGCAAATGCATTACTCGTTGCAAGAACGAGTGCGAGCACGCTTGTTGATGCTAGTATGTGCCGTCGCATTGGATTCCTCCGATTACGGTTTCAAGTGCGATTGGAGCCGCCGCCTGCACGCGGCGGCTCCAACATTTCTCCCCTAGACAAAGCGGAATACGCCGATCGCGTAGACCGCCGACAGGGCGAGAGCCCACCACAGGTTGGGTCCGATCAGACCCAGCCAAGCGAGATGGATGAAGGCGCTGCCGAGCAGCGAAACGAAAAGCCGGTCCCCCCGCGTGGTTTCGAAACGCAGGACGCCGATGCGCGGATTGCCGCCGGGCGAGATGAATTCCCATACGGCCATGCCGACGAGCAGCAGTCCGATCGTCCCGAAGAACAGGGCGGTCGGAAGCGTCCAGGCCATCCACGAGAGGTTCATCATACCCTCCCCAGGGCGAAGCCCTTGGCGATGTAGTTGCGCACGAACCAGATGACGAGCGCGCCGGGAATGATGGTGAGCACGCCTGCCGCGGCCAGCACGCCCCAATCGAGGCCCGACGCGGATACCGTGCGTGTCATGGTCGCGGCGATCGGCTTGGCATCCGTCGTCGTCAGGGTGCGCGCGATCAGCAACTCCACCCACGAGAACATGAAACAGAAGAAGGCGGTCACGCCGATGCCGGACGCGATCAGCGGCATGAAGATCTTGCCGAAGAAGCGCGGAAACGAATAACCGTCGATGTAGGCCGTCTCGTCGATCTCCTTCGGTACGCCCGACATGAAGCCTTCGAGGATCCACACCGCCAGCGGCACGTTGAACAGGCAATGCGCGATGGCGACGGCGATATGCGTGTCGATCAGGCCAAACGCCGAATAGAGCTGGAAGAACGGCAGGACGAACACGGCGGGCGGCGCCATGCGGTTGGTCAGCAGCCAGAAGAACAGGTGCTTGTCGCCGAGGAAGCGGTAGCGCGAAAACGCATATGCTGCAGGCAACGCCACGAGCACGGAGATGACCGTGTTCATGACGACGTAGATGATCGAATTGATATAGCCGTTGTACCAGGACGGATCGGTAAAAATCACCTGATAGTTGCGGAGCGTCGGGCTCTGCGGCCAAAGCGAAAACGCGCCCAGGATCTCCTGGTTCGTCTTGAAGCTCATGTTGACGAGCCAATAGATCGGCAGCAGCAGGAAGATGATGTAGAGCGTCGGGATCAGCCACCAGAACCGCGACACGTCCCCGCGTCCACGCATCCTGCGGGCAATCGCTTTCGGGTCAACCTTGGTGGCCGCCACCCGATGCGGAATGAGGTCGCTTTGCGACCCTCTCGCGGCATGATCGTTCGCGTCAGCCATTGCGGCGCTCCTCGCCGTAGTTGGTCATGACGGTGTAGAAAACCCACGACAGGAGAAGAATGATCAGGAAATAGATGATGGACATCGCCGCCGCGGGTCCGAGGTCGAACTGCCCGACCGCCATCTTGACGAGGTCGATCGACAGGAACGTCGTCGAGTTGCCCGGCCCGCCGCCCGTAACCACGAACGGCTCGGTGTAGATCATGAAACTGTCCATGAAGCGCAGCAGTACCGCGATCAGCAGCACGCGGTTGAGTTTTGGCAGTTGGATGAAGCGGAACACGGCCCAGCGGGACGCGCCGTCGATTTTCGCCGCCTGATAGTAGGCGTCGGGAATTGATACGAGCCCGGCATAGCAGAGAAGGACGACCAGGCTGGTCCAGTGCCAGACGTCCATGACGATGACGGTAATCCACGCATCCCATGGGTCGTTGACGTAGTTGTAGTCGATGCCGACCGCCGCCAGCGTATAGCCCAGCAGGCCGATGTCGATACGTCCGAAGACCTGCCATATGGTGCCGACCACGTTCCATGGGATGAGCAACGGCAGCGCCATCAGGACGAGGCAAACCGGCACACCCCATCCGCTCTTCGGCATGTTGAGCGCGACGAAAATGCCGAGCGGGATCTCGATCGCCAGGATGACGCCCGAGAAAACGAGGCTGCGAACCATCGCATCCCAGAACCGGGGCGAAGTCAGCATCTCCTCGAACCATTCGGTCCCCGCCCAGAAGAAGACGTTGTTGCCGAACGTGTCCTGCACCGAATAGTTGACCACGGTCATCAGCGGGATCACCGCCGAAAACGAGACCAGCAGCACGACCGGCAGCACCATGAACCAGGCGCGGTTGTTCCACGTCTTGTTCATCGGGCGGCCTCCCCGTCGACGCGCCAGGAATTGGCGTAGATGTTGACGCCCATGCTGTCGAACGTGACCCGCGGCTCGGTCGGAACCTCCTCGTCCTCGCGGAGAATGGCCGCGATCTCGCGTCCCGCAAGGTTGCCGCGCACGATCTTCTGACGCCCGATATCCTCCACCTTGGTGATCGAAATGGGCGAGCCTTCACTGCCGAGCCGGACATATTCGGGGCGGATGCCCAGTTCGATCTTCGCCCCAGGGCGGATCGACCCCACGGTTGCCAGGTCGTCTGCCATACCGTCCACGCGGACCTTGCCGTTGTCCATGGTCACGGGCAACACATTCATACCGGGCGAGCCGATGAAGTAACCCACGAACGTATGCTTCGGCCTCTCGAAGAGTTCCGCGGGCGTGCCGATCTGGACGATCTCGCCATCATACATCACAACCACGGTTTCGGCGAAGGTGAGCGCCTCGGTCTGGTCGTGGGTGACATAGACCATGGTGTATCCGAAACGGCGGTGGAGCTGCTTCAACTGGGAGCGCAACACCCACTTCATGTGAGGATCGATGACCGTCAGCGGTTCGTCGAACAGGATGGCGCTGACGTCGGACCGCACCAGCCCACGGCCCAGCGCGATCTTCTGCTTCCCGTCGGCGGTGAGCCCCCTCGCCTTGCGTCCGGCCATGTCCTTCATGTCGATCATCGCGATGATCTCGCGAACGCGGCGATCGACTTCCGGCTCGGGTACGCCACGGTTGCGCAGCGGGAACGCCAGGTTGTCGTAGACGGTCATCGTGTCGTAGACGACCGGGAACTGGAAGACCTGTGCGATGTTGCGCGCCTCCGTCGGCATTTCCGTTACATCGCGTTCATCGAAGCGCAGCCGGCCTTCGCTCGGCACCAGCAGCCCCGAAATGATGTTGAGAAGCGTGGTCTTGCCGCAGCCTGATGGACCGAGCAGCGCATAGGCTCCACCGTCCTCGAAGGTGTGGTGCACCTCCTTGAGCGCATAGTCGTCCGGGGAGCGCGGCGTCGCGCTGTAGGAGTGGCGAATGTGTTCGAGCTCGATGCGAGCCATCACGCCACCCCGGCGGTGCGCACGGCCCGTCCAGCCTGATCGAACACCATCAGATGGCGGGGATCGATGAAGACCTCGATCGCCTCGTCTGGCTCCAGAACGTTGATGCCGGGGGTCAGCATCACCCAACGGCGGTCTGCGAAATCGAGGTGCACGAAGCTGTCGGATCCCGTGATCTCGGTCACGCTCACGCGCGCCCGGACGGATGCCGCGGCGGCTGTCTGGCTGGTCAAAGAGAGATGGTGGGGCTGAAAGCCGATCGTGTAGGTGCCGTCGGCAATACCCGCTAGGTTCGCGGGCACCGGGAGGTTAGCCCCACCATCAAGCAGGAAACCCGATCCTCTCTTGTCGAGAACGATCGTGTTAAGCGGAGGATCGGAGAAGGTCCTGGCCGTCACCAGGTCGTCAGGGCGGCGAAAGACGTCGATCGTAGAACCCATCTGCGTAACTCGGCCTTCCGACAACGTCGCCGTGCTGCCGCCCAGCAACAGAGCTTCGTGCGGCTCGGTCGTGGCGTAGACGAAGATGGTGCCCGCCTCCGCGAAAATCTTCGGGAGCTCGGCGCGGAGTTCCTCGCGCAGCTTGTAGTCGAGATTGGCCAGCGGCTCGTCCAGCAGAACCAGGCTGGCATTCTTCACGATGGCGCGGGCAAGCGCCGTACGTTGCTGCTGGCCGCCCGAAAGCTGAAGCGGGGTGCGCGCCAGGTAGGGCGTGAGCCGCAGGAGTTCAGCGGCGCGCCTGACCTCGCGGTCGATCCTGTCCCTCGGCGCGCCGGCGACGCGCAGAGGCGAGGCGATGTTCTCGTAGACGCTCATCGCCGGATAGTTGATGAATTGCTGGTAGACCATGGCGACGTTGCGTCGCTGCACCGGCACGCCGGTGACATCCTTGGCGTCGAACCAGACTGATCCGGACGTCGGCGCATCGAGGCCGGCCATCAGCCTCATCAGGCTGGTCTTGCCAGCGAGCGTAGGCCCGAGCAGGACATTGAGCGAGCCGTGAGCAAGGGTCAGCGAGACGTCGCGGATATGATCCACGCCGCCCACATTCCTCGTCACGTTCCTCAACTCCAGCATCACGCCTCCTCCCAGGCTTTCCGCCGTCCGACTTCGCCTACGCTGCTTCCGTCCTTGATCCGGCGGTCGCGTCGCGCATGAATTCCTCCAGCGCGGCATCCTGATCCCGGCTGAGCCTCAGTCCTCGTTTCGTCCGGCGCCAGAGCACATCTTCGGCCGTGCGCGCCCACTCGTCTTCGATCAGATGGCGAACCTCCGCCTCGTAGAGGTCGGCGCCGAAGTTCCGCCCCAGGTCGGCGATCGATCTCGCGCTCCCAAGGAGCATCCGCGCACGCGTCCCGTAGAGCCTCGTCAGTCGCCGTGCGTGCGCGGGCTCCAGGAACGGATAGGCGCCCTGCAACGTGGAAACCGCGCGATCGAACCCATCCGCCGGGAAGTCGCCGCCGGGCAACGGCACCGCTGCCGTCCATGACTTGCCGCGCTTGCCCAGCAATCCCTCGATCTTCTCCACCATCGCTTCCGCGAGCCGGCGGTAGGTCGTGATCTTGCCGCCAAACACGTTCAGCAGCGGCGCCCTGCCGTCAGCGGCGTCGGCGGTGAGAACATAGTCTCGCGTCGCCTCCTGCGCCTTCGAGGCCCCGTCGTCGTAGAGCGGACGAACGCCCGAATAGGTCCAGACGATGTCGTCCCGCACAACCGGCACGGCAAAGTACTCGCTCGCGGCGCTGCAAAGATAGTCGATCTCCGTATCGCTGATCGCGGCGACCTTCGGATCTCCGACATAGTCCTGGTCGGTCGTTCCGATCAGGGTGAACTCGTCCTCGTATGGGATCGCGAAGATGATCCGCCCGTCCCGGTTCTGGAAGAAGAAGGCGCGTGGATCATCGAACTTGCGACGCACCACGATATGACTTCCCTGCACCAGCCGCACGTTGCGAACGTCATTCTGGCCGACGGCCCCCGCCAGAACGATGTCAACCCACGGACCCGCGGCGTTGACGAGCAGCCGGGCGCGGACCTCCTCCAGCCGTCCCGACGAGAGGTTCTCCACCTCGACGACCCATTCGCCGCTGTCGCGACGAGCACGCGAAACCCGCGAACGTGTCCGGATGATCGCACCCTTGTCCGCCGCGTCGCGGGCGTTGAGAACGACGAGCCGCGCGTCGTTCACCCAGCAATCGGAATACTCGAACGCCTTGGTGAACAGCGGCTTCAGCGGCTTCCCGGCCGCGTCCGTGCGCATGTCGAGCGTGCGCGTCGGCGGCAGCCGCTTGCGCCCGCCGATGTGGTCGTAGAGGAAAAGGCCGAGTCTGAGCAGCCAGGCAGGGCGCAGGCCCTTCGTGTAGGGCAGGACGAAACGCATGGGCCAGATGATGTGCGGTGCGTTCTTCCACAGCACTTCACGCTCCATGAGCGCCTCGCGCACGAGACGGAACTCGTAGTGCTCGAGATAGCGAAGACCGCCGTGGATCAGCTTGGTCGACCATGAGGACGTACCGCTGGCCAGATCGTTCATCTCGGCAAGAAAGACCGTGAAGCCACGTCCGACCGCGTCACGCGCGATGCCGCATCCATTGATGCCGCCGCCGATGACAAAGATGTCGTAGACCGGGGCTTCACCCAAGACTCTCCTCCCGCGTTTTCGCACTGCAGCAATTATTATTATCGGCGAAAACAGATCGGAATTATTTCGAAGCCAAAGCGAATGTCAAACGAAATGTCTGACCGCGTGCTTTTCAGCGCCGTGTCTCGATGAGGTCTACCTCGGCCTCCGAACAGATCGCGCGAATTCCCTCGATGTCGCACCGGTCGGTGATGAACGTGTCGACCTGGCTCAGATGGCCGATCCGCACCGGCGCGGTGCGCTCGAACTTCGTCTGGTCCGAGACGAGAATGACGTGACGGGCGTTCGCGATGATCGCCTGTGCGACCTTCACTTCCCGGAAGTCGAAATCAAGAAGTGCGCCGTCATGGTCGATCGCCGAGGCGCCGATGACGGCGTAATCGACCTTGAACTGCTTGATGAAGTCGACGGCTGCCTCGCCGACGATGCCGCCGTCTGACCCACGCACGACCCCGCCGGCGATCACCACTTCAATCTCAGGATAAACCCGCATCCTATTGGCAACATTGATATTGTTGGTGATGACCATCAGGCCGGTATGATCCAGCAGCGCCTCGCTGACTGCCTCCGTCGTCGTCCCGATATTGATGAACAGCGAAGCGTTGTCCGGGATGATGCGCGCCGCCTCCCGGCCGATCACCTGTTTCTCGTCGGAAGCGATCTTCCGCCGCGCCTCGTACTCCATGTTCTCGATACCCGACGGAAACAGCGCTCCTCCGTGTATGCGCGAGAGCAAGCGCTGTTCGCACAGATCGTTGAGGTCCTTGCGGATCGTCTGCGGCGTTACGTTGAAGTGCTGGGCAAGTTCGTCGACGAGGACGCGTCCGTTGTCCTTCGCCATCTGGATTATCTCGGCATGCCGCGGCGACAGGAACATGCGTGACCCCTTCGTTTTTGCGATCACTAGACTGAAACGAAAGCGCAGCCAAGCGTGAAAGCGAAAATCGCTTCGAAAGCAGTGGACGTAGGGTTACCGGACGCTTCGCATCGACCTCAGCGCGAAACCCGTCCTGCCACTTCGACGATTGTCGCAAGCGCGGTCTCGACGTCGGCCTCCGTCGCGCCGAACTGGCCGACCTGGAACCGGATCGCCACGCCGCCGTCAACCAGGGTTGGCGTCAGATAGATCCGGCCGTCGTCGTTGATCGCCGCCACCAATGCGCGGTTGTGCGCATCCAGATCCGCGCCGTCGCGCGGCGAGTGCCGGAAAGAGAACAGCGACAGCATGGGTTCGGTGACGATCTCGAAGCCGGGAATCGCGGCGAGCCTCGCGGCCATGTCTTCCGACCATCCGACGTGGTTGCGGATCATGGCTCGGAGGCCCTCCAGGCCATGCGCGCGAAGCAGGAACCAGACCTTCAGCGCCCGAAATCGGCGGCCGAGCGCGACCGACCACTCCGAATAGTTCACCACGCCATCGCGGCCATAGGTCTTCAGGTACTCCGGCTGGATCGCCAGGGTCCGCACATGTGCCTCCGGATCGCGTACGAACTGCACCGAGCAGTCGAACTGGGCGCCCAGCCACTTGTGCGGATTGAAGACGATCGAATCCGCCCCCTCCACGCCGGCCCAGAAGTGCCGGTACTCCGGGCAAATCATGGCGCTGCCGGCCCAAGCCGCGTCGACATGCAGGAAGAGTCCATGACCGCGCGCGACCCGCGCCACGGCCGCGATGTCGTCGGTCGCGCCGACGCCGGTGCCGCCGACGCAGGCGACTATGCCCGCCGGGAGCATGCCTTTCGCTCTGTCTGCCGCGATCGCGGCGTCGAGCGCGTCGACGTCCATCCCCCGGTGCGATCCAGCGGTCGGGATTCGCACGAGGTTGTCGCCGCCGATACCCGCCACCCAGATCGCGCGGTCGATCGAGGTGTGCACCTGGTCGGAAGCGTAGATGCGAAGCACAGGCTTGGCCGAGAGACCGTTCCGATTTCCGGCCCAATCCAGGGCCTTCTCACGCATCGTCAGCACCGCGGCGAGTGTCGCGGACGAAGCGGAATCCTGCATCACGCCCGAGAAGTTGTCCGGAAGGCCGAGCGCCTGCCTCAGCCAATCGACCATCGTCGTCTCCAGCTCCGTCGCTGCGGGCGACGTCTGCCAGAGCATGCACTGGGCGGCCATCGCGGTGACCAGATGTTCGGCGACAACAGAGACAGGGGCTGAATTGGCCGGGAAGTAGGCGAAGAAGCGGGGATGCTGCCAGTGCGTCATGCCGGGCACGATCGCCCGTTCGAAATCGGCGAAGATGGTGTCGAGGCTCTCGCCCATCTCCGGAGGCGAAACGGCGATCCGGGCCGCGATCTCGCCCGGCGCGGTCTGCGCCCGCACAGGCCGCTCGCGCAGCGTGGCGCGATAGTCCGCTCCCCACTCGGCGGCGCGGATCGCCCAGGCGCGGAACTCGTCGTCCTTCACGCTACCTCCGATCCCCCGGCGTGGCGCCGTGGGTCAGGCCTGTTCGGGAAAATCCGGCAGGCTCTTGAACGCTTCCTTGAGGGCATTGGACCAGCCGTCCGACACCGTGCGGTAGTAGGGATCGTCGAGGCCGACGCGCTTCTTCAGCCTGATCCGGAACGTATCCCTCTCATAGAACAGCAAATCGAGCGGCAGGCCCACGGAAAGGTTGGATTTGAGGGTGGAATCGAAGGAAACCATCAGCAGCTTCGTCGCTTCGGCGAAACTCATCCGCCGGTCATAGGCGCGCACGATGATCGGCTTCCCGTATTTGGTCTCGCCGATCTGGAAGAACGGCGTGTCCTCCGACGATTCGATGAAATTGCCTTCCGGATAGATCATGAAGAGCCGCGGCTCGGTGCCGCGGATCTGGCCGCCGAGAATGAATGAGGCGTTGAAATAGCTCTCGGCCTTCTGGCCCTCCTGCGCCGAAGCGGCGATGACCTCCTTCACCGTGTTCCCGACGAGACGGGCGGTCTGGTACATGGACGGTGTTTCAAGCAGCGTCGGCGCGCGTTCCGAAACGGCCTTCGAGCGCTCGTCGAGGAGCGACACCACCGCCTGCGTGGTCGCCAGGTTGCCGGCGGACATCAGCACCACCACACGCTCGCCCGGCTCCTCCCAGATATGCATCTTGCGAAACGTCGAGATCGAATCGATGCCTGCGTTGGTGCGCGTGTCCGACATGAACACGAGCCCCTGGTCGATCCGCATCCCAACGCAATAGGTCATGGGCCTCCGCCGGCTCGCCGACTCCGTTCGAGTGGGGCCGATTACTGCTCGACGGTGATCTGCACGGCAAGCCGTTCCTCGGCCTGTCCCAACAGAATTCCGGAAACGGGCATCGCGTCGCGGTAGTCGCGCCCGACCGCCAGCCGGACGTATCGGGCGTCGGGCGATATGCCGTTCGCGGCGTCAAATGCCACCCAGCCGAGGCTGGCTACGTGGGCTTCGGCCCAGGCATGACTCGCGGCCTGCTCCGATGCTTCTTCCATCATCAGATAGCCGCTCACATAGCGGGCGGGAAAGCCGAGCACGCGGGCCGCCGCAATGAATGCATGCGCATGGTCCTGGCAGACTCCACTGCGGGCGGCGAGCGCTTCTTCCGCAGTGGTCGCCGTGTGAGTTGCTCCCGGCGTGTAGGCGATGGCAGCGCCAACGGCCTCCTTCAACGCGTGCAGGCGTTCGAGTTCGCTTCCCTCGCCGGTAGTCGCGACGAGCGCCCGCACGGCATCGCCCGGTGTGGTGAGGACGGTGTGGTGCCGGAACAACCACAGCGGGGCGAACCCCCGATGCACACCGTATACGCCGGCCTTGTCGAAGGTCTCGACCTCGCCCGCGGCTTCGAGCACGATCGTGTGCGGCTCGCCGTGAGCGCTAAGCAACCTCGTCTCGTTTCCGAACTGGTCCCCGAAACGAACCTCTTCCCGCGCACCGGTAACGGTCACCGTCCAATGCTGCACCGTCTGGGCCGTGCTGCTGGCCGGTATCAAGCGGATGCGTTGCAGCGCGTAATGGATCGGCGAGCCGTACTTGTACTCGGTCCTGTGCGTGATCCTCAGTCGCATCTCAGTAGAACCGGTATGCCTCTGCCACCTGATTGCCCAGGCGGCTGTTGTCGGCGATGAAAGAGTCGACGAACTCGTGCAGGCCCCCGTCAAATATGTCCTTGATCGAGCTGTCCTTCAGGCGCTTGAGGGTTGCCTCGACGGTGTCGTGGCAGGGGTGTCGCGCCCCGTACTCCTCCGCACGGTACTTCAGCGCCTCCGCGATGTTGCGGTAGCAGAAGGCCAGCGACCTAGGCATGCGTACGTTGAGAATGAGATAGTCGGCGATGTTGGTCGGTTTGTACTCCGCGTCGTAGACCCACCGGTACGAGCGATGCGCGGACACCGAGCGCAGAACCGATTCCCATTGATAGTTGTCCAGAGACGATCCCACCCACGAGATCGATGGCAGCAGGACATAGTACTTGACGTCAAGGATCCGCGCCGTGTTGTCCGCACGCTCCATGAAGGTTCCGATCTGCGAGAAATCGAAGATCTCGTTCCTCAGCATCGTCCCGTAGAAGGAGCCCCGGATCAGCGCCGTCTCGCGCTTGATGGCGTCGAGAAGCCTCGGCAGGTCCCTTTCGTCGATCGTGGGCGCGAGCATGCGCTTCATCGCCATCCAGGCCTCGTTGATGCTCTCCCACGTCTCGCGCGTCAGCGCGGTGCGCACCATGCGGGCGTTGTTGCGGGCCGTCTCGATCGCAGACATCACGCTCGACGGGTTCGACGTGTCGCGCAGCAGGAAGTCTGACACCGTGGCCGCCGTGTACTCGCTATGCTTCTCGCGGAACGCGTAGTCGTTGCCCGACGAAACAACCACCGAGGTCCATTCCTCGACCTGGCTGGTGGTGCGCGTCAGCGCCATCCGCAACCCGGCGTCGAGCAGGCGCGCCATGTTCTCCGCTCGCTCGATGTAGCGGTTCATCCAGTAGAGGCCGTTCGCGGTGCGGCCGAGAAGCATCAGACGCCACGCTCAGTCATCGAGAACCCACGTATCCTTCGTTCCCCCGCCCTGCGAGGAGTTGACGACCAGGGAACCTTCCTTCAGCGCCACCCGCGTCAGCCCGCCCGGCACGATCTGTATCCGGTCGGAGACCAGGACATAGGGCCTCAGGTCGACATGGCGCGGCGCAAGGCCCCTTTCCGAGAGGATCGGACAGGTGGAGAGTGAGAGGGTCGGCTGGGCGATGTAGTTGGAAGGCTTCGCCGTCATCTTTCTTGCAAACGCCTCCAGCTCCTTCTTGGACGCGGCTGGTCCCACCAGCATCCCATAGCCGCCGGACCCGTGGACTTCCTTGACGACGAGCTGGGCGAGGTTCTCCAGAACGTAGGTCAGTGAGTCGGGTTCGGAGCAACGCCAGGTCCGGATGTTGTCGAGGATTGCCTTGCGGCCCGTGTAGAACTCGATGATCTCCGGCATGTAGGAGTAGATCGCCTTGTCGTCCGCTATTCCCGTGCCGGGCGCGTTGGCGAGAGTGATGTTTCCGGCCCGGTAGACATCCATGATGCCCGGCACGCCGAGTGCGGAGTCGGGACGGAACGTCAGGGGATCGAGGTAAGCGTCGTCCACGCGGCGGTAGAGCACGTCGATGCGCTTGTATCCCTCGGTCGTGCGCATCGCGACGTGCCCGTCGACGACCCTCAGGTCCTGCCCCTCGACCAGCTCCACGCCCATCTGGTCCGCCAGGAACGCGTGCTCGAAATAGGCGGAATTGTAGAGCCCCGGCGTCAGCACCGCGATGGTCGGCTGACCGTTGAGGTTCGGCGGACGAACGGCCGCCAGCGACTGCCTGAGGAGTTGCGGATAGTTCTCCACGGGACGTACCTTGATCTGCTGGAACAGCTCCGGGAAGAGCTGCATCATCGTCTCGCGGTTTTCCAGCATGTAGGAGACGCCCGACGGCGTGCGGGCATTGTCCTCAAGGACAAAGAATTCATTCTCCGAGGTGCGAACGATATCGACCCCGATGATGTGGGTGTAGACGCCGGCTGGCGGCCTGACGCCGATCATCTCCGGAAGATAGGCTTCGTTGCCGGCGATCAACTCCTTCGGCACGCGCCCTGCCCGCAGGATTTCCTGACGATGATAGATATCGTCGAGAAATGCGTTGAGCGCCTGGACGCGCTGCTCGATACCCTGCGTGAGTTTCCGCCATTCGTTGCCGGAGAGGATCCGGGGAACGATGTCGAACGGGATCAGCCGCTCGGCGGCTTCGGAATCGCCGTAGACGGCGAACGTGATGCCCGTCTTGCGGAACACACGCTCGGCATCGCTCATCTTTTCGGTAAGGCGGGCCGGGTCCTGAGCGTTCAGCCAGTCGCTGTAGGCCGTGTAGGGTTTTCTAAGCCCGGTCTCGGCCGGGTTCATTTCGTCGAAGGCGACCACGCGGTTACTCCCCTTCCCGCATTTCACTGGCGAGCCGGACGAAAAGCAAGCGATATCGCCGGTTTCTTGCGCGGCTCGAGCGCATTCGGGACGTATGCCCACGCGTCGTGCAGTCTGCCCGGCGCAGTGGAGCCCGTTTGTGCAGCCGGCGTCGGTCGTCGGCGACGTGAAACTGCGACGTCCTTCCAGTCGTATGTTAGGATCATCGCGACCGAAGGCTCGGCAAGGCAGGGGTCGAACAGAGGAGAATGCAATGCGCCGTGCGGTATTCGCCTTCATGTTCCTTTGCGGGCTGCCTCTCGCCCACGCCGGTGAGGCAGAGGTCAAGGCGGCGCAGGACATCATCCAGCGGCAGTTGGAAGCCTTCCTCGCCGACGACGGTACACTGGCCTACTCTTATGCCGCGCCCAACGTGAAGCAGATCTTTCCGACCGTCGACTCCTTCATGTCGATGGTCACCAACGGCTACAAGCCGGTGCACCGGCCGCAGAACTACGCCTTTGGCAAGTTCCAGGAGACCGATGCGAGCTCGATCGTGCAGCAGGTTCTGATTGTCGGGCCCGACGGCAAGGACTACGAGGCGGTCTATACGCTTCAGCGGCAGCCGGACGGCTCCTGGCAGATCACAGGCTGCAGCCTGAGGGCATCCAGTTCGCTGAGCACGTGAGGCGTCAGCCCGCCCAGCCCAGACGCTGCATAATCCAGACCGTCGATCCCGCGACGGCGCCGCCGAGCACGACGCCCCAGGCGGTGTCGATCACCGTCAAAGGTCCGTCGAAGCCCTTGAAGACCGCAAGCGTCGTCGCGCCGTAGGTCAGGTAGGTGAAGAATCCGAACAGCGCGCCATTGAGCGCGGCTGTCGTGGCGCTGCCTGTTTCCAGCCCCGCCTTGACGGCGAAATAGATCAGGCCGACGACGAACAGCGCATAGAAGATCGCCGCCACGCCCCAGCGCGGCTGGTCGAGCATGATCGGACCAAGCCTCGAGGCGTACAGCGAGCGCGCGACAATGCCCAGCCAAAGGCCGTCGAGAACAAGGAAAATGACGATGGCGATGGCATAGGCCTGGGCGTATTTCATGGAAGGTCTCCGCGATTGTCGCCAAGATACGCCTTCGGAGCCGCCGGGGTTTCGCGGTCAGGCGATCGGCAGATCCCCCCTCGCCCATTCCTCGGCGATCAGAACGGCTGTTTCCGCGAAGCGTCGGGCCTCGATCGCTTCTCGGATCGCCAGCATGAGAGACTGGTAATAGGCGACATTGTTCCACGACAGCAGCATGCCCCCCAGCGCTTCGCCGGACTTCACCAGATGATGCAGGTACGCGCGGGAGTAATCCCGCGCCGCAGGACATTCGCTATCGGCGTCCAGCGGTCGAGGATCGTCCGCGTGGCGCGCGTTCTTGAGGTTCACCTTGCCCCGTCGCGTATAGGCGAGGCCGTGCCGTCCGGCGCGCGTCGGCATGACGCAATCGAACATGTCGATCCCCCGCGCCACGGACTTCAAGATGTCATCCGGCGTGCCGACGCCCATCAGGTAGCGGGGCTTCCCGGCAGGCAGCGCCGGACAGGTCGCATCCAGCATGGCGAGCATGGTCTCCTGGGGCTCGCCCACCGCCAGACCGCCGACCGCGTAACCCTTGAGATCCATCCCGGAGAGCGCGCCTGCGGACTTCATTCGCAACGCCTCGTCATCGCCGCCCTGGACGATCCCGAACATGGCGCGTCCCGGCTGATCTCCGAATGCGACCCTGCACCGCTCGGCCCATCGCAGCGACAGCTCCATGGCGCGCTCGATCTCGACCGTAGACGCCGGCAGCGCCACGCACTCGTCGAGTTGCATCTGGATGTCGGAGCCTAGCAGTCCCTGAATCTCGATCGATCGCTCCGGGCTCATCTCGAAGGCAGTGCCGTCGATGTGCGATCGGAAGGTGACGGCCTGTTCCGACACCTTGCGCAGCGCCGAAAGCGACATCACCTGGAAGCCGCCGCTGTCGGTCAGGATCGGATGCGGCCAGCGGGCGAATGCGTGCAACCCGCCGAGCCGCGCGACGCGCTCGGCGCCCGGCCTCAACATCAGGTGGTAGGTGTTGCCGAGGACGATGTCGGCGCCGGCGCCGCGCACCTGATCCATGTAGAGCGCCTTGACCGTTCCGGCGGTGCCGACCGGCATGAAGGCGGGCGTGCGCACCGTGCCGCGCGGCATGGAGATCTCGCCGCGCCGGGCAAGGCCGTCAGTGGCCAGGAGGCGGAAGGAGAATGGGCGCGCCTCGTCGCTCATGCGTCCGCCATGAAGAGCAGGCTCGCGTCGCCATAGGAATAGAATCGATAACCGTCTTCAATTGCATGAAGATACGCGGACCGCATGGTCTCCAGACCCGAAAATGCACTGACCAGCATGAACAATGTCGAGCAGGGCAGGTGGAAGTTGGTCATCAGCATGTCGGCAGTCCTGAAGCGGTAGCCTGGCGTGATGAAGATGTCGGTAGCGCCCGACCATTCTTCGATCATCCCGTCCCTTCCAGCGGCGCTCTCGAGCAGCCTCAAGGATGTGGTGCCGACGGCGACGATGCGCCCTCCCCGTGCCCGGACCGCACGCAGTGCTGACGCCGTCTCGGCTGAGACGCGACCCGTTTCGGCATGCATCCTGTGGTTCGCAGTGTCGTCTGCCTTGACCGGCAAGAACGTGCCGGCTCCGACATGCAGCGTAACGAAATGCGTCTCGACGTGTCTCGCCTTCAGCCGAGCCATCAGGTCTGGGGTAAAGTGCAGCCCCGCCGTCGGCGCCGCGACCGCGCCTTCCTCGCATGCGTAGATCGTCTGGTAGTCGGTGCGGTCGCGGTCGTCTTCCGGTCTCTTCGACGCGATGTAGGGAGGAAGCGGCACATGCCCCACGGCTTGCAGGGCTTCATCCAGAAATGCGCCGGACACGTCGAAGGCGAGAAGTACCTCACCACCCTCGCCCTTCTCGGCGACCGTCGCGTCGAGCGCGCCGAGGTAGCAGGCCTCGCCGGTGTCGCCAAACTGGATGCGGTCGCCGCGAGCGACCCGCTTGGCCGGGCGGACGAAGGCGAGCCAGCGATCAGGCCCCACACGCATGTGCAGTGTCGCGTCGATCCGCGCGAATGCATCGCCCCGACGCCGTATCCCTTCAAGCCGCGCCGGAATCACCTTGGTGTCGTTGAAGACCAACGCATCGCCCGGAGACAGCAGGTCCGGCAGATCGCGAACGATCCAATCCTGGACCCCGCTCCCGGGCCGCACGACGAGCAATCGAGCCGCGTCGCGCGGCGCCGCGGGCCTGAGCGCGATTCGATCGTCCGGAAGGTCGAAGTCGAAGAGATCGACGCGCACGACGGCCGTTCAGGAAAAGCGGATAAGGACTGCGCCGACCATCAGCAGCAATGCACCGGCGATGCGACCCGCCGACAGTTCCCGTACCGCGACGCCGAGGTAGCCGATGCGATCGATGAGCAGACCAGCGACGAGCTGGCCCGCGACGATGAAAGCAAGCAGCGCCGCGGCCCCAATCCTCGGCACGAGAATGATGCTGCTGGTGACGTAGGTCGCGCCGAGCAGGCCTCCCACCACGAAGAGCCACGGCGACGGAGCGCCGAAGTCGATCGTGATGTCCTGCGTACGCGCCACGGCGAGCGTCACCACGGCCAGGATGACCGCGCCGGCGAAGAAGGAGACGGCAGCGGCCGCGACCGGCAGGCCCAGTCCGCGGGCGAGTTCCGCATTCACCGTCACCTGGACGGCGAGCGCGGCGCCCGCGAGGACGCCGAGCAGCGGCCAGACCAGCCCCGCCATCGACGGCCTCAGTTCTTCACGTCCGCGGCAACCTTCATGGAGACGATCCTGTCGGGATCCTTGACCGGCTCGCCGCGCTTGATCTTGTCGACATTATCCATGCCTTCGATCACCTGCCCCCAGACCGTGTACTGCCGATTCAGGAAGCCGGCGTCCTCGAAGCAGATGAAGAACTGCGAGTTGGCCGAATTCGGGTTCTGCGAGCGCGCCATCGAGCATGTGCCGCGGCCGTGGTTCATGTTGGAGAATTCGGCCCTGAGGTCCGGCTTCTTGGAACCGCCCATGCCCGCGCGGGCCGGATTAAACGACTTTGACGTCGAGTTGCCGAACTCGACGTCGCCGGTCTGCGCCATGAAGCCGTCGATGACGCGGTGGAAGACGACCCCGTCATAGGCGCCTTCGCGCGCAAGTTCCTTGATCCTGGCGACATGACCCGGTGCGAGGTCGGGAAACAGTTCGACGACCACGCGGCCCTTGGTGGTCTCGATGACGATCGCGTTCTCGCGATCCTTGATCTCGGCCATTGTGTTGATATCCCTTCGTTATTCTGTTCAGCCGTCGGCGCCGATGCGCACCTTGACCATGCGGTCTGGAGCGTCGACCATGCCGTTCATCGCCTGGTTGCCACGCTTGATGTTGTCGACCAGTTCCATCCCGCTTTCGACCTGGCCGACCACCGTGTACTGGCCGTTGAGGCCCGGATTGGGTTCGAACATGATGAAGAACTGCGAGTTGGCCGAGTTTGGGCTCTGGGCGCGCGCCATGCCGACGATGCCCCGCACATAGGGCTCGTTCGAGAACTCGGCAGGGAGGTCCGGACTGTCGGAACCCCCGGTGCCGACCATCGATGCATCGTATCCATCCTCGAGATCACCGAACTGGACGTCGCCGGTCTGGGCCATGAAGCCTTCGATAACCCGGTGGAAGGCGACGTTGTCATAAGCGCCCGCGCGCACGAGCGCCCTGATCTGCTCCACATGCTTCGGCGCGAGATCGGGACGCAGCGCTATCGTCACATCGCCGTCCTTCAGCGTCACGATCATGGTGTTCTCCGGTTCGGCCGCCATGGCCGGCAGCACACAGGCCACCCCGAGAGCAAGTCCTCCCACAAGGGCCGAACGCCGGTTCAATTTCATTGATATCTCCGTCACTTGAACTTCTTCGCCAGCGCCGTCGCTACGACGGCAGGTACGAACGGACGCACGTCACCGTTCATCGAGGCGATCTGGCGCACGAGTGTGGCCGTAATGGTTCTGACCGATGGGCTGGCGGGCAGGAAAACGGTCTGCAACTCCGGCGCCATGGTCTCGTTCATGCCGGCCATCTGCATTTCATAGTCCAGATCGGTTCCGTCCCTGAGCCCGCGGATCATGATCGACGCGCCGAGCGCTCGCGCCGCGTCGATCACCAGCCCGTCGAAGGAGGAGACCTTGATGCGCCCTCCGTCCTCTCCGAACTCCGCGCCGCACACCTGTTCGATCAGTTCAACCCGTTCCTCGAAGGTGAAAAGCGGCTTCTTGGCGGCCTGAACGCCTATCGCCGCGTAGATCGTGTCGGCCACGGCAAGAGACGCCTTGAGCACGTCGAGATGACCATTGGTCAGTGGGTCGAACGAACCGGCATAGATGGCGATGCGCTGCTTCATGGCGGTGCTTCTAATCATGCGCGTCGTTGAACGCAAACAGCCATCCCTCGGCCCCGCATGAACCGCAGATGAACGAGGCCTTCAGCGGCGGTTGCGCAACCACCGCGTACGACTTGGCGCAACGATTGAAACCAAATGCCGCGTCCGCCGTTCTAGCAACCAAGGAGAACTCGGCCATGATGATCTACGTGCTCGCCGCAGCTATGACCGTCGCCATGCTGATCGCCACCGCCTTCGCCATCCACCAGGAATCCCAGCGATCGGCGCTGCGTGAGCGCAGCAACCGCTTCACCGGATTTGGACGCTAGTTACTCGCCCTCAGAGCCATCGTCCGGCTCGCTTTCGGGCTCGGATATACGTTCGACGGATACGACTTTCTCGCCTTCGGCCGTATTGAATATCGTGACGCCCTTCGTCGCGCGGCTGGCGATGCGGATGTTACCGACCGGAACCCGGATGACCTGGCCACCATCCGACACCAGCATGATCTGGTCCTCGTTTTCCACGGGGAAAGCAGCGACCAGCTTGCCGATCTCGTCCGTCTTCGAAACGTCGGTGGCCCGGATACCCTTGCCGCCGCGACCGATCCTTCGGAAATCATATGACGACGACCGCTTGCCGTAGCCATATTCGGTGACTGTGAGCACGAACTGCTCCTCTCCGCGCATCCGCTGGTAGTCCTCCTCGGTGAACGGCACGTAATCGTCGACCTCCTCGTTGGTCAGCACGATGTCATCCTCGTCGAGGCCTGCCGCCCGGCGTTCGGCTGCGGATCGCTTCAGGTAGGCCGAGCGCTTGCCCGCGTCCGTCTCGCCGCTGTTGAGGATCGTCATCGAGATAGCCCGATCGCTCGCGCCCATCATGATGCCGCGCACGCCGACGGAGTTGCGTCCCGCGAAGACGCGGACATCGCTCACCGAAAAGCGGATGCACTGGCCCGTATCGGCCGTCAGCAGAACGTCGGCGCTTTCCGTGCATGTCTCCACCGCAAGGATGGCGTCGCCTTCCTCGAGCTTCATCGCGATCTTGCCGTTGCGATTGACTTGGGTGAAGTCGGACAGCTTGTTGCGGCGGACGGTCCCCTGGGTGGTCGCGAACATTACGTCCAGGTCGCCCCACGCCGCTTCGTCTTCCGGCAGCGGCAGGATGGCGGTGATCCGATCGCCCTCCTCCAGCGGCAGGAAATTGCGCAGGAATTTCCCACGAGATTGCGGCGTGCCAACGGGCAGCCGCCACACCTTCTCCTTGTAGACGATGCCCCGCGAGGAGAAGAAGAGGATCGGCGCGTGCGTCGAGGCGACGAACAGGCGGGTGACGAAATCCTCGTTCTTGGTCGCCATCCCCGACTTGCCTTTGCCGCCCCGGTGCTGGGTGCGGTAGATGCCGAGCGGCACGCGCTTGATGTAGCCCTCATGCGTGACCGTGACGACCATGTCCTCGCGCTGGATGAGGTCTTCATCATCCATGTCGGCGCCGCCATCCGTCAGTTCCGAGCGGCGGGGCGTGCCGAACTCCTCGCGGATGGCGATCATCTCGTCCTTGACGATCTGCTGGATGCGCGCACGCGAGGAGAGGATGTCCAGGAACTCGCGAATCTCGCCACCGATCTTGTTCAGCTCCTCGGCGATTTCGTCGCGACCCAGCGCCGTCAGGCGTGACAGCTGGAGGGCGAGGATCGAGCGGGCCTGTTCCTCGGAGAGGAAGTAGGTTCCGTCCTCGTTGATCCGATGGCGCGGGTCGTCGATGAGAAGGATGAGCGGCTCGACATCCCGGGCCGGCCAGCGTTTCTCCATGAGGCGTTCGCGAGCAGCCTGCGGATCCGGGGCCGTGCGGATCAGGCGGATGACTTCGTCGATGTTGGCGACGGCGATGGCCAGACCGACCAGCGTGTGCGCCCTCTCGCGCGCCTTCCTCAGCAGGAACTTGGTGCGGCGGCTCACGACGTCCTCGCGGAACGCGATGAAGGCGCGCAGCATGTCAGGCAGCGTCATGATTTCCGGCTTGCCGCCGTTCAGCGCCACCATGTTGGCGCCAAAGGAGGTCTGCAGCGGCGTATAGCGGTAGAGCTGGTTCAGGATGACGTCGGCATTGGCGTCCCTCTTCAGCTCGATGACGACGCGGTAGCCCTGGCGGTCGCTCTCGTCGCGTATGTCGGAGATGCCTTCGATGCGCTTGTCGCGCACGAGTTCGGCCATCTTCTCGATCATCGAGGCCTTGTTGACCTGGAACGGAACCTCGGTGACGACGATCATTTCGCGGTCGCCGCGCATCTCCTCCACATGCACCTTGCCGCGCATCAGGATCGAGCCGCGCCCTGTCGAATAGGCATTGTAGATGCCGGAGCGGCCGAGGATCAGGCCGCCGGTCGGGAAGTCCGGTCCAGGGATATGCTCCATCAGTTGCGGCAGCGAGATCGCCGGATCGTCGATCATCGCGACGCAGCCGTTGACCACCTCGACGAGATTGTGCGGGGGGATGTTCGTCGCCATGCCCACGGCGATGCCGCCCGCGCCGTTGACCAGCAGGTTGGGGAAGCGCGCCGGAATGATCCGCGGCTCGCTGTCGGAGCCATCGTAGTTGTCCTGGAAGTCGACCGTATCCTTGTCCAGGTCTTCCAGCAGTTCATGCGCGACCTTGGCCAGCCGGGCCTCGGTGTATCGCATGGCCGCCGGAGGATCGCCGTCGATCGAGCCGAAATTGCCCTGTCCGTCGATGAGGGGGACGCGCATCGACCAGTCCTGCGCCATCCGCACGAGCGCGTCGTAGATCGAGGCGTCGCCATGCGGATGGTACTTGCCCATCACGTCGGAGACCGGTCGCGCCGACTTCACGTATTTGCGGTTCCAGTGGTAACCGCTTTCCCATGAGGCGTAGAGGATACGACGGTGCACGGGTTTCAGCCCGTCGCGTACGTCGGGGAGCGCCCGGCTGACGATCACGCTCATCGCGTAATCGAGATAGCTGCGCTGCATTTCCTCGATGATCGAGATCGGTTCGATGCCGGACGGGTCGCCGGGCCCGCGCGGGGTCGGTAGGTCGCTCAAATCACTTCACGAAAGTCTGTTGGAATCAAGTTGTTCTTATATAGGACGGAAGCCCCGGCTTCCAACCTCCCGGTCGTCATTTTCGACCGATCCGAAGGGTTTTTCCAATGCTCATTTCTCTATTCTTTTCAATTGGATAGGTTGACGGGCAAGACAGCGCGGCGAAACAGTGCGAGCCGATGCACCCAAATGGGGGCGCCAAGTTGGCCGGAATGATCGTGGTGGTTCCACGACGGCGCGGCGCCTCGCAACCGACCCCAGGCCGCGCGGCGCCTCGGCTTGACTGCCAATTGGGCGCCCCTAAGATCGCGCACGGGGTGGGCGCAGCGATGTTGAGCGACATTGGGAGCGCGTTGGAGGCGCGTGCGCAGGAGCATCCTGACAGGCTGCTGTTCTCCTTCTATGGTGGCGATGGCAACCTAGGAAATTCATATAGTTACGGGACGTTTCTCGGCCGCGTCAATTTCGTCGCCGATGCGTTGCGCGGGCTTGGCGTCGGGTCGGGTGAACCTGTGCTCGTGGCCTATCCGCCCGGTCCCCATATGGCGATCGCTCTGTTCGCCGCAACCATGATCGGCGCAATCCCGGTTCCAACACCGCCGCCGCATTTCGGGCAAGCGGCCGGCTGGGCGCGCCTTCTACATATCGCCGAAAGCGCAGGCTCGAGGTGGGTACTGACCACCGCGGCCATCGTCGACCAGGTCGGCCCCGCGATCACCACGCCGCGCCCGGGCATGGAAGCCGCCGCCCGGCTCGAGTGGATCGCCACCGACCGATTTACCGGCCACCTTGACTCGTTGCGGCGCTCGACGTCCGAGTTCCTGATCATCCAGTTCACCTCGGGATCGACGAGCGCGCCGCGCGGCGTCGCCGTGACGCATGCCAACGCAATCCATAATGCCGGACTGAGTCTGCCTCGCTCGCCCCAGATCGGCGTGTCGTGGCTGCCGCATTTTCACGACATGGGCTTGCTCGGCTACTATGTACACTGCGTCGTCAATGGCGGGGCATCGCATTTCCTCGCCCCGTTCGATTTCCTGCGGCGGCCGATCCTGTGGTTCGACCTGATCTCGCGCACCCGTGCGACGATGACCGCAGCCCCCAATGGCGCCTTCGACTATTGCCTGCGCCAGGACAAGGTGAGCGATGCTCAGATGGTGGGCCTGGACCTCTCCTCGCTTCGCATGATGCTGAACTGCGCGGAACCGGTCCGTTCCGACACTATCGCGCGCTTCTGGCAGCGCTTTTCCCGCCATGGCCTGAAGCGGCGCGCCCTGGTTTCGGCCTATGGCCTCGCCGAACACACGCTCTGCGTGACCATAGGTGGTTCGCGCGTCCTGGCCAAGGCCGCCGACGACGGCAGGACGTCCCGGTTCGTCAGTTGCGGCCGGCCTGCAAGGGACGTTGACCTCAGAATCGTCGATAGCGGCAGCCGGTGTCTCCTGGAGCCGGGTCGGGTCGGCGAGATCTGGGTCGACAGCCCGAGCAAGGCTTCCGGATACTGGCGCCAGCCGAAAGAGATCAGCGACGTGTTCGCCGCGACAATCGCGGGCGACGCCAGCGGCCGGAGATATCTGAGGACGGGGGATCTCGGATTCGTCGACAATGGCGAACTCTTCATATGCGGAAGACTCCGCGACATGCTCATCGTCAACGGGCGCAACGTCTTTCCGGCCGATGTCGAGGCGGTCCTCGAGCAGCGCCATCCGCATCATCTCGCGGGCCGGGTGGTGGCCTTCGGCATCGATCGCCCGGACGCCGGATCGGAAGGCCTCGTGGTGCTCGTCGAGAACGGAACGGAAGCAATCAGGCTTTCCGACCTGCGCGACCTGATCGAGGGCTCTTGCAGCGTTCCCGTGAGCGTCATCGCGCGTGTCCCCAGGGGCACCATCGTCAGGACCTCGTCAGGCAAGACCGCGCGCAACGCATGCCGCCAGAAGTGGATGACCGGTGCGGTCGAGGCGAACGAAGTCCTCGACCCTGTCAACGACAGCGTTGCCGCCATCGAGGCCATGCTCGCACGCTTCGCCGCCACCGCCGCGGCGCTCGGCGCGAGGGATGCGACGCTGGACCGCCTCGGCTTGGACTCGATCACCCTGGTCAATTTGAGCCTTAGCCTGGAGTCGCTCGCCGCCAAGGCAGATGCGGTGACGGAGGACTGGCTGGAAAAGGCGGCCGACATTTCGCTCATCCTGTCCCTGCGGATCAGCGAACTGACCGCGGCGATGAACCTGTTTCGGGCAGGCGAGGTTTCAGCGGTCCTCGATATGTTCGACCAGCTTGCCGCGCGAATACGCTCGGACGAGACGGATCGCATGCGTCGGGACGCGGCAACCCAGTTGCCGGACCGTTTCGCGTTCGGCGACGGCGACGGAGACGTTCTGATCACCGGCGCGACCGGCTTCCTTGGCGCATTCCTCCTCAAGAGCCTGCTCGAGCGGACCCGGGAAAGGATTCATGTGCTCGTCCGAGGCCGGGATGCGAACGACGCCATCAGCCGCGTGAAACGTGCGCTCTGCGAAGCGGGCTGGCCGGCGGACGAGACCGAGGCCACCTTCGCTTCGCGGATCGGAATTGTGCTGGGCGACCTTCGGGAGACGAGGTTCGGTCTGACAGGGGACGCCTGGGCCGAACTCGCGTCCCGTGTCGGGCGCATCTACCATTGCGGCGCCGAAGTCGACTATGTGAAGAGCTACGAACTGTTGCGAGGTCCCAACGTCACGGGGACAGTCGCCGTTCTGGCGCTGCTCGCCGAGGGCCGTCCAAAGGCCCTGCATCATGTTTCCACGACCTTCGTCTTCGGCTGGTCGAACATGGCGCGACTGACGGAAGCGGACTCCAACGCCGGGATGCAGCACCTCGACTTCGGCTATGCCCAATCGAAATGGGTTGCCGAGCAACTGGTGCTGCGTGCGCGCGAACGCGGCGCGGCGGTCACGATCTACCGGCCTTCGCTCGTGACTGCGTCGGCCGAGGGGCGGTTCGTGAGGCGTGACATCACCGTGCGCACCTTGGGCTACATGATACGTCACGGCCTCACCGTCGACTCGGGCAACCAGGTCAGTTTCCTGCCCGTGCATACATGCGCCGACAACATCGTCGCGCTCTCCCTTGGGACCCATCGTGACGGCCCGGTGTTCCACATGACGGCCGACGGCGTGCACACGCTGGCCGACATCTGCGCAATGATCGGCAGGCGGTTCGGCTATCGGTTTCGTGTCGTTCCGCTGCCCGAGTTCGTCGCTCACGCGCATGAGCATTGCGCCGCGCAGGACGAGCTGTATCCGCTGCTGTCCTTCTTCGATCGCAACACGAGGCGGATCATGGCCATGGATCGGAAGCGCTACGATTCCAGTGCTTATCGCGCCGCGCGCGATCGAACGTCCGCGGCTTCGTCGCATCCGTCGATGGACGAGACGGTCGAGTGGATCGTCGACTATCTGCTCGGCGAAGGACTGATCCCCCAGCCGCCATCGGCCTCCGCCGCCGACGGTCTAAGCCATGCCGGCGTGCTGGCATGAGCGTTCTCGACGGACAGCTACGCTTCGCAATGTTTCCCGCGCTCATGGTGGCGGCATTGGTTGCGACGGCGTCGGGAGGCCCGTGGATATGGTTGGCTGCGCTGATGCTCCTTGGCTTGAATCTCCTGGGAGACGAGGTCACGGAGAACTATTTTGGCCGTGCTGTCCATGTAAACCCGACCTTCGTGTCGACCGTCCTCTATTCCGGCCCGGTCCTGACGATGGTCATGCTGGTTCTGATGCTCCTCCATACCGCCGCGCCGGGAACGTGGATGTCGGAAAGAGCCGCGGCATCCGGCATCGGTGGCATGGCCGATGGCCGATGGTTCGACGCCGCGGGCGCGACCGTCGCCTGCGGCATATTCCTGGCGCTGGTGACTGTGGCCTTCGCCCACGAGCTGATCCATCGCACCCGGCGCGGGGACTGGCTGATCGGCCAGTTCATCTGTGCGTGCTGCCTGCACCCTTCGGTCGCCATCGATCACGTCTTCGGACACCACATCAATGTGGGCACCGCTGGCGATGCGTCGACGGCGCCAAGAGGCATGGGATTCTGGCGCTTCCTGGCGCGGGCTGTCGTCTGGGAGACGCTTGGCGCGATCGCGATCGAGTCCCGCCGTCTGGCGCGCCGTGGTGGGTTCCTGTCGGTCGGCAACCGGTTTCTCCAGGGAATGGCCATGCTGGCGTCACTGGCGCTGATCGTCGGTGGCCTGGCGGGATGGTCCGGCCTACTCGCCTTCGCCGCCAGCGGGACGATTGGAACGGTGGTGTTCACCCTCGGCAACTACATCAGCCACTATGGGCTGGTTCGTGCGCCGGGCTGCCCGATTGAACCCCGGCACTCCTGGAACGCCCCGAAATACTTCTCGGCGAGCACGCTTCTCAATCTTCCAAGGCACTCGCACCACCATGCCTCTGGCGGCACGCCGTTCTGGAAGCTGGAGATGATCGACGGCGCGCCGGTTCATCCTCACGGCTGGGCGTTGATGTCGTTCGTCGCCATGGCGCCTCCGCTCTGGTTCAGGCTCATGCGGCCTTGCCTTGAGCGATGGGACGCCGATCTGGCCAGCGAGCAGGAGCTCGCGATCATCGCGGAACGAGCGCGCATCGCACCCGGAAGCGCCGTGGCCGCGTAAACGATCCGACGATCCGGTGGCAAGTCGGGTCAAGCCGTATTACCAATGTCGCACACGGCCGCGGAGGGGAACGTGCCGACCTACGACATGCTGTTCAATGCCTTCGTCACGATTCTGGTGACCATCGACCCGCCCGGACTCGCCCCTCTCTTCCTGGCCCTGACAAGGGGGATGAACCGGTCGGAGCGCCGGCAGGTCGGACTGCGCGGTTCGATTATCGGCTTCCTGATCCTGGCGTTGTTCGCACTTGCGGGGGCGTCGATCCTATCGGTCTTCGGCATCACCTTGCCGGCCTTCCGCGTCGCCGGCGGCTTCCTGCTCTTCTACATCGCCTTCGAGATGGTCTTCGAGCGGCGCAACGACCGCAAGGAAAAGAGCGCCGACGCCGCGATAACCAAGGACATGATCCACAACATCGCCGCCTTCCCGCTGGCCATTCCGCTGATCGCGGGACCTGGTGCGATTTCGGCGACAGTGCTGCTGGCGGGCTCCTTCGACGGGTGGATGGCCCAGGCGGCGCTCGTCGCGATCATCTTTCTGGGTATCGCGATCACCTTCGCCGTCTTCGTGCTGGCCGAACAGGTCGATCGTTTTCTCGGTCACACCGGCCGGTCGATCCTGACCCGCCTGCTTGGCGTCATTCTTGCCGCCCTCGCCGTCCAGTTCGTCGCCGACGGGGTGCGCGCGCTCATGACGGCGTGAGGCGAGGACGCGGGGCCGCGATGGCAACGCCATGATCTCGGACCTCTATCGCCATCGGCGTGCGTTCTGGACCCATGTCGCCGAGCACGCGCCGGAACTCCACGCCCGCTCGGCCTACGCCACCGAACATTCGCGCTGGATCGTCGTCGGTCCGCTGCCGCTGGTCGTCGCGCTCTTTGTCGCCAATGGCAGCGCCGGCATCTTCGTACGCGGCGCGCGCGGCGTGCGAACGGCAGTCATCCGCGAGTTGCTGTTCCCGAACCGGGAATTACTTGCCCGTGCGCTTGGAAAACCGGACATCAGGCTCGGCACCTATTTCCCGCTGGCAAGCAGCGTTCGCGCCGACATGACCGACGAAACGAACTGGCCTCGCGCCGTCAGATGGTTTGTCGAGAATGCGCCGCTCTACGAACGGGCCATGGCCGATCTGCAGCGCCGCTAGCCGGATCGAGGCTGCGTCGCCGGCGAGGAGGAACGCGCCGGGCGCGCTCGACTCGCCAGAGGCAGCATGAGCCGCATCACCGGCGGCGCGGAAAGATCGACGTGCAACGGATATTCCTCGCGGTGGTGGATCGCCGACTTGTCCCAGCGCTGGCCGGCGGCGCGCGTCCAGTCCAGCAGTCGCTCATAGCGATCGAGCACGTCGCCCTCATCATGCCAGACCGTCGCATACCGCGCCGGCGCGCTGTCGCGAACCTCGGCATCCTGCTTGTCGGCCAGCCCGTCCAACCCGGCGAAGAAGCGGAAACGGTCCGGCCCGTCTATCGAAGACAGCGCCACGAGCGGGCCGAGCCACAATTCGCTGGCCTTTGCGGCCAGGCGCTGGGCGCGCCTCAAGACTTCAAGCGTCGCACCCGACACGGCATCCGAATAGGGGCCTTCCCAGACGAAGCCGACCAGGCGTTCGGCCGGACGCTCGACCATCGTCACGTCGAGCGCGGCGCCCTGCGGTCCGCACCACTGGCACATGGGCTAGAACGGGATCTCGTCGTCCAGGTCGCGCGAACCGGCACCGCCGCCGAAGCCGCCGCGTGAACCGCCGCCGCCACGTCCGCCCCTGTCGTCGCCTGGTCCGGACTGGCCGAAGTCGGAACGGCCGCCTCCCGATTGCGCCACGTCACCACCGCCCTGGCCCCGCGCATCGAGCATCTGCAACTCGCCGCGGAACTTCTGCAGGACGATTTCGGTCGTGTAGCGGTCCTGGCCGCTCTGGTCCTGCCATTTCCGGGTCTGGAGTTGACCCTCGACGTAGACCTTCATGCCCTTCTTCAAGTACTGCTCGGCGACCTTCGCAAGATTGTCGTTGAAAATCACGACATTATGCCACTCGGTCTTTTCCTTGCGCTCACCCGAATTCTTGTCTCGCCAGCTTTCCGATGTCGCGACGCGGATATTTACGACCGGATCGCCAGAATTCAGCCGCCTGATTTCCGGGTCAGCACCTAGATTTCCAACCAGAATGACCTTGTTTACGCTACCGGCCATGACACTTCTCCGCTTGTCCGAAACTGGCCTGATGGCCGCTTTGCCGCTGAAATTGTCCCCCGCAAGGACAGAATTACCCTATAGGCCGCTGCGGTCACGCTCGCCGTGCCTATTTGCGTCCTGTCCACAGAGAGTTTGTTCGTCATTTGTTCTATAATCAAGAACAGTCGGTCATGCAAGGCGTTTCTGACGAGAGCGCGCATCCCGAATGCGAGGTTGATCGCTTTCACACGTTTTGTTTCATTTCGGTCGGACGAAAAAATCGCCGAGAGGGTCCATGAAGCTGCAGACCTGCATGGGCGTGGTGCTCGCGCTCGTTGCGACCACCCTGCCCGCTACCGCGGCTCCGCCCGCGAAGGAGCCCGATCCCGCCCTCCAGCGACGCATCGACGAGGCGTTGTCGAAACAGGGCGACATGATTGCAGCCGCGGTCTCGGAGCTGACGCCCGAAAGGCCGAGCACCCGCGACGTCTATTTCATCGGCGTCGCCGGCTGGGGCGACCAGGACGTGTTCCGCAAGGAGGTGCGGGCCGTCCGCTCCTTGTTCGAACGGAGCTTTGGCGCCGCCGACCGTGCGCTCTCGCTGGTCAACCACGCCGAGACCTTGAAGGTCGCTCCGCTCGCCACCAACGACACCATCGAGGCAACGCTTGCGGCAGTCGCCGGGGTCATGGACCCGGACGAGGACCTGCTCGTGATGTTCCTGACGTCGCATGGCGAGCAGTGGGACGGCTTCAACCTGCTCCTCAACGGCGCCGAACTCGGACGCCTGAAGACCGCCCAGTTCGCCAGGATGCTCGGCGCGACACGCATCAGGAACCGCGTCATCATCGTGTCCTCTTGCTTTTCCGGACAGTTCGTCCCTGCGCTGGCGGAAGAGAACACGTTGCTGATCACCGCAGCCGCCAGTGACCGCGCCTCATTCGGCTGCACGTCCACGGCCGATTGGACCTACTTTGGCGAGGCATTCTTCAAGGTGGCGCTGCCCAAGCACAAGAAGTTCGCCCCTGCCTTCGAGGAGGCGCGCAAGCGCATCGAGGACCGCGAGAAGCGGGAAGGTTTCACCCCCTCCGTTCCCCAGATCAGGGTCGGCGAGCGCATACGCAAGGTGCTCGACGAGATGGGTCTGTAGCCACGACCCGACACCGCCCGCAAACAAAGGCCCTGCGGCCATCCAAGGCGCGCAGGGCCATTCCGAACGTCTGTCCGGATGCCGGCGTCAACCGCCGGCTTTCATTTCGGACGCCACGGAGCCTCTGCTCACGGTCCGACCGCAGTCTCTGATTGTAGGGTCAAACGACCGGGCTGACGGCAACCTCCACGAGGCCTGCTGCCGGTCGCGGCTCCGCTCTAGCGACGGAGCCTGTTGGGACTGTCCGGCGGGGTCATGCCTCCTCCTTTCGTCCGTTGCACCATGTGTCGTCGCGACGTCCATCCGTGTCCGCGGCGTCTCGCGGACGGCCCGGTGGCCTCGGAGAGCTGCACGAAGGCGCTCTTCGTATCGACGACAGCGGGAATCTGCGCCCATGGACCGCGGGGGTCAATACAAAAGCGATCCTGCCAAAAAAACGTGATCGAAGGCCGTAGTCCCCGCGCGATTTCCACAGCCGTTTGTGTCAGGAGCCTGTTCGGTCTTTGTTCTTTTCGCTTGCGGTGCGCGGGGCGGGACCGCTAGAGCTTTCCCGTTTGGGCGGCTGGAACCCCTCGACGGCGCGGGGTTCGTACCTACATGAGCGGTTGGCCGGAGCGACCTGCCGATCCGAGACATTCGACCACGAGGCGGCGGAGCGGCATGGCCGACCAGAAATTCATCTCCATTCGCGGCGCGCGCGAGCACAATCTCAAGAACGTCGACATCGACCTGCCGCGCGACCGGCTGATCGTCATGACCGGCCTCTCTGGCTCCGGCAAATCCTCGCTCGCCTTCGACACGATCTACGCCGAGGGCCAGCGCCGCTATGTCGAGAGCCTGTCGGCCTACGCCCGCCAGTTCCTGGAAATGATGCAGAAGCCGGACGTCGACCAGATCGACGGCCTGTCGCCGGCCATTTCCATCGAACAGAAGACGACCAGCCGCAACCCGCGCTCGACGGTCGGCACCGTCACCGAGATCTACGACTACATGCGCCTGCTCTTCGCCCGCGTCGGCGTACCTTATTCGCCAGCGACCGGTCTGCCGATCGAGAGCCAGACGGTCTCGCAGATGGTCGACCGCGTGCTGACGCTGGAGGAAGGCACGCGCCTCTTCATCACCGCGCCGATCGTGCGCGGCCGCAAGGGCGAGTACCGCAAGGAACTGGCGGAGCTTCAGAAGAAGGGATTTCAGCGCGTCAAGGTCGACGGCGCCTTCTACGAGATCGCCGACGTGCCGGCGCTCGACAAGAAGTTCAACCACGACATCGACGTGGTGGTCGACCGCATCATCGTGCGGGGCGATATCGCGGCCCGGCTGGCCGACTCGATGGAGACCGCGCTGAAACTCGCCGACGGACTGGCGGTCGCCGAGTTCGCCGACAGGCCGCTGCCGGCCGAGGCGACGGCGGAGGAATCCGCCTATAAGTCGAAGAACGAGACACACGAGCGCATCCTGTTCTCCGAAAAGTTCGCCTGCCCGGTGTCCGGCTTCACCATCCCCGAGATCGAGCCCCGGCTGTTCTCCTTCAACAACCCGGCGGGCGCCTGCCCGACCTGCGACGGCCTCGGCAGCCAGCGCGCCATCGACCCGGACCTGATCGTGCCCGACGAGACCCTGTCGCTGCGCGACGGCGCGGTCAGCCCCTGGGCGAAGTCGACCTCGCCCTACTACGCGCAGACTCTGGAGGGACTGGGCAAGGCCTATGGCTTCAAGCTCGGCGACCGTTTCTCGGACCTCTCCGACAAGGCGAAGGACGCGATCCTGCGCGGCACCGGCGAGCGCGAGGTGACGTTCAACTACGACGACGGCCTCAGGAGCTACAAGACGACGAAGACCTTCGAGGGCGTGATCCCGAACCTCGAGCGGCGCTGGAAGGAGACGGAATCCGCCTGGATGCGCGAGGAGATCGAGCGCTTCATGTCGGCCACCCCCTGCCCTGCCTGCAAGGGTTTCCGTCTCAAGCCCGAGGCGCTGGCGGTGAAGATCGCTGGAAAGCACATCGGCGAGATCACGCAGCTGTCCATCCGTCATGCGAACACCTGGTTCGCGGACCTTCCTGCCGCCCTCAACGCCAAGCAGAACGAGATCGCGGTGCGCGTGCTCAAGGAGATCCGCGACCGCCTGCGCTTTTTGAACGACGTCGGCCTCGACTACCTCGCCATGTCGCGCAATTCCGGCACGCTGTCGGGCGGCGAGAGCCAGCGCATCCGCCTCGCCTCGCAGATCGGCTCGGGGCTCACCGGCGTGCTCTACGTGCTCGACGAGCCTTCCATCGGGCTCCACCAGCGCGACAATGCGCGGCTCCTCGACACGCTGAAGCACCTGCGCGACATCGGCAACACGGTGATCGTCGTCGAGCATGACGAGGACGCGGTGCTCGAAGCCGATTATGTGGTCGACATCGGTCCGGCGGCCGGCATCCATGGCGGCGAGGTCATCGCCTCCGGCACGCCGGCCGAGATCATGGCCAATCCGCGCTCGGTGACCGGCAAATATCTGTCGGGCGAGTTGGAGATCGCGACGCCCGACAGCCGCCGCAAGGGCAAGAAGGGCCGCCGCATCAAGGTGGTCGGCGCGCGCGGCAACAATCTGAAGGACGTGACGGCGGAAATCCCGCTCGGCACCTTCACCTGCGTCACCGGCGTCTCGGGCGGCGGCAAGTCGACCTTTCTGATCGAGACCCTTTTCAAGGCCGCGTCGCGTCGCATCATGGGTTCGCGCGAGCACCCCGCCGACCACGACCGCATCGAGGGGCTCGAATTCCTCGACAAGGTCATCGACATCGACCAGAGCCCGATCGGCCGCACGCCGCGCTCAAATCCCGCCACCTACACCGGCGCCTTCACCCCGATCCGCGACTGGTTCGCCGGCCTGCCGGAGGCGAAGGCGCGCGGCTATCAGCCGGGCCGCTTCTCCTTCAACGTCAAGGGCGGCCGCTGCGAGGCCTGCCAGGGCGACGGCGTCATCAAGATCGAGATGCACTTCCTGCCCGACGTCTACGTCACCTGCGACGTCTGCCACGGCAAGCGCTACAACCGCGAGACGCTGGAGGTGCTGTTCAAGGGCAAGTCGATCGCAGACGTGCTCGACATGACGGTCGAGGAAGGCGTCGACTATTTCTCCGCCGTGCCGGGCGTGCGCGACAAGCTGGAGACGCTGAAGCAGGTGGGACTCGGCTACATCCACATCGGCCAGCAGGCGACCACGCTCTCGGGCGGCGAGGCGCAGCGCATCAAGCTCGCCAAGGAGCTGTCGCGCAAGGCCACCGGCAAGACGCTCTACATCCTCGACGAGCCGACCACCGGCCTGCACTTCCACGATGTGGCGAAGCTGCTTGAGGTGCTGCACGAGCTGGTCGACCAGGGCAACACGGTGGTCGTCATCGAGCACAATCTGGAGGTCATCAAGACCGCCGACTGGATCCTCGACCTCGGCCCGGAAGGCGGCGACGGAGGCGGTGAACTGGTGGCGTCCGGCACGCCGGAGGAGATCGTCGCGGAGAAGCGCAGCTACACGGGGCGGTTCCTGAAAGAGCTGCTGGAGCGCCGGCCGGGGGCGAGGAAGCGGGAAGCGGCGGAGTGAGGGACTGAGCGCCCGGTCATGTCCCGCGCTCACCTTTTTGGTTGCAACACCTCTACGCCAAGTCGGCAACTATATAAACGCCGTCCCCCTCTTCCTTGGTTAGCTTGGTTGCAGCATGTCGTAGGTGATGATCAGTTTCCCGTCTCTGACGTTCGTTGGCGCAAACCGCTCGGCAGCTGTCAAGATTGTGTGCAGAATATCGCTGATCGCCTTCGCAAACTCTTCATCTGTAGCAAAGTTCGCTCGGTGGTAGTCATCAACAGCGTCGAGGTCTATGGCGCAGAGGAAATCTTCCCCAGCATAGCGCATCCGTATCGTCGCCGTGCGGTCGAATCGATCAATTCTTACATTGCTGGTGTACTCTAGTTTCCGTTGACGGAAACGAACACCTACCCCCGAATTGCTATCCTCGGGAATGAACTCGATCCCGGCCGCAAACATGCAGTCAGCGATGGATCGCAAGTTGTTCCTCATCGGCTGGCGTGTATTGGACTCAAAATCGACGATGGTGGCCCGGGAGACGCTGGCGTTGGTCGCGAGCTGATCCTGGGTCCAACTCAACAAGCTACGGGCCGCACGGCACTGATCAGAAGTGATCTGCATCAGGTTGTCCTCAAAGTATAACCTTGCCTACCATATGTTACCTTAATCAAAATGTCAAATCTTGGCTTTCATTTGCCCGCCATCGGCTGCTCCGCGCATATCTGGTCATATGGGACGCGGCACCAACAGCTACTTCCTAGCTACCTGTACCCCACAACACCCTCGCCCCCAGCACCTCCATCGCCCGATCATCCGTTACCAGCTCAAACCCCTCGACGATCGCCTGCGCCGCGAGCACGCGGTCGAACGGGTCTTTGTGAACCGGCCGGAACCCGCCCGCCATCACCGCATGCGCGTTGTTGAGCGGCAATTCGCGGAAGTCGAAATCGCCGCAGATGTTGACGAAATCACGCGCGATCCATTCGGCGCCCGGCAGCTTGCCGAGGCTTGACTTGGTCGAAATCTCGAAGCCGCTGATCGCGCTGACGAAGATGGTGTTCGAGCGATCGATGATCGTCAGCGCCGTTTCGCGCGGCAGGCGCTTGTCCTTGAAGAGCAGCCAGAGCAGCGTATGCGTATCAAGCAGGAGGTTCATCCGAACCGTCCCAGGCCCGCAGTTCTTCTTCCGGCAGCGGATCGAAGAAGGAATCCGGCAGCGTGTAGCGGCCTTCCCAGGCGCCCCAGCCACGCGACTTCGGCTCCGGCTCGACCGGCACTACCTTGGCTACGGGCTTCCCGTCCTTCATGATCGTGAACTCCCTGCCCGCTTCCACGGCTCGGCGCAGCGCGCCCGCGTCGTATTCGGCTTGGCTATCCTCGCCAAAGCCCACCATGGTCCGCATCTCGTCCCACTCATGCGGATACTTGCGATAGTAAGCTGCAATATTGGTCTTGCTGATGTACTCGTCTGGCGCGTGCTCGAACCACTCGACGTCCTGCATCGCACGTAAACGGGCCAACACGTCCGGCTCGAGCAGCTTCGCCAGTGCGCCAGGCTCGCGCTTGCGCCTTTGACCTTTTTCGCCCGCCTCCACCCGCACCAGCCTGACCGCCGGCTTGTTGCGGCGGGCGATGACGATCTCCTCGCCCGCCTCGGCGCGCGCCACGAGGTCGGAGAGCTGCGTCTTGGCGTCGTGCATGTTGATGATGGCCATACGGCCAAGATAGCTAGAAACCTGGCTAACTTCAACGTCGGCGCGAGGAGCGCGTTGCCGCCCTCACTCGCACTTCGGCGGCATGTCGAGTGTCACCGGCCGGAAGGCGACGAACTTGTCCCACACCGGCGCATAGAGCTTGGTCTTGATATCGGCGGCGAGGGATGCCGCGTTCTGGTCCTCTCGCAGCACGCCGTCGCGCACGAACGAAACAGTCGCGGCCGGGTTGGCCCGGAGCCTGGCCAGCAGGTCATTGTAGACGATGCCCGTGCCCTCCTTGAGCATCCACCGGAGCCCCGGCGCGTTCTCGATCTTCGTGACGATCACGACGTCGGCGAGATTGTCGAACAGGCTCGGCGGATCGCGGAAGACCAGATGATTCGAGACGCCGCCTTCAACCCTCAGATTGGCGAACATGTTCATCGCCTGCGCCGTCTTCAGCCCGGCATAGGGAAGCAGGCAGGAGAGGAAGAACAGCCCGCCCAGCACCGCGGCGAGCGCCCTGCCCCGCATCCCGGCGACCTGCGAGCGCGGGCTGGCCTCGTGCACGCCTCCATAGCGCAGGATCGCGAATGCGACCGGCAGGATGAAGAGCGATGCGAGCAGCGTCGCCGTCGAATAGCGGTCGAGCGCCACCATGAACGCCATGACTGCGACATAGGTGGCTCCGACCGCGATCCAGAGCGGCTGGCGCAGACGCAGGGTGAACGCGGCCATGACGGGGCTCGCCCAGACCCGCGCCGCCGCGCCCGACGACAGGAAGAGCACATGCAGCGACATGGAGAGCGTCGTGAACGGCAGATAGTTGGAAAAATTGCTGAGCGCGAGCAGCCAGTGGAACAGGATGCCGGCGGCGACCGCGACATGACGCAGCGGCCGGATGAACAGGCCGACGAGGATAAGACCCTCCACGAGGAAGGTGCCGTAGATCGCGCCGTACTGGATGACAGGCCCGTCGAGATAGCTGAGTGGCGGCGGCATCATGCGCCACAGCGTCACCGCGCAGCTCACCGCTGGGTCGAGGAAGCCGGTGTTGATCTTGTGGAAGATGCCGAAGACATACATCACCATCAGACCGGCGCCGGCCACCACCGAGAAGTCGGCAAAGACGCGCTGCCAGCCGGTCCCGCGCAGGAGCTGCGCAACGTAGATGACGGCAAATGCCAGGGCGACATAGTTGCGCAGCATCGTGTGATTGGACGACGCCGGCGCCTGGAGCCATCCACTGATGAGCGAGACGAGCATCAGCCCGAGGAAAAGCCCCCGCGCCTGCGGCCTCAGCACCACGCCGACCGCCAATGCGAGCAGCACGATGATATCGGGCGACGGCGGGAACCGCCCGTAGTGCAGGACGTAGGCGATGGCGTGGAAGACCGAGAAGAAGCCGAACAGCAGCGCGAACAGCCGGAATTTTGCTTCCAGCCCGGCATCCTCGCCGGCGACCGGGCCGCGCCCGAGCAGGTCCAGCACGACCGAGCGTCCCGCGCGCAGCACCGGATAGGCGATCACCGCAAGCGGGCGGGATGCAAACACAGAGGCGAGCAAGCGGTTGACCCAGCCCGAAGGTCCCGCCAGAAGCGACAGCGCATGCATTGCATCGGCGCCGTGATAGGTCCGACCGCCGATCTCGGCGACCATGCCATTATCGAGATCGAGCCCCGCATTGGTCAGTCGGCGACGGCTTTCCCCGTCCGTCCGCACGTCAACGAGGTGGAGTCGGGTGACGGCGTCCTTCAGGCGCAAGTACTGCACGTAGCGCGAGCAGAAGGGGCAATCCCCATCGTAATAGACCGCGACGTGCATGCTTGTCCGTGCCGACCGGAGCCCGGTTCCGATTGAAGTCGTCAGGCTACCGATATCAACGGGGCGTTAAGTTTCGGTGCGCGAACCTGTCAGGAGCCTCGGCCGTCCGGCCCCGGTCGTGTGGACACTGGCGGGCCAGATGCCGCATAAGCCCGCGAGCGGCGGACCAATGACGAGGAAACGCCAGTGACGAAAACCGGAACGATCCGCGCCGGCATGGGCGGCTGGACCTTCGAGCCCTGGGAAGGCACGTTCTACCCCGAGAAACTGCCGAAGAAGCAGCAGCTCAACTACGCCTCGCGGCAGGTGCCGACCATCGAGGTCAACGGCACCTACTACTCCGGTTTCACGCCGGCCACCTATGCCAAGTGGGCCGCCGAGACGCCCGACGCCTTCGTCTTCTCGATCAAGGGCAACCGCTTCGTCACCAACCGCAAGGTGCTGGCGGAGGCGGGCGAGTCGATGAAGAAGTTCTTCGCGCAGGGGCTGGAAGAACTGGGTCCAAAGCTCGGCCCGATCGTCTGGCAGTTTGCACCCACCAAGAAATTCGAGCCGGACGACTTCGAGGCGTTCCTAAGCCTGCTTCCGGAGAAACATGCCGGCCTTCTGCTTCGTCACGTCCTCGAAGTCCGCAACGCCTCGTTCGCGGTGCCGGAATTCGTCGCGCTGGCAAGGAAGCACGCGGTCGGGATCTGCTACGCGCATCACCACGACTATCCGGAATTCGCCGACATCACGGCGGACTTCGTCTATGCCCGCCTGCAGAAGGGCGAGGATGACGTGGCAACCGCCTACAAGCCGAAGGAGCTGGACCGCTGGGCGGAGCGGGCCAAGCTCTGGGCATCGGGTGGCCAGCCGGACGACCTGCCGCTGGCCGATCCCTCGAACAAGCCGGCGAAGAAACCGCGCGACGTCTTCGTCTACATCATCCACGAAGGAAAGATCCGTGCGCCGCAAGGCGCCATGGCCTTCATGGAGCGGGTCGCCGGCTGACCTGGGCGGCCCTTTGAGATTCAGGTCAGGGCGAGCCGAAAATTGTGGATTTCGAGAACCGGAGCGAAGCGTACATTTGGTACGTGAGCACCGGAAGCGCAGAAAGCCGCTGTTTGCAGGCCGCCCTCATCTGAATCTCAAAGGACCCTACCAGAGGTCGTCCGGGTCGCCCTCCACCTCGACCGAGCGGTAGGCCGGCTCCTCGCCCAGTTCGCGGTCGAGTTCGCGCGGCCAGGGCGTGGCGTGGTTGTCGATGCGCATCTGGAACAGAAAATAGGTCGGCGAGCAGAAGCCGATGCCCTGCGCCGCGACCTTCTTCGCATTCGGCGTGTCGTCCGGAAACGCCTGGCAGATGTAGTCGTCGCGGCAGAAGTTTCCGGCCGAGCAGGCGGCACGGTTGCCCCGCTGCACCGCGCCGGAGAGACATTGCGAGAAATCGCCGGTGGCGACGCAGAGGTCGAATTTCTTGCCGCCCGTCAGGCCGCAGATCTCTCGCGGCATCGGCGCGCCGTCGCGAAACCGTGAGAAGGCGCGGTCCTTCTCGTCGCATTGCCTGTAGGCCATGCCACCCGGCACGCCGATCTTCGGCGGCCGGCAGGTATAGTCGCGCGCCGACGCCTTCTTCGCGAATGCCGCGAACTGCTTGACGCGATAGTCATCCGCGAAGGGAACCTCGGTGCCCGCGCTCATGTCGCCTGCCAGACACGGATGGCCGGAGAACATGTCCTTCTCCTCGGTCACCAGGCATTGCGCGAGCGCCGGTCCGCCGTCGTCGGGCGCGGCGAGCGGCGTGCACGTCGTACCGGCGCCGCAGGGCCATATCTGGCCGAACAGCGCGGCGTCTTCGGGGGCGATGCAGCCCATCGTTGCCTCGGCCGGTCGATAGGCCATCGCGCCATCCTCGCCCCAGTCGGCCGGCGGCGCGAAGGAGAGCGGGCGGAAGCGGTTCGGCGAACGATCCTCGCCGACGGCTGAGACATAGGCCGTCCGCCTGGCCAGTTCCGCGTCGAGATGGGGCGAGATGCCCACGGCGACGCGATTGAGCGGCGATGTATCGTCGTTATCCTGGCCGATGACGTGGAAACCCGCCGTCGACGCGGCCTGGTGGCAACCCTGGCAGGCGCCGTTGTCCAGCCTGGCGATCAGCGCTTCCGGCGACTTCACCAGCCGTAACCGGGAGAAATCGACAGCCGAAAAATCGCCCGCGTCGAAGAGTTCGCCGAACGGCCGGTTGATCCGGCGCGCCCCGCCGAACGTCGACCACGACACGACCTTGCGGGCCAGGAACTCCTCGGGCATGCGATAGACGCCGAGATCGATCGCGTGGGCATTGGTCCGCACATAGTCGGCGAGACGCGCCAACGCTGCGTCGTCCTCTTTCAACGTCGACGTGTCGGGCGTGTTCTCGAGCGTCTTCTCCTCGATCGTGTCGCCGTCGATCCCGAAGATGCGCATCAGATAGACCGCCTGCCCACCGAACTCGGGCTCCTGCCCCGACGGGAAGCGTACGACCTGCGCATTCAGTTCAAGCTGCTTGAACACCAGTTCCGACGGGTCCAGCACCCCGCCGGCAAGCCAGCCGGCATCGACCGTGTCGTCGATGGCCGGCGTCCAGCGCCGCGCCACGCCCGTGCAGCCGCCATCGGCATCGGGCAGCACGGTGTGCACTGCGTTGAAATTGAACGGCAAGCGCGACGAGAGCACCCTGCCCTCTCGCTCGAAGCGGTAGGCGAGACGGTAGACGAAGCGGACCTCGCCGCAACCGGCGGCGGCATCCGGATGGGCGAAGTCCCGACGATCGAGCCGGTTGACGACGGCGATGAGCCGGAAACGCGCCGCCTCGCTTGACAGCCAGCGCATGTCGATGATGCGGCCGACCTCGCGATTGGTCGCTTCGTGAACCTCGCGACCGCCCGCTTCGATCTCTATCTGCAACTCGGCGACATCGGCGCCGATCGTCTTGACGATGGTGCGATAGGCCGGCTGATCGCCGTGCAGCGTCGCGAGGTCATCCTTTCCTCCGGTCGCGAAAATGCCCGCGAAGCTGTAGCCCCTGCCCTCCAAGGCGGCCATGAGCTCGGGATCATCGAGATAGAGGACCGGACCGGCGGCGAGTGCACGCGCCATTCCCGCCACCATGGCGAGCAGGAACGCGGACAGCCGCAACAAGGTCATCGCTCAACCCCGCCCAGGATCGGCTCCAGCCGCCTCAACACGCCTGGCAGCATTCCCGGAAGATCTTCCGCGATCAAGCCTGCGCCAAAGGCAGCCGCGGCCTCCGCGTGCAGCCAGACGGCAGCACAGGCGGCCTCGAACGGCGACATGCCCTGCGCCGCGAGACCCGCGATGACGCCGGAGAGGACATCACCGGAACCAGCGGTCGCGAGCAGCGGCGAGCCATTGGTATTGATGGCGGCGCGGCCGTCCGGCGTCGCTATGACGGTATCCGGACCCTTGAGGACCATGACGGCTTGTGCTCTCGCCGCGGCGAACCTTGCACGCTCGAGCTTTGACGACTGGACCGTGAGGTCGGGAAACAGCCGTGCGAACTCGCCCTCGTGCGGTGTGAGCACGACGTCCGGCGCGCCCTGCCGCCGAAGCGCGGCGAAGAAGGCTTCAGGCGCTTCGGCCAGCGCGGTCAGTGCGCTCGCATCCACGACGACGGTGGCAGGCCGGTAGGAGACCGCGCCGAGGAGATCGGTCAGAAAGCGCGCGGTCTTGTCGAGCGGCTCCAGTCCTGGCCCGTAGACCAGCGCGGCTGGTTTCCGTTCATTGAGAAAGGCCGCGACGTCCTCCATCGAATCCGCCCGGCGCAGGATCACCGAGGTGAGATGCGCCGCGTTGACGGCAAGCGCGGCGGCGGACGACAGCATCGTCACCGCCCCCGCCCCCGATCGCGCCGCCGCCATCGCCGAGAGCCGTGCCGCACCGGTAGATGCCACACCGCCGGAGAAGACGCCCACATGACCGCGCCGGTACTTGTGGGTGTCGAAGGGCGGCCGGGGAAATGCGCCGGCCCAGAGTTCGGGCCCATTCTCGAAACAGCGCGAACCAACCGCGTCCAATGTCCGCCACGTCATGCCGATGTCGGCGATGACCAGATCTCCGCAGAGCGCCCGGCCTGGCTGGAGCAGATGCCCTGGCTTGGCCGCGGCGAAGGTGACGGTTGTGCTCACCTTGAAGGCCTCGCCGAGCGGCAGTCCCGTCAGCCCGCTGAGGCCGCTCGGCAGGTCGACGGCAAGGCAGGTGGCGTCGATGTCCCGGCATGCGCGGGCGGCATCCGCCGCGGCACCGTCGAGCGCCCTGGCCAGGCCGGCGCCGAACAGGGCGTCGATGACCAGCGCGCCTGGAATCGGTCCGAAGTCGGCCAGCGGGCGCACCGGCATGGCGCAGTCCGCCGCTGCGCGCGCCGCGTCAGTACCGGACTTCGGCGACGCCAGCACGAAGATCTCGACAGGGACGCCTGCCTCGGCAAGCACACTGGCGGCCACATAGCCGTCGCCGCCATTGTTGCCCGGGCCGCACAGGACCTGGACCACTGCTGCCGTGGGGTAGCGCCGCAGCGCTTCCGCTGCAACCGCCCGCCCGGCCGACACCATGAGACCGTAGCTCGCGTCCGTGTCGCCGCCGGTCGCGATGCGGTCGGCCCTGGACATCTCGTCGGGTGTGAGGATAGCCCTTGCCATTCGGTCTTCCGTGTCGCTGCCGACCATACCGGCACCGGCCGGGGGCAAGCAAACCTTCGGATTGCCTAATGCATGTGCTGTCTGCACAATGGTTGCTCACGAAACGGAGCGCCTTGGCCCCGCGTGCCGGCGGTCGAAGGCGCAAAATGCAAAACCGATGACGCGAATTGATCGCCGACCTATGCGGCGGGCAGGTTCGGATAAGACCCTGCCCCGCCGTGAAGAATTGGCACGCTTCGTGCATCAATTGCGGCGGAGCGGCGGGATGGCGCGCGCCATCGCGACGAGTGGAGACCAGACCTGATGAAGAAAATCGAGGCGATCATCAAGCCGTTCAAGCTGGACGAGGTGAAGGAAGCGCTGCAGGAGGTCGGCCTCCAGGGCATCACGGTGACCGAAGCGAAGGGATTTGGGCGGCAGAAGGGCCACACCGAACTCTACCGCGGCGCCGAGTACGTCGTCGACTTCCTGCCCAAGGTGAAGATCGAGGTCGTGCTCGGCGACGAAGGCGTCGAGGCGGCGATCGATGCCATCCGCAAGGCAGCCCAGACGGGCCGCATCGGCGACGGCAAGATCTTCGTCTCGAACATCGAGGAGGTCGTGCGCATCCGCACCGGTGAAACGGGCATCGACGCCATCTGAGCGTCCGGCTAGAACCAGCACAGCGTCATAATAGGGAAACAGGAAATGACGACAGCCAAAGACATCATGAAGCAGATCAAGGACAACGACGTAAAGTTCGTTGACCTGCGCTTCACCGATCCCAAGGGAAAGATGCAGCATGTGACGATGGACGTCGTCGAGGTGGACGAGGACATGTTCGCCGACGGCGTCATGTTCGATGGTTCCTCGATCGGCGGGTGGAAGGCGATCAACGAGTCCGACATGGTGCTGATGCCCGACGCCGAGACGGTCCACATGGACCCGTTCTTCGCACAGTCGACCATGGTCGTGATGTGCGACATCCTCGATCCGATCTCGGGCGAACCCTACAATCGCGATCCCCGCGGCACGGCCAAGAAGGCCGAGGCGTACATGAAGTCCGAGGGCATCGGCGACACCATCTATGTCGGACCCGAAGCCGAGTTCTTCGTGTTCGACGACGTGAAGTACAAGGCCGATCCGTACAACACCGGCTTCAAGCTGGATTCCACGGAACTGCCCTCCAACGACGACACCGACTACGAGACGGGCAACCTCGGCCACCGGCCGAGAGTGAAGGGCGGCTACTTCCCGGTGCCGCCGATCGACTCGTGCCAGGACATGCGGTCGGAGATGCTGACTGTCATGGCCGAGATGGGTGTTCGCACCGAGAAGCACCACCACGAAGTCGCAGCCGCGCAGCACGAGCTCGGCCTGAAGTTCGACACGCTGGTCCGCAACGCCGACAAGATGCAGATATACAAGTATGTCGTGCATCAGGTCGCCAACGCCTATGGCAAGACCGCGACCTTCATGCCGAAGCCGATCTACGGCGACAACGGCTCGGGCATGCACGTCCACCAGTCGATCTGGAAAGGCGGCAAGCCGACCTTCGCCGGCAACGAGTATGCGGGCCTTTCCGAGAGCTGCCTGTTCTACATCGGCGGCATCATCAAGCACGCCAAGGCGATCAACGCCTTCACGAACCCGCTGACCAATTCATACAAGCGGCTGGTGCCGGGTTACGAGGCGCCGGTGCTGCTTGCCTATTCGGCCCGCAACCGTTCGGCCTCATGCCGCATCCCGTTCGGCAATTCGCCGAAGTCGAAGCGCGTCGAGGTTCGCTTCCCCGATCCGGGGGCAAACCCCTACCTCGCCTTCGCGGCGATGCTGATGGCTGGCCTCGACGGCATCAAGAACAAGATCCATCCGGGCCAGCCGATGGACAAGGACCTCTACGACCTGCCGCCGAAGGAGCTGAAGAAAATTCCGACCGTCTGCGGCTCATTGCGTGAAGCCCTCCAGTCGCTCGACAAGGACCGCGCCTTCCTCAAAGCCGGCGGCGTCTTCGACGATGACCAGATCGACGCTTACATCGAACTGAAGATGGCCGAGGTCATGCGATTCGAGATGACCCCGCACCCGGTGGAGTTCGACATGTATTACTCGGTCTGACCGAGAGCGGTCGCGACCGGCCATCCCAAGAACCCGGCGCAGCGATGCGCCGGGTTTTTCTGCGAGACGGAAACGGCGGTCTTTTTCGGACGGCGATCAGCCTACGAGCTTCAGGTTGCGACGCTCGACGCGGTCGCGCCCGGCGCGCTTGGCGGCGTAGAGCGCTTCGTCGGCCGCGAGCAGCACCCGCTCGAACGAAACCCCATCGCCACCAAACGCGATTCCCGCGCTGACCGTGCATCGTACGTCGCCGTCCTCCGTGACGATCGCCTGTCCGGCGAAAGTCCGGCGGATACCCTGCGCGACGCGCTCGGCCCTGTCGGCAGTGGCGTTCGGCAGCACGGCGACGAACTCCTCGCCGCCCAGCCGCGCGGCGGTTTCACCAGGACCGAGATTGGCCTTCATGGCCAGCGCGAAGATGCGAAGCGCCTGGTCGCCGACCGCATGCCCGTGCTGGTCGTTCAGGGTCTTGAAATGGTCGAGGTCGAAAAGGACGACGGCGGTCACGGCGGTGGTGGAATCGCTCTCGTGGCGTTCGAAAAGAGCGCGGCGATTGAGCAGGCCGGTAAGCTGGTCCGTGACCGAAGCCTGCCTGTGCGCGCGAGCAAGCCGCCAATGGTTCAGTGCGAGCGACAGCGCTCCGATCCCGGTCATCCCGACGATGGCGGCCACGATGTTGAGTTCCTCCGCCCAGTTTTCCGGCGGTCCATCGAGGACCATCCGGGGCGGCAGGGCAAGCATGGCCGCGCAGGCCACGAACGACAGGCCGAGCGCACTGTAGAGACCCGCCAGCCCCAGGATTGGCACTGGCGCTTCCCGCCGGCAGCGCCAGTACTCGCGCGCCGTCGCGAACAAGAGGGCAGCCGCTGCCGCATTGTAGAACATGAACGACAGCCCGTCATATCCGAACGCCATTGGCGGCAGGACGACCGCAAAGCTCGCGGCGACCGAGGCGACGATGATGCGCATCGGAGATCGCCTCGTCCTGAACTGGAACGACGCGCCCAGAAGGGCCGAGAGCCCCGCGAGCAGCAGCGAGAAGGTCATCACACCGATGAGTGGACCCGGCGCCTTCACGTAGAGATCGTAGGCCACGACGTTGGCGACGATCAGCAGTACGCCGATCGACCAGGTGAGCATGAAGCGCTCCTTCGGCGCCGACAGCCAGCTGCCGAACATGGTCACGCAAAGGCACGCACCGGAAAAACCGATCGCCAGAAGAAGCGAGTTGTAGTCGAGCAGCATGCCGGCTCCGGCCATGGACCTGCCCCCAAGACGATCAACACTAGAGCCCGAGGGTATCCAGAGTGTTACCAGCCCGGTGGCACAACGGTGTGCAATGGTGAATTTCAGTCCCCCGAGGTCATCCTTACGATAATCGGGATGATGGCGATCATCATCACGACCGGAAGAATGCAGACCGTCACGGGAACCGACATCTTGGCCGGCAATGCATGAGCCTTCTCCTCGGCAAGCGACATGCGCTTGTGGCGCATCTCGTCTGAGAACACCCGCAGTGCGCCGGAGAGGCTGGTCCCAAGCTCCTTCGACTGCTGCAGGAGCGTCGCGAACGAGCGTACCTCGTCGAGCGAAAGCCGATCGGCCAATGCCTTGAGGGCATCGTCGAGGCTGCGTCCCGCCCGAAGCTCGAGCGACACCAGTTGCAGATTCTGGCTGAGAGCCGGATAGGTGCGTTGCAACTCCTTGGCGACACGCTCGATGCCCGACTCCATGCTCATGCCGGCGTCCGAGCAGACGATCATCAGGTCCATGAAGTCGGGGAAGCCGTTGCGGTACTCGCGCATCATCGTCCTCACCTTCTGGGTCAGGGCGAGACCGGGTATGAAGTATCCCCCGGCGCCGGCCATACCGACGAAGGCCCACCGGGTGAACGCCGAATCCGCTCCCCACCAACTCCCGGCGGCAAGGGCCGCGATGGCGAAGGCGCCGAAACCCAGGAAGCGGATGACGAAGAACATGCCGACGGCGCGCGGGTCCATGTAGCCAGCCTGGATCAGCTTCATGCGCAGCCGCGCGACGTTTTCGGGATCGCTCCTGGCGTAGAAGTCCTGCGCGGTCTTCAACGCCTTCTCCCGCACCGCGCTCGTCTGACGTTTCGGCGCTCCGTCGGGCTTTACCTCGGGCGCGGCCGGGGCTTCCACCTTCAGGCGACGCTTCACGTCACCCCGCGCGCTTCCGCCGGCAAGCATCGGCCACGCCACGACGGCGCCGCCAGCCAGCAGCAACAAGGCGGCAACCGCCGTCAGGGAGTCGGGTTTCAGGCTGGCCAGGAAAATGAGGACATTTTCCATGTCAGAAGCGGAAGTTCGACATCTTGAACATGATCGCGTTGCCGAGCATCAGCCAAGCCACCGATGCGCCGACCAGATACCAGGTCAGCGACTCGTTCCATACCGTGTTGTAGAAGCGCGGCATGAACACCATGATGCCTAGAAACAGCAGGGCCGGCACGGCGGTAAGGATGTAGGCCGACATGCGCCCTTCGGTGGAGATCGCGCGCACCTTGCGCTTCAGCTTGCCGCGCTCGCGGATGACGCCCGACAGTCCGTCGAGTATCTCGCGCAGGTTTCCGCCGGACGTGTTCTGGATCGATACCGCCGTGACGAAGAGCGGCAGATCCTCGTGTCCGACACGCTCGTACATGGCGTGCAGCGCCGAGACGAGGTCCGAACCGTAGGTCACCTCGTCGGCGACCACGCCGAATTCGGTGCCGATCGGGTCGGCCATTTCGCGCGCCACCATCGAGATCGCCACCGGGACCGGATGACCCGCCTTGAGGCTTCGCGTGATCAGCTCCAGCGCCTCCGGCAACTGGATGCCGAACATCTTGTGACGCCGATTGCGCAGGTGGCGAAAGGCCACTAGGGGGATCGCGACCGCGAGCGCAGGCACGATCAGCGCGGCGAGCAATGCCGGCAACCCGTACCACATCGCGGCAAAGGCGACCGCGAAGGCGATGCCGGTGGTGATCGTCAGGAAGCGCGGAAGCGGCATGACGAGCCCGGACTGGACGCGCAGCGCCCTCAATCGGTCGAAGGAGAACAGCGACCGGCCATCCAGACCCCTCTCCTTTCGGAGCTGGATCAGCACCTGCTGCTGGCTTAGCTTCTTCTCCTGCAGCTTCATGCGGCGATTGATGGCGGCGCGGCGGTCGGCGCGGCCGGCATAGAGCATGTAGACCGCCTCGGCGATCATGATGCCGGTCAGCGCGGCCGCGGCGTAGACGATATAGAGGCCGCTCATCGTCAGTCCTGATGTTTCCCCGGCTCGAAATACTTGCCGGGGAACTCGATACCCATCGCCTTGAGGTCTTCGAGAAAGCGTGGACGAATGCCGGTCGCCTCGAAATGGCCGATGATCCTGCCGTCGGCCTCCATCCCGGTGCGGACGAAGCGGAAGATCTCCTGCATCTGGATGACGTCGCCTTCCATTCCCGTCACCTCGGCGACGCTGGTCACCTTGCGCTTGCCGTCCGAAAGACGCGTCAGTTGCACGATGATGTCGAGCGCGCTGGCGATCTGGCTGCGGATCGACTGAACCGTCATCGGCATGCCGGTCATGCCCAGCATCTGTTCGAGGCGGCTGATCGCGTCGCGGGGCGTGTTGGCGTGGATGGTCGCCATCGAGCCCTCATGGCCCGTGTTCATCGCCTGCAGCATGTCGAAGGCTTCCTCGCCTCGGCATTCGCCGAGGATGACGCGGTCGGGACGCATGCGCAGGGCGTTCTTGACGAGGTCGCGCTGCTTCAGTTCGCCATGGCCCTCGATGTTGGCGGGCCGCGTCTCCATCCGCGCCACATGCGGCTGCTGGAGCTGGAGCTCGGCCGCGTCCTCGATGGTGATGAGCCGCTCGTCCTCCGGAATGAAAGCCGACAGCGCATTGAGCATTGTCGTCTTGCCCGTGCCGGTGCCGCCCGAGATTATGGTCGTCTTGCGAGCGTGAACGGCGGCAGCGAGCACTTCCGCCATGTTCTGCGTGATCGCCCCGAATTCGACGAGCTTGTGCAGGCCGAGCTTGTTCTTCGAGAACTTTCGGATCGACACCAGCGGCCCGTCGACGCCGACTGGCCGTATGGCGGCGTTGAAGCGCGAGCCATCGAGCATGCGGGCGTCGACCATCGGCGCCGATTCATCGACCCGACGGCCGACCGCCGCGACGATCTTGTTGATGATCCGCAGGAGATGCGCCTCGTCCTTGAACGGAACGTGGATCTGCTGGAGCTTTCCGCGGCGCTCGACAAAGCAGTTCTGATGGCCATTGATCAGGATGTCGTTGATGTCCGGATCCTTCATCAAAGGTTCCAGCGGACCCAGTCCCACCATCTCGTCGACGATGTCCTCGACCAGAGCGTCGAGTTCAGCCGCGTTGATGGCCATTCGCTCCTGACGCGTCTTCTCCGAGACGAAGTCGAAGACCTGACGGTGCATCTCGTCTTTCGGCAGCCGTTCCAGAGCCACCAGGTTGATCTCGTCGAGAAGCATTCGATGGATGCGGCTTCGCGCCTCCAGAACGCGATTGGCCGGTTTCGAGCCGTTCGTGTCGGGCTTCGGCGCGGCATGCGCCTGACGGGTCATCGGGATGGTGACCGCGGCGACCGGCGGATGCGCCGGCTCCGTTGACTTGGGCGCGACAGGGCCGCGGTTTTGCAGAGTGGCGAAGCGGCTCATCAGCCGGCCTTGCGCATGAAGCCGCCGCCCAGCCCGAACAGCGACCGCCTCTTCGGGCGCGCCGCGCCGACTTCTTCCGGCAGGATGATCCGCTTGAGATCGGCGATGACGTTGGCGTTCGGATCGATCTCGTGCAGCGGAACGCCGCGATCCACGGCCTCGCGCACGAGCCGGTAGTTATTGGAGATTCCGCCGACGAAATGATTGCCGAGAATCTCCTCCACGTCAGCCTGCTTGATGCCGCTGTCGAAGGCCTTCTGCTCGAAGCGGTTGACGATGACGTTCGGCTTGACTTCCCTGCCCGCGGTCTCCTCGATGGCGCGGATGAGACGCTGCGTGTGCCTCAGGCACGGAACCGTCATCTCGGCGATCACATACAGCTTGTTGGAGCCGAGCAGGACCGTCTCAGTCCAGGGGAACCAGGTGCGCGGCAAGTCGATGACGACATTGTCGAAATAGGCCGAGACGAGGTCCAGCACGCGGACCACGACATCGGTGTGGAAGGTGCGCATCTCCGACGGCTTGGTGGGTGCGGCAAGCACGCTGATGCCGCTCGCATGCTTCGACAGCATGACGTCCAGCAATTGCCTGTCCAGGCGCTCGGGCTGGTTCTCGATTTCGGTCAGGTCGAACCGGGGCTCGAGGTCGAGATACTCCGCGCACGACCCCTGCTGGAAGTTCAGATCGACGACGCAGGTCGATGCGCCCCGCGTCACCGAACGCTGGAGCAGGAAGGCCGTCTGGATGGCGAGGGTCGTCGTCCCGACTCCACCGGCGGCGGGCATGAAGCTGTAAATCTGCGATTCCGGGTGGTCCTCCTTGCCGGGTCCCTGGATGGCGCGCAGGCAGGAGCGTACGAGATCGGCCGTGGTCAGCGGCTTGACCAGGAAATCGGCCACCTGGAGCTGGACGAGAATGCGCGCGGCCGAGGCGTTGAACTCCTTGGTCACGACGACGATGGCGGCTTTCCCTTCCAGCCGCCGGCTGATGCGCTGAAGCGCCTCCAGTTCGTCCAGGCTTCCGGCGTCCATGTCGATGATGACCGCCTGGCAGCCCGCATCGTGAATCTCGCCGCGGATGTCGCGGACGCCTGTTTCCAGCGTGCTGAGCGTCATTTGCTGGTGCGCGGAAAACGCGGCGCGCGCATCCTGGGCGAATGCCTTGTCGGTCGAGACGAGAAGGATGCCCTTGGGCTTGGCGGGTTCAGCCATGTCTTTTGCTCAATTGTCGGAGCCGGCGCCAGCGGCCGAGATTGGCGCGGAACCGCCCTCCGGGGCGCTCGCGGTCGCTGCCGGGCGCTCGGCGGGGACCTCCAGGTCGGTATCCTGGACGCCGTCCTGCCACGGGTCGACCATTTGCATGACGGTGTTCGCCGCGATCGCGTCGCCCGCGCCGTAGCTGAGTCCGTCGATGCGCATGGTGTCGTCGGTCGTGCAGCCCGCCGCGAAACCGGCAGCCAGGACGCCCAGTGTGGCGAAGAGGCGCATGGCTCAATTCTCCTGCAGATCGAGGAAGTGGCCGACGGATACGGTGTTGACGACGGCGCCACCGGTCGCGGCCTGGGCGCGGTTGCCTGCCTTCACCTCCTCCATTTCGCCGAGGAAGTAGTCGACATTGTTCGGGGCGAGCGAGGCATCGGTCGGCACCTTGACCTTCTTGGTCGGGTCGATCGGTTTGACCAGATAGGGCGTGATGATGATGACGAGATCGGTCTCGCGCCGCTGATAGGCCTTTGAGCTGAACAGCGCGCCGAGCACCGGGACTTTGCCGACGCCGGGGATGCGCTGCGTGTTGATATCGTTCTGCGTTTGCAGGAGCCCGGCGATCATGAAGCTCTGGCCGCTCTTGAGATCGACCGAGGTGCGTGCCCTGCGCACGATGAAACCGGGTATGGAGATGTTCCCGATATTGTAGGACGCGGACGCGTCCAGCGACGACACCTCCGGCTCGATCTCCAGGCTGATCAGCCCGTCGTTGAGAACCGTCGGCGTGAAGTCTAGGCTGACGCCATATTTCTTGTATTCCACGGTGACGCGATTGTCCTCCTCCGCGACCGGGATGGGGAACTCGCCACCGGCAAGGAACGAAGCACGTTCGCCCGAGCGTGCAATCAGATTGGGCTCGGCCAGACGGCGTGCCACCCCGCGGTCCTCGAGGGCGCGGATCGCCACATCTATCGAGAAGTTGCCGCTGGTGAGCCCGCCGAGCAGCGCCGCCGCCGGAGCGGCGGTCGAAGCCGCCGGCGCGGAGTTGAAGCTGACGCCGCCGGCGGCGGTCATGTAGGCCGCGCTGATCTGGGTGCCGAGTTCGCGCCCCGCGTCGCGGTTGATTTCGACGAAGCGAACGTTGAGCTGCACCTGCTGCGATGACGAGATCTTGACCGAGTTGATGACCTCTTCCTTGTCGGAGAAGCGCGTCGCGATTTCCTTCGCCTTCTCGGCGGCGACGGCGTCCTCGGCCGAACCCGAAAGCACCAGCCTGCCATTTGCTGAATCGACGGTGATGTCGGAACCGGGAACGGACTGGCGGATCGTGCTGGCGAGTTTCTCGGTGTCCAGCGCAACCTCGATGTCGACCGAGCCGACGAGTTGCCGGTTCTCGTCGAAGAGCGCGATGCCCGTGGTGCCCAGATTGTTGCCGAGCACATAGAAGGACTGGTCCGTAAGCGGATTGACGTTGGCGATCTCGGGGTCGCCGATGACGATTTCGTAGAACGGGACGCTCGTCCGCAACGTCTGCGGCTTGCCCTTCGCGACCCGGATCGATGTCGTCTTCCCCGCGGAGACCTGGATGACCTTGGTGTCGGCCGACGCCGGCGTCGAGGCGAGACCGGCGGCGATCATGGCGGCGCCGATGACGACGCGCGCGCTCCACGCCCAGACTGTTGCCACCCGTCCCATCATGACCTGTCCCGTCGTCCGCCCCTCAGCGGTCGTCGTCCTTCTGTCCCATCAGCACCTGGTAGCTCTGCGGCTCGAGACCGCGTGTCACGATCACCGTCCGGAACTTCGGCTCCTCGGGCTCGGCGGCGACCGTCTCGACCGCTGCTGCGGCCGCTGCCGCCGCCCGGGCGGCGATCGAGCCGCCGAAATCGGATATCGTCGTCAGCCCGCCCTTCGCGACGCCCTCGCCCCCCGCCGACCGGAGCGATAGGGACAGCGCGCCGATGTTGCGCGCCAGCGCCACCTTCTGGGCCTGGTCCGCGGTGACCTCGATGGTCACGGAGGAGACGACCTGGGGACTGATCTGACGCGTGTCCGCGCCTTGCCCCACGGTCAGCACCTTGGCGTTCTCGACCACGATCTCGGTGGCGATCGACGACCCGGAAGCGCCTTGCGCGTTGCCAGCGACCTCGAGAATTTCGCCGGCATCGCGGGTCAGGACGACGTCGACCCGGTCGCCCGGCGCGACGAAGCCGCCGACGCCCGCGATCTCGTCCGTCTTGATGGTGACCGCGCGCATGCCGGGAGCAAGCAGGTTCGACAGGGTTGCACGACCGTTCGGGCCTGACAGCTTGGCGAGCAGCACCGGCTCATTCGGTTCGATCGGCGACAGCACCATGCGCGAACCTTCGGCGAGCAGATCGTCAATGCTTGCGAAGGCGCCGCCGGGCAGGGATTCCTGCGGCCACTTGATCACCGCCAGCTGCGTCTCGTCGATCTCCATGCCGAAGCGAAGCGGCGCGGTGGCGACCACGATCGTCCTGAACTGGGTCTCGGGCGCGGCGACCGGCACGGCGACCTCGCGCACGACATCCCGGGACCGCGCATTGGCTGCGCTCTTGACCCAGAAGTCGGCCGCGAAGATCGACAGCGCGCCGAAAACGGCGGCGATGCCGATCATGGTGATGACCTTGCGATTCAAGCCCTTTGCCCCGTTTGCCCGCGATTTCCGGGTTCTTGCAGCGACGCTAGGCATCAAACTTAAAGAAATGCGTAGACGAATGAGCCAAGTTTGATCGAATTCGGCCTGCGTGGTTATCGAAGGCTTGCAGCCGGTGACGCCCTGCCCGATATGAACGGAACGGGAACCCACTGTCGCCGAGACCTGTCCGCGTGGCAGTATCGCGCGTGATTCGCGTAACGGATTTCTGGACCGGATGGACGACAGCAACGACCTCTTCGCCAATCTCGAGAAGCCGGCGACGGCGGCGCGTTCCGCCATGCGTACGGGCGATCCGCTCTTGCAGGCCACGAAACGCCAGCAGTCCGCCCGCGACGGTTCGGAAGGCTACGACGCGAGCCATATCGAGGTACTGGAAGGCCTCGAGCCCGTGCGCCGCCGGCCCGGCATGTATATCGGCGGCACCGACGAGAAGGCGCTGCACCACCTGTTCGCGGAAGTCATCGACAACTCGATGGACGAGGCGGTCGCGGGCCACGCCACCTTCATCGAAGTGGACCTCGACGCCGATGGCTTTCTCACCGTAACCGACAACGGCCGCGGCATCCCGGTCGATCCGCATCCGAAATTCCCGAAGAAGTCGGCGCTCGAAGTCATCATGACGACGCTGCATTCGGGTGGAAAGTTCGATTCCAAGGTCTATGAGACCAGCGGCGGCCTGCATGGCGTCGGCGTGTCTGTGGTCAACGCGCTTTCGGACAGTTGCGAGGTGGAGGTTGCGCGCGGCCGCCAGCTCTACCGCCAGCGCTTTTCACGCGGCATCCCGCAGGGCGGGCTCGAAAAGCTTGGCGAGGTGCATAACCGGCGCGGCACGCGTACGCGCTTCCACCCGGACCCGGACATCTTCGGCAAGGGCGCCAGGTTCGAGCCTGCACGGCTCTATCGTATGGCCCGCTCGAAGGCCTATTTGTTCGGCGGCGTGGAAATTCGCTGGTCCTGCGACCCGGCCCTCGTCACCGGCAAGGACGCAACGCCGGCCAAGGCGGTGTTCCACTTTCCAGGAGGCCTGCGCGACCATCTCGCTGCATCGCTTGGCGACGAGATGCAGGTGACGCGGGAGATCTTCGCCGGCAAAAGCGACAAGCAGAGCGGCCACGGCTCGGTCGAGTGGGCAGTGACCTGGTTCGGCGGTGACGGCTTCGTCAACTCTTACTGCAACACCATTCCGACCGCCGAGGGTGGCACGCACGAACTCGGCTTTCGCTCGGTGCTGACGCGCGGCCTGAAGGCCTATGCCGACCTGACCGGCAACAAGCGCGCGTCGATCGTCACGGCGGAGGACGTAATGATCTCCGCCGCCGGCATGCTGTCGGTGTTCATCCGCGAGCCGGAATTCGTCGGCCAAACCAAGGACCGGCTGGCGACTGTCGAGGCGCAGCGCATCGTGGACTCGGCGCTCCGCGACCCGTTCGACCACTGGCTGGCGGACAATCCGCAGGAGGCCTCCAAGCTCCTCGAATGGGTGATCGCTCGCGCCGACGAGCGTGTGCGCAGGCGTCAGGAGAAAGAGGTTTCGCGCAAGAGCGCCGTTCGCAAGCTCAGGCTTCCGGGCAAGCTCGCAGACTGCGCGCAGAATGCGGCCGCTGGAGCGGAACTCTTCATCGTCGAGGGCGACTCGGCCGGCGGCTCGGCCAAGCAGGCGCGCGACCGCCAGAACCAGGCGGTGCTGCCGCTGCGCGGCAAGATCCTGAACGTCGCGAGCGCGGGCCACGAGAAGCTATCGGGCAACCAGCAGATCGCCGACCTGATCCAGGCGCTCGGTTGTGGAACGCGAACGAGGTACCGCGAGGAAGACCTGCGCTACGACCGCATCGTCATCATGACCGACGCCGACGTGGATGGCGCACACATCGCCTCGCTGCTGATCACCTTCTTCTTTCAGGAGATGCCGGATCTCATTCGCGGCGGCCATCTCTTCCTCGCCGTTCCACCGCTCTACAAGATCACCCAGGGCGGCAAGACGATGTATGCGCGGAACGACGCCCACAAGGATGAACTGCTGAAGGTCCAGTTCACCGGGCGCGGCAAGATCGAGATCGGCCGCTTCAAGGGGCTGGGCGAGATGATGGCCAGTCAGCTCAAGGAAACGACGATGGACCCGAGGAAGCGCACGTTGCTGCGGGTCGAAGTCCTCGATGATCAGGCTGCGACAAGGGGGGCCATCGACACGCTGATGGGCACCAAGCCCGAAGCCCGCTTCCGCTTCATCCAGGAGCGCGCGGAGTTCGCGGAGGCCGAGGCCCTGGATATCTGAGGCCTGCAACCGCCGATCCGGCCGCAGCCGGAGGATCAGGCGGCGGCGATCGCCAGAGCGTGACCGCGTGCATTGGCCCGCAGGGCTTCGAGATGGATCGACTTGAGCAATTGGGCCAGATCGGTGCCTTCCGCGCGCTCTCCCATCGCCTTCAGCATCAGCCAGCTTACTTCCTGGACTCCAGCGGTGCGTTCGCATCGCGCCACTTCGCGCCAGATACCCAGGGCTCGCACGAGCGGCGCGTGCGTCGATGGGGCGAGCCCAGCCTTGCGGAACATCGCCGAAAGCGCGGTGGCGCGGCCATTCGCGAGCATCGCCGTCACCCGTTCGCGGGCCTGTCCGGTCAGCGAAACGAGGACCGCGGCGAAGAAATCGATCTTGCCATGCGCCACGGTCCTTACGATGAAGCCCGGCGTCAGCTCACCTGCCAGCCGCAGGTGCTCCACCAGCGCCGCGTGCTCCGCGGCACCAGTATTTTCGATCAGCGTCACCGACGCGGTCACACAGGCGTCACGCGCAAGCCGCGCTGCCCGGTCCGCGCCGATCAGGGCGACGACAAGCGGAGCGCCCCGAAGCGCTTCGCCGACCTTGACGAGCAATTGGTGTCTGCCTTCCGAAGGAAGTCGCGGATGGGAAAGCAGCGCCTCCCGCACCGCCGCGACGTGCCCGTGGCGCTCAATGATGCGGAGGAAGGAGAGGGTCGCGACCTGCGCTGAGCCGTTCGACGCGAGCGCGATGCATGCGTCGGCGGACCCGACCTCTGCGACAGCCGCGGCGAGCGGCATGGAAACCTGCGGCCGGCCGGCTATCGTCTTCTGCACCGAAGGGCTGCCCGTAGCCACCCGGTCGATGAGATCGGCTTCCGACATGAGTGGTGAACGCGACAGTATGACGGCCGCTATCTCTGGCTGGTCGGAGGCAAGCGCATTGACGATTTGCGCCGGCGCATGCCAGCTCAGCGAAAGCGTTTCAGCGAGCGCCAGACGGACCTTTGCCGACGGATCGTCGAGCAAGAGGGTCAGAGCCGCTTCCGCCGCACACCGATCCTCGAAGTCGAGTTCACGGCCGACATAAGCGCGCGCAAGGGCGGAAGCCGCCGCGGCCCGTTCGGCCACCCTCGCCGTACTCACCCATTTCAGGAAGTGGTTGACGACCATCGAGTACCTACGCCCCACCGCATGACCGGACGTTAGGGAGAATTGGTTTACGAACGGTTCACCACGTTCGTTAACCGACCATCATGGTTCGACGCCCTTGCAGCGCGAAGGGTCAGCTTCTATCAAGCGACCGCTCAAGGAGGGTCAAGTGGCAGGTCTTTATCTCGAAGAATTCATCGTTGGAACGGTCATCAGGCATCCATTGAGGCGGTCGGTGACCGAGAGCGACAACGTGATCTTTTCGGTCATGACCATGAACCCTCAGCCCCTGCATATCGACTTCGACTTCGCCGCGAAGAGCGAGTGGGGCAAGCCGCTCGTGAACTCGCTGTTCACGCTCGGGCTGATGATTGGCATCTCGGTGCACGAGACGACTCTCGGCACCACGATCGGTAATCTCGGCATGACGGACACGGCGTTCCCTCATCCCGTGTTTCACGGCGACACGATCGCCGTGGAAACCGAAATCGTGTCGGTCCGTGAATCCAAGTCCCGCCCGGACCGCGGCATCGTCGAGTTCGAGCACCGCGCCTTCAATCAGGACGGGACGCTCGTCGCGCGATGCCGGCGGCAGGCGATGATGATGAAGCGCCCCGTCTGATGCGCTCGCTTCTGTTTTGTCCGGGCGATTCCGAGCGAAAGCTCGAAAAGGCCTTCGCTTCTGGCGCGGACGTTGTGATCGTCGATCTCGAGGACTCGGTCTCGCCCGAAAACAAGGCAACAGCGCGCAGGGTCGCGCCGAGCTCGATCAGGGCGCTCAGGGCCGAGGGCGGGCCCAAGGTCTATGTCCGGGTCAACGACCTGACGACTGGCATGACCGCTGCCGATGTCGCGGCTGTGGTTTCCGCGGGCATCGACGGCATCATGCTGCCGAAGGCGGTCGGCGCCGCGGACACGATCCATCTTGCGGTGATGCTGAGGGTCGCCGAAGCCGAGGCGGGCGTGGAGGACGGCTCGACGGGCATCATCCCGATCATCACCGAGACCGCCGCCGCCTTGCTGGCCGGCGCGACGTGGACCCACCAACCGCGGCTCGCTGGCCTGACCTGGGGCGCGGAGGATCTCTCCGCGTCCATCGGCGCCCGCGTGGCCCGCGGCGAGGACGGGCGTTATCTGGACGTGTTCCGCTACGCGCGCATGATGGCCCTGCTAGCGGCCGGCGCCGCCGACGTCGCGGCGATCGATACGGTGTTTCCGGATTTCCGGGACGAAAGGGGCTTCGCGCGAGATTGCGTGGAGGCCGAGCGTGACGGCTTCACAGCGAAGATGGCCATTCATCCGGCTCAGGTTCCGGTCATCAATGCCGCATTCACGCCTTCGACCGAGGCTGTCGAACAGTCGCGCGCCGTCATCGAAGCGTTCGAGATGGCGGGCAATCCCGGCGTGCTGGCGATAGGCGGCAAGATGTATGATCGCCCGCATCTGCGTCTCGCCGAGCGCTTGCTGGCCAGGGCGCGCGCGGCCGGTCGAGCCTAGCCCGGTCCCTCATCCGCCTTCCAGCGTGGTCGGCGCATGGGAAAGGTCTCGGTGACCGCTGCATAGTCCATGTAGCCCAGACGGGCGACGGTGCCGACCTTGACGATGTCGAACATTCCGTTCGTTAGCGCCGAGTCGTCGATATGGACACCGACGACCTCGGCGACTGTGATGATCTTGCCCGACGGTCGACCGTCCAGCGCCTTGGGCTCGAATATGTCCGTCACCTTGCATTCGAGCGCTGCCAGAGCCTCCTTCACCCGCGGCGGCTTTACCAGCGAGGATGGCTCCGGCGTCAATTCGGCATAGCCGAACTCCGACACGCCGCGCGGAGCGTCCACCGAGGTGGCGTTCATCCTCTCGGCAAGCGCACGCCCCACCAGATTCGCCACGAACTCGCGGGTCTCGCCGACAAAGGTCGCGCTGTCCTTCACGCCCTCCGAGGAGAACATCACGAGATGCGGATGGGTGCCGAGCGCATTGAAGAAGGAGTAGGGAGCGAGATTGAGCGAGCCGTCGCTCGCCAGCGACGAAATCCAACCTATCGGTCGCGGCGCCACAATGGCCTTGAAAGGATCGTGTGGCAGTCCGTGGCCCTTGGACGGCTCGTAGAACATGCTCAGCCCCAGGGACCGGAATAGTCCGCGTACAGTGTCGAAACCTCGGGACGCGGTCGGCCTTGAACTTCGCCGGAGAATGTTCCGATGTGCACGAATCCGATGACCCGCTCGTCCGGAGCCAGGCCCAGCAGCGCCCTTCCCTCGGGAACGTCGGCATACCAGTTCGATATCCAGTTGGTGCCATAGCCGAATGCGTTGGCGGCGATGACGAGGTTCATCGCTGCCGCCCCGCCGGAAAGGAACTTTTCCCATTCGGGGATCTTCGGGTGCGGCTTGGGCACCGAAACCACACCGACCACCAGCGGAGCGCGCGCGAACCGAGCCTTCTCCTGGTCGCGGCGGACATCCGAAAGTGGGCCTTCGCGTCTCCCGGCGAGGTCGGCGAGCAATTCGCCCACGCGATGGCGGGCGTCCCCCCGATAGAGGATGAAGCGCCACGGTGCCAGCTTGCCGTGATCCGGAACGCGCGACGCCGCGCGGATGATCGTTTCGATCTCCGCGTCGGTGGGTCCCGGTTCCTTGAGATCGATGATCGGAATGGAATTGCGGGTCAGAAGATAGTCGAGAATTGGCTTGTTCACTTCAGGAACCTCGGGTGCGACCTGGCTGAAGCGGTCTCCGAAGGAAAGCTCGGGCTGCGGGACTGGACGGCGGGCCTTGAAATTGCCACCGCCTTGGGCTTCAACGCAAGCATGTTGAAATCCATGCGCCGGCTGATCGGCCTGCTTCTCGTCGCCGCCGGGCTCATGGTCCCGGCGCTGCACGCGCAGGAGACGGCGCCGGCGGACGGCGTAACGAGTTTCGCTCCGGTCCGGCCGGAAGGTCCGCTCGCCACGGCTGGTCCCGGAGAAATTACCCTGTCGGCGCAACTGACCGCCGAATCGGCCGAAATACCGAGCGGCCTTGTCTGGCGCGTCTTCCGCCCCGAACCGGGTTCGGACGGGAAACTGCCTCTGGTGGCTTCCGCGCAGGGCGGAACGCAGGTGTTCCAGTTGGAGCCGGGCAGCTATCTCGTCCACGCCACCTTTGGGCGGGCTGGCGCCACCAAGCGAATCACGGTCGGGCTCGAATCGCGGACCGAAAGCCTCGTCCTCGATGCCGGCGGGCTCCGGCTAGACGCCGTCTTGTCGGGCGGCGCGCCGATCGCCGCGAGCAAGCTGAAGTTCTCGATCTACGAGGCGACGCCGGATACAGACGGCGAACGCGCCCTCATCATACCGGATGTTAAGCCCGACAGGGTGGTGCGGCTCAAGTCAGGGACCTACCATGTTGTGTCGACCTTCGGTGGCGTGAACGCGGTGATCAGGTCCGACATCCGCGTCGACGCGGGCAAGCTGACGGACGCGACCGTCGAACACCGGGCCGCCGATGTCACCTTCAAGCTCGTGCGCGAGGAAGGTGGCGAGGCGATCGCCGATACGGCCTGGTCGATCGTCAGCGATTCCGGCGACCCGGTGTATGAGAGCGTTGGAGCGTATGCCTCTGTCGTTCTGGCGGAAGGCGAGTACGTCGTCATCGCCAAGAACCGTGATCGCATCTATCAGCGCGAATACACGATCGTGCCCGGCGAGAACGACGCCGGAGTCGAGCTGATCACCTCGAAGACGCTATCGCAGACCGCCAGCGAGCCGGCAGCCGACGCCGACTGAACCGGGTTTTGCATCCTGGCCTGGGGTGTCACGCGGTGCCCCATTTGCGTCGCAGATCTGGCGGCGTGGCATCGCGCTTCAGCATAGCGACCGCGTCATCGAGCGCCATGGCTTCCTGATCGCGCGAACCAAGTCGCCGTATGTTGACGGCGCGCTCCTCGGCTTCCCGTTTTCCGCACACGAGGATCAGCGGCACCTTGGCGAGGCTGTGCTCGCGCACCTTGTAGTTGATCTTCTCGTTGCGTAGGTCCGATTCAGCCAGGATGCCCGCGTTCTTGAGCATGGCCGTCACCTCGGTGGCGTAGTCGTCGGCCTCCGACGTGATCGTGGCCACCGCCACCTGCACCGGTGCGAACCAAAGCGGCAGGTGGCCGGCATAGTTCTCGATCAGGATGCCGAGATAGCGCTCCATCGAGCCGCAGATGGCGCGGTGGATCATCACCGGCTGCTTCTTCTCCGAATCGCGGTCGATGTAGAACGCGCCGAAACGTTCCGGCAGGTTGAAGTCGACCTGCGTCGTGCCGCACTGCCACTCGCGACCGATCGCATCCTTGAGCACATATTCGAACTTCGGCCCGTAGAAGGCGCCCTCGCCCGGATTGATCGACGTCTTGATCTTGCCGCCCGACTGCTCCTCGATCGTGCGCAGCACTCCCAGCATGATCTCTTCGGCGTGGTCCCAGGCTTGGTCCGAGCCGACCCGCTTTTCAGGCCGGGTCGAGAGTTTGACCTGAATCTCCTGGAAGCCGAAGTCGGCATACGTCGTCAGGATGAGATCGTTGATCTTCAGGCATTCGGCGGCGAGTTGTTCCTCCGTGCAGAAGATGTGCGCGTCGTCCTGGGTGAAGCCGCGCACACGCATCAGCCCATGCAGCGCGCCCGAGGGCTCATAACGGTGAACATTGCCAAATTCCGCAAGCTTTATAGGGAGATCGCGGTAAGATTTGAGACCGTGCTTGAAGATTTGCACGTGACCCGGACAGTTCATGGGCTTGAGCGCGAAGACGCGGTCGTCGTCGGTATCGTCCCCGGCGACCGTGACCTTGAACATGTTGTCGCGGTACCAGCCCCAATGGCCGGACGTCTCCCATAGGCTCTTGTCGAGCACCTGCGGTGCGTTCACCTCCTGATAGTCCAACGCGTCGAGGCGGCGGCGCATGTAGGAGACGAGGTTCTGGAACATCTTCCAGCCCTTGGCGTGCCAGAAGACGACCCCTGGTCCCTCTTCCTGGAAATGGAACAGGTCCATCTCGCGGCCAAGGCGGCGGTGGTCACGCTTCTCTGCCTCCTCCAGCATGTGGAGATAGCCCTCGAGCTCCTCCTGCGTCCGCCATGCCGTGCCGTAGATGCGGGTGAGCATCGGGTTGTTGGAATCGCCGCGCCAATAGGCGCCAGCCACCTTCATGAGCTTGAAGGCGCTGCCGATCTGTCCCGTCGAAACCATGTGCGGACCGCGGCAAAGATCGGTCCATTCGCCCTGCGAATAGAGCTTGATATCCTGGTCTTCGGGTATCGCGTCGACCAGTTGGACCTTGTAGGCCTCGCCCTTGTCGCGGAAGAACTTCTTCGTCTTGTCGCGCCCCCAGACCTCTTTCGTGAACAGCTTGTTGCGGCCGATGATCTCCCGCATCTTCTTCTCGATCGTCGGGAAATCGTCGGGCGTGAACGGCTCGTTGCGCGCGAAGTCGTAATAGAATCCGTTCTCGATGACCGGGCCGATCGTGACCTGCGTGCCCGGCCACAGTTCCTGCACCGCCTCCGCGAGAACATGCGCCGCGTCGTGCCGGATCAGTTCCAGCGCACGCGCATCCTCGCGGGTGACGATCTCGATCCTTCCGGCGCGACCGACGGGATCGGTCATATCGCGCACGGTACCATCGAGCGCATAGGCGACCGCCTTCTTGGCGAGCGACTTCGAGATGGATTCTGCGATTTGCGCGCCCGTGGTCGCGGCGTCGAATTCGCGCACGGACCCATCGGGAAATGTCAGGGGAACGGTAGCCATGGTCTTCTCCTATCCAGTCCCGCATACGAGCGCGGGTGGCGTGATGCCGGATGCGTCCGGCGACGGTGGGCTTCTAAGAGCAGAATCGCCGACCGTAAAGGCCCTGTTCAGTGCGGACCGCCGGACCTCTTTGCGGCGATGCGCCAGTAGCGCCACGGACGATACCAGACATAGCGGGCCTCTAGCGTTTCAGGCACCGGGTCGAAACCATGCGTTCCGCCCGGTCCACAGCGCATGACCCGGAACAGTCCCATCCATCCGCCCGGCCACAGCCCATGCCGCGCGGTCGCCTCATAGGCGTATTCGGAGCAGGTCGGCAGGTGGCGGCAAGAGTTGCCTGTGAAGCCCGAAAGGGTGAGCTGATAGAGACGCACCAGCGATGTTCCGACCAGCCGACCCGGGGTGCGCCGCCACGGCCCAGACCAGTTGCGCCCGGCCGGGCGTCGATGACCCGGTCCGTGGATGTGGCCGCTCTCTTCGTTCCGCATGGCCCAAAGATGGACCTGGCCGTGTCGATCTTCAATCGTTGCTGGCCGCCACCGCGCGCAACTATTGAACAATGCGTCCTGTTTGGCGTGTTTGAAACAGGGCGCTGTTCCGACTACCTGTCGGAATGAAACCAAATCCAGACTTGGAGGGCCTATGCCAGCCCCTATCGAACTCGGCCTCGACACGTTCGGCGACGTAACCATCGACGCGACCGGCACGTTGCTCCCGCAGGCGCAGGTGATCCGCAACGTCGTCGACGAGGCGGTGCTCGCCGACCAGACAGGCGTCTATTTCATCGGCGTGGGCGAACATCATCGCGACGACTTCGCGGTAGCAGCGCCGGAGGTTGTCCTCGCAGCGATCGCGTCAAGGACCAAGACAATCAAGCTCGGCTCGGCGGTCACCGTTCTCAGCTCCGACGACCCCATCCGTGTCTATCAGCGCTTCTCCACGCTCAACGCGCTCTCGAACGGTCGCGCGGAAGTCATCCTCGGCCGGGGCTCCTTCACGGAGTCGTTCCCTCTCTTCGGGTTCCGGCTCAACGACTACGAGAAGCTTTTCACCGAGAAGCTCGACCTCTTTGCCGCGCTGCTCAAGGAGGAGCCGGTCAGCTGGCAAGGAACGGTACGCGCCCCGTTGAAGGACCAGCGGGTCTATCCGCCGATCGAGGACGGCAAGCTGAAGACCTGGATCGGCGTCGGCGGCAGTCCGGAATCGGTGATCCGGGCGGCGCGCTACGGCCTGCCGCTGATGCTCGCCATCATCGGCGGCGATCCCAAGCGGTTCAAGCCCTATACCGACCTCTACCATCAGGCGCTCGACCAGCTCGGCACCCCCAAGCTCCCCATCGGCGTGCACTCGCCGGGACACGTCGCCGCGACGGACAGCCAGGCGCGTGAAGAACTCTGGCCGGGGTACAAGGCGATGCACGACCGCATCGGCGGTGAGCGCGGTTGGGGCCCCACCAGCATCGACACGTTCAATGGCGAGGCCGATCGCGGCTCCCTCTATGTGGGCTCGCCCGAGACGGTCGCGAAGAAGATCGCGGCCACCGTCAAGGCGCTCGGCGCCGCGCGCTTCGACATGAAGTACTCCGCCGGCACGCTCGGCCACGAGAAGATGATGAAGAGCGTCGAACTCTACGGCACGAAGGTGCTCCCGATGGTGCGGGACATGCTTGCGTCGGACAGCTCGAAATCGGCGGCGGCGGGTTAGGCGGCCCGCTCGCCGCGCTTGGCCTCGATCTGGGTGATCGCGTCGACCACCGCGTCGAAGGTCAGCATCGTCGAGGCATGTCGCGCCTTGTAGTCGCGCACCGGTTCCAGAAACTTCAGGTCGGCGAACCGGCCTTCGGGCGGCGCTCCATTCTCCTTCAGCATGGTGCGCATCGCCTCGCGCACCACGCGCAATTCCTCGGCAGTCGCGCCGACGACGTTTGCCGCCATGATCGAGGACGAAGCCTGTCCGAGCGCACAGGCCTTCACATCATGGGCGAAGTCGGTGACGGTGTCGCCCTCCATCTTGAGGTCGATCCTCACGGTCGAGCCGCAAAGCTTTGAGTGCGCCGTGGCTGATGCATCCGGGGCTTCCAGGCGGCCGATCCGGCCGATGTTGCCCGCGAAGCCGAGAATTTTCGCATTGTAGACGTCGTCGATCATCAGATTCCACTCCGCGCCGGAAAGGCGAACGGGCGTTTCGCCGTCGCGCCTTCCCATGGCGCTGGCCGAACTTATATAGTGCTTGCAATCCGGAAGCAGCAAGGCGACGAACCCTGACCGCTCCGGTCGCATGCCCGCTGGATGGACCGGACGGTCCGGAAACAGGCAGACAACCGTTCAACTCGTTCCCTCGTCGGGAACTACGGGAGAAGCCGCATGGACGCCGTTGTCCGCAAGATCATGCCCCGCGCCGATTACATGGACAAGCCGGCGACCGACCGGCCGTCGGCTGCCGAGGTCGAGGCGGCGGTGCGCACCCTGATCCGCTGGACCGGCGACAATCCGGACCGCGAGGGTCTGGTCGATACGCCGACCCGCGTCATGAAGGCATATCGGGAGATATTCTCGGGCTATGACATGTGCGCGGCGGACGAACTTGGGCGCACCTTCGAGGAGGTCGCCGGCTATGACGATCTTGTGCTGGTCCGCGACATCCAGTTCCATTCCCACTGCGAGCATCACATGGTGCCGATCATCGGCAGGGCGCACGTCGCCTATCTGCCGGACGGAAAGGTGGTAGGCCTGTCGAAGATCGCCCGGGTCGTCGACATCTTTGCACACCGCCTGCAGACGCAGGAGGCAATGACGGCGCAGATCGCCAACGTCATCCAGGACGTGCTCAATCCGCGCGGCGTGGCAGTGATGATCGAGGCGGAGCACATGTGCATGGCGATGCGCGGCATCCGAAAGCAGGGCTCGACCACCTTGACGTCGACCTTCACCGGAGCGTTCAAGGACAGCCCTGAGGAGCAGCTCCGCTTCGTCACCATGGTGCGGGCGATGCCCCACGCCTGACCCGGCGGAGAAGCCGGGCTTCGACAAGGAACCCGGCGATGACTGAGATCGTTTTCGACAAGCCCGGCAGCAAGGCGGAACAGGAAGAGGGTGCAATCTTCGCACCCCGTTTCGACGCCGATGGATTGGTCACCGCGGTGGTCGCGGACGCCGGGGACGGAACGGTGCTCATGGTCGCGCATATGAACGCGCAGGCGCTTTCGCTTACGCTCCGGACCGGGGTCGCCCACTACTGGTCGCGGTCTCGGCAAGCCCTGTGGAAGAAGGGCGAGACGTCCGGCAACCTGCAGCGCGTCGTTCAGGTCCTCACCGATTGTGATCAGGATGCCGTTCTGCTGAGGGTGAACGTGGAGGGCGACGGTGAGACCTGCCACACCGGACGCCGTTCGTGCTTTTATCGGTCGGTCGACCGGGATGGCGGGCTGACCTCCAATTCCCCCTTCGAGGGTTCAGCGCAGGTTCACCGTGGCAAGTGAACCCTTTGCGATCTGGAAACCACGCAGCTTCACGGTTTCGATAGGCGGATGCCCTATGGTGAGATCGGGGAAACAGGGGAGAGCACGATGCTCGAATGGGCGTCGATGAGACATCGGCCCGCAATGAGCGAGGCCGTTGACTTCTCGTCTGTAGGCGGGTCGTCCGACGCGTCGCGACAAAAGCGCTCGGGCATCGCACTGGCGCTCGGCGGCGGCGCCGCGCGCGGCTGGGCCCATATCGGCGTCATCCGGGCGCTCGAGGAGGCGGGGGTCGAGATCAGCATGATCGCCGGGACCTCGATCGGCGCGCTGGTGGGCGGTTGCTATCTCGCGGGCAAGCTCGACGAGCTGGAGGATTTTGCCCGCAGCCTCACGCGGCGACGTATCTTCGGTCTGCTCGATCTGCATCTCGGTGGCGCGGGGCTGTTCGGCGGCATGAAATTGACCGCCAGGATGCAGCAGCACATGAACGGCACGACCTTCGAGGATCTGCCGAAGCCCTTTGTATGCGTTGCCGCGGAAATCCGGACTGGCCACGAGATCTGGCTGTCCAGCGGCTCCCTCATCACCGCCATGCGCGCTTCATACGCACTGCCCGGCGTGTTCGAGCCGGTCGTCTGCAACAAGCGCCTGCTGGTTGACGGCGCGCTGGTCAATCCGGTTCCGGTATCGGTCTGCCGCGCCTACGAGCAGTCGCTCGTGGTTGCCGTCAACCTGCATTACGACCTCTATGGCAGGGCTGCGGTCCTCAAGCACAGTGCGGGCGCCGAAGAGCCGCTTCCGGTCACCCCGGACACGGCCAAGGCTCCCAGCCAGCGCGATGCGCGGCTCGGCATAACGGGCGTCATGGTCGAAGCCTTCAACATCATCCAGGATCGTATCTCGCGAGCCCGCCTTGCCGGCGACCCGCCGGACATGTCGCTCCAGCCGAAGCTCGGACATATCGGACTTTCGGAGTTCCATCGCGCCGACGAATCGATCCGCATCGGCTATGAGGCGACGAAAGCCAACATTGCCGAACTCGAGCGGCTTCAGACGGTCCTCGTCTGATCCTCAAGCCTCCGCCGCGTCGACGATTCTGAACTGGGCGGAGGTCTGGCCGTTCCAGTGGTTTGCCGAGATGTTGCCCGCGACGTGGACCGGTCCCGACCGGTGCCCGGTCAGAAATCTGCCGAGGTCGCCGGCCGCTGATCGGAACGCCATGGCGGACAGCCTGCCGCCACTCTCCGAACGCAGGTCAACGCGCAGGTGGCCGGCGCCCACCGGCCGGACATCGGCGATACGGTGACGCGGTAGCGCGAACACCGGCTGCGGGTGGCCCGCGCCGTATGGCCCGGCCCTGTCAATCTCGTTGACGAGTTTCATGGTCACGCCCTCCGCGGAGACAGCCGCGTCCACGAGCAGACGCTCCTCCTCACGCAGGCGCGCGACCGCCGAACCGGCCCTTTCCTCGAAGAATCCCCTGAGGTCCGCCAGTCGCGTGCGCTCGAGCGTGATACCCGCAGCCATCGCATGCCCCCCTCCCTTCACCAGCAGGCCCTGAGCAACGGCGTCACGCACAAGGCGCCCGAGATCGAAGCCGGCCACTGATCGGCCCGAGCCCGTCCCCGTGCCCGACGCGTTGAACGCGATGGCGAACGCCGGCCTTCTCGCGTGATCCTTCAGACGCGAGGCCAGCAGTCCGACGACGCCTGGATGCCAGTGATCGCTTGCGGTCACGAGGATCGCGGGGCCATCGCCATGCGCCAGTTCGGCATCGGCCTCGGCCCGTGCCTCGGCCAGCATCTGCTGCTCCATGGCCTGCCGCTCCTGGTTGAGGCGATCGAGCGTCTCCGCGATCGTCTGGGCCTCGCCGAGGTCGTCGGTCGCCAGCAGCCGGCTGCCGAGCGCGGCATCTCCGATGCGGCCTCCTGCGTTGATGCGCGGACCGATCAGAAAACCGAGATGAAAGGGGGCAAGCGGCTCGCCGATGCGGGCCGTACGGGCGAGTGCCGCAAGCCCCGCATTGTCCTGCCGCCGCGCGGCAAGCAGGCCCTTGACGACGAAGGCGCGGTTGACGCCGACCAGGGGCACCACGTCGCACACGGTAGCCAGCGCCACGAGGTCGAGCAGCCCGAGGAGATCGACGGGCACCGTCGAGCCCCGCGCCTTGAGCACGGACGCAGTTCGCACCAGCGCCAGAAAGGTGACGCCGGCAGCGCAAAGATGCCCCTGCCCCGACAGATCGTCTTCGCGGTTCGGATTGACGATGGGGACGCCTTCCGGGAGCGTCGCGCCGACCTGGTGGTGATCCAGCACGACCACGTCGGCTCCAGAGGCTCTCGCGGCCGCGATCGAGGGGCCGCTGTTGGTGCCGCAGTCGACGGTGACGATGAGTGACGCTCCGCGCGCGACAAGCTCGCGCATCGCCTCCGGGTTCGGTCCGTAGCCCTCGAAGATGCGGTCGGGAATATAGATCTCGGCCTCGATGCCGAAGGCGCCGAGGAAGCGCCTGAGAAGCGCCGAGGATGCCGCGCCGTCGACGTCGTAGTCGCCAAAGATGGCGACCTTCTCCCCGCGAAGCACCGCCTCGGCGAGTCGCATCGCGGCGGCGTCCATGTCGGTGAGTGACGATGGGTCGGGCAGCAGGTCGCGGATCGTCGGATCGAGGAACAGCGCGGTCGCATCTGGCGTGACGCCCCGTCCGGCGAGAACACGCGCCAAAACGTCCCCGACGCCGTTCGTCTGCGCAATCGCCAGCGCCAGCGCATCCTGGCGTTCGTCCAGACGGTGTCCCCAGGCGATCCCGGTGGCGGAGCGCCGGACGCCGAGAAACAGGCGCTTCTGCGAGTCGGTGCGGGCGGGCGGGAGGTGCATGCCCGGACCATAGGCGGTTCGGGGGCGGGAGTGCAAAGCAACCGACGAGCGCTTGTCCTAAGATCTGCGATGCAGCCGCAGGGGCTTGGTCTTTTCTCGTACCACCCTGCCCTTGGCCTCGAGGTCGAGTTGCGCGGCCTTCATCCACCAGCCTGCCTTGCCGCCGCCAGGAAACAGCGTTTCCGGCAGCAGCGGCAGCAACCTCTTCTTGGCCTCGGCGACAGTCAGGCCCGGCTCGCCGGACGGCAGCACCGCCAGCAGGGCATCCCGCATCGCCTCGTACTTCTCGCGATCGACCCTTTGGACATGCCCGGGCGAGGTGAAATTCTCGATCGCGATCTTTTCTGAGCCCTCAGCCTTGCGGGGCATCGATGGCGCCTTTCACATAATCGAGTTTTGGTGCCTTGAAGCCCATCGCCATCCACGCGCGCAGCAACCGCCACATGAAGGAGACCGAATGCGTCGCCGGACTGGGCAGATCGTCGGTGAACGTGACACCCGCTGGCCGATATTTGGTCATGGTCCTTATCTCCAGGACCGGCCGTTCGGCAGGTTTCAGGCGATCCGCATAGACCGACAGCCAGTGGCCGCTCTCGAATTCCAGGAACATCGGGCTGTTGCAGCAGATCGCGACGACCCGCCTAGTCGGGGACTTTGGCGTCAGCCGATGTTCCCTCAGCTGATTGGCGCCGCGCAGACAGCGCAATCGATCCTTGCGGAACATGACGAACTCCGTGCCGCCGTCGTCGCCGATGACGGCAGGCGCTCCGGGAAGGGCGCGAAACCGCTTGCCGGCTTCCTGGCAACTCGGACAATAGCATGCCGCTGTCATGATCGGTTCCCCGATCGCCTCGATCGCGGCCCTCCCGCAGGAGCAGCCTATGGTTCGAAATCTACGACGTGCGCCAGTCACTTCGACCTCCATGGGAGTCATTGATTAGACTGTACCGTCCAGTTTGATCAGTCAACAGTCTTGGCATAGGTTCGAACCTCTTCGAGAGGAAGGTGCTGGTGGGCAACGGAGCGAAGACCCGCGTCGAGCGGACCCGGAAGTCGATCGTTTCCGCCGCCTCGGATGTGTTTCTGCGCGACGGTTTCCTCGGCGCGAGCATGGACGACATCGCCGCAACGGCGAGCGTGTCCAAACAGACCGTCTACGCCCACTTCCAGAGCAAGGAAGAGCTTTTCGTCGCCGTCATCCGTGGCATGAGCGGCCTTGCCGGCGACCAACTTCAGGAGAAGGTGGCCGATCCGGCGGATGACGTACCCATCGAGCGCTTCCTCCTCGACTTCGCCAGAACGCAACTTGCATTGATCATGACCCCGCGCCTGTTGCAGCTCAGGCGCCTTGTAATCGCGGAGGCAGACCGCTTTCCCGAGCTGGGGGCGGCCCTGCATGAACGCGGACCCGCGCGCTCCATCGGCCGGCTCGCGAGGGCATTTGAAGGTTATCTGCGGCGAGGAGCCATGAAGGCTGACGACGTCACCATCGCCGCGTCGAACCTCAACTGGATGATCATGGGCGCGCCGGTCAACGACGCCATGTTCCTGGGCAACAGGGCAATACCCCCGGCAAGAGCCCTCGATGCGCACGCGCGCGAAGTCGTCCGCATCTTCCTCGCGGCATACGGTCCGGACCGGCCATCTTGAGTTGCGCGGGGGCGCGGCTCAGAACTTGTCCATGTCCTGGTGGCGGGCTTTGATCTCGCGCACCGTCTTGGACGACGATCGCATGACGATGGTGTGCGTCTGGATGGCGTGGCGGCCGAACTTCACGCCTTCGAGCATGTTGCCGTCAGTGACGCCGGTCGCCGCGAACAGCACGTCGCCGCGCGCCATCTCCTCCATCTGATAGAGCTTGTTGGGGTCCTTGATTCCCATCTTGCCGGCGCGGGCGATCTTTTCCTCGGTGTCGAGCAGAAGTCGCCCCTGCATCTGGCCGCCCGTGCAGCGCAGTGCCGCGGCGGCGAGCACCCCCTCCGGCGCTCCGCCAGTTCCCAGATAGATGTCGATCCCCGTCTCGTCGGGATCGGTTGTGTGGATGACGCCCGCAACGTCACCGTCGCCGATCAGCCGGATCGCCGCGCCGGTTGCCCTCACCGCGTCGATCAGCCTTGAATGGCGCGGACGGTCGAGAATGCAGGCCGTGATCTCTTCCACCGGCACGCCCTTTGCTTTGGCCAGGCTGTGGATGTTATCCGTCGCCGAAGCGTCGAGTTGGACCACGCCGGGCGGATAGCCCGGGCCGATGGCGATCTTGTCCATGTAGACGTCTGGTGCGAACAGCAGGCTGCCTTTCTCGGCGATCGCAACGACGGCCAATGCATTCGGCAAATTCTTGGCACAGATCGTCGTGCCTTCGAGCGGGTCGAGAGCGATGTCGACCACGGGTCCCTTTCCGGCGCCGACCTCCTCGCCGATATAGAGCATTGGCGCTTCGTCCCGCTCACCCTCGCCAATTACCACCGTTCCCCTGATCGGCAGCCGGTTGAGCTCCGAACGCATCGCGTCGACCGCCACCTGATCGGCCGCCTTCTCGTCGCCCCTGCCTCTGAGCCGCGCCGCGGCTACCGCAGCACGCTCGGTCACGCGTACGAGTTCAAGAGTCAGGATACGGTCGAGACCGGCGTTTGCGCCCTGGGCCATTTTTCTTCCGTCTCTGCTAGCTGGAACCGCCGGAGTGGCGGTGAGCCCCTTTTGTCAAAGGCCCATGACGGGGACAAGACCGCAAAGACGGGTCAAGCGGCCCGCGCCCCATAAGAATCGATTTAGATCGGCGCCCGGCTCAACCTGCCCGCTCGATGCGGATCACCTGGGGCTTGTCGGTGAGGAATCCGTCGCGCGTGATTCCGTCGACAGACTTGCGCACCGCCGCTTCGGTAGTCTCGTGCGTGACCAGGATGACGTTCTTCTGGTCCGCCTGTCCCGCCCCGGTGGCGTGCTGGACGATCGATTCCAGCGATATCTCGTTGTCGGCCATGCGCTTGGCGATTCCGGCAAAGACCCCGATCCGGTCGTGCACGGTCAGACGAATGAAGTATCCGCCTGCGTGACTGCGCATCTTCGCCTGCTTGTAAGGCTTTAGTTCCTTCGCCGGGCGGCCGAACACCGGTCCGTGCTGGAAGCCTGGCCGGCTCTTGGCGATGTCGGCTATGTCGCCGATCACCGCCGATGCGGTTGCGTTACCTCCCGCACCGGGACCGGAGAGAAGCAGTTCGCCCAATATGTCGGTCTCGATCGCCACGGCGTTGGTGACGCCGTGGACCTGGGCGATCACCGATGCCGTCGGCACCATCGTGGGATGGACGCGCTGCTCGACGCCGGTCTCGGTCCTCTGGGCGACCCCCAGCAGCTTGATGCGGTAACCGAGTTCCGCCGCGGCGCGGATGTCGGCCTGGCTGATGTTGGAGATGCCCTCGAGATAGATATCATCCGCGGCGATCCGATGACCGAACGCGAGGCTCGACAGGATCGAGAGCTTGTGGGCCGTGTCGTTGCCTTCGATGTCGAAGGTCGGGTCGGCTTCCGCGTAGCCGAGGCGCTGGGCGTCCTTCAGGCATTCCTCGAACGAGATGTCTTCGGCTTCCATCCGGGTCAGGATGTAGTTGCAGGTTCCGTTGAGAATGCCGAAGACGCGGGTGACCGTATTGCCGGCCATCGCCTCCCGCATGGTCTTGATGACCGGGATACCGCCCGCCACGGCTGCCTCGTAGTTCAGGAGCACCCCGCGTTTCTCCGCGGCTTCGGCGAGCGAAACGCCATGTTTGGCGAGCAGCGCCTTGTTCGCCGTCACCGCGTGACGACCGGATTCAAGCGCGGCCCTGACGCTGGACCGTGCCGGCCCCTCGTCGCCACCGATCAGTTCGACGAAGACATCGATCGCATCCGACCTTGCCAGACCCACCGGGTCATCAAACCAGGCGACGCTGGAGAGGTCGACGCCTCGGTCCCTGCCCTTGTCGCGCGCCGAGACGGCGGTGACGACGATCGGACGGCCGCACTGGCGCGTCAGATCGGCCGCCTTGTCCGACAACACACGCACCACCGATGCGCCAACGGTACCGAGGCCGGCTATGCCGACGCGCAATGCTTCGCCGCTCACAAACTGTCCTTCCGGATATTGTCTGTCCGTCAGCGACGGGCGCTGAGGGGGATGACGTTGTCGAGCTGGTGAGCGGCGGTGGCCAAGAACTTCTTGATGCTGCGCGCAGCCTGCCTGATCCTGTGTTCGTTCTCGACCAATGCCAGCCGAACGTAGTCGTCGCCATGTTCGCCGAAGCCAATGCCCGGCGCCACGGCGACGTCGGCCTTCTCGACCAGCAGCTTGGAGAACTCCAGCGATCCCAGCGCACGGAAGGGCTCGGGGATGGGCGCCCAGGCGAACATCGTCGCGGCGGGCGCCGGCACCCGCCAGCCGGCCCGGGCGAAGGAGTCCACCATGACGTCGCGGCGGCGGTGGTAAACATCGCGAACCTCGGCGATGTCGGCGCCATCGCCGTTGAGCGCGGCGCTGGCCGCCACCTGAATTGGCGTAAACGCGCCATAGTCGAGATAGGATTTCACGCGGGCGAGCGCCGCGATCAGGCGCTCATTGCCGACGGCGAATCCCATGCGCCAGCCCGGCATCGAAAAGGTCTTGGACATCGAGGTGAACTCGACGGCGACTTCCATCGCACCAGGAACCTGCAGCACCGATGGCGGTGGAACGCCGTCGAAGTAAATCTCCGAATAGGCGAGGTCGGACAGCACGATGATGTCATTCTTGCGCGCGAATGCGATCACGTCCCGATAGAAATCGAGCGTCGCGACATGCGCCGTCGGGTTCGACGGATAATTGAGGATCAGCGCCAGCGGTTTGGGAATCGAGTGGCGAACAGCGCGATCGAGCGCGGCGATGAAATTGTCGTCCGGCTGCGCCTGGATTGACCGGATCACTCCGCCCGACATGATGAAGCCGAAGGCATGGATCGGATAGGTAGGGTTCGGGCAGACGATCACATCGCCGGGCGCTGTGATGGCCTGGGCCATGTTGGCGAAGCCTTCCTTTGACCCGAGTGTCGCCACGACCTGCGTTTCGGGGTCCAGCTTCACGCCGAAACGCCGCGCGTAATATGCCGCCTGCGCGCGTCTCAGACCAGGAATCCCGCGGGAGGACGAATAGCGATGCGTGCGCGGGTCGCGCACGGTCTCCACGAGCTTGTCGACGATCGCCTTCGGGGTCGGCAGGTCTGGATTGCCCATGCCGAGATCGATGATGTCGGCGCCGCGCGAGCGAGCGCTGGCCTTCAGGCGGTTGACCTGCTCGAACACGTAAGGGGGCAGGCGGCGGACCTTGTGAAATTCTTCCATCGTCGTTCCGGCGTCAGGGGGCAATTGCGGTGGCGCGATATACACGCAATCCCAATTGGGGTCGATAGCCGCCCGAATTGCGGCGCGTCGTGACGCGCGGGGGCGCCGCGCTCAGAAAATCTCGAAGTCTCCAGCGATTCCGCGGCGTGCGACCCACGGCGTCTGCCGGCCCTCGGATCCGTGTGCCACCATCGACATGGCGGCGCGGGCCATTTCGTTGACGCTGATGTTGCCGTTGCCGTCCGTGTCGACGCCATCGCGTTCCTTGATCAGGATATCGCGGATAGCGACGGACAGGCGCCCGCCCGAGATCGTCGTCGTCTGTTCGCTGAACTGCGCGCCGCTCGCGGCCGAGATCACCACCATCGGGGCCCCGCCGGCGCTGATGTCCGCAAAAGCGTCCTCGTTGGTGGCGATTGCCGCACGGCCGGCGAGTTTTCCGTGGCTCACATCCAGAAGGATCACGATACGCGCGCGCGCCTGGGACAGTGCTGACCCGATCGCCTTCAGGTCGAGGCTTCCGACGGCCAGATCGTCAAGCCTGGCATCGGAAAGGAGAAGATGGATCGAACCATTCTCACTCCGAACGGCGTTCCCGGCCAGGGACAGGACGATCGTGTCGTCGGGACCTGCCATCTGCACGATTCCCGTGAGGTGCTCGATAATCGCCGATGCGGTCGCCGAATCGTCGGTCAACGTACTGAGCGACAGCGTCGAATACAGCGTGGACCGGTTGATCGACTTGACCAGGCGTGTCGCGTCGGCCGCCGAATAGCGGAGATTCACCCCTTCGATCCCACGGTAGGTATCGATGCCGACCGCAAGCACATAAAGGCCGGCGGAACGGTCCTCCGCCACCGGCGTCGGCAGGATTTCGACCGGAACGCTTGTGACCCCGTCACGGTCCGTCGCGACCGCGGTGACGATGCCGCGGTTGGAAATGTCCGCGGCAGCGATCTCCAGTGTCGGATCGCCATTGCCATCGAGCCTGGTCAAGGGCAGTCCGTCAGCGAAGACCTCGATGCTCGCGAGCCCGGCGCTCGATCGGGCCGAAAATCCGATCCCACCGCCGCGGATTCCCGGCGACACCCGAAGCGTCGGTGGATCGAACGCGCCGGACGCAGACGGGCCGTCGCCCGAAAGAACCCGTCCCGCCAATCCGGGAACACGCAGGCGGTTCGCGAACTGGGCCAGCAGATGGCGGCCGGGCACGCCCGGGACACGAACCGCGACCGTGGCCGCGGCTTCCTGGGAGCCATCATAGTGGCCGCCCTTGTCGACGACGACGATTTCGCCGTCACGATAGAGCGCGGTCAGGACATGGCCACCGTCCCTGCAATCATAGACCTCGAGCTCGCCGCTCCGATTGATCTGGGTGACGTGGCGAAGGTCCGCATGAAAGGCCGCGTCGCCGATATTGCCGGGGTTGCGTGGACGCGAGATCGCACAGACGAGCGTCCAGTCCTGCAGATCGAAGACGAGGATCCGCGGCGACGGCCTGGTCACGATCGTCAGGTATCGGCCGCCGGCAAGTGTCACCGAGGATCCCTCGCCCCAACCTTCGACCATGTCTTCTGTCGCGCGTATGTCGAATTCGGAGGTGAGCGGACGATGTTCCCTGCGCGCGACCCACATATTGGCCAGCGGCAGAAGGTCGGAATAGCGCATCAGGCCGTCAGCGCCTGTCGACAGCAGCGAAAATGCGAACCGGCCTTCGGCATCCGAGACAAGCGCCGTCTGTGCCAGCCAGAACCGCTCTCGCTCGGACGCGCCGCTCCAAAGGTCACGTCCAGGCTTGTCAAGATCGATCGATCCGACATCGTCGGGCAGCCAGAGAGGGTAAGGGTCCGGAATCGCCTGCAACGGCTGCTCCCCCGTCTCGTCGCGCTCGAAATAGGCGACGGAGGTGGGGAAGGCCTCGTTGATCGCCCGCATCATCGGGTCGATCCATCGCTGATCACGCCCGCCGCGGAGCGTGACGAGCCGCTCTCCGGGGAGATGGCCGAATTGAATCGCGGAAACGGCGCCCGCCGCGAGTTCGTTGTCCTCGGGGCGGGAGAACGGTCGCGGGGCCCGGACGCTGAAGTCCGATGCGCCCGACCCAGCGTCCCGATCGACGCCCGACTTCGACTGTTGCGTTGCAAGCAGTACGGGGCGGACCGGACCGTCAGCGTGCGACGTCGCGCCGCCGCCCCTGCGTCCTAGCCATAACACGTCGTGATTGTTCCATCCGACGACTGCCGCCTTCTCGATGCCATAGCCGTAGGCAAGCCTGACAGGCAGCTCGTCCTTGTCCAAAGGGCGGCGCGTGCGCCCGGGATCGACGAGCGAGGCGATCACACCATGATCCGACAGATCGAGGTCATCCGGATCGGGATGAAAGGCGGCTGCGCCAAGGTCGGCGGCCGAATCTCCGCTCCCATCCTCCGCGATCATCCCCGCATTTTCGAGGAAGCTGTTGGCGAATGCGACCACGCCGCCCTCGACCGACAGTTCGAAGGTCCAGGCCATGCTCCCGTCGATGGCGCCCTCTGCGCCCGCAGGCGTCATGATGTCGTCGACGGAGGCCGGCGCATCGACCGACGACGGCGCGGTCGGCGCGTAGCGGTCTCCATGCAGGGTGCGCAGAATGTGAATGCGCGCGTCGGGTCGGTCCAGATAGAGGAAGCTGTCGGCGTGGCTCCAGTACATGCGGCCCGACCCGAAGCGGCCGAGCTTGCGCACCGCGACCAGATCATAGATATCGACCGCGCCCTCGGATGCTTCGACGGTCAGGAAGCGACCGGTGGGCGAGAAGACCGGGTTCCTCCCCGCGATTGTCACGATCGCCGCCCCGGACTCCGCTTCGATCGCGTGCACGGCTCCAGCGGTCTCGATTGCCGCGAAGCGCCCCGACAGTGAACGGACCTCGGACCTGGAACCTTCGCCGGTCCCTTCTTCCTGCGATATGAGTTGTGGGACGCCCGGCAGGATTTCGATGTCGAAACGCCCCTCGGAGCTGAGCACCGAGGTCTCCCCGCACTCGCTGATCTGCACGACCTGCCACGCGATCGCCGATGCCCCTGCCCGATAGGGAACGATCTCGATCTCTCCCGAGCGCTGGGCACCCTCGGTGTGGAGCGGCACGATCGCGCGGGACCGATCCTCGCCGAACGCAATCCCGTAAGGTCCTCGCGCTCCCGGGGCCAGCGCCAGGAAGCCTCTCCCACCGAAGCGAACGTCGTCCGGCGTGACCGCCACCAGGTACGTCGGCTGGTCGGCCCGGAGGAACAGGTCCGGAAACTTCCACTTCAGCGACATCGGTTCGCCGGCGCGGCGGGATCCCGGTTCGATCGTCATCGCCAGGCTTGCCAGCTTTCTTGCCTGTGCCGCCAGCGGGCCGCACGCAGTCGGGCGCGGTTTCAGCGGGGCCGAAATGTTCATCCAGGAGAGCAGCTGACGTGCAAGCGTGCGCTCGGGATCACGTTCGAGGGCCCTGCGCAGATCTTTCTCCGCCTCGCGACTTCGGTTAGACGCGAACATGATGTGACCACGCGTCTCATGCGGCGTCGCCATGTACGGGTCGATCGAAAGCGCGCGGTCGATGTCCGCGAGCGCTTCTGGAAAGCGACCGAGTGTGTAGTAGGTCCACGCGCGGGAATCGAGATATTCCGGGTTCTGTGGGTCGAGGCCGATGACCCAGGAAAAGTCTGCAAGCGCCGTGTCTCGGTCCCCGCCCTCGTCGGCAATCACGCCGCGCCAGTAGCGGAAGTCCAGACTGCCTCCGTCGATCGCCACGGCCTGCCCGATATCGTCGAGCGCCTCTTCGGTCTCGTCGCGCCAATAGTGAAGCTGGGCGCGGTAATAGTATGCCGCCGCATTGTCGGGATCCAGCGATAGCGCGCGTGTCAGCGACTTCAGCGCGGCGTCATATTCGCTCGCGTCGCGCAGGGCCCGGCCAAGCAGGGCATGCGCATCGCTGTTGCGCGCTGCTGCCCGAACAGCGAGTGAAGCGTCTGCCCGGCCTTCCTCGATGCGCCCGAAGTCCAGATAGGCATGGCCGCGCCTCACCAACGCCCAGACTGGCTTCCCATATGGATCGATGACCTCGGAACAGGCATCGATGACGGCCTGGGGGTCGGTTTCGTCGCGGCATGCCGCCTCGGCGGCCTGTTCCTGGCCCACGGAGAGCGTGGCCCACAAACAGAGACCAGCCGCAATCGACACCCCGGCGAACCGGTGCAGCCAGGAAAACATGGCTTCACGCCCCACAACGCAATCAACACGGTCCGCACCTTGCGCCATAGTAGCGCACGCCCAATGCACCGCAAGATTGCGACAAAGCCATGTCAGGTCAGGGTTAAACGCCGATTCCGCGCAATCGGGTCGAGCGCCCGCAGGCTACTCGGTACTCTCGATGGCCTTGAGGGCGTCATCCGCGTGGGTTTGACCGAGCTTGCGCAGACGCGCTTCGTCGCTGGTGGCGCGCAGCCCTGCGGTTCGAGCGGTCGTCTGGCTTTGGGTTGCCTTCAACTTCGATATCCCGGAGGCCTTCTCGACGGCGTCGATCTGGGTCGCGGCGGCATCCGGCTGGATGTTCAGGTTGGGGTAGGTGCCTGTGTTTGCGGGCTCGCCGAGAGGCGCCAGCGCGTTGGCTCTCAACACCGGTTCGACCGCTTCCTCCCGCGTGTCGCTGGCTGGCGCCGCGGGTGCGGGTGGAAAGTCGGCGGCGACTGGCGCCACATCGTCGATCGACGCAGTCGTGCAGGCTGACAGACCAATCGCTGCGATGACACAGATCGTCGTCAAGGTCCGGCGGAGAACTGAGGACATCGGCATCCCTGAGCCTGGCGACACGCTGCATTGGACCCTATTCGCCGTGCCATGATATTGTGTCAACAAAAGGCCGGGAGGACTGTCGAGCCAGATGGGCAAGCCGAGAGGGCCGGGCGACCAAGCCGAGACGTCGGCCCCGGACGCCGAGCAGTACGTAGTCAAGGATCCGCAGCGTTTCGCGCTGAACGTCGCTCGCGCGATCGAAGCGGCGGGCAAGGCCGCGGCCGAATGGGCAAGGCCGCGTGAGGCGGGCGAGGTCAGGGATTCGATGGCCGAGCCCGCGGCCGACATGGTGAAGACCTTCTCGCGCGTGGCGGAGTACTGGCTCGCGGATCCCCAGCGCGCGATCGAGGCGCAGACCCGACTTTTCTCCGGTTACATGAGCATCTGGGCGAATTCGATCCAGAGGCTCGGCTCGACCGGCGACGCCGAGAAAGTGGTCGCGCCGCCACCAGGCGACAAGCGCTTTCAGGACCCCGAATGGGGACGGAACGCATTCTTCGACTTTCTCAAGCAGGCCTACCTGACGACATCCGCATGGGCGACGGATCTGGTCAGGGATGCCGATGGCCTCGATGAGCATACGCGCCACAAGGCGAACTTCTACGTCAGGCAGCTGGCCCAGGCGATTTCGCCGTCGAACTTCATCCTCACCAATCCGGAGCTCTATCGCGAGACCGTCTCGAGCCACGGCGAGAACCTGGTTCGTGGAATGACAATGCTGGCCGAGGACATCGCAGCCGGTCATGGCGAACTCAGGCTTCGGCAGACGGATGCGTCCAAGTTCGAGATCGGTCGCAACATCGCCATGAGTCCCGGCAAGATCGTTGGCCGCACCGAGATCGCCGAGGTCATCCAGTACGCGCCCGCGACCGAGAAGGTGCTGAAGCGCCCTCTCCTGATCTGCCCCCCCTGGATCAACAAGTTCTACATTCTCGACCTCAACCCCGAAAAATCCTTCATCCGCTGGGCGGTCGAGCAGGGACACACGGTCTTCGTCATATCCTGGGTCAACCCCGATGAGCGGCACGGGACCAAGGATTGGGACGACTACATCCGGGACGGCATTGAGTTCGCCCTCGATACGATCGAGACGACCACTGGCGAGAGGCAGGTCAACGCCATCGGCTACTGCGTCGGCGGAACCCTGTTGGCGGCCGCGCTGGCGCTGATGGCGCAGGATGGCGACGAACGCATCCGCTCGGTCACGTTCTTCACCACGCAGGTCGACTTTACCTATGCCGGCGACCTGAAGGTCTTCGTCGACGAGGAGCAGGTCGCGGCGATCGAGAAGTCCATGGAGGAAAAGGGCTTCCTCGAGGGAACGCGGATGGCAACCGCGTTCAACATGCTGCGCTCCGGCGACCTGATCTGGCCGTATGTCGTCAACAACTACATGCGCGGCAAGGATCCGGTTCCGTTCGACCTGCTCTACTGGAACGCGGATTCCACGCGGATGTCGGCTGCCAATCACTCGTACTATCTGCGCAACTGTTACCTCGACAACACCCTGTCGCAAGGCTCGATGAAGCTGCGGGGACGAACCCTGTCGCTCGCCGACATCACCATCCCCGTCTACAACCTCGCTTCTCGAGAGGACCACATCGCACCTGCGCGATCGGTGTTTCTGGGCTGCCGATTCTTTGGCGGCGAGGTCGAGTATGTCATGGCTGGTTCCGGTCACATCGCTGGCGTGGTCAACCCACCATCTCTTGGTAAGTACCAGCACTGGACCGATGGCAGGCCGGTCGGCGACTTCGAATCATGGGTCGCCCGGGCGACCGAGAACCCAGGCTCGTGGTGGCCTCACTGGCAACGCTGGATCGAGGCGCGCGACGATCGCCGCGTGCCGGCGCGCAAGCCCGGAGGACGTAGAAAAACCCTGGGAGACGCTCCGGGCGCCTATGTAAGAACGCGCGTGTAACGGTCTGTAATCCGGCGTGAATTGACCGGGTGGCAAAAGCGGGCGAAATGAACGACACCGTACCGCCTTGCCCGCCCCCAATGGCGAGGCATGGCATGTCGGCGCGCCGATCCGGTCAATCTGGTAAGCGACGCCTGAAGCCCGACTGTTCCGCCGGGCGGAACTCGATGGGCTTGGGAGGGAAACCGGTTTGACGGCTGCAAGAACGCCAGCGAGGACCGGTTTCTGGCATCTTGCCTGGCTTGTTGCGGCGACTTCGCTGGTCGCTTCCTGCACGACATCCACCGACAACCTTCTTGCCGTCAACAGCCCTTCCTTTGCGGCATCGACTGTTGCGGTCGCGGCTGGCGCGGACGCCGCGCCGGCAGCCATCGACGGTGAGATCCCGCCTGCCCCGCCGGCGTCTGACGCAGACGGCGCGGTCGCGACCCAGATACTGCCTGGCGAGACTTCGCTTCCAGAAGCAGTCGCCTATGTGCCGACCGCAAATCCAGCCGGTGTGGCGATGGCGCAGGTCGAGCCGAAGGCGGCGGGGGCGACGGCGCCCGCCGTGGCGGAGCCAGTCGCCGAGGGCGCCCCGCCCTCGACCGATGGCCAGGTGGTTGCAGCCGCGGGGCCAACGACTCCGCAGTACTTCCTGACCAATCCCGACCCGACGGCTGCGCCCCCTGCCCCGAAGAAGCGTGGCTTCCTGACCAATCTCTTTGGCGCGACTCCAGCCGGCGCAACTCCGCTGCGCGCAACCAGGCCTGCGCCGGAAGCGCAGCCCGAGAAGCCGCTCGTCCAACTGGCATCGGTCGGATCGGCGGAGAAGCCGGTCGGTGCATCGGCCTTTGTCGGCGGGGGCGGCGAGGCGCTGCCCGGCGTTCGCCAGTCGGCCCTGTTCGAGATCAAGCGCAAGTCCGGCCTCGACGACGACAGCGACGTTGACCTCCACGAGGAGGACGGCGACGGCGGCCTCTACCAGGTGGCGTCGGCTGCGGGGCTTGCGCGCCTTGCGCCAAATGGGCTGCTCAAGCAGACCGACAACGTGGATGTGGCATGCCTCAAACCATCCTTGGTTCGCACCTTGAAGGCGGTCGAACGGCATTACGGGCGCAAGATCATGGTCACGTCCGGCTACCGCAATCCCGATCGCAATAGGCGTGCGCGCGGCGCGAAAAACTCGCTGCACATGTACTGCGCCGCGGCGGACGTGCAGGTGCCTGGTATCTCGAAATGGGAACTCGCGAACTTCGTCCGCTCGATGCCCGGCCGCGGCGGTGTCGGCACGTATTGCCATACCAATTCCGTGCACATCGACGTTGGACCGGAACGCGATTGGAACTGGCGCTGCCGGGGAAAGCGCAAGAAGCGCGCCTGACGCACCGGCTGCTTGCGGCCTGCCGTCGATACCCAGGCGAGAGCGCGCGTTCGCTTCCGCAGAAAAATGTGATCCCCGGCCCCGGCGCGGGTTGCGGGGCCGGCAAGCCCTCACTATAAACCCGGCCTGCCGCGCGCCCATCGTCTAGCGGTCTAGGACGCCGCCCTTTCACGGCGGAAACACGGGTTCGATTCCCGTTGGGCGTGCCAGCACAGCGACCGACGCGATCCGTCGCCTGGCTGCTGAGGCCCGGTGAGGTCCGGTGTCAGGTCTCTACATTCTCGGCGGCCGTCGAAAGCGACCAGAAGACTCGGCCTGGCGCGCGCTCCAGGGTTGCGGTCCCGCTGAGCGACTGCGGGGCGACGCGCTTGAGGACGATCGATCCGAAGCCCTCGCTCCGTCCCGCGACTTCCGGTCGTGCCGGCAACTCCTCTTCCCAGGTCAGCTGGAAAAGGCGGCCGCCATCCGTATCGGGGCTGATCGACCAGAACAGCCTGATATGGCCAGACCCGCTGCTCAAGGCGCCGTACTTTGCTGAATTCGTGCCAAGTTCATGAAAGGCCATGCCCAGATTCTGCACGGCATTCGGGGCCAGTTCCACCGCCGGGCCGACGATCTCGACGCGATCCTCATGGCCGAAGGCGCGCAACTGCTCGCGCGCCAGGGTCGCGAGGTCGGCTCCGGACCAGTCGGCGGCGACGAGAAGATCGTGCGACATGGCGAGCGCGGTGATGCGTTCGCGCACGTGGGTCTGGAATTCCGCAGGGTCCAGCGATCGTTTGCCAGTCTCCCTGATCATCGACAGGATCACGGCGAACTGGTTCTTGACCCTGTGGTTGACCTCGCGCAGCAGATCGCGGATGCGCCGCTCGCTTTCGCGAGCATAGGTGATGTCGCGCGCGATCTTCGATGCGCCGACGATCACGCCATCGACGCCGCGTATGGGCGAGACAGTGATCGAGATCGGCACTAGCGAACCGTCCTTGCGAAGGCGCACGGTCTCATAGCTTTCGATCCGCTCACCACGCTTGATGCGGCTGATGATTCGGTCCTCCTCGTCGCGGCTTCCCGGCGGGATCAACATGAGGATGGAGCGTCCGATGGCCTCCTGCGGACTATAGCCGAACAGCCTCTCCGCTGCGGGGTTCCAGCTCGTGATCGTCCCGTCGAGATTCTTGCTGATAATGGCGTCGAAAGACGATTCAACGATAGCCGCCAGCCGGGCGTCGCTACTCACTTCAGTCAACGATGGATGCCTTCTCTTCGCTCTCGAACACATTCGCGGAAACGCGCGAGGTCCACAAGCTGTTGCATCGCAATCGCCGCCATCGCTTCTTTCCCTTGCACGCGAAGGCGACCGATGCCAAATCAGGCCACGTTCAACTGAAACGCATGACTTGAACTCGATGGTCACCTATCTCGACGCCGCGACCGCGCCACTGCGCAACACCGGACAAATCCGCCTTTATGAGCCAGCCGATTTCGAGGGCATGCGCAAGGCCTGCCGCCTAACTGCCGACTGCCTCGATGAACTCGCCTCGTTCGTGGCGCCCGGTGTGACCACGGAGGCGATCGACCGGTTCGTCTTCGAGTACGGCATGGATCGCGGCGCGCTGCCGGCAACGTTGAACTACCGCGGCTACACCAAGTCGTCCTGCACGTCGATCAACCATGTCGTCTGCCACGGCATTCCCGACGACAAGCCGCTGAGGGAGGGCGACATCGTCAACATCGACGTCACCTACATCCTCGACGGGTGGCACGGCGATTCCAGCCGCATGTACCCGGTCGGCCAGATCAAGCGCGCGGCGGAACGATTGCTGGAAGTCACGCATGAGTGCTTGATGCGCGGTGTGGCTGCTGTCCGCCCCGGCGCACGCACCGGGGCGATAGGCTCCGCCATCCAGGCATACGCCGAGCGGGAACGGTGCTCGGTCGTGCGCGACTTTTGCGGTCACGGGGTCGGGCGCCTGTTCCACGACGCACCGAACATCCTCCATTATGGGTCGCCCAACGAGGGCGTGGAGATGCGGGCCGGCATGATCTTCACCATCGAACCGATGATCAACCTTGGCCGACCGCATGTGAAGGTTCTCGCCGACGGCTGGACGGCCGTGACGCGTGACCGTTCGCTTTCGGCGCAGTACGAGCACACGGTTGGTGTTACTGCCGACGGCTGTGAAGTCTTCACCCTTTCATCCAAGGGTCTCGACCGGCCCGGCCTCTCGTCATAGTATTTCTCCGAACTGGCGATAGTCGACGCCTGTTGAGGAGAGTGCAGCGGGGCCAATGTCGACGAAAGGGCAAGACGAACGCGGCTTCTTCGGGGAAAAGCCGGTCGACTCGTTGCCTGTCGACAACCAGCCGCCTGACAAGCCTCACTATCTCGGTCACAGGGAACGGCTCCGCCAACGCTTCTCTTCGGCTGGCGCCGATGCACTGGCCGACTATGAACTGCTGGAACTGCTCCTTTTTCGCCTCATCCCGCGCGCCGATACGAAGCCGATCGCCAAGGCATTGATTGCGCGTTTCGGTTCGCTGGCCGAAGTGCTCGGCGCGCCAACGGCCTTGCTGCAGGAGGTGAAAGGCGTCGGCCCGCTCGTAGCCGTCGACCTCAAGGCGATCTCGGCGGCGGGGGGCCGCATGGCCCGCGGTGCAATCAGAGGCCGGGAAGTCCTGTCGTCGTGGACCCAGGTCATCGACTACTGCCGCGCGAGCATGGCTTTCGAGCAGCGCGAGCAGTTCCGCATCCTCTTCCTCGACAAGAGGAACGCGCTGATCGCCGACGAGGTGCAGCAGGAAGGCACGGTCGATCACACGCCCGTCTATCCACGCGAGGTCGTGCGCCGGGCCCTCGAACTTTCCGCGACGGCGATCATCCTCGTTCACAATCACCCCACTAACCTCAATTCGATCACTCTGGATCACGCTCAAGCACATTGAAACACTAAAAAAATAGCGATTTTTTGCCGTTGCGTAGTGGGGGCGGTTTTGGCAAATTGGGGGCTGTAAGAGGGGTAAAAAACGGCCTTCCGCTCCCAGCTAGCGATCCCTGTTTCTCCTCGACCGATCCCAGTTCCGGAAAGGAGGAAACACCATGGCCGCACTCACCGACACCACGATCCGACATGCGCTCAAGCGCGTCGAGATGAGCCAGAAGCAGGAAAACCTCGCCGATGGCGAAGGACGCGGCACCGGCCGTCTCGTCCTCGTTCTCAAGCCCATGCCGAAGCGCGTCACCGCCGACTGGATGGCACAGCAATGGCGCGACGGTAAGCGCACGAAGAAGAAGCTCGGCGCCTATCCCTCGATGTCGCTCGCTCAGGCGCGCGAGATCTACAAGCGCGACTTTGCCGACGTCATCCAGAAAGGCCGGAGCATCAAGATCGCCACCGACACGCGCCCCGGCACGGTCGCCGATTTGTTCGAGGGCTATGTCGCCGCCCTCAAGGGCGCCGGCAAACCCTCTTGGAAGGAGACCGAAAAGGGTCTCAACAAGATCGCCAATACGCTCGGGCGCAATCGCCTCGCCCGCGAGATCGAGGCCGAGGAAATCATCGAGCTGATCCGTCCGATCTACGACCGAGGCGCGAAGTCGATGGCCGATCATGTGCGCTCCTATCTCCATGCTTCCTTTGCCTGGGGTATGAAGTCCGACAACGACTATCGGCAGCAATCCTCCCGCCGCTTCCGCATCCCCTTCAATCCGGCGACGGGCATTCCGACCGAGCCCAAGGTTCAGGGGACGCGCTGGCTCGACGAAGATGAATTCGTCCAGCTCTATCGCTGGCTCGAATGCCCCGACACGCCGGTCCATCCGTCCTATCCGCGCGCTGTGCAGATCATCATGCTGACCGGCCAGCGCGTCGAGGAGATCGTCCGCCTACATGTCGATCAGTGGGACGCCAAGGAGCGGATCATCGACTGGACCAAGACCAAGAACGAACAGCCTCACGCCGTTCCAGTGCCGTTACTCGCCGCTGAGCTGATCGAGTCGATCACGCCGAACGAATGGGGATGGTACTTCCCGTCAGCCAAAGACCCGAAGAAGCCCGTCAGCCACGGCACGCTCTATAGCTTCGTCTGGCGTCAGCGGGATCGCGGCGTGATCCCCTATGCGACGAACCGCGACCTCCGCCGAACCTTCAAGACGCTCGCCGGCAAGGCGGGCGTATCGAAGGAAATCCGCGATCGGCTCCAGAACCACGCCTTGCAGGACGTCAGCTCCAAGCACTACGACCGCTGGCACTATATGGTCGAGAAACGCGCCGGCATGGCGAAATGGGACAAGTTCGTCCGCGCCATGCTGGCGAAGAAGCGCCTGAAGGCGGCCGCATGAGCCGCCCTCCAGCCAAACCGACGCCCCGCCGCATCAAGGCCGCGAAAGCGGCCGCCGAAATCGACGCGCAGAGCTATTCTGCCTTCGTCGGTGACTTGAAGCAGAAGATCGCCGAGGCGCGCTATCACGCGAGCCTGTCGGTCAATCGGGAGCTGATCCTGCTCTACTGGGGCATCGGCCGCGATATCCTCGCTCGGCAGGAGCGCGAGGGTTGGGGCGCGAAGGTCATCGACCGCCTGGCCGAGGATCTCCGCCGAGCCTTCCCTGAGATGACCGGCCTTTCGGCCCGAAACCTGAAATATATGCGCGCCTTCGCCGAAGCCTGGCCGGACGGCGAATTTGTGCAACAGGTCATTGCACAATTGCCTTGGGGCCATAACGTCAGTTTGCTCGATAGCGTCAAGGCGATCGAGGAACGCTCATGGTATGCTCAACAGGCCATCGAACATGGCTGGAGCCGCGCGATCCTCATCCACCAGATCGAGAGCAACCTGTTCGCCCGCCAAGGCAGCGCGCTCACCAACTTCTCGCGGACCCTTCCTGCGCAGCAATCCGAGCTTGCCCAGCAACTCCTCAAAGATCCTTATACTTTCGACTTTCTCGCGCTAGGCCCCGACATGCTCGAGCGCGATCTCGAACGTGGATTGATCGAACATCTGCGTTCGCTCATCCTCGAACTCGGCAAGGGCTTCGCCTTCGTCGGCAGCCAGTACCATCTCGAAGTCGGCGGGCAGGACTACTACCTCGACCTTCTCTTTTATCACCTTCGTCTGCGCTGTTTCGTCGTGATCGAGCTGAAGATCGAGGACTTTAAGCCCGAGTTCGCAGGCAAGATGAATTTCTATCTCTCCGCCGTCGACGACCAGCTTCGGCACAAGGCCGACCAGCCAACCATCGGCATCATTCTGTGTAAGGGCCGTAACGAGGTGATCGTTGAATATGCCCTGCGCGACAGCAGTAAGCCCATGGGCATTGCCCAATATCGGCTCTCACCTGCATTGCCACCACAGCTTCAGCACGAACTTCCAACCGTCGAGGAGTTCGCGCGCGAATTTCCGCTTATGTCAGTGGTCAAGCTGCGAATCGAGATCGAACGTGCCGTGCGCGACTTGATGGCTGCCAGCGGCTTCGCTCCCGTTCGCCCGACTGGTCTCGGCAACATGCTCCGCGACTTGCATCGTCGTGGGCTCGCTCCGGCCAGCACGGAGCGATTTCTCGAATCCCTCCGCGTCATGAATGAAGCCTCGCATGGGGTAGATGTAGATCCGGAAAGCGCGCGACGAGCGGTTGAAGTTGGCACGGTGTTTCTGACCGAGCTGCGAAGCCAACCGGGAAGCGACCCAACAAGTGGCCAAACTTCATGATCCAAGACTTATTCGTTCGTCGGTATCCTCAACAGATCTATTGGGCAGATCGCCCCACTCCTGAGATTCACCAGCTCTTTGTGCAAGTCGCTCACATTGTCTTCGACGATCTTGTGGAGCCGCTGCGCCTGGATGTTGGCTTCTTTAAGCGTGTGAACGATGCGCTCTCACGCGAAACGGGCCGTGGACGTCTCTATGATGCGCCGTCTTGGGACGCCGTCTGTGGTGAATTCCTGACTGAAGTCTATGATTTATGGAAGGATCGTCATGGGACCGCAGACACCTTCTTGAAGATGCGTCTCAGCTTGACTGAACTGGTGTTCCGTTTCGCGGAAGAGCGGGCTCGCGAACTTGCCTCTACAGTTCCAGATGCGGCTCGCGTCGTAGCGCGCGCCGTTGATGAATTGAACAGCCGTCTCCGGCACGCCCGCATCGAGTTGCACTATCACAACGGGCTCTTGCAATTCGCACGCGACGAGCTGACCGAAACACGCACGGCAGGGCCTTGCTGGGAGCTTTTGCGGGACGCCAAATGGGCGAATGTCGATCGTGAATTGAAAGAAGCGATCGAGCACGCCGACGGGCAGCGCCAAGATGCGGCCTTCCATGCAGCAAAAGCTCTCGAGAGCGCAATCAAGATCATATCCGACGACAAGGGCTGGTCGACAGGCCGTGAGCGTGGCGCCGCAAATTACATCGACAATCTTGTGAGCCAACAAAACGGGCGCTTCCTTGCCCCTTGGGAGGGGGACATGCTGAAGGCTTACTTCGTCCACGTGCGCAATCCGCATGGCCACGGCGCAGGAAGCCAACCTCCCCCCGCCTTGACACCTGATCAGACAAACTGGGCGATCGAGACCGCGATGGCTTGGATCAAAAATCTCGTCCGCCGCTCGTGATCAAATCAGCGCGGTCGGGACATAAACGCGGCTAGCAGTGACGAATTCATGCAATTGAGTTGACGGCATCGCGTTCCAACGATGGCCGAGCGCTACGGCAAAGGCCGCAGGCCCCGCAAAAAAGAACTGAATTCCTTTAGGTTTCAATCTAGCGACAGCAGTATCTGCTGCCCGCTTTATGGCCGAAACGCCGGCCTGCGCAGACTTGGCCGACGTTATTGGCGCATCAAGAAAGAGCCTCAGGATTGACTCGTTGGGAATGCCCGCGCTCTCAAGGAGATCTGCCGCAGGATCGCGCAAAACACCAACCGAAATGACGAGTTGATCACCATGCAGGGCGGTCGGCTCAGTGATGTGCCACGCTGGCGCCGGATCACTCGACGATGGCCGGTCATTCGTCGCCCATGCGCCTTCACGTGTCGGTATCTCCAACTCGAACCCGATCGCCGCGCGTAATGACCAGCCAATCACCAGCGCAGTCGTTAAACGATAGGAACCGCTGAGCGTGATACAGGGCACGCCATGGCTGCGAAGCCAACGCGCCGTCCGATCCAGCGGCGCAACGAGATCGTCAGCCCACTCCGCCGATCCTGGAAATTTTCCTTCGCGCCCCGAAAACGCACTGGCGTCAATCTCCAGACTACGCTCGTTTATCTCGCTTCGATCCGACTGAATTTGAATCGGGAAAAAGTCCGGTAGCGGAAGCGACCTACCCAATGCGTCTTCAATTGTGCGCGACAGGAGGGCGCGCCCGAGCGGCGCACCTATCGACCGCCGTGCCAGCCCACTCAACGCTTCGAACGCCTCAGCTACACGCCTCTGAGGTGCCTCAAGAGAAGGAAACGTTCGGTCGAGTTCGACGCCGAAAGTAGCCAAGGCCGAATCGCGATCAGGAAGGTTGCGCTCACTGACCTCCACCGACTGCGAAACGAACGTCCCTAAAGCATCCCCATAGGTCTCTATGAGTCGCTGCCGCAGCTCAGCATCACTCGCCGCCATCATGTCGGAAAAGGGGGCGTAAAACGGTCGAGCCTTGCGAACCCGGCTCGGATCTCGCGCGAGCCAACTGACTGTCGGCGGCAACCGCGGCGTCACCAACGTGTGGACGCGCGCCGCGCGGGGAAAAGCCGCCTCGAATTTAGAGAATGTTTCGAAAACCTCGCGCACATCGCCGGGCGCCAACGAACCAGCCTTTGCCTGAAAGCGCTCAAGCAGCCGCTCTCTCGGCGCATGCGGCGCAAAAAACCGCGCCTCCAGATCTTCCAAGCCTTCAAATATTATCTGCTCAAAAGCAGGATTGGCTAGCCAGGCCGGCAGCCGTGCCAGGCCGTCGTAGAGCTGATAGTCGAAACCATCTTGTGCAATTACGCCGCCCATACCCCTGGCGTCAGTCAATACCGGCGCATTCTCATTGTTGCTCAAGTTCCACCTCCAACATGATTGCGCGCTCACCTCCTTGCGGGTCAAACACCCACGCGCCGGCGGTCAACGTCTCGGCATCCAGCCGAACGATCATCAATACGGCAAATGTGCCCACGAACCGGGAATCCTGGACCAAATCCCTCATCGTCGCCACGTCCGGCCCACTGGGTTGCACAGCGAAACTCGGATGGCTGTGCCACTCACCAATGTAGTTGTAACGTGTGTATCGATGCTCCGTCCGATCGAAAAAGCGCACCGCATCCTTCGCCGCCTGCAGCAAATCGACAACGAAGCGGGCGAACGTGCCAGGCCGAGACTGTACGGTCAGCTCTGTCACGCGAAAGTCCGACGGCGCGAGCTGCTCGCCGAACAACTGGCCACCGATCTCCTTCGTCCCCACTCGCCCAAGGGCGGCGACAAGCTTCCCTGCTTGATCAGCCGCCAGCGCTATTCTCACCAACCCACTCCTCAAATAGCTTTAGCGCGAACGATCGCGCTTCCGGATTGTCACCTTCCGCCGCCCGAACGCCGCGTTCACCGACATTGAGGCGGATTGTGTGTCCGTGTCCGTCGAACAACCAGCCCCTCCGATAACCGAGCAGCAGCCAGGCGGAATCGATCGGGGGCGGATCGCCATCCAGGATATCGAGGACTACACGTGCGGCGTGACCCGCAGTGATCGTGACGGCCGCATCGTCCGCAATGACGGGGGCTCCATCCTCGGCAAGCATTTCATAGCGTCGCGGGCCAGGTTCCGGTGCTTTGACGCCCTGCGCATCGCACCAAGCAAGAAATGTCGCTCGGCCTTCGACAAAGGGCACGTCACGACTTGGCAAACACGCTGCGATCAAAGCTCCGAGACCACCCTCAAAGACTTCGGCCGAGACAAATGCCCGACCATTCGCCTCGGCTACGGCCGCCAGAAACAGCGCGGTCGCCGGATCGCCCGTCGCGTCGACGATCACGTCTCCTTCCGCGACTGCCTCGACCTGCCACGCATGCGTCTTTGCCGATCGCTGCCAGTTCAAGTTGACATCGATCGCTCTTATGTCTGCCCCCGGCACGATGCCGAGGAGCCGCCGTTTTAGCCCATGAACCTTACGGAATCCGACGTCACGCCAATCCAAAGCATGGCGCTCCAAATTTCCCGGCAGCAGTACATCGCCATCGACCAAGGTCAGATGATGGACACCTGAACGTAGCACCGCCTCGGCAATCTTGGACCCGACAGAGCCGGCGCCAACTACTGTCACGCGCTTGGCTCCGGCGTCTGCTGACCGCGCTGAGCGCGCGCCGTCCTCGTCAGGCAGGACAAACACACGGCGCCGATAAGTGCCACCGTCGGCAACGAGATGGACCACTCCGAGATCGCTGCCGTTGGCATAAACGACTACGCCAGCGGTCGAAGCGTCGACCGCTGCGGAAGTTTCGGGATCGAATGCGGCAGTCCGGACCAACTCCGCGCGGTCGGCCGGTCCGGTGGACGGGGCAGATTCGCTGGAAACATAGACTGGCACCTGGAAACGCCAGCTATTGAGGTCTGCACCCGGCGGTCGTCGGGCCACCGGCCGATCCTCTTCATCGTGGATCAAGATCGGCCAAACATCGTCGTTGGCCATCCACCGCAGAGCGCTGAGATCCCGCGCCGTTCCGGCGCGGATACGCCCTGCGCAGCCCGAGCTGATCAGTACCGGGTATGCCCCCCAATCATAGGCTTGTAGTTGCCCGATATCGTGCGCAGATGGCGCTTTCTGCTCACCGTCCCCGAGAGGATTCTCGATCACGAGCAGGTTGTGCGCACTGCGAAGGACATCAACGCCGGTTGCGCCAGGGCTCCAATTGTCAGGCCTCAGCTCCAGACAAAGCGTGCCTTTGTCATACTGGTGAGCAGTCCAGCGAACCTCACCTTGCGGTTCGACCCATGCGGGGACCTCCGGATATTGATCCGGATAGACGAGGCGGATCGCATAGCGGTGGCCGTGCGCAATCAGAACACCTTCAGCGCTCAGCCTGCCTGCATGGAATCGCCAGCGTTCGAGTTCAAACCAGCTCTCTTCACGGGCGAGCGTTTCGATCCCGGCCTTCTCGGCTCCCAGCCTCGATGAATCGATAAGCCACCAGAACTTCAAGCGAAGCCACGCGGCTTGTTGGCGGGCGCAGCCATCGCATTTGGAAATGTGTAGCCAGCCGCCGCGGGTGCCGCAGCCGCGAAGCCACCATACGACGCCGCCTTCGCTACATTCGCGGTGGTCTTGAACCGATCACCAAAAACGCGGCGCCATTGCCGGGTTGCCTCTTCCATGTCCTCCGCCTCTTGCGCCCGACGCGCGATGTCGGCATAGACTCGAGCCTTCTCGACAAAATCCTTCCACTGCGCGAGCGTCACTTTACCGAGAATGTCGTTCGACTGGTCCGCGGGATCAGCAATGAAAGGTTTCTGGTCCATCGCGGCGAGGAACCCATACGCTTCGTGGATATTCTTAAGCAACTGCGCGAACGCCTCGCCATAGTGCGTCTCTGTCGTCGGCGCGTGCAGCGAAACCAACACCTCGAGAACGAAGCCTTTCGGGCGCCTGCCGCTGGGATTAATGCGGCGCCACCACTTGAACAGTTTCACGAGCGGTTTAAAGCGGCCGCTGAATCGCTCGTTCTGTTCCGCGCTCCATGAGGTGTGAACCGGCGGATTGGTAAACTTCCAAGAGCCGTTGTCACGGTCCGGAATCATGTACCCGTTCCATGTCTGCACGACCGGCACGACATCCATGTCAGCCTGCCACGTCTCGACACGCACCGAGCGCTTGTTGATCCGCTCGACCTCGTAACCTTCGCCACCGTCCTCAAGCGCGCGGCAAACTTCGTTCAGCACGTTGTCAGGGTGATCGCTGGTCGAGAAGTTCGTGACAATGATGATATCGACATCCGGCCGCTCTTCGCCGTCGGCCGACGTCCGTGGGCGGATCGACGTGCTCCGAGCATAGCTGCCCGACAAAAAGCTCGATACGTACCTATTCTTGAACTGTTCTTGCGTCCGAAGATGATCCCGAATGCCGTTGTGCCCGCCTGATGCGTGGGATTTCGTTGTTGCACTTGGTTCAATATCTGCGAGTAATTCCGTAAAACGTGCCTGTGGAACCGGCATAAGCCCCCCAAATGTTCGCTATTCGTTCAATATTGTGATCACCTCACGGGCATTCAAGTACCCGACCCTACAACCCAACCCGGAATCCACCGATTTCACCGGCTCTCGCCGGTCTTGCCCCCACAGCTTCAACGCGACCTGCCGACCGTCGAGGAACTGGCGCCTGAATTTCCGCTCATGTCCGTCGTCAAGCTGCGCATCGAGATCGAGCGGACCTTGAGGGATTTCATGATCGACAATGGCGGCACGCCGGAACGACCGGCCGGTATCACCGAGATGGTGAGCGCCTTGCAGAAGCGCAGGGTCGCGCCCGCCAGCACGAAACCGTTCCTCGCTTCGCTCCGCGTCATGCTGGAAGCCTCGCATGGTGTCGATGTGGACGGGACAAGCGCGCAGCGGGCGATCGATGTCGGCACGACGTTCCTCGCAGAACTGAGGGAGCTGCGGGCACATAGCGGAAAGGACGGCTGAATGTTCCGTTGTCTGGCCGCCTGGATCGAGAAGCGCAGACAAATCCGCCAACGCTGGCAGCAGGACGCGCGGGCGATGATCGAGAAGCACGGCCATCACGCCTATTATGAAGCGCAGCGGCTCGCCGCACGCTGTCGTGCCCAGGGGAACGGGTCCGAGTTCTGGCAATGGGCCAAGGTTGCCTCGGAGGTCGCGCGCCTGTCGCCTGATGCGGAAATGGACATGAAGGTCGTGCAGGCCATCGCCGATGAGGAAATGCGATAGCTTCGGCATCATGATGAAATGGTGGTGGGGGAAAGCCTTCCCCCTGGCCGGCGCCAAGGTCGCCGGCACACCCCCTTCTGCGGGAGATTCCCCCGCAACACCCCCTTTTAGAGTGAGAGTGCGGACGGGTTTTGTCGTGACGGGTTGAGGGCTGGGAGAGAGGCTTCCGGCGCCCGTCGCGGAGAACCGCGATGTCCAGACGTGAACGTACCCCTCGGACCGGCGCAGACCGAGCGAACCTCTATGACGAAATCACCGACAAGATCATCGCCGAGCTTGAAGCTGGCCGCGTGCCGTGGGTCCAGCCCTGGGGCACCTCGGCGTCCAAGGCCCCGCTCGGCCTACCGCGGAATGCCGCGACCTCGCGCACCTACAGCGGCATCAATGTCCTGATCCTCTGGGGCGCCGTCATCGAACACGGCTTCCCCGGTCAGGGCTGGCTCACCTTCCGCCAGGCGCTGTCGCTTGGCGGCCATGTCCGCAAGGGTGAGCGCGGCACCACCGTCGTCTATGCCGACCGCTTCACGCCGGAGGACGAGAAGCGCCGCGCCTTCGAGGCCGGCGAGGAAGCCCAGGCGATCCCGTTCCTGAAGCGCTTCACGGTGTTCAACACGGCGCAATGCGACGGCCTGCCCGACGACATCGAGGCGGCTGCGCCCCCGCCGCCGCCCGGCATGATCGAGCCTCAGGTCGAGGCGCTCATCAAGGCGACCGGCATCGACTTCCGCATCGGCGGCAACCGGGCGTTCTACGTACCGTCGCTCGACTATGTTCAAGTGCCGCCGCCGGCCGCCTATTTCGAGCCGATCAATTGGCACCGGACGGCGCTGCATGAACTCGGTCACGCCAGCGGCGCTGCGCACCGCCTGAACCGGAACCTCTCCGGCTCCTTCGGCTCGAAGCTCTATTCGGTCGAGGAAATCACGGCCGAATTGATTTCGGCGTTCTGCTGCGCCTCGCTCGGCATCGTCCCGACCGTGCGCCATGCCGACTATATCGGCTCCTGGCTGGAGGTGCTGCGCGAGGACAATCGCGCCATCGTCCGCGCCGCCTCGCAGGCGAGCAAGGCGGCAGACTGGCTTCTCTCCTTCCAGCCGGATGCCGACAGACTTCCCGATGCCGACGATATGCGGAGGGCCGCGTGATGCGCTTCCGCCGCTGGCATCGACTCGAACCCTATCGCGATACGTCACGCAAGCGCGCGGCGTTCCATCGCAAGCAGCGCGTCGAACGCGAGGCCCTGCCGCTCTTTGCCGATGACATCGCCGCCACCCAGCATGGCGTCGACGAAGAAATGGCCCGCCGGACCATCTGGTGGGACGAGTATGAACGCGACCGTCGCAATCAGCGCGCGGCCTGGTGGCGCAAAGGCCGTGCCCGGCTCTTTGCGCTGCCCGATGCGTTGCGCGCCCGCGTCCGCGAAATCTGGCGGACCTGCCCATATCCCGCCGATCCGGCGAGCTTCGCCGATTTCCTGCATCAGATCGCCGTCGGCAAGCTCGATCCCGAAAGGCCGCCATGGGTCTTCCATCAGGCGCGCTCGGCGCGCATCACCCGCAATCCGTCGAGTTTTCATGAGGCTTTCCGCCAGATCGGCAAGCGCAAGGTCACGAGCGGCCCGAACAGGGCCGAAAGCGACGAGCGGCTGTTCTGCGGCAATCTCGGATCGGGCATTCTGTTTCTCAACGAACGGGTGCATCCCATTGATCGATCAGCGGGTTTCTACGCCGCATCCGATCATCGCCTGCGCGATTCCCATCTGCGCCATGCCGATCATCGGGTTGAGATCGAAGTGCGCGGCGAATGCTCGGACGCCGACGTCGCGCTGATCGAGCGGCTGGCGCAGGCCGCCGAGACGCGGCCCGTCACCGTCCAGCGGATCGTCCCCGTCACAATCGCCGCAGGTGCCCGGCCATGAACACGTTCGGATCAGGTCACAACGGCGGGCCGCCGCTCGATCCGCCCGTTCGTCCCGAACGCGGCTAGACTAGTGCAAGACCTGCATCCACTGGCACGCCCCGTGCGACAACGAGCAGCGCGCCTACGAGCTGTTCCGGCTCGGCCTTTCGCGCAAGTGCGTCAAGCGGCCGAGCGGCACATGCGACCGCGTGCTTCTCGCCGGCCGATCCTCAACCGCCTTCTCGACGACGACGGCCGAGTCCGGTTGCCTCAATTTTGAGGCCAAGCCCCGGCCGCCGCGTCCTGTCGGGGGCGGCTTCGTCACGATTTGGCGCAACGGCCGGATCGCCTGGCAGGGACCGGAGGAGAAAACGCCTGCGCGTTATCTTCAGGAAACGCTCGATCTCGACGCCGGCGAGACGCCGGGAAACGGGGGAGGATGAGGCGCAGCCACGGCGCTCTCCCGGTTGGCGTCCCGCGTGCCGCACCGCCGATAGAGGGAGAGAGGGGATGAGATTTCATGACGGGTTAGGTTCGAGAGAGAGGCTCTCGACGCCCGTCGTGGAGTAAAGACCATGGCCAAAGCTGCCCGCAAGAAGAACCCCGCCGTCGCGATGATCGAGTTTTCCCGCACGCGCGACATTCCGTTCAACCGCATCCGGCTGTCGGACAGCAATGTCCGCGAGATCGACGTCGAACAGGGCCTCGACGAACTGACCCAGGACATCGACCGCCGCGAAGACCTCGTGATGGGCCTCAATGTCCGCGCCGTCCTCGACGATGCCGGCGCCGAGACCGGCGATTTCGAGACCCCGGCCGGCGGCCGACGCTACCGCGCTATCGCCCGCCTGGTCGCGGTGGGCCGCTTCGCCGAAGACGGTCTCATTCCCTGCCTGGTCAAGAAGGCCAACGCCAAGACCTCGGCGGTGGACGATTCCTATGCCGAGAATGTCATCCGGCTGGCGCTGCATCCGCTCGACCAGTTCAAGGCGTTCAAGCGCATGGTCGATGGCGGCATGTCGAAAGAGGAAGTCGCCGACGCCTATCGCACCACGCCGCGCTACATCGCCCAGCGTCTGCGCCTTGCCCGCGTCGCGCAGCCCCTCATGGACGCCTATGCGCGCACCGAGATGACGCTGGCGATGCTGGAGGCGTTCACTGTCAATCCCGATCATGCCCGTCAGGAGCAGGTCTGGGAGGTGATCCAGCGTTCGCACAATCGCCAGCCCTGGTATATTCGCGATCTCCTGACCGAGACGACGGTTCCGACCGACGACAAGCGCGCGCAGTTCGTCGGCGTCGAAGCCTATGAACAGGCCGGCGGCGTGATGCTGCGCGATCTGTTCTCCGACGAGGACGAAGGCTGGCTCGAAAACCCCGAGCTGCTCGACCGACTGGTCTCCGACAAGCTCAAGGGCATCGCCGAGGAGGTCGCGGCCGAGGGCTGGAAGTGGATCGAGGTCGATACCGATCTGCCCTACGGCCACGATCGCGGCCTTCGCGTCCTCAACGCCACGTTCCCCGATCTGACCGACGAGGAACGCGCTGCCCGCGAGGCGCTGCGCGAGGAATATGAACGGCTCGAGGCGGAACACGCCGACTACGACGAGCTGCCCGACGACATCGATGCGCGCCTCGGCGAGATCGAGGCCGCGCTGAGCGCCTTCGAGAACCGCCCGGCGATCTATGACGCCGACGAGATCGCCCGCGCGGGCGTCTTCATCAGCATCGACCGGGCCGGCCAGCTCGTTGTCGTTCGCGGCTATGTCCGCCCCGAGGACGAGGCGCCCGTCATGGTCGACGGCGAGGATGATGCCGGCGATGGCGAGCGTGACGCCGAAGGCGGCGCGGTCGCGGCCCAGGCCAGCGTCCAGCGCGCCGTCATCACCATCGGCGGCGAGCCGGTCGATGCGGAGGACGACGAGGATGATGCGATCAAGCCGCTTCCCGAACGGCTGGTGATCGAACTCACCGCCCATCGCACGCTGGCGCTCCACGATGCGCTCGCCAACAACCCGCACGTCGCGATGACGGCGCTCCTGCACCGCATGGTGATGGAGCGTTATCACTACTCGGCGCCGACCGGCTGCATCGAGATCAGCGTGCGCCAGCAGCGTTTCGGCGTGCAGGGCGGCGACCTCAGCGACACGCCCTCGGCCAAGGCCATCGACGAGCGCTTCGCCGCCTGGAAGGCCGACGTTCCCTCGGACGAAGGCGCGCTCTGGGACTGGATCGCCGCACTCGACGATACGAGCCGCATGGCGCTGCTCGCCCATTGCGTCAGCTACGGCGTCAACGCCCTCTACGAGCGGCCCAATCCGCACAGCGGTTCCGGCGTCTCGCAGTTCGGTCTTGATCGTCGCCTGTCCGGTGCCGATCGCATCGCCCGCGCGACCGGCTTCGACATGGTGGTGGACGGCGGCTGGAAGCCCACGGTCGATAACTATCTCGGCCGCGTCACCAAGCCCCGCATCCTCGAAGCCGTTCGCGAAGGTGCGGGCGAGCGCGCCGCCCAGCTCATCAGCCATCTGAAGAAGGGCGACATGGCGAAGGAGGCCGAGCGCCTGCTGGCCGAAACCGGCTGGCTGCCCGAGCCGCTGCGCCTGGTCGAACTCGACGGTGACGCCGGTGACGCTGGCGATGCCGGTGACGGCGAGGCCCTGCCGGACTTCCTGGCAGGTGATGGCGACGACGGCGAAGCCACCGAGACCGAAGACGAGCAAGTCGTTCTCGTCGCGGCCGAATGATCGAAACATGCGCCCCATCATCCGGTGGGGCGCATTTTTTATGCGGGCCACGGCCGCTTTCCGAGAGTGAAGAGAGGCAGAGGCCGGTCGGCCTGGCCGTGACGGGTTACGAGGTGGAGGAGAGGCTTCCGCCGCCCGTCGCGGAGTTGATCCCATGACCCTCGCTCGCCAATCCCACGTCGCCACGATCGGCGCCATTCTCGCGCATCATGTCCTGCCGGCCCTGCAGCGCGCGCAGAAATTCCCACTGCGGATCTCCTGCATAGGCACCGCCAGCTACGACGGCATGGAAGCCTATGGGTTCGATCAGATCGTCGCCATCGGCGAATGCCCGTCCCCCGAAGAGGCCATGTCCGTCGCCAGCGGCCGGCTCGCCCGCGGCGACATCCGCGTCGGGACCGACGACATGCTGCGCTTCCGCCCACGCATGATGGTCATTCAGGACAGCGATCAGGGTCTGGTTCTCGCCGGCACAATCCGGGCCGGGATTATCCTCTGGCAGCAGCCCGTCGCATCCGATGCCGAAGCCCGCCAGATCGTGACCGAGGCGAGCAAGCTGCGCGGCGCGGCCTTCGCCGCCGCTGGTCGCGGCGAGCACGGCCCGGCTCGCGACTACCGCTACCGCGCCAGCCAGCTTGAGGCGCGGCTGGTCGATGCGCTCTGGCGCGAGATCGCCGCCGAGCTTCTGCGATTGCCGCTGGCCGCCTGATTTTCCGCCGCCCTTTCTTTCATTCGACCCGGCCTCGCGCCGGGTTTCGTCGTTTCAGGAGCCTGACATGGCCAAATATCTCACCCACTTTTCCTGTTTGCTCGACGTCGGCACCCCCGACAACGCCGCTCGCGCGCTCGATCTCTACAACACGCTCGCCGCCGAAAACGCGGCCGAAGACCCGCCCTCGGAAGGTTTCCTCGTGTCGATCGAGCCCGAGCATGGCGGCACGCGGCTCTGGATGCGCGATGACACCACCGGCGATCCCGAGCATGTCATCCGGTTCGTCCTGCGCTGCGCAAGCGCGTTCGGTCTGACCGGCCGCTGGGGCTTTCAATACGCCAACACCTGTTCGCGGCCACGTCTCGACGGCTTCGGCGGCGGCGCGCATGTCCTCGATCTCGCCACCGGCGAGACCATCGCCTGGACCTATACCGACGGCTGGCTTGCCCAGATTCTCGGCGGAGGCGATCCCGATGCCTGAGATCATCGAAACGACCGTCTATCAGCTCGAGGAGCTTTCCGACGCCGCCAAGGACAATGCCCGCGCCTGGTATCGAGAAGGCGGCTTCGACTACGACTGGTTTGATTCCGTATTCGAGGATTTTCAGCGCATCGCGGAAATCCTCGGCATCTGCCTCAAAACCCGCCCCGTTCGCCTCATGGGCGGCGGCACCCGGCAGGAGCCGCAGATTTCCTTCACCGGCTTCTGGTCGCAGGGCGATGGCGCGAGCTATCAGGCGTTTTACGCCTTTCGGAAAAACGCCACCCGCGAAATTCGCGGTTATGCGCCGAAAGACAGCCACCTTCACGCCATCGCCGATGATCTGTTGGCGATCCAGCGCCGCAACTTCTACCAGCTCCGCGCCGATGTCAGTCATCGCGGCCACTATTCCCATGAGTATTGCATGGCGATCGCGGTCGAGCGCGATAGCCCGACGTATCAGGATATGACGGGAGATGCGGAGAACGCCGTGATCAAGGCGCTGCGCGATCTCGCCCGCTGGCTCTACCGGCAGCTCGAACGCGAATACGAATATCTCAGTTCGGACGAGGCCGTGGACGAGACGATCGCGGCCAACCAATACACCTTCACCGAAACCGGACGCCGGTTTGGCTGACCTCGACAAGCGCCTCGCTTCCATGGTCGGGCGTTTGTTTCATGCCGGCTGCCGCCACGGATGCAGAGGGAGAGACTGGCCGGGACGGGTTCGAGCCCGTCTGGTCAGAGAGAGCGCCCGGCGGGCTTTCCCGTATCTGCTCTCTGGAGACGCATCCCATGTCCACCGATACGCTCGCATCGCCGGCCGCTACCATCGTTCCCGAAGATCGGCGCGAACTCTTCCTGCCGACCCTGTTCGGCCTGCCGCTCCTGATCGTCGCCGAGAACTCGGTCTATTCCCTCATGGAACGCCTCAGCCCACGCGACTATGGCGGCGGCCTCTGGAATTTCTACGAGATCGGCAAGCAACCCCTGTTCCTCGCGCCGACCTCGAAGCCGCGTTTCCGCATCGAGAGCGACATCACGGAATATCGCGGCGAGGTATCAGCGGAAGCGGCGGGGATCATCGCCACGCTGTTCGCCTTCTCGCACCTGTCGTTCCGGTTCGAGTCCGATTTCCTCGCTAACGGCTACGAGCGGCTTCATCGCTATCTCGACGGCCATCCCGAGGCGTCGGCGATCTACAGCGCCATCGACTGATTTCAACAGGCGCCCCGCCGAACGGCCGGGCGCCTTTTTCATGCGGCTATCGCCACGGCATCAGAGGGAGAGAGTGGCCGGGACGGGTTCGAGCCCGTCCGGTCCGAGAGAGAGCGCCGGCGGGCTTTCCCGTTTTTCGCTCCCCCGAGGACTTCCCGATGAACGCTCTGCTTCCCCCTGCCGATACGCTGCCGGCGACGCCGCTCGCAGCACCCGGCGATACCGCTGCCGCCGCCGTCCATGCGGCCGCCCTGCTGATCCTGCCGCATCTCGAACGCGGCGCGCGCGTCGATGCCGCCACACTCCGCGGCGCGATGGAAACGGCCTTCGGCGGTACCGACGCCACTGGCCTCTGGGACTGGAAAACCGCCTATGAGGCGTGCGAGGTCGCCACCGTCCTGTTCCTGCGCAAATACGGAAAGGCGCTTTTCCGTAAAGCCGGTTCTCCGATCGCGGCACTCCCGCTGCTCGGCAAGATCGTCGGGCTCCTGCCGACCCATACCCGCCGCTCGCAGGAGAGCCAGGCGCTCCAGCAATTCTCGACGCCGATCCCGCTCGGCCTGGTCGCCGCGACCGCGGCCGCGATCACGCCCGTCGACCGCGTGCTCGAACCCTCGGCCGGAACCGGCCTGCTGGCGATTCTCGCGGAGATCGCCGGCGGCTCGCTCGTGCTGAACGAGCTGGCCGACACGCGCGCCGCGCTCCTGTCCTCCCTCTTTCCGGCCATTCCCATCACCCGCTTCGACGCGGCCCAGATCGACGATCATCTCGATACGGCTGCTGTGCCGTCCGTCGTGCTGATGAACCCGCCGTTCTCGGCCATGGTCCATGTCGAGGGCCGCGTGGCCGACGCCGCGTTCCGCCATGTCGCCTCGGCGCTGGCGCGCCTGGCGCCCGGCGGGCGTCTCGTCACGATCACCGGCGCGAACTTCGGCCCGGAAGCCCTGGCGTGGGCTTCCGCCTTCACCCGCCTGCAGGAGCGCGGCCGCGTCGTGTTCTCCGCCGGCATCGACGGCGCGGTCTATGCCAAGCATGGCACGACCTTCGCCACGCGGCTCACCGTCATCGACAAGCTGCCCGCCGATGATCCCACGGTCTTCCCGGTCTCGCCGGGCACCGCGCCGGACGCCGCGACGCTCATGGACTGGATCGGCGCACACCTTCCGCCGCGCCTTCCGGTCGATCCGTCCGTCGTCGTTCCGGCCGCTGCGCCGGCAGCCGCGCGCAGCGTGCGCGGCTATCTCAACCGAGTCGCCAGGACCGCGCCCGCCGCCGTCGCCACCGAGCCTGAAGGAGTGGCGCTCGCCTATGAGATTATCGACGCGCTGGTAGAGACCGAAACCGCGGCCGACGACGATGGCCGCATCTCCGATGCCATCTATGAAGAATACGGATTGCAGGCGATCCGTATTTCCGGGTCCCAGGCCCATCCGACGAAGCTGGTGCAGTCGGCGGCAATGGCGTCCGTCGCACCGCCAAAGCCCAGCTACCGCCCGCATCTGCCCGCGAACATCCGCGAGCTTCTGTCCGACGCCCAGCTCGAAACGCTGGTCTATGCGGGCGAAGCCCATTCGGACTATCTCGCCGGCGTCTGGACCGTGGACGAGACCTTCGATCTCGTCTCGGCCGCGCGTGACGATGCCGAGAAGGCCGTCCGCTTCCGGCGCGGCTTCTTCATCGGCGACGGCACCGGCGTCGGCAAAGGCCGCCAGTCGGCCGCGATCATCCTCGACAACTGGCTCCAGGGCCGGCGCAAGGCGGTCTGGATCTCCAAATCGGACAAGCTGCTGGAGGACGCGCAACGAGACTGGTCGGCTCTCGGCATGGAGCGCCTGCTTGTCACGCCGCTCTCGCGCTTCCCGCAAGGGCGGCCGATCACGCTGCCCGAAGGCGTCCTATTTACAACCTATGCCACGCTGCGCTCCGACGACCGCGGCGAGAAGCTATCGCGCGTCAAGCAGATCGTTGAATGGTTGGGCTCCGATTTCGATGGAGCGGTGATTTTCGACGAGGCGCACGCGATGCAAAATGCTGCTGGTGGCAAGGGTGAACGTGGCGATGTCGCCGCCTCGCAGCAGGGCCGCGCCGGGCTTCGTCTCCAGCACGCGCTCCCGAACGCCCGCGTCACCTACGTCTCGGCGACCGGCGCCACCTCCGTCCACAATCTCGCTTATGCTCAGCGTCTCGGCCTCTGGGGCGGCGAGGATTTCCCGTTCTCGACCAGGGCCGAATTTGTCGAAGCGATCGAAGCCGGCGGTGTCGCGGCGATGGAGGTGCTGGCGCGCGACCTGCGCGCGCTCGGCCTCTACACCGCCCGCTCGCTCTCCTTCGACGGCGTGGAATACGAGTTGGTCGAGCACGCGCTGACGCCGGAGCAGACCCGTATCTACGACGCCTATGCCAGCGCTTTCGCCATCATTCATAACAATCTCGACGCGGCGATGGAGGCCGCCAACATCACCGGATCGTCCGGCACGCTGAACAAGCAGGCGAAGTCCGCCGCGCGCTCTGCCTTCGAGTCCGCCAAGCAGCGGTTCTTCGGCCATCTGCTCACCAGCATGAAAACGCCGACCCTGATCCGGTCGATCACCGCCGATCTGGAAGCCGGCCATGCCGCCGTGATCCAGATCGTCTCGACCGGCGAGGCGCTGACGGAACGGCGTCTTGCCGACATCCCGACCGAGGAATGGAACGACATCCGGGCGGACATCACGCCGCGCGAATATGTCCTGTCCTACCTCGAAACCAGCTTTCCCGTGCAGCTCTACGAGCCCTTCACCGACAGCGACGGCAAGGTCTCGTCCCGGCCGGTCATGCGCGACGGCCAGCCCGTCGAGAGCCGCGAGGCCGTCGCCCGCCGCAACGAACTGATCGAGAAGCTGGCGAGCCTGCCGGCCGTTCCAGGCGCGCTCGACCAGATCGTCCAGCGCTTCGGCGCTGACATGGTGGCCGAGGTGACGGGCCGCTCGCGCCGGATCGTTCGCAAGGGCCAGCGGCTCGTGGTCGAAAACCGCACCGCCTCCGCCAATCTCGCCGAGACGCAGGCGTTCATGGACGACGCCAAGCGCATCCTCGTGTTCAGCGACGCCGGTGGGACCGGGCGCAGCTACCATGCGGAACTCTCGGCGCGGAACACGCGCCTGCGCGTCCACTACCTGCTCGAACCCGGCTGGAAGGCCGACGCCGCCATTCAGGGCCTCGGCCGCACGCACCGCACGAACCAGGCGCAGCCTCCCCTGTTCCGCCCAATCGCCACGAACGTCAAAGCGGAAAAGCGTTTCCTGTCGACGATCGCCCGCCGCCTCGACACGCTCGGCGCGATCACGCGCGGCCAGCGCCAGACCGGCGGGCAAGGTCTCTTCCGCCCCGAGGACAATCTGGAAAGCCCCTATGCGCGCGATGCGCTGCGCCAGCTCTACATGCTGTTGGTGCGCGGCAAGGTCGAAGGCTGCTCGCTCGACCGCTTCGAGTCCGCCACCGGCCTGAAGCTGATGGATTCGACGGGCATCAAGGACGAGCTGCCGCCGATCACCACCTTCCTCAATCGGCTTCTGGCGCTCACCATCGAGCTTCAGGGCGTCCTCTTCACCGCCTTCGAGCAGCTTCTGACGGCGCGCATCGAGGGCGCCATCGCCAGCGGCACCTATGACGCCGGGCTGGAGACGCTGACCGCCGAGCGGTTCATCGTCACCGACCGAAAGACCATCTATGTCCATCCGGGCACCGGCGCGGAAACACGGCTGCTGACCATCACGCAGCGCCAGCGCAATCATCCGCTGACGCTGGCGGCGGCGCTCGGCCATCTCGATGACCGGCGTGCGAAGCTCCTCGTCAACGAGCGTTCCGGCCGCGCCGCCGTGCAGGTGCCGACCACCAGCATCATGCTCGACGATGGCGAGATCGAGCGCCGTGTTCGTCTGCTGCGCCCAATGGAGGGGCATAACATTCCCCTCAAGACCATGGCCGAAACCCACTGGCTCGAAGCCGATCAAGATGCGTTCGCCGCCGCCTGGAACGCCGAGATCGTGGAGGTGCCGGAGTTTGCCGACAGCACGATCCACGTCGTCACCGGCCTGCTCTTGCCGATCTGGAAGCGCCTGCCGAATGAATCGACGCGGGTGTATCGCCTCCAGACCGATGACGGCGAGCGCATCATCGGCCGCCGGGTCTCTCCGGCCTGGGCCGCCAATGCGACCACGACCGGCACGACCGCGCTGGCGCCCGACGACGTCTTCATGGCGCTCATGGAGGGCCGCACGATCCTCGATCTCGCCGAGGGCCTTCAGCTTCGGCGCGCTCGCGTCATGGGCGCGAACCGTATCGAACTCTCCGGCTTCACCGACACCATGCGCGAGCGGCTCACGGCCTATGGCCTGTTTCACGAGATTATCTCGTGGAAGCTGCGCATGTTCGTGCCGGTCGACGCGGGCGGGCCGGTCGTGCTTGCCAAGCTGCTCGAACGCTGGCCCGTTGAGCGCATCGGCGAGCGGAAGGTAGCATAGATGGCTCGCCTCGCGGCTTCCGAACTCGCAATCCGTCTCGGCCGACGCGCCGAGGCGGTTTGCCGTCATTATCTGTCGTCCGGCCATCGCGCCGGGCGCTACTGGCAGGTCGGCGACGTCCGTAACACGCCGGGCCGGTCGATGTTCGTCCGGTTGACCGGGCCGGAGACCGGCAAGGGCGCAGCCGGCAAATGGACCGATTCCGCCACGGGCGAGCATGGCGATCTTCTCGACGTCATCCGCGAAAGCTGCGGGCTGATCGACTTCAAGGACATTGCCGACGAGGCGCGGTCCTTCCTGGCCCTGCCGCACCCTGAACCCGAACCGGGTGATCGTGACTGGCGACCGGCATCGGCGCCGGCAGGATCGCCCGAAGCCTCTCGGCGGCTCCTTTCCATGGCGAAGCCCATCGGGCGGACGCTCGTGGAGACGTATTTGCGGAATCGCGCCATTACGGCTTTGCACGAAACCGACGCGCTGCGCTTCCATCCCCGCTGCTACTATCGGGCCGACGAGAACGCACCGACCGAGACCTGGCCGGCAATGGTCGCCGCCGTCACCGACCCCGCCGGCACGATCACGGGAGCGCACCGCACCTGGCTCGACCCCGACGGCTTCACCGAGGCGCGTCTTGGCCGTGCGCCGATCGAGACGCCCCGGCGTGCGATGGGTGATCTCCTGGGAAACGCCGTCCGCTTCGGCATGGGCAGCGAGGTGATGACGGCCGGCGAAGGCATCGAAACGGTGCTGTCCGTCCGTTCGGTTCTGCCCAGGATGCCGTCTCTGGCGGCGCTCTCGGCGGCCCATCTCAGCGCCATCCTGTTCCCGACGACGCTGCGGCGGCTCTATATCGCCCGCGACAACGATCCGGCCGGCGATGGTGCGATGGCGACCCTGGCAGAGCGTGCGAGCGCGGTCGGGATCGAGACGGTCTTGCTCACGCCACGGCTCGGCGACTTCAACGAAGATCTCAGGCTTCTCGGCCACGACGCATTGGCGGCACGGCTGCGGGAACAGATCGTCTCGCAGGACATAGCCCGCTTCATGCTGCTGGCGGCCTGATCGGTCACGGTCAGGTGGTAGCGGCAACGCTGTATCGCGGGGCCGGTTCAGCCATGACGATCTACCTCCGGCGCTGAGAGGCCACACCCACGGCCTTCTGAGAGGGCGATCGGGCATCAGCCGTGCCGGACAGGCAATGCCTGCGCCCGACGATTTTCCGCCGCGTCCTGCGGACGCTTTGCATCGCGAAGCAAAATCGCCGGGCTTCGCCATCCTCCTCTGCGTTCCGGCCTTCCGCTGCGCGTCAGGTGCAGGTCCGACCCGTCCGACGCCTTCGTCGCCATGAAGGCCGCGATGGGCGCGGCTTCGAGCCGAAGGCAGACCGCCATGACCGAACACCACGACACCGACTACGAGCCGCACCACGCATCTTCCCCGACAGATCACGTCCTTCAGGAACTGGCGCTCTACGGCTACCGTCCCTTCGAGGACGAACCCGATCCGCGGCCGCTCCCCGAGGTCAATGTCGTGGCCGGGAGCATCGCCGACATCTTCGACGCCCTGGTGGTGGCGCTTTCTGACACCCGCCTCGAACCCGACCTCGAAGAACTGCTCTGGGGCACGGTCAACCTCTTCCATCGCGCCACCAGCCGGATCGAACGCGAGCTGGACGACAACGAGGTTGGGCAGCGCCGCCTTCAGAGGGAACAGGATGGCTCCGAGGTGAAGTCCGTCGAACTGGAGCGCCTGACGGCAGAAGGTCAGACCCTCCTCGAGCGGCGCAACGCCTTCGAGCTGATGCGCGACCAGGCTGCCGAACACTTCGAGCGCCACACCCATTCGAACTGGCGCCCGCGCACGGGCTCGATGGTCAACCATCGCAACCTGACCGCCGCGATGATCGACAGCCGCGACTTCCTCGCCGCGAAGAAGCACGCCGAGAACGAGGTGCTCCTTCCGCCCGGCCCGAAAGTGGCCTTCACCGGCGGTCTCGACTACAACGACCATCGCCTGATCTGGGCCAAGCTCGATCAGGTTCACGCCAAGCACCCCAACATGGTTTTGCTGCACGGCGGAAGCCCGAAGGGCGCCGAACTCATCGCCGCGAAATGGGCCAGCAACCGCAAGGTCACGCAAATCCCCTTCAAGCCCGACTGGACGAAACACGCCAAGGCCGCGCCGTTCAAGCGCAACGATGCGATGCTCGACACCATGCCGATCGGGGTCATCCACTTCCCCGGAACCGGGATTCAGGACAACCTCGCGGACAAGGCCCGCAAGCTCGGCATCCCGGTCATGATGCACGGCGGCGCGTAAAGCGCCGCCGAAAGGCGGCTGTCATAGCCGCCTATACTTGAGCGACGGCACGAAGGCTTTTATGATGCTCACCTGTAGAACCGGCAAAGCAGCATAGTCGCAGGCGAGAGCGTATCCGAAGTCAGCCTGTCGTGATCCTCAACCATTCAAGTGGAGGTTTCCATGACGCTGATCCTTCTCGCCATCTCGCTGACCATCACCTTCTGCGTGATCGCCTGGCATCTCGCCATCTATGCGCTGCCTGTCATGACGGGCATCACGGCGTTCCAATATGTCTATGCCAGCGGCTCGGGCTTCATGATGTCCGCCCTGGCGGCCGTCGCTGCGGCCATCGGCTCGATCGTGCTGGTGATCGCCGTTCTCGGCTTCGCCAGGAACCCGGCCTTGCGCCTGACCGCACTCGCCATCTTCGCTATTCCGGCCGTGATCGCGGGTTTCGCGCTGGTGCATGGCGTGACCAAGCACATGATCGACTCGGCCATCGCCATCAACATCCTCGGCGGGATCGGCGGCATCGTCATCGGCATCGCGGCGGTGGTGAACCTCAACGCGGTCGGAACGGCGGCGCTTTCGCGCTCATAGTGTCGTTGCGGCGATGCTGGCGGCATGGGCCGAAAAGGACGGGTGTCGCCCTGCGGGCCGCGCTTTCGGCTTCGCCGGAACCACGCCTGCGGCGCGTTTCCGCCATTCGGCTTCAATCGCTGACACGGGGGCGGCGGCGATCCATCGCTCCCGTAGCCTATCCCGGCAGCTTTCGCCGCCAAGCCTCGCCGTCCGATCAGAACAGAGTGTCGTCGCGCTCGCTGAACCCGCCGTTGTCGTGTCGGTCGCCCCGTCCGGCCCGGTGCGTCGGCATCGGGCGGAACCTCCGAGAGCGGCGGTCGATGCGGCGCTGATCTGCCCATGGGTTGCGCGACGAGCTGGGCAGCGAACACCTTCATGCCATCCTGCAATGCACTGGATCGAGTCTCGTCCCGTGGAACGGTGATCCGGCAGACGGTGCGGATAACCCGGCAGGCGCCTCATTCTCGCGGAAGTTCGCGCTTGCCTCAGAGGTCAGGGCGCGGAATCGGCAGGCGAACAGGCGCGTGGCCGGTGCGCCACCGAGGCGGTGCGCCTGGTCCTGTCGTCATCTGCGGCCAGCAAGGACGCTGTTCTGGCTCCGGTCTCCACCGGGCTTACGGAAGCACCAATCCCTCCGACTGACTGATCCCCTAAGTCCGTTCTGTTTCCTTCCGGCAACCCCCGCGGTTTCCGGCCGTGTTGCCGCGCAAGCGCGGCTGCCCGCTCCACCCGGACCTTAGGGGTCAAGCCGCCGCCAGAGGCGGCGATGCAGGAGTCTCCAGACGGCCTTGGCCGGGTCTCGTCGGAGGGAATGGTTCCTCCGAGAAGCAACGGAGACCTACAATGCAGAACATCGTCATCCTCGCTGGCAACATCGGCCAGGACCCGGAAACCCGCACCACCCAGGGCGGCACCAAGATCACCCACTTCACCCTCGCGACCTCGCGCCCCCGCTACTCGGAAGGCAAGGTGGTCCGCGACGACCGGGGCTACCGGGTGCAGGACACCGAATGGCACCGGATCACCGCCTTCAACGGCCTCGGCAAGACGATCGAGGAGCATTGCGAAAAGGGCATGAAGGTTCTGGTTCGCGGCCGCATCCACTACACCAAATGGACCGACCAGCAGGGCAACGACCGCTACGGCTGCGAGATCATCGCCGAGACCGTTGATTTCCTGAGCCGGGCGAAGCCGGCCGAAGACGGCAACGACCAGCGCGAGATGGATGACGACATCCCATTCTGACCCGGAAGGTCGGAGAACCCGGCGGCGAAAGCCGCCGGGATTTTTCATGTTCGCGGCGGATCGCCGCCGCCCTCGCTTCTTGGCGGCGCATCGCGAGCGCTGTGCACCGCTTCACGCGAAGGGGTCGGAAAGGCTGGCGAGCGCCAGGCTCATATTCGGTGGCGGGCATCACGCCGGCCACGGACAGCGGCGACGATCGCGACCGTCAGGCGGCGAGCCAGGGCAGCGCCGGCAATGGCAATGCAGGGGTCGCCGGCTCCGGCAGTCGGAAACCACCGCGCTCTTGTGCCTTAACCTTGGTTCCGTTCCCGGCCTTCTCGGGTCAACCCTCATGGGGTCCGCTACGCAAAGCGTGCGGTCGCTTCGTCTTCGCCTGCGCGATGACCCCGGCCGAGCCCAAAACACTTCGGGCGCCCGTCGAGCGGGGAATGGTCCCCGCCAAAACGGGAGCCGGACAATGACCCTCGCAACCGCCAACTCCTACGCCGCCAGCCTCGCCTCGACCCTGATGGTCGCCATCATCATCTTCCGCGCCGGCGACGGCACCATGAGCGTGATGCCCGCCGCCGAATATGACGGCGACGACGACACCATCGTCTCCGAAATCGATCCCTTCGGATGAAACGGGGCGGATCATCCACCCCTCTATTATAGCCGCCCCCGTCCCCTACGGTCGCCGGCCCTTTGCGGGCGGAAAACTGCCGTTCTGGCTCCCCGCTACCGCGCAGCGTCCCGCATCAATGCACCAAAACTTCTTCACCGTGGGTTCCTTGCAGCGTCTTTAGGCTGGCAACAACATGCAAGGACGACTAAAATAGCCGTAGTTCTGGCAAGTGCGTTCGCGTCGGTGGGAGGTGATCATGCATGATCACCGCCCGACAATCACGGGCCGCACGCGCGTTGCTGGGTTGGACACAGGAGACGCTCGCTGACAAGGCCCGCATATCGCTGACCGCGCTCAAACGTCTCGAATCCGAAAGCGGACTCGATGTGTATGAGACGACGCGCGATCAGGTGCGCAGAGCTTTGGAAGCTGCCGGCATCGTCTTCCTGTCCACCGATAAAGGGCAAGGAGTGTTGCTGGTCGATGATCGCGGAAGTAAGCCGACTCCATCCACCTCCGCGCGCTGATCTGCGGACAAAGCCCGCCGACGCTTGCCATCGCTCCATTTTGGACCGATCTTGGTTAAGATGCAGCAGTCGCGTATTAACCGAGCCTGCACCATGATCGAGACATTCGAAGATACCGCGCCGGCCGGGCAGGAACTCACCGCCTACGACATGGCGCACGTCAAGCTCTACGCGCGCTTGCTGGACGCAGACGCCGACGGCGCCGATTGGACAGAGGCGGTGCAGGTCTTGTTCGGGCTCGATCCCGTACGCGACCCCGAACGCTGCCGCCGCATCCATGACAGCCATCTCGCTCGCGCCCGCTGGATGACGCACACCGGCTACAAACACCTTCTGCGCCAGTCCCACAACTGATCGGCTCGATGTTGTCGCAATGCCCTTTGGGCATCAGGCAATGTCCTCGCCTGAACTTCCGCTACCTATGGTGAAATAGGAACACTGAGCATTCGACTTGCGCGTAACCTGCGAGGAGTTGATGCGATGCGGCCAGATACAAGAGACTGGCGGGACGACAGTCATTACGACTATTTTGACAGGTTGCCGGTCGAAGGGCTCGCCTGGGAATGCCTCCGCCGATACGTTCCTTATCAGGAACTCTACAGCGATCTTGTGAACGCTGCCGCGCAAGCCGCGCCGCTTCCACAAGATGCGCAACAACTCTGGGGGCTGCGATTTCGCTGCAAGGCCCGGACTGTCCGCCCTCGATCAGAAAGTACTTTGGTCGCCGTCGAGCGATGCCGCTGTTCTCCTGTTGACGCGCCGGCCCGACTTTCTGCCTCCTGCCCCCGCTTCATCCGCCGATCCGTTCGCCGCAGGGCGTGAAGCCCCAGAAGGCGCCTATGCGTCCTTCTCCGAGCACGACATCCAGGTTCTTCTCCTTTCCGGCACTGTTTCAGACGACCAGCTCGCGGCCCTCGTTCCGTTCGACGCCGACGTCTTCGACCGCATCGATGCCCTGACGCGGATGGCGCGCATCTGGCTCGGTCGCCCGCCGTCACGCGACACGCGCATGACCGCCGAGCAGCGGCGGCGCTTCCGGCTCAAACTGCGCGCCGCCGACGGCCATATGAACGGCGCGAGCTATCGCGAGATCGCCGTCGCGATCTACGGCGCGGCGCGCGTCGACACCGAGCCCTGGAAGACATCCCCGCTCCGCGATGCCGTCATCGCCTTCGTCGAAGGCGGCCTTTCCCTCATCGATGGCGGCTATCTGCAACTGCTTCGCCAGCGCCGGCGCACATAGCCGTGCCAGGGGGTGGGGATTTTAGCCACCTCAAGTCCCCCATCCATCCCGCCGGCTTTCCTCCGCCACCGTGGTCGCTGTCAGCCGCTGATCGCCAGCGGCCCCCAGCAACACCACGGAGGCCCGCCCCATGCGACCCGATACCGCCGCGCTCCCGCCACGCTACCTGCGGACGAAAGAGGCTGCCGAATTTCTCAGCCTGTCCGCCCGCACCCTCGAAAAGCACCGGACCTATGGCACCGGCCCGGCCTACCGAAAACTCGGCGGCCGCGTCGTCTATGCCGTCAACGATCTCGAAATCTGGGCCGAGCGCGGCGCCGTCACCTCGACCTCCGATCCGCGCGGCTCCGTGCTGCCGGCGAAGCGCCAGCCGCCGACGACCGAACGGGTTGCCGGCCGGTTCGCACGTTGATCGTGGCCGGACCCTTTCATGGTGGTGCGGCGTCGTGACCTCTCGGAGCGTGGGCAGCTCGATCTGTTTCGCGCGCTCCCCGGCGACTTCGCGCCACGAGATGCGCAGGATCTCATGGCCTATCCCTTCTTCTCCCTCTCCAAATCCCATCGCGTCGCGCCGATCGATTTCGCGGCCGGCGACATCACGATCCGCGTCGAGGCCGTTCCCGATCATGGCATGGCCACGATCTGGGACGCCGACATCCTGATCTGGGCCGCCAGCCAGATCGTGGAAGCCCGCGACAACGGGCTGCGCACGTCCAGGCTGATGGCGGCGACGCCCTATGAAATCCTCACCTATGTCGGACGCGGCACCAGCTTGCGCGACTATCAGCGCCTCAAGGCGGCGTTGGATCGGCTGCAATCGACCACGATCTCGACATCGATCCGCCAGCCGGCCGAGGGCCGCCGTCACCGCTTCTCGTGGATCAACGAATGGCAGGAGCGCACCGACCGCCACGGGCGGCCGGACGGCATCGAGCTGATCGTCCCCGACTGGTTCTACAAGGCCGTCCTCGACGACGCGCTCATCCTCACCATCGACCCGGCCTATTTCGATCTCACCGGCGGCCTCGACCGCTGGCTCTACCGCATCGTGCGCAAGCACGGCGGCCGCCAGCGCGACGGCTGGCGGTTCGACCTGCGCCACCTCCATGTCAAATCCGGCAGTCTGTCGCCGTTCAAACGCTTCGCGTTCGAGTTGCGCGACATCGTGCGGCGCCAGCCGCTGCCCGGCTACGTCCTGTCGCTCGAGATGGAGATCGGCGGGCGAACGCTGCTCGCCTTCGAGCCGCTCCCGGCCTGTGGAAAACCTGTGGACGGGCTCGTGCTATCGGGAACCCGGACTATCGTGCCATCGGGAACCCGAGGCTCGTGCTATCAGGAACCGAAACCGGCCTTAACGTCTGGAAATCGCAGGCGGATTCGCGCCCTTAACTTAGAGTCTAACCAAGAATCTAACCTTGAAGAGCGCGCGCGCGATGTGGAAAAGCTCATCCGCGGCGCCGCAAGAAGCCTCAGCGTAGCCGCGAAAAGGAGCTTTCCGACCGCGCAATCCGGTCCCCGAAGGGGCTCCGGCGACAGCCTTTCGTCTGAAGGGCGCGATCCCGAAGCGCCACGGCTTCCCCTCGATCCGCCGGGGGAACGCCGATGATCGTCGCGCTCCTCAATCAGAAAGGCGGGGCCGGGAAGACGACGCTCGCGCTCCATCTTGCCGGTGAACTCGCCGGGCGCGGCAAGCGTGTCACGCTGATCGATGCAGACCCGCAGGGCTCGGCGCTCGACTGGTCGCAGCAGCGCAGCCGCGAGGGCCTGCCGCGCTCGTTCGGCGTCGTCGGCCTGGCGCGCGATACGCTCCACCGCGAAGCGCCCGAGCTGGCGCGCGATGCCGATCACATCGTCATCGACGGCCCGCCGCGCGTCGCCGGCCTCATGCGCTCGGCCTTGCTCGCCGCTGACCTCGTGCTGATCCCGGTCCAGCCTTCGCCGCTCGACGGCTGGGCCTCGGCCGAGATGCTTTCGCTCCTCACGGAAGCGCGAATCTACCGGCCGCAGCTTGTCGCACGCTTCGTTCTCAATCGTTGCGCCGCGCGCACCGTCATCGCCCGCGAGACGGCCGAGACGCTGGCCGATCACGATCCGCCAGTGCTCGCCGCGACGATCGGCCAGCGAATCGTCTTCGCCGACGCCGCGCAGTCCGGCCGGCTTGCTTCGGAGATCGACAGCCGTTCGCCCGCCGCCCGCGAGATCGCGGCGCTCGTATCCGAGATCGGGCGGCTGCGCATCGACGACCGAGGTGCGTCATGACGGGCCGCGTCGAGAAGCGCGGCTTCGCCACGCGCCCGGCCGATCCCGAGCAATGGATCAAGACGGCCGAAAGCCCACCACGCGCATCCGAGGCGAGCGCCTACACGGCACGGCTCACCATCGACGTGACGCCCGAGCTGCGCGGCCGGATCAAGATCGCGGCCTTCGGGCGCGGCGTCACCGTCACCGACATGCTGCGCGAGCTGTTGTCGCGCGAATTTCCCCCGACCCCAGGAGACCCCACATGAACGGCACCGCGGCCCCCCGCGTGCGCGGCGGCCCGATGCCGTCCGCGCTCTCTCATGATCGCATGACCCGCGTCGAACTGACGTGGATCGAGAAGAAGATCGAATACTGGATCAGGTTCGGCCAGCCGACGCACGAACAGATCGTCGACCGCCGCCAGCGCATTCTCTCTTTCCGGCCGAACACCGTCTTCGCCTTCGTCCGCTGGGCTTCCAACGACTTCGGCACAATCATCTCGCGCATCGACATCGTGCGCGCGGTCGAACCGGGCGAGGCTTACCAGACGTTGCCCTTCGTGCGGCCGGGCGGCGAAATCCTCCTGAAGATCGAGGGCTGGCCGAAGGTCGAGGACGTGCTGCGCCACGTCGATGCGATCGAGGCGATCGGCATCGAGGCGGACGCGGTTTCGCCGGAACACTGGCGGCACGTCCACAACCGGATGGCCGCCGCTCAACGCCCACGCGCCTATACGCTCGAACAGCATCGCGCCTTCCTCCTGCGCCGGAAGGTTCAGCCATGACGCGCGCCGGCTTCATCGCCGTCATGGCGCTCGCCACGCTCGGCATCGGCTATCCGGCGCTCACGCCGATGCCGATCAAGCTCCTGTGGAACGCCTCGGCCAGCGCGCCCATCGGCCTCTATTCCATCGACTATGACGGGCCGTTCGACGTCACCGATCTTGTCGCGGTCGACGCGCGCGAACCGCTCGCCGCCTTCATGGCCGAGCGCGGCTATCTGCCCAAGGGCGTGCCGCTCATCAAGCGCGTGCTCGGCGTGTCCGGGCAGACCGTTTGCCGAACCGGCCGCGCGATCACCGTGGACGGGATCGCCATGGGCGCGGCGCTGGAGCGCGACCGCATCGGCCGGGAATTGCCGGTCTGGCAAGGCTGCCGCCGCATCCAGGCCGGCGAAGTCTTCCTCATGAACCGGCAGGTCCGCGACAGCCTCGACGGTCGTTACTTCGGCCTGACCTCCACCGACCAGATCGTCGGCCACGCAGTCCCGCTGTGGACCGACGAAGACGGCAACGGCCGCTTCGAGTGGCGCGCGCCGACGCGCTGACGGGCGCGCGGCCATCGCCTTTCCCCGACCAACCAGCCCCATCAACCAGAAGGAGACTGACAATGCCCAACCAACTCTTTGAACCGACCGCCAACGGCTATGCCGGCCGCGTCCGGCTGTTCGGCATCGACGAGGCGATCGTGCTCGTCGGTATCGATCCGAGCGACGCCGAGAACGCGCCGGCCTATCGCATCCACCTCGACGACGAGGACGGCCCCGAGATCGGCGCGGCGTGGAAACGTGTCGGCGGACGGGCCGGTGACTACATCGCGCTGGAGATCGACAGCCCGCTCTTTCTGACCGTGTTTCGTCCGGCGCTGTTCCAGGCTGACGACGACGGCCGCACCTTCCGGCTCGCATGGAAGCGGCCCCGGCAGCGCGAAGACCGGAGCTGATCGATGCTGGCTCCGATCTTCTCCATGCTCGCGGCCCGGCGTAGTGGCCGGGCCGGATCGGCATGTCGCCGCGCCGTTCTCGCCACCCTCGGCGTGCTCGCGTTCTGCGCGGGGCCGACCGGGGCGACGGCGCAGACCGCGCCGGTCGCCCGTCCGTCCGCCGCCGATCCCTACGCCGCTCACATCACCGAGGCGGCGCAGAAGTTTGGCGTTCCCGAACGCTGGATTCGCGCCGTGCTGCGCGCCGAGAGCGCGGGCGACGTGCGCGCGATCTCGTCGGCGGGCGCGTTGGGTCTGATGCAGGTCATGCCCGACACGTGGGCCGGCTTGCGCGTCCGCTACCGTCTCGGCCGCGACCCTTATGATCCGCACGACAACATCATGGCGGGCGCGGCCTATCTGCGCGAAATGTGGGACCGCTACGGCGATGTCGCCGCGATGCTCGCGGCCTACAACGCCGGTCCCGGCCGCTATGACGATCATCGTGCGACGGGCCGCGCCTTGCCAGCCGAAACGCGGGCCTACGTCGCCGCGCTCGTGCCGGTTCTCGCCGGCGCGGCCGCACCCGAAACGTCCGTCCGGCGAGCCGATCCGCCGCCCGACTGGCGCGAGGCGGCGATCTTCGTCGTGCGTTCCGCCGACGCTCGCCCCGCCGATTCGCGGTCGAACAATGCGCGTTCGGACGACAGCCGATCCTCCGTCACGGCGAGGCCATCCGATCCGGCCTCGACATCGGATTCGCCCCTTGTCGTCGCACGCTCCAGCCCCGGAGAGCGCCCATGAGCGTGCGGGCCGTCCTTCGCATCTCCTCGCATTCCGGCGTGTCATGGAGGGGGCAACGGGCAGAGGCAGGCAGAACAACCGGACGATGGCGAGATAAAAAGGCGCACGGTGCGCTTCGGTCGGTCGGTTGTTTTTGCTTGGATTTTCGGCGCGTTCCGCACCGTGCCGCGCTTTCGCGCACCGTGCGCTCTGCGCCCATCTTTCCGATTTTCCTGTTCCTTTCGCACCGTGCGGGGTTCCGCCATGGCCGATGACAGCGAAATCCGCGTCCGGCCTGGGCGCATCCGCTCGACCCGCGCGCAACAGGCCCGGCCTTTCATTTCGCAGGCGCTCGCCGCCGCGCAGAAGGCCGGGGGCCGCGTCTCCCGTTCCGGCAAGATCACGACGGGCAACCGCTCGCGCTTCGGGCGCGGCCAGCGCGCCAGCATCCAGGCCAACCGCCTGCTCACCGGCCGCTCGCGCATCGTCGTCATCAAGACCCGCGTGGTGCGCCATAGCGCCCGCGCCGCGCCGCTGGCAGCACACCTCTCATATCTGCGCCGCGACGGCGTGACCCGAGACGGGGAGAAGGCACGGCTGTTCGGGCCTGAAGGCGACAATGTGGACGCCCGCGATTTCGCGGCGCGCTGCGAGGACGACCGGCACCATTTCCGCTTCATCGTCTCGCCCGAGGACGCCGTGGATATGGCCGACCTCGAGACCCATGCGCGCGAGCTGATGGGGCAGATGGAAAAGGACTTGGGCACGAAGCTCGATTGGGTCGGCGTCGATCACTGGAACACCGACAACCCCCATATCCATATCATCGTGCGCGGCCGCACCGACGACGGCCAGGACCTCGTGATCTCCCGCGACTACATCAAGGAGGGAATGCGCGCCCGCGCGCAGGATCTCGTCACGCAGGAACTCGGCCAGCGCACCGATCTGGAGATCAACCGCAATCTGGAGCGGCAGGTCGAGGCCGAACGCTGGACGCAGCTCGATCGGCAGCTTGTCCGCGATGCCGGCAAGTCGGGCATCATCGACCTCGCGCCGCAGCCGGGCCAGCAGCCGGACGAATTTCATGCGCTCAAGGTCGGCCGGCTGCGCACCCTCGAAATCCGGGGGCTCGCCGGACAGGTCGGGCACCAGCAGTGGTTCATCAAGCCCGAGGCCGAGGCGACGCTTCGCGAACTCGGCGAGCGCGGCGACATCATCAAGCGGATGCACCGTGCGCTGACCGAACGCGGCATCGAGCGCGGCTCGGCCAGCTATGTGCTTGCCGGTGAAAGCCTCGACGTTCCCGTCATCGGCCGCCTGGTCGAACGCGGCCTCGACGATGAGCTGAAGGGAACGGCCTACGCCGTGGTCGACGGCGTGGACGGCCGCACCCATCACATCCGGCTGCCGCATCTCGACGCCACTGGCGACAGCCCGCCGGGATCGATCGTCGAGCTGCGCGCATACGAGGACGCAAAGGGCGATCGTCGCGTCGCGCTCGCAGTCCGCTCCGATCTCGATCTCCAGCATCAGGTGAGCGCCACCGGCGCGACCTGGCTCGACCGGCAATCCATCGCCCGCGAGCCCGTCGCCATGTCGGACGGCGGTTTCGGCGCCGAGGTGCGCGACGCGATGCGGCAGCGCGCGGAGCGTCTGGTCGGCGAAGGTCTCGCCGAGCAGCAGGGCCGCCGCGTCATCTTCAACCGCAACCTGATCGACACGCTCCGCCGCCGCGAGGTCGATGCCGTCGCCGGCAGGCTCGCGAAGGAAACCGGCCAGCCATTCAAGCCGGCCGAAAGCGGTGAATATGTCGCCGGCACCTATCGCCAGCGCCTCACGCTCGCCTCCGGCCGCTTCGCCATGATCGACGACGGCCTCGGCTTCCAGCTCGTGCCCTGGTCGCCATCCCTCGACAAGCAGCTCGGCCGCCACGTCTCCGGCGTCGCCCGCGACCGCGGCGGCGTCGATTGGGACTTCGGGCGCAAGCGCGGGCTCGGCCTCTAGCCTCAACAGAGAAGGAACATCGCAATGTCCGCGACCAAAATCCTATGGGGACAGATTCTGATCGTCTTCCTCATCGTCCTCTCCACCACCTGGGGCGCGACCGAATATGTCGCCTGGAGCCTGGGGTTTCAGGCGCAGCTCGGGCCGCCCTGGTTCGTCCTGTTCGGCTGGCGGTTCTACCATCCGCCCGCCTTCTTCTGGTGGTGGTTCTCCTATGACGCCTATGCGCCAGAGATCTTCACCCAGGGCGCGTTCATCGCCGCGTCCGGCGGCTTCATCGCTATCGCCGTTGCGATCGGCATGTCGGTCTGGCGGGCACGCGAAGCCAAGGACGTCGCCACCTATGGCTCGGCGCGCTGGGCCGAGAAGGAAGAGGTGAAGGCCGCCGGGTTGCTCGATCCCGATGGCGTCGTGCTCGGCCGCTACGAGCGCGAGTATCTGCGCCATGACGGGCCGGAGCATGTGCTGTGCTTTGCGCCGACGCGATCGGGCAAAGGCGTCGGCCTTGTCGTGCCGTCATTGTTGACCTGGCCGGGCTCGGCCATCGTCCACGACATCAAGGGCGAGAACTGGACGCTGACGGCCGGCTTTCGCGCGCGCCATGGCCGCGTGCTCCTCTTCGATCCGACCAATCCGAAATCCTCGGCCTACAATCCCTTGCTCGAGGTGCGCCGCGGCGAGTGGGAAGTGCGCGACGTGCAGAACATCGCCGACATCCTGGTCGATCCCGAAGGGTCGTTGGACAAGCGCAACCATTGGGAAAAAACCAGCCACTCCCTTCTGGTCGGCGCGATCCTGCATGTCCTCTATGCCGGCGACGACAAGACGCTCGCCGGCGTCGCCGCGTTCCTCTCCGATCCGAAACGCCCGATCGAGTCGACGCTCGACGCGATGATGAAGACCAGCCATCTCGGTGAAGCGGGGCCGCACCCCGTCATCGCCAGCGCGGCGCGCGAACTGCTCAACAAATCCGACAATGAACGCTCCGGCGTGCTCTCCACTGCGATGTCGTTTCTCGGCCTCTATCGCGATCCCGTCGTGGCGGAAGTCACGCGGCGCTGCGACTGGCGGATCGCCGACATGGTGGGCGGCAAGCTCCCGACCACGCTCTACCTCGTCGTGCCGCCATCCGACATCAATCGCACCAAGCCGCTCATCCGCCTCATCCTAAATCAGATCGGCCGCCGCCTGACCGAAGACCTGCAGGCGAAGGCCGGGCGTCACCGGCTGCTCCTGATGCTCGACGAGTTTCCGGCGCTGGGGCGGCTCGACTTCTTCGAGAGCGCGCTGGCCTTCATGGCGGGCTACGGCCTCAAAGCCTTCCTGATCGCACAATCGTTGAACCAGATCGAAAAGGCATACGGCCCGAACAACTCGATCCTCGACAACTGCCATGTGCGCGTTTCCTTCGCCACGAACGACGAGCGCACCGCCAAGCGCGTGTCCGATGCTCTGGGCACCGCCACCGAGATGAAGGCGATGAAGAACTATGCCGGGCATCGGCTGTCGCCCTGGCTCGGCCATCTGATGGTCTCGCGCTCGGAGACCGCCCGCCAGTTGCTCACCCCCGGCGAGATCATGCAGCTCCCGCCGAGCGACGAGATCGTCATGGTCGCCGGCACCCAGCCGATCCGGGCGAAGAAGGCGCGCTACTATGAGGATGCCCGTTTCCGCGAGCGCCTGTTGTCGCCCCCCGACCTGAAACGTCCCGACACGCCGCGCCCCGACGATTGGAGCAGCCTGCCGATCCCGACGCGGCCCAAGGCTGGCGATGCCCAACCGGCCGACCCGTCCGACGACGAGGACACCACGGACTCCGAACGCCGGCTGCAGCCCGAACTCAGCCGCGCCAAGCCGACGGAAAAGAAGGAGCCCATCACCAACGAGTTCGAGATCGAGCTTCCCGACGAGAGCGACGAGGATGCCTTGCGCAATCGGCGCCTGATCCAGCAGGTTCAGGGCGTCGCGCGGCAGGTCTCGCTCGATCCCAATGACGGCATGGAGCTATGAGCGCCATGACCAGCCATCGGAAGAAATCGAAATTCACGGTCTATCTCGACCCCGACGTGACTCAGGCGCTGGCGGATTTCGCTGCGCGCCGGGACCAGTCGCAATCCATGATCGCCGAGGCCGCCATCGCGTCCTTCTTGTCGCCTGATGATGCCGAGCGGCGCGAGGCCGTCGTCGCCAAGCGCCTCGACCAGATCGACCGCCGCATGACCCGCCTGGAACGCGACGTCGGCATCGCCGTCGAGACGTTGGCGGTGTTCATCCGCTTCTGGATCACGACCACGCCGGCCTTGCCGGAGCCGGCCGCACAGGCGGCGCGCGCCAAGTCGGCCGAGCGGTATGAAGCGTTCATCACCGCGCTTGGCCGACGTCTCGTCAAGGGGCCGAAGCTGCGGCAAGAAATCCCCGAGGATGTCGTGCCCGCATCCGATGATGGATAGCGGCGACCGCATATAGAAATCGTTGAAGGGCCGAGGCACGAATTTGAAGATAAGAAGCGGAGTGAAATCGCTGGCCAGCAAAATAACCTGATCGACATCGTCTGCGATGCAACCGCAGAGCATGGATTGAGGAATACAGCTATGGTTCAGCCTTTCGATGATACGGCGCCGTCAAGCAATGACGTGACCAGCTATGATCGAGATCATACGATGCTCTATCTTTGCCTTCTTGACCGCGCGGGGCGCGGCCAGGATTGGCGTGTGACAGTCCGCGCGTTCTTCGGGATCGACACGGAAAAGGAGCCCGCCCGAGGCCGAAGCGTGTATGACTGCCACCTCGCGCGGGCAACGGCGCTCCAAGCCATCCCTTCGTTCGCAATGATGCAGCGGATGGCACCGTATCTCTGACGGCAATAGAGAATTCAATACGAGCGTGCTCTGATGGGGTGTGCAGCCGCAGAGCTGCACACCCCATTCCATTTTTGAGGCGAGTTCACACCCGCCGCACGAAGACTGTTCCCGACTCGTGCCTGTCGTGGTCGGCAGATGAGCGAGCCAGACGTTCAGGAACATTTCCGCGCAGAAATGCCAAACCGCCGTTCTCCTGTATTTGCACGCCACACTACTACTACGATCGATACTTGTTGAACTCGCCCGATTTCAGGCTCTTTTAATCGACCCCGATCCGGGGACCGTCTGCTGCGTACCCGTCAAGAAACGGGGCCGCAATGTCATCCACTCACGAAAAGCCGGAAGCAGTGGCGCGTGGCGCACGCATGTTGCGCACGGCTCTCGGCCCGGCCATCGCGCGCTTCCTCGAAGACGTAAGCATCGTCGAAGTGATGTTGAACCCAGATGGCCGCGTCTGGGTGGATCGACTTTCCGAAGGTCTGGCCGATACCGGCGAGAGGCTCTCGGCCGCAGACGGCGAACGCATCGTGCGCCTGGTCGCCCACCATGTCGGCGCGGAGGTCCATGCCCGGTCCCCGCGCGTCTCGGCCGAACTGCCCGAGACGGGCGAGCGGTTCGAGGGCCTTCTTCCGCCCGTCGTCGCAGCACCCGCCTTCGCCATCCGCAAGCCCGCCGTCGCGGTCTTCACGCTCGACGATTACGTCGCCGCCGGGATCATGACCGCCGACCAGGCCGCCACCTTGCGGGCGGCCGTCGCATCGCGCGCCAACATCCTCGTCGCGGGCGGCACCTCGACCGGCAAGACCACGCTGACCAATGCGCTGCTCGCCGAGGTGGCGAAGACGCAGGATCGCGTCGTCATCATCGAGGACACGCGCGAGCTGCAATGCGCCGCGCCGAACCTCGTCTCCATGCGGACCAAGGAAGGCGTCGCCACGCTTTCCGATCTCGTGCGGTCCTCGCTGCGCCTGCGCCCCGACCGCATCCCGATCGGCGAGGTGCGCGGCTCCGAAGCGCTCGACCTCCTCAAAGCCTGGGGCACCGGCCATCCGGGCGGCGTCGGCACGATCCATGCCGGCACCGGCATCGGCGCGCTGCGCCGGCTCGAACAACTCATCCAGGAAGCCGTCGTCACCGTCCCGCGCGCGCTGATCGCCGAGACGATCGACCTTGTGGCCGTCCTCTCGGGCCGCGGCTCCGCGCGCCGGCTCGCCGAACTCGCCCGGGTCGATGGCCTCGGCCCGGACGGGGATTACCGCGTCACCGCCGCAACCCCCACCAGCACAGGAGAACCTTCATGATCCGCATGCCCATGCGCGTCCGTCGCACCGTGGCGACCGTCGCCGCCGTCGCCTATGTCAACCTCGTCCTGGCTCCCGCCGCCCATGCCTCCGGCTCGTCGATGCCGTGGGAAGCGCCGCTCCAGAAAATCCTCCAGTCGATCGAAGGCCCCGTCGCCAAGATCGTCGCGGTCATCATCATCATCGCGACCGGCCTCGCGCTCGCGTTCGGCGACACGTCGGGCGGCTTTCGCAAGCTGATCCAGATCGTGTTCGGCCTGTCGATCGCCTTCGCGGCCAGCTCGTTCTTCCTGTCGTTCTTCTCGTTCGGCGGCGGGGCGCTCGTCTGATGGCGGTCGCCTTCGAGCAACTGGATGTGCCGGGATTCACTGTCCCGGTTCACCGCGCACTGACCGAGCACATCCTGCTCGGCGGTGCGCCGCGTTCCATCGCGATCCTCAACGGGACGCTGGCCGGGGCCGTGGGCCTCGGCCTGCGCCTCTGGCTGGTCGGTCTCCTCATCTGGGCCGTCGGGCACTTCGCGGCGGTCTGGGCCGCCAAGCGCGATCCCCTCTTTGTCGAAGTCGGAAGGCGGCATCTGCGCGTCCCCGGCCATCTCGCGGTCTGAGGGAGGCGACGCCGATGATGAACCTCGCCGAATATCGCCGCACCGCCGCCCGCCTTGCCGATTTCCTGCCCTGGGTCGCGCTCGCCGACGAAGGCGTCGTGCTCAACAAGGATGGCAGCTTCCAGCGCACGGCGCGCTTCCGTGGCCCCGATCTCGATAGCGCCGTCGCCGCCGAGCTGGTCGCGGTCGCCGGCCGTATCAACAACGCCTTCCGCCGCCTCGGCTCGGGCTGGTCGATTTTCGTGGAGGCGCAGCGCAGCGAAGCCGCGACCTATCCCGACAGCCAGTTCCCCGATCCGGCATCCGGCCTAGTGGAAGAAGAGCGCAAGGCCGATTTCGAGGAAGCCGGCATCCATTTCGTGTCGGACTATTTCCTGACCATCCTCTATCTGCCGCCCGCCGAGGACGCCGCCCGCGCCGAGACATGGCTATACGAAGGCCGCGAGCAAACCGGCGTCGATCCCCATGAGGTGATGCGCGGCTTCATCGACCGCACCGATCGCGTGCTGGCGCTGCTCGACGGCTTCATGCCCGAATGCGGCTGGCTCGATGATACCGAGACGCTGACCTATCTGCACTCGACCGTCTCAACCAAACGCCACCGCATCCGCGTGCCGGAAATCCCGGTCTATCTCGATGCGCTGCTCGCCGACCAACCGCTGACCGGGGGCCTGGAGCCGCGCCTTGGCGATCAGCATCTGCGCGTCCTCACCATCATCGGTTTTCCGACCGCGACGACGCCCGGCCTGCTCGACGATCTCAACCGGCTCGCCTTTCCCTATCGCTGGTCGACCCGCGCGATCCTGCTCGACAAGACCGACGCGACCAAGCTGCTGACCAAGATCAGGCGGCAATGGTTTGCCAAGCGCAAGTCGATCGCCGCCATCCTCAAGGAAGTCCTGACCAACGAAGCCTCGGCGCTGGTCGACACCGATGCGTCGAACAAGGCGGCCGACGCCGACCTGGCGCTGCAGGAGCTGGGTGCCGACGTCGCCGGCATGGCCTATGTCACCGCGACGATCGTGGTGTGGGACGCCGATCCGCGTCTCGCCGACGAGAAGCTCCGCCTTGTCGAGAAGGTCATTCAGGGCCGCGACTTCACGGCCATGGTCGAAGGCGTCAACGCCGTCGATGCCTGGCTTGGTTCGCTCCCCGGCCATGCTTACGCAAATGTCCGCCAGCCGCCCATCAGCACTTTGAATCTCGCCCACATGATCCCGCTATCGGCGGTGTGGGCGGGGCCGGAACGGGACGAGCATTTCGGTGCGCCCCCCTTGCTTTACGGCAAGACCGAAGGCTCGACCCCGTTCCGGTTATCCCTTCATGTCGGCGATGTCGGCCACACGCTCGTCGTCGGCCCGACCGGCGCGGGCAAGTCCGTGCTGCTGGCGCTCATGGCCTTGCAGTTCCGGCGCTATGCCAACGCCCAGGTCTTCGCGTTCGATTTCGGCGGCAGCATCCGCGCCGCGTCGCTCGCTATGGGCGGCGACTGGCACGATCTCGGCGGCGGGCTGACCGAGGGCGACGACTTCTCTGTCTCGCTTCAGCCGCTCGCCCGAATCCATGACACCTATGAGCGCGCCTGGGCCGCCGATTGGATCGTCGCGATCCTCATGCGCGAGGCGATCCAGATCACGCCGGACGTCAAGGAGCATATCTGGACCGCGCTGACCTCGCTGGCCTCCGCGCCGGTCGAAGAACGCACGATCACCGGCCTGTCGGTGCTGCTCCAGTCGAACGACATCAAGCAGGCGCTCCGGCCCTATTGTGTCGGCGGCGCCTATGGCCGGCTTCTCGACGCTGAGGCCGAGCATCTCGGCTCGGCCGCCGTGCAGGCGTTCGAGATCGAGGGCCTGGTCGGCACCGGCGCGGCGCCCGCGGTGCTTTCCTATCTCTTCCACCGCATCGGCGACCGGCTCGACGGACGGCCGACCTTGCTTATCATCGACGAGGGCTGGCTTGCGCTCGACGATGAAGGCTTCGCGGGCCAGCTCCGCGAATGGCTCAAAACCCTGCGCAAGAAGAACGCATCGGTCATCTTCGCCACGCAGTCGCTCAGCGACATCGACAATTCGAGCATCGCGCCGGCCATCATCGAAAGCTGCCCGACGCGGCTGTTGCTCCCCAACGAACGCGCGATCGAGCCGCAGATCACCACCATCTATCGGCGCTTCGGCCTCAACGACCGGCAGATCGAGATCCTCGCGCGGGCCGTCCCCAAGCGCGACTATTACTGCCAGTCGCGGCGCGGCAACCGCCTGTTCGAGCTGGGGCTTAGCGAAGTCGGCCTCGCGCTCTGCGCCGCATCCTCGAAATCCGACCAGACCCTGATCGCCAATCTCGTCGCCGAGCACGGCCGCGACGGCTTCCTCGCCGCCTGGCTGCGCGCCCGCGACGTCGGATGGGCGGCCGACCTCATCCCGACCTTCTCGTTCCCCCAAGCAGCAAAGGAGTCCTGACTATGCTTACCCTTCGTATCCGCTCGCGCGCCATGGCGCTCGCCGCGACCATGCTGGCGGCCGCACCGCTTGCGCTGTCGCCGATGGCGGCGACGCCCGCCCACGCCATCATCGTCTTCGATCCCTCCAACTACGCCCAAAACGTCCTCACGGCGGCGCGCACGTTGGAGCAGATCACCAACCAGATCACCTCGCTCCAGAACGAAGCGCAGATGCTCATCAACCAGGCGAAGAACCTGGCGAGCCTGCCTTACTCGGCGCTCCAGACCTTGCAGCAGAACGTGCAGAAGACCCAGCAACTCTTGCAGCAGGCGCAGGGCATCGCGTTCAACGTCCAGCAGATCGACCAGATGTTCAGCCAGAAGTACGGCAGCGTCTCCATGTCGTCGACGGATGCCCAGCTCGTCGCCAATGCCCGCGACCGCTGGAAGAACACGGTCGGCGGGCTTCAGGACGCGATGCGCGTGCAGGCTGGCGTCGTCGGCAACATCGACACCAACCGCACGCAGATGTCGGCGCTCGTCAGCCAGAGCCAGGGCGCGACCGGAGCCCTTCAGGCGACGCAGGCCGGCAATCAGATCCTCGCCCTGCAATCACAGCAGCTCTCCGATCTCGTGGCGCTGCTCGCCTCCAACGGCCGCGCCAGCGCGCTCACCGAGGCCGAACGCACCGCCGCCGCCGAACAGGGCCGCGAACAGCGTCGCCGCTTCCTGACGCCGGGCTCGGGCTACCAGCCCGGCAACGCCCAGATGTTCAACAGCGGCAAATAAGGCCGGAAAGGAGGAGCTCATGGACGGCAAGATGCTGGCCCGGCTGGGCGCTATCGTATTCGTCGCGGTCGCCGTCACAGCGACGGCGATCGAAATGACCCGCAAGCAGGACGCGCCGGCATCGCCGCCGGCGCGTCAGCTTCAGCCCGAAGGCGACCCGCTGCGCGAGAGCCAGCGCCGGTGCCAGCAGCTTGGCCAACAGGCGGCGAACGACGCGGATTGTCTGCGCGTCTGGGCCGAGACCCGCGATCGCTTCCTCGGTCACGCACCGGCGCCAGTCGCGCCGGTCGCGCCCGCCACTGCGGAAGGGCGGTGAGCCATGGGCGGCGCAGGCGTCATCGATAATTTCCTCGGCGTATTCACAAAATACATCGACTCGGGCTTCGGCCTTCTCGGCGGCGAAGTCGCGTTCATCGCGACCACGCTGATCGTGATCGACGTGACACTGGCAGCCCTGTTCTGGAGCTGGGCCGGCGATGACGACATCATCGCGCGCCTGGTCAAGAAGACGCTGTTCGTCGGCGTCTTCGCCTATCTGATCGGCAACTGGAACAACCTCGCCAAGATCGTCTTCGATAGCTTCGCCGGCCTCGGGCTCAAGGCGAGTGGCACCGGCTTCTCGACCGCCGACCTGATGCGTCCCGGCAAGGTCGCGCAGACCGGCCTCGATGCCGCAAGGCCGCTACTGGAGGCGATCTCGCCGTTGATGGGCTGGATCTCGGTGTTCGAGAATCTGATCCAGATCGTGTGCCTGCTGTTTGCCTGGGCGCTTGTGATCCTCGCCTTCTTCATCCTGGCGATCCAGCTCTTCGTCACCCTGATCGAGTTCAAGCTGTCGACGCTCGCCGGCTTCGTCCTCATCCCGTTCGGCCTGTTCGGCAAGACCGCCTTCATGGCCGAGCGCGTGCTTGGCAACGTCATATCCAGCGGCATCAAGGTTCTGGTGCTGGCCGTCATCATCGGCATCGGCTCGACCCTCTTCGGCGAGTTCACCAAGGGCTTCGGCGGCACGACCCCGACCGTCGACGACGCCATGGCGATCGTGCTGGCCGCTCTCTCCTTGCTCGGCCTCGGCATCTTCGGCCCCGGCATCGCCAACGGCCTCGTTTCCGGCGGTCCCCAGCTCGGCGCGGGCGCGGCCATCGGCACCGGCCTTGCCGTTGGCGGCGCAGCCCTTGCGGCGGGCGGTGCGGCAGGTCTCGCTCTCAAAGGCGGATCGGCGGCGCTCTCCGGTGGCGCTGCCGTGGCACGCGGCGGCGCTACCGCCGCAGGCGGGGCGTCGGCGGCCTATTCGCTCGGCTCCCTGGGGCAGTCGGGCGCGGCAGGCGTCGCCTCCGGCATGGGCGGCGTCGCCCGCGCCGCAGGCTCGGCGGCCGTCTCGCCGCTGAAGCGTGCAGTGACCCGCGCCTCCGAGACCATGAAGTCCAGCTTCTCCGATGGAGCGAAGGCCGGTTTCGGCGCGACGGGCGGCTCCTCGACCATGGGAACGGTCGGCGGTGAAGCCACCGAGGCCGCATCCACGCCGACAGCCGCTGCAGGCGGTGCCCCGGAATGGGCCAAGCGCATGAAGCGCAGCCAGCACCTCTCCCACGGCGTCAGCGCCGCCGCCCATGCCGTCAAGTCCGGCGACAGCCACGGCTCCGGCTCTTCCATCAACCTTTCCGAAAGCGACCGCTCATGAACATCTTCAAGCGACCCGCCGTGCATTACGGCAAGACCCCCGAACCCGAGACGCCTTACCAAAAGGCCGCGCAGGTTTGGGATGACCGCATCGGCTCGGCCCGCGTGCAGGCCAAGAACTGGCGTTACATGGCCTTCGGCTCGCTCATCCTCTCGGCGGGCTTCGCCGGCGCGTTGGTCATCCAGTCGGCGCGCGGGACCGTCGTGCCGTGGGTTGTCCAGGTCGATAAACTCGGCCAGGCGCAGAGCATTGCGCCGGCCACCGCCGACTATCGCCCGACCGATCCGCAGATCGCATGGCATCTCGCCCGCTTCATCGAGCAGGTCCGCTCGATCCCGGCCGATCCGATCATCGTCCGACAGAACTGGCTTCGCGCCTATGAATGGACCACCGATCGCGGCGCGAGCGCGCTCAATGACTATGCCCGCACCAACGATCCCTTCGCCAAGGTCGGCAAGCAGCAGATCGCCGTCGACGTCTCCAGCGTCATCCGGGCGTCGCCGGACTCGTTTCGCGTCGCCTGGACCGAACGGCAGTTTGAGAACGGCGTGCTCGCCTCGACCCAGCGCTGGACCGCTATCCTGACGATCGCGCTTCAGCCGCCGCGCGACGCCGAGCGGCTCAAGGCCAATCCGCTCGGTATCTACGTGAACGCTATCAATTGGTCGCGGGAGATGGGCCAATGATCCCGGCAATCCATATCGTCACCTTTCCGGTTTTCCGTAAAACCGTCAGCGTGGCGCTGATGCTCTCCGCGACCGCGCTGGCGGGCTGCGCCAGCATGACGAGGCCTCCGGCGATCAACTACGACGCCAGCGTGCCGCCCCTACCTGCCATTCCCGCCGCCGTCACCGATGAGCGGCCGAAGCCGGTCCTGATCCCGCCGGCATGGACGGTCGCACGCGGCGGCGCGACCGCCGGCACGCCGACCGGCCGTGTCGAGAACGCCAATGCGGCTGCGCGCGTGCAGCCGCGCCGCGAAGGCTATTACAACGCCATACAGATCTACCCCTGGTCGGAAGGCGCGCTCTATCAGGTCTATGCCGTTCCCGGCCAGATCACCGACATCGCGCTGGAGCCGGGCGAAAGCCTGACCGGCGCGGGACCGATCGCGGCTGGCGACACGGCGCGCTGGATCATCGGCGATACCGAGAGCGGTTCCGGCGTCACGCGGCGCGTCCATATTCTCGTCAAGCCGAGCCGGCCCGACATCACCACCAACCTGATCGTGACGACCGACCGGCGGACCTACATGCTGGAGCTGCGCTCCGGCGAAAAACCCTACATGCCGTCGGTATCGTGGGCGTATCCGCAGCCGCCGGCCGGCCAGCGTCAGAGTGTTCCGGCCACCCCGGTCATTCCGGCCGTGGCCGCCCGCAACTATCGCTACGGCCTGACCGCCACCGGGAATCCGCCGTGGAAGCCGATTGCCGTCTATGACGATGGCCGGCATGTCTATGTCGAGTTCCCGGCCGGTATCGTCCAGGGCGAAATGCCCCCGCTCTTTGTCATCGGCCCAGAGGGCGAAGCCCAGATCGCCAACAGTCGCATCTATCAACACATCCTGATTGTCGATCGCCTGTTTGGCGCCGCGGAGCTGCGCCTTGGTGCCGGCAACCGCCAGCAGACCGTCAGGATCAGCCGCACCGACGGGAGGTCGTGATAATGACTGATATCGAAAGCAACACCCCCGTCGCGCCTATGCGGCTTCGCGCCGAACCGCCCCGCGTCACCCGCCTGTCGCGCAAGATGCTCGCTGGCGTCGCCGCCGCCGCCCTGGTCGGCATCGGCGGGTCGCTGATCTATGCGCTCCAGACGCGCGCGCCGGACGATGGCGGGGCCGAACTCTATTCGACCAACAACCGCCAGACCGCCGATGGCCTCGCGGGATTGCCGAGGGACTATACTGGCCCTGTCCTCGGCCCGGCGCTTCCCGGCGATCTCGGCGGCCCAATCTTGAGCGCGCAGAACAACGGTCAGCCGGTCGCAGCACCCGTCACCCCGACGCCCGGCGTGAGCGAGGCCGAGCAGCGTCGCCGCGCCGAAGAGGAAGCCGCACGCCTCAGCACTGTCTTCTTCCAGTCGCGGCAAGGATCGACGGCCGCCAGCACGGCGGGCGCGATGCCTGGTCTTGCCGGTCTCGATCTCTCCGGCGCCGGTGCTGACGGACAGGCCGCCACGGGACAGGACAAGCAGCTCGCCTTCCTCAACGCGGCGGCCGACCGGCGCACGGTCACGCCGGATCGCGTGACGCCGCCGGCGTCGCCTTTCGTCCTTCAGGCTGGCGCTGTGATCTCGGCAGCGCTGATCACCGGCATCCGCTCCGATCTTCCCGGCCAAATCATCGCACAGGTCACGGAGCCGATCTATGACAGCCCCACGGGGCGCATCCTGCTCGTGCCGCAGGGCACGCGGATCATCGGCCAGTACGACAACAATGTGCAGTACGGTCAGCGCCGCGTGCTGCTCGTCTGGAACCGGCTCATCATGCCGAACGGCCGCTCGATCGTTCTCGAACGCCAGCCTGGCACCGACACGCAAGGCTATGCCGGTCTTGAGGATGGCGTCGACTATCACTGGTGGGATCTCGCCAAGGCCGCCGGGCTCTCGACGCTGCTTTCGGTCGGGGCCGAGCTTGCGGTCGACGATCAGGACCGGCTGCTCCGCGCCATCCGCAACGGCGGCCAGGATACGATCAACGACGCCGGACAACAGATCGTCCGCCGCCAGCTCAATGTCGCGCCGACGCTGACCATCCGACCCGGCTTCCCGGTCCGGATCGTCGTGACGCGCGATCTTGTCCTCGAACCCTATGGAGGCTGACATGACGAAGCTGAAACTTGGCCCGATCGCCAACGACAAGCCCGTCAAGGTAACGATCGAGCTTCCCGCGCCGCTTCATCGTGATCTTGCTGCCTATGCCGAGGTTCTGGCCCGTGTCACGGGCCAGCCTGCCGCCGATCCCATGAAACTGATCGTGCCGATGCTCGAACGGTTCATTGCCACGGATCGCGGCTTTGCGAAGGCGCGGCGCCAACGCTCCGTCACTGATGCGTCCTGATATGCTCCTGCCGGGCCTGCGCTTTCGCCATGCTGAGGAAGCGTCTGAGCGCTGGATTGTCGTTCTTCGGCGACCACACGGCGTGGAAGGGGAGAATCTCTCCGGCAATCGGCCGATAGCAGATGCCCGGCACATGCGCGGCCGTCGTCGCCTCGCTGGTCACCGTAAGCCCACCGCCAAGCGCAACCAGCGTCAACAGGTTGTCTCGCCCGACAAACTGCGGCTGAATTTTTGGATGGTGTCCGAGGTTGCCGACATGCTTCACCAGATAGTCGTGAATCTCCTGGCCGGGCGGCGCATCCATCACGATGAACTTCTCATGCGCGATGTCGTGCCAGCTCACCTCGTCCTTTGGGACAAGTGCGTGTGCTTCAGGTAGCACCACGAAGACGCGCTCGTGCCACAGATGAATAGTCTCGCATTGCGGCCACACCTGCGTGCCGGTCAGAAAAGCGATGTCGAGCCTGAACTGCCGGATCGCGGCGACGTGCTCGGCGGGATTGCCGTCCGCGATCTCAAGCTGGACGCCTCCGTGCTTCTCACCGAAGGACCTCAGCAGCTCCTGCAAAAAGCCAGACGCCAGAGACGTGAAGATGCCGACACGGAGCCGTCCATCCTTAACACGGCCAACAGCGTTTACGATTTCCGCGCCTTCGCTAGCGTAGCGAAGAACCTTTCGCGCCCGCGACAATAGACTCTGGCCGGCGATGGTCAGGCACACGCCGCCGCTATGCCGGTGGAACAATGCTGACCCGAGCCCGTCTTCCATGTCGCGAATACGACGACTGATCGTGGACTCTTGCACACCAAGCGCCACGCTCGCCTTGCGGAAGCTTCCGTAGTCGGAAGCAGCAACGAAATAGCACAGATGCCGAAAGTTCATACTAGAACCGAAAACTGTCCGGTCCGGCCCACTATCGAGTCTATTCAAACTCTGACCCTTCCTGACTTTGTGAAGGTTAGATGTTGTCTTTCTCTATCGAGACTTTTATCTATAATGCTTTTTGCTAACCCTTGAATCCAAACGAAAAACAAAAGCAAGAAGTGCGCGACGACCTGGCGGTCGGAATAAGTGTTTCTGCCCTCGCCCGAAAATTCGCGACCAGCCGCCAGACCATTATGCGTGTCAGGGGCGATGATTTACGATCGTGTTGATGGGCATTGGTCCTAGATTTACAATTTGACCATTGGCTGCCTGGGCATCGGCCTTATCATGTGTGACGAGCAGAACCGGGAGCTGCTTTGACAATGCACGATCGAATACGAAGCGGCGGAAGTCACGTCTGAGATCGGCATCCAGTTTGGAGAAAGGCTCATCGAGGAGCAGGACCTTCGGTGCCGCCAGAAGCGTCCTCATCAAGGCGACGCGCGCACGCTGGCCGCCTGAGAGCGTTGCCGGATCACGCTCCTCAAACCCACCGAGATCGGCTTCCGCGAGTGCTTCTGCAACGTGCTGCCGCCTCGCCTTGTGCCCCGAGACAGAATGGGCCAGTCCAAATGCGAGGTTCGTACCGACCGAGAGATGCGGGAAAAGAAGATCATCCTGGAAGAGGATGCCGACGCCGCGCCGCTCCGGCGGCAAGTCCGTTATGTCGCGGCTGCCGATCAAGACCCTTCCCGTCGCGTGGAAAGCGGAATCAATATGGCCGCCGATGAAGGAAATCAGAGTGGACTTGCCCGATCCGCTCGGCCCCATGACGGTCGCAACGGTGCCCGGCTCCACCGCGAGATCAAGGTTTGCGATAAGCAACTTGCCGCCGACCGAGATCGTGGCGGAATGGATAATCAATGCATTGGTCATGAACGCCCCGACAAAGCCCGGCGATTGGCAAACACGATGCGGGGAATGACAAGCGCCGCAAGATAGATGGTGAAGGGCAGCATCATTTGCAGGAAGGCGAGAACACCGACGACTCTGCGATCTCCGCCGCTCGCCATGGCGACGGCCTCGGTCGTAAGTGTGGCGAGGCGCCCGCCGCCGACAAATAGAGTCGGCAGGTACTGCGCGACGCTGACCGCAAAGCCGATGGCCGAAGCGATGAGGATCGGTCTGAGGAGAATGGGCAGCTTGACGCGGATTAAAGTGGCAGTCGGCGAGGCGCCAAGGGCCGATGCAGAGCGTGCGTAACGCGGATCAAGCGCCTTCCAGGGATCCGAAAGCGCCAGCAGCACATAAGGGAACACGAAGAGGAGGTGCACCCACGCGACCGCCAGGAATGTGCCGTCGGCCCGGAGCTTCACGACAAGCACCTGCGTTCCGAACATGAAGGCGATTTGCGGGAGAAGCAAAGGAATATAGACCGGATGGAATGCGGCGGCTCGCCGCCGGCTGCCCATGCGATCGCCGGTTTCGAGCCAGGCGATGGCGAGGAAGACCGAGGCGACGGTGGCCAAGCCAGCAAGGGTTATGGTGTTTGCCAACGGCCAAACGACGGCGTGAGCCTGACGCCTCCAGATTTCAAGGCTCCAGACTGATGGCAGCGCATCGGGAAACGGCCATCGCCAGGCAAATGACCAAATCGCCAATGTGATGAGACCACCAAGTCCCAGCGCGAGCCCGATCATTCCGCAAGCCGCGGCCAGCTTCAGGCCCGGTTCTCCGGTCACGCCCCGGCCGCCGCGGGTCGTCCACCAGAGGCCGATCCGGGCGATGCCTTTTTCGCCGAAACGCCAAAGACCGATCGCTGCGACAACGACAAGCAATTGTAGCACTGCTGCGGCCGCGGCCGGAAGATATCGCGTGACGTCAGGAGCCATGAACCACCTGAGCGCGACAACGGAAAGAGGCGGAGGATTGCCGGGCGCGAGTATCAGCGCCATGTCGACAACCGAGAGCGAAAAGGCCAGGACAACATAAATAGGCAGGCGGATTTGGGCGTAGACCTGCGGGGCGATGATCTTGATCCAGACGATGCCTCGCCCATAGCCGAGCGCGCGACCGGCGCGCATCTGCTGGTCAACGGGAATCTGGTTCAGAGCCCCCAAAATGACGATCAACAGAAATGGCATCTCCTTCACGAGAAGGCCGAGAACGAGGGCGATGCCCCACGGGTCATAGACGCTGGCCATATTCGGCGGCACTGTGTAACCCGTGAGCCAGGGGCTCGAGAGCCGGATCAGCCACCCGCTCGGCGCAATCAGGAAAGCGAGTCCGATCGCCATTGCGGCATGGGGTGCGGCAAGCAGTGGCGCCAATAGGCTCTCGGCGCCGCGATCACGCATCCGGCCATGGGCAACCGCGCAGAAACTGAACGACAAAACCAATGCAAGAACGGTTGCGACAAGCCCCGTTGTCACCGTGATGCGGAGGCTGGTGGCAATACCGGGCGTGTCGAGCAGCTCGCGCCATGGATCGAGGCTCAGCGTCTCGCCGCCGATCGATGGCAGGTAGCCGAATGCGGGAAGCAAGGTGAAAGCCAGGCCGGCCGCGATCGGAATCCCAAGCACGCCGAAAACAATGGCGCTGACCATATGCCATGGGCGCAGTCCGGTGGGGAAATGAGGCAGGTCGCGAATGCGGACCCCTATTTGACGTAGCGCCGCATCCATTCGTCCGTGATCCTCGTCATCCAGGATGGGTGCGGTTCGAGGAGAACCGGTCCCAAGTCCGTGTTGGCCGGCAATGCCGGGCTGGTCGGCAGGTCGGCGAAGAGCTTCCGCTGCTCCGTTGAGAGCTTGTCGAGGTCAAGGACCGTGAAGCTGCCGAGGACGCGGATGTCCTGCGCATGGGCCTGGGTTGCCGGGTCCAGCAGGAAATCGGCTGCGACCATGGCTGCTTCCTTGTGCGGCGAGTTATAAGGGATCGCGACAAAACTCGTATTGCCGATGGTTCCGCCCGAAAGCGCGTAGGTTCGCACCGTTTCGGGCAGCAGGCCACTTTCGACCGAGGCTGCGGCCTCGGCGGGGTCGAATGACACCGAAAGATCGATTTCACCATCGTTGAGAAGCTGCCGAGCCGCCGGCCCGTTCGCGGGGAACTGCTGGCCATGCCGCCAGAGCAGAGGCTTGAGCTTGTCGTACCAGCCCCATAGCGGCGCGGTCTCCTTCTCAAAATCGGCATCCATCGCCGGCTGCTGCAATCGTTCACGATCCGGCGCCAACTCGATGAGCGCCTGCTTGAGAAACGTGGCGCCCATGAAGTCGTGTACGTCGGGGTGCGTGAAGCGGCCGGGATGTGCCGCGGCCCAAGGCACGAAGTCGGCGATTGTGCGCGGCACGTCCTTCACGCGGGCCGTATCGTAGTTGAACACGAACTGGGCAAGACGCCAGGGCGACTCCATTCCGTCCACCGGAACTGTGAAGTCCGTGACGTTCGAGGGTTTGCTCTCGGTGTCGACATACCGATAATTGGGCAGCAACTGCGTGAACGGGCCGTAGAGGAGATTCTTATCCTTCATCGACAGGAAATTCGGCCCGTTGATCCACATGAGATCGACGGAACCGTCGGTATCGCGACCGGCGGCCTTTTCGGCGATGACACGCGAAACGGCTTCTGCTGTGTCGGAGAGCTTCACCTGCCGGACGGTGATGCCATATCGGGCCTGCAACTCTTTCCCGACCCAATCGATGAAGGAATTGGTCCTCTCATCACCGCCCCAGGCGTTCCAGTAAACAGTCTGGCCGCGTGCCTTGGAGACGATCTCGTCCCAACGGCTGGAGGCGTGGGCAGGCCCATACATCATGGCCAGCCCGGCCATTGCCAATGCAGTGAGTGTTGTCTTCCAAGCCATTATCTCAATTCGCCTTCTTTCCTGAACTTTCGGATGTTTGTCGCCGGGCTGTTTTGGCCATGCGCGCCACCGGACGCAGCCGGCGCGAAAGCCTGCCATCCCCACCACCAGCGGGTGGCCGTGGTCAGGGCGCACAGTCCGGCAAAGCCATATGCGATGACGGGAAAGGCGGCCGGCCACAGACACATCGCGACAAAGATGGCGATGGTTTCGGCCCCTTCCGTAAGCCCACCAAGATAGTAGATACCCTTCGAAGGATAGCTGGCGGACGACAAGCCGTGGCGGCCTGCAATAGCGGCGAAGGCAAGAAAGCTGCTGCCTGTTCCGATGAAGGCGAGCAGCAACGTCGCGGCCGGCAGGGCATTTGTAGTAGGATCGGCCAGGGCGAAGCCGAACGGCACGAGTGCGTAGAAGACAAAATCGAGGGCGATGTCGAGGAAAGCCCCACGATCCGTTGGCTGCGTTTGACGGGCGAGCGCCCCGTCGAGACCGTCGAGAAGGCGGTTTCCCAAAACGACGACAAGTGCCGTGATAAAGTGCCCTTTTGCGAGGAAAGGAACGGCAGCCAGGCCGATCATGAAGCCGACAAGCGTCACCATATCGGCTGAGACGCCCCGCTTGGCGAGCCATGTCGCTGGCGGAGCCAGCAATCGCTTCTGCAAGGGCTGAAGGTGGCGGTCGAACACGGCCTCATCCCCTCAGCCATTGGAGGATACGCGCGGACAATGTCAGCGCCCAGGCAGGGGCATGGGTCCGGCGCCACTCGCCGGCTGTGGCTTTCGCCGCCTCCGTCCATCCCGGATAGGGATGGATCGTCCGCAAGATTGCGTTTAGGCCGAGGCCATGGCGCATGGCCAGTGTAAACTCGCCGAGCATGTCGCCGGCACGGGCGCCGACGATCGTGACACCCAGAATGCGATCCTTGCCGGGAACCGTCAGAACTTTGACGAACCCCTCATTGGCGCCGTCGGCAATGGCGCGGTCGAGTTCGGCGAGATCATATCGGGTGATCTCACAGGCGATGCCTCGCTCTTGTGCCTCCGTCTCGTTCAGCCCGACGCGGGCGATTTCGGGATCTGTGTAGATGACTGAGGGGAAGACTTTCGCGTCCGCTTTCCATGTCTTGAAGTCGCCAAACAGCGCGTTCATGGCGGCAAACCAGGCATAGTGCCCGGCGGCATGCGTGAACTGCAGACGCCCGATGACGTCGCCGGCGGCGAAAATCGTCGGCACGCGGGTCCGCAGCCGATCATCGACCACCAGCTTGCCGTCTTCGAGAAGACCGAGTTCCTCCAGACCGAAACCGCGCGTGCGCGGACGACGACCGACGGCGACGAGAACGCGGTCGAAGGCCACTGTTCTGCCATCGGCGAGATGCGCCAGTCTCGATTGGTCGTCGCGGGAAAACGAACTAACGGCAAAGCCTGTGATAATTGTCACGCCGTCCGCGGCAAGCCCAGCGCGCATCATTTCGCTCGCGTCTTCGTCCTCGCGGGCGATAAGCCGCGGCAAGGCTTCGACGATGGTGGTCTCGCTTCCAAGCCGGGCAAAGGCCTGCGCAAGCTCGCAGCCGATGGCGCCCCCGCCAAGAACCAGGAGCCGTTGCGGCCGCTCGGTCAGGCTCCATAGCGTTTCGGAGGTCAGAGGATCAACATCAGCCAGGCCTGGTATGGGCGGCATTGCCGGTTCGGCGCCGGTCGCAAGCACGATCCGCCGTCCGGTCAGACGCCGCCCGTCAACTTCGACCGTCCAGGGATCGGCGACCCTCGCATGCCCATTGATGACATCGACACCGAGATCGCGATAGCGTTCCGCCGAGTCATGCGGCGCAACGCGCCCGATTACTTGGCTGATCCGGTGCATGATCGCAGGGAAATTTGGCTCCAGCCGACCGGTGAGGCCGAGAAGTCCTGGTCGCTGTCCTTCGTGGGCAAGCTTGGCGGACCGGATCAGTGCCTTTGATGGTACGCACCCGGTGTTCAGACAATCCCCACCCATCTCCCCCTGTTCGATGAGCGCTACGCGAGCGCGCGCTGCCGCCGCGATGTAGGCGGTCACAAGACCGGCGGAACCGGCGCCGATCACGATCAGGTTGTAGTCGAACCGCCGAGGCCGCTGCCAGATCCCAAGAGCTTTGCGGCCACCCCACCACGCGTTTCCTGCCTTGGCCACGAAAGGCAATGCCGCCAGCGCGGCGAACGCCAGAATGATGCGGGGGCTCAAGATGTCACCTGCGTTTTCAATTGAAGCAAGTTGTTGGCCAGCATTCACGTAGACAATGGTGCCGGGAAGCATCCCGAGCTGGCTGACCCAGGCGAAGGTCAGGGCGGGTATGCGCGTCAGGCCCATCGCCAGATTGACCAGGAAGAAGGGGATGACAGGAACGAGCCGCAGGGCAAACAAGTAGCGGGCACCGTCCGTTGCAATGCCGCGATCAATTTTCGCCACCGCGTCGGGGAAGCGCCGCTCGATGAAATCGCGCAGGAAATAGCGCGCGACGGTCATGCCGATCGTCGCACCGATGACGCTCGCGAAGGAAACAAGCAGCGTTCCCGTCAACAGCCCGAACAGGCTGCCGCCAACAAGAGTGAGCGCCGTGGCGCCGGGCAGCGACAGGCTGGTCACAGCGACATAGACGGCAGCGAAGATGAAGGCCGCGAGGCTGGGATGCGCGCTGATCCAACTCCTCGCGGCGGCAAGCTGATCCTTCACCTCGGCGAAATCAAGATGGTTTTTGATGAGCACGGCCAGACCAAGGACGACGGCGACGAACAGAACGGCGCCAATGGTCTTGGTCTGGCGGCGCAGCGTTCCGGCATGATCCATGCGTGAGCGGCCTCCTGAAAGTCGGCCGCCACGCTCGGCGCCGAAATGATAGGGTCTTGCCTTTAATTCGCTGCAGCAGACTCAAAGGTTACATCGACTTCGCCGCGGGCCGGGTAGTCGGTCTTCACCACATAATCGATCGCGCCCAGAATGTCGGCGAAATGGGGGCGTGCGAACGGCATGGTCTGAATGCTGCCGAAATAGAGTGTGCCGTCCGGGCGCACCAGATAGATCGCAGGTTCCGAGAAGCGTTCGGGCTCCTCCACTCCGGTCGAGGTCTTTCCGCGACCGCTGGAAATATAAAGTCCCCACTCACGAGCAACCTGCAGAGACAGGTCGTAACCGATGCGCAATTGCGGCAGTTGCCAGTCAAGGCTCGTTTGGAGCGCGCGCTCCTCGTTGTCGGTAGAGATTGCCACGACCGAGACGCCCCGACGTTCGAACTCGCCAAGCTTGGTTTCGAGATCCTTGAGCTGGGTCTTGCAAATCGGGCAATGCAGTCCGCGGTAGAAGACGATGAGGGAGAAGGTTGCCGGCGTCTCCTTGCGGATGTCGTAGGAGCGTCCCCCTACGACAGGCACGCGCAGTTCGGGGACAGGCTTGCGTGGAAGAAGGTGAGGAAAAGAAGCTTTCATTGTGCATATCCTTCGTGGTGCCTGCGAGGCAGGGCATTTTCTTTTTAGATCGATCGATATAAAACATGCACGGATCGATGCGCCTTGCAAGAGGCGGAGGCGTGGAACAAGCTTTGGAGAGAAGGCCGAATGGCACGACCACGAACTTTCGATCAGCCGTCAGTGCTGGCGGCTGCAATGGATCGGTTCTGGCGCCACGGCTACGAGGCGACGTCCGTGCGGGATCTCGCGAGCGCGATGTCGATCACCGGCGCCAGCCTCTATAACGCCTTCGGTGATAAGCGCTCCTTGTTTCGGCGTTGCCTCAACACTTACCTTGATGCCTATGCGAGGCGGCGCATCACCGAACTTGATGTCAGCGATGATCCGATTGTCGGTATTCGCGTATTCTTCAATGATCTCGTGGAAGCCTCGCTCAGGGATCGCCGGGGTTGTCTTCTCGTCAATTCGGCGATGGAGGTTGCGCCACGGGATCCCGAGCTTGCCGGGCTGATCGAACTAAGCTTGCGTGAAATTGAGGACGGCTTCCATCGGGCGCTGGGAAGGCTTTCCGCCGGAGTTCGCGATCAACGCCCGCGAGATGCGCGGGCGACGGCACGGGTGATGTTGTCGGCTGTAATCGCCCTGCGGGTGCTGGCGCGGGTGGGTGGCGATGGCGACCGGCTGCGTAGCATCGCCAGATCAGCGGTCATCCTAGCCGAGGAATGGCAGGACTGTGAGGATCATTGTTAATTTGTAGATCTGACGCTCTAATTGGAGTGCCCGATCAGGCGGATTTGGTAAGCTTGGGTTTATGCGCTGCGAAATAAATGGAAATATTCCGTCTCAAAAAGGGAGGAGATGATGTTTCGAATGCTTATTGCCACAGTGACCATTATTGTTTTTATGGCGGTCAGCCCGATTGTGCGCGCTGAGAGCACCGACCTGATCGTCAAAGAGAGCGCCGCTGATTTTCCAACCACGGTACGACGCCTTCAAACCGAGATCGAAAAGCGAGGCGCCAAGATCGTCGCGACCGTCGATCATGCGGCTGCCGCCAAGGCGAATGGACTTGAATTGCGGCCGACAACCGTGATCATCTTCGGTAATCCGAAGCTTGGAACGCCGTTGATGGAAAGCCGCCAGACGGCAGGACTCGACCTGCCGCTGCGTGTGCTGATCTGGGAGGATGCAAGCAACGGCGTGCGGATTGGATACTGGCCGCTGTCGCACATCACCGATGCTCACGCAATCGAAGGCCTGCAAGACGTGAAAGACAAGATGACGGCTGCTCTCGACGTAATCATCGACGCGGCTGCTGCGCCGTGAACCGTTCTTGAGGTGGAACAGCCTCCAGAGTCGTAAACGAAGCGCACATCACATCTGTCATTTCGAACTGAACCAGATGTCGCCGTAATAGGTTTGCGCGCGGCCCTTGTGATCGTCAGCATCGGTCATGATGGCGACGGCATCGATCGTCGTGATGTCTTCGCCGAATGCTTTCTTTAAATCTTCTCGAAGATTCTGCTTGTGGCGAACCCACGAGCCGAGCCCCTGCGAGCCGCTGTCGCTCGCCATCAGTCGAACCTGGGAGGTGTATGGGCTCGGCCATTCGCTGCCGAAGGGATGCTGGCTGGCCCAGACATAGTTGAGCGCAAGCGACCGGGCTCCGAGAAGGCCGCGTTCGATCACCACATAGATGCGAGCGGAAAAGTCGTCACCGGATTTCATCGTCTCGTCGATCCCGGGAAATGTGTTCATCACCTTCCACGACCAGTTGAGAAACGGGGTTTTTGCAATATCTATTTTTATCTTCCGGTAACGCCCCGATGCGGCGCCGTCTGTTGTGGCCGCAAGGACTGTTGCGCCCAGATCGGGATCCCTGACGATTTCGTAGGTGGTTTCGCCCTTGAAGGAGCGACTCTGCCAGTTGGACAAAGACCCGCGAGAGAACGCGCCAACGACGATGTCGCTCTTGGCTGATTGTGCCAATCCGAAAGTTGGCGCGGAGAGAATGACCAACAGTATACTCATGATTGCCGCTCCAGAGCCGGGGCGGCAAGCCCGCGTCATTCTCCACATTTGTCCAGTTCCTTTTGTTTTGATGACAAGCGCCATCATGTCCGGCTCTATGTCACGGCTGAAGTATGGCCTCGCTCAAAACTGCGTTGTGAGCCGGGTTAGCCAAGCGGGCGAAACATCCACCAGGAATGTCTCCAGGTTCTTGTCGAGACCACTGAGGATTAACAATCCGATCGCAACAAGCAGTCCCCCCAATATCGCCTTTCCGCCTTGACCTGCCCGCAGGAGCCGGTTGCGCCACTGGATCATCACTTCACGCGAGAGAAGCCCCAGGAGGAGCAGCGGCAGCGCCGCGCCTATGCCGAAAGCGATCATCACGATCGCGACTTGCCCCAGATCCTTGCCTTGCGCGGCAAGAACCGAAGCCGCGCCAAGCGTCGGACCGACACAGGGGCTCCAGACGGCGCCGAGCAGCAGGCCGACGGCGAACTGACCCTTCAGGCCCGATGCAGAGAAACCGCTAAAACGGCGGTCGGCCCAGCCGCTGACAGGTCCTCCAGCGACGGCGAGCTGCGCCTGGAGCTTGGGGACCAGAAGCACCAGACCGACTGCCAGCAGGAGCAGCGCGGCGATACTGCGAAAGATGCCGGTATCCAGTCCGATCGAGAAGCCGATCGTCGCGACGAATAGCCCGATGGCCACGAAGGAAAGAGCGAGGCCTGCGGCCAGTGCCGCCGGCCCCAATCTATGCTCGGAGACCGCCGCCCCGAGAACGAGAGGCAAAAGCGGCAGCACACAAGGCGACAGCGTCGACAGGATGCCGGCTAGAAGGGCGAACAAGATGCTGCCAGTTGCCATCAGTTCCCCTCATTCACCGAGGGTCGATTGGACCAACGCCTCAATCGATTCCGGATTGGTATCGCCAACCGAGCGAGCCGTCTCGGTCTTGCCGCGGAACGCGATCAGCGTGCTTTGGCTCTGTGCGCCGAACTGGCGAACAACAGGCTTCTGGCTATCGAAATCGACCGCGAAGATGACGAGATCCTTGTTCGCAGCCTGTTCGGCGAGCTTGTCGATGATCGGCTTCTGCGCCTTGCAGGTTGGGCACCATGTCGCCGAAATATCAACGAGAATGCGGGCACCGCCCTGCTGTGCCGCCTCGAAGCTCGCCTTATCGAAAACCTTGCGTTCGGCTGCACTGACCGTGGACACAGACACCCACGGTGCAATCGATACGGCGAGGGCAAGAGCGAGGAAGTGACGTTTATGCATGTGTGTGTCCTTCGGTTGATGGATTGGATAGTGGTCTGTTGAGCGCGCCATTGGGTTTTCAGTCCGATGCGGCAAGCGTGCGTGGCGCGACCCATCGGAACATTGTCTTTGAAAAGACGCTGCCCAGAGTGACCAGAATGACTGCTGTCCCGAGATTCCACATCAGGATCATCACGGTTGCGTCCATGGTGTGAAACAGCGAAAGCGCCGTCGCCGTGATTGCCGCAACGGACAGGCTGCCCATCACTGTTACGGTCCTGGGGCGAAGGGGTGCGGCATGACGCAACATCACGAGCATCATCAGTGACAAGGGCAGGCTCGTCAGAACCAGCGTTGCAAAGCACTGGACAGCCTCCCCGAGACCGATGCCATCCGGGCCAATGCTGATCCACTGGGTGAGGCACTGGTAGCCAATGTTCGACAACCAGATGCCGAGAGCCGGGATTGGAAGAAGAAGCCAAAAGCGAGAGCGGTCGGGAAGGCTGACGAGAAAAGCGGCGATCGCCGCGAGAACGCCAGTTAGAATCGACGCGATCATACCCACTGCGAATGCGGGATCGTTAAGGCGTTGGGCAAGGTCGGGGCGAAGGCCCTGAGCGATGGCAAGCAGCATCAAAACGGCGGCCGCGAGCACCAGCCAGCAACTCGCCCGCACGACCGGCGGCCGCAAGCGCCGGACGGGCGGCAGATCCTTCGCCAACGATGAAATAAGGTCGGACGTCTTGATCATGTTTCGTGCCGATCGGTCAGCATTTGGCGGAGGCTTTTCAAGGCGCGATGTGTGGCAACCTTGAGAGAAGCAATCGACATTCCGCTCACCTTTGCGGCCTCCTTCAGGGGCATTTCCTTGAGCTTGAGCAACGAGATGGCTTGTTGCTGTTTCGGTGGCAAGTTCTCTATGGCCGACTCCAGCCCTATCCAGTCCAGGCTCTCTTCAAGATTCGCATCAGACGCCAAAAAAGTTTCGTGCTCTGTCGTGAGAGACGTTTCGCGTAGCCGTCGACGGCCTTGACGGCGCAAACGGTCGACAAAGCGGCGGCTTGCGATCGCAACCAGCCATGGCCCGAACGGCCGTGCAGGATCATAGGTGTGCCGAATGACGTGGACGGTCAGAAAAACGTCCTGGATGGCATCTTCGATATCCTGCGGATCGTGATACCAACGTAAGGCGAGCGAGCGAAGATAGGGCGTCATCCCTTCGAGAAGTCGCTGATAGGCTGCCGAGTCTCCGTTCTGGGCACGAGCCATGAGGACCGCCCAATCGACATCGCGGATCGCACGGGACATCTGACGGGCTTCATCACTTGCAACGACGCCTTGCTGCGCGTCATTCGGCACGAGCTTCAGATGGCGTATATTGTTGTGCGATCGCTGCGTCATCGACATCACCCCCTCAGCCGGCCTCTGCAGCACGTTCGGCTGCGGCTGATGACAGGGGCGTGCCAGGCCAGGGTCTGGTTACGATGGGACGCGTCATAATGAAGCTCGCGGCAACCAGGTGCGACCAATCATCGTGATAAGATGATCCAGCGACAAACGACCAGGCCCCATCGCGATGATAGAGAGCGCCATGGCGGCCCAAGGAAGATGGAAGTTCGCCCACCCGTCGGGCACGACAAGCTGGATGACGCCGGTCATGACGAGGAGGCCGAGCGCGCTGAAACGAGTTGCGAGGCCGAGGACCAGAAGGACCGGCAGGACGATCTCGGCAACGCTGTCGAGCAATGCCAGCATGTCCGGCGCCGGAAGGTCATAGACGCCGCCGAAGATATGCAGTTTGAACTGCTCCTCGAACAGAAAGGCCGCCGTGGGAGACAATTCCAGGAAGCCGTCCCATTTGGTTAGCCCTGAGCGGAAAAACGGGACGGCCAGGGCGATCCGAAGCACAAGCGGCGCCACCGCACGGGCCGCCCATGCCAGCCATTCGAGGATGACGCGAACCGCGCGGTCCAGGTTTGTGATACTCATCCAGCTCGTGTGGCCCTGCGTCTCACTCATGCTATGACACCTCGCGTTAGCGGCCCTGCTTCGTTGCCAATGCGACAGCCGACGAACGCGCCGGCAGCGACGAGGTCGCGAATGTTTCCCGAAAGATCGAAGCGCGGGTCTGCGTGCAGCGCGGTCTTCATGGCCTCGGTCAGCGATTGACGCTGTTGCAGTGCCTCCACGAACGCGAACCCACCGGGCGGCATCGCGCGGACCTCGACCTCGGCGGCTGGACGCAGCACCAGCACATCCTCACCGCCCATAGCGAAATCCACCGGAGCCGGTACGCCGTCGCCGATGTTCATCTGCCAGATCGTAAGGACTGGAAACCGGGACCAGATCAGACGTAGCGAGGGGTGGATGCTGAATGTGAGGCTGCCCACCTGGTCTTCGGGGATGCCGGTCAGGGCTTCCGGCGTCAGCGGGTTTGCTTCAGGCGCGTGGTAGGCTTCGTGCCAGGCGCGCTCGAGACGGGCGACGTCGGCAAGGTAGGACAGCTCTGCGACCGGTTCGAAGCCCCAGATGAAATCGGCGAATCCAGCCCCATAGTCGAGGAGGATCGGTGAGACGGGTGGCTCGGCAACCACAAAGACACGCGCCATGACGTCAAAGAATTCCTCGCCAACGATGCGGCAGACAGCCGGGTAGTTGGCCTTCAGCGCCTCGACGAGGCCCACGACCACATTGTTGCGATAGACGGCGAATCTCTTCTGGCTTGGCTGACCATCGGGCCCAACAAGCCCCGTCGGTACGGGTTCCGCAGGATCGAACAAAGCCGCAGCAAAGCCGTCCAGCCTGTCAGCCAGAGATTGCATGAGCATGATCCTTTCGCCCGGCGGCAAACATGATCGCCTCCGCCCGCTCGGCTTCAGCCTTGAGCTCAGGCCATGCCGGCACGTTCGCGTCCCACTCGATCAAGGTCGGTACGGGACCGAGGCGTGCGATCGTGTGTTCGTAGAGCTCCCAGACCACGGCGTCGACCGGTCGGTCATGCGTATCGATCAGCAGAGGGCGGCCCTTTTCGTCCGCTTCCGGCGTGTAGCCGGCGAGATGAATCTCCTGGACGGAGGTAAGCGGATATTCGTCGATATAGCGGATCGGATCCCATTGCTGATTGGTCGACGCGACATGGACGTTGTTGACGTCGAGCAAGAGCCCGCAGCCAGTTCGCCGGGCGATCTCTGCGATGAAGTCGATTTCCGAATAGGTGCTCTCCGCAAAAGCAAGATAGGTCGACGGGTTCTCCAGAAGAATCTGCCGCCCGAGCGCTTCCTGAACTTCATCGATGTGAGAAACGACCCGCGAAAGCGATTCTTCGGTGTAGGGCACCGGCAGGAGGTCGTCGAAATAGGCGGTATCATGCGTCGACCAGGCAAGATGTTCGGAAAACAATCCAGGCTGATAGCGCTCGATAAGTCCTTTCAGCCGGTTCAAATGGCTGCGATCGAGCGGTCGGTCGGCGCCGATCGACAGTCCCACCCCGTGCAGCGACAATGGATAGCGCTCGCGGACCTCGGTGAGGTAACGGTGCGGGGGGCCGCCAGCGCCCATGTAGTTTTCGGCATGCACCTCGAAGAAGCCGATATCGGGCGCGGTTTCGAGAATCGTCCGGTAGTGCTCAGGCTTGAGGCCAACCCCGCCCCGCGCAGGAATTTGTCCATTTCGCGGCACACGGGCATAGTTGTTTTGGCAGGCCATGACAGCTTTCTCCTTTTGCCTTGACGAACGATTTCCGGGGAGGACTGCGCGTCCACCCCGGTCTTGTCGATCGCCTCAGCTTTCGATTGGTTTCAGGCTGCCATGGCCGTTCGGCGTACTGATCGTCGTGCAGGTTCCCGTCTTCACCAGCTTGAAGGCATTTCCCTGATAATCGGCGGTGCTGGTTCCCGCGCATGTGGTGCCGGCGCCGGCGAAGCAGTCGTTCTGGCCTTTCAGAGCGACGCCGTAGCATTGCTCGAATTTGCCGGTCTTCATCGCCGCCATGGTCTTGGCCTGGTTCTCCTTCATCATTTTTTCCATCTCCGCCTTACTGGCGGCCCCGGCCGGCGCAGCGGCAAGTGAGCCGATGGCAGCGGCGAAGGCGGTGGCGACGACGGCAGAGAGAACGCGATTGGACATAATTTCCTCCAAAAAATCGAGACGGCCCAGGCGACCGCCATGCCAGCAAGCCATCAAGGCTTACTCTGGTTTAATTCGTCTGGAGTGAGACAAAGGTTACGGTGCAGAGGCGATGAAAGGCGTTACGCGTTGCAAAACCTGCACGCCTCGCGCTGTTACCAGTGGAGAATACGACGACCGCCCCAGCAAGCGAGGGCGGACAGCAGCATTACGCTTCCGAATTGCCAAACCAGGACCATGAGGCCGGCATCCTGCGCATGGAACAACCGGAGCCCGACGCTTCCGAGAGCTGCGGAAGCAAATGCACCGAGCAACACCGTCGTGCGCGGCACCAAGGGGACGCCGCGACGAAGCATCATCACCATGATCAGCGCCGGTATGGCGCCGGCGACACCTATGCCCGGGAAGCATACCCAGTCGTTGGACAGCCGGAAGGCATCGCCGCCCTTCAACCAGGTCACGAAACCATCTTGCCAGAGGCTCCCGAGCCAAACCGCAACCGGCACCAGTGGCAGAAAAACAAATCTTCGGTCCCGGCCTGGGATGACCAGGGCGAAGGCAGCGGCGGCGGCTGTCACGGCAGATGCGAGGGCGGCCGCTTGCTCTGTCAGGAAGCGTATGTCGGCCAGCCTTTCGGCGAGATCGTCTCGCGGCGTTTCCACCACAGCGACGACAGCAACGGCAGGCAGTGCGATTGCCAGCCAATCCACGGTCCGCCGCCAGGGTGGCGGCAAGCTGCGGACCGGATCAGCGCACCTTGCCAGGCTTTCGATCAGATCTTCTGTTTCAAGCTCAGACCTCATTGCTCAGCAACCGACGCAACGTTACCACCCCTCTGTGGGTGGCGACTTTGAGCGCACCGATGCCCATGCCCGTGACGGCAGCGGCCTCCTTGAGCGACATCTCGCGTAGCTTCAAAAGCTCGATGGCCTGGCGTTGACGCTCAGGCAGAACCTGAACGGCTTGCCGCAATGCCTCAGGATCGCGATAGTTGTCTTCTGATATATTCGCGCCAGACTCAGAAAAGGTTTCGGGCACCTGCGCGACTGTCACCTCGCGCGCAGTCCGGCGGGCAATGCGTCGCTTCGTATCGGATGTGCGGATTCGCACTATCCCCATCAACCAGGGAAGAAAAGGCCGCTCGGGGTCATAGGTCGCACGTGCAACATGCAGGGAGACGAGAACATCCTGCACGATGTCTTCCGCCTCTTGCCGCTGGAATGCTGTGATCTGCCGAAGCACGAGCTTGCGGACGAAAGGCGTGATTGTATGAAGCAATCTGGCGTAGGCGGTCGCATCGCCGTCCTGCGCGGCTCGCATGAGGTTGGCAAAGTGCCTATCGTTTTGAGACGTAGGCTTCATCGGTCGCCCTCACCGAGGGAGGCAGTCTGTGGCCCATTGCTAATTGCCGCACGCTCGCGCTCCGCCCAGATCATCGCGCGATAGTCGACGACGTGGCTCAGGCCCGGCTTGATCACCGCAAAGTAGGGGGAGACGTCAAAATCCCGCGGAACAAACAGGCTGTGGTGGCGAATGTGATAGATCTCACGCGTGCAGTCCCGGCAGTCGGTCGCATCCGCCGCCTCGATGTCGATGACGGGCAGGATCGGGAAGCCCACGGACTGAAAAGCCTGCGCGATCAGTGTCGAGCAGATGGCCCTTGTCGGATCGCCGCTGCCGAGTGCGAGCATGCGCCGGCGCCACGGCCCAGGTACGGGAGGTGTCGGCAACAGATATCTTGCGAGATCGAAGACATTCTTCAGGTCGTACCGATCGCCAAGCCGCGCGCGGACATAATCGATTACACGGCGTGCATCTTCAGACGAGAGCCCGATGGGCCGGCAAATGCGCAGGTGAAGGCCTGCCAGTTCCTCCGAAGCAAACGCGCGCACGCCATGCTCGGTATCGGCCTCGATGAATTCGCTTGGGAGCGCCTTATCATCGATAACACTGCCTTCGCCCACATAGAGCGCCGCGTGAGACCACGTCGACTGCGTCAGATATTTGATCGCACCGCTGATGCGACGATTGCCCTCAACAAGGACAACGTCCGCCGGCTGCAATATCTGACGCATGGAACTCAGATCGGCCGCGGGATGAGGATAAGGCCCGCGTGCTCGCGCGTTCAAATAGCGGGAGAGCAGAGAGCCCAATCCTCTGGACAGCCGGTTCATCGCCAGTCCTCCCGCTACCTCGATACGTCGTCAGGTCGTCAACGCGGCTTCGGCCGGTAGTCGGCTGAAGACGAAGCCGAGCACGGCGCCCCAAATGAGGTGCAGGATGAGCGTCATGACAGGCGCCATCATGCCGAGCCCCATGCCGAAGAAACCGGCGCCGGCCATTGGCATGGGCAGGATCATCATGAGCAGCCAAGCCAGCACGCCGAAGGCCATGCCTTTGGCGACGGCACTTGCGCCTGGAAGCCTGTTGTAGAGAAAGGCAAACAGAATGCCCCAAAGCACCGTGCCGATCAGGAAGTGGAGCAACCATCCGATACCGGCGCCACCCATCCCCATCATGCCCTGCGCCATATCGCTCAGCATGGCGATGGGGTTGAGCTGGGGCATCAGGCCCATTGCGGCCTTCATCATCATGAGCAACGACAGAACGACGGTTGCCGAAAATCCGGCAATCATTGAACGAACATAGATATTCATAACCTTATCCTTTCTTCGGTTTTCCAGTCTCAGGGACGAACCAGCCAGCGGCTTCCTCCGAGCGGCTAGTCCTCCAAATATTCGCGGATCATCAGGCGAGCCCGATGGATGCGGCTCTTGACGGCTTCGCGTGTCAGCTTGAGCTCCACCGCGATTTCGCCGATCGAGAATTCCTGGATATCGCGCAGCACGATCACATCGCGGTATCGATCCGGCAGGGAGAGGATCGCGGCGATCAAGTCCTCGCGCAGCTCCAATTCCGGCCGGTCGATAAAGGCGGGGTGATCGTCCGGCGGAAGTTCGACATGGCCATGCATTTTGCGCCACATGCGATTGCACTCGCGACGCACGATGGCGAACACCCAGGCGGAAAAAGACGTGACAGTCCGCAAGGTTCCGATACGCCGATAGACGACCAGCAGCGTTTCCTGCTCAGCGTCATCCACGTCGCTCGCACTGGCACACTGCGTCTGCGCATAGCGCCGGATGTCGGGCTGGCTCGTGGCGAGGAGACGCTCGAGAGCCACCCGGTCACCCTGCCGGGCAGCATCGATCAGAACGAAACGATTCTTCTCCATAGATGTTCTCTCCAGCGCAATTGCTGTCGTGTTGCCGATTCAATCCGTGCCGGCTCGCAACATCACGACGCCTATGCTTGCAAGTGTTGTCCTTGCCTCATAGAGGCGCCAAAGAGGCAAAAGGGTTCGGATTGCAGAACCGGCAGTCTATCACGGTTTCGTGAAGGCTCTCGCGATAGAAAAGCAAAATCGATGGCAACACTTGGAAGTGAAAGTCAGTCTGATAGTTGCCAAGATCTCACGCTGCGGAGCTAAAGTCGGTTCGGCGGCGAGGATTGTTCGACCGATGCCAGGAATAGGTGACGCAGTTAGACGACGACCCGCTGTTGCCGTAGCATGAGGTCATGGAGAATCTTCGCCGCTATCAAAGAATCGCGCCGTTTTACGATGTGCTCGATCTGCCGTTCGAATATGGTCGCTATCGTCGGATTCGGGAGCAGGTCTTTCACGACCTGTCCGGCAGACTGCTCGATGCGGGCGTCGGAACGGGTCGCAACATGCCGTTCTACCCCTCCGGCGCGCACGTTGTCGGGATTGATCTGAGCCCCGCGATGCTCAGCCGCGCCGCGTTACGGGTCGCAGCCTCGCCGGCGTCGGTCGAACTGCAGCGCATGGATGTCACGAGCCTCGATTTTCCCGACGGGTATTTCGATGCGGCCGTCGCAACCTTCCTGTTCTGCGTACTTCCCGAGGAGTTGCACCTTCCCGCGCTGCGCGAGCTTGGTCGGGTTGTTCGACCGGACGGAACGATCAGGTTCCTTGAATATGTGCGCCCGCACGGCACGGTCCAGCGCGCCGTGTCGCGGCTCTGGGAACCATGGATCGGCTGGGCTTACGGCGCGAGCTTTGATCGCGACGTTGAGAAGCACATTACCGCGGCCGGTCTCGAGCCGATTGACGTGCATTTTGTCTTCAGCGACCTGATCAAGTTGATCGAGGCGAGGCCACGCGGTCGATGATGGTCGACTAACCAGGGCGCAAAGGTTTGCCGACGCTCAAAATGGCATCGAAGAACAAGCGCGGCTGACCCCACAACGAGTTGAAGAAAATCGCGGTCACGCTCACTGCCATCACCACCATCGCCCACACCGGATAGAGAAGCCCGGTGGCGGCGATCGGAATGCCGATGCCGTTGAAGACGAAGGCGAGCGACACATTCTGCAGCATCTTGCGGTAGCCGCGGCGGCTCGTCTCATAGGCGATGGGAATGGCGTCGAGCCGGTTCGACAGGATGATGATGTCGGCCGAATCGATCGCGATGTCGGTGCCGCCCCCCATGGCGATGCCGATATCAGCCTGCATCAGGGCCGGCGCGTCGTTGATGCCGTCGCCGACCATCGCCATCCGACCGCCCGTCTGAAGCCGTCGGATGATCTCCGCCTTCTCGTGTGGCAAGACGCCAGCATGGACTTCGGCGATGCCCGCCTCCTTCGCGATCCGCCTCGCGGCGCGCTCATTGTCGCCGGTCAGGAGCACGGTCTTGAGCCCGGACTTATGCAACGTGGCGATCGTCTCCACGGCCTCGACCCTCAGCCGGTCGCCGAGGGCGAGGATGCCGAGGGCATGGCGGTCGCGCGCTACCGCGATCACCGTGCGCCCGGCCTCTTCCAGCACGCCGATGTGTTTTTCGAGATGCGCCAGATCGATGCCGCAACCGGCCACGAAACCCGGACTGCCGACCACGACCTCGCTGCCGCCGATTTGCGCGACGACCCCTTTGCCGGGGGCGGATTCGAAGGAACCAACATCAGGCGGAACGAGACCACGGTCGAATGCGGTCTTCACGATCGCCTGCGCCAGCGGGTGCTCGGAGGAGGTCTCCGCGGCCGCCGCAACGGCGAGAAGATCGTCGTCGCGGCCCTCGACAGCCTCGATCTCCTGAAGGGCGGGCCGCCCTTCCGTTAGCGTGCCGGTCTTGTCGAGGACGATGGTGCCGACGAGCCGGAATCCCTGGAACGCCTCGCCGGTGCGCATCAGGATGCCGTTTTCAGCCGCCTCGCCGGCGCCACGCACGATCGACAGCGGCGCCGAGATGCCGACAGCGCAGGGATAGCCCATGACGAGCACGCTCAGGCCGGCGAATACTGCCCGCTCGACATCCGGCTGCCCTGCCCAGAGCCAGGAGCCGAAGAACCAGCCAAGGAAAGCAAGCGCAGAGACGATCAGAACGGTGGGCGTATAGACACGCAGCACCCGATCGACGAGATGGAGAAGGCCGGGCTTCAAGGCGCGCGCGTCCTCGACCTCGCGGACAATCGAAGCAAGAAAGCTTTCCTCGCCGACGGCCGTCACCTCGACGAGGAGGGTGCCGATGCCGTTGATCGAACCGCCGATGACCACATCGCCCTCCCGTTTCTCGACCGGGATCGGCTCACCGGTGACGAGCGACTGGTCCACGGCTGAGCGGCCGCTCACCACCGCACCGTCGACCGGCAGGCGCTCGCCGGGACGAATGCGGACCCTGTCGCCGACGGCGACCTCATCGATCGGCAGTACCACCTCTCGGCCGTCGCGCTCGACCCTGGCCGTGTCGGGCTGCAAATCGAGCAGACGCTTGACCGCCTGCGAGCTTCGCGTCTTGACGATGAGCGACAGCCACTCGGAGAAGATGTGATAGGTGGTAATCAAGACCGACACCGCGAAGAAGGCCGCGGTCGGATAGCCGGGCGGATCGAGAGCGAGGCCGATCACGCCACCCGTAAGTCCGGCAAACGCGCCGGTCTCCAGCAACACATGCTGATTGAGGATGCCGCGGCGCAATGCCTGGACGGCCATGACGAAGATGTGCCGCCCCACGCCGAACACCAGGGTGACGGCGAGAGCCGCCACCACCCACGGAATTGCCTCTCCAAAGAGGCCCTGCTGTTTGAGGAGCAGCAGGCCGAGCGCCAGCACGCTCACCCCGGCAGCGCCACCAATGGCCGTCATGAGCCCCCGTGCTCTCAGAACGAGGAAGATGAAGGCCACAAGACTCGCAATGACGATACCATGGAGCGCGAGCGCGGCCGGAGCCGCGAAATTGCCGATCAGAGCGATCGCGAGCAGGCTGACGGCCGTGGCAACCAGAAAGCGGCGGCCCTCACGGACAAGCTCGCGCTCCTCCTCCTCGAACGGCCGCACCTTGCGCGGGTCCGAGATCGTGTAGCCGATGTCGCGCAAGGTCTTGAGCAGAGCCTCCGGCTGCGCAACGCTCGGATCATATTCCACAAGTGCCTGTTCGTGCGTCAGGCTGACGGCGACCTTGTCGACACCGGGCTGGCGTCCCAGCGCCTTTTCGATCGTGCCGGTGCACAGCGAGCAGTGCAGTCCGCCGATGCGGGCGCGGATGCGCGCTCGGTCCGGACGGCTTGCCGGCTCCTCGCTCCAGAGCCTGCTGGTTGTTTGCGATGTTGTTGTGGTGCTCATGGCGGATATCTCCGGCACTTTCTCGCTGGCGGCAGGAGCGCCGTCATCGCCTGAAACCTAAGTTTACCCGCCGTACCCAACTACGGAGTCAAGCGATGAACCCGCCGGAGCGAATCCATCCTGGCAATCACGCCCTGATATCCACGAACAAGCCAAAGCCGATCGACCAGAGGCCGAGGGCAATCAGGACAAGGCCGGTCCAAAGCGGAAGCCGCGTCGACAGGCCCGCCGTCCAGTCCAGCGCCCGCCGAGCCGGTTTGAAGAGTACCGCCAGCACCAGCGGCAGCGACAACGCAAGGCCGAATAGGCCGAGCGAAATGAAGCCGGCGGCGAGTGTTCCGCCGGCGCCGCCGCCTGTGGCCGCAGTCCCCAAGAGCGCAAGAAGCAACGGTACGGCGCAGGCGGGAACGTTGAGGCCGAACAGCAGGCCCAGTCCGACCGAGCCCTTGAGCCCGGAAATGCGGCTGAGACCTGGCCCGAGAGAGGCCATCAGTAGTCTCGCCTTGCCCAGGATGTAGAGGGCGCCGATGGTGAGATAGATCATGCCGAGAAAAATCCAGGCGCCTCGCTGGAAACCCAGGAATACCGAGCCGACTAGGGCGGCAGTCACGCCCATTGCGCCGAGAAAGAGCGCGCGCGTGGCTGCGAACATGCCGATCTGTGCGAGCCTGGCTGGAGTATTCTTGCCTTCGAGGTACTTGACCATCACGACGCTCGTGCCGATCGAGCACGGCTCCACGAAGCCGAAAAGGCCGAACCCGATCGGCAACACGACGAGATTGAGAAAACCGAACGCGCTCACGCCTGTCTGGCCGCAACACGATAGCCCGCCCGCTCGATGACACCGGCGAGCCCCTCCTCGTCGATCGTCTGAGGGTCATAGAGAACGCGCGCCTGGCTCTCCTCGAACGACACCTCGGCGGCGCGAACGCCTGGCTCCGCGGCGACCAGAGCCTTAATCGTCTCGGCGCAGCCGCCGCAATGCATACCTTCAATGGTGAATGTCATGGATTTCATGGGATCCGGACCTTTCTCTTTCCCGTTCTGAGCTCCGATTCCGGGCGGTGCATGCTCGATCGCCTCCAGGACCGTGCAGGCGGCGAGTGCGCCCTTGCCTGGACACTGCGCGATCAATGTGTCGAGGGCGGTCCGGATACGCTCAAGCCCAGCGATCTTGCGCTCCACCTCGCGGCGTTTGGCGACGGCCTGCTTGCGCACCACGGCGCAGTCGCCTCGAGGGTCTGCACGCAACCCCAGCAACTCTTCGATTTCGCGCAGCGAAAAGCCAAGCACCTGCGCCTGACGAATGAAGCGAATGCGCGCCACCGTATCGCAATCATAGTTGCGAAAGCCTTCCGCCGGCTTCGGCGGCCGGGCGATCAGGCCGCGCCGCTCATAGAAACGGATCGTCTCAACGCCGACGCCCGCTTTCCCCGCCGCTTTGCCAATGGTCAGATTCTTCATGGCCTGCTCCTTGCTCCGAGTACGCTACAGGCCGTACCGGGATACGGAGTCAAGGCGGCTCCTCGATCCGGAATAATCGCAGCAGCACCCGCCGTTCTGCCGCAACGATTTATCCGGCGCAGCACGAAAGCTTCGCGACCTCCTTGTCAAAGGCGAGCGCGGCGAGCTTCAGTCCTTCAACGGTCGTCAGATAGGGAAAGATCGTCTCCGACAGATCATCAATGGTCAGGCCGCAGCGAATGGCCAAGGCCGCCGTCTGAATGCTGTCGGCACCTTCTGGCGCAAGAATGTGCGCACCAAGAAGTTTCCGGGTCGCTCCGTCAGCCACCAGTTTGATCAGTCCGCGTGTGTCGCGCGCCGCCAGCGCCCGCGGCACGTTGTCGAGCGAGAGGACGGACGTTCGGGCAGCGTATCCGGCTGCACGCGCTTGCGCTTCGGTCATACCGACGCTCGCCACTTGCGGATCGGAAAAGACGACGGCGGGCATTGCGGCATTGTCATAGCGCAAGCTGTTGCTGTTCAGTGCGTTCTTGGCCGCAATTTTCGCGCCATAGGCGGCCATGTAGACGAACTGGTCTTTGCCGGTCACGTCGCCGGCCGCATAGACGCCAGCCTTCGATGTACGCATGTGGTCATCCACGAGAACGGCGCCACTCGACGTCAGGACCACATCGGCTTCGCCAAGACCAAGGGTTTCGGTGTTCGGGCTGCGGCCCGTTGCCACCAGAATCCTCTCGGCCGTCAAGATCTCGGATCGTCCCTCCCGCGTGACGGTAAGCGCGACGCGGCCGTCGTCGCTCTTGCGGACAGACTCATAGGCGATCCCGCTGGCGATCCTGATCCCTTCGTCGGCAAGATAGCCAGCAAGCGCTGAGCCGATTTCGGGTTCGGCCTCTGGCAGAAGCCGGCTGCGGAACACGAGCGTCACCTCGACACCGGCCCGTGCAAAGGTCTGCGCAAGCTCCACTCCAATGTAGCCGCCGCCGACCACGATCATCGAGCGCGGCAGTTCGCTCAGCGCGAGCGCCGTCGTGCTGTCGAGCGGCGATACATCGGCAATCCCGGGAATTTCCGGCAGCGCGGGCCGTGCCCCTGTCGCGATGATGATCCGTTCGGAGGCGATGCGCTGGCCGGTGACCTCGACACCGCCGTCAACGAGACGGGCAGGACCTTCCCGATAGACCACATTATTATATTCCGGCAGCAGGTCGGCATATTTCGTCTGACGCAGACCGGAAACCAGAGCATCCTTCTGGGCGATCTGGGCCGCCCAATCGGCCACGCGCGCACTGCTTTCGATACCGTCGAACCGGGTTGCCGCATTCTTGGCGTGATGCACGGCCTCCGTAGCGCGGATCAGGGCCTTTGAGGGCACACAGCCGATATTGACGCAAGTGCCGCCGATCGTGCCATGGCCGACAAGGGCGACCTGGGCGCCCAGTTCGGCGGCCGTGATGGCGGCAGAGAAACCGGCCGAACCGGCACCGACCACCACAAGATCATAACGGCCGTTGCCTTTCGCGGACGTTGGAATTTCGCAAGCTTCACACATTCAATTTACCCTTGTCTTGTCATTGGTCGAGCAGCAACCGGTATCGACCGATGTGGCGGAACGGCGGCGCCGGTAGAAATAAAGTCCTGTTACCCCAGTCGCAGCGAGAGCGATCGGGATCACGACATAGCCGGCGGCTGCCAGCCATGCGGAGATTCCAAAGGAGCCCGCAGCGACCAAAAGAAATGGGGCAGCGCAACAGATGACGGCGAGAAGCCCGACGCCGCCAAGGCCGATGAACTTTCCATCCGTCATGCCAAGCCTCCCTAAGGCGAAACGCTGGAGGGATAGCCAGCATTGGTGGTTACGGTGATCAGCGCGGCGACATTCGTCTGGCTGTCGTCAAAACGCACTTTGGCAATTGCCCCGCCGTTTGCCTCCGATACATCAACAGCAAGCACGCCTGGCACCTTGCCGAGGGCTCGTTTCACGATCGGGCCGCACAGTTCGCAGGTGGCGTTGGCGACATTCAATGTCACCGATTGCTCGGCGGCAGAAGCGAGCCCCGTGGTCGACAGGGAAGCAGCGAGGGCAATGAGGGGAAATAGTTTCATGGAGTTCTCCGTGGGGTTACGCATCGAGGACAAGGCGGGCGGCGTAGGGAAAGCCCACGGCGATAATGATCAGAACCGTTGCGATCCAGAGGCCGATCTTGGCATTGCGCTGGGATGACGGGCGCGCGCAGTAGGAGCCCTCGATGCAATCGACGGCTTCCCGCTTGCGGTAGACGAGGTAGAAGCCATAGGCGAGGCAGGCGAGCGCGATCGTGATGAACACAGGCTGGTAGGGCTCAAACGCGGTCAAATTGCCGATCCATGCACCGCTGATGCCAGCGAAGAACAAGGCAAATGGCACCACACAGCAGGTTGCCGCGCCGAGCGCCGCCACGATGCCGCCAACCGACAGCAGCGCGGCACGATCAAAACCTCTTTCGACGGGCTCTACGCCTCTATTTGCCAGCGACTGCGTTTCGTTCTGCGTCATCGTTCACATGCTCCCGCGATTGATCTATCGTGACCCTAGTGCCTGTAGCGACTACAGGGTCAAGTCAGAATTTTTCACGGATTTGTGCGAGCTATGTGATGAAGCAGACAGATGAATTTTCGATCGGCGTTCTATCCGAACGCAGCGGCGTCAACATCGAGACGATCCGCTATTACGAGAAAATCGGCGTCATGCCGAAGCCCGCGCGTAGCGCGGCCGGCTATCGCGTTTACGGCAATGACCACACCAGGCGGCTGCATTTCGTGCGGCGCGGCCGCGAGCTCGGCTTCAGCCTCGATGAGCTGCGCGGCCTGCTTCGTCTGGTCGATGGGCATACCTACACCTGCCGGGAGGTCCACGCACTGACCATTGAACATCTGAAGGATATCCGCCAGAAAATCGCCGATCTCCGGCGTCTGGAGCGAGCCATGTCAGATATGGCGGCGAAATGCACCGGAGATCAAGTTCCCGAGTGCCCAATCATCGATGCCCTTTTTGAGATGCGCTCAATCAAGCGTTCTCGCACCGTTCGAGCTTAGCGTATGATTTCGAGCAGCTCTTGTTCTGACCCCATGGTCCGCAGATTTTCTGAAATTCCGATAACGCGCAGGAGCTGCATCACGCAGCATGGAGCCGTGGACGTTGGCCATCTCAGCCAGCGTAACCGTCTGATCGCACACATTGCAGCGAAGTATCCCTTGCTTGTCGTGCCCGCAGACTCAACCGACCTATTTCTAACCCGAACTATCCGCGTTCCCTACGCAGAACAAATCAGGCTTCCCTAATTTCACCTCAGCGCTGCATGGTCATCGTGCAACAGCGTGAGCGACAGATGACAGGCAAGCGGGACGGTGACGTGGGGTGACATTTGCACTCAATAGGGCCCGCCCGATGACAAACGGATAAGCAACCCCACGCTGTCGATTAGGGAGGCCTACGTTGGACAGTAAATTTCTTACCCCTGAAGAAGTCTCGGAGCGCTATCGCGGTGGCGTCTCGATAGGAACGCTTCGGAACTGGCGGGCGATGAAGATCGGGCCTTCATTTGTAAAGGTCGGCAAGGCCGTCCTCTACCCTATCAACGAGCTTGAAGCGTGGGACGAAAGAAATAGGGTGCATTGCCGTTCAACAAGGCGACTCACGGAACGCGCTGATGACTAGCCGTGATGATCACGATTGCTCATGAGGAACATACCCCACTTCACGGCACCAGTGGCGAACGACATCGATAATTTCTATGCAATATCAGCATCATAAACGACACACTTGCATGCTTCACAATCACCCATCGGGAGATCCGACGCCATCGCGGGCTGACATTGATATGACGAAGACCATCCTCGACACCGCGAAACCACTGGGCATCTCCGTCCACGATCACATCATCGTCGGCAAATCCGGGCACGCGAGCATGAAAGGGCTCAGGCTGATTTGAGGTGGCGTTCGAAGGATGCAATTTTAGTCATTAACTGTGCTTAGCGTCGCCAGACGCAGGATGGTCAACGATCGGTTAATGCTGCCTGGCTAGGAGCACGGCCGGCAATCGCCCGGCAGGGACGGGAGCCGGTCGGATGCCCATCATGGGCCTGTTGTCAGACGAGTCGCCGTCGCGTGCCGACCCCTACGCGGACCCGACCAGCCTCGAATTCCGCTTCCGCGCTCGAAGGTTCGAAGCAGTGGGTGGTCTGATCGAGGCGATCTTGACCGAAAAGGGATGGTGCGAAGTCCTCGATCTGGGGGGCACCGAAACCTACTGGAAGGTCGGCGCGGAGTTTCTCGAGCGGCACAGGGCGAAGATCAGGATTACCATTCTCAACACCGAGGAACAGCGGATCCGCGACCGACGGCTCTTTGGTTTTGCAAGGGAGAGTGCGACCGCGACGAATCTGCTGGGAGCGAGGCGCTTCGACCTCGTCCATTCGAACTCGGTCATCGAGCATGTGGGATCTCTGGCCGACATGGCGCGGTTCGCCGAGAACACCCGCAGGCTAGCGCCGCGCTACTACGTCCAGACGCCGAATTACTGGTTCGCCTACGAGCCGCATTTTCGCGCGCCGTTCTTTCAGTACCTGCCGGAGGCGATGCGGGCGGCGCTGATAATGCGCTATGCGCTTGGATTCTTCCCCCGCATCGACGATCGCGCCGAGGCCGAGTCGATCATCTACCATCACCGGCTGCTGTCGACGCGGCAGATGCGCGTGCTCTTCCCCGACGCCGCGCTACGTCACGAGAAGTTTCTCGGGCTCAACAAGTCGATCGTAGCGATCCGCTCCACGCCGGCGGCGACCGGCTGAGCCCGCTCGAGCAAAGGGCCGCCAGCGGCGGCCCCTCGGTAGCATCGGTTGCCCGGAGGCCTACTCGTCGGCCGTTGCATTCTTCTTCGACGCCGCCTTCTTCTTGGACCCGCCTTCTTCAGCGGTCCCTGCCTTCGCGGCATTCTTCGAAGGCTTGGCGTCGCCGTCTTCGGTGTCTTCGGCCAGCAGTTCGTCCTTGGAGACCTTGATGTCGGTGACCCCGATCTGGGTCATCAGGTGGTCGACAACCTTCTCCTCGAAGAGGGGCGCGCGCAGATTGGCCAGCGCCGAGGGGTTCTTGCGGTAGAACTCGTAGACTTCCTGTTGCTGGTTCGCCGGGTAGCGGCGCACGAACTCGAACAGCGCGCGCTGCATCTCCTCGTCGGTGATCTGAATCGCAGCCTTCTCGCCGAATTCGGCAAGCACGAGCCCGAGGCGAACGCGCCGCTCGGCAAGGCGCATATACTCCTCCCGCGCCGCCTCTTCGGTGGTGTCCTCGTCCGCGAAGGTGCGTCCGGCTGACTGGAGTTCGTTGTTGACCTGGGCCCAGATGTTGTTGAACTCGGCGTCGACGAGTTTCGACGGCGCCTCGAACTTATGGCGCTCGTCGAGCGAGTCGAGCAGTTGGCGCTTCACCTTCTGGCGTGTCAGCGTGCCGAAGTTGCTCTCGATCTGGCCGCGGACGATCTCGCGCAGGCGCTCCAGCGAATCGATGCCGAGCGACTTCGCGACCTCGTCGTTGAGTTCGATTTCGGCCGGCGCCGCGACATCCTTGACCGTGACCGCGAAGCTGGCGGCCTTGCCGGCGAGGTTCGCGGCCTGATAGTCGGCCGGGAACGTCACCTCGAGGACCTTCTCATCGCCGGCCTTGGCGCCGACGAGCTGGTCCTCGAAACCGGGGATGAACTGGCCCGACCCCAGCACGAGGTTCTGGTCGCTTGCCGCTCCGCCCTCGAACTCGACGCCGTCGACCTTGCCCACGAAGTCGATGGTGACGCGGTCGCCTGCCTCGGCCTTGCCCTTCTTCGGTTCGTAGGTGCGCGCCGATTCAGCGACCTTGCGAACCTGCTCCTCGATCTCGGACTCGGGAACGTCATAGACCTGTCGGGTGACCTTGATGTCGGAGATGTCCTGGAGATCGATCGACGGAACGATCTCGTAGGCCAGCTTGAACTCGAAATCCGCGCCGCCGGCCAGGATCTTGTCGGCCTCCTTCTCGTCCTCGGTCATCGAGACCTCGGGCTGCATCGCAGCCTTCTCGCCGCGATCCTTGAGGATGTCGCGCGTCGAGCTGTTGAGGATTTCATTGACGACTTCGGCCATGAACGACTTGCCGTACATCTTCCTGAGGTGCTGCATCGGCACCTTGCCGGGACGGAAACCGTTGATGCGCACCTTGTCCTTGGCGTCGGAAAGGCGCTTGGCCAGCCTCTCTTCCATGTCGCCGGCCGGCACGGTCACCGTGATCTCGCGCTTCAGACCTGAATTCAGGGTTTCGGTAACCTGCATCACTTGAACCTTTTGCGTTTCAACATCCCGCGGGTCTGACGGCCTCGCCGTTCCGCCTCACGGATAGATTCTGCCGGGAGCGCCACTGGTGCGGGTGAAGGGACTCGAACCCCCACGGCTTTCGCCACAGGAACCTAAATCCTGCGTGTCTACCAATTCCACCACACCCGCTTCGGAGGCGACCCCAGGGGTTCCGCCCCTCAAAGCGCGACGCTCTATATCACCGGGCCAACGGCGATCAAAGGGAATTTGGCTGGCAAACCGGTGTTTTTTGGGCGCGGCGGGTGGTGGACGTCAATAGATCGGCTCCTCGAAGATGACCTTCCCCTCGTCGAGCAGCGCCTTTATCTGAGCCGTGCCGTCGCGACCGATCGCGGCACGGATGGCGAATGGGCGCTCCCGCATGTCCTCTTCGATCGCCAACCCCTCACCTTCCGGCACATAGAACCGCTCGATCCCATAGTCGACGAACAGCGTATCGCTGACGCCGGGAACAAAGCCCCCGTCGAACGTTCCCAGGATGTCGACTTCGCCGTCGCCGATAGGGGCATCGACCGGCGCATCGAGCGAAGCCGAGACTGCGACGGAGTGCCCGTCCTCGCCTTCGCGGAGGCGGACATAGAGCTTGCCATCTTCTGGCAGAGCCGCGCCAGACGGGTGATTGGTCAGCAAGCTGACGGGAATGCGTCCGATGTCATAGTTCACCACGACGTAGTCGCCGCGCAGCAGATCGCGCGGGTCGACCGGCTGGATCTTTAGCGTCACCTCGACGCCGCTTTGCAGGATCGCGGCCCGGCTGGCGATAATCCAGCCCAGGAAGGCGATCTTGAGCACCGCCAGCAGGATCGCCGAGAAGATCAACCAGTTGCGCATCATGACACCGCTCCCGCCGCGACCGGCTTCATGCGTTTCTCGATCCGGATGATCGCGAAGGCGACGCCGCCGAGGATCAGCGCCGCGGCGAGCAAGAAGCCGGCCGTGCCCAGCATCGTTCCCATGGTCACCGTGTAGATGAAGCAAAGCTCGAAGGCGAAGCCGATATAGGCGAGCCAGCGCAGACCCCGGCTTGACCGACCGGCCAGCAGCAGGGCGGCGACGATGCCGCCAAGCGCGATGATTGAGGTGAGCAGCATGAGACCGAGACTGTCATTCGCCGCCTCGACCTGGATGAGCGCTATCCCGGCCAGGAAGCCCAGCAGGCCGTGAATGGTCAGCCGGCCGTCCAGCATGGCGATGCGATCGACGTTGGCTGGCGCGAAGACCGCGGCGGCAAAGACCGCTGCCGAAACCGCCACGAGGGCGACGCCGACCATCGCCGTGCTCAGATCGAAGGTCGTGAGCACCGCCCAGAGGATCATCGACAGCAAGATGAGATGCCGCGCGGCGGCGCTCTGCGTCCAGTGGCTGATCAGCCAGAGCGTCAGCGCGCCGAGCGGATAGAGGTAGGGCAGGTGCGTGCTGCCCCAGATATCGAAGCCGAGCGTGAACATCCACGACGTCGACAGAGCGACGGCGGCGATGGTCAGCGGACCGGACCGCAGCATGACGGCAGCCAGCGCCGTGCCTATGCTCCAGGTGAGGATCGCATCGGTTTCCTCGCCGCTCATGTGGTACATCTGGCTGACCAGCGCGATCGACGCGCCGAACGCGGCTGCGCCGACCAGCCATGCCGCCTCGCCCATCGCCGGATGACCGGATCGCTTGAGCAGCGCCCCCCCGACATAGGCGCCGGCGAGCGTGGCGAACAAGGCGGCGACCCGCGCCAGCCTCGGAATGCCCTCCCAGTTCGCGGCGACGAAGATGAGGATCGCCGCGCCGAACAGCAGCGCTGCCAGCGTCGCGAGCACCGTACCGAAACTCAGGCTGCGCCGCTCATGGCTGAGGACATCCGCAGCGAGTTTGTCGGCCGTGGCCGCATCGATCAGACCCGAGTCCCGCCAGCGCGCGATGTCCACCGTGACTTTGGCCGCATAGGACGCCATGATTTTCCCCCTCCGCCGCGGCGATGCCCATCCCGAGCACTCACGGAACTCGTACAAGCCATTGACCTAGCGGTATTTTCGATTCCAAGCCGAATTACGTCGAAGGTGTGAATCGCCGTTAATGTTGCATTGCACAAAACGCATTGCTGCCATGCACCAATCACGCTTCAAAACGGCAGACGCCGCGCCTATCTTCGCCCCGTACAAAGAACGCGAACAAACGAACTCAAGACGAAACCGAGCACTACCATGAACTTGATCCGCAACTATCGCAATTGGCGCCGCTACCGGGACACTGTCTCCGAGCTGAGCCGCCTGTCGAACCGTGAACTTACCGACCTCGGCATCAGCCGCGGCGACATCCCCTTCGTCGCACGCAAGTCGGTCTGAATTTAGGAATTTCGACGAGGTTTACCTCCTCCCAAACCTCGCCGGATGCGGTCGGCACTCTCCTCCTCCCGATTGCCGACCGGACAAAACGACACCCGCCGGACCTCCTCCCCCGGCGGGTGTTGTCGTCTTCAGGCCTGGTGACGCACGCGCTGCGTTGACGCCGCGCCGAACAGTTCCAGACTTCAAGAGAACGATGCTCGCGGGACGTCTCAGCGCTGGCCCATGACGCCGCGCGTCTGCCATTCCGACAGCGTCATAATGTCCGGCGGCCCGCCCATGGGCTCGTACCAGCTGTCGACCGCCCATTTTTTCCCCGATTTGTCGCGCAGGACGGCCGTCGAATGCGGGTACCGGCCATCGACGAAAAGGCCGCGCGAGACATTGTATTCGACGGAGTGGTGCGTCAGCAGTTGCCGCTCGTTCAGGTAACGCAGCAGCGAGCGTGTGTTGGTCGATTCGTCGATGCAGTCCATCTGGCCCCGCTCGCGCGATTGACCGATATGCGACTTGGGCGCATCGCGCAGGCCGATAACCTGACCCGCACGCTCTTCATAATACTGGACCGCTTTCGACACTGCGGCGCGCTCGGCGGCAGGCGAAGTCGTGGCCGGCGCCATGATGCTCGCGAACCGATCTGCGTCCGACGCGCCGAGATCGAGCCTCGTCTTGTAGGTGCAGTCGAAGCCATGACAAACGTAGATCGTGCTTGCGCTGGGCACCGTCATGGCGCCTTTGTAGTTGCTGGAAATCGACGTGCAGCCGGACACCCCGGCCACGGCCAGAACCGACAAGACACCTGAAACCCGCCCTCGCATGGCGCAATTGTTAACGGCGTAGCCGCGTCGGCGCAATTGCGCCGCCATCCTGTCCACGCCCTTTGTCTCCATGCGCGGTGACCGTGCAACACCGGGAAAGGCCCGTCTTCTTGCATTCGACGGATCGAAGGCCTAACAGCCGGCCATGAAACCCATCCATGTGATCGGCGGAGGGCTCGCGGGCTCGGAAGCCGCCTGGCAGGCGGCTCAGGCGGGCGTGCCGGTCGAGTTGCACGAGATGCGGCCCGTTCGAGGCACCGACGCGCACAAGACCGAAGGACTGGCGGAACTCGTCTGTTCCAACTCCTTCCGCTCCGATGACGCGCAGACGAACGCGGTCGGGCTCCTGCACGCCGAGATGCGGCTCGCGGGGTCGCTGATCATGGCGTCCGGCGACGCCAACCAGGTGCCAGCCGGCGGCGCCCTCGCCGTGGACCGCGACGGGTTTTCCGACGCGGTGACCGCACGGCTCGAAGCGCATCCTTTGATCACGATCCGGCGAGAGGAAGTCGCCGGCCTCCCGCCGGCCGACTGGGATCAGGCGATCGTCGCTACCGGGCCCCTCACCTCTCCGTCGCTCGCCGAGGCGATCCGCGCCGCGACCGGCGAGACGGCGCTGGCCTTCTTCGACGCCATCGCGCCGATCGTCCATTTCGACACGATCGACATGGACGTTGCGTGGTTCCAGTCCCGCTACGACAAGGTCGGTCCGGGCGGCACCGGGAAGGACTACATCAACCTGCCGATGGACAAGGGCCAGTACGAGTCCTTCGTCGCCGCTCTGAATGAAGGCGCAAAGACCGAGTTCAAGGAGTGGGAGGGCACGCCATATTTCGACGGCTGCCTGCCGATCGAGGTCATGGCCGAGCGAGGACCCGAGACCCTGCGACACGGCCCGATGAAGCCGGTCGGACTGACAAACGCCCACGCGCCCGAAACCAAGCCATACGCCGTGGTGCAGCTCCGCCAGGACAATGCGCTCGGCACGCTCTACAACATGGTCGGCTTCCAGACCAAGTTAAAGCATGGCGAGCAGGTGCGCATCTTCCGCACCATTCCCGGCCTCGAGAACGCCGAGTTCGCGCGCCTCGGCGGCCTGCACCGCAACACCTACATCAACTCGCCCGTCCTGCTTGACGGTACGCTGCAATTGAGGTCGCGGCCGGGCCTGCGCTTCGCCGGGCAGATCACCGGCTGCGAGGGTTATGTCGAGAGCGCCGCCATCGGCCTGCTCGCCGGCCGCTTCGCCGCTGCCGAGCGGCTCGGTCGTGCGCTCTCCCTGCCGCCCGCTACCACCGCCTTCGGCGCGTTGCTCAACCACATCACCGGCGGGCATCTCGTGTCGGACGACGAGCCGGGAAAACGCTCTTTCCAGCCCATGAACGTCAATTTCGGCCTGTTCCCACCGCTTGAAGCCGGCGCCAAGCTCAAGCCCGAGGGATTTGAGGGCCGATTCCGGGGCAAGGACAAAGCTGTCGCCAAGAAGCGCGCCACCACCGCCCGCGCACTCGCCGACTGCCGCGCGTGGCTCGACTTCGGCCGCGCCGCCGAGGCTGCGGAATAGGGATGGACAACGCTTTCTTCCGGGTCGATCGCGACGGGCCTCTCGTGCATCTGGTCATGAACCGGCCGGACAAGGCGAACGGCATGACCAGGGAATTCTGGTCCGAGCTTCCCCGCCTGTTTGCCGACCTCGACCGCGACGAGAGCGTCCGCGTCGCCATCATCTCCGGCGAGGGCCGCAACTTCACCGGCGGCATGGACCTGGCTGCCTTCGGCAGTCTCGCGCAGCTCTTCGCCAAGGACCCGGGTCGCGCGGCCTACGCCATGCGCGATCTGATCCTCGAACTTCAGAACGCCTTCAACGCTATAGAGCGTGCCCGCTTTCCGGTGATCGCCCCCGTCCACGGCGCCTGCATCGGCGCGGGGATCGACATGATCACGGCCTGCGACCTGCGCATCGCGTCGGCGGATGCGTCGTTCTCCGTCGAGGAGATCAATATCGGCATGGCGGCTGACGTCGGCACGCTCCAGCGGCTGCCGAAGCTGATCGCGCCGGCCGTGGCGGCCGAGCTCGCCTATACGGGCCGCCGTTTCTCCGCGGCCGAGGCGCAGGGCTTCGGACTCGTAAGCAGCGTACTCGCCGATCGCGCGAGCCTCATGGAGGCGGCCTCCGCGCTCGCCCGCTCCATCGCGGAAAAGTCGCCGCTGGCAATCGCCGGCATCAAGCGCAACCTCGCCTACGCCCGCGACCATTCCGTCGCCGACGGGCTCGACTACATCGCGACCTGGAACGCCGGCATGCTGCGTGCGGAAGACCTGCTGTCGGCCGTGCAGGCCAAGATGGCGAAGCGCGCGGCGACCTTCGCCGACCTGCTGCCGCCCGCCGCGCTTGGCTAGGGACCTTTCCCTTGTTTCTGGCCTCCGTAGCAGCGGCAGGCCGACACAGTCGGCGGTCAGAAGTTCAACGTGGTGCGGATCGACCCGATGATTGTCGTCGTGGGTGCGATTGCTCCCTTGTTGTAGCTTCCGCCGATAATGGTTGTCGCCGGACCGATCATGACGTTGTTCGTGACCTTCATCCGGTAGGCGGCCTCGCCCCAAACGATGACCCCGCTACCGGTAGACCTGAAGTTTCGTCCGGAGACGACGGTACGCCCATATCCGGCGCCCCCGCCAACCTGAAGCTCGGCCGTACGATCGAACGGCGCGCCACCGGCGAGTTTCCCCAGCGGATTTGGAAGACCTTTGATGCGCAAACCCGCGCCGGCGCCGACGAACGTGGTCCTTTCGTTTCCATTGAAGGGACCCGTCTGCCCAAAGAACGGTCCGGGTGCGGTGTTGATGACGCCGTTCGTCTTGCGACTGAACGTGCCGCCATGTGCTTTCGCATAAAGCGACACGGCCTCCCAGCCGTCATAGTCGACACCGAACGAGGCGCTCAGCGCATGTCCTCCGAGCGACTTGTGCCGAATGTCCTGGAACCCGCCGAGGCTCGTGTCGCCGCCGGCGAACGGCAAGCCGAGGTCAATGTCAATGAAGGGCGCAAATCCACGCGTCTCTTGAGCTGGCGCGATGGTCGCGCAGAGGCTGGCGGCAACCAATACTACCGCTGCGAATGCGACACTCTTCATGTCCCCCCCCAATCAACAGGTCGTTGCTGGCGGCCAATTGATCGATCTGGTTGCCGATCTGGTTCTGGCCTCACTCCCTGATTGAGTTTTAGAGAAGCATAATTGAGCAGCGCGTGCATCAACAAAGTGCGACCAGCGAAAAACGTGCTCACCGGGAGCGGCCTCGATGACGCCCAACAGGGGTTGCTCCGTCAGTTCGAGGACGGCCGTTGAAGTGTCTCCCCGGCAACGGGCAGTCCCGGCTTGCCCGCCTCGCTCGGATTTCTCCGCACATAGGCAGCCTTCAAGCTCTCCGACGTGTCGCGCGAGCCGTCATGGCTCCAGCCCGGCGGCATGAACAGATAGGCGAGACGCTGGCGCAGCGTGATCCCCGGCTGGATGGCGTCGCGGAACATGCCGATCCACTCGTGGAAGGCGACCTTCACCGGGTTGAAGGTGCCGAGATTCTTGACGATGCCGTAGCGCGGCCGGTCTTCCTCCAGCTCCTCGACGAAGGTGCCGAACATGCGGTCCCAGATGATAAGCGTGCCGGCATAGTTGGCGTCGAGATAGCGCGGGTTCGTCGCGTGGTGCACCCGGTGGTGCGACGGCGTGTTGAAGACGTACTCGAACCAGCGTGGCAACTTGCCGATCGTCTCGGTGTGGATCCAGAACTGCCACACGAGATTGAAGCCGAACACGAAGGCGATGACCGCCGGATGAAGGCCGAGCAGCACCAGTGGCGCCTGCAGCACGAACATCCCGGTGAACAGGCCCGTCCAGCTTTGCCGCAGAGCGGTCGACAGGTTGTAATGCTGGCTCGAATGATGGTTGACGTGCTCGGCCCAGACCCAGCGGACGCGATGGGCGACGCGGTGGTAGAGATAGTAGCGCAGGTCATCGAGCAGGAACGCGCCGACGAAGACCCAGATCGACAGACCGAGGTCGAAGACCCGATACTGCCAGAGCCAAAGCAGCGCCGAATAGGACGCGACGCCCAGCAGGATCCCGGCGGCGACGTTGCCGACACCCATCATCAGGCTGGTCAGCGTGTCGCGCGTCTCGAAGCGTCCGGTCGCCCTGCCGGTGCGTATCACCCAGAGTTCGATCAGCATCGCCACGACGAAGAGCGGGATCGCATACTCTGTCACTTTCGGGAAGGAATAGTCGTCCATCGTCAGGCCTTGTCTCGCGATGATAGCGCGGCGTGAAGCCATTTCGCGCTGGCGGCCTCGGCAAAGGTGAAGCTGCCGCCTGTCCAGGTGAAGTCGCGGAAGCGGATGTTGACCGTTGCCGGGTCACTGAAGGCGGCCCGCGCAACGTCGTTTGGCCCGAACACCCTGGTCAGATACCCGTCGCCAAGCACATGCACCACCCCGAGCGCATCGCCTGGCAGCGCGAGGAACGCCGACTGCCGGTCCTTGGTCAGCGCCACGTCGCTGGCGAGAATATCGGGATGTTCGACGTTGAAAGCCTCGCGCGCCGCCTGCTCGTCGGCGATCTCCGCACGCCGGGAGCCGCCGGTCAGATGCACGGCGAGCACCGTTGCGCCTACGCCGACAATGACAAGTACGATGAGCAGCGGCAGACCCATGGCGGGCCGCGACCTCCGTGTTCTATCAATGCGAGGCTATCAGCGCGGGCCGCCCCGTCAACGCTTCGGCCAGCCCCGAACGGCGCGACCCAGCATCAGCCAGTGGCGAGCGAGCACGGGCGGGCGAATTTGACGACTCAATGCCGCTTGGGGATCCTGTTCCAGCCTGCGCAGCCAGGCTGGAACAATCGCCATCGGCAGGAACGCCGGCCTCAATGAGGAGGGTAGCGAAGCCGCGTGCCGCTCGAACTTCGTCAAATGTCCTCGCGCGAGGGCGGCGAGCGATGTCACCGCCCTTGCAGCCGCGATTTCGTCATGCCCCGCCACGAATGCTTCCGGTTCAATTCCCGCCGCCGAGAGCAGGTCCCGGGGAAAGAAGCAACGCGTACGCCGCCGATCGCTCGAAACACGCGCGGCAATTGCCGTCATGGCGCGCGCGCAGCCTGCATGGCCCGCGACGTCCGCGATCGACCCGGCGGCGGCGCGATCCAGTGCCAGCCCGGCAAACTGGAACATCGCCGACGCCGTTTCCCCGCAGTAGCCCTCAAGGTCCATGATGGAAGGCATCGGATCGGCATAGAGGTCGAAGACGCGTGCTTCGAGCAGGCTGTGGAAGGCGGCAAGAGGAAGACCCAGTTCGTCGATCACGAGACGCAGCCTGTCTGCCAGCGGCGAGCCGGTGAACTGACCCGCGGGGGCGGCAAGCGCATCTCGCCACCATTGCAGGCGGATTTCGCCGGCGACGGGTTCCCGAACCTTCTGCCCCAGGGCGGCGATCTCCGCGTCGAATGCATAGAGCGCGACGAGATTGTCCCGCTTGTCCTCTGGTGCATAGAGGAGGGAAAGGTAGCGATCGGGATCGGCGACCTTCAACTCTGCCGTCGGTTCGTATGCTCTCACGTCAATCGACCGCGACAAGCGCCGCGGCGACAGGCCGGTCCTCGGCCAGGAGCACGTTGTAGGTGCGAACGGCCGCCCCCGTGGCCATCGGTTCGCCAACGATGCCCGCGCTGCGCAGGGCCGAACGGATGTCGGCGGCCAGCGGCTTCAGGCTCCCGCCAGTCCCGACGAGCAGGATCCGTGTCCCCGTCGCATCCGCAATCACCCGTGCGAAATCGGTAAGTGACAGCGCTTCCGGGTTTGCGGGTTCCCATCCGTGAACGCCCGACGGGAGAACGAGGATCGACCCGCGGTGCGACATGTCGGCGAAGCGGAAGCCGCCGTTGCCATATGCGTCGATCGGCGGTCGGCCGGGAAAGTGGGCTGGCCGGAGCACAATCCCTTCGGCCATGCAGATACCGTCAGGTCTTCGACGGTTGCGCGTCCGCGGGAGCGCCGCCCCTGGCATCCTCGCTGGCCTCGAACGTCTCGGGCCTCAGTCTGAACAGTATGAGCAGGGGACCCGCCACGAAGACCGATGAGTATGTGCCGAAGAGGATGCCGAAGATCATGGCGAAGGTGAAGGATGCGATGACCTCGCCGCCAAGCAGATACAACGCCCCCAGCGCCAGCAGGGTCGACACGCCGGTCAGGATCGTTCTCGACAGCGTCTGGTTCATCGACAAGTCGAGAAGTTCGACGATCGACATCCTCTTGTATTTTCGCAAATTCTCACGGACCCGGTCGTAGACCACCACGGTGTCATTGATCGAGTAGCCGACGATGGTCAGGATGGCCGCGATCGATGTCAGATTGAACTCCAGCCCGGCGACGACGTAGATGAAGACCATGGCGATCACGTCGTGCACGGTCGAGATCACCGCCCCGAGCCCGAACTGCCATTCAAATCGGATCCAGATGTAGACCAGCATGGCGACCAGCGACGCCAGGACGCCGATCGTACCTGCCCAGGCGAGTTCACTCGAGACTGTCGGTCCGACGACTTCGACCCGGCGGAACTCGTAGTCCTCCGACAGTTCTGCGCGAACCTTCTCGACCGCCGACTGCTCGGCGTTGTCGCCGCCCTCCTGCGATTCGATCCTGATCAGAAGATCTCGATCGGAACCGAACTGCTGCACCTGCACGTCGCCGAGATTGAGTTCCGAGAGGCGAGAGCGAACGTCTCCCGGGTCAGCCGATGCGCCCTTTGCCTGCACCTCGATGATCGAGCCGCCCCTGAAGTCGATGCCGTAGTTCATTTCGACGGTCGTGAAGAGCACAACGGTCGCCAGCGACACCACGGCCGAGAAGACGAACGCGTATTTGCGCATCGACATGAAGCGGATGCGGGTTTCCGGGAAGCGGATGAGGCCGGAAGGGATCTCTGTCGGGCGAACGCGACGCAGCCAGATGGCGATCATCCACCGCGTGAAGGTATAGGCGGTGAACACGGTCGTCACGATGCCGATGGCGAGCGTGACGGCGAAGCCGCGGACCGGCCCGGAACCGAGGTAGAAGAGGATCACGGCCGCGATGAAGGTGGTGACGTTGGCGTCGACCACGGTCGCCAGGGCCCGCTGGAAACCCGAATCCAACGCCTGCACGAGGGAGCGTCCCTGCCGTCGCTCCTCCTTCACGCGTTCATAGATGATGACGTTGGAATCGACCGCCATGCCCATTGTCAGGATGATGCCGGCGATGCCGGGGAGCGTCAGCGTGGCGCCAAGCACGGAGAGGATCGCCACGATCATGGCGATGTTGGCGGCAAGCGCGACGTTGGCGATGATGCCCAGGCTGCCATAGGCGACGATCATGAAGACCACCACGAGAAGGCCGCCGATCAGCGCCGCAAGCGCACCGGCTGAAATGGAATCGTGACCAAGGCTCGGTCCGACGGTCCGTTCCTCGACGATCGTGAGATCGGCCGGCAGCGCGCCGGCGCGCAGCAACACCGCCAGGTCGTTGGCGCTCTGGACCGTGAAATTGCCGGAGATCTGGCCGGTGCCGCCGAGGATGGGCTCCCGGATCTGCGGCGCCGATATGACGTGATCGTCGAGGATGATGGCGAACAGCTTGCCGACGTTCTGCTGAGTCGCCTGGCCGAAACGCGCCGCGCCCTTGGCGTCGAACCTGAAGGAAACGACCGGCTCGTTGGTGCGCTGGTCGAAGGTCGCCTGCGCGTCGACGAGATTCTCGCCGGAAACGATGATCCTGTTCTCGATCAGGTAGGGAACCGGGGGATCGTCATTGGAATACATGACCGTCGACCCGGCCGGCGGTCTTCCCTCGATCGCCTCCTGCACGGGCATCGTGGAATCCACCATCTGGAAGGTCAGCTTGGCCGTCTGGCCGAGGATATCCTTGAGCCGCTGGGGATCCTGGAGGCCAGGCACCTGCACGAGGATGCGATCTGCCCCCTGGCGCTGCACGGTGGGTTCGGTCGTGCCGAGTTCGTTGATGCGGCGATTGACGACCTCGATGGACTGGGCGGTCGCCGACGAAACGCGGTATTCGATACCCTCGTCCGTGAACGTGAACCGAAGAACGCCGGGTTCCGGCTCCTCCAGTGAGAGTTCAGTCACCGTCGTCGCGCCGAAGATGCCCGCCGAGACCGGCTGCAAAAGCGGCTCGAGCGCCTTCTTGGCGGCATCGACCTCATTGGCCTCGCTGATCCGGACCTGCGCCGTGCGCCCGCTTGTCGACAGGCCCGTGTAGCCGATCTTGGCGTCGCGCAGCATTGTGCGTATGTCGTCGCGCGTGGTCTCGAGGCGTTCGTCGATCAGGTCCTGGCGCTCGACCTGGAGAAGGATGTGCGACCCGCCCTGGAGGTCGAGGCCGAGCGTCATCTTGTCGTTCGGCATCCAGGATGGAAGCCGGTCGAGGGTCGATTGCGGAATGACGTTCGGAAGCGCGTAGACGACGCCCAGCAGGACGACGATCCAGATCGATATGGTCTTCCAGCGCGAGAAGTAAAGCATCGTCTACAGGTCCGTTCCGCAGGAATTCCTGGCGTCAGCCCGGAATGCGGTCATTTCTTGGCGTTCTGGTTGGCCACCGGTTCGCCCTTGACGCGCACGTCCGCGATCGTCGCGCGCACCGCCGTCACCTTGACCCCATTGCCGAGGTCGACCTCGAGCTCATTGTCGTCAGTCACCTTGGTGACCTTGCCGACCAGGCCTCCGCCGGTGACGACGGTATCGCCCCGTCGGACGGCGGCGAGCATCTCGGTGCGCTTCTTCATCTGCGCACGCTGCGGCCGGATGATCAGCAGATACATGATGACGAAGATCAGGACGAAAGGCAGAAGCGTCACGAAAATGTCAGGGGTAGCGCCCGTCGTCTGGGCGTAGGCCGGCGTCACGAACATGGAATTCTCCCGAAAACGCTTGCCGGTCGGCGCCGCTTCGCCTCCCGAAAGTTGGGCGGAATATAGTCAGCCGACGTCTCAATGCAACCGCGCAAGGCCCTCTGGCTCTTGCAATTCCGGGCATTTGCGACCTAGACCGGCGCGTCGAATTGTCCGGATGCTCGATGCCAGCGAAAGTCACAGCCAGCCTGGAGGAGAAGATCGAACGAATCGCCGCCGCGCTTGAGCGCCTCGCGCCTCGCGCGCCGGTTGAAACGGACTTCGAGGCCGCCGACTGCTTCGTATGGTCGTCCGACCCGGGCGAACTCGAGCCGGTGACGCGCGTCAACCGGGTGGACATCGGCTTGATCAAGGGCGTCGACCGGGTGCGCGACATCCTGCTCGACAACACGGAGCGCTTCGCCGCCGGCCTGCCAGCGAACAACGTTCTCCTTTGGGGCGCGCGCGGCATGGGCAAGTCGTCGCTGGTCAAGGCCGCGCATGCCTCGATCAACGGGAATCGTCCGATCGGAAACCCGGCGCTGAAGCTGATCGAGATCCATCGCGAGGATATCGACACGCTGCCCAGGCTGATGACCCTGATCAAGGCCGCTCCGCATCGCTTCCTGCTGTTCTGCGACGACCTTTCATTCGATCACGACGACACGTCGTACAAGTCCCTCAAGGCGGCGCTCGAAGGCGGCGTCGAGGGGCGGCCGGACAACGTCGTCTTCTATGCGACGTCCAACCGCCGGCATCTTCTGCCGCGCGACATGATCGAGAACGAGCGCTCGACCGCCATAAATCCGTCCGAGGCAGTCGAAGAGAAGGTTTCGCTCTCGGACCGGTTCGGCCTCTGGCTCGGTTTCCACAAGTGCTCGCAGGACGAGTATCTGGACATGATCGACGGATATGTCCGCTATCACGGACTGGACACCGACGAGGAAACGCTTCGTGCCGATGCGCTCGAATGGGCGACCACGCGAGGCGCGCGCTCCGGTCGCGTCGCCTGGCAGTTCGTTCAGGATCTGGCCGGCCGCCTGGGCAAGCCGCTGAGGACGTGAAGGCGCGACATGAAAAGGCCCGCTCCCTGGGGAGCGGGCCAAGCGCAGGCCCGGACTGGAGGTCGGCGGGCCGGTCGTGGTCTTCTTCTGATCGCGGCTACTGCAGGTAACCGGCCGGATCGACCGGAGCGGAATCCTTGCGAACCTCGAAATGCAGCTTCGGCGTCTCGGTCGCGCCGCTCATGCCAGACAGCGCGATCTCCTCGCCGCGCTTCACCTTCTGCCCACGCTCGACCTTCAGCGAGCCATTGTGGCCATAGACGGTGACGAGTCCGTCCTCGTGTCGCACCAGCACCGTGTTGCCGAATTCCTTCAGTCCGTCTCCTGCATAGATCACGACGCCGTTCTCGGCGGCCTTGACCGGCGTCCCCTCGGGTACGGCGATGTCGATGCCATCGCTCTTCTTGCCGTTCCCCGAACCGTAGCTGGCGATGACCCTGCCCTTGACCGGCCAGCGCATGCGACCGATGCCCGTGGCGTCCGGCGCCTCACCCTCGGACACGGCGGCGACCTGTGCGATCGGCTTGTCGGCCTTCTTCGGCGGCGTATAGCCCGCGACTTCCTCCGACTTCGCAGGCTTGGACGGCCCGGCCGCGCCGGTGATGGTGGGGTCGAGAGTTGATGGCGCGGAGGCAATCGTGCCGGCCCCGGGAACCGTCAGCGTCTGCCCGACGCGGATCAGTCCGTCCGAAAGACCGTTGGCGGCCTTGAGGTCGGCGACCTTCGTCCCCGTCTTGCGGGCGATCGCCGACAAGGTGTCGCCTTCCTGCACCCTGTACGTCCCGGCGTTGGCTGTCGTGTTTCCAGGAACGGTCAGCGCCGGTGCAGCCTCGCTCTCCCGCACCTTGGGAGGGTTGGGCAGCACGGCCAGGCGTTCGCCCGGCGCCGACGGCAGCGGGACCTTGTCGGCCGGAACGTCATACTTTGTTCCGCGTGAGGATTTCGCGTCGGCGACGTTCGGGTTGGCGTCCGGTGCCGAAACGTTGGCCTTGCTGGAGTAGACATAGGTCGGAATGACCAGCTTCTGGCCGGAACGGATCGCTCCTCCGGACGGCAGGCCGTTGACCTGTGCGATCACGTCGGCAGGCACGCCGTAGCGGCGCGAGAGGTTGTAGAGCGTTTCGCCGTCGCGAACGGTCACCTGCGTGCCTCCGGCGCGCGACCATCCTGCGGGATCGTTGGTCTCGGCCGGCAGCGGCGCGCTGGGCAGTGCGGCGACGGAACCGGTTGCGGTCGGATCGAGCGTCCTCACGGGTGACGGAGGCTCACCCGCCGGAAGTGGCGACCGCGAGACCGGTTCGAGGCCAGCCGTCTGGACGTGCGCCCCGGACCTCGTCCCGAGATCAGACCTCGGCATCGCGGTGACCGGCGCCAGCGCTCCGCGATTGACCGAGCCCGTTGGCGTCGGATCGAGTGGTGCGGCTGCGACAGGGAAAGGCTGGTTGGTTGGAGCGGCTAGGTTCTTGCCACCGCTGGTCGAGCCGGTGAAGAGATCGTCCAGGCTGCCGAAACGAACGGAGCTGGAAGAACAGCCGGCGGCAAGCGCGCCGATGGCGATGACCGCTGCACATCGCGCCAGATTGCGCTCGAACCCGCTGAGAACTGACACTCGCATCGTTGAACCCACGCGCACCCGATACCCTACAGGCCGTGATTAAAGCGCGTTAATGTTACTGGGCAGTTAAGCGGTGCGGGCCGGGAGCGGAAAATGATGATCCGGTTCAGATGGCCTTGGCGACGCCCCTCGCCAGCGGCTGAAGCCTCACGCCGCCAAGGTCGTTTCGCTCGAAGCGGCTACCTGTCTTCGTAAGCTTGGCCAGGGCCTGCTTACCCTCGGCCGGACCGATCGGGGCGACCATCACGCCCCCGCTGGAAAGCTGATCAACGAAATGGCGTGGCAGGCTGTCGAAGGCGGCCCAGACCACGATGCGGTCGAATGGACCTTCGGCCGGCAGCCCGTTCGCGCCATCAGCCTGCCTCGCCTGCACGTTGGCAACGCCCAGGGCCTCGAAGCGGGCACGCGCCTGGGTCGAAAGGGTCGCGAAACGCTCCAGCGTCGTGACGCGGCCTCCGAGTCGCGCCAGCACCGCGGCAGTATAGCCCGTCCCCGTGCCGACCTCCAGGACGCGGTGACCCGGTTGCACTTCGAGGGCGTTGATGACCGTGGCCTGGAGGTCTGTGCCCTCGATCGCCTCGCCGCATTCGATAGGCAGCATGCGCTCGGACCAGGCCAGCGCCTGCCACGCGCCCGGAACGAATCCCCTGCGCGGCACCGATTCCAGCGCGGCGACGAGTTCGCGTGACGCGATGCCCCGCGCTCGCAGCCTCAGGAGCAACGCCGCGAAGGCCTCGCGGTCTTCGCCATTGGCGGTCATCCGATCGCCTTGGTCAATCGGTCCCGCATCTCGTGCGCCGTGAGGTCGAGCTGCAGCGGCGTCACCGACACCTGTTTGCGCCGCAGCGCCAGCATGTCGGTGCCCTCCGGCATCTCGGTCGTCTCGCGCCCGAATCGCAGCCAGTAATAGGGGAAGTTTCGCCCGTCGCGGCGCTCCTCGACCCACAGGCCGTGCGTCAGCTTGCCTTGGCGGGTGACCGCGGTCCCGGCCACCTCCTCCGGCGGGCAGTTGGGGAAGTTCAGGTTGAGGAAGACGCCCTTCGGCAGGTCTGTCTTCAGCAGCTTTTGAAGCAGCGCCGGCGCATGCGCCTCCGCCGTCTCGTAAGGCACGACGCGCGTCTCGTTGTGGAAATTGTAGGCCTGGCTCAGCGCGACGGACGGTACGCCCAGCATGCAGCCCTCCATCGCGCCCGCCACCGTGCCCGAATAGGTCACGTCGTCGGCGATGTTGGAGCCGGAATTGACGCCCGACAGCACGAGGTCCGGCAGGCCCGGCATGATCTGGCGGCAGCCCATGATGACGCAGTCGGTCGGCGTGCCGCGCACGGCGAAATGGCGGTCGCTGATCTTCCGCAATCGCAGCGGATCGGAGAGCGACAGCGAATGCGCGAAGCCGGACTGGTCGTGCTCGGGCGCGACCACCCACACGTCGTCCGAAAGCTTGAGCGCGATGCGTTCCAGCGCCTTCAGGCCTTCTGCATGGATGCCGTCGTCGTTCGTCAGAAGAATGCGCATGCCTGTCAGCCGATCCTTGTCTGCCCGCCCATATAGGACTTGAGAACGTCGGGCACGCTCACCGAGCCGTCGGCGTTCTGGTAATTTTCCATCACCGCGATCAGCGCACGGCCGACCGCGACGCCCGAGCCGTTCAGCGTGTGCACGAATTTCGTTTGCCGCTCGCCGTCCGGCCGATAGCGGGCGTCCATGCGGCGGGCCTGGAAATCGCCGCAAACCGAGCAGGACGAGATTTCGCGGAACGCGTTCTGGCCGGGCAGCCACACCTCGATGTCGTAGGTCTTCTGCGAGCCGAAGCCCATGTCGCCGGTGCACAGCGTCATCGTGCGGAACGGCAGCTCCAGACGCTTGAGCACTTCTTCCGCGCAACCCGTCATCCGCTCGTGCTCGGCGGTGGAGTTTTCCTGGTCGGTGATCGAGACCAGTTCGACCTTGTAGAACTGGTGCTGCCTGAGCATGCCGCGCGTATCGCGGCCCGCAGACCCGGCTTCCGAGCGGAAGCAAGGCGTCAGCGCCGTGAAGCGCAGCGGCAGGTTCTTCTGGTCGAAGATTTCCTCGCGCACGAGGTTGGTGAGGGGGACTTCGGCGGTGGGGATGAGCGCAAAACGCTTACCTGTGGCGGGCTTGTTCGGCCCCCAGTCTTCCTTTGCGTCAGCATCCATCAGGCCGAAGACATCGGCTGCCCCTTGCCCTGCCAGTTTAAGCAGCCGCAACACCTCACTGCGAGAGTAAGAGTCGGCTTGCAAATTGAACCGCGATTCATTCGCCGCAATGATCCAATTCTTTGTTGCAAGAGCCCAATCCGGCGACCTTGGATCGGTAAAGAACAAGTCCTGCTCGAACTTCGGCAGATTGCCCGTGCCGAACATCGCCTCATCCCGCACCAGCAGCGGCGGCTGCACTTCCGTGTAGCCATGTTCGGTCGTGTGCAGGTCGAGCATGAACTGGCCGAGCGCTCGTTCCAGCCTCGCGAGCTGGCCTTTGAGCACCGTGAAGCGCGCGCCCGAAAGCTTTACCGCCCGTTCGAAATCCATGAGGCCCATCGCCTCGCCAAGCTCGAAGTGCTCCTTCGGCTTGTTCGGCATGTTCTTCTGGCGCGCCGCGATCAGCTCTGCGCCGAAGCGGCGCGCCTCGACATTGCCATGCTCGTCCTTGCCCACCGGCACATCCGCGCGGGGCACGTTGGGGATGACGGCCAGCGCGTCTTCCAGCGCCTTGTCGAGCTTGCGCTCCTCAGTCTCGCCCGACTGGATGACGCCCTTTATCTCCGCGACCTCGGCCTTCAACCGCTCGGCCAGCGCCATGTCCTTGTCGCGCATCGCATTGCCGATCTCCTTCGAGGCGGCGTTGCGGCGCTCCTGGGCCGCCTGCAACGTCTGGAGATGCGCGCGCCGGGCATCGTCCCGCGCGATCACGCCATCGACCGTGGCGCGCGCCTCGGCCTCGGACTGCCCGCGATTCACCAGCGCCGTCGCCAGCGCCTGGGGATTGTCGCGGATCCATTTGATGTCGAGCATTGGAAGCCTCAGCACGTGGCCGCGCCGGGGTAGACCGGAGTTCCTGTCGGCGCAAGACCGCGTGTGCGGATGCGCCTCGAAACGCGCTAGGACGACGCCTCGGCGCCGCTCTCGGGCGCGGCGGAGGCCTCCGCCTCCGCCTTCTCGCGAGCCACGCGGTCGGCCTCGCGGCGGCGTTCGATGCTCCGCGCCAGCCAGATCGACACCTCGTAGAGCAGGATGGTCGGCAGCGCGAGGCCGATCTGGCTGATCGGATCGGGCGGGGTCAGCACCGCGGCCACCACGAAGGCGATGACGATCGCCCATTTGCGCTTGTCGGCGAGCGCCGCGGAAGAGAGCAACCCGACGCGCGCCATCAGCGAGGTCACCACCGGCAACTGGAAGACCAGGCCGAAGGAGAAGATCAGCGTCATGATGAGGCTGAGATACTCCGAGACCTTCGGCAGCAGCGATATCTCCACCTCCACGTCCGGCCCGGTCTGCTGCATTGCGAGGAAGAACCACATCACCATCGGCGTGAAGAAGAAATAGACCAGCGCCGCGCCCAGCAGGAAGAGCAGCGGTGACGCGATCAGGAACGGCAGGAAGGCGGCCTTCTCGTTCTTGTAGAGGCCGGGCGCGACGAACTTGTAGATCTGCGTGGCGATCAGCGGAAAGGCGATCACCAGTCCGCCGAACATGCCGAGCTTGATCTGGGTGAAGAAGAATTCCTGCGGCGCGGTGTAGATCAGCTCCACCTTCTGGTCCGCGAGACCGGCCCAGTCGACCGCCCAGATGAAGGGGATGACCAGCAGGTTGAACAGCTGCTTGGCGAAGGCGAAACAGACGATGAAGGCGATGAAGAATCCACCGATCGCCCACATCAGCCGCTTGCGCAGTTCGATCAGGTGCTCGATCAGCGGCGCCGACGACTTGTCGATCTCCTCGGTCTCGCTCGTCATGATGCGGCCTTGGGCTTGGCGGCCTTCCCTGGGACGGCGGCCTTCCCGGCGGCGGGCCTGGGCGCCGCCTTGCCGGCAGCGGCCTTCGCCGCGGCCGATTTCGCGGTTGCCGAGGCCTTCCCGGCCGCGCCGTTGGTCTTTGCCGCCGTCGTGGCGGGCTCAGCCCTCTTGGCCGCGGCGCCTTCGCCTGCTTGGGCGATCACCGGCGGGGTCGGCATGACCGACGGTCCCGGCACGTCCGGCATAGGCGCGGCCCCGTTCTTCAACGGCTCGGCCGCGTGGACGTCCTTTTCGGCCGGTTTCAGCGTGGTCGATTGCTTCAGCGCCGCGTCGAGCCCGGCGCGAACGTCGGCGGCGGCCTTCTCGAACGGATTGAGCTGCTTCCTGATCTCCCCGACCGGATTCCTCAGGCCGTCGACCGTCTTCTTGACCTCGTCGAGTTCGGCTTCCTTCAGCGCTTCGTTGAACTGCTTCTGGAAATCGCCCGCCATCGAGCGCAGCTTGGTCGTGGTCCGGCCGAAGGTGCGCAGCATCTTGGGCAGATCCTTGGGTCCGACGACCACGATCATGACGATCGCGATCACCAGCATCTCGGTCCAGCCGATGTCGAACATGGGGCGCTGTCCCGCTGAGGTTCAGGCGGGAAGGGTCAGCCCTTCGACGCCTTTTCCTTGGCCGGCGTCACGGTCTCGTCGGTGCGGTGTTCGACCGTCTTGGCGGCATCGGCCTGTTCGTCGTCGGCCATGCCCCGCTTGAAGCTCTTGATGCCCTTGGCCATGTCGCCCATCAGTTCGGGGATCTTGCCGCGGCCGAACAAAAGAAGCACGACGACCAGCACGATGATCCAGTGCCAGATCGATAGGGAACCCATTGTCACTCTCTCCCGGAAAGGTCGCTTGGCACTGATCTATGCGTTTTCGCCACGGGATTCAAACACAAGAACGTCATCCTGCCTCGGCGTGAGCCAAATGTCGCGGGCGCCGGCCGCGAGTTCCCCCGCCCGCAGCCGCGCCCGGACGGGCTCGTCGGCGCCGGAAACGGCCAGTTCGAAGAGTTCCTCGACGCCCAGGAACCGGCGGGATATGACGCGCGCCGGAACCTCGCCTGCGCTCCCGGAGAGCACGAGGGCGTTGAGCCGAACAGCGACCGATACCTGCGCGCCGTCGCGAATGCCGCTCGCGCCGACCCGGCCGACAGGCGTATCGGCCAGGCCGTTAGAGACCCGCCCTTCGAACACGTTCATCTCTGAGAAGAACCCGGCCACGAACAGGTCCACCGGCCGCCGGTAGAGTTCTTCCGCCTTCCCGGTCTGCACCAATCGCCCGTCCTTCAGGAGCGAGATGCGCTCGCCGAGCCGCATCGCCTCCTCGGCGTCGTGGGTGACGACGATCGCCGTCGCGCGGCTCTCGCGCAGGATCGCCAGCGTTTCGGCGCGAACCGTGTCCTTGAGGCGTGAATCCAGCCCCGAAAACGGCTCGTCCATCAGGAGTACGCCGGGTCGCGGCGCCAGCGCCCGCGCCAGGGCCACGCGCTGCTGTTCGCCGCCGGAAAGCACATGCGGATAGGAATGTGCATAGCGTCTGAGGCCAACGCGCGCGAGCGCGATCTCGGCTTCCTTCGTCGCCTCCGCGCGCGACAGGGCGGTGAGCCCGAAGCGCACGTTCTCCAGGATGGTCAGGTGCGGGAAGAGCGCGAAGTCCTGGAACACCAGCCCGATCGAACGCTGTTCTGGGGGCACGAACACATCCGGCCCCGCGATTTCCCGGTTGTTGAGCAGCACGCGGCCGCGTGTCTGCGCCTCGATCCCGGCGGCGATCCTCAGCAGTGTGGTCTTTCCCGAACCGGAAGGACCGAGCAGGCACAGCACTTCGCCGGGTTCTGCGGCAAGCGAAACGCCGCGCAGCGTTTCGACCCCGCCGGGGAAGCGATGGTGGATGTCATCGAAGGCAAGCCGCGCGGCGAAGGTGACCCCTGCCGTCACCCGTGAGGTCGCCTGCGTCGCTCCCTTCGCCACCGATCCCGGTTCCCGATCCCGATCCCGAAGGCCGGGGTCAATCATCCGTCGCGCGGGGTGTCAACAGTCCGAGTTCCTCGAGGTCGATGTCGGTCAGCGCGTCCTCGTCGGGCGAAAGCTCGTCCGGATCTGCCGGCGGCATCGGGATCGAGAAGTTCGACGGCATGCGCGCCGAGAGCAGGCCAGCGCCTTTCAGTTCCTCCATGCCCGGCAGGTCGCGGATTCCCTCGAGCTGGAAATGGTCGAGGAACCCGTCGGTCGTGCCGTAGGTCACCGGACGGCCGGGCGTCTTGCGACGGCCGCGCATCCTCACCCATTCGGTCTCGAGCAGCGTGTCGAGGGTACCCTTTGACGTCTCGACGCCCCTGATCTCCTCGATCTCGGCACGCGTCACTGGCTGGTGGTACGCGATGATCGCCAGCACCTCGAGAGCTGCCCTGGAGAGCTTCTTCTGCTGGACCGAGTCGCGGCTCATCAGGAAGGCGAGGTCGCCAGCGGTGCGGAACGCCCAGGCATCGCCGAGCCGTACGAGGTTCACGCCCCGCTTTTCGTAGTGGCGCCTGACTTCGGCCATCACGGTTGCCACGTCGACCCCGTTCGGCAGTCTTTGCTCGAGCTGCCGGTCCGTGACAGGTTCGGAGCTGGCGAAGACGATCGCTTCGGCCATGCGCGCCGCTTCCGCGACAACCAGCCGCTCGGCGGGGTTCCCCGCCCACGCCTCGTCCTCGTCGCGTCCGAAGTCGAAGGGAATGATCGCCGCTTCGCCCGCATCGGTCATCGCACCACCTCCAGCGCCTTCGCCGGTCTGCTTCTCAAATAGATCGGCGCGAACGGCGTATCCTGCCGGATCTCGACCGCCCCTTCGCGAACCATCTCGAGGCTCGCGGCAAATGTGCTTGCGATCGCCGTCGGCCTTTCCGCGGGGTTCGCCAGGAACTCGATCAGATAGCGATCCAGCGCCGTCCAGTCGCTGAACCGGCCGATCAGCCTCGTCAGGATGTCGCGTGCATCCTTGAGCGACCAGACGGTCCGCTTGGCGATTCGCACGTTGGTCACCGCCTGCCGCTGTCGTTGCGATGCGTAGGCCGTCAGGAGATCGTAGAGCGACGCCGAATATTCGTTGCGTTTCTCGACGATGACGAGTTCCGGGATTCCGCGCGCGAAGACGTCGCGGCCGAGCCGATTGCGGTTGACCAGCCGCGCGGCCGCCTCGCGCATGGCTTCCAGGCGCTTCAGCCGGAACTGCAGGACCGCGGCGAGCTCCTCGCCGGTTTCTCCATCGTCGCCCGCCTGCTTGGGAATGAGCAGCTTCGACTTGAGATAGGCGAGCCACGCCGCCATCACGAGATAGTCTGCGGCCAGTTCGAGCCTGAGCGCCCTCACCTTCTCGACAAAGGCCAGATATTGCTCCGCCAGGGCCAGGACCGAGATGCGGGCCAGATCGACCTTCTGGTTGCAGGCAAGATGAAGCAGCAGATCGAGCGGACCTTCGAAGCCGTCCACGTCGACCACGAGCGCTGGATCGTCGGTGGCGCGTTCGTCCGCCCCCTCCGCCCATAGCTGGTCCATTGGCGCTTGTTTCATCTGGAAACCGTTCCGCCTTCCACGTCAGGCCACCGCCTCGAAATACGAGCCGAACTCGGCGCGCACCGCGGCCTCCGCCATGCCGTCCGCGCCGCCGACCACCGCCATCGCCCTGTCCGCGCGGTCGAGCGAGCGGCCGGCAAGTACCGTCGTCCTGGATGCGATGCCCACCATCTCCTGCATGACGCCGTTGCAGTGAAGGACCAGATCGCAGCCGGCCGCAAGGATCGCCTCGGCCTTCGACGGGAAATCCCCAGAAAGCGCCTTCATCGAGGTGTCGTCGCTGATCAGAAGGCCGTCGAAGCCGATCTCGCCGCGAACGATGTCGGTGATGACGGTGTGGGATGTCGTCGCCGGGCCAGTGGGATCGATCGCTTCGAAAACGACGTGCGCGGTCATCGCCGCCGGCAGGTGATTCAGCGTCCGAAACGGTGCGAAGTCGCGGGCGCGCAACGCCTCCAGCGGCGCGTCGACGCGCGGCAGCGCCAGATGGCTGTCCGCGAAGGCCCGTCCGTGGCCCGGAACATGCTTCATGACCGGCAGCACCCCGCCCGCGATCAGCCCGTCGGCCGCGGCGCGCCCGAATGCGGCCACCATCTCTGGGTCTCGGCCGTAGGCACGAACGCCGATCACGTCGTTCGCGCCCTCGACGGGAACATCGAGCACGGGCATGCAATCGGCGGTGATGCCGAGCTTTCGAAGGTCGAAGGCGTGCAGCCGGGAGAGCAGCCAGGCGGCTCTCATGCCAGCCTCCCGATCATGCCGGGCGAGCGCTCCGAGCGTCGCGGCCGCGGGATAGTTCGGGGCGATCGGCGGCCTCAGCCGCTGAACCTTGCCGCCTTCCTGGTCGATGAAGACAGCCGCGTCCTTGCGGCCGACGGCGTCACGCAGGGAGGCGGCGAGGTCGCGCACCTGTTCTGGTTCCGCGATGTTGCGGGCAAACAGGATGAAACCCCAGGGCCGCTCGCCATCGTAGAACGCCCTTTCCTCGTCCGACAACGTCGTGCCGGCGCAACCCAGGATCATCGCCTTTGATTCGCTCATGCCCGGAACCTAGCGCGGCCGGACGGCAAGGGGAATCGGCAGATAGCGACCGATGAAAGGCGGGGGCAACGCCCCGCCGTCCGATCCGATCGGGCAGACCTACTTGGACACGAAGCAGTTGCCGCCCGCCGCCTTGTAGCGTTCGCAGAGACCGATCGCGTCGTTGCGCGAATCCGCCGCGATGCGGACGCGCCAGAACGTACCCTTGCCGGCAATCTCGGCCTTTACGATGCTCGCCGGCTGTTCGCCGATAATGCTCGCATAGCGGCGCGACAGGTCGGCATAGGTCGACTTCGCGGCTTCCTCGCTCGGCTGCGAGGCGATCTGCACGGCCCAGCCGCCGGCAGGCGTTGTGAGCGCCACGCGTTCCGGAGCGACCTCGCCCACGACGTCGACCGGCTGATCGGCCGGACGGGCCGGAGCGACGGGGGCGCTCGGCGGAGTCTCCGTGGTCGCCGCGACGGGCGCGGACTCCGATACGGCTTCGGGAGCAACCGGCGTCGCTGGGTCCGGTGCGACGGCGGCAACCGGTTCGGTGCCCGGCAGCGGCGCTTCTGCTGTGGCGACCGGAGCGGCAGTCTCGGCTGAGGATGCGAGTGGCGCCGCAGCGCCTGCGGCCGGCTCGTCGCGCGGCACCAGCGTCCCGTCTGGCCTGACGATCATCGTCTTGACCTTGCGCGGCGCAACCGCTGCCACCTCCATCGTGTCCGAAGGTTCGGCCTCGTCGACGACGACGCGATCCTCGTTCTTGGAGGGCGCCACGGCTAGGTCGCGCGGCTGATCAGCCGCGGGATCGACGACACGCGACGCAATGTCGACCGGCTCCTCGCTACTCGAGTTCAGACGCTCCTGGACCGGCTTGTCGGCGGCGGCGTTACCCGCCATGGTTTCGAACACCTTGTTGTCCTGGTTCGGAACGGTGACGCCGCCCGGCTCTTCCGGTCGCACCTTCACGGGTTCGCTGTCGGCGCGCACCAGCGCGGGAACGTCGGCATCGCCTCCGCCGCCGAGCGAGAAGGCGAAGGCTCCGACGCCGCCGAGCAGCGCTACCCCACCCACGACCGCGGCGATCAGGAGTCCGCGCCGGCGTGGTTCCGGCACGTCGTCAAAAGTGCCAACATCGGAGAAGTCGAGCGGTTCGTCGAAACCGTCGTCCTGAACGAGCGATGGGGCGACCTCGACCTGACGAGGTGCCAGGTGGGCGCCACTGCTGAAGTCGGCATCGGCCGGACCACGTTCCGCCCGGGCGACCCGACCGGAACCCGCCGTGATCGCTGCTGTCGCAGCCGCGGTTGCCGCCAGGGCATCCTCGTAATCGCGGTCGTGGCGATCGTGCGCCCGGCGGTCGAGATGCGCGCCGCGACTGCTGTCGGCGGGCTGCGCGAAGAGTTCGGAATAGTCGGGCTCGTAATCGTCGAAGGCAGTCATCGCGGGCACGGGCTCCTCGCGGTCAAGTTCGGGAATGTCGATCTCGTCGGTGTGGGCAATGCCGGACTCTGGAACCTGCACCGTCTCGATCTCGGGCGCGTAAGGTCTGCTTGACGCAGAAGGTCGCGGGGCAGGCTCCGCTGCGAGTTCTTGCTCGAAAGCAGTGTCGAAGGCGCTGTCGTCGAAAGCTTCCGCGAAGTCCAGCGCGTCGCCGTCCGACGCCGCCCATGCGGCGTGCTGGCCGGTTTCGTGCTGTCCCGTTTCGACTTCAGCCTCGGTGTATCCGTCTTCGGCGGGTTCCCACTCGTCCTCCGTCGCGTCGGTGGCGAGCGGCTCGTCGTAGCCGGCAAGGACCGCAGGCTGAACCGGCGCGCCCAACAGGGTCTTCAACTCGTCTTCGAAGCTCAGTTCCGGCTGCGCCGCGACCTCATCGGCATGAACTTCGACATGCTCAGCGCCGCGATCGGTGTCGTCGCCGAATGCCGGCGCACCCTCGAACCCCGCATGATCAAAGGCCGGCGCGGTATGAGCAGCCGCGTCGAGTTCGCCGATCACCCGATCGAGATCCTCTTCGGGGTTCTGTTCTGGCGTCCACTGCTCGAGCTCATCCTCATCGCTGGCGACCGCTTCATCGACTGCGGCCACGAATGCTCCGTCGAGTTCGGCATCGAACTCCATATCGACCTCGGCCATGGCCACGTCGAAGTCGAGATCGATCTCCTCCTGGAGCCGCTCGTCCTCGCCGCTCCCTGGCAAAGGCGCGGAAGCGGCCTCGGCGACGACCGCCGCTTGCTCGTGAGCCTCATCGTCGACGGAAAAATCAAGATCGGCGAACGGATTCTCGTCAGCCGCGGGCGGGGCCTCGGCCTGGGTCTCGACGGAGGGTTCAACGACCGCCAGGCCGCTCTCCAGTTCGGCCGCCAGATCTTCACCGAAATCGAAGTCCAGCTCGGCCGCGCCCGTCGCTTCGGTTTCTGCAACGCTTGCGGGAACGGCGGCGCGGCTCACAGCCGCCGCCGGAATGGTGACCGGCGGCATGGACTGGGCCGGCTCGGAATCGTAGTCGAAATCTCCGAGCAACTCCCGCTCGAGGTCGATCGCGAAGTCGTCGGCGACTTCGACTTGCGGTTCGGGGGCACGCGTTGCGAACTCGGGCTTGGCCGGGGCCTTCGCCTCGACGACGCGCGCCGGGCTTGGGGCTTCGGTCTTCGCAACATCCTGCGGCCGTGCTGGCTGCCGCGGATCGAAGCCCATGATCTTGGTCAGTTCCGCGAATGGATCGTCCTGGCCGAAGTCGATCGGGTCGATGCGCTTGAGCTGGTTGGAGTCTGCCATACTTGTCGTCCCACACTCGCACTCGATGGCGTCCGCCCAAGGCCGCCAAGGGTTGTCGCCCGTACCAGCGCAATGTGGGCAAAAGGTGGCCCGGAACCCGGCGTTTCCTAGCGCATCTCGGTCGGTGCATCCGCTCCGATCAGCCCCAGTCCGGACGTCAGAACGTCTGACACGGCCTGCACCAGCCCCAGTCTGGCATGGGTCGATAATGCGTCGTTTACCTTAACAAAGCGTAAGTCGGCATTCTCGGTGCCGCGGTTCCACAGGGCGTGAAACGTGCTCGCCAGATCGTAGAGATAGAAAGCGAGCCGGTGAGGCTCACGCGCCAGCGCTGCCGATTCGATCACGCGCGGATATTCGGCGAGCTTGCGGATCAGCCCGATCTCGGCCTCGTCGCGCAATTCGCCGATGGCGGCGGCCAGCTTCTTGCGCTCGAACGTTTCTCCCGGAAACTGCTCGGCCGCCTGGCGGAACACCGAGTGGCATCGCGCCGACGCGTACTGCACGTAAAAGACTGGATTGTCCTTCGATTGCTCCGTCACCTTGGCGAAGTCGAAGTCCAGCGGCTCGCCGTTTTTCCTGTAGATCATCATGAAGCGGATCGGGTCCCGCCCCACTTCTTCCACCACCTCGCGCAGCGTGACGAAGTCGCCGGAACGCTTCGACATCCTGACCGGCTCGCCGTCGCGATAGAGCTTCACGAGCTGGCAAAGCAGGATCGTTAGCTTCAGCGACCCGCCCGACAGCGCCCTGGCGAGCGCCTCCATGCGCTTCACGTAGCCGCCGTGATCGGCCCCCAGGATGAAGATCGTCTCGTCGAAACCCCGGTCGAGCTTGTCCTTGAGATAGGCCACGTCGGCCGCGAAATAGGTGTAGGAGCCGTCGGACTTCACCAGCGGCCGGTCGATGTCGTCGCCGACGTCGGTCGACCGGAACAGCGTCTGCTCGCGATCCTCCCAGTCGTCGGGCTTCTCGCCCTTGGGTGGCGGCAGCTTGCCCTTGTAGATGTGGCCCTTCAGCGTCAGGTCGGTGACCGCGGTCTTGATCTTCTTGGCGTTGTCGGCATGCAGCGTTCGCTCGGAGAAGAACACCTCGTGCCGGACGTTGAGCAGTGCCAGATCCTCCTTGATCATCACCATCATGGCGTCGATCGTGCGGTCCTTGACCAGCGCAAGCGCCTCGTCGTCCGGCTTCTGCAGGAGCGAGCGGCCGAACTCGGTCGCCAGCGCCTGGCCGACGGGGACCAGGTAGTCTCCCGGATAGAGGCCGGCCGGGATTTCGCCGATGTCGTCGCCGAGCGCTTCGCGGTAGCGCAGCATCGCCGAGCTGGCGAGGACGTCGACCTGCGCGCCGGCGTCGTTGATGTAATACTCCTTCGTCACCGCGTGGCCGGCAAAGGCGAGGATGTTCGCCAGCGTGTCGCCGACCACGGCGCCCCGGCAATGTCCGACATGCATCGGTCCGGTCGGGTTGGCCGAGACATATTCGACGTTGACCTTGCGGCCGGCTCCGATCGTCGAGCGGCCGTAGTCACGTTCCGACCGCAGGATGTGGGCAAGGTGCCGCAGCCAATATGCGTCGGAAATCCTCAGATTGACGAAGCCGGGGCCTGCCACCTCCGCCGAGGCGATGTCGGAATCGGCCTTGAGCGCCGCCGCGATCCGCTCCGCGAGCGCCCGCGGGTTCTGCCCCGCCGCCTTCGCCAGCACCATCGCCGCATTGGTCGCGAGGTCGCCGTGAGAGGCATCGCGCGGCGGGTCGACGGTGATGCGGGAAAGGTCGAGCGGTCCGCCGGATTGGTCTTTTAGACCAATTGTTTCAACGGAATTCCTTACTCTCTCATTGAAGTCGGAAAAGATGTTCATGGCTTCGTTGCTTCGTCTTGGCGCGAAGAATGCTCGGTCCTGAAAGTGAGGAGCCGCCTATCCCAGTTCAGGAGTGTGGTCAAACAGCCGGCGATGCTCCTTCAGCGCGTAGGTGTCGGTCATGCCGGCGATGAAGTCGGCCACATGCCGCGCCTTGATGCGATCCTCGGCGCGAACGAGTACCTCGCGCCAGCCTTCCGGCATCACCGATGGATCGGCGAAATAGGCATCGAACAGGTCGAGCACCACGCGCTCCGCCCCGGCCCGTACCGCCATCACCTGAGGGTGCCGGTAGAGGTTGGCGTAGAGGAACGCCTTCAGTTCCTTTTCCGCTGCCGCCATTTCGGCCGAGAACGCCACCACAGGCCGGCCGGCAGCGTGGATGTCGTCAGACGAGTTCGGCTTCAGTTCGGAGAGCGTGGCGTTCGCCGTCGCGATCGCGTCCTCGACCATGGCGGTGATCTGCCGGCGCATCAGCTCGTGCCCGGTGCGAACCGGATCGAGGCGGGGATAGCGCCCCCTCACCCCCTTGAGGATGCCGCCGCTCAGCGGCACGCTCTCCAGCATGTCCAGCGAGAGAAGCCCCGCGCGCAGCCCATCGTCGATGTCATGGGTGTCATAGGCGATGTCGTCGGCGAGCGCGGCGCACTGCGCCTCGATGGCGGCGAAGCGGTCGAGTTCTAGGTCGTGCAGTTCGTTGTAGTCGCGGATCGGCTGCGGCACGTCGCCCCTCAGCGCCCTGCCCTCGCCGTCGATGAGCGGGCCATTGTGCTTGACCAGCCCCTCCAGCGTCTCCCATGTCAGGTTCAGCCCGTCGAATTCGGCATAGCGCCGCTCCAGCCTGGTCACGACGCGCAGCGACTGTGCGTTGTGATCGAAGCCGCCCCACGGCTTCATCTTCGCGTCCAGCGCGTCCTCCCCCGTATGCCCGAACGGCGTGTGGCCGAAATCATGGACGAGCGCCACGGCCTCCGCGAGATCCTCGTCGCCGCGCAGCGACCGCGCCAGCGCACGGGCGATCTGCGCCACCTCGATCGAATGGGTGAGCCGCGTGCGGTAGTGGTCGCCCTCGTGCGCGATGAAGACCTGCGTCTTGTGCTTCAGCCTGCGAAAGGCGGTCGAATGGATGATGCGGTCGCGGTCGCGCTGGAAGGCGGTGCGCGTCGGGCTTTCGGGTTCCGGCTCGAAACGGCCGCGCGAACGCGCCGGATTGCTCGCCCACGGCGCGCGCGGGCGGTAGCCGAAACCGATGTCGCCGAGATCAACCATCCAAAATGCTGCCGGTTGACTTGCCCCCGGCCGCTTCATACCTATCGGAGGAACCCCAACGCAAGGTGACCGCCATGGGCGCCGACGCCAAGACCGGCATGAAAATCGAGCTGACCGAGTCCGCTGCAAAGCGGATCGCGAAGATCGTGGCCGCGGAACCGGACAAGAACGCGCTGCGCGTCATGGTCGAAGGCGGCGGGTGCTCCGGCTTCTCCTACAAATTCGACCTGACCGGCGAGCGAAACGCCGACGACGTGGCCATCGAGCGCGATGGTGCGACCGTCCTCATCGACGAATTGTCGCTGGTCTACATGGGCGGCTCGGTCATCGACTTCGTCGATGATTTGATGGGCCAGTCATTCCAGATCAGGAACCCCAACGCGGTCGCCTCCTGCGGCTGCGGGACCTCGTTCTCGATCTGATATCCCTGTCAGCATGAGATATGGGGGGCCGGTCTCCGGTTTCCTTGTCGAGGATGTTCGTGCAGGATCGCGCCAGCGACCCGAGCGAATTGAGCACATGAAGATCGTCACCTGGAACATCAACGGCGTCCGCGCCCGCATCGAGAACCTCGTCCACTGGCTGCAGGAGAGCCAACCCGACATCGTCTGCCTGCAGGAGATCAAGACGGTCGACGACGGTTTTCCGCGATTGGAGATCGAAGCGCTCGGCTATCATGTCGAGACGCACGGCCAGAAGGGCTTCAACGGCGTCGCGATCCTCTCCAAGCTGCGCTTCGACGAGGTGTCTCGCGGACTGCCCGGCGACGATTCGGACGAGCAGGCGCGCTTCATCGAAGGCGTCTTTTCGACCGACCGTGGCGCGCTACGGGTCGTCTCGCTCTATCTGCCGAACGGCAATCCGGTCAGCGACCCCGTGAAGTTTCCCTATAAGCTGGCCTGGATGCAGCGCCTCGAGCGATGGGCCGAACAGCGTCTCGAACTCGAGGAGCCGCTGGTGCTCGCCGGCGATTACAACGTCATCCCCGAGCCGGAGGACGCCCGCTATCCCGAGAACTGGGTGAATGATGCGCTGTTCCAGCCGGAAACCCGCGGGGCCTTCCGCCGGCTTGAAAACCTCGGCTTCACGGAAGCCGTCCGCTCCGTCACCGACGATTCCGGCGTCTACACCTTCTGGGATTACCAGGCCGGCGCCTGGCAGAAGAACAATGGCATCCGCATCGACCACCACCTGCTCTCACCCGAAGCTGCCAACCGGCTGGTCTCGGCCTCGGTCGAAAAGCATGTGCGCGCCTGGGAGAAGCCGTCCGACCATGTGCCGGTTGCGATCCACCTCGATCTTGGCATCCCGGCGGGATGAGGCGAAACGGGCGGCCGAGGCCGCCTGTCTTGCAGCCCATCCGTCCGCCTCAGAGCGTGATGCGGTATTTCGCGAAGCCTTCTGCGCCATCGCCTGCGGCCTCGATCTTCACCCCTTTCACATCGGCGATGAAGGTCGCAGCCTTCGGTCCTGTCTCGAAGATCGCGGTTGCGCCGGCGACCGGCGCGAAAGACCAGTTGGCGTCCGCCGACGGGTTTATCGTGCCCTGGTCGATGATGTAGCGCACGATCACGTCGCGGTTGGTGTCCGGCGCCATGTAGATCACCTTCGAGCCGTTGATCTCCGGGAAATTGCCACCGCCGCCGGCACGATAGTTGTTCGACGCGACGACGAACTTCTGCGCCGGGTCGATCGGCTTGCCGTCGAACTGGAGGTCGACGATGCGGTTCGACGATGCGTTGAGCACCGCGCCCTTGGGGTCGTATTTCGGCGGCTGCGACAGGTCGATCCTGTACGTTACCCCGTCGATGACGTCGAAGTTGAACGACGGAAAATCGAGATTGATCAGCGGCTGATCGGCCTTGCCGGGCTCGACCTGGTTGAAGATGCCGGCCGACATTTCCAGCCATTCCTTGACCTGCGCGCCGGTGATCGCGACCGCCTGAACCGTGTTGGGATAGAGGTAGAGGTCGGCGACGTTCTTGATGGCGATGTCGCCCGCCGGCACGTCGGTAAAGTACTCCGGACCGCCGCGCCCGCCGGACTTGAAGGGCGCCGCCGCCGAAAGCACCGGCAGGTCCTTGAACTCGCCAGCCTTCAGCATGTCCTTGATGTACCAGATCTGCGCCTGGCTCACGATTTGCACCGACGGGTCGTCTGCCACCAGGGCGAAATAGGAATGCAGGGGCGCCGACGTCTTGCCGACGGGCGTGCGCACATAGCCGAGCGTTGCCTCGTGGTCGGCCTTCACGGCGGCCACCACCTCCGCCTTGCTTTCGACCGTCGGGACGTTCTTGCCGTCGACGCGCTTGGAGATCGGCCGCGCCTCGCTGGTCGAGCCGACCACCTTCCAGACATTGCCGTCGCGTTCCAGCATCAGGTCGATCAGGCCGAGGTGCGAACCCCAGAAGCCGCCCATGACCCCCGGCTTGCCCGACACCGTGCCGGCCGCGAGGTCGACGCCCTCGACACCCTCAAACTTCGATCCGGGGAAATCGAGATGGCTGTGGCCCGTGACGATCGCATCGATGCCCGGCACCGCCGCGACCAGGATCGAGGCGTTCTCGAGGTTCTCCTCGTATTTTGGCGTGCCCATGCCCGAATGCGAGAGCGCGATGACCAGTTCGGCCCCCTCCTCTCGCATCTGTGGCGCCCAGGCCTCCGCCGCCTTGACGATGTCGCGCGTCATCGCCTTGCCTTCGAGGTGGCGCGAGTCCCATGTCATGATCTGCGGAGGCACGAAACCGATGAAACCAAGCTTGATCGGGTGTTCGGCTCCCGCACCGTCCTTGATCGTCTTCTCGACGATCACGTAGGGTTTCAGGAACAGGTCGTCCTCGCGCGGGTTGGCGGCCAGCGCGCCCTTGGTCAGGTTGGCGCAGACGAAGGGGAATTTCGCGCCGGCCAGCACATTGAACATGAAGTCCAGGCCGTAGTTGAATTCGTGATTGCCGAGCGTCGACACCTCGTAGCCGAGCAGGTTCATGGCGGTGATCACGGGGTGCATGTCGCCCGCCTTCATCCCGCGCTCATAGGCGACGTAGTCGCCCATCGGATTGCCCTGGAGGAAGTCGCCATTGTCGACCAGAAGCGAATTGGTCGCCTCGGCGCGGATCTGGTCGATGATGGTCGCCGTGCGCGCAAGCCCCATGGTATCGTTCGGCCGGTCGCCATAGTAGTCGTAGGGGTAGACGTGAACGTGGAGATCGGTGGTCTCCATGATCCTCAAATGCGCCTGGTTCGCCTGCGCGCGTGCCGAGAAAGGGTGCAGCGCGATGACCGAGCCGAGAGCGGCGGTGCCGGCCAGGAAGGAACGGCGGGAGATGGGATGAAGCATGATGAGCCTCCTGGATTGTTGGGCGCGAAACGGGGCGCCAAACCGAAAGCTTCGCGCCGTTTCCGGAGTGAGTCCAGCAGTTGCGCGTGACGCCGCGATGAAAATTTGCCGGCGAATGAAATCGGGAGAATCTGCGGCATGGATTTTGAGTATGTGAGCGTCGAGGAAGTGATCGCCCGGCCGGGCCTGCGCATGATGGTCGTGGCCGACATCCCGAGTCCGTGGGGAGAAGCCGCCAAGGGCATTTTTCACGTGAAGGGTCTCGACTGGGCGGCGGTGCGGCTCACCTACGACAGCGAACCCCTTAGGCAATGGACCGGTGGCCAGCGCAGTGGCCCGGTCGTGGTCTATGAAAACGAGAAGCCGCGTTCCGGCTGGGCCGAGATCCTGCTCCTGGCCGAACGGCTGGCCACCTCGCCGCGACTCATCCCCGAGGACCCGGCCGAGCGCGCGCTGATGTTCGGCCTTGCGCACGAAATCCTTGGCGAGAGCGGCCTGTGCTGGTCGCGCCGCCTGCAGGCTATCCATGCCGGTCTGGAAGGCCGAGGCGGTTTCCCTGAAAAGGTAGCACGCTATCTCGGCAGAAAGTACGGCTACGAAGCGGTTACTGGGGAGGCTGCCGCCGCCCGCGTGGCCGAGCTTCTTGCCATGCTCTCAGCGCGACTGAAGGCGCAACGCATAGCCGGCAGTTCTTACTTTCTGGGCACAGCGCTGACGGCCGTCGACATCTACAGCGCGACGGCCTGCGCTATGTTCGCGCCACTGCCCGAGGATCAATGCAGGATGGACCCGACGATGCGAAAGGTCTTCGAGACATCCGATGCGATCACCCGCGCCGCACTCGACCCGATCCTGCTCGAACATCGCGACATGATGTACACGCGGCATTTCGAGCTGCCGCTGTCGCTTTAGGTCGTCGGCTTGGTGTCACCCTGCGTGATCAGGCGCGCGCTGCGCTGCCCGGTCGCGTAGATCCAGAGCCAGGAGAGAGCGACCGAGAGCCGGTAGCGCAGGCCGATCAGGTAGTAGATGTGGGCAATGCCCCACAGCCACCAGCCGGGCCACCCCTTCAGGACAAGCCAGCCGAAGTCCACGACCGCCGCGCGTTTGCCGATGGTGGCGAGATCGCCGTCGCTACTGTAGCGGAACGGTCGTTCGGCCGTATCGCCGTTCAGCCTTGCCTTGATCGTGGCGGCGACATGCCGGCCCTGCTGCTTGGCGGCGGGCGCAACGCCCGGCACGAGGCGCTCGCCTTCCCAGACGACCTTCGCGGTATCGCCGATGACGAAGATTTCCCCACGTCCTGGTGCGGTAAGGTCGGCTTCTACGACAGCCCGCCCGGCGCGGTCCGCCGCGATATCCAGCCACCGCGCCGCCGGCGATGCCGCGACGCCCGCCGCCCAGAGCACGGTCCTCGCGGGCAGTTGCCTACCCTCGATCACCACGCCCTCGGCGTCGACGTGGGTCACTGGATGGCCGAGGCGCACCTCGACGCCGAGCGTTTCGAGCGCCCGCTTGGCATAGGCCGAGAGATGCGGCTTGAACGCGCCGAGCACCCGGTCACCGCTTTCCACGAGGATGACCCTCGCCTTTGCCGGGTCGATGCGGCGGAACTCGCCCTTCAGCGTGTCGCGCGCCAGTTCGACCATCGTACCAGCGAGTTCCACACCGGTGGGCCCGCCGCCGATGATGACAAATGTGAGCAGCGCCTCGCGCCGCGAAGGATCGATTTCGAGTTCCGCCTGCTCGAAGGCAAGCAGCAGACGGCGGCGAATCGCCGTTGCGTCCTCGATCGTCTTCAGGCCCGGCGCGAAGGGCTCCCAGTCGTCATGCCCGAAATAGGCGTGGCGGGCGCCGGTGGCCAGCACGAGCGTGTCGTAGGCGACCGCCTCGCCATCGGCGAGCATCACCGTTCGGTTCTCCTTGTCGACGCCGGTGACGGTCGCCAGCAGAGTCGTCACGTCCTTGCGCGAGCGCAGGAGGTGCCGGACCGGCCACGCGATCTCGGATGTGGCGAGCGAGGTGGTCGCGACCTGGTAGAGCAGCGGCTGGAAGAGATGGTGGTTGCGCCGGTCGATGAGCGTGATGTCGAGCCCGGCACCCTTCAGCGCCTTCACGAGTTCGAGGCCGCCAAATCCTGCACCCACCACGACGACGCGATGCCTTGCCCGGTTCATTGTCCGTCTCCGGCTGTCTTGCAGATCCAAGATGGGGATTCTTGTGCAGCGCAACAAGGACCGGAAGCGCCGTCATATGTCGCCGACGAAACGGATATGCCTGTCGGGGAAGCCTAGCCTTCCCGCTCGGAGGAAATCCTATGTCCGGCGATGAAACGCACCCCTACGCTTCGCCCCCCTGCTTCATGCACGAACTCGATGGTTCCGCCTCGATGGCGAGAACTTGGCCGGATGTCCGCCGCTGGCGCAAGGCCGAGCGTGAGAGGCTGATCGCTGCACGCCTGGAAATCCCTGCCGGTACCCGAGCGGCGATGTCGGAGGAGATCGCGGCACACCTCGACGCTGTGATCGGCGACCCCGCCGGCCGTCTGGTCAGTCTCTACTGGCCGTTCCGCGGCGAACCCGACATGCGGCCGTGGATGGAGCGCATCGCGACACGCGGCGGCAGGACCGCCTTGCCCGTCGTCGTCGACAAAGGCCAGCCACTGCAATTCCGGGCGTGGCGCGCCGGCGAGCCCCTCGAAAAAGGGGTCTGGAACATTCCGATCCCCGCAAACGGACCTACTGTCTTCCCAGACGTCGTGATCGCACCGGTTGTCGGCTTCGACCCCCAAGACTATCGGCTCGGTTACGGCGGCGGCTTCTTCGACCGCACGCTGGCGTCCCTGCCCCGCAAACCGCTCGTGATCGGCATCGGCTATGCCATGCAGGCGATACCCACCATCTACCCCCAGCCGCATGATATCCCGATGGACCGGATCGTGACTGAGGACGGCCAGCGCTAAGCCATCTCCGGCTTCAGCCCCAGCGCCGTCCTGTCGATGATCTCGCGCAGCGCGAAGGACGAGTTGATTTTTGTCACATGCGGCATGGCAGAGAGCCATTCCTTGTGGATGCGCTCGTAGTCCGGCAGGTCCTTCGCGGCGATCCTCAGTATGTAGTCGTACTCTCCCGACATCAGGTGGCAGGAGAGGATGTTCGGGCAGCGCTTCACCGCCGCCTCGAAATCCGACAGCGTTTTCTCGAATTGTCCTGACAGCGATATGTGCACGATCACCGTCATCTGGTGGCCGAGCGCTGCGTTTGACAGCCGCGCGTGATAACCGCGGATCGCGCCCGATTTCTCCAGATTGTCGAGCCGGCGCGAGCAGGCCGATTGCGACAGGCCGACCGTCTCGGCGAGGGCTGCGTTGGAGATGCGGCCCTCCTTCTGGAGGATGTCCAGGATGGCGATATCGATCCTGTCCAGCCCCATTCGTCGCGTTTCCTTCGAAGATTCACTCGTTTGGCGCAAGGAATAACGACCCGAGGGATCAATCGCAACCGTCTTTGCAAACCCGTTCGAACCCGATCGTGGTTCAATGCGTTGACGTAGGGAGAGGCCCGCCAAGAGGCCGTCAATGGAGAACAGGATGCGCGTCGGCTGCCCGAAGGAAATCAAGAACCATGAGTACCGCGTCGGGCTGACTCCAGGCTCGGTCCGCGAATATGTCGCGCACGGCCATGAGGTCTTGGTCGAGACCGGCGCGGGCGCAGGCATCGGCGCCGACGACAACGCCTACCGCGCGGCCGGTGCGAAGATCGCGAAGACTGCAGAGGACGTGTTCGCCAAGTCGGACATGATCGTGAAGGTCAAGGAGCCTCAGGCCAACGAGTGGGTTCAGCTGCACGAGGGCCAGATCCTCTACACCTATCTCCACCTCGCGCCCGACCCCGAACAGACCATTGGCCTGATCGCCTCCGGGGTGACCGCAATCGCATACGAGACTGTCACCGACGACCGCGGCGGGTTGCCGTTACTGGCGCCGATGTCGGAAGTGGCGGGCCGCCTGTCGATCCAGGCGGGCGCCACGGCGCTGCAGAAGGCGAATGGCGGCCGCGGCGTGCTGCTCGGCGGCGTGCCCGGCGTCCTGCCGGGCAAGGTCGCCGTCATCGGCGGCGGCGTGGTCGGTCTGCATGCGGCCAGGATGGCGGCCGGCCTCGGCGCGGACGTCACTATCATCGATCGTTCGATCCCGCGGCTTCGCCAGCTCGACGACATCTTCAACGGCCGCGTCCACACTCGTTACTCGACGGTGGAGGCTCTCGAGGAAGAGTGCTTTTCGGCGGACATCGTCATCGGCGCGGTGTTGATTCCGGGCGCGGCGGCGCCCAAGCTGTTCACCCGCGAGATGTTGTCCGGCATGAAGAAGGGCGCGGTGCTCGTCGATGTCGCGATCGACCAGGGCGGCTGCTTCGAGACCTCGCACGCCACGACTCATGCCGAGCCGACCTACGAGGTCGACGGGATCATCCACTATTGCGTCGCCAACATGCCCGGCGCGGTTCCGGTCACCTCTGCGCATGCGCTGAACAACGCGACGCTGCACTACGGCCTGCAGCTCGCCGACAAGGGTCTCAAGGCGATCCTCGACGACCCTCACCTTCGCAATGGTCTCAACGTCCACAAGGGGCGCATCACCAACCGCGCTGTCGCGGACGCGCTTGGGTACGAGATGGCGGAACCGAAGATCGTGCTCGCTGCCTGAGCGCCTTATCGACAACGAGAAGAAGACGGTACACCTCCCCGCCTCGACCCGCCGGATCGCACCAGCCGGCGGGTTTTTCATGCGCGACCGCCGGAACCCGACACGACTTGCGCACGACCTGACGTAACGGCAGTATCCGGTCGGCCGAGCCACCGCGAAGCAGGTGCGGGCGAGCCGCCTGGAGGGGGTCGTGGACTATCTGCCCGGTTTAGGACCGCTGGATGCATTTGCGGTCGTGCTTTTCATTTTCGCCTGGCTCGGCTTTGGCCCGCTTCTGCGCTGGCGCGCATCCCGGCTCGGGGTTCTCGGTACTGCCATGGTCGATCATCGTCGGGTGTGGATGTACGAGCTGATCGGGCGCGATATGAAGGTTCATGACACCGCGATTGTCGGCCACATCATGAGCACGGCGGGGTTCTTCGCATCGACCACGGTCATCGTCATCGGCGCATTGGTTGGTGTTCTGATCAACATGGGCCGTTCTCTCGAGTCCCAGGGCGGACAGCTCTTCAGCATCGGCATGCCGTCGACCATAGAGGTCAAGGTCGTGCTTATCGTGGTGCTCGCCATCTACGCGTTCCAGGCCTTCACCTGGGCAATCCGCCAGGCGAATTTCGCGGCTGTGCTGATGGGCGCCGCGCCGCCTGCCGCCAGGATCAGCCCGGAGCGCCGGGAAGCGCTCGCGACCGAGATGGGCAAGATGATCACCGGCGTAGCCACGAGCTACGACAATGGCCTGCGCGCCTACTATTTCGCATTTGCCGCGCTGACATGGATCGCCGGCCCCCTGCCCTTCATCGTTGCGACCGTCGGCGCCTTTTGGCTCCTCCTCTATCGTCAGACCCGATCGAGGACCGCACTGGCCCTGAAGGCCATCGCCACCGTCCGAGACGAGAAAGCTTCGGCGGAAAGTTGACGATCTGTCCCTAGCCGCGCGCGGGCGCCTCCGACAGCGCGCGCAGGACCGCCTCGAACGCCGGTTTGGGATCGTCGTTCTCGTCGAAGAGCCCGGGCCTCGCACGACCCCGCAGCCGTCGCTCACCCGTTCCCGCGACCCTGAGCATCCAGTGATCGGAATCCGAGATGCCCCAGAAGGTGACACGCTTCAGCGCTTTCTCGGCGAGCACCGAACCAAGGAAATCCTCGTAGTACCGCGCAACCTCGCGGTCCCTGCGGGCCACATTGAGCGCGAACTGGGAGTCGTTCACGTCCAGCTCCGAAATCCAGACTTCGAGGCCAAGGTCGCCGACGCGGCGTATGAAACGGGCCGACCGGCGCCCCCATGGTTTCCAGGTAGAGGACAGGTGCCCCTGGATGCCGACCGCATGGATCGGCGTGCCGCGCTTCAGCAACGCCTCCAGCGTCCGCAGCATGTTTGTCTGCTTGAAACCGCACCAGTTGCCGACGCATTCGAGGCTATGGTCGTTGATCGCCAGCTTGGCGGCTGGCGACGTCTCCTGCGCGACGCGATAGCAGAATTCCACGAAACCTATGCCGAGCCGTCCCGGCAGGGTGTCGCTCCGCAATTGCTCGCGGTCGGAAACGACCTCGTTGAAGACGTCCCAGGACACGGCTTGCGGGTAGCGGCTGACGACGTCGCGGATGAAGTCGCCATAGGCGCGCCGCACGTCGCCCTCGTGACCCTGCTCGGCCCAGCGGATGGATTGTCGATTCCAGTAGAGGCTGTGACCGTGGAGCTTCTGGCCGTTGGCCGCGGCGAAGGCGGCGACGGCGTCCGCCGGCCCGAAATTGTACGCCATGTCGGCTTGCGCACGCAGGACGCGAGGCTTCAACTGCCACTCCGGCGTGATGAGGCTGCACTGGCTGCGCAGGATCGCCAGGTACTTCTCGGCGCTGCGAGTGGCGATGGCGGCGCCGACGTCGATCCCCTTCGAACGCCCGATATCGCGCATCGACGGCAGGCCGGCGGCAACGGTGCCGACAGGGATGGCCGCCGTCATGACGCCCGCGACAAATGCCCGCCTGGTCAACCCCCTTCGCCCCGACATGGGACGAAGCTTAGCGCAAGTTCAGGCCCTTTATAGTCAAATTCAGATGAAAGAGCCGATCGTTGCCGTTTTGCCTGGACAGGATTGATCTGACACGACTTCGAAGAACAGAGCGCCCGCCGGGCTCTGGACCGGCGGGCGCAAGGGGTCGCGCGGCAACGGGAGGAAACCGCGCGACGGAAAACGGTCAGTCAGCGAAGGCGTCGTAGCGGCGGAGCGTGACGCGGCGGTTCTCCAGGTTTTCCCAGTTCACGGGCACGAGCAGGTATTCCTCGCCGTAACCCACGGTCTCCAGCGCTCGCGAAGGAATGCCGAAACCGGTGACGAGCAGGCGCTTCAGCGAAGCGGCGCGGCGCTCGGAAAGCAGATAGTTCGAATAGTCCGACCCGACCGCGTCTGTATGGCCTTCGATGAGCACGCGGGCGCCCGGATTGCGGCCGAGCACCCTCTCCAGCGCCACGGCGATGTTCTCGACCTTGCCGTATTGCGAATACGGAATCTCGGCCGAACCAAAGGCGAAATTGATCGACTGGATCTCGATCGAAGGCGCGCGGCGGCGCAGATCCGGCCGGCGCTTGAATTCCTGGATCGTCACCCGCTCCTGCGGCTTCATGCGAAGCTGCGGCGCGACGTCCAGCTTCTTCATGATCTCGTTGACCGTCGGCGTGCGGATTTCGCCGATGCGAGCGGGGCGCGCCTTGGCAAACTGGATTTCGAAGCCGGCCGAACCGGACTTGATCTTCACTTCGGCTGCCTGGGCGGCGGCAGAAATGGCGAACACCATAGTGGTAGCGAGGAGAAGCGGGCGAAGCGTCATTGTCGTTGTTCCCTTGCTGGCGCGGCCGGTACCGGCCGTCTGGTGGGAACAATCGCAGCACTGCCCTGAAGCGACCCCGAACGGGCCGTTCAGCCGGGCTTCATCTGCCGCCTTACCGCATCACGCTTTCCATCCGCTCGGTGAAGGTCATCGGATACACCGTCTCCTTCACCTGGCCGATAGGCGAGAAACCGAGCTTTTGGTAGAGCGGAAGCGCGGCGGGGTGGTCGAGCGTACAGGTCTGGACAACCACCTTCTCGGGGCCGGCCGCCCATGCGCTTTCAATCGCGGCGCCCAGGAACCAGCGGCCGAGGCCCTGCCCCATCGCGCCTTCCATCATGCCGAAATAGGCGAGCTCGACGGCATGGGGCATATGTGGCTTCAGGTCGAAGAAGCCGGCCGGCGCGCCGTCGAGATAGAGCACCCGGACATCGCGCCCGGGTTCGCGCAAACCCTCCAGCAACTCATCGTCCGAAAGCTTCAGCGCATTCACCCAGGTCCATTTCCGCCCGATTCGATCGATCAGGTAGCGGTAGTAGTGGAGCGGGATTTCGCGGACCTTCAGCAGTGCAATCGGTCGGCCGTAGGGCTGGGGCGGGTAGTGCGCCGGACGCGCGTTCAGTTCCAGGAACGTGACGGTTACGTCGATGGGATCGGGTCGCCGGTCCCTGGCCTTGGCGCTCATGGCTTGCCGGACTCCACGGGAGTATCGCTTCTGCCACCCCATTCCGTCCAGGAACCGTCGTAGAGACGGTGATCGCCATGCCCCAGCGATGCGAGCGCGAGGTTGATCACGGCCGCCGTCACGCCTGAGCCGCAGGAGGTCACGACAGGCTTGTCGAGATCGATGCCAGCCTTCTCGATCGTCGCCTTCAGTTCGCTGAGCGGCAGCAGGCTCCCGTCTTTCGACAGGGTTGTCGCCGGCACGTTTCTCGCCCCTGGCATGTGGCCGCCGCGCACGCCCTTGCGAGGCTCCGGATCGGTGCCGGCGAAGCGGCCGGCGGGCCGTGCGTCCGCGACCTGCGCGTGGCCCTTGTCAACGATCGCCCGCATTTCGTCGAGCGAGGCGACGGAATCCCCGGCGAAATCGGTGTTGAAGACGCAAGGCGCCGTCTTGGTGACCTTCGACGTGACGGGGCGCCCTTCTCTGCGCCAGCGGTCGAGCCCACCATCGAGAATAAAGACTTCCGGCGCGCCCATCACGCGGAACATCCACCACACGCGCGGGGCCGAGAAAACGCCCGGCCCGTCATAGACGACGATCGTGTCGTCGGCGGCGATGCCCATCGACCCCGCATGGCGGGCAAAGACCGCAGCGCGCGGCAGTGTGTGCGGTAGATCGGAATCGGGGTCGACCACCCTGTCCTGGTCGAAGAAGCGCGCGCCGGGAATGTGCGCCGCCTCGTACTCCGCCCGGGCATTCCTGCCCTGAGCGGGTAGGTACCACGATGCATCGACGATCGAGAGGCCGGGTCGACCGAGGTTCTTCTCCAGCCAGTCGGCGTCGATGACGAAGGGACTCTTCTCGCTCATGACTGACCTTTTTCCACCGGCGCCGAGCCGAAACGGATGCGGAAGCGCCGGTTCTCCCGGCCCTTCTTCTCGATCTTGCCGATATGCACCGCTCCGACCTCCGCCGTCGAGGCCACATGCGTGCCGCCGCATGGCTGGCTGTCGATCGAGCCGTTTTCGCCGATCACCACCAGGCGGATACGGCCCGAGCCCACCGGCGGACGGACGTTCTTCGATTTCACCAGGCCGGCATTTGCGGCAAGCTCCTCCTCGGTGATCCAGCGGGTGAAGATCGGATGGCCGGCATCGACCAGCGCCATCACCTTCGCAGTCACCTCCTCCTTCGTCATCCCGGCATCGGGAATGTCGAAGTCTATCCGGCTCTCGTCCTCTCCGACCGACGCGCCGGTGATCGGATAGGGGCACACCACCGTCAGCAGATGGCAGGCGGCATGCATGCGCATCAGCTTCAGCCGGCGGTCCCAGTCGATCTCCATCCGCACGCTTTCTCCCCCCTGCGGCGCCGGCTGGCCGGGCGCGGGAACATGGACGATGTCATCCTTGGTCTCGCCGGTCACGGTGGCCGAGATTTCGATGGTCGAGCCGTCGGGCCTGACGAGTCGGCCCGTATCGCCTGGCTGTCCGCCGGACGTCGCGTAGAAGATGGTGCGGTCGAGCAGTATGCCGCCGCGCTCGTTCACCCCGACGACGGTCGCTTCCGCTTCCCGCGCATAGGCGTCTTCGCGAAAGATCGCTTCCGTCCCCATCACGCCACCTTCTCGAACGGCACATCGATGGTGCTCTTGCCCTCCATCCATCCCGGCACCGGCAGGTTCTTGCCACGCAGGAACGCGGGATTGAACAGCTTGGACTGGTAGCGCGTGCCGTAGTCGCAGAGGATCGTCACGATGACATGGCCAGGACCGAGTTCCTTCGCCAGCCGGATCGCGCCGGCGATGTTGATGCCGCTGGAGCCGCCGAGGCAGAGCCCCTCCTCCTGCACCAGGTCGAAGACGAGGGGAAGCGCCTCCTCGTCCGGCACCTGCCACGAGAAGTCGGGAGTGAAACCCTCGAGGTTGGCCGTGATCCGCCCCTGGCCGATGCCTTCGGTGATGGACGAGCCTTCGCTTTTCAGCACGCCTTCCGTGTAGAAGGAGTGAAGCGCTGCGCCGAACGGGTCGGCCAGTGCGACCTTCACCGCCTTGCTCTTCGCCCGCAGCCCCTCCGCGACGCCGGCGAGAGTCCCGCCCGTGCCGACCGCCGAGACGAAGCCGTCCACCCGGCCGCCGGTCTGGTCCCAGATCTCCTCGGCAGTCGTGACCACATGGCCCTCGCGGTTGGCGACGTTGTCGAACTGGTTCGCCCACACCGCACCGTTGGGCTCGTTCTTCGCAAGGCTTTCCGCCAGCCGACCCGACACCTTTATGTAGTTGTTCGGGTTCTTGTAGGGAACCGCCGGAACCTCGATGAGTTCAGCGCCGAGCAGGCGCAGCGCGTCCTTCTTTTCCTGGCTTTGCGTGTCGGGAATGACGATCACCGTGCGGTAGCCGAGCGCCTTGGCGACGACGGTGAGGCCGATGCCGGTGTTGCCGGCTGTGCCTTCCACGATCACACCGCCGGGCTTCAGCAGACCGCGCTTCTCGGCATCGCGAATGATGAACAGCCCGGCGCGATCCTTGACCGACTGTCCGGGGTTCATGAACTCGGCCTTGCCGAGGATCTCGCAACCCGTCACGTCCGACGCGCGCCGCAGGCGGATGAGTGGCGTATTGCCGATGGCCTCGATGACCGAACTGTACATGTCAAATCCTTCCGGGAACGTAGCCAGACCCTAGAAATCGCTCTCCCGGCTTTCAAGGACGGATTTTGCTCCAGCCGCGCCAAATCGCGATGCCTGGACGCGCTGTTCCAGGTCGCGGGCAATCGAATTCCGCCCTGATCCTGGCGCGGATCGGCCTTGCCGGCCGACCGGCCGGCCAGTAACCAGGGTTCGCGGCAGCGGGAGGAACCGATGGGGCGCAGGATCGTGGTCGCACTCCTCGTGCTTGTGATCGTCGGCGCGGCGGTATGGTTGCTTGGCCCTCGGGTTCCGGTCGACACGACCGTCACCTTCGATGGTTCGACGATTGGCGACGATACCGAAGCCTATCTCGCCTCACGCGAATCATCCGTTGCGAACATCCGCCCCGACCACCAGAAGGAGGTGATCTGGGCCGATCCCTCGGCCAGGGCGAAGACGCCGCTGGCGATCGTCTATGTGCATGGCTTCTCGGCGTCGAAGTTCGAGGTTCGACCGCTGCCAGACCGCATCGCCACCGCGCTCGGCGCGAACCTCTACTTCACGCGCCTCACCGGGCATGGCCAGGATGGCCCGGCGATGGCGACGGCGAGCGTAAACGCCTGGGTCAACGACTATGCCGAGGCGCTCTCCATCGGGCGCGCGATCGGCGAACGGGTGGTGGTCATCGCCACGTCGAGCGGCGGGTCGATCGCTTCATGGGCGGCGACCGATCCTGCCTTCGCCACTCAGGTCGCGGCACTTGTGCTGATCTCCCCGAACTATGGCGTGCGGGCCGCCGGCGCGTCGCTGCTCACCGGGCCATGGGGCAGGCAACTCGCCGGTCTGCTGATCGGTCCCGAGCGCGGTTTCGAACCCGCCAACGAGTTGCATGCGCGGTACTGGACCTATCGCTATCCAACCGTCGCCCTGCTGCCGATGGGCGCCGTCACCGAGCTCGCCTATGACTCACCGGTCGAACGGTCGAAGGTGCCGGCCCTCTTTGTCTTCTCCGACGCGGATACCGTCGTGCGCGCCGAACGCACGAGGGAGATCGCCGGTCGCTGGGGCGCAATCCACGAGAGCGTCTCGGTCGAGACGTCCGGCGATCCCTCCAACCATGTCATCGCGGGCGACGCGCTATCACCGTCGACGACCCAGCCGCTCGCCGACGCCATCGTCGCTTGGCTTCGCGTTTCGGTTGATCAGATTAATTGAATTTCAGTAGCTTGTGAGACTTTCCTCTCAGGCTACTGCAACCTTGCTCGGTGGCGCGTCCTTCGCCGAGAGATAGACGATCAGCGAAAATGCCAGCACGCCCGCGTAGAACAGGAACAGCGCGCTGTAGGCGGCGGTCGGTTCGTCCGACGTCGTGTTTGCCGTCACCACCCAGCCAGTTGCGAACTGCATCAGGCCGACGCCGCCGATCGAGAAGAAGTTCATCAGCGTCACTCCGCGCCCGACGAGATGCGGTGGCAGGAAGGCGCGCGCGTGAGCCATCATCAGGCCGAACGAGGCGCCGAAGAGGCCGATCAGCACCAACGATGCGGTTGTCGTGGCCACACCGCCGGCGGGATTGAGCGCAAGCCACAGCAGGACGATCACCCCCACGGTGTTGCCGACGAACGATACCCACTTGCGCGTGCCGAACAGGGTGTCGAGCGGTCCGTACAGGAAGGCGCCGGCGACCATGGACAAGGCCATGAAGAACGTCGCATCGCCGATCGCGATCGTGTCCGCGCCGTAAACCTCGGCCAGGTACGGGCCCGCCCACAGCCCCCGGATGCCGGCGGCCGCCGCATAGTTGAGCGCGACCAGCGGGATCAGCGGCCAGAGCACGCGCATCCTGATGAGATCGACATAGCCGGCGAAGCCGCTTCCGTCGGCCGCCTCTGGCGCATCTGGGGACGGTTGAGGGTCGCGCACGATCAGCAGCAGCGCCGCCGCCACGGCGATCGTCACAATGCCGAGCGCAACCATCACGGGCCGCCAGCCGAAAGCTTCGGCGGCGTTCGCGAGCGGCGCCGCGCCGATGACGTTGCCCGCCGTGCCGAAGGCGACGATCCACGACGCGAGAACGGCGAAGCGGGCCGGCGAATAGACCCTGGCGAAGATGAAGTAGGATGACATCAGCACCGGCGCGCAGCCAATGCCGAACAGGCCCATCGCCGCGATGATCATCCAGGGTTCGACTGCCGCGGAAAACAGGAACGCTCCCCCGCCGGCGCTCGCACCCAACAGCAGCGCCGCGGTGCGCCTTGGCCCATAGCGGTCCAGAGCGACGCCGATGCCGAATTGAGCGAGCGCGAAGGCGATGAAGTAGGCGCCGGACGCGGCGGATAGATCGGCCTTGGTCGCGCCCAGTTCCACGGTGAGCGCGGGTGTGAGCACGGCCAGGAACGATCGGTAGAATTGCGACAGCACATAGGCAATCGCCAGTGCCGCGATGCCGGCCACCAGTACCCTCCACGTCGCCCGTCGGGCGACCGCAAACAAATTTGCGGCGGCCCTAACGCGGTGCGGGATCAACGGCAATTGGACCAAGGCGCGTGGCCTTGGTCCAGTTCGATCAGGCCGCGCGCTGGCCGCGGAAACGCTTGCGGGCCTTGAACGGTCGCTTGCCGGGGTTCGCACGAGAGCCGGGAAGTCCCGCGAACGCGCCAGCCTCGGTTACATTCACGGTCTGCGCCTGCGCGGGTTTGGGGCTTCCCCGTCCCTGCTCGCGCTGTGCCCGGTGATCGCCATGGCGGCGGTCCGCAGGTTCTTCGCCACGCGGGTGCTTGTGCCCGCCCTGATGCTTGGCGTTTCCGCGCGGACGCTGGTCGCCCCGTCGCGGTCCGCGGCCATGATCGCTGCGGGCGTCGTCCGCCGGGCGAACAGCGCCCTTGCCGTTCGGGCGTGCGCCCTGCGGGTCGGGCTCGCGGGTATGATCCGCGGTCACGGGCAGCTTCGTCCTCAACACCTTCTCCACGGCGCGAAGCTTGGCGCTTTCGGCGGGATCGCAGAGCGTGATGGCGATGCCATCCGCGCCGTTGCGCCCGGTGCGGCCGATGCGGTGCACATAGCTCTCCGGCTCGTCCGGTAGGTCGAAGTTGATCACATGGCTGATGCCCGGCACGTCGATGCCGCGCGCTGCGATGTCGGTCGCCACCAGGATACGCATCGAACCGTCACGGAACCCGTTGAGCGCCTTCTGCCTGGCGTTCTGGGACTTGTTGCCATGAATCACGGCTGCCTCGAAGCCATCGCGCTCCAGGTCGCGCGTCACGCGGTCGGCCCCGTGCTTCGTGCGGGCGAAGACGAGGACGGATCGCATCGCCGGATCGGCCAGCATTTTCGACAGCAGCGCACGCTTCTGCTTGACGCGGGCCATGATCACGCCCTGCCGAATCTCGGCGGCCGCCGTGCCCTGCGGAGCGACCTCGACGCGCAACGGTTCGCGCAGGATGCCGCGCGCCAGTTCGGCGATCTCCTCCGGCATCGTGGCCGAGAATAGCATCGTCTGGCGCGCCGGATGCGTCGCCTTGGCGATGCGCTTCACATCGTTGATGAAGCCCATGTCGAGCATGCGGTCGGCTTCATCGAGCACAAGCCATGTCGTCTCGGAGAGGTTCACGTCACGCTCGCGAACGAGGTCGGTCAGTCGGCCAGGCGTCGCGACGAGAACGTCGACGCCGGCCGCGAGCTTCTTGACCTGCGAACTGCGCGAGACGCCGCCCAGCACCAGGGCGGTCGAGACATGCGCGCCCTTGGAGAGCATGCGGAACGCCTCCTCGATCTGCACGGCGAGTTCACGCGTCGGCGCGAGCACGAGCGCACGCGCCGTCTTCGGGCGGCGCCGCGTGCCAAGCGCGATGATCTTCGACAGGATCGGCAGCGCGAAAGCCGCCGTCTTGCCGGAGCCGGTCTGGGCTATGCCCAGCACGTCGCGGCCGGCAAGCAGGCCGGGAATCGCCTGTTCCTGGATCGGTTTCGGATCGGAATATCCTGCGGCATGCGTGGCCTTCAGCAGGGGGCCTACGATGCCCAGCGCTTCGAAGCCGATGGGCTCCATTGTGGTTTCTTCGAACAAGATACGTCTTCTTTCACGCGGCGTCATGGCCGCAAACGGCGCGCCGTGCCGGGCGCAACGGCCGGCAGGCGACGATTTTCGGGATTCGACAAGGCGGGCGGAAAATCCGCTCGGGCTGCGCTGTCGTGCCCGCCGGCGTCATGCCACGGGGCTTGTTCACCCGTTCTTTTCGGGAAGGGGAGAAACAGACGCAACCAGTCCTGGGAGGAAAGCCGGCGTGCCGGCCCATGCGCCTACGACGCCGCATATGGTGGAACCCGCGCAGAAAGGCAAGGAAAATCATGCTGGCGCGCAGGATCTTGCCGCCGACCCCATCGTCCCGAACGATGCGCCCTTAGGCTGCGGCGTCCGCCAGTTCCATCAGCTTCGACACCGTGTTCCAGTTGCGCGCCGTGTTGGGCACGCCGATGCCCTTGTCGAATCTTTCTGCGAGCTTCGAGGTCCCGAAGCCGTCCGGCGTGTGGATATAGGCGACCTTGCCGACCACCTCGATCTTCTCGCCGCCGCTGGCGAAGACGCGCAGCGCCTGGACCTTGGCCGCATCTGGTGTCCGGGCCAGCACCGCTGCGTGCAGGAACTTGGGCGCCTTCAAGGCGGCGGGGAATGGGTTGTTGTCGATCAACTTCTTCCATTCCGACCGCGTCGGCGCGTGAATGTCTTTCTCGAAACCGAACTCGCGCCGGCAGAGCTCGGCGATTGTCGTGACCACCTTCCCTCGTGGGAGCGAGCTCTTCACGACGGCGTTGCCGCTGTTGATGTAGGTGGCGACGTTCTCGAACCTTGCCTCCGCAAGCGCAACGCGCAGCGGCTTCACCGGAAGCTGCGTCGCGCCGCCGACGCCCCTGAACAGGATGATGTAGACGGTCATATCACCAGACCGGCGATCGTCTCGTTGTCGGTGATGTCCTCATACGCCCAGCCGGAATCGCGGAACCGCCTGGTCAGCACGTCGAAATTCCTGCGGTCCTTGGTCTCGATTCCGATCAGCACCGAGCCGAAGTTGCGCGCCGACTTCTTGAGATACTCGAAGCGGGCGATGTCGTCGTCTGGACCGAGGAGTTCGAGGAAATCCCTGAGCGCGCCGGGCCGTTGGGGGAAACGGAAGACGAAGTATTTCTTCAGCCCCTCGAAGCGGAGCGCCCTTTCCTTGACGTCGGGCAGGCGCTCGAAGTCGAAATTGCCGCCGGACACGACGGCGACGACGGTCCGCCCCTTCAGTTCCTTGCGCGGGAAATCCTTGAGCGCGTCGATGGCCAGCGCGCCGGCCGGCTCCAGCACCACGCCTTCGATGTTGAGCATCTCGATCATGGTGGCGCAGATGCGGTTCTCCGGCACCGCGTGGACGTCCGCCGCCGGGAAGCCGGAGAGATGCCGGAACGGTTCCCGACCGATCTCCGCCACTGCCGCGCCGTCGACGAAATTGTCGACCCTGGCGAGCTTCACCCGGCGTCCCGCCGCCAGGCTTTCCCTGAGGCTGGGGGCGCCAGCCGGCTCGCAAAACGCGAAGCGTGCGTCGAATCCGGTATCGGCGAAGAAGCGGGTGACGCCGGAGGCCAGGCCGCCGCCGCCGACCGGAAGAACCACGAGGTCTGCGATGCGCCCCTGCGGCATCTGCTCGGCGATCTCCAGCGCGACGGTCGCCTGGCCCTCGATGATGTCGCGATGGTCGAAGGGCGGCACCATCAGGCCATGTCCCCCGTCCGAGAAGGCGAGCGCGGCACGATAGCAATCGTCGAAGAAATCCCCGACCAGCCTGATCTCGACGTGTCCGCCGCCGAAGTGCCGGGTCTTGTCGATCTTCTGCTGCGGCGTCGTGACCGGCATGAACACCACGCCGCGACGGCCGAAATGCCGGCAGACGAACGCGAACCCCTGCGCATGGTTGCCGGCCGAGGCGCAGACGAACAGGTCCGCCCCCTCGCCGGCCGCCAGCGCCTTGCGGAAGAAGTTGTACGCTCCCCGGATCTTGTAGGAGCGTACCGGCGACAGGTCCTCGCGCTTGAGCAACACATGCGCGCCTGTCTTGCGCGACAGATAGTCGTTCGCCTGCAGCGGCGTCTCGGGGAAAAGGTCCCTGAGCGCGGCGGCGGCGGTCTTCACGCCCTCCGAGAAACTGGTCATCGCCTCGGAGCCTTTCCTGTTCGCGGTCGCGCCGCGCTATTGCATATTCCAACCGTCGAAGCCACTCTCCGGCCGCGCCGGGGCGGCACGCCCTGGAACGGGTAATCCGGCAGGAAACGCGCGGGCCGTGAACAGAATCGCCATTCGCGCCGCAGCGCATATCTCGTCGATCTTCGCGGTCTATCTGTCTGTCGCCATGCTGATCCCGGCGGCCGTCGACCTTTACGCCGGCAATCCCGACTGGCAGGTCTTCGCCTTCTCGGCGCTGTTCATTGGCGGTCTCGCCACTGCTGTGGCTCTCGCCACGCAGGGCCGCCCGCCGCCCGTGACGACCCGCTTCGGCTTCCTCGTCGTCAACACGCTCTGGGTGACCCTCGCGCTTGCCGGGGCGGTGCCCTTCGTCATGTCGTCCTTCGACATGAGCATCACGGACGCGGTGTTCGAATCGGTCAGCGGCATCACCACCACCGGCGGAACGGTGATGAACGGGCTGGACCATGCGCCTCCCGGGTTGCTGCTCTGGCGGTCGCTCCTGTCCTTCATGGGCGGCCTCGGCGTCATCGCGCTCGGACTGTTCCTGCTGCCGTTCCTCAACATCGGCGGCATGTCCTATTTCCGCATCGAGTCCTCGGATATCGCCGAGCGGCCGTTCAATCGCCTCCAGACCTACGTCATCAGCCTGATCGCCATCTACTCCAGCTTGGTTCTAGCATGCGCGATCGCTTACACGGCCGCAGGCATGCGCGGCTTCGATGCGCTCAATCACGCCATGACGACGGTCGCTACGGGCGGCTTCTCCGTCCACGACACGTCCTTCGTCCGATATTCCGACACCCCGTCGATCCTCTGGGTCGGCATTGTCTTCATGTTCATCGGTTCCCTGCCTTTCGCGATCATGATCATGTTCGCGGCGAAGGGGCGGCTGGACGCCTTGCGCGACCCGCAGATCCGCGTATTCGCCGGTTATGCCGTCGTGTTCTCGGTCGCAATCGGCATCTACCTCACGGTCCGCCAGGATCGTCCCTTTCTGGAGGCGCTGACGCACTCCACCTTCAACCTGATGTCGGTCATCACGACGACCGGCTATGCCAGCGACGACTACAATCAATGGGGGCCGTTCGCCGTTGCCGCCGTCTTCGTCGCGACCTTCCTCGGAGGCTGCTCGGGATCGACGACCGGCGGCATCAAGGCCTACCGCTTCCTCATCCTCTTCGAGCTGTTCTGGAACGGTCTGAAGCGCCTGGTTTTTCCCAGCTCGGTGCAGCCCGTGCGATATGGAGATCGGGTCGTGGACGAGGACATGCAGCGCGCGGTCGTTCTCTTCATCTCGTCCTTCTTCGTGCTGTGGGCGATCGGGACGATCCTGCTGGGCGCGACCGGTCTCGACTACGTCACCGCGACGAGCGGCGCGCTGACATCGCTCACCAATGTCGGCCCCGGACTTGGCCCGATCATCGGACCGGTCGGCAATTTTTCGACGCTGCCCGACATGGCCAAATGGGTATGCACGGTCCTCATGCTGCTCGGACGCCTGGAGATCCTGGCCGTGCTCGTGATCTTCACGCCTGCCTTCTGGGGACGCTGAGATGGCGCTGAAAGTCAGTCTGGAACGCGTTTCACTGCCCGACTTCGGCGAACCGACCGTCATGCCGGTGATCTCGCGCGCCGCATACCAAAACCGCATCGCCGCGCTCGTGGAGCGGGGCGAGGCGTCCGGCCTCGACGTCTTCGTCGTCTATGGCGACCGCGAACATTCCGCCAATGTGGCGTTCCTGTCCGGCTACGATCCGCGCTTCGAGGAGACGCTGCTCGTCGTCGTGCCAGGCCGTACGCCGTCGCTCCTCGTCGGCAACGAGGGCTGGGGCTACGCCGAACTGTGCGCAGGCCCCTATGAGCGCGTGCTTTGCCAGGGTTTTTCGCTGCCCGCGCAGCCGCGCGATCGTTCGCCTCCGCTGGTCGACCTGCTCCGAGCCGCCGGGCTGAAAGACGGCCAGACGGTGGGCGCGATCGGCTGGAAGCCCTTCGACGACAGCGACGCGGGCCTCGATGGCGCGGCGCTCGATTTGCCGGACTTCATCGCCACTGCGGTGCGCGCCGTCGTGGGCAATGCCGGCTCGGTCCGCAATGCCGCCGGTCTGCTGATGAACCCGGGCGACGGGTTGCGCGCGATCAACGACGTCGACCAGCTCGCCGCATTCGAGTTCGCCGCGACGTTTGCTTCGCAGGGCGTGCGCAACGTGGTCGAGCGCGCCGAACCTGGCATGACTGAACTCGGCGCGGCGCGGTTGATCGGGATGAATGGCCTGCCGCAAAGCGCACATCCCATGCTGACGGCCGGCCGCCGCGCGGCCTACGGCCTGCCGAGCCCGAGCCTCGACATGCTCAGGCAGGGCGATCCGATCACCTGCGCCTACGGTGTGCAGGGAGGACTCAGCGCCCGCGCCGGCTTCCTCGCCGAAGGGCCTCAAGACCTTCCGGCCGATATCCGCGACTATGTCGAGCGCCTCGTCGCGCCCTACTTCTCTGCCGCCGTCGCCTGGTACGAGACGATTGGGATCGGCGCCACCGGCGGCGCGCTGTGGAACGCGGTGCACGACCGCATCGGCGAGCCGTTCTTCGGTGTGTCTCTGAACCCCGGCCATCTGATCCACATCGACGAATGGCTTCATTCGCCGGTCTTTTCCGGATCGACCCTGCCGGTCCGCTCCGGCATGGCGGTCCAGGTCGACATCATTCCGGCGACCGGCACGAAATGGTTCACCACGAACATCGAGGACGGCATCGCCATCGCGGATACGGCGCTCAGGGAAGAATTGTCCGCGCGCTATCCCGAGGCCTGGTCGCGCATCGAGATGCGCCGGGCCTTCATGACCGACGAACTCGGCGTCAGGCTGAAGCCCGAGGTTCTGCCGTTTTCGAATCTCGCCGCCTTCCTGCCGCCGTTCTGGCTGGCCCGCGAACGATGCATGGCCGTGACGGGCCGCTGAGCCGCCTGCTCAGACGAACAGGTCGACCTTTTCGAACCTCGTCACGTCGATGATGCCGGTGTCGGATATGCGCAGTTCCGGGATCACCACCAGCGCCAGCAGCGAGTGCTGCATATAGGCGTTGTTCAGGTCGCAACCCATGTCGCGCATTGCGGCAACCAGCTTGCCGGCCTTCTCCGCGACGATCTCCGCGCGTTCGTCCGACATGAGCCCGGCTATCGGCATCTCGACCAGCGCGAGCTCCCTACCCTTCGAGACCAGCACCACGCCGCCTCCGACCTCCGCGAGACGGTTCGCTGCTTGCGCCATGTCCGCCTTGTTCGTGCCCACGACGATGATGTGATGGGAATCGTGCGCGACGGTCGACGCCAACGCGCAATCCTGGTCATAGCGAAAACCGCTGACGAAGCCGTTCACGACCTCGCCCGTGGCACGGTGTCGTTCGACCAGCGCGATCTGGCAGACATCGCCTGCACGGTCCATGGCGACCATGCCGTCCTCGACGGGCAGGTCCACCTCCAGCGCCTTGGTCGGCGCCTGATTCTCCACCACGCCGATGACGCGCACCCTGACCTTGTTCGCGCCCGCCGGAGCGGCGACGTCGAAATCGGCGGCGGTGATGCGCTTGCCGAGCTTCACCGTGCCTTTCGCATTGGCCGGATAGTCCCAGGCCGGGATATCGATCGCCAGCCTGCCGTCCTTCGCGACGAGCACGCCTCGCGCGTAGACCTCGTCGATCGCGAGCGCCGCGAGATCGGAGACGATCAGGAAGTTCGCCTGCCGGCCAGGCGCCACCGAACCGATCTCCCTCTCCAGCTTGAAATGTTGCGCCGTATTGAGCGTCGCCATCTGGATCGCGGTCACCGGCGGCAGGCCCTGCGCAATGGCGTGGCGCACCACGCGATCCATATGGCCTTCGTTCACCAGCGTGCCGGAATGGCTGTCGTCGGTGCACAGGATGAAGTTGCGCGGATCGAGCCCACTCTCGGTCACCGCCTTGATCTGGCTCGCCACGTCGTACCAGGCCGACCCAAGCCTCAGCATGGCCCGCATGCCCTGCCTGACGCGGGCGATCGCGTCCTCCGCGCGTGTTCCTTCATGATCGTCTTCCGGTCCGCCGGCCACATAGCCGTGGAACGGCGCTCCCAGGTCGGGAGAGGCATAGTGGCCGCCGACGGTGCGCCCCGCCCGCATCGTCGCCGCGATCTCGCCCGCCATCACCGGATCGTTGGCCGCGACGCCTGGAAAGTTCATGACTTCGCCCAGCCCGACGATGTTCGGCCAGGTCATCGCCTCCTCGACGTCGGCGACCGTGAGCGCCGCGCCCGCATTCTCGAGCCCGGGCGCGGAGGGAACGCACGAAGGCATCTGCACATGCACGTCTACCGGCATGGCCATCGCCTCGTCGTGCATCAGCCGCACCCCTGGCAGCCCCAGGACGTTGGCAATCTCATGCGGATCGATGAACATGGCCGTCGTGCCGTGAGGGATCACCGCGCGGCAGAACTCGGTCACGGTCACCATCCCGCTCTCGACATGCATGTGGCCATCGCAGAGACCAGGCACGATGTAGCGCCCCGCCGCTTCGACGACGACCGTATCCGGCCCGATCGAGCCGCCGGCGTCGGGCCCGCAATAGGCGAAGCGCCCGGCAGAGACGGCCACGTCCGTGCCTGGGATGACCTCCCCGGAATAGACGTTGACCCAGCGCGCATTGCGGACGACCAGGTCCGCCGCCTTGCGGCCCGTGGCCACCTCGACCAGCAACGGCGCGATTTCGGCCCAGGGCGCTGGCTTGCGGAATGGTGACGGCAGCATGGGCATTTTTCCAGAATCGCTCTTTTCCCGACTGTGGCAAGACAGCGGACGACGCGCCAGAGTGGCGTCGGCCGCGTCTTCCGCACGGACGCGGGGCTGCTAGCAGATAGTATAATGCGCCGGAGCCCGCCTTGACATGACCGCTCCCGTGACAAACGTTGCAATCAATCCGGCGGGACAGCCGGGATCGCATGATGTGGAGGAACACGGATGAAAGTCTTCAATACGCTCGGCCTCGCAGCCGCCCTGGCGCTCGGGGCGTCTGCCGCCATGGCGCAGTCCTATCCTGATCGCACCGTTACGGTCGTCGTGCCGTTCGCGGCTGGCGGGCCGACGGACACCGTCGCCCGCCTCGTGGCCGAAGCCATGTCGAAGGACCTCGGCCAACAGGTCATCGTCGAGAACGTCGGCGGCGCGGGCGGCACGACCGGCGCTGCTCAGGTCGCCAACGCCGAGCCGGACGGTTACACGCTTCTCCTCTACCATATCGGCATGGCGACCAGCGCTACCCTGTACCGCAACCTGCCCTACGACACGCTCAACGCGTTCGAGTATGTCGGCATCGTCACGGACGTGCCCATGACGCTCGTGGCGCGCAAGGATCTCGAACCGTCCGATCTCAAGGGTCTGGTGGAGTATTCGAAGTCCAACAAGGACACCGTCACGGTCGCCAATGCCGGTATCGGAGCCGCGTCCCACTTGTGCGGCATGCTCTACATGAGCGCCATCGGCGTCCCGCTGGTCACCGTGCCCTACAAGGGCACCGGCCCGGCCATGACCGACCTTCTTGGCGGGCAGGTCGACATCATGTGCGACCAGACCACCAACACCACCAAGCAGATTCAGGGCGGCACCATCAAGGCGTATGCGGTCACGTCGTCCGCGCGGCTCGACGTCCTGCCCGACGTGCCGACGACCGAGGAAGGCGGCCTTGCCGGCATGCAGTTCGGCATCTGGCACGGCGTCTACGCGCCGAAGGGCACGCCGGCCGAGGTCACTGCACGCCTGTCGAAGTCGCTGCAGGTGGCCTTGAAGGACGCGAACGTCATCGCCCGCTTCGCCGAACTCGGCACGACGCCCTCGCCGGAGTCGGATGCGACTCCCGAAGCCCTGAAGGCCAAGCTGGAAAGCGAGATCGCGCGCTGGAAGCCGGTTATCGAGGCGGCTGGCCAGTACGCGGACTGATCCGTCCTCCGGCCGGGCGCGCAGCCGCCCGGCCGACCCTCGCACGACCGCGGGAGGCGTCGTGAAGCGAATTGCCATCGAACCGGTGAACGGCTTCTGCGGCGCCCTGTTGATCGGTTTTGGGGTCTTCTTTCTCGTACAGGCGCTGAATCTCAGTATCGGCACCGCTTTCCGCATGGGCCCGGGTTACTTCCCGGTGGTGTTGTCCGCGACGCTGATCTTTCTCGGCTTCGTCGTGCTGCTGCAGGCGACGCGCTTTGAAGTCGCCCCGATGACGTCGCGCGAGCAGACGTTGCTTCTCGTCTGCACGCCCTTCGTTTTCGCCATTCTCTACTGGCTGCTCGGAGCCTTCGTTGCGCTGGGCGCCGTGGCGGCGGTGATCCTCTACGCGATCGTCCGCAGCCCCCGCGAGACGGAGGGGGAACCGTTCGGGGTGTTTGCCTGGCGCGGCCTTCTGTTCATTCTGCCGGCGCCGGTTTTCTTCGGGCTCACCGTGCGCGGTCTCGGATTCGTACCCGCTCTCTTCGTCACCGCGCTCATCGCGGCCTTCGCCTCGCATCGCATGAGACCCGGCCTCGCGCTCATCGTGGCCGCCTCGTTGACGCTGTTCGCGACCATCGTCTTCTCCTACATGCTCGGCCTGCCGTTCCGGCGGTTCGGGCCCTGGCTCCCCTTCGACTAGGCGCGCCATGGACCTCTTGAACAATCTCTCGCTCGGCTTCCAGACGGCAACCACGCTGTGGAACCTGCTGTTCTGCCTGATCGGCGTGCTGCTCGGCACCCTGATCGGGGTGCTTCCCGGTATCGGCGCGACCGCCACCATCGCAATGCTGTTGCCGATCACCTTCCAGATCGGCGATCCGGTTTCCTCGCTGATCATGCTCGCCGGCATCTACTACGGCGCACAGTATGGCGGTTCGACCACGGCGATCCTGATCAACATGCCGGGCGAATCCTCGTCCGCCGTCACCGCGATCGACGGCTACCAGATGGCGAGGCAAGGCCGCGCCGGCGCGGCGCTCGCCATCGCCGCGATTGGCTCTTTCTTCGCCGGCAGCGTCTCGACGCTCCTTGTGGCGCTGTTCGCACCGCCTCTCACGGCGATTGCCCTGCAATTTGGCGCGGCCGAATATTTCTCTCTCATGGTCGTCGGGCTCATATCGTCCATCGCCCTCGCTCACGGGTCGGTCGTGAAGGCCATCGCAATGGTGGTGCTCGGCCTGCTGTTCGGCCTCGTCGGCTCGGACATCTTCGAAGGCACGCCCCGCTTCACGCTGGGGATCCGCGAATACTCCGACGGCCTCAACTTCGTCGCCGTTGCCGTAGGCGTGTTCGGCATCGCCGAGATCCTGCGCAACCTCGAGAGCGAAAAGACGCGGCAGGTGATCACCACCGCCATCACCAGCCTCTGGCCGTCGCGTGACGATTTCCGCCGCATGATCGGGCCGGTCTTGCGCGGAACGGCGCTCGGCTCAGCGCTCGGCGTGCTGCCCGGTGGTGGCGCGATCCTCGCCTCCTTCGCGTCCTACACCCTCGAGAAGCGCGTCTCGAAACATCCGGAGGAGTTCGGCCGCGGTGCGATCGCGGGCGTCGCGGGACCCGAATCGGCCAACAACGCTGGCGCGCAGACATCGTTCATTCCGATGCTGACCCTCGGCATCCCGGCCAACCCCGTGATGGCGCTGATGATCGGCGCCATGATCATCCAGGGCATCGTGCCGGGTCCTGACGTGGCGACGGAGCGCCCGGCGCTCTTCTGGGGCATCATCGCCTCGATGTGGATCGGCAATCTGATGCTGATCGTGCTGAACCTGCCGATGATCGGCCTGTGGGTCCGGCTGCTCTCCGTCCCCTATTACCTGCTCTTCCCGGCGATCATGGCCTTCTGTTCGATCGGCGTCTTCTCGGTAAAGGGCTCCGCGTTCGACCTGTATTCGGTCGCCTTCTTCGGGCTGCTTGGCTACATCCTGGTCAAGCTGCGCTGCGAGCCTGCGCCGCTGCTGCTCGGCTTCGTCCTCGGGCCGCTGCTCGAGGAGAATCTGCGCCGCGCCATGATCCTGGGACGCGGCGACCCGACCGTCTTCGTGACGCGGCCGATCAGCGCGACGCTGCTGGGCATCGCGGTTCTGGTGCTCATCGTCGTGCTCCTGCCTGCCGTCAGAAAGAAGCGCGAGGAGGTCTTCGTCGAGGAGGATTGACGGCCCTTTTCAATCTGGCGCGAAAATGGTCTAGGACGAACCCCGGCGCGGACGTGGCGGAACCGGTAGACGCAAGGGACTTAAAATCCCTCGCCTATGGGCATGTGGGTTCGAGTCCCACCGTCCGCACCAGCCTCGCCTTCATGCTTGGCGAATGCCCTCACGGCGACGCGCCTATTGATCGGAGCGAACGCGGCCGGCACGATGCCGGTATGGTGCGTGTGACGAGCAATCAGCGCCAGTCCGGCGACCTTGTCCAGATGATTGGCGGCGAACGCCAGCGCCTGCGCCGCACCGGAGCCTCCAAAGGAACGCCGTCGGAGGTTTCGAGTGCGATGGAGCCGCGTCAGCTCTCGGCGAAGCGCAGCGCCTCCGACGTTGAGCGCAGGCGCTGCACGGTGACCTTGGTGATCCATTCGAGGATCGACTGGGCGATCAGCGGCTGCTCCCGTTTCAAGCGCTGCAGCAACGAAGCGCTGACGAAGATCGTACGTACATCCGTCTCGGCGACGACGTCGGCGGAGCGTGGCTGCTCCTCGATGAGGGCCAGTTCGCCGACGAGAGCGCCGGCCCCGATGCCCGCCAGCCTGAGGGGTCCTTCGGGCCCGGGCAGTTGGACGCTCACGCGGCCCTCGAGCAGGATCCACATCCCGTCCCCGGGATCGCCCACCCGGCAGAGTGCCTGGCCGGCGGCATAGGATTTGGCGGCGGCCGCATCGACGAAAAGGCGTCGCTGATCATCGGTCAGGCCACCAAGCCCTGCGAGCGTCGCAGCGTCGGCATCGACCCTGACGCCGCCGCCGAGCAGGAGGTCTTCCACATGCTCCAGCGCGGCGTCGAGATCGCGGAAGGTGCCGAGCGTGCCTTGCAGCAGGCCGGCCAGTTCGCGTGGAAGACCAGAAACGTGAACCGCCTTGCCGGCCGCCTGCAGCCTGCGCGCCATGACCGCCAAGACATGTCGACCCGAGATGTCGATGTCCGTCACGCGTCGCATGTCGAGGATCACATGGTCGAACGCGTCCTGGCTGCTCCGCAGCTCGGAATCGAGATCGTCGGCGTTGCCGAAGAACAGCACCCCGCGCAGCCGCAGCACGACGACGCGACCCCCGCGTCGCCCGAGGACGTCAACGTCCTCGGGCGGGCGTCCGCGCCGCGACCGCAGATGTTCCGCGCTGGTGCGGGCCGCGATCACCGGACGGGACATGTCTATGATGAAGACGAGGCAAGAAAGCAGGCAGCCCGCCAGCACGCCGGCGACCGGCTGATAGAAGGCGGTCACCAGCGCGACGACGAGAAAGATGCCGGCGTTTCTGAGAGCGCGCCCGCGCAGGGGCCGGTGGGCCGGCTCGAAGGGCGCGCGCAGAATCTCGAGCATGGAGCGGTCGAAGATGCGCAGCGCGAAAAAGACGAGAAGCGCACCGAGCGCTACGGCCGGCACGGAGACGATCATCCCCGGGAACAGGATCAGTGCGGCGCCGAGCGCGGCGCAAGCGGCGAGCGGCGTCCACCGTGTTCTGCCGCCCGAGCGATAGCTCACGCCCATCAGCACGAGTGACGTCGTCATCGCGACGCCGCCGGCGAGCGACGTGGCCATGTTGGCTGCGCCGAGACCGGCGATCTCGCGGCGGGGCGTGATGTCGACGTCGGCCAACGTCTTTGCGCCGCGGAGCGCGATCAGCGTATCCAGGAGCCCTATCGCTGCGAGAGCGAGCGCGTTGGCAAGCAGGCTCCACACGAGTTCGATCGGCAGTGCGGCGATCGTCGTCGGATCGGGAAACAGGAATTTCCGAAGGTCGCCGATCTCGAATGACGACGACAGGCTCGCGACCGACCCCACGGAGAGACCAGGCAGGAACGGGAAGACGACGGCGGCCACGAGCAGTCCGAGCATGGCAGCGGGCCAATGAGGGCGCAGCAGGGAGACGGCCAGCATCAGCCCTACGAGCGTCGTGACGGCCAGCAAGGGTCCGAACTGCCAGGACGCTGCGGCTTCGGCTCCCCGCTGTCCGATCTCGAGCAGCCTCGGTATCTGATCCATGATGAGGAGCAGGGCGACGCCGGCGCCGAATCCTGCGAGTACCGGGTGCGGCGCGTATTTGGCGATGGCGCCCCAGCCAGCCAGGCCGAAGAGTATCTGCAGGACGCCCGCGAGCGCGACCGAGATCATCATGCCGGCCAGCGCGACGCCGACATCACCCGTCGCCGTCATCACCGACATGGCGAATGTCGCCTGGAGCAGCGCCGCGGCGACGCCCGGCGTGGTGGGTATGAAACCGGAGCCGCGGACCACGGCGCCGATGCCGCCGCCGAACACGGCCGCCAGCAGCCCGGCCAAGAGCCCGAACGAGGCATATTCCGGCCCGAGCGCCTGGTAGGTCAGCGTTCCCGCCGCGAAGGAACTCGGCAAGGCGCCGGCGGCAAGCGAAAGTCCCGCCGTCAGCTCCTTGCCGATATGCCTGCCCGGAACACCGGTGCTTCCGGCAGAAGAAGGCGGTGCCGCGGCGGGTTCAACCATCTGCGCGCGCCGCCCAGACGGCCATCCCGACATAGGTAAGCTGGTGGAGGAGCTGATCCCCGCCGAACAGGCTCCAGTAGCCAGGCCCCGACGGCTTTGCCAGAAGCCGTCCGACCCGCTCCTTGCCCCAGTCGAGGTGATAGTGAATCACGAACTCGGCAAGAAGCGCAATCGCCAGCATGCCTGCCGTCATGAAGGGAAACGCAACCAGCGCGGTGCCCGCCACATGGATCGCGGCGTGGAGCAATCCACCTGGATGGCCGTAGATGCCCTTACTGCGAATCTGGATGGGGGTCTGGAGAAGGAAGTCGCAGACGTAATGCTTGACTAGGAGCAGCGCAACGAGAACCGCCGATATGCCGAAATCGCCTGTCATCGTCCGCCCCTTCTCGCCAACGTTAGCATTCGTCGGCCATCCGGCAAGGCAGGATAGTAGATTCGCCACCGCTGGTTGCGCTTCGTCGAACCCCTGATCTACGGTGCGGTGGGGTGCGCGGTCGTCGCCGGAGCGCGCAGGACAGCCAGGAGGGGGAAGCGATGCCGCCAAAGACGCGCTACGCGCGCAGCGGGGAATACCACATTGCCTACCAGACCTACGGCCAAGGCCCCGACATCGTCATGGTGCCTGGCTTCGTGTCCCACATCGAAAACTACTGGGACGAGCCCCGGCTGGTTGCGTGGCTGGAGGCGCTCGGTCGCTTCGCCCGCATAACCCTGTTCGACAAGCGTGGTACGGGACTCTCGGATCGCGTTGCGCATGTGCCCAGCATGGACGAGCGCATGGACGACGTGCGCGCGGTCATGGACGCAGGCGGCATCGACAGGGCCGCGCTGCTGGGGATATCCGAAGGCGGTTCGCTGTCGACGTTCTTCGCGGCCAGCCATCCGGACCGCGTCCAGTCGCTGACCCTCTACGGCGCCTTCGCCCGCTTCTTCCACTGGCTGCCCACGGAAGAGGCTTTCGGCCAGTTCCTGGGCTACATCCAGGAGCATTGGGGAAGCGGCGCCAGCTTGGGCATGTTCGCGCCGTCGCAGTCCGCGGACGAAGCGCTGCAGCAGTGGTGGGGCAGGTTCGAGCGCCTTGGCGCAAGTCCTTCGGCGGCGACGGCGCTGATGCGCATGAACCGGGAGATCGAGATCACCGGCATCCTGTCGTCGGTCCGGGTGCCGACGCTGATCATCCACCGCACGGGCGACGCGGTCATCAACGTGGCGGCGGCGCATGAGCTGGCTGCGGGCATCGAGGGCGCAAGGCTGATCGAGCATCCCGGAACCGACCATCTCTGGTTTCTCGACGGTCTCGGCGAACGCATTCTTTCGGAAGTCCGCGAGATGGTCACCGGCGAACGCCACGACGCTTTCGTCGACCGCGTGCTGGCCACCGTGCTCTTCACCGATATCGTCGATTCGACCTCGCGCGCCGCATCGATGGGTGACGTCCGGTGGCGCGCGCTTCTCGACGCGCATGACCGAACCGTGCGCCAGGAGCTGTCGCGCTTCCGCGGCAACGAGGTGAAGTCGCTCGGCGACGGCTTCCTCGCGACCTTCGACGGGCCGGCTAGGGCCATACGATGCGCCGTCTCGATCAGCCAGGCGCTGAAGAACATCGGCGTACCGGCGAGGGCTGGCCTCCACACGGGTGAAGTGGAGATCACCGACACCGATGTCCGCGGCATCGCCGTGCATCTTGCGTCTCGCGTCGCCGGAACGGGGGGTGCCGGCGACGTCGTCGTCTCCCGCACCGTGAAGGATCTCGTGGCGGGCTCCGGTCTCGGCTTCGACGACTTCGGCACGCATGTCCTGAAGGGCATGCCCGAGGCCTGGCAGCTCTATAGTCTCGCACACTGAGAACGCGCGCCTGATTCCGCGCGTTCTGCTCCACGATCTCGGCGCCCTGGCCAAGCATTTCGCTGAGCCTGCCGCTTACGCTCTCCGCCCGAACGCCCTCACGGCGACGCGCCTGATGAAGTCCGCCGTGCGGTCAGGCGCCGAGAACTGCGGCATGTGGCCGACACCGTCCAAGAGTTCGATCTCCACGCCGGGAATGTGCGCTGTCATCGCGGTGCCGTGTTCCTGCGGATCGAGCAGGCGGTCGGCCGTGCCGAACAGGATGCCCACCGGCATCTTGATGGACGCGTACTTCTTCTCCAGCGCCGGATGGTCGCCGAGCGAATCCGTGACGTCGACGGAACTGCCCTCGATATGGGCGGGCCTCAGCCCCAGCCAGCCGCCGCCGGCCGTCATGTAGTCGGGCGGCGGCTTCTGCGGCCCGAAGATGTGGGCCAGCGCGGCGTCGGCGTATCTGAGCGACATCGGAACCCAGATCGTGCGCGCGAGCACCCAGCGCTTTAAGGCCGAAGGCACGTAGATCGGAGCGAAGGCGGGCGGGATGATGCCCGTATGGTGCGTATGCGGGGCAATCAGCGCGAGCCCGGCCACCTTGTCCGGATGGTTGGCGGCAAGCGCCAGCGCGACCGCGCCGCCGAAGGAGTGACCGACCACCAGCACGCGGCCGAGGCGAAGCTTGTCAATGAAGGCGGCGAGCACCCGCGCCTGCTCGGTCGGACGCCCTGACGCGCCCCGGGCGCGCACCGAATAGCCGGCGCCTGGCCGGTCGACCGCGACGAGCCGGAAGCCGTTCATGCGTGGAAACAGCGGTCCGGTGAACTGGTGCAGCTGCGCCCCGAGCCCGTGGATGAAGAGGATCGGCGGCCCCTCTCCGGTCGCGACGTAGCGCAGTCGGTTGCCCAGCACCTCGACCCGCTCGCCGGTGAGCGGCACCATGCGCTCGGCCTTGGCGGCGATCGATCGCGTCCACAGGACGATGCCCGCGAGGCCGAGAAGCGCGACGACGCCGACCACGCCAACCGCCCAGCCCAGGATTTCCAGCAAGCCCACCCCCGAATCGATCTCTGGAACCATTTACCGCGCCTTGCGCGGCCGGCAAGCCTCACCCGATGAAGGGCCGAAGCGCATCGGCGATGGCGCGGTTGTTCTGCAGGTGCGGCAGCTTGTACTGGCCGCCCATCCGCCCCACGGCCTTCATGTATTCGCGGAACCCCCCGGGCCTGACCACCATGAGGCGGGGCGGCGCGATCACCCCGTTTTTCCTGAACGCGTTGTAGTTGTAGTTGCGTCCGTTGATGTAGGCCTCAACGGCCGTCATGAACGTTCCCGCGTCAGGAACTTCGCCGTCGAACTCGACATACCATTCGTGGTAGGCTCGGCCGCCGGCAGGCGGGACCGGCTGCGGGGCGACGGTGAACTCCACCGTGCGCACGCCCGTCGCGGCGGCGCCCGCGGCGAGTGCGTCCTCCACCTCCTTGGCCATCAGCCGCTCGTTGGCCATCGAGATGAAGTTCTTGGTCCGGCCGGTGATGACGATCAGCGGCGGCTTCGTCGACACGAAGCGCACCGTGTCGCCCATCGCATAGCCCCAGAAGCCGCTGTGGGTAGACACCGCGATGACATAGTCGACGCCGGTCTCGACCTCGCCCACCGACAGGCGCTCGGCATGCGGGTCGCCGGCCTTGTCCAGGGGCACGAACTCGAAATAGACGCCCGAGCCGACGTTCAGGAGCATGCCTTCGCCCGGCCCGGCATACTGGAAGGCGACGAAGGCCTCCGTCGCGGGATAGATCTCGACCGTGTCGATGCGGCCGCCAAGCTTGTGTTCGATCGCTTGTCGGTGCGTGCCGTAGTCGACGCCGCCATGCACGAATGTCGACAGGTTCGGAAACACGTCGAGGACCGCGCTCCTCCCTGTGGCCGCGAGAAGATACTCGAAATACATCAGCATCCACAGCGGCGAACCGCCCAGCAGGCGCACGTCCCGGTCGCGGCTCTCCTCGACCAGCGCCGCCATCTTCTCTTCCCAGTTGGGAATGCGGATCACCCGTTCGCCGGGCAGCGACATGGACCTGAACCAGCGCGGAACGTGATGGTTGATGATGCCCGACAGCAGGCCGGTCGGGACGCCGTTGTGCTCCTTCAGTTCCGGGCTGCCGACCAGCACGACGGCGGTGCCGTCGGCCCATCCTCCGCGCCCGGTGCGCCCGTAGTGGTTGAGCAGGGCGCGCCGCGTCGAGCCGTACTGGTTGGGCATCATCTCGCGGGTGAGCGGCACGAACTTGGTGCCCGCCGTGGTGCCGGACGTCATGGCGAAATATGCTGGCCTGCCGGGCCAGGTGACGTCCGCCTCGCCCGCCTTGATGCGATCGATCCACGGGCTGTAGGCGTCGTAGTCGCTCAGCGGCACGCGCCGCTGGAACTCGCGCCCGTCCCGGATGTCGGAAAAGCCGTGCGCGCGGCCGAAGGCCGTATCCTTGCCCCGCGCGAGCAGGGATCGCAGCGTGCGCGCCTGCGATTCGACAGCCGTCTCACCGGCGCGCTTCACCTCCCGCGCGGTCCACCATGCCGCGGGTCTGAGCAGCGTCGCCTTCATGCCCATCGATAACAGCCTCGCCGAATCCGGCGCGAAGCTTAGCCGATTGCAGGCAGCTGCTGAACGGCGCCATTGCCGCTCTCCCGGTCGGGCGGTATTGAAACGCCCGACCGGGCGGGAGCATAGGCATGAGCGAAATCGTGACAGCGGCCATGATCGTCATCGGCGACGAGATTCTCTCAGGCCGCACCAAGGACCGAAACATCGGCCACCTGGCCGACATCATGACCGCCGTCGGAATCGACCTGAAGGAGGTGCGGATCGTCGCGGACGAGGAGCCGGCGATCGTCGAGGCGATCAACGTGTTGCGCGCCCGCAACGACTATGTCTTCACGACCGGCGGCATCGGACCGACGCATGACGACATTACCGCGGACGCGGTGGCCAGGGCCTTCGGCGTCCCCTGCGACTACGATCCCAGGGCCTATTCGATGCTCGAGGAAAGCTATTCCCAGCGCGGCATGGAGTACACCGAGGCGCGCAAGCGCATGGCCCGCATGCCCGTCGGCGCGGCCCACATCGACAACCCCGTCTCGCTCGCCCCGGGATTCAGGATCGGCAACGTTCATGTGATGGCGGGCGTGCCGGCGATCTTCCAGGCCATGCTCGACAATGTCGTGCCGACCCTCAGGACCGGCACGAAACTCCTGTCGGCGACCGTGCACTGCCGCTTCGGCGAGGGCACCATCGGCGGGCCGCTGACCGAGGTGCAGAAGGCGCATCCCGGCACCGTCATGGGCTCCTATCCGAAATACCAGGACGGAACGTTCTGGACGGAACTCGTCGTGCGCGCCCGCACTGAGGCGGAACTCGACGCCGGCCGCGCGGCGGTCGAGGAGATGCTCGCCGAGATCGAACGGCAGACCGTGACCCAGCCCGCGCGCTAACCCTCCAGGCACTCCGGCCCGAGGTCGCCGACCGCCGTAAGCCCGCAAAGCGCCAGGGTAAGGTCCAGCTCCGCGATCACGTTGCGGATGACCTCGCGCACGCCCGCCTCGCCGGCGATCGCCAGCCCGTAGACATAGGGGCGGCCGAGCAGCACCGCGCTGGCCCCAAGCGCCAGCGCCTTGGCCACATCCGCGCCCGAACGGATGCCGGAATCGAGCAGCACCGGCATGTCGCCCGCCGCCGCGACCACCCCCGGCAGCACGTCGAGCGTGGCTGCCTCGCCGTCGACCTGCCGGCCGCCGTGATTGGAAACGACGATGCCGTCGACGCGGTGCTTCTTGGCCAGTTTCGCGTCCTCCGCGTGGCGCACGCCCTTCAGAAGGATCGGCAGCTTGGTCATCTTGCGCAGTCGCGCGATGTCGGACCATTGCAGGTTCGGCCGCGAATAGGTCGCGGTGAAATGCGCCACGGCCGCGCGCATCCTGCCCATCGGCAGGTCGAACTGCCTGCCCTTGCTTCTGAGGCTCAGCGCCGTCGCTACGATGCCAAGGCCCTTCGGCCGGAACCCGGTGTCCGGAGGCGATGTCGGGATCTTCTCTCGAAACACCGGATCGGAGAGATATTGCGCCAGACCGAGCCCGCGCAGGAATGGCAGATAGGCGAGATCGAGGTCGCGCGGCCGCCAGCCGAGCAGGGTCGTGTCCAGCGTGACCACGATCGCCTCGCAGCCCGATTTCTCGGCGCGGCCCACCACGGACCGGACGAAGTCGTCGTCGCTCGACCAGTAGAGCTGGAACCAGCGCGGCGCATTGCCCATGGTCTCGGCGCATGCCTCCAGCGGCGTCGACGCCTGGTTGGAGAAGACGTAGCCGACGCCCTCCGCGGCCGCCGCCTTGGCCACCGCCAGGTCGGCGTCCTTGTGCGCCAGTTCCAGCACGCCGATCGGCGCCAGCAGGATCGGGACCTTGTGCGCGCGCCCGAACAGCGTGACCGAGAGGTCGCGGCTCGCCACGTCGCGCAGCACCCGAGGCACGAAGCGCCGGCGGTCGAACGCCTCGCGGTTCGCGCGCATGGTGGCTTCCATTCCGGCTCCGCCGATCACATAGGCGGCGGCCTCGACGCTCATGGCGCGCTCGGCTCTGGCCTCGAGTTCGGCCGGCGCCACCGGGACGAGCGGCCGTTTGCCGCCCGCGCCAGTGACATAGATCTCCGTCTGCCTGAGGCGACCGGGGCCGACCGACGGCGAACCGCTCACTTCTTCTGCTCGAAGGTTTCGCGAACCTCCTCCATTGCGTCCTTGATGCGCGCGCGGAGGACTTCGATGGACTCGGATCCCGATTTCCTGACGATGTCGGCCGAATCGCCGGCATGCTTGACCGCGGCCTCGAACGACTTGCGCGCAAACTCGACCTGCTTCGCGACAAAGTCCTGCGGGTTGCCGGACCCGCCGAAATTCCTCGCCATGTCGGTGATGTCGGCGAGCGTCTCCTGCAGGACCTCGCGCTGTTTCGCCATCAGGTTCTGCGCGCCCGCGGCCCCCGCCTGAGCCGACTTCTGCAGAGCCTCGAGGTTCTTCTTGTGATGCGCGAGGACCTTCTCGACGTCGACGTTCGGCAGTTTCAGCCCCTCGCCCAGCTTGGCGAACATGTCTGTGAAGTTCTCTGGTTCGGCTTTCTTGGCCATTGTCGTCCTCCCGTCGGGCCGGAGAAGCCGGCCGTGAAACGAGATTAGATCAAAGGCGGAGGCGGTCAATCGAGCGCGGCGCTAACCGCGCGCGGCGCGTCTGATCGCCTGCGGCGGCTGCCCAAGCGCGCGCAGGAAGGCCCGCCGCATGCGCCCCGCATCGCCGAAGCCGGACGCCTCCGCGATATGGTCCAGGGGTGCATGCGTTTCCTCGACTGCCACCCGGGCGGTCTCGAGACGCATGCGTTCGACGGCTTTCGCCGGCGTGGTTCCCGTTTCCGTGGCGAAGGCGCGGGCGAAGTTGCGCGGGCTCATCGCTGCCTGCTCCGCAAGGCGCTCCACTGTGAGGACTTCCGGGAGATGGTCCCGCATCCAGCCGATCAGCTCGGCGAAGCGTCCTGTCCGCCCGCCGAGTTCCACCAGCGAAGAGAACTGAGACTGGCCGCCCGGCCGGCGCTGATGGACGACGAGCTGCTGCGCCGTGCGCCTGGCGATCTCCGGGCCGAGATCGTCCTCGATCAGCGCCAGCGCAAGGTCGATGCCCGCCGAGATGCCGGCCGAGGTCCAGACATTTCCGTCCTGGGTGAATATGCGCTCCGCGTCGAGCTTCACCCCTGGATAGCGGCGGCCGAAATCGCCGGTGCTGTTCCAGTGCGTCGTCGCGCGGCGGCCGTCGAGCAGTCTTGCCTCGGCAAGCAGGAACGCGCCGGAGCAGACGCTGGCGATGCGCCGCGCCTCGACCCGGCCCAGCCATGCGACGATCGCGTGGGCCGCCGCCATCGACCGCACGATCTCGCCGCCCGACACGATGACGGTGTCGCACGGCCCCTCGCCCAGCCGCTTGGCGGCGAGCGTCAGGCCGGACGAGCTTTCGATGTCTCCTCCGTCCGGGGCCATCAGCGTCAGCGTGTAGCTGCCCGGCCGGAACCGTTCGGCCATCTCGAACGCTGCCACCGGACCGGCCACGTCGAGCAACTGAAAACCGGGATGAAGGACGATCGCGATCGAACGCGGCATGGCGGTTTTCGCCTGATTTATGTCATTTCGGCCAAAGCCTAGCTGCACTACATCCCCGGTCAAGGGTGGATTGTGATGCTGGAGCGAGGACCCATGACCCTTCGACTGATCCTTTGGGGCGTGCTCGCGCTTGCGGTGCTCTCGGCCGCGGGCGTCGCCGGCTGGCTCGTCACCCTGCCGCCGGCGCCGGCCGCCGTCGCGCCAGCGCCGATCGCTGACGACGAGACCAGGGCCACGCTTGCCGCGCTGAAGCCTGATCGCGAACGCCCGCTCATCGCCATCCTCGGCATCAACGACAAGACCGAGACCACCGACTATCTGATGCCCTACGGCATACTGAAGCGCGCGGACGTGGCCGACGTGGTGGCGCTTTCGACCGGGCCGGGTCCGGTGACGCTTTACCCGGCCTTGACTGTTCAGGCGGACCAGACCATCGCCGAGTTCGACGCCGCCCATCCGGACGGCGCGGACTACGTCATTGTGCCCGCGATGGAACCCCATGACGACGCGGTCGCGCTCGCCTGGATCCGGAGCCAGTCGAACAAGGGCGCGACGGTGATCGGCGTCTGCGTCGGCGCGACGGTCGTGGGCGCAGCCGGCCTGCTCGACGGCAGGCAGGCCACGACGCACTGGTATTCGCTCGATCAGTTGCGCGAGGAGACGCCGAGCCTCGAATACGTCGCCGACCGTCGCTTCGTCGCCGACGGCGATGTCGCGACGACCACGGGCATCACCGCCTCGATGCCGATGATGCTCACGCTGATCGAGGCGATCGCCGGCCGCGCCAGGGCGGAGTCAGTCGCTGCGGAACTCGGCATCGCCAGCTGGGACGCACGCCACGCCAGCGCCGCGTTCCGCCTCAACCGGCCCTTCGCCATGACCGTGCTCGGCAACGTCTTCGCCTTCTGGAACCGCGAGGAGCGCGGCATCGCGCTGACGCCCGGCATCGACGAGGTGTCGCTGGCGATGGTCGCCGATTCCTGGTCGCGCACCTACCGCTCGCAGGCGGTGACATTCGCCCCGACCACGGACCCTGTTCCGACGCTGAGCGGCCTCGCCATCGTCCCCGACCGCGCGGCGTCGGACTGGCCGGCGGACGGGCGCGTGCCGGATTTCGCCGACGCGCCACCGGCTCGAGCCTTGGACCGCACATTGCGCCAGATCGCCGAGCGCTACGGCGAGCGCACCGCGGACGTCGTGGCCATGCAGCTCGAATATCCACGTGGTCCGCGTTAGGCGAGGATCAGCTCCGCCAGGTGCAGCGCCACGCCTGCCAGGCCGCCGATCAGCATGCCGTTGAAGCGGATGTATTGCAGGTCGCGGCCGATGTTGATCTCGATCAGCCGCGTCAGCTGGGCGAGGTCCCAGCGCTTCACCTGGTCGGAGATGAACCGCGACACCCCGCTCTTCTGTGTCTCCACGAAGGACGCCAGCGCGACGACGAATCCCTGGTTCATGTCGGCACGTATCTGCGGATCGCTGGCGAGGTGACGGCCGACCTCGACGAACATGCTGGCGAGGTGCCTTCGGATCATCGAATCATCCGACCTGGCGTCCTGCTCTATGAACAGCCTCAGGCTGTCCCACATGTCGCCCGCCAGGTCCGAGAGCTCCGGCCGCGCAAGGAAGTCGCGCTTCATCTTCTCCGCCCGCTTCGCATAGTCCTTGGACTTCCGAAGCCGCTCGATGAACCTCTTCACGAAGCCGTCGAAGTCTGCTCGCATGGGGTGATCGGCATCCTCCCTCACCTCTTCGAGCAATGAGCTCGCGGACTTGACGATACGCTTCAGGAGATAGGCGTCGGCGCGGAACAGGTTGAACAGAGACGGCAGCTCCTCGCGAATCTTGTCGCGGAGCGCCTCGAGGGCCTTCTCGTCGGCGAGGAACTTTCCGACCACCTTGGTGAACTCGTCGAACAGCCGCTGGTGGCGCCGGTCATCGGTAAAGGCCGAAAGCAGTTCCGCCGCCAGCGGCGCCACTTCCACCTTCTCCACCTGCGCCAGCATCCTCGCGGTCACGAAGCCCCGCAGGCCGGACTGCTCGATCGCCGACAGCGTCTGCGGCACCAGCCTTCCGACGAAGCGTGACAGGCCGTCCGCGCGCTCCCGGTCGGACAGCCAGTCGGCGACCAGCGCCGCGAAGTCGACCTCGGCCAGCTTTTCTTTCACCGGATCCGGCGCCAGGAAGTTCAACTCGATGAAGCGGCCGAGATTGTCGGCGATGCGGCCTTGGTTCTCCGGAATGATAGCCGTATGCGGGATCGGCAGACCGAGTGGGCGCTTGAATAGCGCGACCACCGCGTACCAGTCGGCGAGACCGCCGATGGTCGCGGCCTCTGCGAAGGCGGCCAGGAACCCGATCGCCGGGTGCAATCCCTCGAAGGCCTTGGCGACGAGGAAAACGAGGAAGCACGCCACCAGCGCTCCTGTCGCCACAAGCTTGGTGCGCCTGAGGGCGGCAATCTTCTCGGTTTCCTGTCCCGACATGGGCAGGCTCGTCGCTGCGGCTTGGCTCGGCATGGGCGGTCCTCTGGGCCGGCGGGCGCGAGGGCGCCCTGCCGCGATGTGCGGGCGATTCCAGCCGATTTCAAGCACGAACGGTCTTTTCCTGCGCTGTCTACGTTAGGCGTTTGCAGATTTCTCCGTTTTTTTTCATTGCCTTAAAGGAAATATTGCGGCGCACCATAAAGCCATGTTGCACTGCACAATGCTTTCACCTATATCAGCGTCATCCCCGGGCCATGACGGACGGGGCGACCATGGCTCCCTAACGAGAATGGAGAGAGAAATGACCAAGGCTTCCACCAAGACCCAGTCCGCCGCCCAGTCCTATGTCGACCAGGTCCGCGAGACGATGACCAATATCCAGTCCAAGATCGAGGTTCCCGCCGCCGCGCGCGACTTCGTGCAGCGCACCGCCAATTCGGCCAAGGAGCGCGCCGAGAGCGTCCACGGCACGGCTGGCAAGCTCACCGACGGCGCCGAGAAGCTGGCGACGTCTTTCGTCGGCGGCTACGCCAACCTCACCCGTGGCCTGCTCGACATGACGCTGGCCAATGTTCAGCACGCGCTGACGACGGTCGAGAAGGTCGCCGGCTCGAAGTCGATTAACGAGGCCGTGCAGGTCCAGGCCGACTTCGTCCGCGAGAACGCCCGCGCCAACTACGAGCGCGTCCGCGAAGCGGCCGAGACCGCCCGCACCGTCGTCGCCGACGGCGCCAAGACCGTCCAGGCCGAGATCGGCAGGATCTACGACTTCGGCAAGAAGGCCGCCTGAGACCGTTCTCGGACCGGTGAAGACCAGGGCCCGCTTCGGCGGGCCTTTTTCATTGTTGGTGAACGTCAACACTTCGCCCGATCCAGCAGCGCCACGCCCGGCTCGATGAACGTCAGCACCACGCTGCCGCTGACGGCCCGCCGCAGTCGGTCCGCAGTCCCGGCCTCGACCAACAGCCTCCCCTCCTCCGCCATTCGCACAACCGTCCGTCGCGACAGGCCGAGTTCGTTGCACAGCAACCGGTCGAGGCGTGGCCCTCCCGCAGGTGCCGCGATCTCGAGGCGGACGGACGTCCATGCCTGCGAGCCGGTTGTGAGCACCACCGTCTCAACGGTCCAGCGACGTTCCGGGTCTTGCGCAAGCGCTCCCAGACGCGACACATCGTTTTCGATGCGCCGCGCCAGATCCGCATCGTTCGCCTCCAGTCCCTCCAGCATGTCGTCCGCGATATCGCCGCGGACCCGCCGCTCGAAGACCGTACGGTTCCACGTTCTGTCGCAGGCCGTGCATCGGTAGATCAGCCAGGCGTCGAGCCGCCGGCCATTGGCGTTCAGCCGGAACAGGCCGCTGCTGGCGAAGGGGCGATCAATCCCGCAGGTCGAACAGTGGCGAAGGGGACGTGGCGAGGCGGCGGGGACGAGCGTCCACCGCATGTGAAGGACCGACATGACGTCTTGGCTTTCCGAACCGGGGTTCGGCAAGACGGCGAATGTTCATGCCGGTCGAAGACCGTGAGAGGCGTGGTGTTCTGGAGATGGGCGCCGGACGCGAGGGCCTGACCGGTCTCGATCCGCCGCCTCGCGAACGGATTTCGTTGCCGGTCGGCGGTAGCCGGCCGGAGCGAGGGCGAATTCAGCGAGACCGGTGGTTACGATGGCAAGGCGCGGCTGCCCTAGCGGTTGCGATGCCGGGCTTCTAGCGGGCCGCGACGACCTACGCAACGGATGGTCGCGGATGACCGGCCCGTTCGTCGACGCCGCGCTTCGCCGGACCAAGGTGAACCGGCCACAGGAGCGCCTTCAGCATGCCGATAAGCTTGAGCATCCGCTCCGCCGAGCGCTCGATCTCGGCCATGTCGGCGCGACGGCCGTGAAGTTCGCCCTGGCTGGTCGATAGAATGTTCATGGGGGTTAGCATCGTCGTGTCTCCCTTGGGAAGCTTCGATGCCGATACGTTGGCCCTGGTGACCGGTTTCGGTCCCTAAGCGCAGTCTTAAGAGTTGCGAATTGTTACAAATCGCGGGCCGGCCTGCCCCGGATCGGCGCGATGGATTCAGCCCTCCCCCAGGCCCGCGAGCCGAAGTCCATCGAGGATTGTGGCCAAGCGGTCCGGATGCTTCGCCGGCTGGCCGGCGCGGATGCGGGCAAGTGACGCCTCGGGTACCACCTTGAGGTAGGCATCTAGATAATGTCTGGCCTGGTCCATGTGGCCGAGATGCGCGTTTCCCGCGATCAGCATCCAGTAGGTCGGCAGATAGTTCGGATTTGCGGCAAGCGACCGGCCGGCAGTGACAAGCGCTTCGGGATAGTCGCCGAGAACCATCAGCGCATGGGCGATCCCGGTCAGCGTGACATGCGCGAGGCTGTCGCGAGGGCTCAGTCGGTCCGCTCGGCGGAACAGCGCGAGCGCGTCGGCCACGTCGCCGCAATGGAGGTGGCCGACACCCGCGGCGCTGACCACCATCAGATTGTGTGGATTGGCTTCGACCGCGGTGGTGAAGACCGCCATGGCCAGATCGTAGTCGCGCGCCATGTGAATTAGCACATAGCCGCAATAGGCCATGACCATGGGATCGCCATTGGCACGTTCGAGCGCCCGGTGCGCGAGTTGCACGCTCTTTTCCCGGTCGCCGGCCTCGCCTTCCTGACGACCCATCGCACCCCTCCGGCTGAGAGCCCACGCAGCCTGCGCAAGGGTCAGGGCGTTATCGGGTTCGAGTTGGAGGGCCTCCGTCAGCAACGCATATGCTTCGGCGTTCTCCTTTTCTGTTCCTGTGAAATTCCGCGTCGCCTGCGCCTTGAGCTGGATATCGTAGACGGCGATGGAGCCTGGGCGCTCCAGCCGGGAGCGGCGGATCTCGGCGGCCTCGATCTGAGAGCCGACGATCGATGCGACACCGTCGGTTATGCTGTCTTGAAACTCGAACACGTCCTCGACCGTGCCGTCGAAGTTCTCGGCCCAAAGATGCGCGCCGGTCGTACCGTCCGCGAGTTGGGCCGCGATCCGCAGGCGGTTCCCCGCGCGACGAAGACTGCCTTCGAGCACGTAGCGGACGCCGAGTTCCTTGGCCACCTGCCGAACGTCCACTGCGCGGCCTTTGTAGGTGAAGGAGGAGTTGCGTGCGATCACCGCGAAGCTTCTGAAGCGGCTGAGGGCGGTGATGATGTCCTCGACCACGCCGTCCGCGAACCAGTCCTGCGCCGAGTCGGCGCCAAGGTCTTGAAAGGGCAGGACCGCCAGCGAAGGCTGCGCCGATGTGTCGGCCGAACTGCCCATTTGGCGTATGTTGAGAAGGCGGTAGCCTAGCCGCGGGACAGTGATGATCCAGTCGTGCCCCTCGGGACCGTTGCCAAGTGCCTTGCGCAGGGCCGCGATCTGGACGGTCAGGTTGCCTTCCTCGACAGTAAGGCCAGGCCACCCCCGGTCCATCAGTTCGGTTTTTGTGACAGGGGCGCCGCCGGCCTCGACGAGCGCCTGGAGCAGCGCTGCCGCACGCTGCCCGAGCTGGGCCGGCTTGCCTTCACGGATCAGGACGCCGCGCTCGGCATCGAGCGCGAATGGACCGAAGGATAGTCGCGAGACCGCCATGGCCCGACCATAGCCCTTTCCCCAGGGAAGGGCGAGCGGAAGGGCTCCTACCCCTGATGCCTCAGGCTGATCCCCGTCCCACCATCGAAAAGCACGACCTTCTCGGGGTTCCACGCCATGCGAACCGTATCCTCGATCGCGACGATCGTGCGCGCGGGAACGGTCGCCCGCAGCATGGCGTCGCCGACGCGTAGCGTGACGATCTTTTCCACGCCGTGGTTCTCCACGTCGTGCACCATCGCCGCAACGGGTGCGTCCGCCGCGAGTGTGACGTCCTCCGGCCGGATGCCGAAGATCAGCGGACGCCCGTCTGTCGGAGCGGCCTTGGCCTGGCCGTTCAGCGGCAGCTCGAAGCTGGTCGGAGCGACGACGGCGCGGTCGGCGACGACCTTGCCGGGCAGCAGGTTCATCGGCGGCGAGCCGACGAACCCCGCCACGAATGTATCGCGCGGGTTCGAATAGATCTCGTGGGGCGTGCCGGTCTGCACGAGCTTGCCGTGATTGAGCACACCGACCTTGTCGCCCATCGACATCGCCTCGATCTGGTCGTGCGTCACGAACAGGAAGGTCTGGCCGAGGTTCATCTGGATGTTCTTCAGTTCGGTGCGCAGCGCCTCGCGGAGCTTGGCGTCCAGCGCCGACAGCGGCTCGTCCATCAGGAACACGCGCGGCTTGCGAACGATCGCGCGGCCGATCGACACGCGCTGCATCTCGCCGCCCGACAGCCGGTCGGTCTTGCGCTCGAGAAGATGCTCGATGCGCAGCGTCTTCGCCACCCGCGCGACACGCTCGGCGATCTCGGCGTCCGGCACGCGGCGGATCTTGGGCTTCAGCGGGAATTCGAGGTTCTGCCTCACCGTGTAGCGCGGGTACAGCGAGTACTGCTGGAGCACGAGTGCGACATCGCGTTCGGCCGCGCCCCAGTCGGCGACGTCGACGCCGTCGATGAAGACCTGGCCCTCGGTCGGCTTGTCGAGTCCGGCCACCAGCCGAAGCGTCGTCGTCTTGCCGGCGCCCGTCTCGCCGAGCAGCACGAAGAACTCGCCGTCGGCGATTTCGAGGTTGAGGTTCTTGAGCGCCGTGTGCCGGCCGAAGACCTTCGTGACGTTCCTGAGCTCGATATGGGCCATGGCTAGAGCCTCACCCCCAGCGAGTTGGTGGTCTTGGCGTCGAAGAAATGCGCCTGCGCCGGATCGATGCGGGCGTAGACCCGATCTCCGGCCTTGCCGACGTAGCCGCTGCGCGTGCGCGCCCTCAGCATCTCCGTGCCGACCTTCAGATCGACGATGTCGTAGGCGCCCAGCGGTTCGATGATGTGCGCCTCGACCGGCAGGTAGCCCGATTTCGCCTCGCGCTCGACCAGCACGCCCTCGGGACGGACGCCGAGTTGAAGCCCGCCATTGGCCTTGTCACCGAGCTGGCCGATCAATTCCTTCGGAAAGAGGAAACCATCGGCGTTGGCCACCGCCACCCGTGCCCCTTCCTTCGTGTCGGAAACCGTCACGTCGACGATGTTCATCACCGGTGAACCAACGAAGCGCGCGACGAATGTGTTGGTCGGGTAGGCATAGACCTCCGTCGGCGTGCCCACCTGCTGGAGCATGCCTTCGTGCATGACGACGATGCGGTCGGCGAGGCTCATCGCCTCGATCTGGTCGTGGGTCACGTAGATCGTCGTCGATCCCTGCTTGAGATGCAGCCGCTTGATCTCGGCGCGCATCTCCTCGCGCAGCTTGGCGTCGAGCGCGCCGATCGGTTCGTCCATCAGCATCGCCTTGGGACGCCTCACCAGCGCGCGGCCGATGGCGACACGCTGCATGTCGCCGCCCGACAGCGCCGACGGTTTCTTGTCGAGCAGTTCCGTGATCCTCAAGACCCGCGCGATCTCGCGCACCGCCTTGTCCACCTCGGCCTTGTTCATCCGCGTCGCGCGAAGCGGAAAGGCGACGTTCTCGTAGACGTTCATGTGCGGATAGAGCGAGAAGGACTGGAACACCATCGCGATGTCGCGGTCCGAAGCCTTCAGATGCTGCACCGGCTGACCGTCGATTAGGATGTCCCCCTCGTCGATCGTCTCCAGCCCGGCGATCGCGCGCAGCGTCGTCGTCTTGCCGCAGCCCGACTGGCCGAGGAGCACGATGAACTCGTTGTCGGCGATCGACAGGTTGACGTCGTTGATGACCTGCAGCGCGCCGAAACGCTTCTGCAGACCCTTGAGCTCGATCTGGGTCATCAGTGACCTTCTTTTCGGTTGGCCTTGCCGACCTCGGGCTCGTCCTTCGACCCGAACCAGTTGGTAAGCAGGAACGTCACCAGGCCGATGAGGATGATCGTCACGCCGTAGCGGTGAAGGAAGAAGTTCCACGGCTGGCAGAGCGCGACGATTCCCAGAACCATCACCACCTCGGCGATTGTTTGCAATCTCGAGCTGCTGATCATTTGCGGATCGCCCCGAACGTCACGCCGCGCAGGAGGTGATTGCGCAGCAGGAAGGTGAAGATCGCGACCGGCAGGAGGAAGAGGAAGGTGCCGGCCGCGATCACGGTCCAGTCGGGAAGCCCCGACCCGACCTGTGACGGGATGAAGGGCGGCGCGGTCTGCGCCCGCCGGTTGGTCATGATCAGGGCGAAGGCGTATTCGTTCCAGGCGGTGATGAAGCAGAACACGGCGGTCGCCGCGATGCCCGTCGCCGCTTCCGGCAGCACGATCTTGAAGAACGCCTGCATGCGCGTGTAGCCGTCGACGAGGGCCGCCTCCTCGTACTCCTTGGGGATCTCGTCCATGAAACCCTTCATCAGCCAGACGGAAAAGCTGAGATTGAAGGCGGTGTAGAGGATGATGAGGCCGAGATGCGTGTCGTTCAGGCCGACGACGCGATACATCAGGAACATCGGAATCGCCACCACGACCGGGGGCAGCATGCGGGTCGACAGGATGAAGAAGAGCAGATCCTGCTCCCCCTTCACCTTGAAGCGTGAGAATCCGTATGCGGTGAACGTGCCCATGCCGACCGCCAGCACCGTCGAGGTGATCGCCACGATCAGCGAATTCATGAAGCGGTTCGGATAGCCGGAGAGCTGCACCTCGCCCTTGCCGTCGCGCACCGCCTTTTCGCCGCCGTCATAGATCAACTGCTCCCACCACGGCGCGGCGGAGTACTCCTCGGGCGTGGGCTGCTCGCGAAGTTGCGAGCGCCGCACCATAAGCTTGACGAACGGCGAGACCTCCGGCGTGAACACGATCGTTGGGGGGATCGTCGTCGCCAGGTTGCGCGGCTTGAACGCTGTGGAGCCGATCCAGTAGATCGGCGCCAGGAAGATCAGGGTTACAAGCAGCACCGATACGATGGCGACGCGGTTGAGCGCTATCTCGGTGGAGGTTCGGACCTGAGCCATCTCAGCGCTCCTTCACCTTGTTCAGGTACTTGACGTAGATGTTGGTGATGGCCAGCACCATGATGAGGACGATGTAGGCGAGTGCGCACGACATGCCCGTCTGCCATTCCTGGAACGCCATCTTGTAGAGCCGGATCGAGATCACCTCGGTGGTCGGCTGGCTCGTAAGGATGTAGGCGAGGTCGAAGGTCTTGAACGCCTCCATCGTGCGGAAGATGATCGCGATCATCAGGATCGGCGCCACCAGCGGCAGCGTGATGCGGAAGAACGTGTAGATCGGCCCGGCGCGATCGATCGCCGCGGCCTCGTAGAGATGCTTCGGCACAGCCGAAAGTCCGGCGAGCGACAGCAGCATGACGAAGGGCGACCACATCCAGATGTCGGTCAGCGCGACGGCATAGAGCGCCATGTCCGGGTTCGAGAGCCACTCGAACTTCCCGAGCCCCAGCGCGTAGTTGATGATGCCGAAGGACGGATCGTAGAGCAGTTTCCAGAACAGGCCGACCACCGCCATCGACAACATCATCGGCAGCAGCAGCAGCGTGGTCAGCAGCCCCTTGAACGGAATGTCGCGGTTCAGCAGCATGGCGACGCCGAAGCCGACGATCACCTGTCCCGTCACTGACACGATGACGTACTTCGCCGTGATCGCGAAGTTTCGCCAGATGAATTCATCGTTCAGCAGGTCACGGTAGTTCTGCAGACCCACGAAATTGGCGGGCGCGGCGCTCGACGCGCGGAAATCCGTGAACGAGTAGCCGAGGGAATAGAGCAGAGGAAAGATGTTGAAGACGATCAGGAAGAGGATCGTCGGCACGATGAAGAGGTTTCGTATCGTGATGTCGCTCATGCCTCGCGCGGCCGCCCGCGATGCCGGATCGAGCGTGGTCATGACCGCCGTCGCCATGGTGTTCTTCCCTGTCCCCGAAAAGCGAACGGAGGGGGCGGAATGCGCCCCCTCCGCCTCACGGCCCGTTAGTTGCGGCCGTACTTCTTGAACGTCGCGTTCCAGTCGGCGGCGAGCGAGTCGAGCGCTTCCTTCGCCGTGCCCTGACCACCCGTGATGTACGGATAGATGCGCTGGTTCATCTGGATCAGCAGCTCCGCATACTCCGGAGTCGCCCAGAAGTCCTTGACCTTGAACATGGTCTCGTAGAACGCCTTGTTGTACGGCGTTGCATTCTGGAACTCCGGCGACTCCAGCACCTTGGCGCTGGCGGTGTAGCCGCCCAGCTCGGCCCAGCGCTTCTGGGTCTCGTCCTTGATGAACCATTCGAGGAACTTCATCGATTCCTCCTGGTTCTCCGAATACGAGATCACGGAGATGCCCTGCCCGCCGAGCGCGGCGAACTGGTGCCCGTCCGGGCCGGCCGGGTTGGCGAAGAAGCCGGTGCCCTTGGCGTTCGGGTTGGAGGCCTCGTTCGTCAGCGCCGGGAAGAAGGCGAAGTAGTTCATGCTCATCGCCGCCAGGTTCTCGGTGATCGCCTGGTTGTTCTCGACGAAGAAGGTCTTCGCCCAGCCCGGAGGCGTGAAACCGTAGAGTTCGCGGTACGCCTCGAGCGCCTTCACGTTCTGGTCGGAGTTGATGATGCCGTCGACCTTGTAGGTCGCATAGTCGCCAAGCTCGCCGCCGAACGAGAAGATCGCGTTCTCGACGCCCATCACCAGGCCGTCATACGAGTTGTCGGTGTAGATGGCGATGCCGTAGCGGTTCTGATCCGGACGATGGAAGAACTCGGCGATGTCGCGCATCTGGGCCCATGTGGCCGGCGGCGCCAGATCATAGCCGTACTTGGCCTTGAACGCCTCCATCTCCTTCGGGTCCTCGAACCAGTCCTTGCGGTAGGACCAGCCCACCGCGTCGCCCTCGGCCGGGATCGACCAGTACTTGCCCGAATTGGACGGGTACTCGGCGTAGTACTTCACGGTCGCCGGGGCCATCACGTTGTTGAGATCGTGCTTGTTGAAGAACTCGGTCAGGTCGACGTAGTGCCCGGCCTCGGAAGCCGCGCCGATCCACTGCGAATCGCCGACCACCATGTCGTAGGCCGAACCCTTGGCGTTGAACTCGGTGAAGGCCTTGGTCTGGAAGTCCGACCACGGCGTCGTCTCGACCGTGACCTTGACGCCGGTCTCGGCCTCGTACTCGTTGACGAGTTCCTGCAGGTAGTTGGCAGGATCCCATTCGGCCCAGAAGATCGTCAGTTCCTGCGCGAACGCCGATGTTCCGCAGGCAAGTGTGAATCCGATGCCGGCAAGCACGCCGGTCAGTTTGTTGCGCATTTCGACTTCCTCCCGTTTGCGCCTCATCCATGCGGCGACCAGCCGCCGACACGGCCCCTGCCTAGGCAGGCTTCTCCACCTGTCGCCGCAGGTCTCCTCCGGCGGCTTCCAGGCGATCCAGTCGTGCGGGACGCCCGACGACCGTCAATGCGATGCTCCCAATCTGGTATTACCAACTGGCGATGGCGGTCAAGTTGAATCTTCCGGCCACGGCTCCGATGTCGAAAGCTGAATGATTACAGCAACATGACATTGCAGCGTCAAACCAGCGAACGATCGATGTAATCGTTTTCATTCGTTCACTCTCACGAAGGCCAGAGCCACATGCGATCGAAATTGGTAGGACCAGATTATGCAACCTCCTGATTTCTCAAGCGCCGTCCGCTCCATGTCTCGTGGCGTTTGCGGCTCCTTCGACGAGCATCGCCGCCGCCCACCGTACGACCTCGGAAGCTTCGCCGCCGTCCATGCCCCAGATATCCTTCAGCACGACCAGCGCCTCGATCCCGAACATCAGCGACAGTGCCATTGCCAGGCGTTCGACCGAAGCGGGCGGCATCGACGACGCGAGCGGAGCCAGCGCGCTGCGCAGCAGCGTCACCCGATGACCGCGGGTGAACCGCGGCTCCGGGCCGTCGAGACCGGCCTGCCGCTGCGCCCATTCCTCAAGCGCGTGCTTCAGGGCTGAACGGAACGTCGCCTCGAAAGCCTCGATGCGTGGGAGCGACGTGCGCAACAGCCCGTCGACGCGCACGCGGGCGTCGCGCGAATCGGATGCCCAGTTCAGGATCGGACCAAGCGCCTCGTCGACGACGGCATGCACCAGAGCCGCCTGGCTTGGGAAATAGCGGTATGCCGTGGCGCGCGAGACGCGAGCGGCCTCCGCGACGTCGGACACCGACGGCACCGCTCCGCCCTGCATCAGTCGCGTCGCGGTGTCGAGCATCAGCCGCCGCGTACGTGCCCTCGGACCCCGCTCGACATCGTCAGTCGTTTCTTGACGTGAGACATCCATGTCATTACGATACTCAAGTCTCACAACATTGCAATGCCTCCCAGAAGGCAAGGTGAGACGGAGGAAGCACATGAAAGAGGTTCGTGCCGTCCGCGGACGACAGCGTGACGACGGCCTCACCATCTATGTGGTTGGCACGGCCGATACCAAAGGTGAGGAACTCGACTATCTGAAGGGCCGCATCTCGGCGTCGGGCATCAACGCCGTCATCGTCGACGTCGGCACCAGAGCCCCCTCCATTCCAGTTGATGTTCCGGCGTCGGAAGTGGCCCGTTATCGGGCGGGATCGACGGCCGACCCTCTGGCCTCAGGCGACCGTGGCGCGGCGGTTTCCTCGATGGCGGGGGCGTTCGCAGGCTTCATGCGCGCAAACTGGGTCGAAACTGATGGCGTCATCGGCATCGGCGGCGGCGGTGGCACGTCGATCGTCACCGCCGGCATGCGCGAGATGCCCCTCGGCCAGCCCAAGGTCATGGTCTCGACGCTCGCCTCCGGCGACACCGCGCCCTATGTCGACGTCTCCGACATCGTCATGGTCCCGGCCGTCACCGACCTGGCGGGCCTGAACCGCGTGTCGCGCACCGTTCTCCATAATGCGGCCCAGGCGATCGCCGGCATGGTCGCCCGCCCTGCGCGGGCCGCCGAGGGCAAGCCCGCGATCGGCCTCACCATGTTCGGCGTCACCACGCCCTGCGTCACGGCGATCGCCGAGGCGCTGCGCGACACATACGACTGCATGGTCTTTCATGCGACGGGCACCGGCGGCCGCGCGATGGAAAAGCTCGCCGACAGCGGCATGATCGAGGGCGTCATCGACATCACCACGACCGAGGTCTGCGACCTGCTTTTTGGCGGCGTTTTGCCGGCGACCGAAGACCGCTTCGGCGCCGTCGCGCGCACGAAAATCCCGTGGGTCGGCTCGGTCGGCGCGCTCGACATGGTCAATTTCTGGGCGCCCTCGACCGTGCCGGAGAAGCATCGCGGCCGAACGCTCTATCACCACAACCCGAACGTGACGCTGATGCGCACGACGCCGGACGAGAACCGCGCCATCGGCGCATGGATCGCGGCGAAACTCAACGCCTGCGAGGGACCGGTCCGCCTCCTCATTCCGGAAAGGGGCGTATCGTCGCTCGACATCGAGGGCGGCGCTTTCTGGGACCCTGAAGCCGACGCCGCGCTCTTCGAGGCGATCGCGAAAACGCTCGTCGTCACTTCCTCGCGCCGCATCGAGCGGCTGCCGCTCCACATCAACGACGCCGCCTTCGCCGAGGCCGCCGTGGCGGCGTTCAGAGAACTCGCCCGAAACTGAGAGGCACGATGCCCGCCATACAACGCAGGAAGATTCTCGAACGATTCCGCAGGATGATCGCCGAAGGCCGGCCGATCGTCGGCGGCGGCGCCGGAACCGGACTATCGGCCAAGGCCGAGGAGGCCGGCGGAATCGATCTCATCATCATCTACAATTCGGGTCGCTACCGCATGGCCGGCCGCGGCTCGGCCGCCGGTCTGCTCGCCTACGGCAACGCCAACGAGATCGTCAAGGAGATGGCCGTCGAGGTGCTGCCGGTGGTCAGGAAGACGCCGGTTCTCGCCGGCGTCAACGGCACCGATCCCTTCATCCTGATGCCTCGCTTTCTCGCGGAACTGAGGGACTTGGGTTTCTCGGGTGTCCAGAACTTCCCGACCATCGGCCTCTTCGACGGCGCGATGCGCCAGAGTTTCGAGGAAACCGGCATGGGCTACGGGCTCGAGGTCGACATGATCGCCGCCGCCCACCAACTCGATCTCCTGACCACGCCCTACGTCTTCAACCCCGACGAAGCGAAGGCGATGACGAAGGCCGGCGCGGACATCATCGTCGCCCATATGGGCGTGACGACCGGCGGTTCGATCGGCGCCACCAGCGCCAAGACGCTCGATTCCTGCGTCGTCGAGATCGACGCCATCGCCGCGGCCGCGCGCAAGGTGCGCAAGGAGGTCATCGTGCTCTGCCACGGCGGACCGATCTCGATGCCCGAGGATGCACGCTACATCCTTGAGCGCAGCGACATCCACGGCTTCTACGGCGCGTCTTCGATGGAACGCCTGCCGGCCGAGGCCGCGATCCGCGACCAGACGGCGAACTTCAAAGCGCTGCCGATCCGCAAGGTAAAGACAAGGACCGCAGGGAGGAAATCATGAGCCGCGACCGGTTTTTCCGCTATCCGAAGGACGTGAACACCTTCGCCTTCGACTGGGGGCGGCTGGCGCTCACCGTCGCGCCTGAGGTGAACGGGGCGGAGCGTTTCTCCGGCGGTGTCGTCGACCTTGCCCAAGGCCAGGGCCATTCGCGCCACAACCATCCGGGCGCCGAGGAGATCATCTTCGTCATCTCCGGAACCGGCGAGCAGATGGTCGAGGACGACGACGGCAATCCGATCGTCGAGAAGGTCGGGCCCGGCTGCACCATCTACATACCCGAGAGTCGCCACCATTCGACGCTCAACACGGGCGACGGGCCGATGCAGCTCTTCGTCGTCTATTCGCCCGCGGGCCCCGAACTCGCCCTTCGTGAGTTGCCGGATTTTCGGCTGGTTCCGCCTCCCCGGCCCTGACGATTGATTCCGGCTGTCTTGGCGCTCTCGCGCTTGCCCGTGGGCGACGAATGGTCGAAGTTCTGCCGATGGCAAGGAATTCACGGACCCGCCCGGAAGCGATCGACGATCCCCTGATCCCGCCGAACATGCGGCGCTCGTTGATCATCGCGCTCGTCCGAGGGCGCGAGGCGGTCATGGGGCGTTTCAGGCCGGTTCTTTCGCCTTACGACCTGACCGAGCAGCAGTGGCGGGTGATCCGTGTGCTCGCCGACGAAAGCCCGCTCGACGCAAGCGAAGTCGCTTCGCGCTCGGCCGTCCTTGCGCCGAGCCTTACGCGGATCTTGCGCACCCTCGAGGAGCGGCGTCTCGTTCGACGCCGGCGCGACATCGAGGACCAGCGCCGCGCCCGCCTGGAACTCGCGCCCGGAGGCGTCGCCTTGCTTCGCGAAGTCGTGCCGCAGAGCCGTCTGGTCTACGAGGAGATCGAACGCCGCTTCGGGCGCGAACGGCTGGACCAGTTGCTCGATCTGCTCGGCGAATTGGGAGACCTGAAACCGTGACCGCCTACGTGTTCGCGCCGCCGCCCGCTCCGTCGGTGGCCGTGGCTGGAGAGACGGCCCGCTTTCCCGTCAGGCGTATCTTCTGCGTCGGCCGCAACTATGCGGCTCACGTTAGGGAGATGGGCAATGATGAGCGGGAGCCGCCCTTCTTCTTCTGCAAGCCGGGTGACGCCGTGGTCGACACCGGCAAGGCCATTCCTTACCCGCCCCTGACCGCCAACCTGCACCACGAAGTCGAACTCGTTGTGGCGATCGGTAAGACATGCGCGGGCATCGATCCCGGCAACGCGCTGGACAGCGTCTTCGGTTACGCCGCGGGCATCGATCTGACCCGCCGTGACCTCCAGGATGAAGCCAAGGCCATGAAGAGGCCTTGGGACTGGTCGAAGGCCTTCGACAATTCCGCGCTGTGCGGTCCCCTCGCCCTCGCCGCCGCGATCGGTCATCCGGACAAGGGCCGCATCTGGCTCACCGTCAACGGCGATATGCGTCAGGACGCCGATCTCGCCGACATGATCTGGGGCGTCGCCGACATCGTCGCGGCCTGCAGCCGCGCGGTGACGCTGAAGCCTGGCGATCTGATCTTCACCGGCACGCCCGCCGGCGTCGGCCCGCTGGTGCCGGGCGACAGGCTCGCCGGTGGCATCGATGGCGTCGGAGACATCGAAGCCACGATCGCCCCGGCTACTCCCTGAGAAACGCCTCGATCATCGCGGCGTAGACCTTCGGCTTGGTCACCAGGAACAGGTGGCCGTCATCGACCAGCTCCAACCGCGCGTTCGGGATCATCGCCTTGAGAATGCGCGCATTGATCACCGGCACCAGAGGATCGTCGGTGCCCGACACGATGAGCGTCGGCTGGCGGAGCAGCCAGAGCCACGGAAGGCTTGTCCAGCCGGTCATCGCCAGGAGCTGCAGCAGGTAGCCGGATTGCGTCGCGCCCTTCATGGCCGCCGCGTGACGCGAGATCAGCGTCGGATCGGTGCGGAAATCGCCGCCGTAGATCTCGGCGGCGATGGAGCGCATGTAGCCCGGGTCGGTATAGCGCTTCGGGCTCGCCATCTTGGCCAGCACGTTCGGCGCGCCGGGAACCATCGTGATCCCCGGAGCCGTGGCGCACAGGATGAGCTTCCGGCACACGCCGGGATACTGGTAGGCGAACTGCTGGGCGAGCCCGCCGCCCCACGACACGCCCGAGACATCGACCCGCTCGTGGCCGAGTATTTCGGCCAGCCTTTTCGCCAGCCGCGCCAGCGTCGAGGGCCGGTAGGGGAAGGAAGGTGTGGGAGAGCCGCCGACCCCGGGCACGTCGAAGATGATGCCGGTCGTGTCCTCCAGCGCCTCCATGAACGGTTCCGCGAGTTCGAGATTCGCCCCGATGCCGTTGAACATCAGCAGCGGCGGCCGCGACGATGTTCCCTTGCGGACGCCGGCGCGCAACTCTTGCCCGTCGACGTCGTAGACCTTGATCTCCATCGCGCCGGGTGGCGGAGACGACTTCGGCCGCTTGCGGGTGGTGGTGGTCATGAGGCCTCGACAGTCACGGCTCGAATACATAGGTGCCCGGCGCGGGGCCGAGCGGCTTGTGCTTCGCGTTGCCTGGCTTCTTCGGCGCGTCGACCTCGTCGCCCGAGCGCTTCTTCATGAACTCCGCCCAGTCGAGCCACCAGCTCCCCTCGCGCTTCTCGGCGGTCGTCGTCCACTTGTCGGCGTCCGCTTCCTTCGCCTGCCCCTTGACGTACCACGCCTTCGGATTGCCGGGCGGGTTGAGCAGGCTTTGCAAATGTCCGGAGTTCGACAGGATGAAGGTCGTCTTGTCGCCATAGATGCGCGCCGTCTGGTAGACCGCCTTCCATGGCGTGATGTGGTCGGTCGTGCCGCCGATGACGTAAGCCTCGTGCTTCACCTTCTTCATGTCGATCGGCACGCCGCCGATCGACATCTTGCCGCCGTTCATGAACGGGTTGGTGAAGATCAGGTCGAGGAAATCCGCATGCAGCCGCGCCGGCAGGCGCGTCGTGTCCGCGTTCCAGAACAGCACGTCGAAGGCAGGCGGCGCATTGCCGAGCAGATAGTTGTTCACCCAGTAGTTCCAGATGAGGTCGTTCGGCCGCATCCAGGCGAACATCTTGGCCATTTCCTGGCCGTCGAGCACGCCGCGCGCCTTCGACATCTGCTTGGCGGCCATGATCGTCTCGGGCGTGACGAGCGCCGAGAAGTCCGAATCGCTTTCTGCCTCGGTGTCGAGAACGCAGACGGCGAGCAGCACCGCATTGATCTTCTTCAGCTTCTGCGCGGCGAGCCAGGCGACATAGGTCGACACCGTGATGCCGCCCGAGCACGAGCCCATGATGTTGACGGTATCCGCGCCGGTGATTTCCCGCGCCGCGTCGCACGCCTCGTCGAGCGCTTCGATGTAGCTGTCGAGACCCCAGTCGGCTTGCTCCGCCGTCGGGTTGCGCCAGGAGACGCAGTATGGCTGGATTCCCTGGCTGAGCAGGAACCTGATCATGCTCTTCTCGGGCGAGAGATCGACCGAATAGTACTTGTTGATCTGCGGCGGCACGACCAGCAGCGGCCGCTGGAACACCTTGTCGGTCGTCGCCGTGTAGTGGACGAGCTCGATCACCTCGTTGCGGAAGACCACCGTCCCGGGCGTGTTGGCGACGTTCTGGCCGACCTTGAACTTCGAGGCGTCGACCGAGGACGGCAGGCCGCCATTCTTGGTCATGTCGTCGAGGAAGTTCTTCAGCCCGTTGAGCGCGCTCTTGCCCCCGCTGTCGACGAAGGTCTTCACCGCCGTCGGATTGAGCATCGGGTTGTTCGACGGCGCCATCGTGTCGACGAAGATCGAGGTGAGCAGCCGCGCCCGCGCGGAATCCTTCTCCGGCAGGTCGGTCTTCTCGACAAGGTCGGTGATCGCCTTGCCCCAGGCCATGTAGGACTGCATCAGGCCCTTGTGCAGGCCGGATGATTTCCAGGCCGGGTCGGCGAAGCGGCGGTCCTTCGGGTCGGCCGCGAGTTCCGACTGGCCGGTCACGATCTTGGTGAACTCGGTGGCGAACGACATCCATTGCTGGGCGAGCGCCTGCGGCTGGCCGGCGATGGCGCGCATCACCGTGCCGGCGGAGGCGATCAGGTCCTCCGTGCGCACGCCGACCAGAGGGTTCAACGCCAGCGTGTTCTGCGCCGCGTCGTCGGCGATCTCGTCGGCGAGCGTCTTTTCCTTCTCCGGCTTCCTCGCCATGACCGTCTACTCCCTCGGAGCTGCTCTAGAAACCGACTTGGAACGCGTCAGGGCGTGGCGAAAATGGCCATTTCGAGAACCGGAGCGCAGCGTACGTTTTGGTACGTGAGCACCGGAAGCGCAGAAATTGCCATTTGAGCCCGCCATCACGCGTTCCAAGTCGGTTTGTCAGGAATTCTTCTGTGGCGCCGCCACCAGCATCGCCAGCGTCTCGGCGATCAGCGCGGGCTTGTCCTCGCCGTCGATCTCGATCGTGTTCGAACACTTCATCAGGAACTGGCCCGGCCCCTTCGCCTCGAAGGAGACGAGCGTCGTGGTCATGCGTATTTTCGCACCGGCTTTCACGGGCGTGAGGAAGCGGACCTTGTCGAGGCCGTAGTTGAAAGCGGCCGCCACGCCTTCGGGCACGGCGCCGATGTCGTAGCTCATCGCCGCCACCAGCGAGAGCGTGAGATAGCCGTGCGCCACGGGAGCGCGGAACGGGCTCTCGCGCTTCGCACGCTCGACGTCGACATGGATCCACTGCCTGTCGCCGGTGGTCTCGGCGAACTGGTTGATCATTTCCTGCGTGACGTCGATCCAGGCGGACGTGCCCAGCGTCTCGCCCACATGGTCCTTCATCGTCGCGAAGGTCAGTTTCGCCATGTATTGTCCTCTCAAGCCTTCGTCATGTTCTTGACCGCCTGGTCCCGCAACTCGCGGCGCAGGATCTTGCCGACATTGGTCTTCGGCAGGTCATCGCGGAACTCGATGTATTTCGGCTTCTTGTAACCGGTCAGCTGCTCGGCGCAGTACGCCGCCAGCGCATCCTTGCTCAGCGCCGGGTCCTTCTTGACCACGAACATCATCACCGCCTCGCCGGAATTCTTGTCCGGCACCCCGACGCAGGCGCATTCCAGCACGCCGGGATGCAGCGCCGCCACCCCCTCGATCTCGTTGGGATAGACGTTGAAGCCGGAGACGAGGATCATGTCCTTCTTCCGGTCGACGATCTTCACATAGCCGCGGTCGTCCATCACGCCTACATCGCCCGACTTGAAGTAGCCGTCGGGCGTCATCACCTTCTCGGTCTCGTCGGGCCGCTGCCAGTATCCGCTCATCACCTGCGGACCCTTGATGGCGATCTCGCCCGGCTCGCCCGGCTTCACGTCCTTGCCGTCGTCGTCCAGCAGGCGGATGTCGACATTCGGGAGTGGCAGTCCGATGGTTCCCGTATAGTTGTCGTTGTCGGTCGGGTTGCAGGTGATGCCGGACGACGTCTCCGACAGCCCGTAACCCTCGACGATCGGGCAGCCGGTCACCGCCAGCCACTTCTTCGCCACCGCCTCCTGCACCGCCATGCCGCCGCCATTGGCGATCCTCAGCTGCGAGAAGTCGAGCTTGCCGAACTCGGCATTGTTGGCCAGCGCGTTGAACAGCGTGTTGACCGCCGGGAAGACGTGAAACTTGTACTTGGCGATTTCCTTCACGGTGCCGGGAATGTCGCGCGGATTCGGGATCAGCACGTTCACGCCGCCGGTGCGCATCGCCAGAAGCGCGCAGGTGATGAAGGCGAAGACGTGGTAGAGCGGCAGCGCGCAGATGAAGGTGAGCTGGCCTTCAGTCGGCTTTCTCTTCATGCCCGGCTGCATCCAGGCTTCGGACGCCAGCAAGTTGGCGATGATGGTCTTGTGGAGCAGCGTCGCGCCTTTCGAGACGCCTGTCGTGCCGCCGGTGTATTGCAGCACCGCCACGTCGTCCGGCCTGATGTCCACCTTGGCAAGTTGCTTGCCCCTCCCCTTGGCCAGCGCCGCGTTGAAGCGCACATGACCCGGCAGCGACCAGGCCGGCACCGCCTTGCGCACGCGCCTGAGGACGAGATTCACCACCGCGCCCTTGGGGAAGCCGAGCAGATCGCCGATCGCCGCGACGACGACGTGCTTCACCGGCGTCTTCGCGATCACCTGCTCCAGCGTACTGGCGAAGTTTTCCAGGATGATGATCGCCTTCGCGCCGGAATCCTTGAGCTGGTGCTCCAGTTCGCGCGGCGTGTAGAGCGGGTTGACGTTGACCACGATGAAGCCGGCGCGCATCACCGCCGCCACCGCCACAGGATACTGCAGCACGTTGGGCATCATGATCGCCACGCGATCGCCGCGCTGGAGCCCGAGCCCTTGCAGGTAGGCGCCAAGGTCGCGCGACAGCCGGTCGAGGTCGCCGAAGGTCAGCGCCTTGTCCATTAGGACATAGGCCTTCTGGCCGGCGTACTTCCGGAAACTCTCCTCGATCAGCGCCACCACCGACGGATACTGTTCGACATTCACCGACTGCGGCACGCCTGTTGGGTAATGCTTGAACCAGGGCCGGTCCATCGCGTCTCGCTCCCCGTTTTTTTCTGGTTGTTTTGCCGTCAATCTAGTCTTAGGGCCCCGCGAAGGAAAGCCGGGCCGACGCGCGCGTCATCCATGCCCGCGTTACGCTGCGGCAGGGCGGCGAGGCCCTACGGTGCTTGCCTTCGGGCCGAATCCGGCAAATGATCGGGGCAAAGACGGCCACGCCATCGGCGGGGCCGCGCCGCCCGGTTCCCGGGGAGGAAACGATGAAGCAGTTGAGCGGCATCGACGCGACGTTTCTCTACATGGAGACGCCGGAGACGCCGATGCATGTCGCGGGGCTGACGCTCTTCGAGCCGCCCGCGAATTTCTCCGGCTCCTTTTTCGAACATTTCCGCGAGTTCTTCCTGTCGCGCATGCATCTCGCGCCGATCTTCTCCAAGAAGCTCGCGCGCACCGTCTTCGAACTCGACCACCCGCTCTGGGTCGACGCCGACGAAATCGACTTCGGCTATCATCTTCGTCGCGAGAAGCTGCCTGAGCCCGGCTCCTTCGAGCAGCTCGAGACCCTCGTCGGCGACCTGCATTCCGTCGCGCTCGACCGCTCCCGTCCGCTCTGGCAGATCAGCGTCATCGAGGGTCTCGACGACGGCAACGTGGCGATCTATGCCAAGGTCCACCATGCCGCTGTCGATGGCGGCGCCGGCATGGCGATCGCCGCCGCTCTCTACGATATCGGGCCGAATCCCTCGAAGGTGAAGCCGCCGGCGCCGAAGAAGACCGTCCGCAAGCCTTCGATCGAGGAACGCGCCGTTCTCGGCATCGCCGACGCCGTCCAGTCCGTGGCGCGCCAGCAGCTCAAGGCGCTGGAAGCGCTGCCGCAGGTGCTTGGCGCGTGGGCCGAGATGCTGACGCCGAAGAAGGACGGCGCCGGCCTGCCGGCGCTTCCCGACGTTCTCGCGCCCAGGACGCCGTTCAACGTCACCATCAGTGCAAAGCGCTCCTTCGCCGCCCGCGAGGTCTCGCTGACCGACGCCAAGGCCGTCGCCAAGGCGACCGGCGCCAAGATCAACGATATCGTCATGGCCGTGGCCGCCGGCGCGCTGCGCGGCTACCTCGCCGACCGCAAGGCATTGCCGAAGAAGCCGCTCGTCGCCTTCGTGCCGATCTCGCTGCGCGCGCCGGGCGATGCCGACGCCTCCAACCAGGTGTTCGGCATGATGTGCCCCATTGCCACGCAGCTTGCCGATCCGCTTGAGCGGCTTGCCGCCATCCGCAAGGATTCCGGGGACTCGAAGACGCTCGCGGGGAGCGTGAAGGACGTATCGCCGAAAGACTATCGCGTGCTCGGCGCGCCGGTGCTCTTTCCCGGTCTCGCCCAGCTCTACGGGGCGAGCCGGCTGGCCGACGTGATGCCGTCGACGACGAACCTGACCATCTCCAACGTCATGGGGCCGCCCTTCCCGCTCTACTGCGCGGGCGCGAAGATTCTCGCCATGTACCCCGTGTCGATCCCTGTTCACGGCATCGCGCTCAACATCACCGTGCAGAGCTATCAGGACAGGCTGAACTTCGGCATCACCGCCGACCGGAAGGCCGTGCCGGACGCCGCCGATCTCGCCGACCGCTTCGCCCCGGCGCTTGCCGAACTGAAGGCGGCGGCCGAGGCCGGCGCGAAGGACAAGGTCCATTGACGCTCTTCGTCAACCTTTCGGGCAGAGACTCGTGACGTGGCGAAGCGCACACAATCTGTCGGGAACCAAAGAGGCGCCCCGGCAGTTCGTTCCCGTCCCAAACGGCAAGGAGCCCGGATGAACGCGCAGTCCCAGACCATGAAGCCGCCGTCCCGGCTGCTCTTCGCTCTCGAACTGAGGGCATTGCCGGAACTCGGCGGTTTTATCGCCTCGGCGCCGCTGCTTTCGGCGCTGACGCCGCGCGGCGACGGCCATTCCGTGCTGGTGTTCCCCGGGCTCGTCACCTCGGACCGCTCGACCGTCGCCCTGCGCACCTTCCTGAAGTCGAAGGGCTGGGACGCCCATGGCTGGGAACTCGGCCGCAACTACGGTCCGCTTCCCGGCATCGAGCGCAAGATGATCGCGCGCGTCGAGGAGCTTTACGAGACGAGCGGCCGCAAGGTGAGCCTCGTCGGCTGGAGCCTCGGCGGCATCTATGCGCGCCAGCTCGCCAAGATGCTGCCCGACAAGGTGCGCGGCGTCATCACATTGGGAAGTCCGTTCAACGGCGACCCGCGCGCCACCAATGCCTGGCGGCTCTACGAATTCACCTCGGGACACAAGGTCGATGATCGCGAGCGCCACATGGGCGGTGCGATCTCGGAGAGCCCGCCTGTGCCCACCACCGCGATCTACAGCCGCTCCGACGGCATCTGCGCATGGCAGTCTTGCCGAGAGAACGACATGCCGCACACGGAGAACATCGAGGTCGAAGGCAGCCATTGCGGCCTCGGCCACCACCCGGCCGCCGTCTATGCCATCTGCGACCGTCTGGCTCAGGCGGAGGATGGCTGGAAACCCTTCGACGGCGGTGGTTGGCGGCGGCTCTTCTTCCCCGACCCAAAGCGGTAGGACATCGATACCCCCACCCATGACCCCTCCCCACCAGGGGGAGGGGTCATGGGTGGGGGTAAATCCGGAAACGCTCCCGCCCAAATTCCCTGTGAGCGCCGCCTCAGCCGCCCTTGCCACTTGGCCCGCTTTGCCGCTACGGCCGGCTGCATTCCGACGGCACGACGGAGTGCGCCATGTCCCTTCCCGAAAAAGCCTTTCCAGTGTCCTGGGACCAGTTCCACCGCGACGCCCGCGCGCTGGCGTGGCGACTTGCCGGCGCCAACGGGTCCTGGAGGGCCATCGTGTGCATCACCCGCGGCGGGCTGGTGCCGGCGGCGATCATCTCGCGCGAGCTCGGCATCCGCATGATCGAGACGGTGTGCGTCGCCTCCTATCACGACTATACCTCGCAGGGCGATCTCGAGGTGCTCAAGGAGATCACGCCTTCGCTGCTCGAGAACGACGGCGCCGGCGTGCTGATCGTCGACGACCTGACCGACACCGGCAAGACCGCCGCGATCGTCCGCGCCATGATGCCGAAGGCGCATTTCGCCACGGTCTACGCCAAGCCCAAGGGCCGGCCGCTTGTGGACACCTTCGTCACGGAAGTGTCGCAGGATACGTGGATCTATTTCCCGTGGGACATGGGATTCACCTACCAGAAGCCGATCGCCGACGATCATCGCGGCTGAAGCCGGGACCGCGTCGCATCGCAACCAGGGAACTCACCGAGGCTCGTGGCGTTGGCCGCTGGAGCCCCGGGACTTGCGCGAGGCTTGCCGTGTCGTCGGGTCGTCGCGAAATTGTCGCATTGGTTTCATTTTTCTCATTGCGATTCATGCTATTAGTTGGCGAATTGATGAGACGGCAAATGAATCGTCGTTTCGGTCGAGGTGATGGGCCAGTCCGAGAACAATCATCTGGTGGATCGCGTCCGCAAGCTGTTCGGCGGCGAGCCTTGCCGCGTGCAGGTGGCGGCGCTCCCCTGGCGCAAGGCCGATGATGGTGTCGAGGTGATGCTGATCACCAGCCGTGACACCGGCCGCTGGGTCCTGCCGAAGGGGTGGCCCGAACGTGCCGAACCGCTGTGGGACGCCGCGGCGCGCGAGGCGATGGAGGAGGCGGGCCTGTCCGGTGCGGTCGCGCATCGCGAGGCGGGCAGCTATTTCTATTCGAAGGGCGTTGCCAATGGTGACGACATCCCTTGCGAGGTCCTCGTCTATCCGCTTGAGGTCGACCGCGTCGCCGACAAGTGGAAGGAGCGCCGTGAGCGGCAGCGGCGCTGGGTCCGCGCCGGCGATGCGGCCGCCATGGTGAACGAGCCGGACCTTGCTGCACTGATCAGTGCGTTCGCCGAGAGGCCGCGCGGTTTCGCCTGAACTCCGGTCGGGCTACACCGATGCGCAGATGCCTCCGTCCACATGCAGCGTGTGCCCGTTGACGAAGGACGACGCCTCCGACGCCAGAAACACCGCCGCGCCGACCAGTTCGTCGAGATTGCCCCAGCGACCGGCCGGCGTGCGCGCCTCCAGCCACGTCGTGAAGGCGGGATCGTCGGCCAGCGCCTTGTTCAACTCCGTGCGGAAATAGCCCGGCGCCACCGCGTTGATCTGCAGCCCGTGCCGCGCCCAGTCGGCGCACATGCCGCGCGTCAGGTTGCGGATCGCGCCCTTGGTGGCCGCGTAGGGCGCGATCCGCGGCCGCGCCAGTTCGGCCTGCACCGAGGCGATGTTGATGATCTTGCCGCGGCCGCGCGGGATCATCCGCCGGGCGACCGCTTTCCCGACATGGAAGGCGCCGCTGACATTCGTCCTGAACAGGTGCTCCCACTCGGCTTCCGGAAACTCGTCGAGCGGCGCGCGGAACTGCACCCCGGCATTGTTGACGAGGATGCCGATCGGACCCGCCTCGGCCTCGATACGCGCGACGGCGGCGTCGACGCCGTCATGGTCGGTCACGTCGAAGGGCGCTTCGACGACCGTGTGCCCCGACTCCCGGAGATCGCGCGACGCGGCCTGAACGGTCGCCGACGTGCGTCCGTTGACGGCGATCGACGCACCATACGCCGCGAGGCCCTTGGCCAGCGCGAGCCCGATGCCCCGCGTCGAGCCGGTCACCAGCGCCAGCGTTCCGGTCAGGTCGAAGAGCGTGGGACGCATCGGATCCTCATTTCCCCTGATCATCCGGTGGGGCGCGGAACGGCCCGCCGCCTTGATATATGCTGGTCGGCGAGCACGCCGATCAGGATCACCGAGCCCATCACGGCGAAGTTGAGCGAACTCGGAATGCCGAGCAGGTTGACCAGGTTCTGCAGCACCTGGAGCAGCACCGTCCCCAGCACCACGCCGACGATGGACCCCTCGCCGCCCCTCAGCGAACAGCCTCCGAGCACCGCCGCTGCGATGGCGTAGAGTTCGTAGAAGTTGCCGTGCGAGGATGGCGAGATCGAGCGCGTGTACATGGCGATGAAGATCGCCGAGACCGCGGTCAGTCCCGCGCAGATGACATAGGCGATGACGATCACCCGCGTCGTGTTGATGCCGCTGTAGCGCGCCGCCTCCTCGTTCTTGCCGACGGCGTAGAGGTGGCGGCCGAACACCGAACGGTGCAGCACGACGCCCATGATGAGGGTGATGACGGCGAAGGCGATCAGGCTGTGCGGCACACCGTAGAAGCGCCCCGCCGTCAGCCACTCCAGGACGGGGAACGACGCGCCGAACGGGAAGCCCGCCGTCGCCTCGTCGGTGTAGTAGCGTGCGACGCCGCGATAGATCAGCAGCCCGCACAGCGTCACCACGAAGGGCTGCAGTCCGATCTTCGCCACGAGAAGGCCGTGGATGAGCCCGATCGCGCAGCCGAGCGCCAGCACCAGGATCGCGCCCGCGATGGGACTGACCGCGCCATTGGCGACGAGGTCGACGAACAGCACGCCGAGCAGCGCGATCACCGATCCTACCGACAGTTCGATGCCGCCGGAGATGATCACGAAGGCCTGGGCGACGGCGAAGATGCCGAACAGGCCGATCAGGTTCGCCGTGTTGGAGAGGTTGATGGGCGAAAGGAACCGCGGGTTGATGATCGCCACGATGGTGCCGACCACCAGGATCAGCACCAGCAGCCACAGATCCTTCCGGTTGATCATCCGCTCCTCGCCCCCTCGGTCATGCCGCCTCGCGCCCGACCGCCAGCGACAGGATCGCCCGTTCGCTCAGGGCCGAGCGGTCGAGGAAACCGGTGATGCGGCCCTCGTGCATCACCGCCACCCGATCGCTGACGCCGATGACCTCCTCCATGTCGCTCGAGATCATCAATATGCCGACCCCCTGGTCGGAGAGTTCGCGCATCAGCTTGTAGATCTCGCCCTTGGCGCCGACATCGATGCCGCGCGTCGGTTCGTCGAAGATGATCGCGCGAGGCTTCATCGACAGCCACTTGGCCAGCACCACCTTCTGCTGGTTGCCGCCGGACAGCGTGCCCACCGGGACGTCCGTGCCGGGACAGCGTATGTCGAGCCGTCGCCTGCCTTCCTCGGCCGCGACCGTCTCGTCCGGCCGCCTGACGAGCCCGAGCCGCGAATAGGCTGGCAGGTCCGCGAGCGTGACGTTCTCGCGTATCGAGAAGTCGAGGATGGCGCCGGCCTGCTTCCGGTCCTCCGGCACGAGGTATATGCCGCGCCGGATCGCGTCGTGGGGCGAGGCGATCGCGACCTCGGCGCCATCCACGGTCACCGTTCCGCCGAGCCTGCGATCGAGTCCGAAGACCGCACGCGCCAGTTCCGTTCGCCCCGACCCGACCAGTCCTGCCAGACCGAGGATTTCGCCCCGCCTGAGAGACACCGAGACCCTGGCCTCCGGGCGATAGGTCGTGCGCACCTCCGCGAAGGCCAGCACCGCCGTTCCCGGCTCGGCCGCCGGCGGCCGGTAGAGCGTCTTCAGTTCGCGCCCGATCATGTGGCGGATCATTGCTGCCGGTTCGATGTCGCCGCCGGTCAGCGCGGCCACCGTGCGCCCGTCCCGAAGCACGACGACCCGGTCGGCGATCTCCGCCACCTCGGTCAGCCGGTGCGTGATGAAGATGACGGCGACGCCGTCCTGCCTGAGCCGGCGCACGACCTCGAGCAGGCGCGACGTCTCGGTTGCCGTCAGGCTCGACGTCGGCTCGTCCATGATGACCAGCCTCGCGTCCAGCGACAGCGCCTTGGCGATTTCGACCAGCTGGCGCTGCGCCAGCGAAAGTCGCCCGACCAGGTCCTTAGGCGAGAAATCGGCGCCAAGCTGCGCAAGCAGCGGCGCTGTGCGGGCGACCAGGGCAGCCTCGTCGACCAGCCCCAGGCGCTGGCGTGGCTCGCGTCCGATGAAGACGTTGGCGGCCACGGTGAGATTGTCGAACAGGTTCAGTTCCTGGTGGACGAAGGCGATGCCGGCCCGGATCGCGCGTCCGACCGACAGCCGGTCGACGCCGGTCCCGTCGATTGCGATCGCGCCCCCGCTCGGCGCGACCACCCCGCCGATGATCTTCATCAGCGTCGACTTTCCGGCGCCGTTCTCGCCCACGAGGCCGACCACCTCGCCCCGCGAGATGGCGAAGCTCACGCCGTCGAGCGCACGCACGCCCGGATACTCCTTGCGGATGTCGGTCAGGGCGAGCAGCGGGATCATGGACGGATGATGCACGTCGTGGCTGGGCGACTGCAAGCGACGAGGCAGGCCGACAGGGAGAAGACGTCGGCCTGCCCGCTCCGAGGCGTCAGCCGCCGATGCGCTGTTTCAGTTCCGCCTCGAATTGATCGACGTTCGCCTTGTCGATCATCTTGGTTGGCACGATGATGAGCTCGTTTGCCGGAACGACCGACTTGTCGCCCTCCAGATACTTCGCCATCAGCTTCATGCCCTGGTAGCCCCATTCGTACGGATCCTGCACCACCGTGCCGGCGATCGTCCCCTCCTTGACGCCGCCGAGCGTGATCGGATCCTCGTCGAAGGCGACGACGACCACCTGACCGAGCTTGCCCGACTCCTTCAGCACCTCGTAGATGCGGGGCGGATTGTAGGAATAGAAACCGACCATGCAGTCGATGTCGGGGTTGGCGGCGAGCGCGTCCTCGACGTTGCGCTTCGCGCGCGTCATGTCGATGTCGTCGCCGCGCACGTCGATCAGTTCGACCTTGGAGCCGGCGATCGTCGCCTTCATGCCCTCGATGCGCTCACGCGCATTGTCGGCGCCAGGCAGGCCCACGAAGCCGATGCACTTTCCTCCGTCGGGCAGCGCCTTCAGCGCGATCTCGCCGGCCTGCTTGCCCGCGTCGGTGTTGGACGAGCCGATATAGGCGATCCGGTTGGTGTCCGGCGCGTCGGAATCCGTCGTGAAGAGCGGCACCTGGCCGCCGACGCGATTGAGGGCGTCGGTGGACGATTTGGGGTCGACGGCGCTCACCATGATCGCCGCGACGCCCGCCGCGACCAGGTCGTCCATCAGCCGCTGCTGCACGGCGGCGGCGGCCTGTTCGGGATACTTGAACTGGAGGTCGTAGTTCGGCAGTTCGCCCTGCGCCTTCTTGACGCCCGCCTCGGCCAGCTTCCAGAAGTCGGACGCGCCGTTCACCACGAAGGCCAGCGCCTTCTTGTCCTGTGCCTGGGCCGTCGACACGGCGAACGCTGCACCGACCATCAGCACGCTGATCGCAAGTTTGAGTTTCATGATTGTCCTCCCACGGATCAAACCGAACGGAAATCTGCGTCACGGCAGGGTGGAGAAGCGAAGACCTCTTCGCGCCGCCGGGCGTCTCGAAGCCCCGCGGTTCCGCCGACCTGAGTGAGCGTTTCCGCCGCAGAGCTAAGCGCACTCCGAAACCGCTGTCAACATTTGTCTGATAAATCAGACATAATCAGCTGGCGTCTTCGCGCCAGAATGCGATCCGCCCGGCGGTGACGCGCCGGGCGGATCGTTGGCGGTGATCGAGCTTCAGCCGCCGATGCAGGTGGCGGCGGTCTCCTGCGTGCACTCGTCGAGGCCGGTGAACATCGGATCCTCGACGGTCTCGCCCTTGATCAGCTGGATCAGGACGTCGGGAGCGCGCAGCCCCATCTCGAACGGCCGCTGGCCCACCTGGACGTGGCTGTGGCCGGCCTTGAGCGCGTCCATCTGCGGCGGCAGCGTGTCGCCAGCGATGATGACGAGGTCCTTGCTCTTGAGGCGTGACTCGAGCGCGGTCGTGGTGGCCGCATAGGCCTCGGGACCGAACTGCGCCCAGCCACCGACGAGGATGAACGCGTCGAGATCGGCATTGGCGCCGGTCACGTCCGCGAGCTGCTGGTTGGCCGTCGGAATGTCGTCATTGGTGTAGAGCGGACAGCCGTCGATCTCGGTCCAGCCGCCTTCGCCCTTGAGGCGCTCGATGCCCTTGTTGCCGCTGATCGTGTCGCGCAGGCCCGCCGCCCGCTCGTTGATGTTGGCGGCCGCGACGTTGCCGAGTTGCAGGCAGATCGACCCGCCCTCGGGCTTCAGCGTCTTCAGGTGCCCGGCCATCTTGACGCCCATGTCGTAGTTGTAGGTGCCGAGATAGGTCTTGCGCAGCCCGTGGTCCTCGGGCAGCAGGTCGGCGTCGATCGTCATGATGGGGATCGACGGGGCCTTTTCGCGCAGCATCGCGGCCATCGCCGGCGCGTTTGACGGCGAGATGGCGATGCCGGCCACATCCGGGCGGGCGATCAGGTCAGCGACCAGTTGCACTTCGCCGGCCTCGTCCGAAGAGAGCGCCGGACCGGTATAGAGGCAGGTGTACTCCGAGTCCGGATTGTCCGTGTTCCACTTCGCGCAGCCATTGCCGAGCACGGTGAAGAACGGGTTGTCGAGGCCCTTGACGACCACGGCCAGCGTCTTCTTTTCCTGCGAGACGGCGTTGGTGGTGGCGAGCGCCATCACCGCCACCGCCGCCAGATACAGTGCTTTCCTCATGACTTACTCCTCCCGTTGGTGCTTCAAATGGGGCGGAACCATTCCCGCCGCCGGTCTCAGCCCGGATACCAGACGCGCCGCGGTTCCTCCGCGGAACGCACGTAGCTCCAGGCTGAATCGATCAATCTGCGAAGGTCGTATGTCGGGCGCCAGCCGAGTTCGGCCCGGGCGCGACTGTTGTCCATCCAGTTGCTGACATAGGGGCCTCGGACCGTCGTCGAGGGCAGGCCGCGTGTCTCGGCGAGGTAGTCGGCGACCTCGCCATAGTCGACCGGCTCGTCCATCGCGATGTTGTAGAGGCGCTGGCGGGCGGCCTTGGCGGTCAGCGCCACGACGATCGCCTCGACCAGGTCGTCGATATGGACGAAGTTGCGCTTGACCGGGGTGCCGTCCGCTTCCGTGAGCAGCGGGACAGCGCCGCTCGCGCGGCTCCGCGCCGCGACATCCGGCGTCACCATCGTCTTCCAGTCGGGTCCGCCGAACAGGTCGTCGCCGAACGAGAGGGTATGGCGGAAGTCGTCCTTCTCCATGATCCACGGCGCGCGCAGGCAGCACCAGTCGATGCCGTACTGGATGCCGTACTGCTCGACCATGACCTCCTCGATGACCTTCGACAGCGCGTAGCAGCCCGGATAGGCCATGTGCGGCGCGTCCTCGGTGATCGGCGCCGGATGACGGTGGAAGAAGTGGCCGACGGCCGCGTCGCCGCCGATGAGCACGAACCGCTGCGCCGACGGGCTGGCGCGGAACGCCTCGAGCAGCCAGAACAGCCCCTTGACCGCGATGTCCATCACGTCCTCGGGCGTCTCCTTGCACGTCGCGAGGTGGACGACGTGAGTGACGTCCTTGAGCGCGTCGCGGCATGTTTCCCGGTCGGCGATGCTCCCCTTCGCCACCGAGAGCTTCGGAGTCTCGTCGAGCGTGCGGTTGTGGCAGAGCGCGCGCACGAACGGTTCAGGGCGCTCGGCCGCGAGGCGCTCGATCAGCGCTCGCCCGACTTTGCCCGTCGCGCCCGTAACCAGAACCAGCATGCACGTCCTCCGGGCGGGCATAAAAGCGTGGAGCGGCGCGCGTCGTCAAGATATTGTCAGATAAATAGGATAATTAATTTTTGTCTGGCTATTGACCGTTTCCCCTCTTCGTCTGCTAATTCGGCGTGGCAGGACCTGGGAGGGAAAATGACGGCGTTGAGGTTGTCGAACATTTCCAAGCATTTTGGCGCCATCCACGCGCTCAGCGACGTATCGCTGTCGCTGGAGCCGGCGGAGGTGCTCGGACTCATGGGCGACAACGGAGCGGGCAAGTCGACGCTGGTGAAGATCATCGCCGGCAACTTCCCTCCGACCGCCGGAAGCATCGAGATCGACGGACGTGAAGTGCATTTCAGCCAGCCGGTCGACGCGCGGCGGAACGGCGTGGAGATCGTCTATCAGGACCTTGCGCTGTGCAACAACCTGACGGCGGGCGCGAACGTCTTCCTCGGGCGCGAGTTGCGCAAGGGATGGGGGCCGTTCAGGATCCTCGACTACCGCAGCATGTACCAGCGGGCTGGCGAGCTCTTCGCCGAGCTGAAGTCGGAGACCAGGCCGCGCGATCTGGTCAAGCAGATGTCGGGCGGTCAGCGCCAGGCGGTCGCCATCGCTCGCACCCGGCTTTCGGATCCCAGGATCGTCCTCATGGACGAGCCGACGGCGGCCATCAGCGTGAGGCAGGTGGCCGAGGTGCTGAACCTGATCCGCCGGTTGCGCGACCACGGCATCGCCGTCATCCTCATCAGCCACCGCATGCCGGACGTGTTCGCGGTGGCCGATCGCGTCGCGGTCCTGCGGCGCGGCCGCAAGGTCGCGGACAAGGCGATTTCCGCGTCGTCGCCCGAGGAGATCACGGGTCTCATCACCGGCGCCATCGAGATTGCCTGAGCGAGCCAACGGAAAGCGCGCATGACCATCACGCTCGAAGACACCATCAACAAGCAGACCCACGGCACGCTTGGCCGCATGATATCGAGCCAGACGTTCTGGGTGTTCCTGGCCGCGGTGCTGGCGTTCGTCTACCTGTCGATCGCGACCCCCTCTTTCGATACGCCGCAGAACCTCTTCAACGTGGCGCGCAACTGCGCCTTCGTCGGCATCATCGGGCTCGGCATGACCGCTGTGATCATCACCGGCGGCATAGACCTGTCGGTCGGCGCGGTGCTGTGCCTGGCGGGCATGGTGGTCGGCATGATGATGAGCTGGGACTATCCGATCTGGATCGCCGTCCCCTGCGCCATCGCGGCCGCGCTTGCATGCGGCTTCATCAACGGCGTGCTCATCGCCTATGTCGGCATGCCGCCCTTCGTGGTGACGCTGGGCATGATGTCGTTCGCCCGCAGCGTCGCCATGGTGCTGTCCGGCAACCAGATGGTCTATCAGTTCGGCGTCGACCATAAGAAGCTGGTGGCCATCGGCGGCGGTTCGACGCGCGGCTGGTTCGACGCGATGTCGGGGTGGGTAGGTCCCGACAGCGCGCTCGGCGGCTTCTTCGCCTGGCTGGCGCAGGCCGTCTTCATTCCCAACCCGGCGATCATCCTCATCGTCTTCGCGCTGATCTTCGGCTTCACCTTCCGCTGGACGCGCTGGGGCCGTCACATCTTCGCGATCGGCGGCAACGAACACGCGGCGACGCTGACCGGCGTGCCCGTTCGCCGCATCAAGGTCAGCGTCTACATGCTGTCGGCCTTCATGGCCGGCATCGCCGGGATCCTGCAGGTCGGATGGCTGGGCACGATCACGACGGGCATGGGAACAGGCATGGAACTCGTCGTCATCGCCGCCGTCGTGATCGGCGGCACCAATCTTGCCGGGGGATCGGGAACGGCGGTCGGCGCGGTCATCGGCGCCGTGCTGATCGAGATGATCCGGAACTCGTTGACCCTTCTCGGTATCAATCCTTTCTGGCAAGGAGTGTTCGTGGGAACGTTCATCATCGTGGCGGTGGCGTTCGATCGCATCCGCGCAAGCAGGAGCGCGGAGGGATAGGCCGGGGGCTGGGACGTCATATGCGAAGCAGGAAAACGCCCGAGGCTTCGGGCGGCGCGGGCAGCGGGGACGAACCCGCCCCCTTCGTCGCTTCGCACAGGAACTCCGCGTCCCGGATCGCCGGCACGCCGGTTCATGCCTCGGTGGCGAACGAAATCGGACTGAGGATCGTCAGCGGCGACTATCCGCCGGGCGCCATCCTGCCCAACGAGGCCAAGTGGTCGGAGATCTTCGACGTCAGCCGCTCCGTCGTGCGCGAGGCGATCAAGATGCTGATGGCCAAGAACCTTCTTGCGTCACGCCCGAAGGTCGGAAGCTGGGTGGAGCCGAAGGAACGGTGGAACCTGCTCGACCGCGACGTGCTCGGCTGGTACGCCAGTTCGCCGGACCGGGAGGCGTTCCTGCGCACCGTGCAGGAGTTCCGCTACATCATCGAGCCGGAAGCCGCAGCCTTCGCGGCGGTCCGCCACAACGATGATCAGATGAAGCAGATCAGCCGCGCCTGCGAGGAGATGGGCAGCGCCACTTCGCTCGTCGAGCGGACGCGCGCCGACACCCGTTTCCACCTCGCCATCCTGCACGCGACCAACAACGACCTGCTGGTGCCGCTGGGCGTACTGATCGAATCGGCGCTGAACAACCTGTTCATGCATGTGACGCGCGAGGTGAACAGCCTGCGCCACGCCCAGACGCTGCACGAGAACATTGAGAAGAACATCCGGCTTCGCAAACCCGAAGCCGCCCGTCAGGCGGTCCGCAAGCTGCTCGCCAACACCGACGAGATCATCGACCGCGAGGGCTGAGACGCCCTCGCCGTCCGGTTCAGCCGCTGGTGCCGTCGCCGCCGTTGCGCACCGAGTCTGTTTTCTCGATCGCCAGCTTGAGGCGGGAATCGCGATCGTAGACGTCCGGGAAATACTCGACCCTGCCGGCGGTGTCCGGCCAGGCGGTGAAGTAGGCGACGTAGACGGGGATCTTGCGCGAGACCTTCTCGGACGAGTGCCCCTGCTTGAGCTTCTCTGCGACATACTCGCGGCTGGTGCCGAGCACCGCGGCGGCCATGCCGCGCGGATCCTGCAGGCGCACGCAGCCGTGGCTGAACGCGCGCCCCTCGCGCTCGAACAGATTCTTGGCCGGCGTGTCGTGCATGTAGATCGCGTGCTTGTTGGGGAACAGGATCTTCAGTTCGCCCAGCGCGTTGGCCTCGCTCGGCGTCTGCCGCACGTCATAGGGGATCTTCGAGCCATAGGCGCCCCAGTTGATCGACGACGATGGGATGCGACGCCCCTTGGCGTCGGTCACCTCGTACCCCGCGCGGTCGAGATAGCCCGGATCGCCGATCAGTCGCGGCAGCATCTCGTTGACGAGGATGGAGCGCGGCACTCCCCAGTAGGGATTGTAGTCGACCTGCTCGATCTCGTCGTAGAAGAAGCTCGTCTGGTTCGATGGCTTGCCGACGACGGTGCGGGTCTCCAGCTTCTTCTCGCCGCCTTCGAAATAGTAGGCCATGTAGGCTGGCTGGTTGATGAAGACCCGCGTGCCGCCCAGTTCCGATGGCAGCCAGCGCAACTGCTCCAGCGCGATCTCGACCTTGTCGATTCGCTCCGCCTTCGATTCCCCTGCCAGCGCCGCGACGGTGCGCGGGCCGACGACGCCGTCGTCCTTGAGCCCTGCCCGTTTCTGGGCCGCCTTGATCGCCGGTACGAGGTCCTGGCCGTAGGTCTCGTTGCCGGCGTTGCGGTAGAGGACCTCGCCGTACTCCCCGCCGAACTCGTCGTCCATGTCGCGCGAGATCAGGGTGACGATCTTCGGCAGTTCGGCGCTCGCCTGGCCGGGCCTGAGCAGCAGCTTCGGGTCGACGACGATCGCGATCTCCTCGCTCGCCTTCAAGGCTTCGAGTTCGACGCGCAGCGCCTGATACTCCGTCCCCTGCGGATGACGGGATTCGAGGTAGGTGCGCACCTCCTGCGTATGGGCCATGATCTTGAGCGCCCCGGGCAGATCGAGCGCCTTGGCCGGGAAATCATGGTATCCCGAGAGCCGGTTCGGATCGATCCGCCCGCCCTGTGCGTCGCGCACGTAGCGCAGCGCGCGTGCGGACAGCGTCATCTCGAATCGGATCAGTTCCACCAGCCGGGCGCGCGTATCGTCCATGGAGAAGGCCGCGGACGGCACCTCGACGGCGTACTCCGACGCGATCAGCCCGTGGCTTCCGGCGTCACCCAGCGCCCGCACCGCGTCCTGGGCCCGGCTGTTCGCGCTGAAGCCTGAGACCCAGATGAAATCGGGGTTTGCGGCATAATAGTCGGACAGCGCCTGCGCGATGTCCTTTTCGGCGAAAAGGTCGAAGCCCTGCAGGCCGGTCACCGCTTCCCGAAACATGCTGCCGGTCATGGCCGGCTCGAAGCCTGCGGTCTGCCCGAGCGCCGCGAGCGCGGCGAAATCGGCGCGGACCAGCGCATCGACCTTGTAGGTGTAGTAGCTTGGGCCGGCGACCTTCGGCGCCACCACCACTTTCGGTTTCGCCGGCGCGTCGGGAAAGTCGGCGGTGCTGCGGCGCTGCTTGATGCCGCCGCCGAAGAGCATGTCGAACAGGCCCTGCGCGGATGCTGGCTGCGGCATTGCAAGAAGGGCCGCGCCGAGGGCGGCCGCCGGCAGCACGAAAATCTTCCTTCGCGGCGAATTCATTCAGCGCTCCCCACCGGGCGGAACGGACGGTATTGCCCGATCCTCCATCGATTTTGCATCCTCCGCATGGCGGAGACATGGCGGCACTATAACGATTCAACTTCTCCGCGTTAAGTTTGCACAGGGGCCGGAAACCGCCGCACGGGGTCTTCGGCACGAAATTGTGATCGCCGTGCAACACCTTCAGGCGCGGCTCGCACGCACCGTTGACCGCCCGGTGCGCGCTTGCCCGTTGACAGCGCCCGTGCCCCGCCGCGAAACTGCCTGCGGGACGACGGGATTCATTGGGGTTCGATAATGAGACGATTGCTGCTTGCCGCCGCGCTTGCCGTTGCGACGATTGCGCCTGCCACCATTGCCCATGCGCAGAGCGACAGCCTGATCGGCCGCATCCTGCGCGCCGGCGAGCCCGCCAATGAGCGTTCCGCATATGCTCGGTCGGACCGGTCTCCGATCCGCCGCCAGACCGTGCGGCTCGACGGCTATGCGGCCAACACGATCATCGTGGATACCTCGGAACGGCGGCTCTACTACACGCTGGGCGGCGGCAAGGCGATGAAGTACGGCGTCGGCGTCGGCCGCGACGGGTTCACCTGGTCCGGCACCAACCGTGTGAGCCGCAAGGCCGAGTGGCCAGGCTGGACGCCGCCGCCCCAGATGATCCGCCGCGAGGCGAAGAAGGGCCGCAAGCTGCCGGCCTACATGCCCGGCGGCCCGAACAACCCGCTCGGCGCGCGCGCCCTCTACATCGGCTCGACCATCTACCGCATCCACGGCACCAACCAGCCCTGGACCATCGGCCAGGCCATGTCGTCCGGGTGCATTCGCATGGCCAATGACGACGTCATCCACCTCTACAACCAGGTGGGCGTCGGAACGAAGGTCGTGGTCCGGCACTAGAGCCTTTCATCTCTTGATGGAATCGCTCTGCCGGAGGGAATTCGGGCCAAGGTCGAGGGCTTCGGCGAAGGTCGATGTGGTGCATCGGCCGAGCCGGAGCCCGAAGGATTTGGTCCGAATTGACCCGGCCCGAAGGGTTTCCCGCTGGCAGGCGCCCGCGGCGTCGGACGGACTTGGCCGATGCACCACATCGACCTTCGCCGTCCTCCTGGCGGATCGCCTCGCCATCGGAGAAACAGAGCTGTTTCCATCAAAAGATGAAAGGCTCTAGGCGAGCCGGCGGCGGCGCTGTCGGCCCGGGCCGATTCGCCGCCGCGCCCGCTGTCAGTGAACCAGAACCGGCTGCGCCGCACGCTTTGCGACGAAGGCGGTCGCCTCGTCGAGCACGCCGGGATCGGCGATGATGCGCCGGTGGCCCAGCCCCCTCGCCCAATGGACGCGGACATGGTCTCCCGCCGCCTCGAGCATGCGCGCATGATCGGGTGGGACCTCCCTGTCGTCGGGCGCATGGATGACCAGCGTCGGGACCCGGATGGCCGCGAGCTGCCGCGCGCCGACGAAATCCTCGAGCGGATGGCCGGACAGCCGCTCGACCTGCGCGGCGACCGCGATCTGCGAACACGGACCGAGGTTGAGGAACCGGCCGAATTCCTCGAACAGGACCGGCATCGAGCTCGGCGCGGCGATCAGCACCAGCCGCGACGCCGCCAGCGGCTGGACGCCCGCGACGGATCCGACGACGGCGTTGAGCGCCACCGCGCCGCCGAAGGAATGGCCGACGACCGCCTCGAACGGCCCGAACCATTCGCCCGCCACGCGGACCGAATCGACGGCGTTGACCATGTTGAGCCGCCTGCCCTGTGAATGCCCGTGGCCTGGCAGGTCGAGCGCGATGACCCGGTATCCGGCCGACCGGAAGGCTTCGACGACCGGCTTCATGTGCTCGGTGCGGGAGCGCCAGCCGTGGATGACGAGCACCGTGCCGAAGGTCGGGCTTCCCGGCTCGGGGCGAAAGTCGAACGCAGCGACCACGCCGGTGCGGGTCGTCAGGCGATGGCGGCGCGCGCCGGCCATGAACCGCTCGGCCTGCAATAGCGCGCGTCGTTCGCCTTCGCTCATGGCCTTTGGGTTGGCGGTGCGGCAGAAAAGCTCGAAGGCGGCTCGGCCGGTCAGTCGAGGCGCGACGTGTTCGGCGATCCCGAACGCGCCCCGGATGACCTTCATGGCGAATGATGCCATAGTGGGGCTCCATTGAAAAATGGTTCAAACATGAACATGTTAGTTCAAGCATGAACAATAAACAAGAGCTCCCCTGGGACAATCCGCGATTCCGCAACTGGATCGCGTTGGTGCGCGCCGAGAAGGCGGTCGTGCGCGAGTTGACCAAGTCGCTTGCCCAGTTCGACCTGAAGATCGCCCAGCTCGACGCGCTGATGAATCTCTATCGCCATCCCGGCATGTCGCAGCACGATCTGGCGCGGAAACTGCTCGTCGGACGCTCCAACGTGACCATGCTGCTGCCGCAGATGGAGAGTCAGGGGCTCCTGCGCCGCGAGGGCGATTCAAGGGACAAGCGCGTCATCCGCCTGTTTCTCACCGATAGGGGCGAGACCCTCCTGATGAAAGCGCTGAAGGTCTATTCCGCCCTGATCGAGCGCGTGATGGCGCAGTCCTCGCCGCGCGAATGCGACATGATGGGTGAGCAGATGCGCCGCATCGAGGACATGCTCAGGAACGCCGAATAGCGCGGTGGCGGGCTTCGAGTCGGACGAGCCGGATCGATATCGGACCGGCAGCGACCGTGGGAAGGGATGGTGCAGGCCGCGTCCTGCACCGCCCCTCCAGCCAACAGCGAGCCTCGTGACGCGCAGAAAGCGGAGTTGCACGTTGGAAGATTGCCCGGCTAGTGCCCTCCGCCTCCGCCTCCTCCGCCACCACCTCCTCCTCCGCCGCCTCCGCCGCCTCCGCCGCCACCGCCTCCGCCGCCACCATCGCCTCCGCCCGAATGGTTATCCGGCTGGTTATCCTGCGCGATTTTCATTCTCAGCCTCCTGCGCTCCTCGGGTGACCCTCGCCCGGTTTCTTCCATCCGTGCCAACTCGCGTTCTTCCGGGGTCTGGAAGCCAGCCTCGCTGGCCAGCTGGCACCCTGTGATCGCCAGCGTGCAGCTCAAGGCCGCGCCGGCCGCCATGTGTCGAATCCCGTGTCTCATCTGTTCCTCCACGTTGGACCGCTCTCCAGGCAGGCGAATTGCCGCTGGCGCGTTGGTGATGATCGAACGGGGGGCGGGAAAGCGCTCCCCCCGAAAGGGGGGAGACGGGCGCAGGCGTGTCTGGACGCGGGCCGCGGCGGCGTTGACTAGTTTGTTTCCCCACGCGGTCGGCCCTCGACCGCGGCAATGCGGTCGACGAGGCGGACCAATTCGCCCTGTGAGGAGATGCCAAGCTTGGAGTAGATGTGCTTGAGAGCGTCGCGCGCCGTCCATTCCGAGATGCCAAGCGCTTCAGCGGCCTCACGTCGCCGCGCGCCTGATCCGACAAGCGCGGCAAGCCGCGCCTCGGCGCCCGTAAGCCCGAGCAGGCGCAGGCATTCCTGCGGCGATGGCCGTTCCGTGTCTGGATCGATCACCAGAAGCAGGGCGCCTTTCTCGGCGACGGCGCGCGCCACCGGATCGTTCAGCAAACGCCGCGAGCGGATCGGAATCGACTGCGCCAACAACGCCCGCTTGCCGCTCGGCCGTGGCAAAGCGATCGGGTCGCCCGCCACGGCGATCCAGTTGAAGGCCGAGTTGGTCAGTCCGTCGAGGGCTCTTTGGGCGTGCGCCGTCGATGCCCGCAGCCGCCGGTTGCCGACCGTCAGCCCGTCGCCCAGGAGTTGCTCGGCTGTGGCGTTCATCAGCGCCACCTCGCCGCGTCTGTTGAGCACGAAGACTCCGCCGTCGAACTTTTCGAGCACATCGAGCAGCCCGCCGGTCAGCGCCTCTTTGGCCGCCAGCCGGTATGAGATGGTCAGCGCCCGCGCTGCGTGCCTGCCGAGCCAGTTGAGCGTTTCCATGTCCATCCGCTCGAGATGGCCCTTCGTCAGCGCGCGCTGGACGCTGAAGGCGATGACATGCCCCGGCCAGGGCTCCACCAGTTGCGCGGCGAACGAACCGATGCCGAATGAAGCCAGAAACTCCTGGCGGATCGGATCGCGCGCAAGTTCGTCTTCCGAAAAGAGCTGCGGTTCGGCGAAGACCCCGTGCGACAGCCGCAACTCGTGGATGCGGCCCACGCGCGTGTCGATGCGCCACCAGTCCTTCCTGTACTCGGCCGCTGCCTCGTCGAGGGAAGGAGATACGATCAGTCCGCTGATCGTATCGTGCGGCGTGATGGGGATGAGCGCGGTCCCCATGCAGCCAACGGAACTCGCGAGCCGTCCCACCGCTTGAGGCCAAAGCAACGGCTCCACGGCCGCTCGATACAGCCAATCGACCGTTTCGACTGCTTGCACAGTCCCGCTCACGGAACGTCCCAACGCCCTAGCTTCCCGGGCGAGACTCTATCCCATCCGTGGTCCTTGGCAATCAGGTCGCTCCCGCCGGTCGAGCAACCTTGGGCCGATGGACGTATCATTGCATCAGGCAGGGGCCTCGGCGCGTCGTCGCGGCTCTTGGGGCTCGGCGAACCGGCCTCGGACGAAGCTTGCGACCGCGACGCAAAGCCCCGCCGCCAGCACCCACCACGCCGGCCTGATTTGGTAGGCGAATTGAAGGTTCGCGGCCAGCACCCTCATCGGCGGTATGCCGGTCGCGGTCGCGTACCAGGTGAATTCGGCGAGCACCGTCAGCAGCGCGCCGACGACGGCCAGCGCGCCGAGGACGAGCGGTGAACGGACGTCGAAGCCGCGCCAGTGCGCCAGCCGGTACAGCATCAGGATGATGAAGAAGCCGGACAACAGGGTCGCCTGGTAGACGTCCGCCTTGGTCTGCATGAAGTAGTGGATGAGGCCCAGCATCGCGATCGCGTAGACGATGCTGTGGAGGCGGCTCCAGTTGCCGCCGAGTCGCCGGATCGCGGCGTCGGTGGACGTCGCCCCCAGCACAATCAGTCCGGTCAGGGCCAGGAATCCGATCGTCAGGTAGAGGCGCACGACGATCTCGGTCGCCACCAGCACGAGGTCGAACTTCTGGTCGGCGATGTAGAGCGTCAGGTGGAGCAGCGCGTAGCTCAGCGTCGCAAGGCCGATCATGCGCCGCACCAGGATCAGTTTTGGATAGTGGAATATCCGTCTGAACGGCGTGACCGCCAGCGACAGGAGCAGGAAGCGTATCGCCCAGTCGCCGGTCCCGTGGATCGCCTCCGTCAGCGGCCGGGGGCCGAGCGCCCCGCGCGCGAAGTCGGCTGCGAGAAGCAGCGCCGGCACGAAGGCGGCGGCGAGGACTGTCGCCTTCAGCGGCGAGAAACGGCCGGATCGGTCGGTCCAGGGGGTCATGCGGTGCTCCGTTGCGACCCCTACTATACGGTCGCTGGCTCCCGACTGTTACGGCAACCCGGTTCACGCTCGCTTGAGCGCGTCACCACGGGACGTCGCTCATCGATCCCGCGACAGCCCCTTGTCGGCAAGTTCGGAAAGATAGCTCGCCCAGCGCGATTCCTTCTCGTGGCCGAGGCGATGCAGATAGTCCCAGGTGAAGATGCCGGTGTCGTGCCGGTCGTCGAAGATGATGCGCACCGCATAGTTGCCGACCGGCTCGATGCCCGCGATCGCCACCTCGCGCTTGCCCGGCACCGTCACTCGCTGTTCGGGCGAATGGCCCTGCACCTCGGCCGATGGCGACAGCACGCGCAGCATCTCCGCCGGCAGGGCGAATGGGGTGTGGCCGGGATAGGTCACGCTCAGCATGCGGCGGTCCTTCGAGACGCGAAGTTCGGTCGGGGCGGTCATGGTTCAGGCGGCCGCCGGCGAGACTTCTGCCGTTACGCGGTCGCCGATCGCCTGCTCGGCCACGGCAAGCTCATAGGTGGACTGCAGGTTCATCCAGAACTGGGCGCTGTTGCCGAAGTAGCGCGCGAGTCGAAGCGCCGTCTCCGGCGAGATGCCACGCTTGCCGTTGAGGATGTCGGTGATCCGCCCGGAAGGCAGCCGCAGCGCAAGCGCCAGACGATTGGCCGACATCGTCCGCGCCTCCAGTTCGCGCTTCAGGATACGTCCAGGGTGAATGGCCAGCATTGTCACTTCCTCTCAATGATAGACCACGATCTCGACGTCCCAGGCGCTCCCGTCATCGAAGCGGAAGCAGAGCCGCCAGGGTCCGTTGATCGTCATCGCCCATTGACCCTTTCGGTCGCCGCCGAGCTTATGAAGTCCGACGGATTTCAGAGGGCTAAGATCCGACAGGGTCGTTGCGGCGTTCAAGGTCGCCAACAGCTCAAGCGCCCTTTCTACATTCAATCCAGAGAACTTCGATTTCCCGTCCTCTGCAAAGCGGCGCGTCGGACCATTCGCCCAGGACCGGATCATTCCGCTTCATACTACATGAAGCGTTGTACGCCAATCATGAAATAGCGCCTATTTGCACCAAACTCCTGTCCGATGCTACGGCTGGAGGCTGGACGAACCTTGAACAATCGCCCCAAGAGGCCGACATTCCGACCATGAGCGCATTCGCAGAGACCCGCGCGGACGCCGCACCGGCCATGATCGACCCGTTCGGGCGGTCGATCACCTATCTGCGCGTCTCGGTCACCGACCGCTGCGACTTCCGCTGCACCTATTGCATGGCGGAGGACATGGCCTTCCTGCCCAAGAAGGACCTGCTTTCGCTGGAGGAACTCGACCGGCTCTGCACCGCCTTCGTCGACAAGGGCGTGCGCAAGCTGAGGCTCACCGGCGGCGAGCCGCTGGTGCGCAAGAACGTCATGCATCTCATCCGTCAGCTGTCCCGGCACCTGGGCTCGGGCGCGCTGGACGAGCTGACGCTGACCACCAACGGCTCGCAGCTCGCCCGTTTCGCGGCCGAACTCGCCGATTGCGGCGTCAGGCGCATCAACGTCTCGCTGGACACGCTGGACCCCGAAAAATTCCGCGCCGTGACACGCTGGGGTGACCTCTCCAAGGTCATGTCCGGCATTGACGCAGCGCAGGCGGCTGGCATCAAGGTGAAGCTCAATGCCGTGGCGTTGAAGGGTTTCAACGAGGACGAACTGCCGGACATGCTTCGCTGGGCGCATGGCCGCGGCATGGATTTGACCGTCATCGAGACGATGCCGATGGGCGAGATCGACGCCGACCGCACCGACCAGTACCTGCCGCTCTCCCTGCTCAGGGCCAACCTGGAGCGCCGGTTCACGCTGACCGACATCCCTTACAAGACCGGCGGCCCGGCGCGTTACGTGGAGGTCGCCGAGACCGGCGGCAGGCTGGGTTTCATCACCCCCCTCACCCACAATTTCTGCGAAAGCTGCAACCGCGTCCGCATCACCTGCACCGGCACGCTCTACATGTGCCTCGGCCAGGAGGACGCCGCGGACCTGCGCACGCCGTTGCGCGCGTCGGAAGGCAACGAACTCTTGTCCCGCGCGATCGACGAAGCCATCGGTCGCAAGCCCAAGGGCCACGACTTCGTCATCGATCGCCGCACCAGCCGCCCGGCCGTGTCGCGCCACATGAGCGTCACCGGCGGCTGATCCCGAGGAGGAACGTTCTTGGTTCGCACGGCACTGTCGGCGATGACCCTCCTGGCGGCGCTGTTCGCGCTGCCGGCCTCGGCCGATACTCTCACCTATGGCAACGCCCGGTTCGGCACGACGCTATCCTTCCCCGCCGAACTGTTCGATCGACGCATGGAGCCGCCGGCCAATGGCGACGGCATGACGTGGGTGTCCACCGCTGACGGAAGCAGCCTCGCCGTCTTCGCCTTCAACAACGCACTGGAGGAAACGCCGGCGGGCATCATCGAGACGATGAAGACCGAGTCGGGCGACAGCGCCGTGACCTACACCCAGTTCGGCGACGACTGGGCCGTGATTTCGGGCATCACGAAGCAGCCGGGCGAGCCGGAGCAGATTTTCTATCAGCGCCTCGAGTTCGGCGCCGACGACGTCATCCACTCCTTTCTCCTGAAATACCCTCCCGCGTTGCGCGCAGTCTACGATCCGCTGGTCGCCGGCATCGCCGGCAGCCTCGATGGCCCTTGAGTGGATTTACTCGTTTCGGGACCGGACGTAAGGTCATGCGCCGGCGCTCGGCCGGTTTCTCCCTTGGGGGTTCTTCCATGTTCAGGCTTCTCGCTCCGGCATTGCTGGGAGCGTCACTGGCCGTTCCGGCGGCCGCTCAGTCGATCGGCGGCACCTATTCCGTCGAGGGCACCAACTTCAACGGCTCCGTCTACAGAGGCACTGCCGAGATCGTGCTGACCAGCCAGACGACTTGCGCGATCCGGTGGGAAACCGGGGGCTCCACGTCGGAAGGCATATGCATGCGCAACGACGATTCCTTTGCGGCCGGCTACGTGCTGGGCGACGACATTGGGCTCGTTGTCTACAAGATGCAGCCCGACGGATCCTTGCATGGGCTTTGGACCATCGCCGGACAGGAGGGCAACGGCACCGAGATACTGACGCCGGAATAGCCACCGGTATCGTCGGGACGGCTTGGTCCATGCGATTTGCGGTTGCAAGGTCGGTGGTGGATGATACACCCGGCCGCGCAACCGCATCCTCCTAGAGTCCGTTCCGTGCCTCTCTCGCCCAACCTGCGCGGCGCCGTATTCATGTCGGTCTCGATGGCCGGCTTCACCATGAGTGACGCCATCTCGAAGACGGTGGCGGAAACCATGAACATGGGGCAGGTCATGCTGGTGCGTGGGGTCTTCGCCACGCTCTTCGTCGCCGCGATCGCCTGGCACCGCGGCGCGTTCGCCAATTTCGGCTCCGTCGCCAACCCCTACGTCGTCCTCAGGGCCGCCTGCGAGACCGCCGCCACCGTGTGCTTCCTCGTGGCGTTGGCGCATCTGCCGCTGGCGACGGTCTCCGCCGTTCTCCAGGCGCTGCCGCTCGCAGTGACGATGGGCGCAGCCCTGGCCTTCTCCGAAAAGGTCGGGTGGCGCCGCTGGCTGGCGATCCTGATCGGCTTCGCCGGCGTGATGATCATCGTGAGGCCGGGCTTCGAAGGCTTCAGCGTTTACTCGCTTCTCACGCTGGTATGCGTCTTCTTCGCCGCTGTCCGCGACCTAGTCACCAAGCGTATCCCCGCCCCGATCCCCTCGCTCCTCGTTTCATTCGTCACCGCCGTCACGGTGACGGCGTGCGGCGCCGCCCTCATCGAGCCGATGGGTGGCTGGTCGCCGCTGACCCCGTGGAACGTCGGCATGTTGGCGGTGGGCGCGTCCATGCTCGTCGTCGGCTATCAGTTCATCATCGAGGCGATGCGGATGGGCGACATCTCCTTCATCGCGCCTTTCCGCTACACGGCGCTGTTGTGGGCCATCGTGCTCGGCTTCGTGGTTTTTGGCGACGTCCCCGACCTCGCGATGGCGATCGGCGCGGCGATCGTCGTCGGATCCGGTCTCTTCACCCTGTACCGTGAAAGGGCGGTCGGCCGTCGGCCGATCGTCGCGGAAAGTTCGCGCGAACCCGCGACGCCTGACGGGCTGTAGGGCCAGATGTCGAACCGTCTCTTCGATCGCACGACGCCGCCCCACATCACGACTCTGGTCATCGCAACGGCGGTCGGCCCGCTGGCGATGAACGTCATCCTTCCGTCCCTGCCCGGCATGGCCCGGCATTTCGGCGTCGACTATGCGGTCATGCAGCTTGCCGTCACGCTCTATCTCTGCGCCATGGCCTTCCTGCAGATCCTGATCGGTCCCGCTTCCGACCGGTTCGGTCGCCGGCCGGTCATGGTCCTGTGCTTCGTCGTCTTCCTGGCCGCGACTGTGGTGGCGCTGTTTTCGCCTGACATCACGACGCTGCTTCTCGCGCGCCTCTTCCAGGCCGTCTCCGCGGCTGGGATGGTGCTGGCCCGCGCCATCGTGCGCGACACGGTCGGCCCGACCCACGCCGCCAGCCGCATGGGCTACATCACCATGGGCATGGCGCTCGTGCCGATGATCGGACCCTTCATCGGCGGCATGCTGGACGAGACCTTTGGCTGGCAATCCACCTTCGTCCTCACCTTGGCCTACGGCCTTGTCGCGCTTCTCGTCGTCTGGCTCGACCTGGGTGAGACGAACCACAATCCATCGGCGAGCTTCGCCAGCCAGTTCCGCGCCTATCCGGAACTTCTGCGCTCGCCCTCCTTCTGGGGCTACACCGGCGTCGCCGCCTTCACGTCCGGGGCCTTTTTCGCTTTCGTCGGCGGCGGCCCCTACGTGGCCACCGAGATGCTGGGGCTGAGCCCGTCCGGATACGGCTACTATTTCGGCATCATCTCGGCCGGCTACATCATCGGCAACTATTCGGCAGGCCGCTTCTCGACCCGCGCGGGCATCAACCGCATGATGCTGGCCGGCGCCATCGTCGCGGCCGTCGGGATGGTCTTCGCCATCCTGCTCTTCGCGTCCGGGCTGAACCACCCCCTCTCGCTGTTCGGCCCGGCCTTCTTCATCGGCATCGGCAACGGCGCGACGCTGCCGAACGCCAATGCCGGCATGGTCAGCGTGCGGCCGCATCACGCCGGTTCGGCGTCGGGGCTGGGCGGCGCGCTCCAGATCGGCGGCGGAGCGATTCTGGCATTCGTCGCCGGCGCCCTGCTGTCGCCGGAGACCGGCCCCTACCCGCTGCTCTTCGTCATGCTCCTGTCGGCCATCGGGGCTATCCTGGCGATCCTCTTCGTGATCCGCGTCACCAGGGCCTGAACGATGCGCGCGGTCGGGCTAATCCTGGCGGGCGGACAGTCGAGCCGCATGGCCGGCGGTCAGAAGCCGCTGATGAATCTCGCAGGCAGGCCATTGATCGCACACGCCCTCGCCCGCCTCGAAGGAGCCGTCGCGGCGATCGCCATCAATGCCAATAACGGCCCCCGCTATGCGTCGTTCGGCGTGCCTGTCATCGAGGACGGTCTCGCCGGCTTTCAGGGACCCCTGGCCGGTGTCGCCGCCGGTCTCGGCTGGGCCGGGCGGTCGAGGGCCGACCTCCTCGTCACCTTGCCCGCTGACACGCCCTTCCTGCCTGCCGACATCGCCCCCCGCCTGCTGCTTCGTGCTGAAACCGCGCGCGGCGGCATCGCCGTGGCGCGCTCGGCCGGCCTGCCGCATCCGGTCTGCGCCGCCTGGCCGGTCACGTTGCGCGACGATCTCGAAAGCCATCTTCATGCCGGCGGTTCGCGCAAGGTCATGAGCTACGTCGGCGCCAGGCCGCACCACTTCGTCGACTTCGACGATCCCGACGCCTTCTTCAACGTCAACACGCCGGCTGACCTGGCGACCGCCGAAGCGCGGAGCAACGCACCGTGAGCGCGCCAATCATCGGCATCACCGGCTGGAAGAATTCCGGCAAGACGACGCTCACCGAGCGCCTCGTGGCGGAACTCGTGCTCCGCGGCCATCGCGTATCGACCGTCAAGCACGCGCACCACGAATTCGACATCGACCGGGAAGGCGCCGACAGCCACCGCCATCGCCTGGCCGGGGCGACCGAAGTCGCCGTCGTGTCCGGCCGGCGCTGGGCGATCATGCACGAGTTGCGCGGCGAAGCGGAACCTTCGATGGACGAAGTGCTGTCGCGGCTCGCTCCTTGCGACGTGGTCGTGGTGGAAGGCTACAAGCGCGAGCGCCACGCCAAGATCGAGACGCGCCGCCGGGATGCGCGCGACACGCGCCCGCTCGCCCCGGACGATCCGAACATCGTCGCCATCGCCGCCGATCACGAGGCCGCCGCCTCCGGGCTTCCCGTGTTTGCCCTGGATGACGTGCGGGCGATTGCCGACTTCGTCGAGCGCCTGCTCGGCCTGACGCGACGGTAGGAAGCCGTACCCCTGCAACCCAGCCCGGCTGTTGCATTCCGCGCAAAAACAGTGGGAATATCGTCGCCAGCGGACGGCCTCCCGTCTCGCCGCGCCCTTCAGTGAGCGCGGAACCCCAACAGAGAGGAACATCATGCGTATCTCCATGCGTCTTGCACTGGCGGCGACCGCGGCGCTCGCGATCGCCACAGGCGCGGCCCAGGGCCAGGAGCTTTCCCTGAAGATCGGAACGGAAGGCGCCTATCCGCCCTTCAACAACCTGACCGCCGACGGCCAGCTCGTGGGCTTCGACATCGACATCGCCAACGCGCTCTGCGAGGAGATGAAGGCCAAGTGCGAGTTCGTCACGCAGGACTGGGACGGCATCATCCCTGCGCTCCAGGCCGGCAAGTTCGACGCCATCATCGCGTCCATGTCGATCACCGAGGAGCGCAAGAAGCAGGTCGACTTCACCAACAAGTACTACAACACGCCGCCGGCCATCGCCGCCGCCAAGGGTAGCGGGATCAAAGGCGTGACGAAGGAGGATCTCGCGGGCAAGACGATCGGCGTCGCCACCTCGACCACCCATTTCAACTATTCCGAGAAGACCTACACGGACTCCACGATCAAGGGCTATCCGACCAGCCAGGAAGAGCAGCTCGATCTGGCCGCCGGCCGCATCGACGCCATCAACGACGACATCAGCGTCATCGAGGAATGGCTGAAGACGCCGGACGGCCAGTGCTGCGAGATCGTCGGCACCGTCACGCCGGTCGCCGAGATCCACGGACCAGGCGCGGGCATCGCCATCCGCAAGGGCGAGGCGGACCTTGCCGCGAAGTTCAATGCCGCGATCGACGCCATTCGCGCCAATGGCAAGTACAAGGAAATCAACGACAAGTATTTCCCGTACGACGTCTACGGCGGCTGAGCGCGCCTCACCGGGCGGCCTTCGTCGCCGCCCGGTCTGGTTTCGGGTTTGTTGATGTTCAGGTCAGGGCGGGCCGAGAATGGTGGATTTCGAGAACCGGAGCGGCGCGTGCATTCGGGTACGTGAGCACCGGAAGCGCGGAAAGCCGCCATTTGCAGGCCGGCCTCGCCTGAAGAGCAGCAAGCCCTAGCCCGATGCCGACTGTGTGGACCCTCCTGAGTTGGGGACCGGAAGGCTGGCTTGACGATATCTTCTATGGCGTCTTCATCACCGTCTCGCTGGCGCTCGCAACCCTGCCGCTCGGATTGGTGATTGGCTTCTTCGTGGCCCTGGCGAAGCAGTCGGAGGAACCGACGCTGAGGCTGGCCGGCAACATCTACACCACCATCTTCCGCGGCCTGCCGGAACTCCTGACGCTTTTCCTGGTCTATTACGGCGTCCAGATCGGTCTGCAGCGGCTGTTCCGCCTGATCGACCCGACGGCGTCGGTCGAGGTCAACAGTTTCGTCTCCGGCATGGTGGCGCTCGGCGTTGTGCTGTCCTCCTATGCGAGCGAGGTCTTTCTTTCCGCCTTCAAGGCGATACCGCGCGGCCAATATGAGGGCGGCTATTCGATCGGCCTGTCCGGCTTCCAGACGATGCGGCTGATCGTGCTGCCGCAGCTGATCCGCATCGCCCTGCCCGGCCTCACCAACCTCTGGCTCGTACTCCTCCTCAACACCGCGCTGGTCTCGGCTATCGGCCTGTCCGACATCTTGCGTCAAGCCGGCATCGCCGCGCGGGTGACGCGCGAACCCTTTGTCTTCTTCGGCCTCGCGACGCTGCTTTACCTCACCCTCGCGGTCGTCTCGTCCATCGGCGTGCGCCAGATCGAGCGCGCCGTCGGCCGCAAGGCGGGTGAGCGGTGACCGCCATCGTCCACGACATCCCGGCTCCGAAGGCCCGCCAGTGGACGCGTGCGCGCATCGCCGGAACGGTGCTTGTCTGCCTTTGGCTGGCGGTCTTCATCGCGCTGTTCTTCTTCCTTGTCGGCTCATGGGACCGCGAACTCTTCGACCGCTGGACCTGGCCCTACATCTCGGGCCTGGGGACCACCCTGTCGCTCGTGGCCATCTCCACCGTGCTCGGCGCCATCCTCTCGGTGCCGATCGCCTGGGCGCGCATGTCCAACAACCGCTTCGTCGGCGCGCTGGCCTATGCCTATGTCTATTTCTTCCGCGGCACGCCGCTGCTCGCGCAGACCTTCCTCATCTACTACGGCCTCGGCTCGTTCCGTGCCGAACTGGAGTCCGTCGGGCTCTGGGTGTTCTTCCGCGAGGCCTGGTACTGCGCCATCCTCGCCTTCACGCTCAACACCTCCGCCTACCAGGCGGAAATCCTGCGCGGCGCGATCGAGAGCGTGCCAAGGGGCCAGTGGGAGGGCGCCCAGGCGCTGGGCCTGCACGACGGACTCACGCTGTGGAAGATCATCCTGCCGCAGGCCATGATCGTGGCGCTCAGACCCTACGGCAATGAGGTCGTGCTGATGATCAAGAGCTCGGCCGTCGTCGCGCTGATCACCGTGCCTGACCTGATGGGTGCGACGCGGCTCGCCTACTCGCGCTCCTTCGATTTCCAGACCTATGTCTGGGCGGCGCTCATCTATCTCTCGCTGGTCGAGATCCTGCGCCACGGCGTCGAGTGGATCGAGCGCCGCATCACCATTCACCTTCACCGCTGACGAGAAACGATAAGGGCGCGTCTGCTGCGTCCCGAGGACTGGGAGATTTTCATGGCATTGGTCGCATTCATCGGGCTCGGCGTGATGGGCTATCCCATGGCGGGACACCTCAGCAAGAGGGGCGGCCACGAGGTCACCGTCTACAACCGCACGACCGCCAAGGCGGAGAAGTGGGCGGCCGAGCATGGCGGCGCGTTCGCCAGGACCCCGCAGCAGGCCGCCGCCGGCAAGGATTTCGTCTTCGCCTGCGTCGGCAATGACGACGATCTGCGCGACGTGACCATCGGCCATGACGGCGCCTTCAAGGACATGAGGAAAGGCGCGGTCTTCATCGACAACACGACGGCCTCGGCGGCAGTCGCCCGCGAGCTTTCGGAAAAGGCCGATGCGCGCGGTTTCGGTTTCCTCGACGCACCGGTGTCGGGCGGCCAGGCAGGCGCTGAGAACGGCGCGCTCACCGTCATGGTCGGCGGCGCGGCGGACGATTTCGCCAGGGCCAGGCCGGTGATCGAGGCCTATGCGAAAATGGTCGGGCTGATGGGACCGTCCGGCGCCGGGCAGTTGACCAAGATGATCAACCAGATCTGCATCGCCGGCCTTGTCCAGGGCCTCGCCGAGGGCATCCACTTCGGCAAGAAGGCCGGCCTCGACATCGACAAGGTGATCGAGGTCATCTCCAAGGGCGCCGCCGGCTCATGGCAGATGGAGAACCGTCACAAGACCATGAACGCGGCCAAATACGATTTCGGCTTCGCCGTCGACTGGATGCGCAAGGACCTCGGCATCTGTCTGGACGAGGCCGACCGCAACGGTGCGAGGCTGCCGGTCACGGCGCTGGTCGACCAGTTCTACAAGGACGTGCAGGCGATGGGCGGGCGTCGCTGGGACACCTCCTCGCTGCTCGCCCGGCTGGAGAAGTAGCGATGGCCGCGCCGGCCGGGCCGCTCGCGCGGAGCTCGACCGCGGCGGAGGTGGTCGCGCACCTGAAGTCGATCGCCAGCGACGAGAACCGCGCCGGCATGAAACGCTACGGCATCAACGTCGAGACCGCGCTCGGCGTGCCGCATGGCGTGCTGCGCGGCCTCCAGAAGCGGTTGAAGCGCGATCACGATCGGGCGCTGGAACTGTGGGCCAGCGGCATCCGCGAGGCGCGCGTGCTCGCCTCGATGACCGACGAGCCGAACAAGGTGACACGGGCGCAGGTCCGTCTCTGGGCAAACGACCTCAACTCGTGGGACCTCGTCGACAGCCTCTCCGACCTGCTCGCCGAGACGCCGTTCTGGCGCGAGCTGGTGGACGAACTCGCCGCCGACGAACGCGAGTTCGTGCGCCGCGCGGCCTTCGCGATCATGGCCTGGTCCAATGTGCCCCGCCACGGAATCCCCGAGGAGACCCGCCTCGGCTTCCTGCCGCTGATCGAGAGGTACGCGACCGACGAACGCAACTTCGTCAAGAAGGCGGTCAACTGGGCGCTGCGCCAGACGGGCAAGTCCTCGCTCTCCTTGCACGCCCCCGCCTTGGCGCTGGCCCGAAAGCTCGCGGCGTCCGAAAGCAGGGCCGCGCGCTGGACCGGCAAGGACGCCGTGCGGGAGCTCAGCTCGGAAAAGGTGCTGGAGCGCTTGGCGGCGAAGCCCCCGAACCTGTCGGCCGCATGAGAGTCCGTGCCGCCATCCTGCTCCTTGGGGCCATGCTGACGGGCACTGCCTCCGCGGCTTCGGTCGCGATCGGCTGGTCCGACCTCGCGCATCGCGACGCCGCCCCTGCGGGACTGGACGGAGAGATGGTGACGATCCGCGGCTTCCTTCTGCCCGTCGACCGGGAGGACGACCTCGTCTTCGAGTTCCTGCTGGTGCCGTGGGCCGGCGCATGCAGCCATGTCTCGCAGCCGCCGCCGGACCAGGTGATCCGCGTCACGCCATCGGAGCCCATCCGTGTCGCTGGTTCCTACGAGGAGGTGATGGTGGTTGGCCGGCTGGCGAGCGGGTCCGAGACGACCCAACTCTTCATCATGGACGGCGTCGCGCGCGTGACGTCGGGTTACAGCCTCGGCCAGGCCCAGGTCGAACGCGTCGGCCCCGCGCCGGCCGACCGCGCGAACCCGTGGAAGTCGCTCACGAGATAGGCCTCCGGGCGAGCGCGAGTTTCAGGTCAGGGCGGGCCGAAAATGGTGGATTTCGAGACCCGGAGCGGAGCGTACATTTGGTACGTGAGTACCGGAAGCGGAGAAAGCCGCCATTTGCAGGCCGCCCTCACCTGAAACTAGGCGGCCCGCTCGCCGGCGTCCTTGTCGAGCACCAGATAGTCGAGCGGTAGCTGCGTCGTGTACTTGATCTGCTCCATCGCGAACGCCGACGACACGTCGCGGATTTCGATCTTGGTGATCAGCCGCTTGTAGAAGGCGTCGTAGGCGGCGATGTCCGGCACCACCACCCGCAGCAGATAGTCGACGTCGCCGCTCATCCGGTAGAACTCGACCACCTCCGGAAACTCCTGGATCACCTCCGAGAAGCGCTTCAGCCATTCGAGGCTGTGCGAATTGATACGGATCGACACGAACACGGTCACCCGCACGTTCGCCTTCACCGGGTCGAGCACGGCGACCCGCCGCTTGATCACGCCCTCCTCCTCGAGTTTCTGGATGCGTCGCCAGCAGGGCGTCGTCGACAGTCCTACCTTCTTGGCGATATCGGCCACGGCAAGCGTCGAATCCTCCTGCAGGAGGCGCAGGATCTTGCGGTCGAGGCGGTCCATCGAAGAGGCTCCCTGGAATGGTTTCCCATGATGCGGGGCATCTTGGTCATTCGCAAGAAAATTTTTCTTCAAGGAGGCGACTTATCGCCGTTCCGCTTTCAATTTCTACGGCGAAGCCGCTTGCCGATTTCCTGCTTGAGGAACGGGAGCAATTCGTTCCCGAACCAGGGATTGCGCTTCAGCCACGCCGAATTGCGCCATGACGGGTGCGGCAGCGGCACGACGGTCGGCGACCCTTTGGCCACGATCCGCTTCCAGTCCATGACCGTGTCGGTCACCGATCTTGGCCGCCCCTCGCCCACATGCCACGCCTGCGCATAGCCGCCGATGGCCAGCACCAGGTCGATCTGCGGCATAGCGCCAAGCAGCGAGGTCCGCCATGCCGGCGCGCATTCCTTCCGCGGCGGCAGGTCGCTGCCATGAGCGTCTAGCCCCGGGAAGCAGAAGCCCATCGGCAGCACGGCGAATTTCGACGGATCGTAGAACTCGTCCTCCGTCACGCCCATCCAGTCGCGCAGCCGGTCGCCCGAAGGATCGGTGAAGGGCTTTCCGCTGGCATGCACGCGCGTGCCCGGCGCCTGCCCCGCGATCAGGATGCGCGACGTGGTCGAGGGAACCAGCACCGGGCGCGGCTCGTGCGGCAGCGGCCGCCCGGACGGCGCGTCCCGGCAGATGCGGCACGCGCGGACCGTCGCGACCAGTTCGTCCAGTTCGCGCGCTGCCAATTCGTCCTCAGGCCGACGCGCTCGGCCGCGCGGCGAGCGCGGCATGCCAGCGCCGCACGTTGGCGCACTCCTCCGGCACCGCGATGCGCGCCGGCTTCATGAAGTCGATGGCGATCATGCCGGTGATGTCGGCGACCGAAAAATCGTCGCCCGCCGCGAACTCCCGGTCCGCCAGTTCACGGTCGAGCATGCCGAGGAAATCGATCACCTTCGGCTTGTTCGCCTCGCCCCATTCGGGAAACTGCGGCACCTCCCATTCCTTCATCGCCGGGTGGATGTGTCGGAAGGCGTTGGCCACCGCCCCCATGAGATGGAGTTCCAGCCGACGCTGCCACATTTCCACCAGCGCCTTGCCGAGCGCGCCGCGCCCGAACAGCGCCGGTTCGGGATGGATTTCCTCGAAATAGCGGCAGATGGCGATCGATTCGGTGATCACCGTGCCATCGTCGAGTTCCAGCACCGGCAGGCGCTGGAGCGGATTGCGCGCGGTCACCGGCTGCTTCTTGTGTTCCAGCGCGCCCATGTCGACGCGCACCAGCGGCACCTCGATACCCTTTTCCGCCAGATAGACGCGGACGCGCCGCGGATTGGGCGCCTTGCCTCCGTCGAAGAGTTTCATGCCAGCCGGCCTCCCTTGCACGCTCGTGACGGAAGATAGGACGCCGTCACCCCGTACGGAACAGTTCGCGCAGCAGATTGAGGATTGCGCCGATGAGGCCATGTTCCGCCTCCGCCGCATCGCCCGTCTTCACGCGCCAGTCCCCGGGCCGCTCGAACGTGCCGGCCCACAGGCCGGCTTTCGCCTCCCGCGCGGTGCGTTCGGCATCCGCGTAGTCGCCATAGGCGATCGCCCAGCCGGCCTCGACTTGCGCCCTGTTCAGGTCGCGCCCACCCGCCCGGCACACAGCAAGCAGCCGCCGGTACTTGTCCCGCTCCCAGCCCTGGCAGGTGGCGCTTCCTGCCGCCAGCACTCTCAGCGCGTCGCGGGCGCTACGCCCACACGCATAGTCCGCGCCGTTCGCCGTGCAGGTCTGGTCGAGCTCCGGTGCGTCGATGCCGCGGAGCCTGATGCGCTCACCGCCGATAACCAGCGAATCCCCATCGGAAATCGTCGCCGCGCCAATCGTTTCCTGCATCGCAAAGCGTTCGAAACGGGCGGCTGCGACAATCACGATTGCAATGAATGCGACCGCAGCCAGCCAGTCGACAAGACGGCGCGCGCGGCTGCGCGGCGGCTGCCGGAAGCGATTTCTCATCATATGGCAAAGAGAACCTTAATCATTCGATCCTAGCGTTCGGCGGACAGCATAAAAGTAGAGCGTCATGCCGCCGCATCCGTCGCCTTCGGCCGACAAGTTCATCGTGGACCGTACCAAGGCGCACCGCAACAGCGACGTGGCCAAGGCCGTGCGGCGCACGCGCGACAGGCTCTCCCAGCAGGCCGGCAACCCCGACTTCGACCGCGAACTCCTCAAGATGCACGCGCGCTCGATCGTCCATTCGGCGCCGGCCATCCCCGCGCTGGTGCTCCTGGTCGGGGCCGGCGGCATCTTCTACGGCATCGCTGCGGAAGTCTTGATCTGGGCGGTGGTCACCGTCGCCCTCTATGCCGGCCTGGCGCTTCTCGCCCGCAGGGCCGACCGCATCGAGGCGCCGGACCTGGACGCCGCCGCCACGCGACGCCACTTCCTGATCGCACATTTCGCCAGCGGCATCGGCTGGGCCTATTTCGCCACGCTCGGCTGCGTCGACTGCCAGGTGGACCAGCTCCCCGTCATCAAGGCCGTCGTGCTCCTCTTGGCGATCGCCGCCACTGCCCTGATCGCCTCTTCCCTGCGCTCCGCTCTCATCGTCACCTTCGCTTTCCCGGTCGCCGTCTATGCAGCCGTCGGGGCGCGGGTCTGGGTGCCGTTCGAGGCGCTCATGGTGGGTCTGCTCATCGTCTCGCTCGCCTTCTTCGCCTATGTCGCCGGGCAGTTGAACAAGGCCTCGCTGATGTTCCTGTCCTTCCGCACCGAGAAGGACGCGCTGATCGCGGAACTGGAAACGGCGAAGTCGATGTCGGATGAGGCGCGCCGCCGCGCCGAGGAGGCGAATCTCGCCAAGTCCCGCTTCCTGGCGTCCATGAGCCATGAGCTGCGCACCCCGCTCAACGCCATCCTCGGCTTCTCGGAGGTGATGGCGAAGGAGGTGCTGGGGCCGATCAGCAACTCGACCTACAAGGACTATGCGGGCGACATCCATGCGTCCGGACAGCACCTTCTGGACCTGATCAACGAGATTCTGGACCTGTCGCGCGTCGAGGCCGGCCGCTACCAGCTCAACGAGGAGCCGGTCACGCTGTCCGCCGTCGTCGAGGAGGGCTGCCACCTGATGGAATTGCGCGCCCGCAACAAGGACATCCGCATCGTCAAGCAGTTCGAGCAGAATCTGCCGCGCCTGTTCGCCGACGAACGCGCGGTGCGTCAGATCGTGCTCAACCTCCTCTCCAACGCGGTGAAGTTCACACCGACAGGGGGCGAGGTCCGCGTGCGCGTCGGCTGGACCGCTGGCGGCGGTCAGTACGTTTCCGTCAAGGACAACGGCCCGGGCATCCCGCCGGAGGAGATCGCGGTGGTCCTGTCGGCCTTCGGGCAGGGCTCGATCGCCATCAAGAGCGCCGAGCAGGGCACCGGCCTCGGTCTGCCGATCGTGCAGGGTTTGCTCGCCATTCACGGCGGCGAGCTTCAGCTCGCCTCGCGACTCCGCGAAGGTACGGAAGCCTTGGCCATCTTTCCCCCGCAGCGGGTCATGGAAGCGCTGCCCGCGATGCCGACGCAGGTGGCGGGCGCGACCGCCAGGCGGCGCTGAAGGGGCTCAGCGCGCCGCTGCGGCCAACCCCGCATGCACCAGCGCCGACGCCCTGGCGAAACCGGCCGCGAGCGCCGCCCCCACGCCTTCGCCATGTGCCATGCCGAGATCGAAGAGCGGCTTGCGTCCCATCGCGTCGAGCGCGCGGCGATGCCCGGGTTCCGGCGAGACATGCGCGAACAGGCAATGGTCGATGGCATCGCGCCGCGCCTTGAAGAGGACCGCGGCGGCGGCCGTCGCGGCGAAACCGTCGAGAATTACCGGGATGCGCTCGGTGCGCGCTGCGAGGATCGCGCCGGCGATCGCCGAGAACTCCCGCCCGCCGACCCGCCGCAGCGCCTCAAGGGGGTCGGAAAGGTGGTCGCCGTGAAGCTCCAGCGCCACGTCGACCGCCCCCGCCTTTCGTCCGATCATCGCTGCATCCGCGCCGGACCCGGGTCCGACCCAGTCCCTGCCCTGCCCTCCGAACAGCGACGCGAGCAGCGCCGCCGCCACCGTCGAGTTGCCGACCCCGATGTCGCCCAGGGCGACGAGGTCCGACCCGCCCGCGACCGCTTCCATGCCGAACGCCATCGTCGCCGCGCAGCCGCGTTCGTCGAGCGCCGGCTCCCGTGTGATGTCGCCGGTCGGGTGGTCGAGCGCGAGATCGAAGGCCTTCAGCCCGAGGTCGTGGGCGAGGCAGACGGCATTGACCGGCGATCCACCCGCCGCGCAGAGTTCGACGGCCGCCGCCGTGTCCGAAACCGGCCGTGGCGAGACGCCGTGCGCGGCGACGCCGTGGTTCGCCGCGAACAGCGCCACCAGCGGCCGGTTGACCGCCGGCGCCCTGCCCGACCAGGCGGCCAGCCAGCGCGCCGTCTCCGCTGCGACGCCCAGCCCACCAGCGCGCCGTTCCGCCTTCGCGAACACCGCCGAGACAGCCTCCGCCGCGCCCTCGCCCGGGCCCGGCAGGTTGCGGATCAGCGCGCGGAAGTCGTCGAAGGGAAGGCCGGAAGTCATGCGCGGTCGCGTTGCCCCTGTTGTTCACCATGTCGTCGGCCGGGCCTTAGCCGCCGCTCGCCGGGCTTGCAATGCCGCAATTCCCGCCTCATCTGGGTGGACATGAACCGGGCACACCAGCAACCGTGATCGAATCGCCCTGCATCCTCGTCTGCTCGATCGACATGAAGACCGGCTACTGCTTCGGCTGCGGCCGCACGCGCGACGAGATCGCCGGCTGGATCGGCATGACGCCCGAAACCCGCCGCGCCGTGATGGCCGTGCTGCCGGCGAGGCTGGAAACGGTCGAGCGCCGGCCGCGCCGCGAGACGCGCCGCTCCCGCATGGCGCGTGAACGGGGAGAGGCAGGATGAGCCGTCTCGGCTGGATCGTGCTCGCGCTCGTGGGCGGGCTGGTCGCCGCCGCCCTGCTCTGGCGCGGCGCGGGCGACATGCTCGGCGATGCCGAGGCCCCCCGTCTCGTCTATCTGGCGATCCTCGGCTCCGTGGTGGCCGCCGGCATCCTCGGCTCCGGCATGCGGCTGGGCTATGTCGCGCGCAGCCTCGCGCTCTGGGTGGTCATCGTCGCCGCCCTGGTCGCTGGCTACCAGTACCGCTACGAATTGCAGGACATCGCAAGCCGGATGACGGCGGGCCTGATTCCCGGCAGCCCGGTCTCCTTCGTCGGCGGCGACGGCGCGACCAGCGTCATGCTGGAGAAGACCTTCGGCAGCCATTTCGAGGTGCGCATGGTGATCGACGGCGCGCCGGTGCGCGCCATCGTCGACACCGGCGCCTCGGCGACGGTGCTGACGGAGCGCGACGCGCGCGCCGCCGGCATCGATCCGTCCGCCCTGTCCTTCTCGATCCCCGTCTCGACCGCCAACGGCATGGCCATGGCCGCGCAGGCGCGCACCGGCGAGATCGCCGTCGGCGCCATCATGCGCAGGAACCTGCCGGTGCTGGTCGCGAGTCCCGGCGCGCTCCAGCAGAGCCTGCTCGGCATGAACTTCCTGAACACGCTCTCCGGCTACCAGGTGCGCGGCGACCGCATGGTGCTGTTCGACTGACGCATCACCCCGCCAGACTCCAGAAGAACCGCGCCGACACGAACAGGCAGAACAGCCCGAAGCCGATCTCCAGATGCCGCCGCTGGAGCCAGTGCGCGAGCCTGACCCCATAGGGCGTGACGACCAGCGCGATCGGCAGGATCAGCGCGACCGCGATCCAGTTGATGTAGCCCGTCGAGAAGGCGGGCAGATCCGGGTGGCCCCATCCCGCCCAGATGTAGCCGATCGTGCCGGGGATCGCGATCAGCACGCCGACGCCCGACGAGGTCGCCACGGCCTGATGCATCGGCCGGGCGTAGAGCGTCATGAAGGTGTTGTTCATGATGCCGCCGCCGACCCCCATCAGCGTCGACAGGAAGCCGATCAGCGCGCCGATGATGGAGCGCCACGGATCGCCGGGGACTTCCGTCCCGAGGCGCCAGCTGTCGCGGTTGAACACCAGTCTCAGCCCGACCGCCAGCGCGATGACCGCGAAGGTCGCCCTCAGGCCGCCGCTGGAGATGTACGCCGCCACCAGCGACGCTGCGACCACGCCGACCGGCACCGGGACATAGAGCGAGCGCAGCAGCGCCATGTCGACGGCGCCGCGCGCCCTGTGGCCGGTGAACGAGCGGATCGATGTCGGGATGATGATGGCGAGCGAGGTTCCGACCGCGAGGTGCATGCGCACGCTCTCCGGCACCTCCAGCATGGTGAGGAACTGGTAGAACACCGGCACCAGCACGGCGCCTCCGCCGATGCCGAACACCCCCGCCAGCAGGCCCGAAACCACGCCCGACGCGGCAGCCGCGGCCGCGAAGCCGGCGATCTCGGCGGTTGACATGTCGATGGCCATGGCGACGCGTTCCCGTTGCCGCCCGTCGCTAGCGGGCCGCCCGACGAATGTAAACGATCACGCGGCCGCCGCCGGGAGCCGGTCCACCGCCGCGAACGCAGCGCGCAAGACTTCCGGGCCTGCCCCCGGCTTCACCGCGTCGGTGGACAGGATCTGCCGCCAGCGTCGCGCCCCAGGCAGGCCGTGGAACAGGCCCACCATGTGGCGCGTCACATGCGACAGGCGTCCGCCGTTCGCGATGTGCCGCGCCGCGTGGTCGGCCATTGTCTCGATCACTCCGGGCCAGTCGACCGGCCCGGCGTCCGCCCCGAACACCTCCGCGTCGACGTCGGCGAGCAGCCCCGGCGTCTGGTAGGCGGCGCGGCCGAGCATCGCGCCGTCGACGTGATTCAGATGATGAAGCGCCTCGGCCAGCGATCGAACCCCGCCATTGATGCCTATGAATCGACTCGGGTTTTGCGCCTTCAAGCGATGCACCCTGTCGTAGTCGAGCGGCGGGATATCCCGGTTCTCCTTGGGCGACAGGCCCTCCAGCCATGCCTTGCGCGCATGCACCCAGAGCGCGTCGGCGCCGGCCTGCCAGACGCCCCGCGCGAGTTCGTCCAGCGCCAGTTCCGGGTCCTGCTCGTCGACGCCGATGCGGCACTTCACGGTCACCGGGATTTTCACCGCCGCCTTCATGGCCGCCACGCAATCGGCCACCAGCGCGGGCGTACGCATCAGGCAGGCGCCGAACGTGCCCGACTGCACCCGATCCGACGGGCAGCCGACATTGAGGTTGATCTCGCCATAGCCGAACGCCTCGCCGATCCGCGCCGCTTCCGCCAGCTTCGCCGGGTCCGACCCGCCGAGCTGCAGCGCCACCGGATGCTCCGTGTCGTCGAAGCCGATGAGGCGCTTGCGGTCGCCGTGGATCACCGCGTCGGCCACCACCATCTCGGTGTAGAGCAGCGCGCGCCGCGTCAACTGCCGGTGGAAGAACCGGCAGTGCCGGTCCGTCCAGTCCATCATCGGGGCGACGGCGAGTTTGTGGTCGTAGGCGGTCATGCTGCGCGACAGATAGCGATGAGACGTACGGGCGTCAAAGACCTGGCTCGGCGCTCCGCGCAACCTGCGCCTTTCGTCTGCCGTCCGCGCGGTGCAGGATCGCGCCATGAACCGCCACGACCTCGCCGCCCTGCTCGCACTGCCGCCGCGGCTTCCGCAACCGCCGCGCGCGTCGTCCGACGGGATCGAGACGCGGCCGGACCATGTCGTCGAGCGCCTGTCGCTCGACCTCGGCCACGCCGATCCGGTCCGCGCCTTCCTGACCCGCCCGCTCGAGGCTCGGGGCCGTCTGCCGGCGATCCTGTATTGCCATGCCCATGGCGGGCGCTACGACATCGGCGCGGCCGAACTCCTGGACGGTCGCCCCGCCCTGCTCGATCCGCCCGGCCCCGCCTTCGCCCGCGCCGGCTTCGTTTCGCTCTGTCTCGACATGCCCACCTTCGGAAACCGCCAGACGCCGAACGAGAGTGCGTTGTCCAAGGCGCTGCTCTGGCGCGGGAAGACGCTGATGGGTGAAATGCTCGGCGACCTTCTCGCCGGCTTCGACCATCTGCGTTCCCGCCCCGACGTCGATCCCGGAAAAATCGCCGCTTTCGGCCTGTCGATGGGCGCAACGCATGCGTACTTTCTCGGCGCGCTGGAACCTCGCTTCGCCCGGGTCGCGCATCTGTGCTGCTACGCCGACTGGGGAACGCTCGTCGCCACCGGCGCGCACGATCTCCACGGCCATTACATGACCATTCCCGGCCTGCTGGCGAAGACATCCGTCGGCGCCATCGCCGGCTTGATCGCGCCGCGCCCGCAGCTGATCTGCGTCGGATACGCCGATCCGCTGACGCCGCGCGAAGCCGTCGCCCGGGCCTTCGAGGAGACCCAGGTCGCCTATGCCGGGGCCGGCGCGACGCAAGCGCTGACGCTCCTCGCCGAGCCCGACGCCGGCCATGTCGAGACGCCGCGCATGCGCAATGCGGTTCTGCAATTCCTGGGCGCGATGTAGGACGGCGTGATCATGGTCCGTGGGGTTCTCGTCCTGCTTCTCCTGGTCGCCGCCGTCCAAGCGGGCACGGCCGATGAGCGCATCGATGAACTCTACCGCGCGACCGTCGTCGTCACCGGTCAGGGCGAGGAGAACCGCATCCCCGGTTTTCGCCTGTGCCTCGAGGATGTGCTGGTCAAGCTCTCCGGCGACCCGCGGCTGATCGGCGATGCCCAAGCCGCGAAGCTCGGCAAGGACGCGCCGGCGATGGTCGAGGCCTTCGCCTACCGCGACCTTCTGGAAGGCATCCCGATCCATGACGAGCAGGGCACCTACGACCGGCCGCATTACCTCACCACCACTTTCCGCAAGGATGCAGTCGATACGGCGCTGGCCAAGCTCGGCCGGAAGCCTTGGCTCGATCCGCGCCCGACAATCGCCCTCGTCCTCACCGTGGAGAACCCGACGGCGCGCTTCGTGCTGTCGTCGGATGCCGACCGTGGCCTCGACATGCGCGCCTCGCTCGATGCCGCCTCGAAGCGGGTCGCGCTGCCGGTCGTGCTGCCGGCGCAGGCGGCAATCGAGGCGGTCGGCGTTCCGCGCGATCTCGACGCGGCAGCGACCGTCGCCGGCGCTGCCGGCGGCATCCTGCTCGCCGGCTCCCTGACATGGAGCGACGAGGCGCTGGGCTGGATCGCCGAATGGCGGCTCGTTCAGGGCGGCCGCGATTCTGTCTGGCAGGCGAGCGGCATCAGCTTCGACGACGCTTTCCGGCATGCGTTGCGCGGCGCCGCGCAGCTGCTGTCCGGTAACGGAACGCCGCAATAGACGATGCCGCACACACCCATCCTCCCCATCGCCGAGGTCGATCTCGACGCCGTTCTGGCGCTGAACAACGAGCACGCGGCGGAGCTTTCGCTGCTCGACCGCGAGCGCCTCACCCATCTCGTCGGCGAGGCCTTCGTCGCCAGGCGGGTGGGCGCGCTCGACGCCTTCCTGATCGCGTTCGACCAGTCCGCCGCCTACGACAGCCCCAACTTCCTGTGGTTCCGGGAACGATATCCGCGCTTCGTCTATGTCGACCGCATTGCGGTCTCACCGCAGGCACGCGGTCGCGGCCTCGCCCGGCGGCTCTACGATCATCTCTTCTCGGCGGCCCGTGCTGCCGGCCATTCCGTCGCCACCTGCGAGGTCAGTGCAGAACCGCCGAACCCGGGGTCGGACGCCTTCCACGCCGCGCTGGGTTTTCGCGAGGTCGGCGCCGCCGCGATCCATGGCGGCGCGAAATCCGTGCGCTACTTCGAACGGGCGTTATAGCGGCAGGAGCGGGTGTATTCGGCAGCAACTCCCCCTCCACCAAGCTTCGCATGGCCCCCCCGCTTCGCAGGGGAGGATCAGCGGCGGTACCGCCCTCGCAACCTGGATCCTCCCCCGTTTACGGGGGAGGTGTCGCGCGAAGCGCGACGGAGGGGGCGTTGGCGACTACCCGTTCGCCGCCGCCACCGCGCGCTTGGCCATCACGACGATCAGGTTCGCCCGGTAGTCAGCCGAGGCATGGATGTCGCTCATCAGGTTCCCGGCCGGCGCCTTGATTCCCTCCAGCGCCGACGCGTCGAAACTCTTCGCCAGCGCCGCCTCAACCTCCTTCGACCGGAACACGCCGCTGTCGCCCGCGCCCGTCACCGCGGCGCGAACGCCGTCCCTGCCCTTCGCCACGAACACGCCGGTCATGGCGTATCGCGAGGCCGGGTTCGGGAACTTGGCGTAGCCCGCCTTGGCCGGAACGGTGAACTTCACCGCCGTCACCAGTTCGCCTTCCTCCAGCGCCGTCTCGAACAGGCCGGTGAAGAATGAGTCGGCGGCGATCTCGCGCCGGTTGGTGACGATGGTGGCGTTCATCGCCAGCAGCGCCGCCGGATAGTCGGCCGCCGGATCGTTGTTGGCGATCGATCCGCCGATGGTGCCCTTGTGGCGCACATGCGGGTCGCCGATGTGGGACGCGAGATCGCAGATCGCCGGGCAGGCCGCCTTCAGCGTCTCGCTTGCCGCGACCTCGGCATGCGTCGTGCCGCCGCCGATCGTCACGGAATCGCCGGACACGGTGATGCCCTTGAGTTCGGCGATATGGGCGAGGTCGATGACTTCCGACGGTGAGGCGAGCCGCGTCTTCATCGCCGGGATGAGCGTCATGCCTCCCGACAGATATTTCGCATCGCCGTCCGTCGCCCGCTTGACCGCGTCGTTGATCGAGGAGGCGCGATGATAATTGACCTGGTACATGTGGTCTCCTCCTCAGTGCCGGTTGATCGCCGCCCACACCTTTTCGGAGGTGGCGGGCATCGTCAGGTCGTTGTTGCCGATGGCGTCGGTGATCGCGTTCATGACTGCCGGCGGCGAGCCGATGGCCCCGGCCTCGCCGCAGCCCTTCATGCCGAGCGGATTGCCCGGGCACGGCGTGTTCGAGGTCGAAACCTGGAACGACGGCAGGTCGTCCGCCCGCGGCATGGTATAGTCCATGTAGCTCGCCGTCAGCAGCTGGCCGGTTCCGTCGTAGCGCGCGCCTTCCAGCAGCGCCTGGCCGATGCCCTGCGCCACGCCGCCATGCACCTGCCCTTCGACGATCATCGGGTTGATGATGTTGCCGAAATCGTCGGCCGCGACGAACTGCACGATGTCGGTGTGGCCCGTATCTGGGTCCACCTCCACCTCGCAGATGTAGCAGCCCGCCGGGAAGGTGAAGTTCGACGGGTCGTAGAAGGCGCCCTCCTTGAGCCCCGGCTCCATGCCGGACGGCAAATTGTGCGCGGTGTAGGCGGCAAGCGCCATCTGGAACCAGGGCACCTTCTTGTCGGTGCCGGCGACCTTCAATTCGCCGTTCTCGATGACGATGTCGCCCTCGTCGGCCTCCATCAGATGGGCGGCGATCTTCTTGGCCTTGGCCTCCACCTTGTCCAGCGCCTTGGCGATGGCCGACATGCCGACCGCGCCGGAGCGCGACCCGTAGGTCCCCATGCCCATCTGCACCTTGTCGGTGTCGCCGTGCACGATGTTGACGCTGTCCATCGTCACACCGAAGCGATCCGACACGAGCTGTGCGAAGGTCGTTTCGTGGCCCTGTCCGTGGCTGTGCGAACCGGTCATGACCTCGATGGTCCCGACGGCGTTGACGCGCACCTCGGCCGATTCCCAAAGGCCGACGCCGCAGCCGAGGGAGCCCACCGCGGCCGACGGCGCGATGCCGCAGGCCTCGATGTAATTCGACATGCCTATGCCGCGCAGCCTGCCGCGCTTCTTGGCTTCGGCCCGCCGGCCCTCGAAGCCGGCATAGTCCGACGCCTTCATCGCCGCGTTGAGCGAAGTCTCGTAGTCGCCGGCGTCGTAGTTCATGATTACCGGGGTCTGGTAAGGAAACTCGCGGATGAAATTCTTGCGCCTGAGTTCCGCGGGCGAAACGCCCAGTTCGCGAGCCGCCGTCTCTACCGCCCGCTCGATCAGGTAGGTCGCCTCGGGCCGCCCCGCCCCGCGATAGGCGTCGACCGGGGCCGTGTTGGTGTAGACCGCGCGCATGTTGCAGTAGATCGCCGGTATCACGTACTGGCCGGATAGAAGCGTCGCATGCAGGTAGGTCGGCGTGACCGACGAGAACAGCGACATGTAGGCGCCGAGATTGGCGATCGTGTCGACCTTGAACGCAACCATGCGGTTGTCCTTGTCGAAACCGAGTTGCAGTTCGCTCACATGGTCGCGGCCATGCGCGTCGGTCAGGAAGCTCTCGGTCCGGTCGGCCACCCACTTCACCGGCACGCCGGTCTTCTTGGAGGCCCAGAGGCAGGTGATCTCTTCCGGATAAATGTAGATCTTGGAGCCGAACCCGCCGCCGACATCGGGGGCGATGACCCGCAGCTTGTTCTCGGGCGCCACGTTGTAGAAGGCGCTCATCACCAGCCGCGCGACGTGCGGGTTCTGCGATGTCGTCCAGCAGGTGTAGTGGTCCTCGGCCTTGTCATAGACGCCGAGCGCGGCGCGCGGCTCCATCGCGTTCGGCACCAGCCGGTTGTTGACGATCTTCATCCGGGTGACGTGCGCCGCCTTTGCCAGCGCCTCGTCGGTCGCCGCCTCGTCGCCGAGACCCCAGTCGAAGATCAGGTTGCCTGCGGCCTCCGGATGGATTTGCGGCGCGCCCTTCTTCAGAGTGTCGACCGCCTGGGTCACGGCCGGCAGTTCCTTGTAGGTGATGTTGACGGCCTCGGCGGCGTCGCGCGCCTGCGCCTTGGTGTCGGCCACGACGATGACCACCGCGTCGCCGACATAGCGCACCCGGTCCACCGCCAGCGGCGACCATGCGCCCATCTTCATTGGCGTGCCGTCCTTGGAATGGATCATCCAGCCGCAGATGATGTTGCCGATGCCGTCGGCCTTGAGTTCCCTTCCGGTGAGCACGCCGATGACGCCCGGCATCTCCGCCGCGGCCGTCGTATCGATGTTCGTGATCTCGGCATGCGCGTGCGGCGAGCGCACGAACACGGCGTGTTTCATGCCGGGAACCACCATGTCGTCGGTGTAGCGGCCGGCGCCGGTGATGAAGCGTTTGTCTTCCTTGCGCGCCACGCGGGCGCCGATGCCTTCGATACCCATGGAAGTCCTCCTCCAGATTTCCGGAGGCAGTAGGGCAGCAAGGCAATAGGGCAGTGGGAACGGGTTTTCCCTACTGCCTTAATGCCCTACCCGCCTACTGCCCTCTTGCTCACGCCGCCTTCGCCTTGCCGCCCTTCGCCATCGTCTGCGAGGCGGCGAGGATGGCCTGGACGATGTTGTGGTAGCCGGTGCAGCGGCAGATGTTGCCTTCGAGTTCCGCCCTCACCGTCTTCTCGTCCAGCCCCTCGGGATGGCGGCGGATCATGTCCGTCGCGGCCATGATCATGCCCGGCGTGCAGAAGCCGCACTGGAGGCCGTGATGTTCCCTGAACGCGGCCTGCACGGGATGCAGTTCCGCGCCGTCGGCGAGACCCTCGATGGTCACGACGGTCGAGCCCGCGGCCTGCGGGGCGAGGATGGTGCAGGACTTCACCGCCTTGCCGTCGACATGAACGACGCAGGCGCCGCATTGCGACGTATCGCAGCCGACATGGGTGCCGGTCAGGCCGAGGTTTTCGCGGAGGAAATGAACGAGCAGCGTTCGGTCCTCCACCGACGCGCTGACCTTTCGGCCGTTGACGACCAGCGAAACCTCGGACATGGGCGAAATCTCCTCCAGGTGCGGTACGGGTCGCATCTGGAGGTTGGGTCCGGATCGCGCCTTACCTGGAGGGGAGATTAGCTGAGGCCAAAAAAGAGTCCATGCGGTTTCGCGGCGATAGCGCGCCCGTGATCGGAATTCAGAACTTCACCCAGGCCCCGTTCTTGGCTGACGAGCGTACGCAGGCGTCGACGAACTTCACCCCGTCGAGCCCATCGAACACGGTCGGGTAGGTGACCTCCTTCGGCAGCTTGCCGCGCCGCCGCGCCGAGCGGATCGCGCGGGCGGCTTCGGCATAGATGTTGGCGAAGCCTTCGAGATAGCCTTCCGGATGGCCTGATGGCACCCGCGTCACCCGCGCCGCCACCGGGCTGGCGCCAGATCCCGAGCGCGTGATCAGCCGCTTCGGCTCTCCGAACGGCGTATACCAGAGGTAGTTCGGATCCTCCTGGCTCCACTCGATGCCGCCCTTGGTGCCATAGACGCGCAGCTTCAGCCCGTTCTCGTTGCCCGGCGCCACCTGGCTCGCCCAGATCATGCCCTTGGCGGCGTGCCCGATCGCACCCTTGGCGGTCGACGGCTTGAAGCGCAGCATGACGTGTGCGTTGTCGTCGACCCGCCGGCCCGGCACGAAGGCGTCGAGGTCGGCGGCGAGCTGGTCGAGTTCGAGCTGCGTCACGAACGAGGCGAGGTTGAAGGCGTGCGTGCCGATGTCGCCGGTCGCGCCGCCCGCGCCGGACAGTTTCGGATCGGTGCGCCACGACGCCTGTTTCTGGCCCGACGATTCCAGGTCCGTGGTCAGCCAGTCCTGCGGGTACTCCGCCTGCACAACCCGCAGCTCGCCCAGCGTCCCCGCAGCGACCATCTCGCGCGCCTGCCGGATCATCGGATAGCCGGTGTAGTTGTGCGTCAGGATGAACAGTTTGCCGGACTTCTCGACCAGTGCCGTCAGTTTCCGCGCATCGGCCAGCGTCGACGTCAGCGGCTTGTCGCAGATGACGTGGATGCCGGCGTCGAGGAAGGCCTTGGCCGCCGGATAGTGCATGTGGTTGGGCGTCACGATGGCGACGGCCTCTATGCCGTCGGGACGGCGCGATTCCACCTTGGCCATCTCCTGGAACGAGGCGTAGCTGCGCTCCGGATCGAGGCCGAGTTCGGCGGCCGACGCCTTCGCCCGCGCCGGATCAGACGACAGCGCGCCCGCCACCAGCTCGAACTCGCCGTCGAGCCGCGCCGCGATGCGGTGGACGCCGCCGATGAAGGCGCCCTGCCCGCCGCCCACCATGCCGTACCGGATCGGGCCGTTGCCTGACTCCACCTGTTTGCCGCTGACCATAGAAGTTCTCCTGGTAAAGAGGGCAGTAGGGCAATGAGGCAATAGGGCAATAGGAGGATCGCACCCGTCGTGCCTACTGCCTTACTGCCCTATTGCCCTACCGCCTTATTGAATCCCCATCACCTTCCGGAGCGCCGCCCGGTCGGGCTTCGCTCCCGCGAAATCGTCGAACGCGCGCTCCGTGACCCGGATGATATGGCTGTCGATGAAGGGCGCGCCCTCGGCGGCGCCGTCCTCCGGATGCTTCAGGCAGCACTCCCATTCGAGCACCGCCCAGGACGAATAGTCGTACTGCGCGAGTTTCGAGAAGATGCCGCCGAAATCGACCTGTCCGTCGCCGAGCGAGCGGAAGCGCCCTGCCCGGTTCGTCCAGCCCTGGTAGCCCGAATAGACGCCCTGCCGCCCGTCCGGGTTGAACTCGGCGTCCTTGACGTGAAAAGCCTTGATGCGCTCGTGGTAGATGTCGATGAAGGCGAGGTAGTCGAGCTGCTGCAGCAGGAAATGCGACGGGTCGTAGTTGATGTTGCAGCGCTTGTGTCCGCCGACGGCGTCGAGGAAAAGCTCGAAGGTCGCGCCGTCGAACACGTCCTCGCCCGGATGGATCTCGTAGCCGACGTCGACGCCGTTGTCCTCGTAGACGTCGAGGATCGGCTTCCAGCGCCGGCCGAGTTCGGCGAAGGCCTCCTCGATCAGCCCCGCCGGACGCTGCGGCCAGGGGTAGAGATAGGGGAAAGCCAGCGCGCCGCTGAACGAGACCGACGCCGAAAGCCCGAGGTTCTTCGACGCCTTCGCCGCGAACTTCATCTGCTCGACCGCCCATTTCTGCCGGGCCTTGGGATTGTTGTGCACCTCCGCCGGCGCAAACCCGTCGAACTGGCTGTCATAGGCCGGGTGCACGGCCACGAGCTGGCCCTGGAGATGGGTCGACAGTTCGGTCACCTCGACGCCGTTCTCCTTGCAGGTACCCTTCACCTCGTCGCAATAGGCCTTGGAGCTCGCCGCCTTCTTGAGATCGAACAGGCGCCCGTCCCACGTCGGGATCTGCACGCCCTTGTAGCCGAGGTCGCCGGCCCATTTGGTGATGGACTTGAGACTGTTGAACGGCGCCGCGTCGCCCGCGAACTGCGCCAGAAATATCGCCGGACCCTTCATCGTCGACGCCATGGTGGTTCCTCCTACAACGCTGCCGCGGATTTCCGCCCGGGCAATCGATTACATCCGCGATCGGCCGCATACTAGGCCCGAAACGGACCTTTGCGGCAACTCCCCTCGATCGGGCCGCGACCATCATCCCCCCGCGTCGCCCGCCCTTGGCAAGTTTGGCGCACGCGCGACCGTTCGACCCATTCTGGTCATACCAAACGAGCCGCCGCGGTCAAGGCCGCGAAAAAACGCCAATACCCGGCCGGACATCCGGACGACAAGGTCTTAATTCAAGAAATACAATTACTTGGCTGTTTGACCCGGCATCGGTGTCAGCATCCTTGCGACCCCTTTGGAAATACGTTAGAAGCCGGGACAGGCCCAATTGGTCGAACCAGTTTAGCTTTGATCGCGCTGGTTGCGCCATGGGGGAGGAAGCGAGCCGCGACCGGCCTGCGGACGCTCGAGGCGATTTCGGGAGAGGACAAGATCATGCACCTGTCGACGCACAACTGGATGCGCGCCGAGCCGCTCGACACGACGCTGCGGCGCATCAAGAAGTTCGGCTACGAGTCGATCGAGATTTCCGGCGAGCCCGAGCAGTACAAGGCGAAGGAAACCCGCGCGCTGCTCAAGGAACACGGCATCCGCTGCTGGGGCTCCGTCACGCTGATGCTCGGCGAACGCAATCTGGCGGCGCGCGACCAGGGCCAGCGCGAACGTTCGGTGCAGTACGTCAAGGACGTGCTGACCATGGTCTCCGAGCTCGACGGCGAGATCATCACGCTGGTGCCCGCGACCGTCGGCAAGGTCGTTCCCGACGGCACCGAGGAGGAAGAGTGGAAGTGGGTGGTCGACGCCACCCGCGAGTGCTTCACCCATGCCAGGAAGGTCGGCGTGCGCGTCGCCGTGGAGCCGCTCAACCGCTTCGAGACCTACCTGTTCAACCGCGGCGAACAGGCTCTGGCGTTGGCCGACGCGGTCTCCCCGGAATGCGGCGTCTGCCTCGACGCTTACCACATCCACATGGAGGAGTTCGACGTCAAGGAAGCGATCATGAAGATGGGCAAGCGCCTGTTCGACTTCCATGTCGCCGACAACAACCGCTTCGCCGCCGGTCTCGGCACCATAAACTGGAAGCAGCTCGTCGGCTGGCTGCGCGAGGCCGGCTACGACGGCGCGCTCACCAACGAGTTCGTCGCTCCGGTCGATCGCACCCCGGCCAACCGCTACCCGGAAATGGTCGAGCGCAACCCGGTCGACATCTCCCCGGAGCAGCTCAAGTTCATCCAGGACCACGGCTCGAGCGTTCTGACGGAAAAGTTCTACACCGATCAGATGCGCATCACGGCCGAGACCCTGCTGCCGCTGATCAAGAAGTAGGGGCAGCCGGCGAGGACCAGTTCGAGTCGCGGGGTTCAGGATGCGCATCAAGTCAGCGCAGGCATGGTGGGTGCGCATACCCATCGAGGCGGCGCGTCAGCACCGGAGCGATTTCGGTACGCTGGCGACGTTCGACGCCGCCATCCTGCGCATCGAGACCGATGACGGGCTGGTGGGCTGGGGCGAAGGCAAGAACGCGGCGGGCAGCGCCGGCACATACGCTGCGCTCGTCCATATGCTGAACCACGAAGTCGCGCCAAGACTGGTCGGGCGCGACCCCGCCGACATCGCCCATATCTGGGAGATGCTCTACAACGGCGTGCGCCACGAGGCGGCGGCGGCGTCCGGACACGCCATGCCTGAGCTCTCGCGTCGGGGCTTGTCGGTGGCCGCGATCAGCGCCGTCGACATCGCGCTGTGGGACATTCTCGGCAAGTCGCTCGGCCAGCCGGTATGGCGCCTGCTCGGCGGCCGCAAGGCCGACCGCCTGCCCGCCTATGCGTCGGGCGGCTGGGCGGACGCCGGCAAGATCGGCGAGCAGTTGCAGTCCTACATCGACAAGGGCGGCTTCCGGTCGGTGAAGATGCGTGTCGGGGTCATGGACGGCGCGCCGCATGTCTCGGCGGCCCGCGTCAAGGCCGCGCGAGCGGCGCTCGGTCCCGACGTCGGGCTGATGGTCGACGCGCACGGCACCTACACCGTCGCCGACGCGAAACGCTTCATCCACCTCGTGCGCGACTGCGACCTGGCCTGGTTCGAGGAGCCGGTGATCGCGGACGACAAGCCCGGCATGGCCGAGGTGCGGGCATCGGGGCCGGTCCCGATCGCCACCGGCGAGAGCGAGGCAACGCGCTTCGCCTTCCGCGACCTTGCCATGCTCAAGGCCGCCGACATCTTCCAGCCCGATCCCGCCTTCTGCGGCGGCATCACCGAGGCGATGCGCATCGCCGCGCTTGCCAGCGCGTTCAACCTGCGTTTCGCCCCGCATTTGTGGGCCGGCGCGCCCTGTTTCTTCGCCGGGTTGCACATCTGCGCGGCCGCTCCATCCAGCTTCGTGATCGAGTATTCGCTCGGCGCCAATCCGATGATCCACGACCTCGTGGAGGAGACCGTCGAGGCGAGGGACGGGATGATCGCCATCCCCGATACCCCTGGCCTCGGTTTCACTGTATCGGAGAGCTTCCTCGAAGCGCACACGGTGGGCTGAAGCCGGCTATGAACGAGAAGGACCTGCTGGGAGAACTGGCCGCCTATCTCTTCTCTTTCGCCGACAAGGGCGACGGGCGGACCCCGTCCGAGCGCGAGTTGGCGGAGCGATTCGTCGTCAGCCGCGGCCAGATCCGGGAGGCGCTGGCGATCCTCGAAGCGATGCGTATCGTCGAACGCCGGGCGAAGTCGGGCATCTACCTGACCACCGGGCAGGCGAGCGTCGAGGCGCTGGCGCTGTTCGCCAAGGCCGGCGTGCCGCTCGACCCGATCCGCATCTACGAGATGGTGGAGCTGCGCAAGATTCACGAGATCAAGGCAGCCGAACTGGCCTGCACCCGCGCCACCGAGGACAATTACGACCGGCTGCGCGAAATCATGGCGGAGACCGAGAAGAAGGTCGCGCGTGGTGAACCGATCCACAAGGAAGACAAGGACTTCCATCTGGAGATCGTGCGCGCGACCAAGAACAGCGTCTTCCACCAGGTCTGCTCGGTCTACTACGTGATGGGCGAGAACCGCCTGCCGATCTATTTCTCCGACCCCGAGCGCGGAAGGAAGTCGCACGCCGAGCATGTGCAGATATTCGACGCCCTGCTCCGGCGCGACGGCAATCTCGCGCAGGCGCTGATGAGCGCGCACCTCCAGGGCGCGCAGAGCTACTGGAAGGACCTGATCGGGACTCGCGAGGCGGAATCTCCGGCCGCGACCCTCCAGAATGCCTGAGCTCCCCAAGATCCTTTCGACCCACGGACTGCATCCCCGCGCGGGAGAAATGCTCGCGCCGGCCGGTCGGCTCGTCGTTGCGAGCGCGATCGACGCCGACACGCTCGCGCGGGAAGCGGAAAATGCCGACATCGTCATCGTGCGCGCGCCGCTACCCCCTCGCCTCTTTGCCGCCGCCCCTCGCTTGCGCGCCGCGATCCGCCACGGCGCCGGCCTCGACATGATTCCGGTCGACGCCGCCACCGCGGCCGGCGTGCTGGTCGCCAACGTGCCCGCCGTCAACGCCCGCTCCGTCGCCGAACACGTCTTCTTCGTTTCCATGGCGCTGCTTCGGCGCTTCCGTGCGGTCGACCGCGACCTGCGCTCCGGGGGCTGGCTCGCTGGACGCTCGCATGCCGAAAGCACCAACGAGCTTGCCGGCCGCACGATCGGCATCGTCGGCATGGGCGCTGTCGGCCGCGAGGTGGCCCGCATCGCGTTCGCCGGCTTCGGTCTGACCGTCATCGCCAACGCACGCCGTCCCGAGACCCTGCCCGAGCATGTCGCGTTCCGCACCGTGGACGAACTGGTCGAGCAAGCCGACATCGTCGTGCTCTGCGTGCCGCTGACGCCCGAGACGACCGGGCTGCTCGGCGCCGACCGTGTCGCGCGCATGAAGCCCGGCGCGCTGGTGGTCAATGTCGCGCGCGGCGCGGTCATCGACGACGACGCGCTGATCGCCGCGCTGACGGACGGCCGCATCGGCGGCGCGGCGCTGGACGTCTTCACCACACAGCCGCTGCCCGCCGACCACCCTTACCTGTCGTTTCCGAATGTGATCGTCACGCCGCACATGGCGGGCATCACCGAGGAATCCATGATGCGCATGGGGACCGGCGCGGCGGCCGAGGCCCTCGAAGTCCTCGCCGGCCGCCTGCCGAAGAATTTGCGCAATCCGGAGGCGGTGGGGCGATACCGGGAAAGGTTTGGGGAGGCGTAGCTCCTACGTTCCTCGTCATCCTCTGGCGGATCAGGCCGAAGGCCGTCGCGCAGACCCGGGGATCCATGCCGGAACCTGCCGGCAGTCCGCCGACGGTGAAGGACAGGCACAATCCTCACCCCACCGCCACCAGCCCCGCCCTCAATCCATCCGCTCCGCCCTCCCCCAACTCCCTCCCGACCTCCTCCTGCATCGCCGTCCAGGCCGGCAGCGCGTCGGCGAGCACCTCGATCCCGAGGTCCGTCAGCACGAGCCGTCTCCCACGCCGGTCGGCGGGATCGGCTGCGCTGGCGACCAGCCCGCGCCGTTCCAGCGGCTTCAGCGCAGCCGTCAGCGTGGTGCGGTCCATGGAAAGAAGCTCCGCCACCTGCCGCATCAGCGGCGGCTCCGGCCGGTTGAGCGCCATCATCAGTGAGAACTGGCCGTTGGTGATGCCGGATGGCTTCAGCGCCTCGTCGTAGCGCCGGGCCAGCGAGCGCGCCGCGCGCTGTACGTGCAGGCACAGGCACGTATCGCGCACCAGCAGCGTCGTCTCGAAGGGCAGCCTTTTGTCACCAGGCACGCCCCATTGATGTTGACATCAACCTGTTTGTCCAGAGTATTCGCCCGTCCGTCCCCAGGCATGGTGCCGGATGCGCCTGTTCCGGAGGAAGACATGGCCGACAAACTCCTGCTGCTGATCGGCACGCGCAAGGGCGCGTTCATCGCCGAGAGCGACGCGAAGCGGAAGAAATGGACTTTTCGCGGGCCGTTCTGCGAGACATGGCCGATCAACCATATCGTCGGCGACGAGAAGACGGGCACGATCTATGCGGCCGGCGGGAATGCCTGGTTCGGCCCGGCGATCTGGAAGACGACCGATCTCGGAAAGACATGGACCCATTCCAGCCAGGGTCTTGCCTATGCCGAGGGCAAGGACCCGGTCGCGTCGGCCTGGAGCGTGGCGGTGGCCAATGGCTCGGTCTACGCCGGCGTCGAGCCGGCAGGCCTGTTCCGCAGCGACGATGCCGGCGAGACATGGACCCATGTCGAGGGACTCCAGGAGCACCCTTCGCGACCGCATTGGAATCCCGGCGGTGCGGGCCTCATCCTGCACACGCTGGTGCCGCACCCCCACGACCACGACCGGTTCTGGGTCGGCATCTCGTCGGCCGGCGTCTTCTTCACCGAGGATGGCGGCAAGACCTGGGAGCCGCGCAACAAGGGCGTTCGCGCCGACTTCATGCCGGAGGGCCAGAACTATCCGGAATTCGGCCAGTGCGTGCACAACATGGTCATGGCTGCCGGGCGGCCCGATCGCCTCTACCAGCAAAACCATTGCGGCATGTACCGCTCGGACGACGCCGGCCAGACCTGGCAAAGCATCGAGAAAGGCCTGCCGTCGACCTTCGGCTTTCCCGCCGCCGCCCACCCGCGCGACCCCGACACGGTTTTCCTCATTCCGCTCAACGGCGATTCCAAGGGGCGTTATGTTCCGGACGCCAAGGCCGCCGTCTACAGAAGCCGCGACGCCGGCAAGACATGGACGGATTTGCGAAAAGGCCTGCCGCAGGAGAACGCTTTCTTCGGCGTGCTGCGCCAGGCCATGGCGACCGACCGGCTGGAGCCGGCGGGCGTCTATTTCGGCACCAGCGGCGGCGCTCTGTTCGGCTCGGCCGACGAGGGCGATTCCTTCGAGGAGATCGCCGGCCATTTGCCGGTCATCTCCTCGGTCGAGACCATGGTCGTCCGCGGCTGATCTGCCGGCCATGAATCCCAGGGCCAGGACCGTCACGGTCAAGCTGACGTCGGTGCTCGTCGACCTCTTCCCCGGCTCGCGCCGCCAGGTGGACGTCGAGGCGGCGAGCGTGAAGGAGATGGTCGACCAGCTCGACCGTCTCTGGCCAGGCATGAAGGATCGCATCTGCGACACCCGCCCGGCGATCAGGAAGCACATGAACATCTTCGTCGACGGCGAGCGGGTGAAGCTCGACCACCCGCTCGAGGCGGGCGCGGAGGTTTTCGTGCTGACGGCCATCAGCGGCGGCTGAACTGGCCGAAGACCGTGCGATTTCGGCGCTCGCCGCGCGCATGTGAACAAAAACCGGCGTCCGGTTTGGGCGAAGACCCGACAAGGCGCTGAAAACCTTGGCGGATCCGCCGCATGTTTCGCGCGAGGCGCGAAAGTCGATCCACGTCCCTAGAGTGCTTGGTACAGCGCCGGCGCGTTCTCGAAGGTGATTCGCAGCGGTACGGCGCCCTGCGTTCGCCAGGCGTCGACTGCCTCGCCGGCAAGCGCCGCGCAGGCCTTGGCGGTATCCACCACGGCGCCGCCGTAGAGCCGGTTGGCAAGGTTGAGGACGCCCATGACGTGCATTGCCTCGGTGCCGCTGGCGCAGGCGTCCTTGACCAGCATGACCCGCAGGCCGGCCGAGACGGCGTCGCGCACCGTTGCGTCGATGCACGCCTCGGTCCAGACGCCGGCGACGACGATCCACTCGATCCCCCTCTCGGCCAGCGCCGCGACCAGGCGACCGTCGCGTACTGCGCTCGCCTGCGTCTTGACGAACATCGTCTCGCCGGGCGCGGGCGCCACCTCCGGGCACAGCGCCGAGAGCGGATCATCCTTGTCGGAAAACGCCGACGCGCCATCGTCGGTGACCGGATGGAACGGCGGCGCCGATGCGGGATCGATGACATAGGAGAAGTGGAACACAGGCCGGCCGTTCGCCCGCGCCGCTTCGAGCAGGCGCACACAGCGCGCGATCACCCCGTCGAAACCTTCGGCCAGGAGGCGCAGGTCGCCGCGATGTTCCTCCTGGAGGTCCACCAGCACGAGCGCCGCCTTGTCCGCCGGCAACCTCACCAATTCCCGCATGCCCAACGTCCGGGCCACGTAAGGCGGGACCACGCCGCCCGCGGATGCGTGGGCGAACCGTCCTAGGGCCGCGGCGGGCGCGTTCCCACAGGCGGGCCGACATCGCCTGTAGGAACCGCGACAACGGGGCCTCGGTGCGGCCGGACATGCGTTCAGCATGTCGAACGGGCCTCGGCGAACGGCGGTTCCGTCCGCCGGCCCTTTGCGATAAGGTGCGGCCAGGTGGACGAGTTCCCATGTCGCGTCTTGTCTTGTCGGTGTCCCGCGCGCTGTGCGCGCTTGCGTTCGTAGCCGTCGCGGATTCTTCCGCGTCGGCCAGCGAACCGGACTTGCGCGCCTTCGCCACGTTGACCAGCCCCCGCGCCGCCGGCCTCTACGATCTCTATTCGGACCGCCCGGCGACGGTGGCCGACTACGTCACGGCGCAGACGCGCATGCGCGCGGCGGTCGAACAGGGGCTCCGGCGCGAGGCTGCGCCCCTCATCTCTACGTCGTCGCCACCGGCCTTCGTTCCCTATCTCTGGGAGACGATCGACGGCTCGGCGATCCGCAAGCTGGGAGACGGCAGTTTCGTCGTCGTGTCGAGCCGCCTGCTGGCCAACTGGCACGCCGAGAGGCGCTGCTTCGGCGCGGACTGGCCGAATTTCGTCTGCGCCGACCAGTCGACGCACACGATGGCCGCGCCCGACCTCGGCACCTTGATCTTCGACGGGGTCGAATATTCGCGCTACGTGCCCGTGGCGGATGTCGATCCCATCACCGAGGCGGAAGAAGAGGCTGTCGTCGCGGTATACGAGCTCATCGAACCGCCTATTCCGACAGCGCGGCCGCGGACGGAATGAGCCGCTCGACTCCGTCGGCGGCGAGCCGCTGGATCGTGGTTTCCAGCAGGTCCGGATCGAGTTCGATCATGCCGACCGTCTCCCCGGCCTCATAGCTCAGCGTCGATGCGTAGCGGCGGGCGAGCCGCTTCATCGTTTCGTTCTGGGGGTGCGTGGTGACGCGGAGCCGCGTGTAGCCGAGACCGCGCGCGTGAAGCAGCAGCCGTTCGAACAGCTTGCGTCCGATGCCGCGGTTCTGGAGCTTACGCTCCACGGAGAATGCGATCTCACCGGTCGGCTCGGGAAAATCGGTGCGCTCGTGAAGTTCGGCCGCGCCAAGCACGCGTTCGTCCTCGACATAGCCGATGACCGTCGTGCCGTCGCGGAAAGACCTGTCGGCGTATTCGGCGATGAAGGCATCGTTGATGAAGCCGTTGAACCGGTCGTGCCGGCTTGTCGCGTCAAGGCGCAGGAGATGATCCCGGAACTGGGGGAACTCCGATGGCCGCAATTGCCGGATCACGCCGGGGGGCGGGGCATGCTGCATGTCGCACTCCTCGATCCTCCCGAGGTGGCCCACTCCCTGCCGGCCTCATATTGTGCAGTGCAGCATAAGTTTCAAGGCCGAGCCTAGATATCGTCGTCGGCGACGATCCCGCCCTCGCCTTCCAGCGTGGCGATGCGCCTCACCTCCGAGCGGTTGAACTTGAGCCGGACACCGGCGCCCGCGCCGTTTTCCGGGATGAACCTTATGCCGAACCGTTCGAGGGCCGCCTTCACCGCGGCGATGTCCTTCGCCTCGCCGAAGACCGGACTGTCGGACGTCTCCATGCGTCTCAGCACCTTCAGCGGGATCGAAGCCGCCTTTGCCAGCCTGTCGAGATCGATGCCCGCCAGGGCGCGCCCGGCCGCGATCTGCCGGCCCAGGATCAGTTGTCTGTCGGCCATGAAGCTCGCCCCTCACCCACCCGCCCACACGTCGAGCACGTAGCGGTTATCCGCCGCCATCGTCTCCATCCACGCATCGGCGGTCGCCGTGTCGGCATCGGTTTCCTCGGCGTAGAGCCGCGTCAGTTCGCGCTTGACGTCCGGCTCCATGCGCGAGCCGTCGCCGCACACGAAGACTTTTCCGCCGGCCTCGATCAGCGGCCACACCTTGGCCCGCTCGCGGCGGAGAATGTCCTGCACGTAGGCCTTCTCCGAACCGTTCCTCGAGAAGGCGACGAAGAGCTCGCAAATGCCGTCCGCGGCGAACTTTTCCAGTTCGTCGCGGTAGAGATAATCCTGGTCCGGGTGGCGGCAGCCGAAGAACAGCATCGCGGGCCCGAGCGCCCTGCCCTGCGCTTTCAGCAGCGCTCGCTCCTGCAGGAATGCGCGGAACGGGGCCAGCCCCGTACCCGGCCCGATCATGACGACCGGGACTGCCGGATCGTCCGGAAGCCGGAACCCGGCCTTGGTCTCGCGGATCGCGCCGTGCACCGACGAACCAACCTGCTGGCAGCACAGATGGCTCGAACAGGAGCCCTTGTAGGTGCCGCTACCGCGTCGCGCCGGCCCCTCGACCACGCCAACCGTGATCGACGCGCGGCCAGGCGTCAAATTGGGCGACGAGGAGATCGAGTAGTAGCGCGGCGCAAATTGCGGCAGCATCTCCAGATAGAGGCCGAAAGGCAGCTCGCACGCCGGGTATTCCTCCAGAAGGTCGAGCACCGACTTGCGCTTGAGGAACACATCCGCGCGATAGGCGTCCTCGCCGTTTCCGGCCTCGGCCGCCAGCGCCTCGAGCTTCGGCTTAGTCATCGGGCAGCGCGTGTGCGCGGCCATCGTCTCGACCTGCCGCCGTGTCGCGACGGCCTGCAATTCGACATAGCCCGACAGGATGCGTCTTACCTGGAGCGGCCCGTCGATCGGGAACGGCGCATGACGTCCGCCGGTCGTCTTCAGCCGGATCTGCGCGTCGGGCGCGAAGCCGAACCGCTTCTCCACCCGCTCCACCAGCGCGATGTCGTTGACGGGCACGATGCACAGATGGTCGCCCGGCCGGTAGGTCACGCCGTCGGGCAGCCCGACCTCGATGTGCCGCGTCGATCTTCCGGAATGTGGCGACTGGAGTTCGCGGTTCTCGGTGACGGCGAGAGGCTTTGCATTCGCCTGCTGGACGACAGGGTTGGCGGCCTCGCCCGAGACGACCTCCACCTCGTAGAGCGGCTCGGCCGCGGCCTGCTGCGAGAAGTCGACGTCGAGACCGAGCGCCGCGCCCACTTGCGGCCAGAGGGTCCGGAACCAGGCCTGGAACTGTCCGTCGAGGTCTTCGCGCGCATCGGCCTCGCCGCGCGGCACGATGCGGCGCGCGCCCAGCGCCTCCATGCGCTCATCGATCATGCGCGGCGTCGCCTGGAAGGTCGACGCCCAGTCGCGGTTGCCGCAGCCGAAGACCGTATAGCTGACGCCCTCGGCCGCACCCGGCTTCGCCTCGCCCAGCCATTTGACGAAGCGCGTGGCGTTGTCCGGCGGCGCGCCGTTGTAGGAGGCGGATGCGATGATCACCGCGCCTTCCGTCGGCAGTGCCCCGGCATGGGCGTCGAGATCCGCGAAGGTCACGTCGAAACCGTTCAGTTCGGCTGAGCCGGCGATCTCGCGCGCCAGCTCTTCCGTGGTGCCGAGATTGGAACCGTAGAGCACGGCGACCTTCGCCCCGTGTTTGGGTCGCTGCGCGGCCGCGGCGGCGGGAACATTCTGGTTGGCCGGAAGCGCGGCGCCCGCCACCACCGAACCGCGCGTCACGCCCTCGCGCAGCTTCACCTTCATGTGGAAGCCGTCGGGCTTGATCGACAGCGATTCCTTGATCTTCAACTGGTACTTCTGGTGGTCGAACAGCTGGAAGCGCTGCAGGACCATGCCCAGCACCATGGTCGCCTCCTGCATGGCGAACTGGCGGCCGATGCAGGCGCGCTGGCCGTTGCCCCATGGCTTGAAGGCGCTGGCCGGTCGCGCGGCTTCGGCCTCGCGCGAAAAATTCTCCGGATTGAACTTTTCCGGCTCCGGCCCCCAGACCGACTTGTCGCGGTGGAGCATCAGGGTGAGCAGCGTGACGAAGGTGTTCTTCTTCAGTCGGTACTGGCCGCCGATCACCTCGTCCTCGTAAGGGTAGAGCCCGATCGCCGGGGCGGTCGGCCACAGCCTCAGCGCCTCGTTGAGTATCTGCTGGACATAGGCGAGCTGGTTGACCTGCTGAAAAGTCGGCGCGACGCCTATGTCGCGCCCCAGCACCCGGTCCACCTCGTCATAGGCCCTGGCCAGCACGTCCGGATGGTTGAGCAGGAAGTAGAGGGTGAAGGAGAGCAGGCCCGACGTGGTCTCGTGACCGGCGATGAGGAAGGTGATGATCTGGTAGCGGATGTTCTCGTCGGACAGGCTCTCGCCGGTCTGCTTGTCGACGCCGGCCAGCATGAAATTGAGCAGATCCTTCTGGGCGGCGTCTCCGCCTCCCCGCCGCCGCTCGCGGATGATGTCGTCGACCAGCTTCGACATGAAGCCGATGTCGTCTCCCATCTGGCCGAGCCGCCGGCGCAGGAACGTCTTTTCGAACGGCAGGCCGCGCTGGACCATGGCGGTCTCCAGCGTGCGCGTCAGCGCGTCGATGAAGGGGTGATAGTCGCGCCGGTAGAAGGAGTTGAAGCGGTAGCCGAAGCCGCAGACTCCGATCGTGTCCAGCGCCAGCGCCGTCATGTCGTGCACGACGTCGATGTCCTCGTCGGCGTTGAGCCGCTCCCATTTCATGCAGAGCTGGGAGGCCACGTCGTACATCAGGGGCAGGTAGCCGCCCATCGCCCGGTGCGAGAAGGTCGGCAGGAGGATGTTGTGCGCCTTCTGCCAGTTCACCTCCTGCGTGTCGGAGGTGAAGAGGCCGTCGCCGGCCGCGGCGCGGATGCGCCTGAGCGAGCCGCGCACCGCCTTGTCGAAACGGCTCTCGTCGGAGAGTTCCTCGACGAGGCTCGCGCCGGAAACCACGACCAGCGGCGTGCCCATCATGTCGAGCCAGTAGATCGGCCCGAGTTCGCGCGTCAGCGCCATCAAGCTCTGCAAGGGCTGGGAACTGTCGAAGGACAACATGTTGCCCACGACCGGGCTGCCAGGCGGCTTCGGGATGGGATGGAGCGCGTTCTTGCCCGCCATGGCGTTTCCCCTCGCGGAAGGCCGGCTCGAAAAGGCCGGTCTTTTCCGGGCATTAATCGCCGAAAACCTAGGAAAGGCAAGGCAGGCGACGGCCTGCTCGCGAAGCGAGTCACTCACGTAACGGAAGGTGATAAGCTCGGTTAGCTTTTCCCTTGTAGTGTGACTGGCCTGCCACGGAACGGCCACAGATGGCCGGGAGAACGCAGGCATCGGGTGGGGGCTCGACCGCAGAAGCTGCCAGGAGAGGGCTTCGTGAGTTTAGTCGACGACAAGACGGCGGAAACGCCGCCGGAACCCGTGATCGTGCAGCCGGCTATGTCGCAGGAACAGAAGGCGGCGCGCCAGCGCCATCGCCTCGGTCTTGCCGCCGCGGGCGGCTCGATCATCATCGCGGCGTCCGCCTTCGCGGCGATCGTGGTGCAGGCGCATGTCGCCGAGGCGGAGCGCGCCGACCCGTTTTCGCCGAAGCCGGTGATCGTGCGCAAGGTGGCCGTGGCCGCTGAGAGCGCGCCCGAAGCCGAACGGACGATCGACGTCGCCGAGACGGATGGTTTCGAAACGCCGAACATCAACGACCCGCGCTGGGCGCGCGCTACCACCGCTCTGACCGAGCCCGTGCGCGTCAAGCCGAGCGTCCACGGCGCCAGCGCCTTCTCGGCGCTCGAGACGATACGCCAGGGCTTCGAGCCGAGCGATCCCGACGAGTTGGAGACGGCGGCGATAGATCCGGCCGATAAGAGGCACGCCGTGAAGCCCGAACCCCAGCCCGATGTCGCGACGTCCACACGCCCTGCCCAGCGCCTTGCGACGGTGATGGCGGACGTGCGGCTCCGCGCCGGCCCGAACGACCGGTCGGCCGTGCTCGGCGTCGTCAAGAGCGGCACGGATGTCGGCGTCGTGTCCTGCGACGGCTGGTGCGAGGTGATCGCCGGAGACAAGCGCGGCTTCGTCTACAAGCGCTTCGTGGGACAGGCGAAGGCGACCGTGAACCGTCAGAAGATCGTCACCAGGCCGGCGCGAAGCATGGCGCCGGCGAATGGGCGCGGGACCGATCCCCTGACCTCGCCTTTCGACGCCGGACGCTGAAGCGGGCCCGTCGCCGCTCGCTACCGTGCGGCCACAGCGGACCCCCGCCGGAACGCCGCCATGTGAAAGGCCTGCATGGTGGCCGGATAGCGGTACTCGACGCCGTAGGGGCAGGCGTTGCGGTCGAGACAGCCGTCCTCACGACACCTGATACCCTGATCCAATCCGACATGCGTCAGACACGACGCGTAGTCGAAGCCGGTTTCGGAATGAGCGCCGACCGGGCAAGGTTTCAGGCAGGGTCTTCCGACGCATAGATCGCAAAGGTGAATCGGGGCGGCAGCGACCTGGTCCGCAATCTCGACGTCGAAGAGCAGAGCCGCCCGATAGGCGTGCCACAGCCCGTAGCGGGGGTGCATCAGAATGCCGAGTGGCGACGGTCTCAGCCCCTCCGCGCGACGCGCCCATGCCTGGAACGGATGGTAGGGCTTCTCGAACGGATAGACCCCGTGCGCGCCGAAACGCGCGGCGACCGGCTCGACCATCTCGGCCGTCCATCTGTCGAGCGGATCGGTGAGCGCGTCCGGCTGCCGGTCGAGCCATGCGCGGAAGCCGGGCCAATGCGCCGCGCCGGCATTGCCGACGAGCATTGCCGCAACGGATGGCCGGCCCGACGGTCCGGGCGGCGCGTCGTCGCCCGCCTCGAAGCGGATGCCGCCGCGCAGGACCAGACCGGACGGCGCCAGCGCGGCAGCCAGCGCGTCGACATCGGGCATCATGCGCGGCCGAGCGTCTCGCCGAAGAGCGTCTCCAGCCGCGTCCAGTGCCGCTCGGCGCCGTCATGGTCGAAGACCGAATGGTCGGGGACGCACCAGCCGTGCTGCTTGCCGACATAGTTCTCGATCGTGTGGTCGACCTCGGCCTCGCGAAGCGCCTGCGCCAGTCTCGCCGACTGTTCGGGCGGGAACGACCTGTCGACGCCGGCGACGCCCACATAGACGCGGCCCTTGATGGTCGCCGCGACCGTGTGCGGGCTGTCGGCCGCGTCGGTGGCGAGATTGCCGCCATGGAAGCTGGCGGCGGCGGCGATGCGATCGGGATACGCGGCTGCGGCATGGATCGCCCGCCCGCCGCCCATGCAATAGCCGACGGCGCCGATCGGCCCCGTCACGCCCGCGGCCACGAGCGCATCGAGGAAGGCGCCGGTGTCGGCACGGGTCATCGCGTGCGGCGTGCCGCCCATCATGCCCATGATCTTGGCCCTGGTCTCCTCGTTGCCGAAGGCGGTCAGGGCGTAGAGCGGCCCGTAGGCGCCGAAGCGGTAGAAGAGATCGGGGATCAGCACCGCATAGCCGAGCCCAGCCAGCCGCTCGCCCATCGTGTCGAGGCCCGGTCGGGGACCGAAGGCGTCCATGTAGACGATGACGCCCGCGCCGGTGGCCCGCCCACGCGAAGGGAAGAACCGCGCCGGAGCGACGCCGTCAGTCGTCTGGATCGACATCGCCTGCATCGTCATCGCGCCTCCTTCGCCTCTCGCCTGTTTCGCACCCCGGGGACCCCGACCGCAAGCGCCACGGCTTTTCGCGGCCCGACGCCAACCTTTCCGCTCGCCGCGCGTTGAGGCGCACGCGGAATGACGGAGACGAGCGACATGGCCGGACAGGCAGCCAAGGCGGCGAACAGGCAGCGCAAGATCCAGAGGGAGGTCGACGCCAAGGACCGCGCGAAGCCGGAGAGGACGAGCGAGTCAGCCATGCAGGCCGGCGCGCGGAGATATCCCGAGCCGCCCTTCCCCAGGCAGCATCACCCGAAGCCCGGACACGAGCACCGGATCGACCCTGCTCCCCTCTACGACGCGCCTTTCTGGAAAGGGTCCGGCAAGCTCGAGGGCATGACGGCGCTGATCACCGGCGGCGATTCCGGCATCGGCCGCGCGGTGGCCGTGCTGTTCGCCCGCGAGGGCGCGGACGTGGCGATTTCCTATCTCACCGAGGACCGCGACGCCGAAGTCACCGCGAAGGCGGTTCAAGCCGAGGGTCGCAAGGCGATCCTTCTGCCGGGCGACGTCGCCGACAAGACCTATTGCCGCAAGGCCGTGGAGAAGACGGTGGACGCCTTCGGACGCCTCGACATCCTCGTCAACAACGCGGCCTTCCAGATCCATTCTTCCGAGTTCGAAGACCTGAGCGACGAGCATTTCGACACCACGCTCAAGACCAATCTCTACGGCTACTTCTTCATGGCCAAGGCCGCCGTTCCGCACATGAAGCCCGGCTCGGCGATCATCAACACCGGCTCGGTGACCGGCATCGAGGGTTCCAGGGAACTCGTCGACTATTCGATGACCAAGGGCGGCATCCACGCCTTCACCCGCGCGCTGTCCGGCAGCCTCGTCGGCAAGGGCATCCGCGTCAACTGCGTCGCGCCCGGCCCGGTGTGGACGCCGCTCAACCCGTCCGAGAAGGAAGCAAAGGACGTCTCGACGTTTGGCGCGAAGACGCCGATGAAGCGTCCCGCGCAGCCCGAGGAGATCGCGCCTGCCTACGTCTTCCTCGCCTCGCCGCAGATGTCCTCCTACATCACCGGCGAGATATTGCCGATCGTGGGAGGGTACTGAGCGGCCGACCCGATCATCGTCTGTCCGGCTCGCGGAACGCGCTGCGCCAGACTTCCTTGTGGATGATGTTGGCCACTTTAGCCCGGCCTGTATCGGGCTCCCTTCAAGTGAAGGCGTCCGGCATCGACTCCTTCTTCTGGCGGATGAAGGCCTGCAGCGCCTCGTCGATGCCAGGATCGAGGAACGGCGCCTCGTAGCTCTCCAGCCAGCGCCGCGCCAGTTCGTTGGCGCGCTGGTGCGCGGCCTTCTCGCCTTCGGCCTGCCACTGCTCGAAGGAATTGTTGTCCGCGATGGACGAACGGTAGAAGGCGGTCTGGAAATTGGCCTGCGTGTGGTCGCATCCCAGATAGTGGCTGCCCGGCCCGACCTGGCGGATCGCGTCCATCGCCTGGCCGTTCTCGGAGAGGTCGACGCCGGCGGCGAGTTTCTGCGCCATGCCGAGCTGGTCGACGTCCATCATGAACTTCTCGTAGCAGGAGGCGAGGCCGCCCTCGAGCCAGCCGGCCGAATGCAGCACGAAGTTGGTGCCGGCGAGCAGCGTCGAGTTCAGCGTGTTGGCGCTCTCGTAGGCCGCCTGAGCATCGGGAATCTTTGAGGCGCAGAGCGAGCCGCCGGTGCGGAACGGCAGGCCGAGGCGGCGGGCGAGCTGCGCCGCGCCGTAGGAGACCAGCGACGGTTCCGGCGTGCCGAAGGTCGGCGCGCCCGACTGCATCGAGATCGACGAGGCGAAGGTGCCGAACAGCACCGGCGCGCCCGGCCTGACGAGCTGCGTCACCGCCGCGCCGGCCAACACCTCGGCCAGAACCTGCGTCAGCGTGCCGGCGACCGTCACCGGGCTCATGGCTCCGGCGAGAATGAACGGCGTCACGATGCAGGCCTGGTTGTGGCGGGCGTAGACCTTGAGCGCGCCAAGCATCGTGTCGTCGAACACCATGGGCGAGTTGGCGTTGATCAGCGAGGTGAGCACCGTGTTGTTCTCGACGAAGTCGTCGCCGAACACGAGCTTGGCCATCGCCACCGTGTCCTCGGCCCGTTCGGGCGCGGTGACCGAACCCATGAAGGGCTTGTCCGAATATTTGATGTGCGAATAGACCATGTCGAGGTGGCGCTTGTTCACCGGCACGTCGACCGGTTCGCACACCGTGCCGCCCGAGTGGTGGATCGACGGCGCCATGTAGGCGAGCTTCACGAAGTTGCGGAAATCCTCGATCGTCGCATAGCGGCGGTTGCCATCGAGGTCGCGCACGAAGGGCGGCCCGTAGACCGGCGCGAAGACCGTGGCGTCGCCGCCGATCTGCACCGACCGTTCCGGGTTTCGCGCATGCTGCGTGTACGTCGAGGGCGCCGTCTTCAGGATCGAGCGCGGCAGGCCGCGCGGGAAATGCACCCGGTCGCCCTTCACGTCCGCGCCTGCGTCCTTCCACATCTTCAAGGCTTCCGGATCGTCGCGGAAGATGATGCCGATCTCTTCGAGCACCGTGTCGGCGTTGGTCTCGATGAGGGTCAGCCCCTCCTCGCCGAGCACCTCGTAGATCGGGATCTGCCGCCTGATGTAGGTAAGCTGGGTGCCCGGTCCGCTGCCCGATCGCGCCGCACGTCGCGCGGCGGCGCCGCCACTTGCTCCACGTCCTCGCCGTCCGCCGCCCGGCGTCTCGCGTTCGACCGCCAGATTGTCTTCCATTGTCGTCTTCCCGGATAGCCTCGTCCGCCGCAACCTTCGTCGGCCTGCGTCGGATCGTAGCCGCGCGACCTTGCCGAAACGGCCCGGCAACGCCAGAGCCTGTCGCAAAATCGACAGGAAATCCAACACATTCACCATCCCTGTTTTTCGGCGGATTCCCGGTCGTTTTCGTTTTGCCGGAGGTCGCAAATCAGCTATGGAGCGCCGCCGGGCGCGGGGTAGTGATGGCGACACGCCGCACCACCGGCGATCCGCGGAGCTCCCGATGGCCGACGACGAGATCATCCTTTCCGAATTGTCCGACGACGAACTCGTGCAGCAGATGCACGACGATCTCTATGACGGGCTGAAGGAAGAGATCGAGGAAGGCACCAACATCCTGCTCGAACGCGGATGGGTGCCTTACGACGTGCTGACCCAGGCGCTCGTCGAGGGCATGCGCATCGTCGGCGAGGATTTCCGCGACGGCATCCTGTTCGTGCCCGAGGTGCTGCTTTCAGCCAACGCCATGAAGGCGGGCATGGCGATCCTGCGCCCGCTGCTCGCCGCCACAGGCGCGCCGAAGCAGGGCAAGCTCGTCATCGGCACCGTCAAGGGCGACATCCACGATATCGGCAAGAACCTCGTCGGCATGATGATGGAAGGCGCCGGCTTTGACGTGGTCGACCTCGGCATCAACAATCCGGTCGAGAACTATCTGAACGCCATCGAGCAGCACCAGCCGGACATCATCGGCATGTCCGCGCTACTGACGACGACGATGCCCTACATGAAGGTCGTCATCGACACGATGAAGGAAAAGGGCATCCGCGACGACTATGTCGTGCTCGTCGGCGGCGCGCCGCTCAACGAGGAGTTCGGCAAGGCGGTCGGCGCCGATGCATATTGCCGGGACGCCGCGGTGGCGGTCGAGACCGCCAAGGACTTCATGAAGCGCAAGCACAATCAACGTGGCGCCGCCTGAGCAGCGCCGCGCAAGTTCCTGGCAAAGAAGACTTTTTCCTAGTTGACGGAATCGTCGATGGCGTCCGCGGTCTGGTTGAGATCGCGGCCGACGCCGCGCACGGTGTTGGCGCAGGCCGACACGAACAGGGCCGATATCAGGACGAAGACTGTCGCGAGTTTCATGGACGATCCCTCCGGTCGACATTAGATTGTCGCGTTAACGGCGGAACCGGCGCTCCGGTTCCGGAGGATCACGCATGAGAACATCTGCGACACGCGCCAGTGCGGATCGGACAGGCCTGGAGCCGGTCCGCGTCATCGCCTGCGGCATGCTCGCCCGCGAGGTTCTGGCCGTGAAGGAGCAACTGGGCCTCGGCCACCTCGACGTCAGATGCCTGCCGGCTGAGCTCCACTACTACCCCGACCGCATTCCGGCCGCGATGGACGCGGCGATCACCGAAGCGAGGGCCGAGGGTTTCCGCCATGTCTTCGTCGGCTACGCCGATTGCGGCACCGGCGGCATGCTCGACCGGGTACTGGAGCGTCAGGGCGTGAAGCGCATGGCCGGCCCGCACTGCTTCGCCTTCTATCAGGGCGCGGAGGCATTCGCGGAGATCGGCGACGCCGACATGACGACCTTCTACATGACCGACTTCCTGTGCAGGCACTTCGAGGCGTTCTTCCTGAAGCCGCTGGGGCTTGACCGCCACCCGGAACTGGCCACCGACTATTTCGGCCACTACGAGAAGGTCGTCTATCTCGCCCAGAGCGACGATCCCGCGCTGGATCGCGTCGCGGAAGACGCGGCAAGAATGCTCGGCCTCGCCTATGAGCGACGCTTCACCGGCTATGGCGACCTCGTTCCCGAACTCGCCGGCGCCGCAATGCCCGTTACGGCATAGGCTGTACGCCATCATTCCCGGACCGACGGTGGGTCCCGTTCCCGACGGCGGATTTCCGGCGAGTTTTCGATGCAGGGACCGGTCGGCGCGCATTTTCCGGCGGAGGCGGTTCACGAATCCGTCGGATTTCTGTCGGATCAGGCCCGACCCCTCGATTCCGCCCACCCGGAGATCGCCATGAGAGCCCTTGCCGCATTTTTCCTGCTCGTCGCCCTTCCCTTCCAGGCGCAAGCCGACGGCGTCGTCGACAAACTGATGACCCAGGCCGACAAGGACCGGCTCGGTCGCTATGAAGCGGTGAGGGCGGAAGCGATCGGCGAGGCGCGTGGCGGCGGTGCGGAAGCCGATGTCGCGGTACTGGAGGAAATCCTGGCCCGGCCGGTCGTCGCCTTCCAGGACTTCGACATGACCGGCAAGTGGAAGTGCCGCACCATCAAGGCGGGCGGCATGAGCCCGCTCATCGTCTACAACTGGTTCGACTGCGCCGTCACCGACGACGGCTCGGGCTGGATGCTGGAGAAGACGGCAGGCTCTCAGCGCACCAGGGGACGTTTCTACACCGAGAGCGACACGCGGCTGATCTATCTCGGCGGCTTCTACGTGGCCGGCGATCCTGCTCCCGCCTACGGCGCCGGCCCCGCAACCGACCAGGTCGGCTACGCATTTCGCAGCGGCGAGGAGACATGGCGGATCGAGTTTCCGTCCCCATATTACGAGTCGAAGCTGGACATCCTCGAGTTCCGTCGTTGACAGACGCCGATTTGGGCGTGCGTCACCGGGGATTAACCGGCGCATGCCACAATGATGCCGCCCGGGCCACGCTTGCTCGGACTGCTCGCGGAACCGCTGGATGAGGATGGAAGCGAACAGCATGGATGGAGGCGAGATCGGCGCCGCGCCACGGCTTCGCCGGCCGCGGCGGCTATCCGACGTCTTCGCCGAACTGGCCCGCGACGCGTCCGGTCCGGTTTCGATCGCGTCGCTGCGCGACGCCTTCGGCGACCGTGGGTTTGCAGCGTTGCTGGTCCTCTTCTCGGCGTTCAACCTCATTCCGCTCCCGCCCGGCGCATCGGCGATCCTGGGTCTTCCGCTCGTCATCGTCGCTGCGCAGATGGCCTATGGGAGCCAGCGCGCCTGGCTGCCCGCTTTCGTCGCCCACCGGTCGATCCCGCCCGAGACCTTTCGCAAGGCGATGGATTGGATCGTGCCCCGGCTGGCGCGCATAGAGCGTTGGATCAAACCGCGCTATTGGCCGTTCTGGCGTCGCCAGGGCGACCGGATCCTCGGCATCGTCGCCCTGGCGCTCGCCATCGTCGTGACCTTGCCCATCCCCCTGGGCAACTGGTTGCCGGCCTTCGCCACCGCCCTGATCGGGCTCTCCCTGATCGAACGCGACGGACTGCTGCTCGCGATCGGAAGCGCCGTGGGAGCCATTTCGGTGGTCGTCGTCGTGGCAGTCGTTGGCGCCGCCGGCGTGGCCGGCAACGCGGTCCTCGGCTGGCTGTTCTAGTCGACCGGCCGTGGCTGATCAGGCTTCACATCGCCGGATCGTCTTCGTCACCGCCGGTGGTCCCCACCCATGGATCATCGCCAACGCGCTGATCGCCCGCTTCGGCCCCATGCCGGCGATCGTGGAGGACCAAGAGCCGAAGTCGGCGCTGATCCGACGCAGGATCAGGCATCAGGGATGGCTGAGCGCTCTGGGCCAGTTGGCGACCATGGTTCTCGTTCGTCTCGGGAAGCGGTTGTTCGAAGGTCGCGTCGCCGCGATCGTCGAAGCGGAAGGCCTGGCGACCGAGCCGACGGCCGGTCAGGAAATCATCCGCGTCGCGTCGGTCAACGACCCGGCCTTCGGCGTGGCGCTCGACCGGCTGAAGCCCGACCTCCTCTTCCTAACGGGCTGCCGTCTGCTGAAACGCGACGTGCTCGACAGGATCGCCTGCCCGGTTCTCAACTATCACGCGGGAATTACGCCGGCCTATCGCGGCATGAACGGCGGCTACTGGGCGCTCGCCTCGGGCGACGTCGACAATTTCGGCGGGACGGTGCATCTCGTCGACGCCGGAATCGACACCGGCGGCGTCCTCGGACAGGTGCGCGGCAAGCCGGCGCCCGGCGACAATCTGATGACCTATGCATACAGGCAGGCAGCGATGTCGCGTTCCATCGCGGTGGCAGCGGTCGAGGCCGTTCTAGCCGGGCAAGCAAGACCGTTCGAACCGGGCGGGCGTTCGAAACTGTGGTTTCATCCGCCGGTTTGGTCGTATGTCTGGACCGGGCTTACCCGCGGAGTCTGGTGAACGACCGAAACCTTGCCTGATCGCGACACCGGGGTGCGTCGCTTTTGAATGCGGCGGCGTCGTCCGACAACAAGCAGCGCTTCGGGGGTTCCGGCAATGCTCGCCGCGACAGGAAATTTGAGGCGAGAATGGCCGATCTGATCGTCGTCTACTGGCGCGACATTCCCGCGCAGGTCATCGTCAGGCGAGGTCGGCAGACGGCCAAGCGCGAATTGCCGTTGCGATTCACCGAGGCGATCGACATGGCGGCGATGCGCTCCGGGGCGGCCGAGACGGACGCCTATCTCGCCGAATGGCGCAAGGCCGACCCTGTTGCCGTCGGAGACGACCTGGAAGCGGAGGCCGACAAGGCGACGGCGGCCATCGATGCGCAGTACGATCGCGAACGGCTCGTCGCGCTGGCCAAGGCCGGCGGACGCGTCGGCTGACAAGCGAGGCGAGGCTAGGACATGTCCGATACCCAGCCCCAGTCGACGACGGCGAAAGGCCCTGCCGGCGCGGCACAGGCGATCCCGCCCGCGGCCGACGGCGGCATGACGCAGGCGACGGTGGTCAAGAAGACCGCGCCCAAGACCGACTACAAGCCGGCGGACGTCTCTCCCCAGCGACGCGTGCAGCGCTCCTACTCGATCCGGCTCTGGTCGATCCGCCACTCGCGCGGCCTCGAATGGTTCTATGCGCGGTTCGCCGACCTGTTCCTCCTCCTGCATCCCGTATGGCGGTTGTTGGGCTACGGCCGCGTGGAGGGACCGGTGAAGTTCGTGGAGAAGCGGGTCAAGGGCATCATGTTCGACTGCCGCATGTGCGGTCAGTGCATCCTTTCCTCGACCGGCATGTCCTGTCCGATGAACTGCCCCAAGCAGCTCCGCAACGGCCCCTGCGGCGGCGTGCGCGCCAACGGCAATTGCGAGGTGGAGCCCGACATGCCCTGCGTGTGGGTGAAGGCCTGGGAAGGCTCGCGCAACATGGTCAAGGGCGACGCCATACTCAACGTGCAGAGGCCGGTCGACCAGTCGCTGAGGGAAACCTCGGCCTGGTTGCGCGTCACCGCGATGGCGGCGGCCGAGAAGGAAAAGGCCCGGGCGGAGGCGTCGGCATGAGGGACGCCCGCTTCGTCCAGCGCGACGAGAACCCGGCCGGCGCCCATCTACCGCTGGAGCCCCTGCCCGGCCATACCTCTCGCGGCCGGTTGGAGCGCGTCCTGCGGCGCGGCGAGTTCGCCGTCACGACGGAGCTCAACCCGCCGGACAGCGCCAATCCGGAGGACGTCTACGAGCGCGCCAAGATCTTCGATGGCTGGGTGGACGGAATCAACGCCGTCGATGCCTCCGGCGCCAACTGCCACATGTCTTCGGTCGGCATCTGCGCGCTGCTGACCCACATGGGCTACGGGCCGATCATGCAGATCGCCTGCCGCGACAAGAACCGCATCGCCATCCAGGGCGACGTGCTGGGCGCGGCCGCCATGGGCGTGGCCAACATCCTGTGCCTCACCGGCGACGGCGTGCAGGCCGGGGACCAGCCGGGGGCGAAGCCGGTGTTCGACCTCGATTCCATGTCGCTGCTCGAAACCATCCGCATCATGCGCGACAACGGGAAGTTCCTGTCGGGCCGAAAGCTGACGACGCCGCCCCAGCTCTTCCTGGGCGCCGCAATCAATCCGTTCGCGCCGCCCTACGACTTCCGGCCCATCCACATGGGCAAGAAGATCGCGGCGGGCGCTCAGTTCGTGCAGAGCCAGTACTGCTTCGATGTGCCGATGCTCAGGACCTTCATGGACCGCGCCAACGATCTCGGCCTAGCCGACAAGGTCTATATCCTTGTCGGCGTCGGACCGCTCGCCTCGGCCAAGACGGCCAGATGGATTCGCGCCAACGTGCCGGGCATCCACATTCCCGACGCGGTCATCAAGCGGATCGAGGGCGCCGCCGACCAGAAGAAGGAGGGCAAGAAGGTCTGCATCGACATCATCAACGAGGTGAAGGAGATCAAGGGGGTCTCCGGCGTCCACGTGATGGCCTATCGCCAGGAGGAGTATGTCGCCGAGATCGTCGACGAATCGGGTGTTCTGAAGGGCCGGCGGCCCTGGGTGCGGCAGGCGCGCTGGAACGATCCGATCGAGAACATCGAGCGCGGCGGCGTAACCGAAGTGCAATCCGAAATGGTCAAGTCGGCCCACTGACCTGCTTGAAGCCCTAGAGATAACGATATAAAGAACTCTTTATATCCCTCGTCACGGAGAACCTAATGACCCGCACCATCGTCGCATCCGCGACAAGGGAAATCATCATCGGCTTCGATCAGCCGTTCTGCGTCATCGGCGAGCGCATCAATCCGACCGGCCGCAAGAAGCTGGCGGCCGAGATGCAGGCCGGCAATTTCGACACCGTCATCAAGGACGCGCTCGAGCAGGCCGCTGCCGGCGCCACCATGCTGGACGTCAATGCGGGCGTCACTGCCGTCGATCCCAACGCCACCGAGCCCGCGCTGCTGGTGCAGACGCTGGAGATCGTGCAGGGCCTCGTCGACCTTCCTCTGTCGATCGACTCCTCCGTGACCGCGGCGATCGAGGCGGGGCTCAAGGTCGCCAAGGGGCGCCCTCTGGTCAATTCCGTCACCGGGGAGGAGGAGAAGCTGGAGGCGATCCTGCCGCTGGTGAAGAAGTACGACGTCCCGGTGGTGGCGATCTCGAATGACGAGACCGGCATCTCGATGGATCCCGACGTGCGATTCGCGGTGGCCAAGAAGATCGTCGAGCGTTGCATGGACCACGGCATCAAGCCGCACGACGTCGTGGTCGACCCGCTCGTCATGCCGATCGGCGCGCTGGGCGACGCCGGGCGGCAAGTGTTCGCGTTGCTCCGCCGCCTGCGCGAAGAACTCAAGGTCAACACCACCTGCGGCCTGTCCAACATCTCCTTCGGCCTGCCGCACCGCCACGGCATCAACGCCGGCTTCATCCCGATGGTGATCGGAGCGGGGATGACATCCGCGATCATGAACCCCGTCCGTCCTCAGGAAATGGAGGCGGTGCGCGCCGCCAACGTCCTGAACGGCACCGACAGGGACTGCATGAACTGGATCCGCACCTACAAGGACTACAAGCCGGGCGAGGTGCATGCGCCAGCCCCGACGCCGGTCGTGGCGCCGGGCGATGCAGGCGCCGCCGGCGGCCGACGCCGCGGCGGGCGAGACGCACGCCGGGCGGCGGGGTGATCGTGCCCGGGAAATGAACCCCTCGCCCAACATCACCGATCCGCTCGTGCTGTTCATGCCGTCCGGCAAGCGCGGGCGGTTCCCCGTCGGCACCCCGGTGCTCGACGCGGCTCGCTCGCTCGGCGTCTACGTCGAGAGCGTGTGCGGCGGCCGCGCCACGTGCGGGCGCTGCCAGATCGAGGTGCAGGAGGGCAATTTCGCCAAGCACAAGATCGTCTCGGCACTCGATCACATCTCGCCAAAAGGCCCCAAGGAGGAACGCTACGAACGGGTACGCGGCCTGCCCGATGCCCGCCGGCTGTCCTGCTCCGCGCTGATCCTCGGCGACCTCGTGATCGACGTGCCGCAGGACACCGTCATCAATGCGCAGGTGGTCCGCAAGGCCGCCAGCGACCGGGTGATCGAGCGCAACTCCGCCGTGCAGATGTGCTACGTCGAAGTCGAGCAGCCCGACATGCACAAGCCGACCGGCGATCTCGAGCGGCTGAAGACGATCCTGGAGAAGGACTGGGGCTGGAAGGATCTCCGCGTCGCCCAGCACATGATCCCGGAAATCCAGAAGATCCTGCGCAAGGAGAACTGGGCGGTCACCGCGGCGATACACAAGGACATGGAGTTCTCGCGCGCGACGCTGATCGCGCTCTATCCCGGCCTCAAGAACGAGGCCTATGGCGTCGCCTGCGACATCGGATCGACGACGATCGCCATGCACCTCGTCTCGCTGCTTTCGGGCCGCATCGTCGCCTCTTCGGGCACATCCAACCCGCAGATCCGCTTCGGCGAGGATCTGATGAGCCGCGTTTCCTACGTGATGATGAACCCCGACGGTCGCGAGGCCATGACGAAGGCCGTCCGCGACGCCGTCAACCAGCTGATCGGCAAGGTCTGCGAGGAAGGCCGCGTGAGCCGCGAGGACATCTTCGACTGCGTCTTCGTCGGCAACCCGATCATGCACCACCTGTTTCTCGGCATCGACCCGACCGAGCTCGGCCAGGCGCCCTTCGCGCTCGCCGTATCTGGCGCCGTGCAGGGCTGGACACAGGAGATCGGCATCGATGTGAACCGCGGCGCCCGCTACTACACCCTGCCCTGCATCGCCGGCCATGTCGGCGCCGACGCGGCCGGCGCGACGCTGTCGGAAGGCCCCTACCGCCAGGATCGCATGATGCTGTTGGTCGATGTCGGCACCAATGCCGAGATCGTGCTCGGAAACAGCGCGCGCGTGGTGGCGGCGTCGTCGCCGACCGGACCCGCCTTCGAGGGCGCGGAGATCTCGTCGGGCCAGCGCGCCGCGCCCGGCGCGATCGAGCGTGTCCGGATCGACCCCGAAACGCTCGAGCCCAAGTACCGCATCATCGGCGTCGACAGATGGTCCGACGAGGAGGGCTTCGAGGACGCGTCCTGGACGACCGGGGTCACCGGCATCTGCGGCTCGGCCATCATCGAGGTCGTTGCCGAGATGTACCTTGCCGGGATCATTTCCGAAGACGGCGTCATCGATGGGGCGCTTGCGGCCAGGAGCCCGCGCATCATCCAGAACGGCAGGACCTTCTCCTATCTGCTGCGGCAGGGGCGGGAGGGAGAGCCGAGGATCACCGTCACCCAGAACGACGTGCGCGCCATCCAGCTCGCCAAGGCCGCGCTCTATGCCGGGGTGAAGCTTCTGATGGAGAAGCAGGGCGTGGCGACCGTCGACACGATCCGCTTCGCGGGCGCCTTCGGTTCCTTCATCGACCCCAGATACGCGATGGTGCTGGGACTGATCCCCGACTGCGATCTCGCTGAGGTCAAGGCTGTCGGCAACGCCGCCGGAACGGGCGCGCTCATGGCGTTGCTCAATCGCGATCATCGTCGCGAGATCGAGCGCGAAGTGGCGAAGATCGAAAAGATCGAGACCGCGCTGGAGCCGCACTTCCAGCAGCTCTTCATCGACGCGATGGCGCTGCCCAACAAGGTCGACCCGTTCCCGAGGCTGGCGGAACAGGTGCTGCTGCCGCCGCGCAAGACGGTGGAGGCGGCGGCGGCCGGAGACGGCGCACCACGCCGTCGCTCGAGAGAGGAGCGCGCCGCAAGGCGGGAGCGCGGCTGACCGGCGCCGGCAATTCATTTGCACACAAACTGTTTCCGTGGCGCAACCGATTGGTCCTGCTTGGCCGGTTCGCCGCCACGAAGCCGAAACTTTCGGCCTCTATTGCCCTCGCATCCAAGGGTCGAACACCGGCCTGACCTGTTGAGGGACTATGATCATGACGATCTTCGAAGGCCTGGCGCGTTTTGCGGAAAACCAGATGCAGGCGCGCGCCGAGCGTCGCACACGCATGCTGCTCGACGCCCTTCCGATGAGCGTCCAGAAGGACATCGGGTGGCGCTGGGCTCCGCGCACGCGTGGTCAGCACAAGATGCGCGACATCGGTTTCGTCGGTCAGTAGCACAGCGCCAGCTTGACGTCGGCGGCCGCCGCCCTTCATGTGGAATGGAGGGGGCGGCCGGCGCGAAAGCGCCCGAACCAGCGTCGCGTCGCATGCCGAGCCTGAAGAGCCGCCTCGCCGCCCTGCTCCTTCGCCACACCCGAAAGAAGGCGTTCGCCTCCGCCGAGGGCATGAACCGCTGGATCGCCGCGGCGCGGCTGAACGAGGACCATCGCCCTCCTGTCCGGCTGTCGCGCAGGGTGGCGATCAGGCAGCGGTCGATCTCCGGTCGCGTGGTCTACGAAGTGCTCCCTCTGCAAGAAGGGGGCGGACCCCGCATCCTCTATCTGCACGGCGGCGCCTTCGTGTTCGAGCTTTCGCGCTATCATTGGCAACTGATCGCCGAGATGGCGGAACGGCTGGGTTCGCGCATCACCGTGCCGGTCTACCCGCTGGCGCCCGAACACGGCTTCGACGACATCTTCGGCTTCGGCATGGATATCTATCGTCGGATTCTCGGCGAAGAACGGCCGCAGGACATCGTCTTCATGGGCGACTCGGCCGGCGGCAACATGGCCGTCGTCATGACCATGATGGCTGCGGCCGAGGGGCTGCCCTCGCCCGGCGCGCATGTGCTGATCTCGCCCGGCCTCGACATGACGCTTGCCAACCCGGACCTGCACGCGCTCGAGGAACGCGACCCTTGGCTCGGCATTCCCGGCGGGCTGGAAGCGATCCGCCACTATGCCCGCGAACTCGATCGGGCGGACTGGCGCATCAGCCCGCTCTACGGCGATCTGTCCGTCCTGCCCCCGACCCTGCTCCTGACCGGCACGCATGACATTCTCTGCCCCGACTGCGTCATCTTCGCCGACAGGGCGCGGCAGGCTGGCGTCGAGGTCGAACTGGAAATCGCCGAGGGGATGTTTCACGACTGGGTGCTGGTGGACCTCAGGGAGGCGCACGCGGCGCGCGACCGGATCGTCGCGTTCCTGCGCCAGCGATTCGCCGCTGCGCGCCCGGCTATTCCCCGTAGCGTTCCGTCCTGACGATATCCGGCGGTACGCCGGCGTCGATGACGCCGTCGGCCGCGGCGCCAACGAAGGCGTTCGACCCGCATATGTAGACCCGCACCGGTAGGGCGGGCAGCCGCTCCAGACAGTCACGCACCATCGCGCTGTCGATGCGCCGGTCCAGCCAGGCGGCATTGGCCGGCGTCTCACGCGTCAGCGTCACGGCGAGCTGGAAGCCCGCACCCTCGCCCGCGAACGTGGCGAGTTCGTCGCCCCAGGCGAGATCGGCGGCGGTGCGCGCCGAATAGAGGAGCAGCATCGGCGCCGCCGAGCCCGTTCGGGCGCGGTGCCGCGCGATCGAGAGCAGCGGCACGATGCCCGAGCCGCCGGCGACCAGGAGCATCGGTCCGCCATCCTCGGGGCGCCAGATGAAATGCCCGCCGATCGGCCCGCGCATCTCGATCTCGTCGCCGACGGCGGCGACCTCGTGGAAGTAGGGCGAGACCTCGCCGTTCTGCAGAAGGTCGATGCCGAGTTCGATCGCCTCGCTCTCACCAGGAGCCGACGCGATCGAATAGGCGCGCCTAGCCTGGTAGCCGTCGGGCGCGGTAAGCCTGAGTTCCACATGCTGGCCGGCCAGGTGGTCGAACGGACTCGACGGACGCAGGAAGAAGCTCTTCAGCGTCCGCGACCGCGTCTCGACCCGCTCGATCGTCGCCTGCTGCCACGCAAGCGCCGGCGTTGCGAAGCCCTCAGTCATTCGTGTAGCGCTGCTCGCGCCACGGGTCGCCATACATGTGGTAGCCGCGCAGCTCCCAGAACCCGGCTTCGTCGCGCTGGGTGAACTGCAGTCCGGAAAGCCACTTGGCCGACTTCCAGAAATAGAGGTGCGGCACGAGCAGTCTGGCCGGCCCGCCATGGTCGGGCGTGATCGGCTTGCCCTCGTAGAGCGTCGCGATCATCGCCTTTCCGCCGACAAGGTCCAGCGTCGGCACGTTGGTGGTGTAGCCGTCGACGGAATGCGCCAGCGTGAAACCCGTGGGCGGCGCGATGCCGGCGTCGGCCAGCACGTCGTCGACCAGCACACCCTCCCACGCCGTGTCGAACTTCGACCAGGTCGTCACGCAGTGGATGTCGCGCGTCATCCTGGAGTGCGGCAGCGCCTTGAACGCCTCCCATGTCCAGCGCTTCACCGGCTTCACCCCGTCCTTCAGGGTGAACGACCAGTCCTCGAGTTTCACCCGCGGCGTCGGGCCGGCCGAGAGCACCGGGAAACCGGATTCGAGATACTGGCCGGGCGGCAGCCTGCCAGCGAGCGTTTCGTCGCCGCGTCCGCGACCGAAAAATCCACGTGTGGCCATTGTTCGTCTCCGGGAGGGTTTGTTGGAAGATAGAGACGCGGGCGCGCCCTGTCTTGCGTCCCCTTCGTCGCGAGTGCCGGTTTCGTTACGCGGGTGGACGTCCACAGGACCCGAAACCGGCATCCGAGCCCTTCGCCATCCCCGCAATCCACATTCCTGACCCACAAGATGTTGGGGTCATAAAACTCTCACCAACGAAGCCTTGACGCCCCCGGGCGAGTCGACTCTTATGGGTCATGTGCTCGCGTTTTCGAGCATGGTCGCCGGCTCCAAACGGTGGCCCGATTTCTCCGATTTCCAAGGTTTCGGTAGGTCGTGCAGCCGCTCAGCGGGGGCTTTCACGCGTCCTCTCCAGGCGTGTTCCAGGACACGGAAGCCGGCGAAAAAATGGTGGAAATCGGACCGTGTTAACACTATATTTAGTGGCTTGGACCGATGCTCGCTACTAAGGAATGTGGAACGGCGTCTTGCGCCGCTTCTCACGAAAAGAGTCGGACAGGGAGCCGGCGAATGCCGGGAACGATGGCGTTGCAAGCCTTGCGAGGGGCTCGACCGCCGGGGGTTCCGGAAAGCCGCCGGACAGGTTCCGCCAGCGTCGTCGCGGGCGGGTGGACAGGGGACGCGCTGGTCCAGCAGGGAGTGACGGGGACTCCTGTGGAAAAGCGCTATATATTGAGACTGGAAGGGACTGGGACTGATGCATATCGAGCGGCGTTTCACCAAGGACGGGCAGAGCCCATATGCGGACATCGCGTTCCGCAAGGCGCTCTCCGAGATCAAGAATCCGGACGGCTCCGTCGTCTTCCGGCTCGACGGCATCGACGTGCCGACGCAGTTCTCACAGGTCGCCGCCGACATCCTCGCCCAGAAGTATTTCCGCAAGGCCGGCGTCCCCGCGCGGCTCAAGAAGGTCGAGGAGAACGACGTCCCCTCCTTCCTGTGGCGATCCGTCCCTGACGAGGCGGCCCTCAGCCTCCTGCCCGAGGACCAGCGCAGCGGCTCCGAGACCGACGCGCGCCAGGTCTTCAACCGGCTCGCCGGGACCTGGACCTACTGGGGCTGGAAGGGCGGCTACTTCGCTTCCGAGGACGACGCCCGCGCCTTCATGGACGAGCTCTGCTACATGCTCGCCACGCAGCGCGTCGCGCCGAACTCGCCGCAATGGTTCAACACCGGACTGCACTGGGCCTATGGCATCGACGGTCCCGGCCAGGGGCACTATTACGTCGACCCCTTCACCAAGAAGCTGACCAAGTCGAAATCCTCCTACGAGCACCCGCAGCCGCACGCCTGCTTCATCCAGGGCGTGCAAGACGACCTCGTCAACGAGGGCGGCATCATGGACCTTTGGGTCCGCGAGGCGCGGCTCTTCAAGTACGGCTCGGGCACGGGCTCCAACTTCTCCATGCTGCGCGGCGAAGGCGAGAAGCTGTCCGGCGGCGGCAAGTCGTCGGGCCTGATGTCCTTCCTGAAAATCGGTGACCGCGCCGCCGGCGCCATCAAGTCGGGCGGCACCACGCGCCGCGCGGCGAAAATGGTCATCGTCGACGCCGACCACCCGGACATCGAGGAGTTCGTCGACTGGAAGGTGCGCGAGGAGCAGAAGGTCGCCGCCCTCGTCACCGGCTCCAAGATCGTCAAGAAGCACCTCGAAGCGATCATGAAGGCCTGCATCAACTGCGAAGGCCATGACGACGACTGCTTCGACCCGTCGATCAATCCGGCCCTGAAGCGCGCCATCAGAAACGCCAAGAAGGACGCGGTGCCGGAGAACTACGTCTTCCGCGTCATCCAGTTCGCCAGGCAGGGCTACACGTCGCTCGAGTTCAAGACCTACGACACCGACTGGGATTCGGAGGCCTACCTCACCGTCTCCGGCCAGAACTCCAACAACTCCGTCTCGCTCAAGGACGACTTCCTCCGCGCAGTCGAGACCGACGCGGAGTGGAAGCTGATCCGCCGTCTCGACGGCAAGGTCTACAAGACCTTGAAGGCCCGCGACCTGTGGGAGAAGATCGGCTACGCCGCTTGGGCGTCGGCCGATCCCGGCCTGCACTTCAACTCGACGATGAACGACTGGCACACCTCGCCGGCCGCGGGCCCGATCCGCGCGTCGAACCCGTGCTCGGAATACATGTTCCTCGACGACACGGCCTGCAACCTCGCCTCGATCAACCTTTTGACCTACCGCAACGCCGACGGGACCTTCGACGTCGCGCGTTACGAGCACACCGTGCGTCTCTGGACCATCGTGCTCGAGATCTCGGTGATGATGGCGCAGTTCCCGTCGAAGGAGATCGCCCGCCTCTCCTACGAATACCGCACGCTCGGCCTCGGCTACGCCAACATCGGCGGCCTGCTGATGACCAGCGGCATCCCCTACGATTCGAAGCAAGGCCGCGCCATCTGTGGCGCGCTCACCGCCATCATGACCGGCGTCGCCTATGCGACGAGCGCCGAGATGGCCTCCGAGCTCGGCGCCTTCCCGGACTATGACCGCAACCGCGAGGCCATGCTGCGCGTCATGCGCAACCATCGCCGCGCCGCGCATGGCGAAGCCGGCGGCTACGAGAAGCTGTCGGTCAACCCGGTGCCGCTCGTCGCCGCCGACTGCCCCGAGCCGATCCTCATGGAGCGGGCGCGTGTCGCCTGGGATTCCGCGCTGGCGCTGGGCGAGAAGCACGGCTACCGCAACGCACAGGCGACCGTCATCGCGCCGACCGGCACGATCGGCCTCGTCATGGACTGCGACACCACCGGCATCGAGCCCGACTTCGCGCTGGTCAAGTTCAAGAAGCTCGCCGGCGGCGGTTATTTCAAGATCATCAACGCCGCGGTGCCGGAGGCGCTGCGCACGCTGGGCTACTCCGAGAGCCAGATCGCCGAGATCGACGCCTACGCCGTCGGCCACGGCAATCTGAACCAGGCCCCCGCCATCAACCCCTCGAGCCTCAAGGCCAAGGGCTTCGACGACGAGCGCATCGCGGCGGTCAACGCCGCGCTGAAGGGCGCGTTCGACATCAAGTTCGTGTTCAACAAGTGGACGCTCGGCGAGGAATTCTGCCGCGTGTCGCTCGGCTTCACCGACGAGCAGTTGAACGACGTCTCCTTCGACATGCTGATGGCGCTCGGCTTCACCCGCAAGGACATCGAGGCCGCCAACATCCATGTCTGCGGGGCGATGACGCTGGAAGGCGCGCCGTTCCTGAAAGTCGAGCACTACCCGGTCTTCGACTGCGCCAATCCCTGCGGCAAGATCGGCAAGCGCTACCTGTCGGTGGAAAGCCACATCCGCATGATGGCGGCGGCCCAGCCCTTCATCTCGGGCGCGATCTCGAAGACCATCAACATGCCGAACGAGGCGACCGTCGAGGACGCCAAGAACGCCTACATGCTGTCATGGAAGCTCGCGCTGAAGGCCAACGCGCTCTACCGCGACGGCTCGAAGCTGTCGCAGCCGCTCAACGCCTCGCTGATCGCCGACAATGACGACGACGAGGACGACGCGGTGGAGCAGCTTGTCGCCGCTCCCGCCGCCGCCCGCGCGGCCGCGATCTCGGAGCGCATCGTCGAGCGCATCGTCGAGAAGGTGGTGCGCGACCGGGAAAAACTGCCGAACCGCCGCCAGGGCTATACCCAGAAGGCCGTGGTCGGCGGGCACAAGGTGTATCTCAGGACCGGCGAGTTCGGCGACGGACGGCTCGGGGAGATCTTCATCGACATGCACAAGGAGGGCGCCGCCTTCCGCGCGATGATGAACAATTTCGCCATCGCCATCTCGCTCGGCCTGCAATATGGCGTGCCGCTGGAAGAGTATGTCGAGGCCTTCACCTTCACGAAGTTCGAGCCGGCGGGCGTGGTCATCGGCAACGACGCCATCAAGAACGCCACCTCGATCCTCGACTACGTTTTTCGCGAACTGGCCGTCTCCTATCTCGACCGCCACGACCTCGCGCATGTCGATCAGTCCGACTTCTCCAACACCTCGCTCGGGCGCGGCATCCAGGAGGGTCGCACCAACCTCGTCTCCACCGGCTGGACGCGCGGCCACAAGCCGACGCTGGTCGGCTCCGAGCCCAAGGGCTTCTTGAACCCGTCCGGCCCTGCCCGCTCGGCCCCGACCGCCTTCGGCGGGGCTGGCCGCGGCGCGACGGTCACGGCGCTCAAGCCGGCGATCGCGGAACTGCGCGAAGAGGCCACCGCCTTCCGCCGCGACTATGAGGAGCGGGCGAAGGAGATGGCCGAGGACGAGGCATTCGACGTGTCGGCCGACGACGCCGAGGGCCGCGCTGGCTTCACGGCCGGGCTGTTCTCGGACGCCGCCGTGCGCGAGGCGGCCGACGCCAAGGCGCTCGCCGCCCAGCGCCGGCAGCAGTCCATCATGCGCGGCTACACGGGCAACGAATGCTCCGAGTGCCACAACTTCACAATGGTCCGGAACGGCACCTGCGAAAAGTGCGATACGTGTGGCAGCACCAGCGGGTGTAGTTGAGGCACCGTTGCCGCTTTTCGATGAATCAACGATTGAGGCGAGCCATCAACGGCTCGCCTCTTTCATTTCTGCAGATATAGAAGCCCTTCAAGCCTGCACCGATTTGGTTCGCAAGGCTCTGCTGGCACAAGACCATCCGAGAACGGATATCAACGCACACCGTAGCTACTTAGCAGCTTCGATGATTGGCTTTCGGATCGTCAATCATGCAGGAGCCGCCACGAGCCTTCTCGATCGTGGGTATTTTGCCGAAGCGGTGAGCCTGATGCGGAATATCGCCGAAATTGGCATGCAACTTCTGGATATTTCCGAGCGACCTAAGCACCTGCTTGAGTGGAGTGTTGCGGGCGGGTTTCGAGAAAATAGAAAATTTCGAAGACATGAGCTGAAGGGGCGGGTGAAAGACCAGCTTAAGCTGGTCTATTTCGACAAATACTTTGACGAGTTTTCCGAGCTGGGAACACACTCATCTTCAGTGACGATCATCCTTCATCATGATGGCGAGCGACTGCAGATTGGTCCCCACCATAATCCTAGGCTGTTCACATTAGGCTATCGTGATCTTTCACAACTCGTTTGGCATGCTTCCGAGATCGGAAAATTGGCTTATGAAAAGATATTTGGTGTCAGCCCGGCCGCTTTGTTTCCCATTGAAGCAGAACGCTTCGATAGAACTTGGATCGGCATTTCAGGACCAGCTGATGACAAGGCTTGGGCAGGATAGATCGTCACTTGTTGTCTCCACCCCGCCTTTCTCCCGCCTTGCGGGGGAGAAAGCGATTTCAACGTCTTAGCGAGCTCGCCGGAGGCGGAAAGTCGAGCCAAGCGTTAGAAATCGCACGAGAGGGCTATGCGCGACTTTCTTCCTTCCCCCCCTGTGGGAGAAGGTGGCCGAGTCGACCCTGAGCTTGTCGAAGGGTCGTGCGAGGTCGGATGAGGGGTGTTGGAAGAAATGAGGCGTTGACGCTCCGTCCAGCACCCCTCATCCGCCTTCGCTCCGCTCAGGCACCTTTTCCCACAAGGGGAGAAGGAAAAACCATCACCGCTTCCCCACCAGCAGCAGCGCCACCTTCAGCGCCACCAGCGCCATCCAGGATTTCGATCCCATCACATGGATGACCAGAGCCGCCGAGGCGCACATGCCGGCTCCCACCCCCGCGATCAGCAGGCAGTGTCTGGGCCCAGCGCCCTGTATCCAAGCGAGAAAGTAGCACAACGCGAAGATCGCCGGCGTCATCCAGACCAGCGCACGCACGATGCGCGGCTTCTTCTCCGGATCGTCCAGCACATGGATTTGCTTTTCGTCCGACATCGGCGCTGCCCCAGCGGGCTGAAAGCCTACCCGTCCGATACGGCGAAGCAAGGGCCGCCGCGCTCCCTCCCCCTTGAGGGGAGGGTGGACCGGCGCGGAGCGACGGGCCGGGTGGGGTAGCCCCGACTGGGCTCAACCTGTTACCGATGACAAGATAGCGCCGAGGCAGGCCGCTGTACCCCACCCGGCTCGCTACGCTCGCCACCCTCCCCTCACGGGGGAGGGAGACGCTCCTACTCGCACTGCATGCGCGGCCCGCCGCCGAAGGGCTGGTAGCTGTTGTCCTCCGGGCGATAGGACTGGTAGCGATCGAAACAGCTCTGAATATGCGTGTCGTCGACCACGAGGTATCCGCTCGTCTCATCCACGGCGTATTCGACCGGCCCGGTCGACCATTCGCGATCCATCGAGAAGCTCTCGTCCTCGACCTCCGTCCAGCCGTCATCCTGCGGCACGAAGCGCTGGTTGGTTTCCGGCACCTCGCCTCCCGACAGTGCGGCGTACTGCGCCGCGTAGGGCGACATGCATTCGCGACGACCGCCCTCGTAGGGCGTGTAGCTGTTGGTCGCGGCGTCGTAGGACCGGTACTGCCGCGAACACCACTCCGCGTGAGCCTGGTACAGCCGCGCCGCGGCGCGCTCCTCGGCGGACTGAGCCTCGTTTGAGGCGGCGTCTGGCTCGACCGCGGCCGGTTCCGTGGTTTCCGGCAGGGCGGCGGTGGTCATCGTATCGACCTCCGGCTCGGCAGCGGGCGCCACCTTGCCGGTCGGGGCAGCAGCCGGCACGCGCTCGAAACCCTGCGCCGCGACGTTCACGCCGCGCGGCTCGCTCGTCCATGCATCGGTGACGTCGACCGCCGGCGCAGGTTCGCGGCCGGGCTCGGCCATGACGACGAAGATGGCGAAGACCATGCCGGCAATGAACATGCCGAAGGAAAGGACGAACCCCCCAATGACGGCTCCCAACGGTTTCATGATCCGCTCCGTGCTTCCGTTCAGGAGAGAATGCAGCGCGGCGGCCGAGGTTCCGGCCTGGCGTCCGCGGACGCCCATAGGTTCCTGACAGGCCGACGCTTCACCCTGGCGCGGCCTGGCGCTACAGTCTGCCATGCCGCCCGTCCGCGTCGATCCAAGGAAGGTCCACGAGTTCACGGATGCCGACGCCTTCCATCGATGGCTAGGCAGGAACCACGACCGCGAGGTCGAGGTGTGGATCAAGATGCACAAGAAGGCATCGGGCCTCGCCTCCATCACGCCGAAGGAGGCGATCGACGTGGTGCTCTGCTGGGGCTGGATCGACGCCATCCGCAAGGGATTCGACGAAACGAGCTTCCTGCAGCGCTATACCCCGCGCGGCAAGAAGAGCGTGTGGAGCCGGATCAACGTCGACAATGTCGCTCGCCTGATCGAGGAGGGCCGCATGACCGCGCACGGTCTGGCCCATGTCGAGGCGGCGAAGGCCGACGGCCGCTGGGACCGCGCCTATGCCGGCCCGAAGGACATGCAGATGCCTGCCGACCTCGCCGCCGCGATCGATGCGGAGCCGGCGGCGCAGGCGATGCTGGCCAGGCTCACATCGCAGAACCGCTTCGCGCTCGCCTTCCGGGTACACGACATGAAGACCGAAGGCGGTCGCAGGAAAAAAATCGCCGACTTCGTCGCGATGCTGAAGCGCGGCGAGACGATCTACCCGCAGAAGAAGTAGGCTCGCTACTTCGCCGCTGCGGCCAGCACCTTGTCCTGCGTCTTGGTATCGAAGTCGCCGGCGTCGTGTCGCTCGTGCAGCTGCGCCTCCGGCTTGCCCCGCATGCGGTTGACGATCATGCCGCGCTTCACGGCCGGCCGCGCGAGCAGTTGGTCGGCCCAGCGCAGCAGGTTCTTGTACTCATGCACCGCGAGGAACTCGCCGGCCTCGTAGTTCCAGCCCTTCGCCATGCCCCCGTACCAGGGCAGGATCGCCATGTCGGCGATGCTGTAGTCGTCGCCGGCGATGAACGCGGTCTCGGCCAGCCGCCGGTCCAGCACGTCCATCTGGCGCTTGGTCTCCATCGCGTAGCGGTCGATCGCGTATTCGATCTTTTCGGGTGCGTAGGCGTAGAAATGGCCGAAGCCGCCGCCGACGAAGGGCGTCGCGCCCATCTGCCAGAACAGCCAGGACAGGGTTTCGGCGCGGGCCGCCGGCTCGGTCGGCAGGAAGGCGCCGAACTTCTCGGCGAGATGGACCAGGATCGCGCCGGACTCGAACACCCGGATCGGCGCCGACCCGCTGCGGTCGACCAGTGCCGGGATCTTGGAGTTCGGATTGATGCCGACGAAACCGGAGCCGAACTGCTCGCCCTCGCCGATCTTGACCGGCCAGGCGTCGTATTCCGCGCCCGCATGACCGGCTGCGAGCAGTTCCTCGAGCAGGATCGTCACCTTCTGGCCGTTCGGCGTGCCGAGCGAATAGAGCTGCATGGGATGTTTGCCGACCGGCAGCGGCCGCTCGTGGGTCGCCCCGGCGATCGGCCGGTTGATCGAGGCGAAGGTTCCCCCGCTCGGCTTTTCCCAGGTCCAGACTTTCGGCGGTGTGTATTGGGTCATGGTCGGCGCTCGGCTTTCACGAAAGGAAACAACGCCCTCACATAGGAGGTCGAAACCCCGAGCCGCAATGGCGAGGAAGGATTTTCCGCAAGACCAGCGCGGAGCGATCCCTCCCCCTTGAGGGGAGGGTGGCGGCGAAGCCGCCGGGTGGGGTACGGGCGGCAGTGCGCGACTTCTTTGCTTCCAGGCAGGTGAGGTCGAGCCTAGCCGAGACGACCCCACCCGGCCGACCTTTGGCCGGCCACCCTCCCCTCAAGGGGGAGGGAGGACCCCTACCCCGTTACCCTGCCGACCCACTTCCGCCACTCGCCCTCCGAGCCGTGGAAGACGTTGAGGTCGATATGGCCGTTGACGCCCTGCGACAGGCCTGAGCCGGAATACTGCCAGAAGAGCCAGTCGCGGCCCGGGTACCGTTTCGAGGGATGCGCGGCGACGGAGCGCAACCAGAACGGATAGTCCTTGAACTCGCCCCTCAAATTGTCGGCGTAGAAGTCGGGGGCGGTGTAGATGATGGGGCGCTGGCCGTAATGGGCCTCGAGCCTCTCCATGAAGACCTTCATCTTCTCCAGCACCACGGCGCGCGACGGCCGCTTCTTGCAGCTCGAGAGGTGGTTCCATTCGACGTCGATGACCGGCGGCAGCGCGCCCTTCACCTTCGGCACGTTGCGGATGAACCAGTCTGCCTGCTGGCTGGCCACCCGGCACCAGTAGAAGAAGTGATAGGCGCCGCGCTTCAGCCCCGCCTCGTGGGCGGCGCGCCAGTTCTGCCGGAACATCGGGTCGAGGTGGTCGCCACCGTCGGTCGCCTTGATGTAGACGAAGTTCGCCCCCTGCGCGCGCAGCGTCGCCCAGTTGATCTCGCCCTGCCATCGCGACACGTCGACGCCGTGCACGGCGAGCTTCTGCGGGGCGGCCTTGCCGAAGTTGATCGGCTTCGCATCGCGGAAGCGCTGCCGATGGAGCTGGCCCGCATAGGCTCGCGTCGCGGCGCTCGGCTTGTCCGGCGCAACGAAGGCGGCGGTTTCGACCTCGCCGCCGATGTCCGCCGCCTGTTCTTCGGCGAGCGAGAGACCGGTATCCCCGGCATTCGCATAGCCGGCGTCGTCGGCGATCGGGGCGGATGGCCTCGCGATCGAGCTGGTGGTCTCCGCCGACGGACGCGGGGCGAGATCGGATACCGTCGAACTCGACGTGCAGCCGGAGAGGAAGACGCAGGCGAGCAGTGAAACGGCGACGGGACGCATGCGGGGACCTGGACACGGAACAAGGACAGACCGAAGGCGCAGGCCCCCGAGAGCGCCAGTTATGAATGGGGAATTACCAAGAAAGGTTGAATGCCACCGGTAACCATGTTGCCGACGGGCTTCCGCCGCTTCCCTTCCGCGGCTAGCCTGTTGCGGTCAACCAGTCCGAGACCCCATGTCCGAATCCTACGAGAACGACCGTCTCGTCCTGTTCAGCGACGCGGTCATTGCAATCACGATCACGCTGATGATGCTGGAGATCAGGCTGCCACCCGGCGCGGCGGAACTCCCCGACGCACAATTGTGGACAGCGCTCACGGAGCTCTGGCCGCGCTATCTCGCCTACATCGTTTCCTTCCTAGTGGTGGGCTCATTCTGGGCTGTGCATCATCGCAAGTTCAGGACGATCGTGCGTTCCTCTGGCGGGCTGATCTGGCTCAACCTCGTCTTTCTGCTCGCAATCGGCTTTGTGCCGTTCGCCACGGACCTGCTGGCCGAGAGCGGCGGCCGGCTGGCCACCGTGCTCTATGCGGCCGTTGTCACGGTTATCGCCCTGCTTTCGGCGACCATGACGCTCTACGCGGCGCGGGCGGGACTTACGCGCGAGCCCATCGAGGGATGGCGCGCGGTGCTCCCTTCGCTCGGAGCAGCGGCGGTGTTCGTGGTTTCCATTCCCATCGCCTTGGTCGATCCCGATCTCGGGAAATACTTCTGGCTGGCGCTTGTTCCGGTCAACATCGTGGTCGACCGGCTGGCCGGCCGCAACGCCTGACCTCATCGCTCAGATCCGACCATCTCGGCTGTGGCCGACGGCGCATCTGCGCCGTTCGTGGGAAGCGTTCGACAATGGCAGGCGCATGCGCCTAGCCGCGGGATCAGGCGCAGAGCCGTCCGTCACAGTGCATCGCATGGATCATGTATGGCTGCGGCAGCTCAGCGCGCATGGCGGGCCGATCGAATAGGACGCGAACCTCGTCGGCCTCGACGCCATCGCTCTTCATCACCAGTTGGATCATCGGATCGCCGAGCAAATCCTCGAGGGTGGTGTGGTCGTTCTTCATCATGGCCTCCTGACCCGCCCGCATGCATAGATAGGCACGCGATCATGACGCGCCAATGATGGCGATGAGGCAAACTCGTGGCGGGTCCGGCGAGGGCAGCCGATTTTTCGCTTTCAAGCACATCATTTGCGGCGACCTGAAGCCGCCGCCGGTCGGTACGTACGCCACGCGGCGTTGGGAAGCTGCGACGAACTTCGTGGAGATGCGCGGCATCAAGCACCTGAGACGTCCACGCAGGACAGGCTGACTCGCTGGATCGACCGGGCTGCGATTGTCAGCGACGCGATTGGCGCAGCATCGCAACGATGCGCCGGACCGCGTCCACGGTCTCCTCGATCTCGTCCGCGGTGTTGTAATGGGCGGCCCCGATGCGGACGACGCCCTGCTCAGGCGGAATGCCGAGCTGGTGAACGATCTCCCACGCGTAATTGTGGCCCGACCAGACGAAGATGTTCTCCGCCGCCAGTTCCCGCACCAGCGTGTCCGGCATGATTCCGTCGATGGTGAAGGAGACCGTCGGCACCCGCTCGCTCGAACGCGACGGGTCCACGATGCCGTGGATCGTCAGGCCTTCGATCTGGACCAGGCCGCCGACGAGCAGACTTGCGAGACCCATCTCGTGAGCGTTCGACGCAGTGAAACCCTCGGCGATCGCCTGCCGCCGCGCTCCCGAGGCGCCGAGAGAACGGCCCAGCCCCGCATGATAGTCCACCGCGGCGGTCAAACCCGCCAGCAGTTCGACCGCCGGCGTTCCGAGTTCGAAGCGCTCGGGCAGCGCATCCGAGGAACATCGGCACTTGTAGGGGTGCAGCGGCTCGATCACCTCGCGCTTGCCGTAGAGGATGCCGAGATGCGGTCCGAAGAACTTGTAGGAAGAGCAAACCAGGAAGTCCGCCCCGATCGCGGCGACGTCGATCAGACCGTGAGGCGCAAACTGCACGGCGTCGACATAGGTCAACGCCCCCGCCCGCTGCGCCAGTGAGACGAGTGTCCTGATGTCGTTGATCGATCCCGTCAGATTGCTGGCGTAGTTGAGCGCGACGAGCCGCGTCCTGTCGGACAGCACGGCCGCCAGCGCGTCGGGCTCGACCTGCCAGGTCCTGGCGTCGAAAGGCACGAAGCGGACCGTCGCGCCGCGATCCTCGGCGATCTGGAGCCAGGGCGCCACGTTGCCTTCATGGTCCATGCGCGTTACGACGATCTCGTCGCCCGGCCCCCAGGCGCGGCCCAAGGTCCGCGACATCTGGTAGGTCAGCGTCGTCATGTTCTGGCCGATGACGATCTCCTCGGCCGACGCGCCCAAGAAATCGGCCATCGCCACATGCGCCGCGTCGACGACGTCACCGGCCGCCCGCGTCGTCGCGAAATGCCCGCCGAGATTGGCGTTGGTCTCAAGCAGGCAGCGATACGTTGCCTGGGCCACCGCCAGCGGCACCTGCGTGCCCGCGGGATTGTCGAGATAGATGCGTCGCCGGCCTGCATCCTTGACGGAAAGGGCCGGAAACATGTCGCGAACATCCGATATCGGGAAAGTCATGGTCGCTCCGCTCAGTCCCGCAATCCGTTAGCGGATCGCCGGCGAGATCGAAAGCTGCCAAGTAAGGCAAGTCCTCCAATGTCCGGAGGCTCGCCGGGAGGCACCGCGCAAAGGCCTGACTGCCAGTCTGCCGGGAGGATGCTGACGGCGTCGCGGATCGAACCTGTTGCTGCGGTGCCTTTCCGGTGAGGCTCGTCAAGAACCAAGCCGAGCAGACCGCGGCTCAGGCAGCCCGCAACACCTCGTTGAACTCGTCCAGGTCCACGTAGAACAGCTTGGCGATCTCGACGATCAGGTCATCGCGACCGATTCCGCGGGACCGCAGAATGTTGACCGCCGTGACGATATCGTCCCGCTCGGTCAGACGACGCTTCGCGCAGTCGTCAATTGCATAGTCCATTGGCTTCCCCCGCCATGTCGAAAGGAACACGAAGGAAACACCGACGCCTCACCTGGCCCATCGCGCTATGGTCGCGTTTCGGCCGATCTTTGTCTGGCAAGTAACGCGAGACCGAACGCGACTCACTGCGTTGAACTATTCTAACATCGTTGACCCGTCTGGCGCGTCCAAATCTTACACATCAGATTCCGCCTGCCGCACCCGGCCGAGGCGTCTCAAGTCGACCCGGTGTAGTTCGCCCCGTTCCGGCAGGGATATTTTCAGCTTCTGAAATCAAGTCGGCGCAACGCAGCGTTGCCACCCATATGCAGCCGACGCGCAACGCTTGATTTCACGCATATTTAATCGCTCGAATGCAATGTCGAGACGGGGGATATCCACGACATCCACTTGGAAAGGGACCAAATTGGGCGATCTGGACGAGGATTCGGCGCTGCCGTCATGAGCATCGGCCCGATCCGTGCCCGCACAAGGCTCGCCGGCCTGGTCTGGCCGTTCGTCACCGTTGCGCTCGCGCAGGCGGCGATCGCCGGCGTCAGCCTCTACACGCTGTCGAGCGTGCGCGGCTATGTCGGCGGCGAGAGCCTTTGGTCCAAAGGCCAGAAGGACGCGATCTACTCCCTCGACATCTATGCTCAGACCGGCCACCTTCAATACTATCGCAAGTTCGAGACGGCGATCGCGGTGCCGCTCGCCGATCGCGCCGCCCGCCTTGCCCTCGAGGCCGAAACGCCCGACGTCGATGCGGCCGCGCGCGGCTTCGCCGGCGGACGCATCCATCCCGACGACATCCCGGGTCTGATCTGGCTCTTCCAGACATTCCGGCACGTCAGCTACCTGGACCGGGCGATCCATCACTGGGAGGTCGCCGACCCGGTCATCGTCGAGCTGGACACGCTCGCCCGCGAGATCCGTTCCGGCTACGAGAACGGCGAGCCAGCAGCAGGCGATCTCAAACGGTGGAAGGAACGCATCTATCTCATCAACGAGCGGATCGCGCCGTTGAGCAAGGCCTTCTCGGATGCCCTGGGCGAGGGTTCGCGCGCCATCAAGGACATCCTTCTCGTCGTCAACATCGTCACCGCCGCCCTACTGATCCTTCTCGCTGTGTGGCGCACGCGCAAGCTCCTGAACCAGCGCACCGGCATGGAGCGGGCGCTGAATGCCGAACGCGAAAGGGCGCAGATCACGCTCGGCTCCATCGGCCAGGCGGTGATCAGCACCGACCGGTCCGGTCGCATAGACTACATGAACGCGGCCGCGGAACGCCTGCTCGGCGTCGAACTCGACATAGCCAGGGGGGAGATGCTGCCGAGGCTCTGCCGCCTCGCCGATGCCGAAACCGGCACCGAAAACCGCGCCATCGTCGACATGATCATCAACGGCGCCGTGACCGGCCAAACCTTCCACGCGCAGCGCGTGTACCGTCTGGATGGCAGCTCCGTGCCGGTCTCGCTGGTGGGTGCGCCGCTGATCGTCGAGGGGCAGGTTCGCGGCTCGGTGCTCGTCTTCTACGACCTGACGCGCGAGCAGGAATACATTGCCCGCCTCACCTGGCAGGCGAGCCACGACGCGCTCACGCTGCTCGCCAACCGCCGCGAGTTCGAGGAGCGGCTCGGCCGGGCGATCGAGCGGGCCAACCACACCGAATGCCAGCACGCGCTGATGCTGCTCGACCTGGACCAGTTCAAGATCATCAACGACACCGGCGGCCACGAGGCCGGCGACCACCTCCTGCGCCAGGTCGCGACGACCCTGTCGAAGGAACTCAGGCCGGGCGACCTGCTCGCCCGCTTCGGTGGCGACGAGTTCTGCGTGCTGTTGGAGAACTGCACGACCGAAGAAGCCACCATGACGGCCGAACGGCTGCGCACCGCCATGCAGAAGCTCTGCTTTGTGTGGAACGACCGTCCGTTCACGACCAGCACGAGTATCGGTCTGGTCCACATCGACGAAGCTGGCCTCACCGTCGAAGGCACGCTCAGGGCCGCCGACGTCGCCTGCTACATGGCCAAGGAGAAGGGACGGAACCGCGTCCAGATACACCATCCCACCGACAGTGAACTCCTGCAGCGCTTCGAGGAGATGGCGTGGGTGCAACGCATCCATGCCGCACTGGAGGCGGACCGCTTCGAGCTGCACTACCAGGAGATCGTCCCTCTGGACGGTTCCGGCGGCGCCCGGCACGTCGAACTGCTCCTGCGATTGAGGGACGAAACCGGGCGGCTCGTGCCTCCGGGGACCTTCATTCCGGCCGCGGAGCGGTATGGGCTGATGCCCAAGATCGACCGCTGGGTGGTCGGCCGCGCCTTCGACGTCCTGTCGCGTGCGCCTCATGGCGCCATCACCACCTGCGCGATCAACCTTTCGGGCATCACCTTCGGAGATGAAGGCTTCGTCGGCTTTGTCGAGGAGCGGTTCCGTAGGACCGGCGTGCGGCCATCGACGATCTGTTTCGAGATCACCGAAACCAGCGCGATCGCCAACCTTTCCAGCGCCATGTGCTTCATCGAGGCGATGCAGAGACTCGGCTGCCGATTCTCGCTCGACGATTTCGGCTCGGGGATGTCGTCCTTCGCTTACCTGAAGCATCTGCCGGTCGACTATCTCAAGATCGACGGCGGGTTCGTGAAGGACCTTCTCGACGATCGTATCGACCGTGCGATGGTTGAGATGATCAATCACATCGGCCACGTCACTGGGAAGAAGACCATCGCGGAGTTCGTCGAGAACACCGACATCGCCGCCGCCCTGCGCGACATCGGCGTCGATTTCGCCCAGGGCTTCGGCATTTCGGCGATGGGCACGTTCGACAACGCGAACGTTGCGAGCATGGCGCCTGGAGATGCGGTCAGCGGCGAAAGCGTGTCGCGCTCCCCGGCAACGCCCCGCCGACAGGCGACCGGGTAGATCCGGAAATCAGGCGGGAACCGGCAGGTCGCGACCGGCCGCAGCTTCGGCGAACAATCCCCGATATCGCCGAAGCGATCCGGTGAAGACGAGGACCGAGAGCGCCACCGCCGTCCCGGCGATCAGATCGACGAAGTAGTGGCCGCCGAACACCGGCGTCGCGGCGATCATCATCGCCGCATAGGCGGACACGGGCCAGAACAGCAGCGTGCGGCGGTAGCACCATGCTACGACCACGCCGGCGGCCGTGTGAAACGACGGGAAGGTGACCAGCCCGGGTAGATTTTCAAGGTCGAAGACTGGCATCGCGCCGGATCGCAGCGCCTCGAGATGGGCGAGATGATAGAGCCCCGGCTCGATGCTGAACGACGCGATCAGCTCAGGTCGGTCGAGAAGGTGGGCCACCGCCGCCTCGGCCGGGAAGAACGCGCCAGCGGCGGTGCAGACGACCGCCGTGGCGAAGAAGGTCACGACGAAGAACTCGGCCTGGCGGACGCGGCCGAAAGCGAGCAGGCCGAGGAGCGCGAATGCGCTGACCGGGGTGAGCGACGTGTAGCTCGCGCCGAGAAAGTCGGCGAGCGCAGGCCGCGCCGCAACGAAGGCGAAATAGGCATTCCAGTCCAGCCCGAGCGCCGCGTCCCATGAGGCGAGCATGTCGTCGGCGAGCGGCAGAGCGAGCGTCATCGACAGGTGATTGAGGACACGCACGACGTTCCATGAGCAAAGCAGGAAGACGTAGGCTTCCGCCGCGACGATCGCGGTATCGACCAGCGCCGGGCGCACGACCGTCTGGTCGCGGACGACGATCCCGCGACCGGGACCGGCGCTGGCGATCCGCAACGCGAATGCAGCGCAGGCCAGTGCCGCCGTCGCCGCCAGTGACGGGGCGGCAGAACCCATGTCGACGCTCGTTCCGGCGGCGAGGAGCCACGCGACGTCGACCGCGAGGAACGCCAACAGCGCGCCGTAAGGCGCCCGTCCGGGGAATATACGCATGGAGCCCCTGCCCGAGGCGTCGCAACATGCGCCTCCGGGCCCAGCCTATGCCGCAGTCCTTGCCGTCCGGTGAATCAGACCGTGAGGTATTTGCGGACCTCGGACCTGTCGAGGTCCGCCGCCGGACCGGTGTGCACGATGAGGCCGCGGTCCATGATGTTCACCTCGTCAGCCAGTTCACGGCAGAAGTCGAGATACTGCTCGACCAGAAGGATCGCGATCCCGGCCGTGTCGCGCAGATAGCGGATGGCTCGGCCGATGTCCTTGATGATGGAAGGCTGGATCCCCTCCGTCGGTTCGTCGAGCACGAGAAGCTTCGGCCTCATGACCAGCGCGCGGCCGATTGCGAGCTGCTGCTGCTGGCCGCCGGAAAGGTCGCCGCCACGCCTGGACAGCATCTGCTTCAACGCGGGAAACAGTTCGAAGACGTGCGGCGGCACGTTCCTGTCGGCGCGCTTCAACGGCGCATAGGCGGACTCGAGGTTTTCCCTGACCGTGAGCAGCGGGAATATCTCCCTGCCCTGCGGCACGAATGCGATGCCCGACCGGGCGCGATCATACGCCGCGCTCCGGTCGAGCGCCTTCCCCTCGAAGGCAACGCTGCCCGAAGTCAGCCTGTGGTGGCCGACGATCGATCTCATCAGACTGGTCTTGCCGACGCCGTTGCGTCCGAGCACGCAGGTGATCCTGCCGGCGCCGGCATTCAGGGAGACGCCGCGCAACGCCTGGGCGGCGCCGTAGTGGAGGACCGCGTTGCTGACCTCAAGCATGTCCGGCCGCCTCCTGGTCCCCCTCCTCCCCCGCAAGGGGGGCGGCCGGTGCCTGCACCGGCCGGAGGGGGTTCACTATTGGTCCAAACCGTGAATGCAAACCGAGGGCTGTCGGCCCCTCACCCGGGTGAGGGGGAATCTCACGATCGAGAACGACCCGCCACATGATCATGGTCACCGCCCCAGATAAACTTCGACGACGCGCTGGTCCGCCGACACGAAGTCGAGCGAGCCTTCGGAGAGGACGGAGCCCTCGTGCAGGCACGTCACCTTGACGCCGAGTTCCCGCACGAAATGCATGTCGTGCTCCACGACGATCACCGAATGCGTCTCGTTGATGTCCTTGAGCAGCCGGGCGGTCTCCTCCGTTTCGGCGTCGGTCATACCGGCGACCGGCTCGTCGACGAGGAGAAGCTTGGGGTCCTGCGCCAACAGCATGCCGATCTCCAGCCATTGCTTCTGGCCGTGCGACAGGTTCGCCGCGCGCTCGTCGCGCTTGTCGCCAAGCCGTACGACGCCGAGAATCTCGTCGATGCGTTTGGCTTCGTCGGCCGAACGGCGATGGAAAAGCGCGGGAAAGATCGAGCGCGGACCCTTCAGCGACAGCACGAGATTGTCCTCGACGGTGTGGCTCTCGAACACGGTGGGCTTCTGGAACTTCCGGCCGATGCCCATCATGGCGATGTCGGCCTCGTCGTGCCGGGTCAGATCGACCTGACCGTCGAAGAAGACCTCGCCCTGGTCCGGGTGCGTCTTTCCGGTCACGATGTCCATCATGGTGGTCTTGCCGGCCCCGTTCGGCCCGATGATCGCCCGCATCTCGCCGCGGTCGAGGACGAGCGACAGTTCGTTGATCGCCTTGAAGCCGTCAAAGGCAACCGAGACGCCGTCGAGATAGAGGATCGTCCCGCTCTTGCTCATCGGTCACTCCGCCGGCTGCGGCTTGGCCGCGGCCGGCGCCCAGTCCGGCTGCAAGGCACCCGTGCGCACGATCTTCGCCCCGGGCGGGTCGACGGACGGGTTAGGCTCGGCCGGAGCCTCGGATCGCGGAGCGTTCGTGCCACGCCGGCGCGCGCGCCAGTCGTCCCATGTGCCGACGATGCCCTTCGGCAGGAAAAGCGTCGAGGCGACGAACAGGCCGCCCAGCGCGAACAGCCAGAGTTCGGGGATCGCGCCCGTGAAATAGGATTTCCCGGCATTGACCAGCAGCGCACCGATGATCGGACCGATGATCGTCGCGCGGCCGCCGACGGCGGTCCAGATGACCACCTCAATCGAGTTGCCAGGATCGAACTCGCCGGGATTGATGATGCCGACCTGCGGCACGTAGAGCGCCCCGGCGATGCCGGCCATCACGGCGGAGACGGTGAAAGCGAAGAGCTTCACGTATTCCGGCCGCCAGCCGATGAAGCGGGTGCGGCTCTCGGCGTCGCGCACCGCCACCATCAGCTTCCCGTATTTGGACCCGACGAGGCGCCAGGTGATGTAGACGGCCAGCGCAAGCGCCAGCGCACTGGCTGCGAACAGCGCCGAGCGCGTGTTGTCGGCCTGGACGTTGAAGCCGAGGATGTCCTTGAAATCCGTCATCCCGTTGTTGCCGCCGAAGCCCATGTCGTTGCGGAAGAAGGCGAGCAGCAGCGCAAACGTCATCGCCTGCGTGATGATGGAGAGGTAGACGCCTGTGACACGGCTCCTGAAGGCGAACCAGCCGAAGACGAAGGCGAGCAGGCCGGGCGCCAGCATGATCATGATCGCCGCGAACCAGAACTGGTCGAAGCCGTACCAGAACCACGGCAATTCCTTGTAGTTGAGGAAGACCATGAAGTCCGGCAGGAGCGGATTGCCGTAAACGCCGCGGTCGCCGATCTGGCGCATCAGGTACATGCCCATCGCATAGCCGCCGAGCGCGAAGAACGCGCCATGGCCGAGCGACAGGATTCCGCAATAGCCCCAGACGAGGTCGAGCGAGAGCGCGAGAAGGGCGTAGCAGAGGTACTTGCCGAACAGCGCGACCAGATAGGTCGGCATGTGGAACGCGCTGGTCGGCGGAACGGTGAGATTGAGGATCGGCACGGCGACCGCCACCCCCAGAAGAAGAACGATGGCGACGAGGATGCGGCGATCCGCTCCGCCACCGAAGAAGCGCCCGGTGATCATGCTTCGACCGCCCTGCCCTTCAGCGCGAACAGGCCGCGGGGCCGCTTCTGGATGAACAGGATAATCAGCACGAGGACGAGGATCTTGCCCAGCACCGCGCCGGCATAGGGCTCGAGGAACTTGTTGAGGATGCCGAGCGAGAAGGCTCCGACCAGCGTGCCCCAAAGGTTGCCGACGCCGCCGAACACCACGACCATGAAGCTGTCGATGATGTACCCCTGGCCGAGGTTGGGCGAGACGTTGTCGATCTGCGACAGCGCCACGCCGGCGATCCCGGCGATTCCCGATCCCAGCGCGAATGTGAGGGCGTCGACCCAGGGCGTGCGGATGCCCATCGACGCCGCCATGCGACGGTTGGCAGTGACCGCGCGCATCTGCAGGCCCCAGGGTGTGCGCTTCATGACGTAGAGCAGCACCGCGAACACGGCGAGCGCGAAGATCACGATCCAGAAGCGGTTCCAGGTAACGGAGAGCAGGCCGATGTCGAAACCGCCGGACATCCATGAAGGATTGCCGACTTCGCGGTTGGTCGGACCGAAAATGGTGCGCACCGCCTGCTGGAGGATCAGGGATACGCCCCAGGTCGCCAGCAGGGTTTCCAGCGGACGACCATAGAGAAAACGGATGATCCCGCGCTCGATCAACAGGCCAACCGCACCGGCCACCAGGAATGCGAGCGGCAGGGCGATGACGAGCGACCAGTCGAACAGGCCGGGAAAGGAGGTGCGGATGACGCTCTGGACGACGAATGTCGTGTAGGCGCCGAGCATGACCATCTCGCCATGCGCCATGTTGATGACGCCCATGACGCCGAAGGTGATGGCGAGACCGATCGCGGCGAGCAGCAGGACCGAACCGAGCGAGATGCCGTACCAGACGTTCTGGCCGGCCGACCAAATGGCCAAGCTGCTCTCGATCACCTTGACCGCCGCCAGCGCGGCCTCTTTCAGCGCACCCTCGGACCCGGCGGCGAAGGCCGTGAGCAGCGAGAGCGCGTCGCGGTCGGCGCGGTCGGCGATGATCTCGATCGCCTCGCGCTTCTCCGCTTCCGGCCGGTCGGACATCAGGACGGCGGCCGCACGCGCCTGCTCGAGCTTCGTGCGCACGCTGTCGACGGTCTCGGCGGCGATCGCCCGATCGAGCGCCTCGATCGAGGCGGGATCCGGATTGCGGAACATCGTGTCCGCCGCCTGGGCGCGCACCGCGGGATCGTCCGATCCAAGCGTCAGCGTCCCCAGGAGGTCGCGAATGACGCGGCGCATAGAATTGTTGACCTTGATCTTGGTCACCTCCGACTTGCCCGCCTCGGCGACGCTCTCACCACTCAGCGGGTCGAACAGTTGGACGCTCTGGCCGCTTTCCTTGCCGATGAAGACGGCCCTGTCCGACTTGCGGAAGGCGAGTTCGCCCTCGGTGAGCGCGACCAGCGGACGCTCGACTGCCGTTTCGCCGGTCGCGGCGAGTTCGCGCACGACGGCTTCCGTTTCCTGGAAGTTCTTGGTGGTCGCGAACTTGGCGATGATCGCCCGCAGCTCGGCCTCGTCGGCGTGGGCCGAACCGGCAGCCAGCAGGATCGCGGCGGCGTAAGCCAGAACTGTCGTCCACAGGCGCGGGATCATCGGCGGCACTTTTCCTTCAGGGCCTCCGGGCGGGAGGAGGAGCCCGCCCGGAGGCGTCGCGGTCAAACCGTGACGGCGATCAGTTGACGCCCTTGCCGCCGCACTTGCCGGTGGCGACGTTGAAGTTTCCGCAGGAGAGCGGAGCGCGCCAGTCGGCGATCAGGTCCTTCGAGTCGGGCAGGTAGTCGGACCACTCGTCGCCGACAACCAGACCGGAGGTCTCCCACACGGTCTCCATCTGGCCGTCGGCCTGGATTTCTCCGATCAGCACGGGCTTGGTGATGTGGTGGTTCGGCATCATGGTCGAATAGCCGCCGGTCAGATTCGGCACCGAAACGCCGATGATGGCGTCGATGACCGCATCCGGATCGGTGGATCCCGCCTTCTCGACCGCCTCGACCCACATGTTGAATCCGATCACATGGGCTTCCATCGGGTCGTTGGTGACGCGCTTGTCGTTCTTTATGAACGCGCGCCAGGACTCGATGAACGCGGCGTTCTCAGGCGTATCGACCGACTGGAAGTAGTTCCAGGCCGTCAGATGGCCGACCAGCGGAGTGGTGTCGAGACCCGCCAGTTCCTCCTCGCCGACCGAGAAGGCGACGACCGGGATGTCCTCGGCCTTGATGCCCTGGTTGCCGAGTTCCTTGTAGAAGGGAACGTTGGCGTCGCCGTTGATGGTCGACACGACGGCGGTCTTCTTTCCGGCAGAACCGAAGTTCTTGATATCGGTCACGATCGTCTGCCAGTCGGAGTGCCCGAACGGCGTGTAGTTGATCATGATGTCCTCTTTCGCCACACCCTTGGACTCGAGATAGGCCTGGAGAATCTTGTTGGTCGTCTGCGGATAGACGTAGTCGGTGCCGGCGAGCACCCAGCGCTCGACGCCTTCGTCGTTCATCAGGTAGTCAACGGCCGGGATGGCCTGCTGGTTCGGGGCGGCGCCCGTGTAGAACACGTTGCGCTGGCTTTCCTCGCCTTCGTACTGGACCGGGTAGAACAGCAGCGAGTTCAATTCCTCGAAAACCGGCAGCACGGACTTGCGCGACACCGAGGTCCAGCAGCCGAACACGGCGGCGACCTTGTTGACTGAGATCAGCTCGCGCGCCTTCTCGGCGAAGAGCGGCCAGTCGGAGGCGGGGTCGACGACGACGGCCTCGAGCTTCTTGCCGAGGAGGCCGCCCTTCTTGTTCTGCTCCTCAATGAGGAACAGCATCGTATCCTTCAGCGTGGTCTCCGAGATCGCCATCGTTCCCGACAGCGAATGGAGCACGCCAACCTTGATCGTATCGTCCTGCGACCACGCCGGCGAGGCGAAGCTAATGCCCGTCGCGACGGCGACCGCGGACACATACCGTATTACAGACGCGAAATTCCCCTTCATTGCACACCTCCGAGCGGCTTTGTTTGCACCGCAACAAGCGAAGCAACCGGCGTGCCAGATATTGAAACGGTTCCGATATTTCTGCTTTTACCATTACTTTACAATGATTTATTGCTGCTTCTTAGCGCAAGAACCTCGCGCCGCTCACGGGCCGATGAGGATTCTTTACGCACCGCAACATCATGCTGATCAAAATATAAGCATTGCGCAAATATGCATAACTTTTGACCAGTCTCGGTGCGAAGAGGTCGCGCTGGCGTGATCGCGCAACCAACTTGGCCAGCGGGGCGGTTCAACCGACCGACCCTGGCGAGGCAATCGAGCTGCCCACAACGAAGCGGGCCAGCGCCGAGGCGCCGGGCGACATCATGGAGAGTGCCCGAGCGTCGACTTCGGGTCGATCATTGAGAATTGCCGATCGGGGTATCGCGGCGCCCCGCCCCGAAGGCCGGCCGTCAGCCGGCGCTCACGGGGCCTCGAGTCGCTCCTTGACGACCGTCGCAAGCTGCTTCAGCGAGAAGGGTTTCGGCAGGAAGCCGAATTTCGCGTCGGCCGGCAGGTTCTTGGCGAAGGCGTCCTCGGCGTAGCCGGACACGAAGATGAACTTGATGTCGGGCCGACGCTGGCGAAGTTCGCCGAGCAGGGTCGGTCCGTCCATCTCCGGCATCACGACGTCGGACACCACGATGTCGATCTTGCCTTCAAGCTGGTCGAAGACTTCCAGTGCCTCAACGCCCGACGACGCCTCGTGGACGGTATAGCCACGCGATTTGAGCGCGCGCATGCCGCCCATGCGCACGGCATCCTCGTCCTCGACCAGCAGGACGGTGGCAGAGCCTGAAAGGTCCTGCATCTGCTCGGCCGGGCGGCCTTCGGCGGGCCTGGCCTGTTCGGCCGGCTTCGACCAGCCGTCGTCACCGGCCGCCGCCGCGACCCCCGCAGTCGGCGCGACCACGGCCTCGGGAACGTGACGCGGGAGGAAGATGGAGAAGGTCGCCCCCTTGCCCATCTCGGACTCGCAATAGATGTAACCTCCGGTCTGCTTGATAATGCCATAGACCATCGAGAGCCCGAGGCCGGTACCCTTGCCGACATCCTTGGTGGTGAAGAACGGTTCGAATATCTTCTTGATGTGCTCGGGGGAGATACCACTGCCGGTATCCTCCACCTCGATCAGCACGTAGTCGGCCGGTGTGAATTCGCGGTAAGGCAGGGCTTTGGCCTCGACCTCCGCGAGGTTTCGCGTCCGCACCGTGAGGGCGCCGCCATCCGGCATGGCGTCCCTTGCGTTGACGGCGAGATTGACGATCACCTGCTCGAACTGTCCGAGGTCGGCCTTTACCGGCCACAGGTCACGCCCATGCTCCACCTTGAGCGCAATTTCGGAGCCGACCAGCCGGGAAAGAAGCATGCGCAGATCGGCCAGCACATCCGTGAGATTGAGCACCTCGGGCCTCAGCGTCTGCTTGCGCGAGAAGGCCAGGAGCTGACGGACAAGCGACGCCGCGCGGTTGGCGTTCTGCTTGATGTTCATGATGTCGGGGAACGAAGGGTCGGACGGCCGGTGGTTGGCGAGCAAGAGGTCGGACGCCATGATGATGGCGGTCAGGACGTTGTTGAAGTCGTGGGCGATGCCTCCGGCGAGCTGGCCGACAGCCTGCATCTTCTGGCTCTGGGCCATCTGGCTTTCCATCGCCTTCTGCTCGGTCGTTTCGACCGCGTAGACGATCGCGGCCTCCTCCGCGTTCTCACCTCCCGCGCCGTCGGCGATGGCGTTGACGTAGAATCGCATGTGCCGGCTGTCGTCGCCGGGCAGAACCGTATCGATCGGCGCGATGTCGGCCTGGCGCGCCGCGGCGCGGTCGAGCGCGGCCATGAAGGTTGCGCGGTCGCGTTCGTGAATTACGGCGTCGAAGCGGATGCGGCGGTCGACGGAGTCGCGGTCGACGACGGTCGAGAACAGTGACACGAACGGCGCGTTGGTGCGCAGGATGCGCCCACTCCGGTCGACGCCCGCGATCGCCATCGGCGTCGAATTGAAGAAGCGGGTGAAGCGGACTTCGGCCGCGCGCAGCGCTGCAGACGAATCCTCGCCCTCGTTGCGGTTCAGCACGATCGTGCGCGACGGACCGGGCGCGCCTTCCCGGGTCGCGGTCACGCGGTGCATGAAGCGCACCGGCAACGCCTGCCCGTTCGCGGTCGACAGGTCGAGGTCGATCACGGCGTTTCGCGTCGTGCCCGGGTCGGCCTTGACGGAGCGGACCAGGGCAATGCCGTCACCGGCGACAATCTCGCCGAGCGACACACCGCCCGGCGAAAAGGCGGCAAGGTCGATGCCCAGCCATTCCGCGAGCGTGGCGTTGATGTAGGTGATGCGGCCATCGGGATCGGCCGAAAAGAAGCCCGCGGGAGCATGGTCGAGATGGTCGATCGCCTTCTGCAGGTCGAGAAAGAACCGCTCCTGTTCGGCGCGCTCGACCGAGATGTCGGCGATCTGCCACGCATGGAGAGGCACTCTGTGGCCCGGCACCGCAAACAGTCGCGCCCGCACGCGGTACCATCTGGCGCCCTCCTCCCCGACCGCTCGTATCGGCCGGGCGAGCCGAAACTCCGCGTCGGCGGATTGTCCGTCCCTGAGTGCGGTGGAAAGCCTGTTGGCGGTCGGCGAGGCTTCGGGAATGTCGGAGAGCAGGCTCTCGACCGTCGTCACCTTCTCGGCCGTCGTCGCGCCGGTGAGCTCCGCATAGGCGCGGTTGGCGTAGATGATCCTGCCTTTGGTGTCGGTGACAAGCAGGCCGCGATTCATCGAATCGACAAAGGCCTTCGAGAGTTCGTCAGTCGTCGAGCGTGGTGCGAACTGAAGGAACCCGATCGCGGTGGCGAAGAGATAGCCGACCCCGATCATCGCCAGCACGCCAAGCATGCCGAGAAGAAACGGGTCACCCAGCCGTTCGCGGAAAATGGCGAAGACGATCGCCGCGCCGGTCAGGACGATGACGAAGACGATCAGGCGCGTGATCGCACCGGGCCGAAGGCTCTGGTCCACGATCGGCGTCGGATAGAAATCGTTGCGGCCCGTGTTCGCGTTGCGATCCTGCACCGAATCCCCCAGCCGTGCGGTCCCCGCCCGAGCCGGTTGAATCACATTCTCCCCGGCTGCGAAAGGGTTTTGGCCGGCATGGCCGAAGCCGACCTGCGCCGGCTGGGCCGGGACGCTTCATCCAATGGTTGATGGATGCCGAGCCCGGCTTGCCGTCGCGGCGGGCGGCGGTCTAGTGTCGCGCCCGAACGAGGCGGGAGAGTGCGATGCTGACATGGCTGGAGGACGTGGCCGGCACGCAGTTCATCTCGGCGGTGTTGTGGACGCTTCTCGCCCTCTTCATCCTCGTCATCGCCCTGGTGGTGCTCCGTGTCGTGCGCTCGATGACGTTCGGCACCTTCGTCGCGGGGGGGCGCAACCGCAAGACGCGGCTGGCCGTGATGGACGCCACGGCGGTCGACAGCCATCGCCGACTGGTTCTCGTGCGCCGCGACGATGTCGAGCACCTGATCCTCATAGGCGGGCCGACCGATGTCGTCGTCGAACAACACATCCGCCTCGGGCAGCAGCCGCGCAGGGCGCCATCGGAGCCGGGCTATGAGCCAGCGCCCCCACCTCAGGCGCCGCGAGCTGCCGAGCCCGCGCCTCGGCCGCAGGCTCCCCGCCCCGCTCCCGTCGCCAGACAACCGGAGCAGCGCTACGCCGCGCCGCGTGTGACCGAAGCGCCGCCACCCGCGCGAGCGCCCGCGCCGCGACCGGCTCCGCCCCCGAGGCCGGAACCCACCCTGGGCGAGACGACGCGCGATACCTATCTGCCGCGTGACCTCCAGACGGGGAAGGCCGCCGCGCCGGTCCGCCCGACCGATCTCGACAGGGCGCTCGTCGACGAACTCAACGTCTCGCTCGACCCCAAGGCGAAGAAGCCCGCCAAGGTCGAGGTCACGCTCGAGGATGAGATGAACAAGTTGCTTGGCGAGCTTACCGCCGGCAAACGCAAGTAGCGAACCGCATGACAGGCCTGATCCTGGCCGTGCTCGCGCTATTCGTTGTCCAGTGCCTGCTGCCGGCCTTCCTGCGCTATTATTCGAGCGGATCCGGGTTCGGCGCGAAGCTAAGCCTTGCCCTTGGAACTCGCGATGAACAGCCGCCGCTCTCGATTGTCGGCCGACGGGCGAAACGGGCGTTGGCCAACATGTTCGAGGCGCTGCCGGTGTTCCTGACGCTGGCGATCCTGCTGCACCTGATGGGTGACGCGTCGCGGCTGGCGACATCCGGCGCGGCGGTCTTCCTCCTCTCGCGAGCGGCCTACGTGCCAGCTTATCTCGCCGGCATCTATGCGGTCAGGACTCTGTTGTGGCTCGCGGGATGGGCAGGGCTTCTGATGATGCTCGCCGCCCTTGTCGGATAGTCGCGGTCAGTCGTCCCGATAGACTTTTTCGCGACGCTCGTGCCGCTCCTGCGCCTCGATCGACAGGGTCGCGATCGGACGAGCGTCAAGGCGCTTGAGAGAGATGGGCTCACCGGTCTCCTCGCAATAGCCGTAGGTGCCATCGTCGATTCGCTGAAGGGCTGCGTCGATCTTCGATATGAGCTTCCGCTGACGGTCGCGGGCGCGCAGTTCTATGGCCCGGTCGGTTTCGGATGACGCACGGTCAGCGAGGTCGGGGTGGTTGGCGTTTTCCTGCTGCAGGATTTCGAGGGTTTCGCGGGCTTCGCGAAGGATGTCGCTCTTCCAGGATACGAGCTTCGATCTGAAGTAGGATTTCTGGCGCTCGTTCATGAAAGGCTCGTTCTCGGATGGAACGTAGTCGGCCTTGACGAAGTCGTTCATTCGACTCACCCCACAACCTCGATTGCGCGCCTATATATTCGGGGGGCAAATGCCACACAAGGCCGCCCGATCCGTCCGTAACGCAATTGTTAGCTTTGCGATTAACAGCCGTGCGGGAGCGCAGATGCCGGGCAAAAGCGGCCGAATGCAGGCATCGCACCAACGTTGATTCACGCAATGATATCAAGCGCTACCCTGGGCGGCATTGCGCGCGGTCGCGCAAACTCCTAAACGGTCATGTCCATCCGCGCCGCCTCAGGGCGCGGCGGCGGGAGGTGTCGTCCGGAATGAGCAGGCTGCTGTTGCTGCGCCACGCGAAAGCCGGGTGGGCGGCTCCGGGAATGCGCGATTTCGACCGCCCGCTCGACGAGACGGGACGGCAAGATTCCGAGGCGATCGGCGCGGTCATGGCGCGTGCCAACTACCGGCCGGACCTCGTTCTTTGCTCGAGCGCCGTTCGCGCCCGCGAAACGCTCGATGGCGTCAACAGCAGCGTGACCACTCCGACCATCCGCTTCCTAGATGGGCTCTATGCAACCGATGCGGGGGGCTATCTCGAACTCATCCAGTCGGCGGATGGCGCGGAAACCGTACTTGTCGTCGGACACAATCCGATGATGGAGGACGTCGGAATCGCGCTTCCGGGCGACGGCGATGCGGCCGCCAACGACATGATCGCCGCCGGCTTCCCGACCGCGGGACTGGCGGTCATCCGCTTCGATGGTCCAATGGCGGGGATCGCGCCTGGAACAGGATACCTGGAAGCGATGCTGGTCCCACCCAGCCGCTGACAAGCGGCATTTCAATGCCCCCGCCCCTCGCCTATATCGGGCAGGGCTAACCGGGATGCCTGCTTGGCGAACGCAATCACCACCCTGACCGACGAGGCGAGGATCGCGCTCGACACTCTTGCCGGCCGCGCCGCGGGCCTCGTGTCGCCGTCCCTCAGGCTTGGGGTCACCGGCCTGTCGCGCGCGGGCAAGACCGTTTTCATCTCCTCGATGGTGCACAACATCGTGCATGGCGGCCGGCTCCCCCTGTTCGACGCCGCCAAGACCGGCAGGATCGCGCGCGCCTACCTGGAGCACCAGCCCGACGACGCCGTTCCGCGCTTCCAGTACGAGGATCACGTGGATGCGCTGGTCTCGGCCCGCACATGGCCGGATTCGACGAGGGCCATCTCCGAGATGCGCCTCACGATCGAGTATGAATCCGCCTCCGCATGGGGGCGGCTGTTCTCCAGCGGCAGGCTTTCGGTGGACATCGTCGACTACCCCGGCGAGTGGCTGCTCGACCTGCCGCTGCTCGGCAAGGACTACGCGACCTTCTCGCGCGAGGCGTTCGAGATGGCCGAGCTCCCGGTCCGGGCCGACCTTTCCGATGCATGGCGGAGCCTCAGCGCCGGCATCGACCCGAACGGACCGGCGGACGAGATGACGGCACGCCGCCTCACCGAGAGTTTCACCGCCTATCTCAAGGCCTGCACGGAGGACGGACGCGCGCTCTCGACCCTTCCGCCGGGGCGCTTTCTGATGCCCGGTGACCTCGACGGCTCGCCGGCCTTGACCTTCGCCCCCCTGCCCAGCCTCGGTGAACGCCACGGTCGATCCGGTTCCATGCTCGCCATGATGGAGCGACGCTTCGAGGCATACAAATCGCATGTCGTGAAGCCGTTCTTCCGCGAGCACATCACGCGGCTCGACCGCCAGATCGTGCTCATCGACGCCATGCAGGCCCTGAACGCGGGGCCCGCCGCCCTTGTCGACCTCGAACGGGCGCTGACCGAAATCCTGGCCTGTTTCCGGGCTGGGGGCGGCAACTTCCTGACGGACCTGTTTTCTCGCCGCATCGACCGCATCCTCATCGCGGCAACGAAGGCAGACCACCTGCATCATGAGAGCCACGACCGGCTCCAATCCATCGTCCGGCGGCTCGCCGACCGGGCGATCAAACGTGCGAACTTCTCCCGCGCCCAGGTCGACGTGCTCGCGATGGCCGCCGTCAGGGCGACGCGCGAGGGCGCCGTGAAGCGAGGGCGCGAGACGCTGCCGGTGATCATCGGCACCCCGCTGGCCGGCGAGGCCATCGCCGGCGAGACGTTCGACGGCGAAACCGAAACGGCGGTTTTTCCCGGCGACCTGCCCGAGCGGCCCGACGTCGCTTTCGGCGACGACGCCAAGTCCGCGTCGCTGCGTTTCGTACGGTTCCGGCCGCCACGGCTCGAACGAGGCGCCGACGGGCTGACGCTGACGCTCCCCCACATAAGGCTCGACCGCGCGCTCCAATTCCTGATCGGGGACAATCTGGCATGAGCGACGCCCGCAGACCCGGCGCCTTCCGGATCGAGCCGTCCCCGACCTCGAAGCCCCCCAAGGAGGCTTCCCGGCCGCCCCGCGCCATCCGTACCGCCGATGTCGTGGTGACGCCCGACCTGATCGACATATTCGACGAGCCGGGAATGGAAACCACCGTGCCCCCACCGGCGTCATCGACGCGACGCCGGTCCCGGCTCGGCGCGATCTTCCTCACGGCGCTCGGCGTCATCGTCTCGCTGGGCGTCGGCCTGTGGGTGGACCAGCTCATCCGGGAACTCTTCGAACGCGCGGAATGGCTGGGATGGACCGCCGCGGCGGTCACGGCAGTCGGCGGCGTCACCCTCCTGCTAATTGCGATCCGCGAACTCTGGGCGTTGCGGCGGCTTGCCTCCGTCGAGCATCTGCGCGAACGGGTTTCCGAAGCGTCGGCGCGGAACGACGCGCGCGCAGCGCGTGTCGCTGTCGGCGAACTGGTTCGCATCTTCGCGAGCGTGCCGCAGACCGCCGCCGGACGCAGGAACCTCGCCGAGCTCGACGGCGACATCATCGACGGAGTGGACCTGATCGGGATCGCCGAGATCGAAATCCTCGCTCCGCTCGACGCTCAGGCCAAGATTCTGGTCCTGGACGCGGCGAAGCGGGTGTCGCTCGTCACCGCGGTCAGCCCGCGTGCGCTCGTCGACATCGCCTATGTCGTCTTCGAGGCGGCGAGACTGGTGCGCCGCCTCGCCCAGCTTTACGGCGGCAGGCCGGGAACGCTTGGCTTCATCAGACTGGCGCGCAACGTGCTAGCGCATCTGGCTGTGACCGGGTCGATCGCGGCCGGCGACAGCTTCGTCCAGCAGATAGTCGGCCACGGGCTCGCGGCGCGGCTCTCGGCCAAGCTCGGAGAGGGCGTGGTCAACGGCATGATGACGGCGCGGATCGGCCTTGCTGCGATGGATACGGTACGGCCGTTCCCGTTCAAGGTCGTCAAGCGGCCCGGCCTGGGCGACTTCCTGTCGGCGCTGGCCACGTTTGCGCGCGCGCGCGACGCGGAAACCAAAGCGAAAGATTAGCCTTGCCGGCGGCCGAACCTCGTCGCATTGTCCACCGCGTCCACGGGGCGGGTGACGAAGGATTAACCAATCTTGTTCATCTTCGCGGCCAGTTCCGGTTCCCTGTTCCAGGTGTTCCCCAAATGAAGCGCGTCCTGCTTTCCGCCGTACTTCCGTTCCTGGCGTCCGGCGCGTTGATGAGCGCCGCCGACCCCACGGAGGCCTCCGAGAAGGACAAACGGTTCTTCCAGTCGGTCGAAGGGTCCTGGATCGGCCCGGGGGAGATCGTGGCGGGAAAGTACAAGGGAACGAAGTTCACCTGCACCTTCGCCGGCTCGACACCCACCGGCAAGGTCGGCATGGCGCTTGACGGGACCTGCCGCGTCGGCATGTTCACCCAGCGCATGTCTGCTTCCATCGAGAAGCGCGGCAACAGCTATCGCGGCACGTTCCTCGACGGCGCCGCCGGCAAGGGGCTGGACGTGATCGCCGGTAACGTGACCGGCAACAAGGTGGTGATGTCCCTCAACCGATCCCAGCTCAAGGGGGCGATGATCGCCCGTGTTTCGGGCGAAAACCAGATGGTCGTCACCGTGTCGGTGAAGGTCGAGAAGGAAATGGTGCCGGTCATCGGCATCAATCTGAAGCGTGTCGACGGCGGCGCCGTCGGATCCGTCGCCCGGAACTGAACACGCCCTTCGTCCCGCCCATCGCGGCAGGTTGCGCGGCATTTCTCCGCCAAGCATAGTCGCCCGACACGGCCGCGTATCGCGCCGCCATGCGGGGGAATGCTGAATGGCGACTGAAATCTCGCACACGGTCGACATCGTACCCGTGGTGGCGCTGCTGGCGGCCGGGGTCGTCGCCGTGCCGATCTTCAAGCGGCTCGGTCTGGGGTCGATCCTGGGCTACCTCGCGGCGGGTCTCGTCATCGGCCCGTTCGGTCTCGGCATCTTCACGGAAGCCTCGGCGATCCTACACGTCGCCGAACTCGGCGTCGTGATGTTCCTCTTCATCATCGGGCTCGAGATGCAGCCGTCGAAGCTCTGGGGCCTGCGGCGTCAGATCTTCGGCCTCGGCGTGCTGCAGGTGGGCGCTTGCGCGGCGCTTCTCACCCTCGCCGGCATCGCCGGCGGTTTCCCGGTCGCGCAATCCTTCGTTGCCGGGGCGGGTTTCGTGCTGACCTCAACGGCGATCGTGATGCAGGTGCTCGAGGAGCGAGGCGAACTCGCCTCCGAACCAGGCCAGAAGATGATCTCGGTGCTGCTGCTGGAGGACCTTGCCATCGTGCCCCTGCTGGCTCTCGTTGCCTTCCTGGCACCGACGGGAAGCGGTGAAGCGGCGACGTTGCTCGACCGCTTCGTCGACATCGGCATCGGGCTCGCCTCGATCGCCGCGCTCGTGCTCGCCGGGCTCTACCTGCTCAACCCGCTGTTCCGCGTCCTCGCCGACGCGCATGCGCGCGAGGTCATGACAGCAGCGGCGCTGCTGGTCGTGCTTGGCTCGGCCCTGGCGCTTCAGCTCGGCGGTCTGTCTATGGCCATGGGCGCGTTCCTGGCCGGCGTGCTCCTGTCCGAATCGACGTTCAGGCACCAACTCGAAGCCGACGTCGAACCGTTCCGCGGCGTTCTCCTCGGCCTCTTCTTCATTGCCGTCGGCATGTCACTCGACCTCTCGGTGGTGGTGACGAACTGGCAGCTCATCGCCGTCTACGTGGCTGCCTACATGGTGATCAAGGCCGTCGGCATCTACGCGGTCGGTCGGTTCACGAAGTCTTCGCATCGCGAGGCGCTGGAGCGCGCGGTGATCATGGCGCAGGGCGGCGAGTTCGCCTTCGTCCTGTATTCCGCAGCCGCGGCGGTCGGCATCATCGATGCCGAGGCGAATGCAACGCTGACCGCAATCGTGATCATCTCCATGGTGCTCACGCCGCTCGCCATGATCGTCATGCGTCGGATCGTGCCGGCTGAAGTCCTGTCGCTCGACGGCGTCGAGCAGGTCGGTGAACTTTCGGGCAGCGTCCTCGTCATCGGTTTCGGCCGCTTCGGCCAGATCGCCAGCCAGCCGCTCCTTCTGCGCGGCATCGACGTCTCCATCATCGACAACGACGTTGAGATGATCCAGGCGGCCGCCAGCTTCGGCTTCAAGGTGTACTACGGCGACGGCACCCGGCTCGACATCCTCCACGCGGCCGGCGCGGGGCGCGCACGCGCGGTGTTGATCTGCGTCGACAAGGGCGACGTCGCCGTCACGATCGCGCGACATCTGAGAGCGGAGTATCCCCTGACGCCGGTGCTGGCGCGCGCCTACGATCGCGGGTTCGCGATGAAGCTGATCGAAGCAGGTGTCGAGTATCAGCTTCGGGAGACGTTCGAGTCCGCCCTCGCGTTCGGGCAGAGGACGCTGGAAACCCTCGGTGTCCAGCCTGAGGATGCGGCGGAGTCGATCGGAGACGTACGCCTGCGCGACCAGGCCCGCTTCGAGGCCCAGATCGCCGGCGGCCTGCAGGCTGGCCGCGGCTTCATGAAGGGGAACCTGCCGGTGCCGACGCCGCTCACGACGCCCCGTCGCAAGGGGCAGGCGATGAGCGACGAGACCAAGGCGGTGCTGAACGAGGGCGCCGAGGAAGCCGCGGAGCCTCGATAGTCACCGTCGCCACCATCCGCGCCCGCCCGCGAGCCTGACGATTCCGCGGCGGTCGCAGGCGCCGGCGCGGTCACGCGCCGATATGCCGTCCAGCATGAGAGCCGGCGCGATCTCGGCCAGCGGCACGAGGACGAAGCCGCGCTCCAGCATGCGGGGGTGGGGAACTTCCAGACCCGGCTCGTCGACGCGCTGCTCGCCAAACAGCAGGATATCGATGTCGATGACCCGGGGCCCCCAGAGCTCCCTGCGCTCCCGCTTCAAGGTGCGTTCGGCGGCAAGCCCGAGGTCGAGGAGCCCGCGCGGCCCCAGACGCGTCACGACCTTGGCGGCGGCGTTCAGGAAGTCCGGCTGGTCGGTCTTTCCCCAGGGAGCCGTGCGGTAGAGCGAGGAGACCGCTCCAACGCGCGTGCCCGGATCCGCGTCGAGGATGCGCAGCGCCGCGCCCATGGCGGAAGCCGGATCACCGAGATTTCCACCGAGGCTGAGATAGGCGGTCACGCCCGTCAACGCGGCCACGCAACGGTCACCTCGACATGATCGAGCACGCCAGGAACGGGGGCATTGGGCTTGCGTATGGTGATCCGTGCGAGAACGATCCGGGGGTAGCGCGCGACAAGCGCCTGCGCGACATCAAGCGCCAGGGCCTCGATGAGGAATCGGCGGCGGCCGGTTACGATCTTCTCGATGACGCCGAAGGCGATTCCATAGTCGACGGTGCCGTCAATGGAATCGGTGAGCAACGCCTCGCCCGGATCCACATCCAGTTCGGCGTCGACATAGAAGCGCTGCCCGAGAGCCTCCTCCTCGTCGTGGACGCCGTGGCGAGCGAAGAATGCGCAATTCTTCATGCTGATCCGATAGGTCACGGCGATGCCCTCATGCCCTGCTCGACCATAGCATCCGCAACGGCGAGCGCGTCGGCATTGGTTGCGACATCGTGGACGCGGAAAACCGCCGCGCCGGCAAGTCTCAAGATCACGGTCGTCGCGGCCGTCGCCACATCACGGTCGGCGGGAAGCCGATTCGTCAATTCGCCCAGGAAACGCTTCCGGGACGTGCCGACGAGCAGTGGAAAGCCAAGTGAGCGCAGCTCGCCGAACCGCGCCATCAGTTCCAGGTTCTCTCTTGCCGTCTCCTTGGCGAAGCCAAATCCGGGGTCGAGCAGGATCCTGTCATCGCCGATCCCCGCCTCGCGAGCGATCGCCACCGAGCGCGCGAGGAACGAAAGCTGATCGGCGATCGGATCAGGCAGCTTCGTCCGCTCCCGACCCGTATGCATGGCGACGAGCCCGGCGCCGGTATCGGCGGCCACGCGAGCGATACCGGGCTCGCGCTGCAGACCCCACACGTCATTGATGATATGGGCGCCCGCAGCGACCGCGAGGCGCGCCGTCTCGGCCCGGTAGGTGTCTACCGAGATCACGACATCGATCCGCCCGGCCAGCGCTTCCACGACCGGGAGCACGCGAGCCTGCTCGGCGACTGCGGTCACCGGGTCGGCATTCGGGCGCGTGGATTCGCCACCGATGTCGATGATCGAGGCGCCTTCGGAAATCATCCGTTCGGCTTGCGCCACGGCGCTTTCCCCCGTTGCGAAGAGGCCGCCATCGGAAAAGCTGTCCGTTGTGACGTTGAGCACGCCCATGATCAAGCCGCGTGGACCGAGGTCGAGACGCCGCCCGTGGGCGAGGGCCCAGTGTCGGGCAAGAAATGGGCTGTCGATCATCGCGGCTGCGCTTTTCCATCCGGCGCGGAGGAAATGCAACGACATTCGCGCCGCTCCGCCTTGGAAAAGCCCCCGTGGCGATTTCCGTTGCGGACGGCCGGGTCGTCGCGCATTCTGGCCGCGGAGGCCGAATGATCCGATTTATCCTGACGATGGCTCTTGTCAGCGGCCTGCCCGCGGTCGCCGCGGCCGCGAGTCTCTCCAAGACCTACAGCTACTTCTCCATTGGCGGCTACACTCTCGAGGAGATCGAGGAGGAGCTGAATACGCGGGGGCCACAGGTCAACAGCACCGGCCGTCGGCATCCCGGCGCCACCCAGATGGAGTTCACCACGCGCCTTGGCTACTCCGACGACGGCGGCAACGGCTGCACCGTGACGAAGGCGCAGGTGACGGTCAGCGCGAAGGTCATACTTCCGCGCTGGCGCCACAGGTCACGGGCCGACGGCGACACGCGCATGGTCTGGGACACGTTGTCGTCCGACATCAAGCGTCACGAGGAAAGCCATGTGGTGATCGCCAGGAACCACGCCCGTGAACTCGAGGATTCCCTGAAGAAGATCGGCCGCCAGAAGGATTGCTCGACCGCGGCCGATCGCGCCAAGTCCATCACCGCCGACGTGCTCGCCCGACACGACGCGGCGCAGGACAAGTTCGATCGCATCGAGGGGATCAACTTCGAAAGCCGTCTCCTGAGACTTCTGCAATATCGTATGGAACAAGCTCAGGATCGCGAGAAGCGCGGCTGACGGCCGTACTGCCCCGGTCCGTCGAGGTCAGGCGACGCCGAGCTTCTTCTGGAGACTCGTCGAAGACGTGGTGTACTGGAAAACGATCCGCTCGCCGGGGCTGACCACGCGCTTCGCCGCCTGCGCCATCAGAGCGGCCTCGTGGAACCCGGACAGGATCAACTTCAGCTTGCCGGGATACCAGTTGATGTCCCCGATAGCGAAGATGCCGGGCTCGGAGGTCTGGAACTTCTCGGTGTCTACCGAGATTAGGTTTTCGTGAAGGTTCAGGCCCCAGTCCGCTATCGGTCCAAGCTTCATGGTCAAGCCGAAGAACGGCAGCAACCGCGTGCACGCGACCTCTTCGTCCCCGTCGGGTCCCTTGATCGTCGCCGACGTCAGCCGGCCTGCATCGCCTCCGAGCGCGGAGACCTGGCCGATCTTGAACTCGAGTTCCTTCGTCTCCTGCAATGCAAACATCTTGTTGACGCTGTCGGGAGCAGCGCGGAATTCCGGTCGGCGATGAACCAGTGTCACGCTTTTCGCGATCGGCTGAAGATTCAGGGTCCAGTCCAGCGCGGAATCGCCGCCCCCGACGACGACAAGGTCATGGCCGCGGAATTCCTCCATCCGGCGGACCGAATAGAAGACGCTCTGACCCTCGAACGCTTCGATTCCAGGTATGGGCGGGCGCTTGGGCTGGAACGACCCGCCACCCGCGGCGATGACGATCACCTTGGCCTCGAATATCTCGTTCTCGTCGGTGGTGATACGGAAGGATCCGTCCCCGAGACGCTCTATCGCGGCAACCATGCGGTTGTAGGTGAAGCCCGGATTGAACGGCGCGATCTGATCCATCAAACGATCGACGAGTTCCTGAGCGCCGATGATCGGATAGCCTGGAATGTCGTAGATCGGCTTTTCGGGATAGAGTTCGGCGCACTGGCCGCCGGGCCTGTCGAGGATGTCGATCAGGTGGCACTTCATGTCGAAGAGCCCAAGCTCGAATACCGCGAACAGGCCGACAGGCCCCGCGCCGACGATAAGCACGTCCGTCTTGGTTGCCTCGGCCATGCTCCCCTCCCGCTGGCGGCTATCCCTGCCGTTCCGGCACTCTGACGACAAGCCCGTCGAGTTCGTCGCGCACCTTTATCTGGCACGATAGTCGTGAATTCGGCCTCACGTCGTAGGCGAAGTCCAGCATGTCCTCCTCCATCGACTCGGGTTCGCCCACGATTTCCTTGAAGGCCTCGTCGACATAGACGTGGCAGGTCGCGCAAGCGCAGGCGCCCCCGCACTCGGCCTCGATGCCGGGGACGGCATTGCGGATCGCATTCTCCATCACCGTCGAGCCATTCTCGGCCTCCACGTCGAAGCGTGTCCCGTCATGGGCGATGTACGTGATCTTTGTCATGGGGGCTCCGGGAGGGTCATCGCCGAGATAATGACTCCCACGCGCGTGTCAATATTGACCCGGCGCGGCACCAAACCGCTCCCGCCGCGACGAACGTCAGGTGGGATTACCGGCTGATGGCCGAGACGAGGTCGCGGACCTCGTCGATCAGTCGCGACAGCCGGGTGACGATGACGCTGTCGTCCGGACGGTCCTCGAGTTCGTCGAGGCACTCGGCGATGAGTGTCGCGCCGACGCCACGCGCCGAACCTTTCAGGGCGTGTACGGCGTGAAACCGGTCCACGGGCGGCGCCTTCGCGATCGTCTCGCGCGCCGCGACGGCCTGCTGCACGAAGAGGCCGAGCACTTCCCGCTCGAGGTCGCGGTCACCCAGCGTCTGGCGCGAGAGATGGGCGAAGTCGATCGGCCTGGACGTTGCCCGAACGCACGATTCACCTCCGGGCCGATCGAATGTCGCCCGAACCACCGATGCCAACGTCACCCCGAACTCCCAACCAATTCTTGCCGCGTCCCGTCAAAATAGAGCCGGCGAATGGACGCCGGGTTAATGTTCCCCGGCTACACCAATGAGGCTGAATTCGGGCGCTGAAAATTCTCGTTCCAGACCAGCGCGTTAACCTTATGTTTAAACTTTTAACCATGGGCCGATTTGCATGTTCCAATCGTTGGGGTGTGCCAGTACGATACGAATGGGACGGTCTAGGCCCACATCACGGGCATGGTGAAGCCGGTTTCGGGGCTTCGGGCGCGGCGAGTACAGGGTAGCGGCATGGCGCAGAAACCGACAACGACAAACCTCGACAGCGATGTCACCCGCGAGCTCGAGGCCGCACTCGACATGGATTTCGCGCCGAAGAACGGCGATCTCGACATCGCGGCGTCGATGGAGGACCTCGAAGCCCAGATCGCCGCGGCGGCCGGCGAACTGGCCCGAGAGAGCCAACCGCCTGCGGGCAAGCGGCAGCCGCCGGCGGCCCGCCGACGCGAGCAGCCCGCGCCCTCGGCGCGGCCAGATCCGGTCCAGGTCGCGGAAGCGGCTCCCGCCCCGGCCGCCTTCGCGCCGGCCAACGACGATCGCCAGAAGGACTACCGGGTTCTCGTCCAGCGAATGAACCGGCGCGCCTCGGGCGCGGTCTACTGGATGGTCGGCATTCTCACGCTCGCCTGGATCGCCGGTGGCGCGATCCTGGCGCAGGTTCTGTTCGGTCCGTCGGTGTGGCGCATCCGCAGCGTCGAAGCCCTGGTGGCCCAGCCCTATCTGATCCTGCTGCTCGTCGCGATCCTGGTCCCCATCATCCTGTTCTGGGGGTTCGCGGTCATGGTACGCCGCGCCCAGGAGATGCGGCTGGCCGCGCAGTCCATGGCGGAAGTGGCTTTCCGCCTCGCCGAGCCCGAGAACCTCGCACAGGACCGGGTGATGATGGTGGGCCATGCGGTTCGCCGTGAAGTGGCGGCCATGAACGAGGGCATCGAGCGCACGCTCGCCCGCGCCGTCGAGCTCGAAACGCTGGTGCATACCGAGATCAGCGAGATCGAGCGCGCGTATTCGGAGAACGAATCGCGCATCCGCAACCTCGTGGACGGGCTGGGAACCGAGCGTGACGCCGTCGTGACGCATGCGGAGCGCGTGCGCTCCTCGATCACGGGCGCCCACGAGACGCTTCGGGAGGAAATCAGCTCGGCGAGCGACATCATCCGGGATTCGATACTCGGCGCGTCGACCAAGCTGTCGATGACGATCACCAATTCCGGCGACACGCTGATCGACCGTATCAACGAGAGCGGGCTGGCGATCTATGAATCGCTCGACGGACGCATGGACTCGATCGCCGACCGCATCACCACGTCCGGAGAGGCTTTCGCCAGCCTTCTCGACACGCGCATCGCCCGCCTCACCCAAAGCACCGACGACGTCACCCGGACGCTGGCCGACATGCTCGACGAGCGGACGAGCGGCATGGTCTCGCTGCTCGGCGGCGCGACGCGGCAGCTCAACGACGAACTGGAATCTCGACTGCACGGGATCGAACGCACGCTTGCCGAGCGCGGCCAGGCACTGATCTCGGAGTTCCAGATGCGCGCCGAGACTCTCGATACCGGGACCCAGAAACTCAATGCGGCGCTCGAAGCCCGCGCCCGCCAGATCAACGAGTCGCTGGTGGAACGCGCCCGCGAGATCGCCGACACCTTCGCCGCCAGCAGCCGCAAGCTCAGCCAAACCGTCGACGAAGGGAAATCGAAGATCGGTTCCGAGATGGCCGAGATCGTGATGTCCACCTCCACGATGCTGGAGGCTCGTGCCGGCGACTTCGCCGGCCGCCTGGACACGGCGCGTCAGGTCGTCACGCGCGCATTCGACCAGGATATCCAGCGCCTCGCCGAGGCGCGCGCCAACATCGATCAGTCGGTCGATACGCAGGTGCGCAAGCTCGCGGAAAGCCGCGATCGCATGGCCGCGGCGCTTCAGGAGGATTTGCGCAAGTTCGCTGACGGCCGCGCCTCGATCGACGCTGCGGTCGGAATCCAGATCCAGCGTCTGGCCGAGGGCCGCGATATTCTGGCGCGCGCCCTGGACGAGGATCTGCGCAAGGTCAACGAATCCCGCGCAACCATCGATTCGTCTCTCGGTCATCATCTGGAGCGCCTCGACCAAGGTCGGAATACCCTTGCCCGCGTCTTGCAGGATGACTTGCAGAAACTAACGCAGACGCGTGAAAAAATTGACGAAATGGTCGGCGGACACGTCGGAAAACTGGCGGAAGGTCGCAACATTCTCACGCGCGCCCTCGAAGCCGACCTCAAGAAGCTCGACGAGAGCCGAAAGAGCGTCGACGGCATTGTCGCGGGCCAGGTCGAGAAACTCGCCGAAGGCCGCGACGTGCTTACGAAGGCGCTCGAGGCGGACCTGAAGAAGCTTGAGGAGAGCCGGCAGGGGATAGACGGTCTCGTCGCCGGCCAGGTCGAGAAACTCGCTGAAGGCCGCGATATTCTGACCAAGGCGCTCGAGGCGGACCTGAAGAAGCTTGAGGAGAGCCGCAGGGGCATCGACGGTCTCGTCGCAGGCCAGGTCGAGAAGCTCGCCGAAGGTCGCGATATCCTGACCAAGGCGCTCGAGGCCGACCTGAAGAAGCTGGAGGAAGGCCGCAGGGGCATCGACGCGATCGTCGCCGGCCAGGTCGAGAAGTTGGCCGAGGGTCGCGATATCCTGACGCGAGCCCTTGAAGGCGATCTCAAGAAGCTGGACGAGGCGCGCAAGGATATCGACGGACTGGTCGCCGGACAGGTGGAAAGGCTCTCGGAAGGCCGCGACGTCCTGTCGAAGGCGCTCGACGCGGACCTGAAGAAGCTCGACGAAAGCCGCAGGGGCATCGACGGGCTCGTCGCCGGCCAGGTCGAGAAGCTCGCCGAGGGCCGCGATATCCTGACCAAGGCGCTCACCGCCGACCTCAAGAAACTCCAGGACAGCCGCAGCGAAATCGACGGGCTCGTAGCCGGCCAGGTCGAAAAGATCGCCGAGGGCCGGACGATCCTGGCCAAGGCGCTCGAAAACGATCTGGAGAAACTCGGCGAGGCGCGTCGCGACGTTGACACGCAGCTCTCCCAGCACATCGAAACTCTCGCGAGCAAGCGCACCGTCATCACGGAGGCGCTCGCTGCCGACGTGGAAAAGATCGAGGAGGCGTTCCGGCGTCAGACGGGGGTCATCGCGGAACGGACCGGCACGATGGAGCGTGCGCTGACGGTCGGCGTCGAGAACGTACGCAACGTGCTGGAGAAGAGCGCGGTCGTCGTGGCCGGTGCGCTGCGCGACAAAGTGCTCGAAGTCACGTCTGCCCTGAACGAGGAGGCCGGCAAGGCGTTCTCGGAGGCCGACAGGCAGGTGGCGGAGCGCGCAAGGCTCACCTCCGAGGCCCTGATGGCGCGGACTGGCGAGATAACCAAGGCATTCGAATCCGCCGACAAGGGGCTGGCCGAACGGGTGGAGACGACCGCGGGTCTGCTGTCCTCGCGATCGGGTGAAATGGCCGAGATGTTCGACCAGGCCGACCGCAAGCTCGCCGCGCGAGCCATGGAGACGGCCCAGGCCCTGGTCTCCCGGGCCGAAGAAGTTGTCCGCAATTTCGACGATGCGGACCGCCAACTCGCCGGACGCATCGGATCGTCGGCAGAGGCGCTGGCGGCGCGCGCTGCCGAACTCGGGCGCATCTTCGATGGAGCCGAGGAAAAACTCGCCGCACGCATCGAGGCTAGCGCCGAATCGCTCGGATCGCGGGCCGGCGAGATCGTCCGCAGCTTCCAGGAGGCCGACGACCGTCTCGCCGCCCGCGTCGGAGAGACCGCCGGGGCGTTGTCAGGCAAGGCAGCCGAACTCGGGCGCATATTCGACAGCGTCGATCGCCAGATCGCCGAACGCGTAGGCGAGAGCGCGGCCACGATCGGCGGCCATGCCAGCGAGATCGCCGAAGTCTTCGCCGAGACCGAGCGGCGCATCGCCGCGCGAACCAGCCAGACATCGGCTGAACTCGACGCGAGGGCGCGCACGATCGAGGAACGCCTCGTAACCGCCGATGGGCGCTTCGCGGAAGCAGCGGCGACCATCGCCTCCCATCTCGACGATCGCGTCAGCGAGGTCGAGGGCAGGCTCGGAACCGGCGTCAACGCCCTCACCCGCCGCGTCGAGGAGCAGGTCTCGGCGGCGGAACGCCGGCTCACAGACGGCGCTACCGCCATCGGAAAGCAGCTCGACGAGCAGATATCCTCGGCGGAGAGCCAACTTCTCAACCGCGCCAACGTCGTCGCCGAGACATTCGCCGCGGTCGGCCAGCACATCGGCCAGAGCACGAACGACGCCGCCCGGACCATCGGCGCCAACACCCGCGAGCTCAACAACATGCTCGCCGCGCGTTCGGCCGAGATCGCCACCATCCTCGACGAGACGGCCCGGCCGCTGGTCGAGCGCTTCGCACAGGGCGGCGGAGAATTGCAGCGGAGTCTCGAGGACGCGACCGAAAAGGCCACGGAGAAGCTGCGCGAGGAGAATGCCTCGCTGCTGCAAGCCCTCGCCAGCCGAACCGCCGAGACGCTTTCGGCCGTCAACACCGCGCGCAACGACCTGTCGGGCAACATCAACGCCCTGATGGACAAGATGACGGCGTCGAGCACCCAGCTTTCCAGGCTCATCGACGTCGCGACCACCAATCTGAACGATGTGGACCGACGGCTCGCCGGCAGCACCGAGAGCTTCGCGGCGACGACCGAGAAGGCCGCACAGACGTTCGCCAGTTCGGCGCGGCTGGTGGATTCCAACACCCAGCGGCTCACCGATCTGTCGTCCAGTACGCTGAAGGAAGTTGCGTCCATCGCCACGCGCTTCGACGAGCACACCCGCCTGCTGTCCAGCGCCTCGGATCTGCTCACCTCGGCGCAGAGCAATCTCGAACACACGCTGGAACGCCAGACGGCGCTCGAGGATCTCGCGGTCGGTCTGGTGACCAAGTCCGAAGACCTGGAGCGTATCATGCGCTCGTTCGAGGACCTCGTCGGCAGGGCCATGGAAAAGGCCGAAGGCAGGACGATCGCGTCGGCGGAGAAGATCCGCAGCGCCATAACGGAGGTCATCGAGGGGGCGACGCAGCGCTTCGCCGACGCCACCGACGACATGCGCTCGACCGCCGCGGCGATCCGCAGCGAGCTGGATGAGACGCGTGCCGAGATCAAGCGAGGCGTCATCGACATGCCCGTCGAGGCCAAGGAATCGACGACCGCGATTCGTCGTGCCGTGACCGAGCAGATCAATGCGTTGAAAGAACTGTCCGACATCGTTGCCCGCACCGGACGAACCGTCGACGTGTCCGACCGATCCCCGCCACGCCCGGCGCCCGTCACCAGCCGTCCGGCCGAACCGCAGCGCCGCCAGCAGCCCGCCCCGACGGAACGCCGGCAACCGGCGGTCGACCCGGCTTCGCCCCGACCCGCGGATCCAGCCGCCAGATCGCGTGAAACCGCCCAGGGTAGCGGCTGGGTGAGCGACCTGCTGCGCGGCGCCTCGAGCGACGACGAGGTGGCGCTCGCGGATCGGCCCTCGCGCCCTCAGACAGGAACGCGGTCGCCCGCGCATGTCGTCGACTCGCTCAACTCCCTCTCCGTCGACATCGCCCGCGCGATCGATCACGACGCGTCCGTGGAGCTGTGGGGCCGCTCCCGGCGTGGCGAGCGCGACGTCTTCACGCGGCGTCTCTACACGCTCAAGGGCCAACAGACCTTCGACGAGATCCGGCGCAAGTACCAGGAAGACCCGGATTTCCGCGGGGCCGTGGACCGCTACTGTGAGGACTTCGAGAAGTTGCTCAAGGACGTGTCGCGAAACGACAGGGACAACGTCATGGCCCAGACGTACCTGACGTCGGATACCGGCAAGGTCTACACCATGCTCGCACATGCGAGTGGACGGTTGCGGTAGGAACAGCCCGCGCCGCGTCTGCGGTCGCCGGCCGGTTCTCAGCGGGCTTTGTTCAGATCGACCGCGCCGCCCAGGTGACGATCTCGGCTGCGACGGAGCGAAATGCGGCATCCAGCGCGGCTATGTAAGCGGCGTTGTCGGAGCCGCTGACCGCAGCCGACGCTTCAAAGACCCGCGCCGACCGGACAACGCCGTTTCGATCGTTGAGCAGGCGCACGAACAACTCGACCCGGGCCTGCTCTCCTCCGCCGACACGGATCTCGAACGCCCGTATCTCGGTCACGACCTGATAATCGATCGCGAGCCCCTCGCCGGGCTTCCCAACGCCTCCGAAACTGCCTGATGCCTGGAATGCCTCGGCGAGCCTCGCCTGCACGACCCGCGGCAAGCGGTCGGCCCATTGGGCGCCCTTCAGGAACTGGATTTCCCCAGGCGCCGGCTTGACGACGATCTTCTCGCCGTCGAGGGCCTTCAGGGCCGAGGGTTCGGCGACCAGGAGTTGTACGCCGCGACGACGTCTGGCGTTGTCCGGGGCAGGAGCCGAAAGCTCGTAGGTATCCAGCGGCGCCGGGCTTGAGAACGGCAGCCCTGCGCAGCCCGGAAGAACCGAGCCGGCCAACGCAATCACCGCAAAGGACCTGAACCCGACCACACAACGCCCCGCCACAACTACGGATGGCGGGTCCCCGTTTTTGCAAACCTAGAGAATGTCTTCGGCCCCCCGGTCCGCAATGTCAACGGCGCGCGCGACCGTCATACTCCCGCACGGAACCGTCTCCGCCGGTCAGGATGCGCTGCGGATTGCGTTCCAGGTCGGTAATCGCCTGTTCGATCCTGGTGATCGAGCGGCGGCCGTCCCGAACGAGCGCCTCGACATCGCGCAGTCCCTGGCCAGAGAAGCGCGCCAGTCCGTCAGTGATCGGTCCGATGCGCGCGTTCAGCGTATCGGCGACCTCCCTGAAGGCCTTCAGCGTTTCGCTGGCCTGCGTCATCACGCCCTCGGCCTCGCCCGACCCCAGAAGCGAATCCACCTTGGCAAGGACGCCGTCGACGCGAACGGACGCTTCGTTGAGACGCTTGGTCATCTCGCCCACGTCGGCGATGATCTGGTCGATGTCGCCGCCCTTGTCGCCAACGGATTCGGTGATCCGCGCGATATCGCTCGCGGCCTTGCGCGCGTTGTCACTCGCCTCCTCGATGTTGAGAAGCGTCTTGCGCACCGTGTCGGGATCGATCCCAGCAATCACCTGGTCAACCCGACCAAGCGTATCGGTGGCGCCCTTTGCCAGCCCGTCGACAGACACCAAGGCCCGATCGACACCCTGCATCAGCCGTTCGAGCTCGTCGCCGGTTTCGCCTAGCGAACGGCTAAACGTCTCGACATTGGCGACGATCGTCTCGATCTGGTCCGGGTTGACCGCGCTGAGGATACGCTCGGCGGCCTGGAGCGTCCCGTCGAGCTTGCCCGAGACCCCCGCCAGCTCCTCGGAAAGCGCCGATACGCTCTGAAGGAACTTGTCGATGCCATCGGAATTGTCGGCCAGGGCCTGGCTGAACTGCTGTGCGTTCTCGAACGTCTTGGCCAGCGGCCCGCGCACGTCCCTTACGAAACCCTCAACTTCTCCCAGGACGCTGTCGGCGCGGGCGAAGATGTTCTGCGCCGTCTCCAGAAGATTGGTGACAGCGGACGGATTGGCCTCGATCTCGGCCCTCGTTCCATTGGCGCGCGCGACGAGAAGCAGATTAGGCTCGCGCGGATCCGCGCCGACAAGATTGATGTTCGCTTGACCTGAGAGCCCGGCTATCCCGATGTTCGCCTTCGTCGAGCGTGTGATCGGAGTGATGATCGAGACCTCGGCGTCGGCGATGGCGATGTTCGGGTCTTCGGGACGGAAGAAGACGGATCGCACGTCACCGACCTTGATGCCGTTGAACAGGACGGCGCTGCCTCTACTCAAACCGGCGGCCGAGCCCGGGATGACGATGCGCAGGGGCGCAGTTTCACCCTGATCGCCCGCCGTCGCGGTCCAGTAGACGAAGGCGAACGCAGCAATCAGCGCCAGCACCGTGAAGGCGCCGACGATGACATAGTTGGCCTTGGTTTCCATCAGCCGGTCGCCACGTGTTCGATGTGACGCGCGCGCTTGCCGCGGAAGTATGACTTCACCCAGGGCTCCTCGCTCTTGAGCATTTCGTCGACGGTACCCTCGACCAGCACGCGCTTCTTGCCGAGCACGGCGATCCTGTCACAGACGGAAAACAGGCTGTCGAGGTCATGTGTAACCATGTAGACGGTCAGTCCCATCGTGTCGCGCAGCTTGCGCACCAGTTCGTCGAAATCGGCCGCGCCGATCGGATCCAGGCCAGAGGTCGGCTCGTCCAGGAACAAGATCTCAGGATCGAGCGCGAGGGCGCGCGCCAGCGCCGCCCGCTTCACCATGCCGCCAGACAATTGTGACGGAAATTTTGTCGCTGTGTCCGCTGGCAGTCCCACAAGTTCGATCTTGAGGAGCGCAAGCTCGTCCATCAGGGCCTGCGGAAGGTCGAGATACTCGCGCATCGGCACCTGGATGTTCTCCAGAACGGTGAGCGCCGAGAAGAGCGCACCGTGCTGGAACAGAACTCCGAGACGCATGTCGACGCCCAGTCTCTCCTCTTCGGTCGCCTTGTCCACGTCGACGCCAAAGAGCCGAATGGCGCCGGACTTTTTCCGGACGAGGCCAAGTACGGTTCTCAGCAGCACCGATTTTCCCGCACCGGACGCGCCGACGAAACCGAGGATTTCGCCGCGCCGGACGTTGAGCGACAGGTTCTCGAGCACGATCTGGCTGCCGAGCTGAACGGTGACGTCGTGCACGGCGAGCACCACTTCATCGGCGTCGGTCGCCATTTCGATTTCAGGAGCCGGACTCGGCATGACCACCTCAGAAGTCGATCGCGGCGTAGAACATCGCGAAGAATCCGTCGACGATGATGACCAGGAAGATCGACTTGACCACCGAGGAGGTGACGTGGAGGCCGAGTGATTCCGCGCTGCCGCCGACCTTCAACCCCTCCACCGACGCGATGATGCCGATGATGATCGCCATGAATGGCGCCTTGATGAAGCCGGCGAAGATGGTCGTAAGGTCGATTCCAACCCGCAGGCGGTCGACGAACTGTTGCGGTTCGACCCCGGAATAGAACCACGCCACAAGCATGGCGCCGCCGAGGGCGGCGAAGTCGGCGATCACGGTGAGGCAGGGGACCGCGATGACGAGGGCAACCAGGCGCGGGAAGACGAGCACGCCGATGGGATTGAGGCCGATGACCGTCAGCGCGTCGACCTCCTCGCGCATCTTCATCGATCCGATCTCGGCCGTGATCGCGCTGCCCGACCGGCCTGCGATCATCACGGCGGTCATAAGAACCCCGAGCTCTCGAAGCGCAAGGATCGAGACCAGGTCCACGATGAAGAATTCGGCTCCGAAGTAGCGCAGCTGGAACGCACCCTGCTGGGCGATGATGCCGCCGACGATCGACGACATGAGGATGACGACGGGAATTGCCCCGACGCCGATCCGGTCTATCTGGTTGATGATCGCCGCCGGACTGACGCCGTGGCTTCGACCGAGCTTCATCTGGGCGCCGCGGATCGCCGCGCCGAGGATGTGCATGGCCGCCTTCAGGTCTCCCGCCAGCCCATAGACCGATCGTCCGACGAACTCGAGGAAAGCGACGGCGGAACCTGGTCCGGGTTCCACCGCCGGCCTGTCCTCGCGGTAAGCGTGGCCGACAGCGGCGAGAAGCGTCGCCGCTGCATTGCTTTCGCCGGTCAGCACGACGTCGTCCCCGTGCGCCTTGCGTGCGCGAACCAGTCTCTCCACGAGCCAGGCGCCGGCCGTATCGATACGTCGCACATCCGCCAGGTTAACGGTCAGCGAGCCTTGCGGATTGGCAGCTTCGAGCTTGCGCAGGGCCGAATCGACGATTGCGACCGTACGCGTGGTCCAGTCGCCCGCCAACGTGCAGACGACGCCGCCGCCGACGGGCGACGTTACGACGGTCGGCGTCGTCAGGCGGGTCCCGCCATGGCTTGCATCGGCTGGCGCATCGGTCAACATGGTCCAGTCTTAGCCGGTCGAATCCGGCCTGTCACTTTGCGGACGCTGCTGTGCGACGGACCCGGTCATGACGAGGACTCTGACGTTCGAAGCCGAGACGTTTCCCATAAGCGGCACTTTCACCATCTCGCGCGGGTCGAAGACTGTCGCCGAGGTGGTGACGGTGACGATCCGCGAGGATGCCGCTGCCGGGCGCGGAGAGTGCGTCCCCTACCGCCGCTACGGTGAGACGCTGGACAGCGTCCGTCAGGCCATCGGGGCCGCGGCGCCGGAAATCGCGGGCGGCGCGTCGCGTGCCGACCTTGCCGCCATCCTGCCAGCCGGTGCTGCCCGCAACGCGATCGACTGCGCTCTTTGGGACCTCGAGGCCAAGGCGACGGGACGCAGCGTCGCCGACAGGCTCGGCGTGACGCCCAAACCGCTGGTCACTGCCTATACGCTTTCGCTGGGCGAACCGGAGGCAATGGCCGCGCAAGCGAAGGCCAACGCCACCCGGCCGCTCCTCAAAGTCAAGATCGGCGGCGGCGAAGCCGATATCGCCCGGATCCGAGCGGTCGTTCAGGCCGCTCCGCTCAGTCGGATCATACTCGACGCCAATGAGGGCTGGACGCCGCGTGACGTCATCGCGAACCTGCGGGTCGCCGCCGAACTCGGCGTGGCGCTAGTGGAGCAACCGCTCGCGGCGGGCGAAGACGCCATGCTTGGCGATTTCGAGCATCCGCTTCCCGTTTGCGCCGATGAGAGCGTCCACACCGCCAGCGACCTCGAAAGGCTGTCGCGGCTCTACGACATGGTCAACATAAAGCTCGACAAGGCTGGGGGATTGACAGCCGCGATCGAACTCCGGGACCGGGCGCGCGCGCTCGGGTTGGGCGTCATGGTCGGCTGCATGGTCGGCTCATCGCTGGCGATGGCGCCCGCGATGCTTCTCGCCCAGGACGCCGACTTCGTCGACCTCGACGGACCGCTTCTCCTGGCGAGGGACCGCGAGCCCTGCCTGGCCTATGAAGGATCAACTGTGCTGCCGCCCGACCGTGCGCTGTGGGGCTGACAGCCTGGCGAGCGCAACCAGCACCAGACCTATCGCGGCGACCCCGGACATGACGAAGAAGCCGGTCCCGCCGAACCGGTCGTAGATCGGTCCAGAAGCCAGCATCACAACCGCCATCGACAGCCCGTTGGCAAAGAACGCGATGCCCTGCGCCGCGCCCGTATTCTCGTCGCCGACGGTCTCTGCGATGAACTTCTGGACCCCTATCAGGATCAGGCCGGTCGAAAAGGCGTGCAGCGCCTGAGCGGCGAAGAAGCCAGGGAGCCCCGCTCCACCAGGCCAGATCAGCGGCATCGCCGCCCATCGAACGATGGCGAAGGCGGCCGCGAGCGCGAGCAGTGTCGGCGCGGGGACGGAACCGAAGATGCGGCGGAAGGCCAGGAACATGCCTACCTCGGCGAGCACGGCGAAGGACCAGAGCAGGCCCACGATCGTCTCGCCGACGCCCAGCGACGCCCAGTAGATCGAGACGAAGGCGAACATGTAGCCGTGACTGGCGTTGATGACGCCGGCGGCCGCGACGAAGAGCATGAAATGCGTGGTGAAGAGTGCCGGTCCGGCTCGCTGGATCTCCGCTGCCGAGAGCGGCGAGGCCTTGCGCGGCGGACCGAGCCGCGGCGCTGAAATCGCCGCGAGCAGGGTTACCATGAGGGTGACGGTGATGATCGCCGGCACGATGCCGGCGCCAGTCCGCGACAGGATGATCCCGCCTGCGAGGTTCGCCACCAGGAATGCGATGGATCCCCATATTCGCATGTGTGGATAGTGGGATCCGAAGCGCCGCACGCCCGAAAGCGCCAGCGCGTCCACCAAGGCCGCCTGCGGCGTCCAGACGACCTGGATCGCAACGGAAAGCGCGAGCACCAGTGCGTAGGAGGTCGGCAGGAAGTATCCCGCCGACAGCAGCAATGTCGCCGCCACGCACGCGATGTATACGTTCGCGCGCTCGCCGACGCGATCGGCGAACGCGGTGATCAGCGGAGTGGTGACGACGCGCAAGAAAAGCGGCGCTGAGAGGACGACGCCGATTTCCTCCGGCCCGAACCCCTTGAGTTCCAACCATAGCGGGAAGTAGGGCGCATGAATGCCTACCGGTACGAACAGTGTCGCGAAGAGCAGGGAAATCCTGAACTCGAACCGGGCCGGCTTGATGGATTGCTCGGGCGACAGCGGCGGAAGCGACATGAAGGCGCCCATGGGTGGTCGGCTTGTCCGCCGCTGGTGGCGCGTAGCACGCGTTCTGCGGCGGCGATACGGCCAGGCGGCGGAAAGCTGTGGTCAGGCGGCAAGGTCCCGTCCGACTACCGGCGCCGGCCGCTGCGGAGCGGAAAAAGCGAATTCGCCCTCCCCGATCCAGCGGACAATCTCCATGCGGCCGTCAAAGTGCTCGACCACTGCCGTGCAGCTTTCTACCCAGTCTCCGGTGTTGATGTACCGGATACCGCCCAACTCCTCGATCACGGGATGGTGGATATGACCGCATATCACACCATCGACTGCCTCGCGCCTCGCCTCTTCGGCGACGATCTTCTGGAACGCGCTGATGAAGTTGACGGCTCTCTTGACCGTCACCTTTGCCCATGACGAGAAGGACCAGTAGGGAAGCCCGAGGAACCGCCTGACCCGGCCGACAATCCGGTTCACAACGATGGCGGCGTCGTAAGCCACGTCGCCGAAATATGCCAGCCAGCGGACACTGTGGACCACCGCGTCGAACTGGTCGCCATGGATGACGAGATAGCGACATCCGTCGGCGGCCGTGTGGATGTCACGGTCGACCACGACGATGCCGCCGAAGTGAACGCCCTGAAAGTTCCGCAGGAACTCGTCGTGGTTGCCTGCGATGTAGATGATGCGCGCGCCCTTGCGCGCCTTTCTGAGCAGCTTCTGGACGACGTCGTTGTGCGCCTGAGGCCAATGCCACGAACGCTTCAGCCGCCAGCCGTCGACGATGTCGCCGACGAGGTAGAAGATGTCGGCGTCATGTACGCGGAGGAAATCGATCAGATATTCGGCCTTCGCCGCCTTCGAGCCGAGATGCACGTCGGAGATGAAGATGGTACGGTAGCGGATATCGGCTTCTTCGGACATCGGCTCGGATGCTGTGTGTCGGCGCCGCTATCGCCCGATTCATGCAACAGCCGTATGACGGTTGCCCCCGCGGCAAGGCCGGCTATAGGGTCGCGGCTCAGGAATCGGAGAGGAAAACCCAATCATGGATCTCGGCATAAGCGGCAAGAGAGCCATCGTCTGCGCATCGAGTCGCGGTCTGGGGCGCGGCTGCGCCATGGCGTTGGCGGAGGCCGGCTGCGAGATCGTCGCCAACGGCCGCGACGCGGGGGTGCTGGCCCGTACCGCCGACGAAATCCGCGCCGCATACGCGGTCAAGGTCACCGAGGTGCCAGGTGACGTCTCTCTTCCCGAGGTTCAACAGGCGCTGCTGGCCGCGTGCCCCTCGCCGGACATCCTCGTCAACAACAATGGCGGTCCGCCGCGCCGCGACTTCCGCGAACTGGACCGTAAGGCGATCCTCGATGGCGTCATCGGCAACATGGTCACGCCGATCGAACTCATCAAGGCGGTGATCGACGGCATGGCCGAGCGCGGCTTCGGCCGTATCGTCAACATCACGTCGCTGTCGGTCTATGTGCCGATCCCCGGGTTGGACGTGTCGTCGGCGGCCCGCGCAGGCTTGACCTCGTTTCTCGCCGGTGTCGCGCGGACGGTCGCCGCGCGCAACGTCACCATCAACAACCTGCTGCCCGGAAAACTGGACACCGACCGGCTGCGCGGGGCGTTTCCGTCGGACGTGCCGGCGGAGGAACAACGCAAGCGGCTGGTCGCCGACGTTCCCGCCAAGCGGCTTGGCACCCCAGAAGAGTTCGGTCAGATCTGCGCCTTCCTGTGCTCGGTCCATGCGGGCTACATGACCGGCCAGAACATCCCGGTCGATGGCGGCTCATACGTCAGCGCGTTCTGAGGCGGGCGGGAGGGGCGGATGACGGAGAAAACTGCCGGCCTGTCGGAACTCGATGAGGCTGCCCTTTTCTTCCATCGCCACCCCTCCCCTGGCAAGCTGGAGGTCCAGGCCACCAAGCCGCTTGGCAACCAGCGCGATCTCGCGCTCGCCTATTCGCCTGGGGTCGCCGCGCCGTGCCTCGCCATCCACGCCGATCCCAGGATGGCGGCTGAATACACGGCCCGCGCCAACCTGGTCGCGGTGATCTCGAACGGTTCGGCTGTTCTCGGCCTCGGCAACATCGGACCACTGGCCTCGAAACCGGTGATGGAGGGCAAGGCGGTGCTCTTCAAGAAGTTCGCCGGCATCGACGTGTTCGACATCGAGATCGACGCGCCGGAGATCGACGCGATGGTCGAGACCGTGTCGGCGCTGGAGCCGACCTTCGGCGGCATCAATCTCGAAGACATCAAGGCGCCGGAGTGCTTCGACGTGGAGGAGCGTCTGAAGGCGCGCATGTCGATCCCGGTCTTCCACGACGACCAGCATGGAACGGCGATCATCGTCGCAGCCTGCGTGCTCAACGCGCTGGAACTCGCCGGCAAGACCATCGGCGCGGTCAAGATCGTCACCTCGGGCGCCGGGGCCGCAGCGCTCGCCTGCCTGAACCTTCTGGTCGAGCTCGGCGCGAAACGCGAGAACATCTGGGTGACCGACAGGCATGGCGTCGTCTGGCGCGGTCGCGCGGAGGAGATGGACCGCTGGAAGGACCCCTACGTCAAGGAGACGAAGGCGCGGACGCTGGCCGATGTGATCGGCGCCGCCGACGTCTTCCTCGGCCTTTCCGCCGCAGGTGTGCTCAAGCCCGAACTGCTCAAGGAGATGGCCGACAGGCCCCTCATCATGGCGCTCGCCAACCCGGTGCCGGAGATCATGCCGGAGGTCGCGCGCGCTGCGCGCCCGGACGCCATGATCTGCACGGGACGAAGCGATTTCCCTAATCAGGTCAACAACGTACTGTGTTTTCCTTATATCTTCCGGGGCGCGCTGGATTGCGGTGCGACAGCAATAAACGAGGCCATGAAGATGGCAGCGGTGCGTGCCATCGCCTCACTTGCCCGCGAGGAACCGTCCGACGTGGCGGCACGCGCCTATTCGAGTGAGACGCCCACCTTCGGCCCCGACTTCCTCATCCCCTCCCCCTTCGATCCGCGGCTGATCCTGCGCATTGCGCCGGCGGTGGCGAAGGCCGCCTGCGAGAGCGGCGTCGCGGCGCGTCCGATCGAGGACTGGGGGGCATATCTGGATCGCCTGAACCGCTTCGTCTTCAGGTCCGGGCTGGTCATGAAGCCCGTCTTCTCGACGGCCAAGTCGCTCGGCGGCAAGCGCGTCATCTATGCCGACGGCGAGGATGAGCGGGTGCTGCGCGCAGCGCAGGTGGCGCTCGAGGAAGGCATCGCGACGCCGATCCTCATCGGTCGTCCAAGCGTGGTCGACAAGCGGCTGGAGCGCTTCGGCCTGCGTATCCGTCCCGGCATCGACTTTGCGCTGGTCAATCCAGAGGACGACCCGCGCTATCGCGACTACGTCGATTTGCTGATCCGGCTCGCCGGCCGCCGCGGGGTCAACCAGGAAGCGGCGCGCACCATGGTGCGCACCGATACCACTGTGATCGCGGCGCTGGCGGTGAAGCGCGGCGACGCGGACGCGATGATCTGCGGCCTCGAGGGCCGTTACGAACGCCACCTGCGCAACGTTTCGCTGATCATCGGCGCCCGGCCGGACGTCGGCGACCGTGATCTCTCCGCACTCTCCATGCTGATCGCCCAGAAGGGCGTGACATTCTTCACCGACACCCATGTCAGCGTCGACCCGACCGCGGAGGAGATCGCCGCCATGACGGTGCTTGCCGCGGACGAGATCCGCCGCTTCGGCATCGAACCTCGGGCCGCCCTCCTGTCGCATTCCGACTTCGGCTCGCGAGACTCACCATCGGCGCGGAAGATGCGCCAGGCGGTGGCGATCCTGCACGAGGTCGCGCCCGACCTCGACTGCGACGGCGAGATGCATGGCGACACGGCCCTTTCGGAAGCGCTCCGGCACCGGGCGTTCCCGCATGCGCGCCTCAAGGGCGACGCCAACCTGCTCGTCTTCCCCAACCTCGACGCTGCGAACATCGCGCTGACCATCGCCCGACAGATGACCGACGCGCTGCATGTCGGCCCGATACTTCTCGGAACCGACAAGCCGGCCCACATCCTCACGCCGTCGGTGACGTCAAGAGGGATCGTCAACATGACGGCGCTCGCTGTGGTCGAGGCCGGGCAGCCAGCCTCGCGAAACCTAACAAAGGATTAACTTCATCCAGACTAGGGTCGGTTGATTCGCCCCCGCACGCGCAGAAGGCCGGAGAAGTCATGGCGGAAACAACGACACGATGGTCGCGCATGATCGCGCCCCTTGCTGTCGCCTTCGTTACGGCTTTCGCGTCGCCGGCTCAGGCCGACCAGCGGGCGTGCCGGAAACTTGAGGCACAACTCTCGGCGCTTGGCGGCGGTTCGGCGCAGCACAAGAAGTACGACAAGGCCGTCGAGGCGCAGAAGGCCCAACTCGGCAAGGCCCGCGGGCAAGCGCGCGAGGCAGGTTGCATGTTCACCTTCCTCGGCGGCGGGTCGGAGCGCTGCGGTTCGCTCAAGGCGACCATCAGCCGCATGGAAAGGAATCTGCTGGCCCTCCAGAACAAACGTGCGCAGCTCGCCGGAGCAGGATCGTCGCGCGCAGAGAAATCCCGTCTCGTCGCGGCAATCGAGACCGCGGGCTGCCGCGACCAGCGCGTCGCACGGGCTCCATCGCCCCGTGACGACGGATCGCTGTTCGACCGGCTCTTCGGTGGAGGCATCAAGGAGCGGGAGCGCCTCGCGGATCCTTACGAGCCGGAGCGCGTCTCCCGCGTCATCCGGCCCGGGTCCACGCAGGGATTCGGATCGTCAGGCGGCCCCTACAGGACGCTCTGCGTTCGCACCTGTGACGGGTACTACTTTCCCATTTCGGGATCGTCTGCCCAATCCGATTTCGAGCGCGACCAGAAGAATTGCGAGGCCATGTGCCCCGGGACCGAGGTGAGGCTCTACCATCATCTGGCGGCCACCGAGGAATCGGAGTCGATGGTATCGGTCGCTGACGGCAGCCCCTATACGGAAATGCCGGTGGCGTTCCGCTACCGGGACGTAAATGCAGCGCGGGACGCCTCGTGCGGATGCAATCCCGTCAAGTATTTCTCGATCATCGCCGGCGAGCCGCGGGCTCCCGCCGAGCCCGCCGAGCAGTTCATGATCCCTCAGCCAACCCCAAAACCCGATGCGGGCGCCGACCCGGAAACGCTGGCCAACGCGGAAGGCGGTCTCACGGCCGACGTCATCCGTGACAGGCTGAGGCCCAAGCCGGCGGAAGAGCCCAAGACGTCTTCCACCGAGGCAGGCCGCATCAGGGTCGTCGGGCCAGCGTTCCTTCCCGACCCAGAAGGGGCAATAGATCTGCGAGCTCCGGGCCAGAAGCAACTCCAGTGAGCGCCAGCCGGAGCGGCATGTAGAGCGCCTTGCCTTTGCGGCCCGACCGTTCCTTCACCGCGTCGACCCATCCCTTCCAGGTCGCATTGTTCCAGGGTTCCGGCGGCAGCAAATCGAGCGCCTCGCGCACATACTCGCGGTCAGCCTCTCCGAACGCTGGGTCCTCGCGGGGACCATCGCGAAGGATCTTCCACCATGCCTCGGCTTCCCTAAGCGTCGCGATGTTCCCGCGCACGGCGTTCCAGAAGGATTCGGCCTGTTCGGCGGGGATTCCGAAAAGGGCCAGACGGTCCTGCACCTCGCCATAGGGCGTGACCTGGAACAATGCGCTGTTGAGCGCCTTTAGATCTTCAGGATCGAATTTCGACGCCGACTTGGACGTCGCGGCCGGATCGAAGCGTCCAGCGAGTTCTTCCATCGATCGCGCGACCACCACGTTCTCGGAGGTCCCGGTCAGCACCGCCAGTGATGCCACGGCCATAGGCTCGATCCCGGATTCCCTCAGTCCAGCGATCGCGAGAGCACCCGACCGCTTGGACAATCCCTCGCCGGTCGAGGTCGTGAGCAGGTTGTGGTGACCGAACGCGGGCGGCTCCCCGCCGAGCGCACGGAACAGCGCGATCTGGACGCCTGTGTTGGTCACATGGTCGTCGCCGCGAATCACGTGGGTGACGCCCATGTCCATGTCGTCCGCCACTGACGGAAGGGTATAGAGGAACGACCCATCGGCGCGCACCAGGACCGGGTCCGAGAGCGAGGCGAGATCGACGGTCTCCTCTCCGCGGACCATGTCGGCCCAAATGACTTCCGTTCGCACCGGCTCCATCGGATCGATGTCGAAGTTGGGCAGGAGGAAGCGCCAGTGCGGCCTTCTGCCGTCGGCCTCGAACTCCGCGCGCTCCTCGTCAGTGTGCCTGAGTGCGTCGCGTCCGTAGACGGGCGGCTGCCGGCGCGCCAGCCGGATCTTGCGCTTCAGGTCGAGTTCTTCGGGTGTCTCATAGCAGGGATAGAGCAGCCCCGCCGTTCGCAGCTTCGCAGCCGCCGTCTCGTGGACTTCAGCGCGGCGTGACTGATACTCGACAGCATCGGGGAAGATGCCGAGCCAGTGCAGGTCGTAAAGGATCGAATCTGCAAACTCCTGGCGCGAGCGCTCGCGGTCGGTGTCGTCGAAACGCTGGATGAAGCGGCCCTTGCGCTGCTGGGCGAAAAGCCAGTTGAAAAGCGCCGTGCGGGCGTTGCCAATATGGATGTTGCCGGTTGGCGATGGGGCGAAACGGACTGTGACGGTCATGGTCGGGGGCTCACTGAAGGCTCCGGCGTGGGCAAGCGGCGCCCCCGCACCGTCCGGCTCACATAGACCATCAGGACCGATACGCAAACACAGTAGATGCCCATCGCGAGTATCTGGGCGGGATAGTCGACACCGTGGTCGATCAGGTAGCCGGTGAGGCCCGGACCCATCGCTGTCGCGAAGACCATGATCGCGACGACCATCGCGCGGATGGCGCCGAGGTTCTTCGTTCCGTAAATCTCCGGCCATAGCGCACCGAAGAGCGTTGACGAGAACCCGTAGGACAGACCGAGCAGGCCCATGAAGGCGAAGGCGCTCCAGGCGCCGTCGAACCATCCGAGCACGAAACAGGCGGCGCCGAGTGGAAGCAGGAACCACCGCAGCAGCGCGACGCCGGAGAACCGGTCGATCAACTGGCCGCTGACCAGAGCGAAGACGATCGTCATTGCCGCCATCAAGGAGAACGACGAGGCGAAGATGCCGATCGGCCAGCCGCGCAATTCCACAAGGTAGACCTGGTGGAAGAAGATGGTGGTGCCGATGAAACCGGGACCCATCACCCCGAACAGGAGGAGATAGAAGATCGGGTCGCGAATGACTTCCCCACGGGTCCAGTCGCGTGCCGGCGACGCCGTTGGCGACGGATCGGAAGTCTGCGGTGTTCGCTCGACCGCAACAAGACCGACCACCACCGGCAAGGCAACCAGAACCAGCGCCGCCGCCGCCACGAACCAGGTGTCACGCCAGCCGATCATGGTGAACATCGTCACGGCGATAATTGGAAACAGAGCCTCGCCGACATTGTGTCCGAGCGTAACGACCGATACGGCGCGGCCGCGCTGCGCCGAGAACCAGCGGCCCATCGCCGTGAACGACATATGGGTCATCATGCCCTGCCCGAGGAGCCGCAACATGTAGATGGCCACCGCCAGGACGACGATGTGGCGCGAGTAGGCCATGAGCACGCATGCGAACGCCAGCAACGGGATCGTTGCGGCGGCAACCGTCCTCAACGGCCGCCTGTCGACCACCTGGCCAAGACGCGGGAGCGTCAACGCGCTCGCCAGCGTCGCCAGCATGTAGAGAGTTCCAAAGTCACCGTGCGACAGGCCGAATTCGGCGCGAATCTCCCCTGCCGACATGGCGATGAAAAATGTCTGCCCGAACGAGGAGAAGAAGCAGAGCAGGAAGCCGCCGGCGAGCCAGCGGCCGTTCGCGCGCAGGAAGGCAAGGAATGGCATCGGGCTCCTTCAGCCTCGTTGCTGGCGGTCAAGGAAAGCCGTTCTGTCGTCAGCCGGCGGCAAACAAGCGATCGGTGGTTCGCACGACCCCTCCGAGGTGCTACGATCCATCATGGCCCGGGAATCCTATGAGCGCTTCTACCTGACCAAGATCGCGCTTGGCGAAGGCTGCGGTTGCGCGGAGCATGCGACCCGGATCCGCGACCTCGAGGCCGCATTGGCCTCGCGGTGTGGACGACCACCGGGTAGCCCTCTCGCCTGGCTCCGGCGCTTGGCAGTTCGATTGCTCCCGCGTCGCCCTAACCCCGGTCCCTGAACCTGTTGGTGATCGGATAGCGCCGGTCGCGGCCGAAGTTTTTCCTGGTGATCTTCACGCCTGGCGCGGCCTGCCTGCGCTTGTATTCGGCGATATAGAGCATGTTCTCGACGCGTTGTACCGTGGCTACGTCGTGCCCCCTGGCGACGATCTCGTCCACGCCCATCTCGTTCTCGACCAGGCATTCCAGAATGTCGTCGAGCACGGGATAGGGCGGCAGAGAATCCTGATCGGTCTGGTTCGGTCTCAGTTCGGCCGACGGCGCCTTGTCGAGAATGTTCTTCGGGATGACCTCGCCCGTCGGTCCAAGCCCCCCCGGCGGCAGATGACCGTTGCGCCACGCCGACAGGGCGTAGACCTGCATCTTGTAGAGGTCCTTGATCGGGTTGAACCCGCCGTTCATGTCGCCATAGAGGGTCGCATAGCCGACCGACATCTCGGACTTGTTGCCGGTGGTGACCACCATCGAGCCGAACTTGTTGGAAATCGCCATCAGGATCGTGCCCCGCGCACGGCTCTGCAAATTCTCCTCGGTGATGCCCTCCTTGGTGCCCTCGAAAAGCTCGGAGAGAGCACTCGAGAAGCCGTCGACCGGCTCGAAGATCGGAACGATGTCGTACCGGCAGCCGAGAGCGCGGGCGCAATCCTCGGCGTCCTTGAGCGAATCCTTCGAGGTGTAGCGGTAGGGCATCATCACGCAGCGCACCCGCTCCTCGCCGAGCGCGTCCACCGCCAGCGCGGCGCAGATGGCCGAATCAATGCCTCCCGACAGGCCGAGCACCACGTTCTTGAACCCGTTCTTGTTCACGTAGTCGCGCAGCCCCAGCATGCAGGCGCGGTAGTCGGCTTCTTCTGCGTCGGGGATCTTCGACATCGGCCCGTCGGCGCAGACCCAGCCGTCGTGGTTTTCCTCTTGCGCGCCTTCGGCGTCGCGGCCGCGCTTCCACGTCGTGACGACGACGGTCTCCTCGAACTGGCTCATCTGGAAGGCGAGCGTGCGGTCGGCCTGGATGGCGAAGGAGGCGCCGTCGAAGATCAGCTCGTCCTGACCGCCGAGCTGGTTGGCGTAGAGCATCGGCAGGCCCGTCTCGACCACCTGCTTCACGACCACCTGCTGACGGACGTCGACCTTGCCGCGGTAGTAGGGTGAGCCGTTCGGAACGAGCAAAATCTCCGCACCGCTCTCGGCCAGCGTCTCGGCGACGCCAAGGTCGCCCCAGATGTCCTCGCAGATCGGGATGCCGAAGCGCACCCCGCGTACGGACACCGGTCCCGGCATCTCCGGTCCCGCCTCGAACACCCGCTTCTCGTCGAACTCGCCATAGTTCGGCAGATCGACCTTGAAGCGCTCGGCGATGATCTTGCCGCCGTCGGCGACGATGACGGAATTGTGGACGCCCGACCTGCGCTTCAGTGGCACGCCGATGATGACTGCCGGGCCACCGTCCGCCGTATCGGCGGCAATGTCCTGCGCGGCCTTCTCACACGCCGACAGGAAGGCGCGTCGCACCACCAGATCCTCCGGCGGATAGCCGGCGAGGAAAAGTTCCGTGTAAAGTACGAGGTCCGCGCCCTGACGGGCCGCATCCGCCCTCGCCTCGCGCGCCTTGGCGAGGTTGCCGGTGACGTCGCCGACGATCGGGTTCAATTGGGCGACTGCGATGCGGATGGTGTCGGGAGCGGCCTTCTTCGTCATGAACCGGGTTTATCGCGGCCCGCGGCGCAAGAGCAATGGCCACGACGCGCCGATCATTCGCCCATGTAGCTCCTGAGTTCGTCGGCCGAACGGTTCTCGCCGATCGACAGGGATAGGACGCGCGAGACGTGGGCGCGAGGAAGCCCTGTCTCCCTCGCCCAGCCGTTCATGGCGGCCTGCACCTTCCCGAGGTCCTTCTTCGAGCTCGGGTTCGCCGAGATGTCCAGACCGGCGTCACGCAGGGCGGCGACGACGTCGCCCGACAGGATGAACGTGTCCCACCCAATCCATCGCAGGAAGTACTGGCCGGTGTTGCCGCCGAGCCTGCTGCCCTGCTTGCCGAGCAGGGCGATGAGCCCTATCTGGTCGTCCGCCGGCCAGCCGGCGAGAAACCTCCCGAAGGTCCCGTGTTTGTTGGAAACACGCTCGACGAAGGCGGCATTTTCGCGCACCGACCTGATCTTCTGCGGGTTGCGCACAATGCGCACATCTTTCGTCAGACCTTCCCAGAACTCGTCGGGTTGAAACAGGAGCGGCTTGGGCTCAAAGCCGAGAAACGCCTCCTCGAAGCCCGGCCACTTCTGCTCGATCACGCGCCATACGAACCCGGCCGAGAACACGCGTTCGGCCATGGTCGAAAGGATGCGGTCGTCTGGCAGCCTGGCGACCTTCCTGTTGTCAGGAGCCGGCCCGAGCAGCGACTTGAGTACGGCCTCTCCGCCTTTCCGCTTCGCAGCCCTCGCACGGATCGTTTCGAAGCTTTTCATGTCGGCGGCCTATCCCGTTCGCGCTAGACATGGTTGCGATCATATCGCTCCCGCGCCTTTCTGCGGCAAGGGGAGAAGGGAGACCGACATGGCAAAGACGATCGGCGACATGGCCAGGCGATGGCTGGGAACCGAGCCCGGCGAGACGGAAAACCGGGTCTTCCGCAGCGCAATCGAGCGCAAGGCGCTGTCGCGCGACACCAATCTGGACGTTGCGGCGGCCTCCGGGCCGGGCGAGCGGCTCGCCGACGGCATCGCCAGGGTCGGCGGCTCGTGGTCGTTCATCATGAGTTTCCTCGCTTTTCTTGCCGTCTGGACAGTCGCCAATGCCTGGCTCCTCGGCGTAGGACGCTTCGATCCGTACCCCTTCGTCTTCCTCAATCTCGTCCTGTCGATGCTGGCGGCCATCCAGGCGCCGATAATCATGATGTCGCAGAACCGGCAGACCGCCCGGGACCGGATCGACGCGTCGCACGACTACGAGGTCAACCTCAAGGCCGAGGTCGAGATCATGGCCCTCCACGAGAAGCTGGACGAACTGCACCACCGCGAAATCGTCGCCATGCGCGCGGAGGTTTCCGCTCTTACCGAGGCCATTCGGCGGATCGAGGCGAGACTCGAGGAGGCGCGGTCCTAGGCGATTCCCAAACCGCGATCGCCCCTGTCGAGGATGAGCGGAACGATCAGGTCTTCCTCATCGTCGAGATGGCGCCCGAGCATCGCCACGAGCCGGCTGTTCTGATCGGCATAGGCGTCGGCCGCGAACCGCTGCTTGTCTTCATGGTCCGCAAGCGCCCTGAGGAACGCGTTGGCGGTCTCTGCATTCGCTTCGAGCGCTTCGTGGATCGCGTGGTGATCACCGTCGAGGATATCGAAACCGCGCTTCAGCCGGCTCTCGGCCCGGGCGAAGGCCGGGAAATAGTGCACATCCTCGACATTGTGATGCCCTTCGAGCTGTCCGAGGAAGAAGTTCAAGCGCGGTGCGAAGAAGTTTGCGAAATCCCGAGCCGTCGAGCGGCCCTCGCGGTAGTTTCCGATGGCCTCCGCGAGCAACCCACCCAGGTCGCGAAACATGTTGTGTCGTTCGAGCCAGAGATTCGCCATGCCCCTGACATTCTCGTGCCGCTGCCATTCGGCTCGCGGATACTTGGCCAGGAGGAACCGCAGATCCTCGGGAAGTCCCGGCCGCGTCAGGAGATCGGAGTGAACTTCTTGAGCAGAAATGACGGTATCCTTTTGTAACCGTCATATAGGAGAGCCATCGTCATAGCGGAACCCCCGCGACGCGCTCTGCTATTGCGAGAGCCCAGACTAGCAGCGCCAGCACGATCGAGATCAACACGGCGAGAGAGCCGCAGTCCTTCGCGAACTGGATGTCGGCATTGAACTCGCGCGAAATCGCATCGCATGCAGCTTCAATGCCGGTGTTCAGGACTTCCACCATGAGCAGCACAAGGATCGAGCCCACGAGCAGCAGGAAGCCGCGCCAGGACTCGGCGAGGAACCACGCGGCAGGCAGCGCCACCACCAGCAGGCCGACTTCCTGCTGGAACGCCTTCTCGTTACGGACCAGGGTCCTGGAAGCCCGCACCGAATTCAGGAATGCCCTGTAGAGCCTGTCCATTGCCGCACCGTGTCTCGCGCCGGGGTGCATAGACCACGCGCGCCGCCGCGAACAGGGGGCGGCGGAGGTCTCAGGGGCTGGTATCGTGTTTCGGCAGGCCGTCTGCGATCTCGTAGTAATCCCCCTTTTCGGCAACGTAGATGTGACTTTGGCCCTTCAGCCCCGAAGGGGTGTCGAAACCGCCGGCCAGGATGGACGTGGTCGGTCTGTCGCCGGCCTTCCAGAACAACAGGGAACCACACGTCCGGCAAAAGCCACGACGCGCATCCGCCGAGGCCGCGTACCAGGTGATGTTCTCGGCTCCTTCAATGGTGATGTCAGCGTCTGCGGCGGCGGTCGCGGCGACGTAGTGGCCCGACTGTCGTCGACACTGTGTACAGTGACAGTAGATGACGCCGCGCAGCGGCCCGATCGTCGCAAACCGGACCGCACCGCAAAGGCAGCCACCCGTCTTGTGTCTCTTCATCGTCCGCGTCCCATCGTGCGTCATCTTCGCTTGGGCATGAGCATCGAACAGTTTGAACCGTCGCGATTCGCCGATCGCGACGCGGCGTGACCTTTTCCCGCAGCATGGCTAGTCTCCGGCCATTGACGGAAGGAGGGGGTATGGCCGGCAAAGACGAAGTCGATCTGTTTCTGAAGGAGCATCCGCAGACCACCCATCTCGACGCGGTGCTCTTCGACCTGTGCGCAAACGCCTATGGGAAAAGAATGCCGCGCTCGCATATCGCCAAGTTCCTCATGGAGGGAACCCCGGTCTGCGCGGCGATGTCGCTGGTCGATATTCGGGGCAACACGGCCGACCCGATGGGTTACGGGTTCTCCGACGGAGACCCGGATGCGATCGTGCGACCGGTCGCCGGTACGCTCACCCCCGTGCCCTGGGGCGACAACCTCGCGCAAGTGCTCTGCGAACCCGTCTTCGCGGCGACCGGCCAGACGGTTTGGTACGACCCGCGAACGGTGTTGAAGCGCGCGACGAAGGTCGCGCACGAGGCCGGTCTCCGGCCCGTCGTCGCTGCCGAACTCGAATTCTACCTGATCGACATGGCACGCGCCGAAGACGGCGCCCCGTTGCCGCCGCGATCACCGAGAACGGGAACGGTCGAGTCGGCAGGCAAGGTCCTGTCGCTGTCCAAACTCGACGAGTACCAGCCGGTGATCGCCGCGATGGAAGCAGCCTGCAAGATCCAGGCGATCCCCTGTTCGACGGTAATCTCGGAGTACGGCGCGGGACAGTTCGAGATCAACCTCGAGCACACCGACGATCCCGTCAGGGCTGCGGACCACGCCTGCCTGCTGAGGCGGGTGGTGCAATCGGTCGCGCGGACCTTCGGCATGGACGCGACGTTCATGTCGAAGCCCTTCGCCGATCAGGCCGGCAACGGTCTCCACATCCATGCGAGCGTGCTCGATCCGCAGGGAGAGAACCTCTTCGACGACCGTCGCGAGGACGGCCAGAAGATGCTCGGCCACGCAGTCGCCGGTCTGCAGGCGACGATGGCGGAAGCAATGGCGATCTTCGCGCCGAACCTGAACGTATTCAGGCGCTTCAGGGCGAACAATTTCACTCCGGTGACGCGCGACTGGGGCGATAACAACCGATCCGTGGCGTTTCGCGTGCCAGTGTCGTCGAGCGCGTCGCGGCGGATCGAGCACCGGATTTCCGGCGCCGAGGCGAACCCCTATCTGGTCATCGCGGCGGTCATCGCGGGCATGCAGCATGGCATAGAGAACCGTCTCGACCCCGGCGAGCGCCACAAGGGTAACGCGGGCGCCGAAGTCGACGCGAGCCTGCCAACGACACCCTGGGGGTCTTTGCGGGCCATCAAGGAAGCGACCATCATTGGCAGGTGGCTGGGCGAGGATTATCCCGCAATCTATGCGCGCGTGAAGGAAGCCGAGTTTGAAGCGTTCATGGAACGCGTCTCCCCCCAGGAATACGACTGGTATCTTTGATCAGTGTATGCAGAGGCCGCAGCAAACGCGAAGCGATTAACGTATTCAGTAACCTGAGGTTGCAGGAACGTCGGGATGTAAGAATGTGAGGGAGGCCGCAAGTTAAGGGAACTTTAGGCGGAGCCGATTAGTCTCATCCTTCGAGATGCATCGCGGTGTGCCCGACGACGGCGCGCCGGCTACGCGTCTCGCGTCCGAACGCCACCCGCGGCCAAATCCGCGATGGCAAAGGCCGCTGCGGGGTCGAGGGGGTGATTGGGTGTAATGCAACCGGCGAGCGTTCAGAGCGAGAAGTCCACAGATATCGCCACCACGATCGCCGCGACGTTGCGGCAGATGGGCATCGTCGGACTGCCCCGGAACTATGAAATCTTCTATGAGGCGCTGACCGGCTCGAACCATGAACTGAGCCTGGAGGTCGTGTCGCTTCCCAGCCGGCCGACGCAGCAGCAACTCGACCTGATTGGCCAGAAGTATTTCGCGCAGAATCACGGTCACGGCATCGTCGAGCAGGCTCGCGAGATCGTTGCGCGCGAACTGGAGGACATCGCTTCACTCCTGAGGAATGAGCGCAATCACATCGAGAAATACGGCAAGATGCTCGACCAGACCGCCGACGGTCTCTCGGCCCGGAACGTCATCAACAAGGAATTGCTCCAGAAGATCGTCGGCGTGATGTCGGTGGCGACATCTTCGACGCTCGATCACGGCAAGCAGGTGGTAGCGACGCTCGGCGACAAGAGCGCGGAGCTCGAGAACGTCAAGTCGAAGCTCGAGGAATACAAGAAGCTCGCCGACACCGACCCGTTGACCCACATCTGGAACCGGCGCGCCTTCGACAAGCGGATCGCGAATATCTACAACGACGCCAAGGGCGTCATGTTCAATGCGCTCATTCTGGCCGACATCGATCGTTTCAAGGAAATCAACGACCGCTATGGCCACCCGGTCGGCGACAAGATCATTCAGGTGATCGCGGGTGTCTTTCGCTCTTCCATCCGCGACGACATGTTCGTTGCCCGCACCGGAGGCGAGGAGTTCGCACTGGTTATCGAGGGAGGTTCGGAGGAATCCACCTTCCAACTGGCGGAATCGATACGCGCGAGTATCGAGAGGATGCCCTTCGTCAACAAGCAGACGGGGCTCAATTACGGTCAGATCACCGTGTCGATGGGCGTCTGCATGGCCGCAGAGGCTGACGGAGCCGAGGACCTCTACGCCAAGGCCGACCGAGCGCTCTATCGCTCGAAGGTCACGGGCCGCAATCGCGTGACCAAGTATTCGGCGATCCCAGGCATCAAGCCGGGCAAGAACTGGCTCATCTACAACAAGGACTGAGCGGAAAACTCGCCCGCTCCGCTCGAGTCAAGCGCTGGCTGCCTGGCGCAGCGGCTGCGGCTGCCGTATTCTGAGAAGTTCCGAGACGAGGAACGCCAGTTCGATGGCCTGATCGGCGTTGAGCCGCGGGTCGCAATGCGTGTGGTACCGGTCCTGCAACTCCTCGGGCGAAATCGCCCGCGCGCCGCCGGTGCACTCCGTGACGTTCTTTCCGGTCATCTCGACGTGGATGCCGCCCGGATGCGTGCCTTCCGCGCGGTGAATATCGAAGAACGACTGCACCTCCTTCAGGATGCGGTCGAACGGCCGGGTCTTGTAGCCGGCTGCGGTGATCGTGTTGCCGTGCATCGGATCGCACGACCAGACGACAGCCTTGCCCTCCTTCTGGACCGCACGAACGAGGCGCGGCAGGTGCTCCTCGACCTTGTCGTAGCCGAAGCGGTTGATGAGGGTGAGGCGGCCCGGCTCGTTGTCCGGATTGAGCAGGTCGATCAGCTTGAGAAGCCCGTCAGGCGTGAGTGACGGTCCGCACTTCAGCCCGAGCGGGTTCTTGATGCCACGGCAATACTCGACATGGGCGTGGTCGGGCTGGCGTGTCCGGTCGCCGATCCAGATCATGTGGCCCGAGGTCGCGTACCAATCGCCCGATGTCGAATCGACGCGGGTCAGTGCTTCCTCGAAGCCCAGCAGCAGAGCCTCGTGGCTGGTATAGAAATCAGTCTCGCGCAGGGCGTAATTGGTCTCCGACGTGATGCCCACCGCGCGCATGAAATCCATCGTCTCGGTGATGCGGTTGGCCAGCGCCTCGTAGCGCTCGCCCTGTGGGCTGTCGGAGACGAAGCCCAGCATCCAGCTATGGACGTTCTCGAGGCTGGCGTATCCCCCCTGCGCGAAGGCGCGCAAGAGGTTGAGTGTCGCGGCGGACTGCCTGTACGCCATCTCCTGGCGTGCCGGATCTGGTGTGCGCGATTTCTCGTCGAATTCGATGCCGTTGATGATGTCGCCGCGATAGGAGGGCAGCGCCACTCCGCTCTTCGTCTCGGTGTCGGACGAGCGCGGCTTGGCGAACTGACCGGCGATGCGGCCGACCTTCACGACCGGTTGCGCGCCGGCGAAGGTCAGGACGACGGACATCTGGAGGAAGACGCGGAAGAAGTCGCGGATATTGTCCGCGCCATGCTCCGCGAAACTCTCGGCGCAGTCGCCGCCCTGAAGGAGGAACGCGTCACCGGCAGCGACGGATGCAAGCTGCTTTTTCAGCTTGCGCGCCTCGCCTGCAAAAACGAGCGGGGGAAAAGTGGCCAGGCGAGACTCGGTATCGGCCAGCGCGCGGGTGTCCGGATAGACCGGAACCTGCTGGATTGGCTTGCCCCTCCAGGAATTCGGCGACCACTTCGTCATTGCGACACCCTACGCACGTCCTGCCCCGGCGCTCGGCCGGCGGCTCCAATGGAAGGCGGCTCCATACACGAAGGCCACCGGACGCGCCAGTGTCGTGCGCTGCGGGGTTCGCGGAGTTCCCGACCCGCCAACGTACATGTCGATTGTTCAATGCCGAACATAAATGGCTTGACTTTGACGTTAACGTCAATGGTAGGCTTTGCTCGTCGCAGAGGGCCAAACCATGCCTTCGACTGCCATGATAGCAGCACGAACTCTCCATCCTGCCGACGCGGCCACGCCTGCCGTCGTCCGAGAGCGCATCCTGCATTTCGCGACCGACGACGGTTTTCCCCTCGCCGGCACCTTGTTCGAAGGCGACGGCGACAAACCGCTCGTCCTGATATCGTCCGCCACCGCGGTGCCGCGCGGGCTCTATTCCGGATTCGCCGCCGCAGCCGTCGCTGCCGGCGCCAAGGCGGCGCTCGTCTACGACTACCGGGGCACCGGCGGGTCCGTGCGACCAGCCGGCTGGTCAAACCGGCTCGGCATGCGCGACTGGGCGCTGCTGGACATGCCCGCTGCTGCGAAGGCGCTCGACAGCGTGACGCCGGGCCACCCCATGGTCGGCGTCGGCCAGTCCTTCGGTGGCCAGGCGCTTGGCCTTTCGGGAATCGCGGACCGTTTCGAGCGCTACGCGATGGTTGCGACGATGTCCGGCTACTGGCGCGGCCTCGACGACCGTACCGTCGGCCCGAAGATGTTCTTCGTCGGCGTGCCCCTATCTCTCGCTTTCCGCGACCTCCCGCGCTGGCTTGGCGTCGGCGATCCGATCCCGTCGACGGTTTTTCGAGACTGGGCGCGCTGGTGCGCGATGCCGAACTACTTCTTCGACGACCCGCGCCTCCCCGAAACGGCGCGCTACGCGACCGTCACCACGCCGGTCCTCGCGATCGGCCTGACCGACGACATCTGGGGTACGCCCCGCGCCATCGCCTCCCTGATGCGTCACTACGCGAACGCGCCGATTGAACTGCGCTGGGTATCGCCCGCGGACGCGGGCGGGCAGCAGATCGGTCGTCTCGGCTTCTTCCGCTCGCGATTCGCCCAAACGCTCTGGCCGTCGATGATCGACTGGCTGCTGGATGCGACGCCGGTGACGATCGGCGTGAAAGCATAGCGTCAGACGCGGGCGCCGTTTCGGACCAGATAACTCGGTTGGTACATGGTCACTAGCTCCTCGGCCGCCGTTGGGTGAACAGCCATCGTCCGGTCGAAGTCGTCCTTCGTCAGTCCGGCCTTGATCGGGATGCCGAGCAGCTGCGCCATCTCGCCGGCATCGGGTCCGAGAATGTGGGCGCCGAGGACCCGGCGCGATGCCGCGTCGACCACGAGCTTCATGATCGTCCGCTCCTCCCGCCCGGCGATTATGTGGCGCATTGGCCTGAATGCGGCGCGGTAAACCTCGATCTCCTCGAACCGGCTGCAGGCTTCATCCTCCGAGAGGCCAACCGTGCCAATTTCCGGTTGCGAGAAAACCGCTGTCGCGATGGTGTCGTGATCTGGTGCAACCGGTCCGTCGCCGAAGGCCGTCTCGATGAAACACATCGCCTCATGGATCGCCACCGGCGTGAGCTGCACACGGTTGGTGACGTCGCCTATGGCAAAGATGTTCGCGACATTCGTGCGCGAGAACTCGTCCACTAGCACCTCGCCCACCTTCCCCGTTTTCACCCCGGCATCCTCCAGCCCCAGGTTCTCCGTGTTGGGCGAGCGGCCGAGCGCCAGCATCACCTGGTCGGCCACGATCGTCGCCGCGTCGGAAAGGTGCGCGTCGAGCCGTCCATCGCCGCGACGTTCGATCCGCTCGAAGATGGTCTGGCAGTGGATGCGTATGCCCTTCTGCTCCATCGCCTCGTGCAGGCCGCGGCGCAAATCCATGTCGAATCGGCCAAGGATTTCCTGTCCCCGGTAGACCAGCGTCGTCTCCACCCCCAGCCCGTGGAAGATGTTGGCGAACTCCACGGCGATGTATCCGCCGCCGGCTATCACGATCGCCTTCGGCAGCTCGGCGAGGTCGAATGCCTGGTCGGAGACGATGCAGTGCTCGTGACCCGGCAGCGCCGCATGTGGGTTGGGTCGACCTCCGGTCGCAATCAGGATCCTATCTGCGGTGACTGTGCGGTCACCGTCCTCGATGAGGACGGTGTGGGCGTCGACCAGTCGCGCACGCGATGCGAATGTCTGACCCCCGACCTTCTCGACATTGGTTCGGTAGATGGCTTCCAGGCGGGTGATCTCCTTGTCCTTGGCCCGGACCAGGGCGCGCCAGTCGAAGCTCGCCTCCGGAACGGTCCAGCCGTAGCCCGCAGCGTCCTCGAAATGTTCGGGAAACTGGGACGCGTAGACGTAGAGCTTCTTGGGAACGCAACCGCGGATGACGCAGGTGCCGCCGAACCGGCTGGACTCGGCGATGGCGACCCTCATGCCGCGCGCCGCTGCGACCCTGGCGGCCCTTACCCCCCCAGACCCGCCGCCGATCACGAAGAGATCGTAGTCATAGCTCGGCATGGATACTCCCGGGTCGCGACACGAGGCTGAGGTAGGCCCCTGCGCAACAAAAGAAAAGCCCGGCAGTGCGCCGGGCTCGGGTCTTGGACATCGTCCGCGTTGCGTCAGTTGGACGAGCCGGTCTCCGCGCCGTCCTCAGCGGGCTGCTCTGTCCCTTCGGCGGCGGGTTGCTCCGCACCCTCTGGGGCGACAGGGGTACTGGCTCCGGTGACGGTGGCGAGTTGCTGGCCAACCGCCTGCGCCAAGTCACGAGCAATCCCACGCTGCCAGATCTGCGCGGCCTCGATGACCTTGCGAGTCACGATCGGCCCATCGGAGATCAGTTTCTGACCTGCCGGCGATTCGTAGAAAACACTGATCTGGGTCAGATCCTCCTCGCTGAAGACGCGCGCATAGGCGAGAGCCGCCTCGCGCTCCAGATCGGAGCGACGCACGACGAGTTCGAATGTCTTCTCGTCGACGACCGCGCTGATCACAGCCTGCAGATCGGGGTTTTTCTGGATCAGTTCCGCCTTCAGCGCACTTGCCGCCTCGGGCAGGATGAGATCGAACTGATCGGTCGCATTCAACGCTTCGATCGCCCTGCGTGCGGCCTTCAGGTGAGTGTCGGACACCTCCTGCGCCACCGCGGGAACCGCCAGCGCAACGAAAGCCACGGCGACCAAAAGGCGGGCGCGGGATAGCAGGATCATGTGAACTCCCTCAGTTGCGGGCGGGGGTCAGGATCTCGACCCCCTCGGCGCCGGCGACGATTGCCGTGTCGGCCATCCCGATGAAAAGACCGTGCTCGACGACGCCCGGAATGGCGTGGAGAGCATTCGAAAGCGCTCTTGTATCCGGAATGCGGCCAAAAGATGCATCGAGGATCAGGTGACCGCCGTCTGTAACAAATGGCTCTGCGCCCGTCATCCTCAATGTCACGGGACCGTTAAGGCCGAGACCTGCCGCGGCGTCCGCAATCGCCACCCGGGTAGCGCCAAGCCCAAAACGGTTGACCTCCACAGGGAGCGGAAAGCGGCCTAGCGCCTCAACCAGCTTGGACCTGTCGGCGATCACGATCATGCGCGCGGAAGCCGCGGCGACGATCTTCTCACGCAGGAGGGCGCCACCTCCGCCTTTGGTCAGAGACAGGGCGGGATCGATCTCGTCCGCTCCGTCGACAGTCAAGTCCAGACGCGGCGTCTCATCAAGCGTCGACAGCGGCACGCCGAGCTGGAGACAGAGGCCCGCTGTCCTTTCCGAGGTCGGCACGCCGATCACGCGAAGTCCCTCGGCGACGCGTTCGGCCAGGATGCGTACGAACTCCTCGGCGGTCGACCCGGTGCCGATGCCGATCCGCATCCCGTCCTCGACTTCGCGCAGCGCCGCGCGCGCGGCATCTATCTTGAGTCGCCTCGGGTCCATCGATCCCCCTCTTTCCCGCGCTCCTATCATCTTGCGCGCACTGGTCAATCCAGGCAGGGCTTGCCTCGCGTGGCCGCTCGCTCTATCGCCACCGCAGCATGAACAAATCGATCATCGTGTTCGACCTCGACGGCACCCTCGTCGATACCGCACCCGACCTGCTCGCCAGCCTGAACCACAGTTTGGAAGCGGGCGGCGCGGCGCGCGCCGAGGCAGCGCGCTTCCGCGAGTTCGTCGGCCATGGCGGACGGGTGATGATCGAGCGCGCGTTCCAGGCACAGAGCCGTCCGCTCAACGGTCCCGAACACGACCGCCTGCTTGCGCTGTTTCTCGAACACTACTCGGCGGGCATCCCTGGCCAATCCCGGCCCTACCCAGGCGTTGTCGAGGCGCTCGGTCGCTTCGCCGGCGCCGGTTGGATGATGGCGGTGTGCACCAACAAGTTCGAGGAGAATTCGGTGCGCCTGATCGAAGCTCTGGGCTTGTCCGCGCACTTCGCCGCGATCTGCGGTCAGGACACGTTCCCCTGGCGCAAGCCCGACCCACGCCATCTCATCGATACGATCACCAAGGCCGGAGGCGACCCGACGCGAGCGGTCATGGTTGGCGATTCGCGCACCGACATCGACACCGCCAAGGCGGCAGGCATCCCCGTTGTCGCGGTCGACTTCGGATATACCGACCGTCATGTGCGCGAGTTTGAGCCATCCACCATCATCTCGCATTATGACGAGCTTACAGTGTCGCTCGCCGACCGCCTGGTCCTGGCGGCTGGACGGTAGTGACCTTAGCCGCGGACGAGCCCCGCCTTGCTTGACACTCCAGGAAGGGCTCCCTTATATCCCGGCTCGCTTCGCCCTACGGGCGCGCGGCGGGCGATTAGCTCAGCGGGAGAGCACACCCTTCACACGGGTGGGGTCGCAGGTTCAATCCCTGCATCGCCCACCATGAGCTTTTCCGCCTATCTGCAGATATCGGCGACGCGTCATGCGCATCGGTCTTGCATCGCCAACTCGGCCCGCTATGGCGCGCCGACCTTCGCCAGCATCGCTTTCGTGATGGACTGGCGCCAAGCGCCGCTTCCAGCCCAAGGATCGGCCATGGCGAGGCGCTCCCCCATGTCGTCGATGTGGAAGCCGTTGGCAACCTCGAGCGACCGCAGTTCGTCCCACGAAACCGGCATGGCCACCGGGGCGCCCTTTCTCGCCCGGGTCGAATAGGGGCTGATCGCAGTCGCCCCGCGCTCGTTGCGCAGCCAGTCGACGAAGATCTTTCCCTTTCGTTTCGCTTTGGACGCCTGAGACACATAGCGCTCAGGCTGGTCGGCAGTGATCGATTCAGCGAAGCCGCGCGCGAACGCCTTGACGTCCGGCCACTCGGCCCTGCGCGTCAGCGGCGCGACAATATGGACGCCTTTCCCGCCAGTCACCAACGGCACCGTCGCCAGCCCCAGTCCCTCAAGCCGGTCGCGAAGGTCGAAGGCAGCCTCGCGCACGTCGGCGAATCCCAACCCCTCGTCCGGATCGAGGTCGAAGACGAGACGGTCGGGCTGTTCCAGCCGATCGATCCTGGAACCCCAGATGTGGAATTCCAGCGTACCCATCTGGACGCCGGCGATCAGCCCCGACAGGCCTTCCGTATAGAGGTACTTCGCCTTGTCCCCATCCTTCTCTGTGATTTCCAGGCGCCTCAGTTCGTCCGGAAATCCCTTGTGGTCATGCTTCTGGAAGAAGCATTGCCCCGAATCTCCGTCCGGACAGCGGACAAGGCTGACCAGCCGCCTGTCCACGAACGGGAGCATGCGCTTGGCCACGCGCTCGTAGTGAGCAGCCAAGTCGGCTTTCGTCACGCCCTGCTCGGTGAACAGGACCTTGTCGGGCGACGAAAGCCTTACACCGGCGAACATGTCCCGCTTCTCGTGCTCGGTCACCGCTGTCTCCTTCGGCGTTTCGAGAACCACGTCCCTGGCTTTCTTGTCGCCCCTCAATCCCTTGAACACGCCATGGCGCACGACGCCGTCGGCGGTGAACTCGGCGAAGTCGACCTCGGCGACCATGTCGGCCGTCAGGAAACGGGCGCCGCGCTTCACCTCCTGCGGCAGCGCCGCGAAGGGCGAGGTCTTGCGGCTGCGTTTCGCAATCTCGGGCTCGAGCGCCGCCAGCGTATCGCCCTCGAAGGCGCCGACGCGCCCCTTGTAGACGAGTTTGCCGTTTTCGTGGACCCCGACCAGGATGGACTTGACCTCGCGGCCCCTCTTGTCGCTAGGCGTCCAGCCACCGATGATAAACTCCTGGCGCTTCGTGCACTTGACCTTCAGCCAGCTGCGACCGCGCCCGGAACGGTAGCCGGCGTCGGCGCGCTTGACCACGATGCCCTCATGTCCGGCCGAGCACGCCGCTCGCCAGACCTGCGCCGCGCTGCCGCGGACATGCGGCGAGTATGCCAGCGGCGCGCTGCCAGCGCCGAGAAGCGTTTCCAGCCTCTGCTTGCGCTCGGTGAGTGGGAGTCGCCTCAGATCCTCGCCATCCTGCTCAAGCAGATCGAAGACGAAGAAGATGAGGTCACGTTCACCCAACTTGATCTTTCGTTGGAGCGTGGAGAAGTCGGTCCTGCCGTTCTTGTCGAGAGCAACGATCTCGCCATCCAGCAAGGTTCCGGCGGTGGAAAGCCGCGAAGCGGCTTCAGCGATGTCAGGGAACTTCTCCGTCCAGTCGAGACCGCTGCGGGTGAAGACCTTCGCCATGCCGTCCGAGATCGCGATCAGCGCGCGATAGCCGTCATACTTCATCTCCGATAGCCATCCGTCGCCCTCCGGAACTTCACCGACCAGCGTGGCAAGCTGGGGTGCACGCCAGCGCGGCATCGCCGCCCTGCCCTTCGCGGACGTCCGCTTTGGCGTCCTGGCTACGTCGGATTTTGTGATCGCGCGACCGCTCTTGGCGATCTCCGCCATTGTGCGCTCCGATGCGACGCTTCGAGCGTGCTTCTTCAGAATGTCGCCGTGAGGGGCCTTGAAACCATCTTCCCGGTGCTTGATCAGGAGCCAGTTGTCGCGCTTCTCGCCCGGCCTGCGGGCCATCCGGACCAGCGTCCATTCGCCCCTCAGCCGCTCGCCTTGGAGGTGGAAGACGAGCTTCCCCTCCTTCAATCCCCGGGCGAAGTCACCGACGGGCTCCCATGTGCCGCGATCCCACAGCATGACGGTGCCCCCGCCATACTGGCCCTTCGGAATTGTGCCCTCGAATCCGCCATAGGCAAGCGGGTGGTCTTCGACCTTAACGGCGAGCCGTCGCTCGGACGGATCGTAGCTGGGCCCCCGCGTCACTGCCCAGCTCTTCAGCGTACCCTTCCACTCAAGCCTGAAATCGTAGTGCAGACGCGTGGCGTCGTGCTTTTGCACCACGAACTGCAGCTTGCGACCACGCTTTGCGACTGGCGCCTCGTGGTCCGGCTCGGCGGTCTTCGAGAAGTCCCGCTTGGCGCGATAATCCTTGAGACGCTCAGCGACGGCCGCCTTCGCCATGGGAGCCTCAGGCGGACTTCTTCTGTTTCGCGGTCGACTTCGACGGCTTCCTTGCCGCGGCCTTGCCGCCTGACGCTTTTCTGCCGGAAGTCTCGAGGCTCTTCTTCAGCGCCGACATGAGGTCGATCACGTTGCCGCCCTTCGGCCGTTTCTCGTCATTGTCGGCCGCGACACGCGGCTTCCTGCCCTTCGCCTTCTGCGCGACCAGTTCGCGGACAGCGTCCGCATAGTGATCCTTGAACGCCGCCGCGTCGAACGGGGCCGTCTTGCGCTCAATCAGCTCCTTGGCGACCCCAAGCAGGTCCTTCTCGGCCGGCTTCTTCGATATGGACGAGAAGAATGAGTCCGTCTTCCGGATCTCGTCGGCGTAGTGCAGCGTCTCAAGGAGCAGACCATTGGCGCAGGGCCGTACCGCGACCAGATACTCCTGACCGCGCATCGCGAGCTGGCCCAAGCCCGCCTTGCCGGTCTGCTTCAGGGCGTCCCGCACAACCCGAAAGGCATCTTCGGCAAGTTCATCGGTCGGGGCGAGGAAATAGGGCTTGTCGAAGTAGATGGGTGGTATCTCGGCCACGTCGACGAACTGCACGAGCTCGAGGGTCTTTCTGGTCTCGAGTTTCACTGCGTCGATCTCATCCTGCTCGATCAGGATGTACTCGCCATCGTCCTTGTAACCCTTCCAGATATCATCATCCTTTACCGGGCCGATGCCCGGCACGACCTTCTGGAGCTGGATGGGCTTGCCCGAAGGCTTGTGTATCTGCCGGAACGATACGCGGGCGCGCGAATTCGTCGCCGAGTACATTTCGACGGGGATTGAAACGAGGGACAGTCTTAGCTGCCCCTTCCAGACCGGACGCTCTGCCATGACGCTTCCCTCAAACGGACGCTCGCGGAGGGAAACCCGCTGCCTGCGCGGAAGTTCCGAACCCGGATCAGAGGCGACCGGTCTCGCGAAAGAGGTCGAAGGTCGCACGGATGTGGTCCGCCGCCGCCTTGACCGGCGGCTGTGCATCCTGCGCGACCACCATACAGAGGCTGTAGGTTCCCATCTCGGGAAGCCCGTCGGCCTCCGTGAGTTCGACCATGTCGGAGCCGATGAACGATTTCGGCAGCGGTGCGATCGCCAGGTCGGACAGAATTGCCGCGCGTTGACCGGCGGTGTGGGCGCTCATGTAGGCGACCCGGTAGTTCCGGCCCTGCCGTCCCAACGCGTCGACGGCACTTGCGCGCCAGGCGCAACCCTCCTCCCATAACGATACCGGAACCGGTTCGCGCATGTGCGCGCAGCCTCCCTTGGCGCCGGCCCAGACCACGGGCTCGGTCATCAGCACCTCGGCGCCGTCGAGGCTGACCTTCACGGAATTGGTGAGCAGCGTGATGTCGAGCGTGCGGTCGTCCATCCGCCGGCGCAGGTTGACGCTCTGGTCGATGACCACGTCTACCGCGATCGACGGGTGCGACTGAGAGAACCGCTTGAGCACATGCGGGAGCAACCGCTCGCCGAAATCGTCGGGGGAACCCAATCGCACCACGCCGGTGATGTCCGGCACGATGAACTTCGCAACCGCCTCGCGATTGATGGCCAGCATGCGCCGCGCATAGCCGAGCAGCATCTCCCCATCAGTCGTGAGCGCGACGGAACGCGCATCGCGCGAAAAGACGGCGCGGCCGAGGATATCCTCCAGCTTCTTGATCTGCATGGACACCGCCGAGGGCGTGCGGAAGACGGCATTGGCCGCGCTGGTGAAACTGCCGGTCTCGGCGATTGCCACAAAGGTTCTCAGCACATCGAGATCGAGCAAAGGAAGGGGGTGATTGAGCGGGGCGGTCATGAGGGGCACCATTCAGTTTCTTTGATCCAAACGATCATTCCATTTCGATTGATTGAACACAGCCGCGCTCATAATGTCAACCTTGTCGAACGGCGTTGTGAACTTCGAGCCGAACCGAAGGATCGCCGCCGGACGAGATTGGCCACCGAACGAAGGAAGGGAAACGCCGTGTCTATCCTAGCCACCATCGGCCGCATCGCCGCCGACTTCACCGCCGCCCGCGCTCGTTTCGTCACGCAGCGCCAGATCGAGGCCTTGCCGCCCGAGTTACGCAAGGACATCGGCTGGCCGGACAGTTTCGACCGCAGCACCGGCCATCGCTTCGTCCGCTATCACTGAGGGCGTTCGATGGTGACCGTATCGTCCGCCGGCGCCCTTGCCGGCTCCGGCGGACGCGATCACTGGCCATGTGCGCCGCGCATGACGCATGCGGAACACTGGCAACGCGGAAGCCTTGTCGATTAAGGATTTGTAAAGATTGGAAGAGTTTTGGCTGTTTGCCCCGAAGTGACACCGTCAATGTCGCTTTTCATATGATGCGCTTCGCTTTCCGCGCTCAAAGGGCTTCAGCCGACGCGTATATGCCTCGCCGAACGAGCTGCCCCACTCCGGACACCGAACGCGAAGGCACCCGTGCAACTCATGCCTGGAGCCTGACCATGAAACTCTTGTCCCGCCTTTTCCCCGTCAAGCGTGATGTCAGCCTGGCCACCGTCCTGGAGCGGAGGCGCCTGACCAATTCCATGCCTGGTGAGACCGCAGCGCTCGCGGCGAACCGGCTTGGCATGCTGGTCGGCTAGCAGCGAGCAAAGCCACTATAGGTGTCGAAGCGTGCCGCGGCTTTGCTCGCGGCGCTTCCAGGTCTTGCCGCGGTTGTCCCGTGCGCGACATTGCGCATTTCACGATGGATAGCTGACCGTCGCCTTTTCAGCGGCAGTGCGCCGTCGACGCCGTTGACAGCGAGCAAATTTCCTGTTGTCGCTTTGCTGATAGCGACATGGGTGTCGCCCGGTCATGCGTGGGGTCGCACCTTTGAACGCCATCAAGCATCCGATCAAGCGCTCGCTGGTGTTCTTCCTCGTTCCAGACTTCACCATGGTCGCATTCGCCACGGCCCTGGATCCGTTGCGCATCGCCAACCGCATGCTCGGCTATGAAGCCTATCGTTGGAGGCTGTGCAGCGTTGACGGGCGGCCGGTCAAGGCATCCAACGGCGTCGAATGCGCGGTCAACACGTCGCTTGACGACGAACGACGGAAGATGGCCGGCCCGGACCGGCCTTCAATGGTTGTTGTCTGCTCCGGCATCAACGTGGAAACCTACCAGAACCGCTCGGCATTCGCGTGGCTGCGCGAGGAATACAATCGGGGCGTGGCGATCGGGGGGCTATGTACGGGCGCCTACGTACTCGCCGCGGCCGGCCTCCTTTCCAACCGCCGCTGCGCCATCCACTGGGAGAACCTGCCGGGCTTTCAGGAAGCGTTCCCGAAGGCCAATGTGTTCGCCGACCTCTTCGAGGTCGACCAGAACATCTATACCTGCGCCGGCGGCACCGCCGCGCTCGACATGATCCTCAAGCTGATCGGCGACGACTTCGACGACGGGCTGGTCAACCGCGTCTGCGAGCAGGTGCTGACTGATCGCGTGAGAAGCCCGACGGACCGCCAGCGCCTGCCGCTTCGCGCCCGCCTCGGGGTTCAGAACGCCAAGGTGCTCACCATCATCGAACTGATGGAGCAGAACCTGTCGGAGCCGCTTTCGCTGGTGGAAATCGCCGACCATGTCGGCCTGTCACGCCGCCAGATCGAACGACTGTTCAGGCAGGAGATGGGTCGATCGCCGGCGCGCTACTATCTGGAGATCCGGCTTGACCGCGCCCGTCACCTGCTGATCCAGTCATCCATGCCCGTGGTCGAGGTGGCCGTGGCCTGCGGGTTCGTCTCGGCCTCGCATTTCTCGAAGTGCTACCGCGAACTCTATGCCCGATCGCCGCAACAGGAGCGGTCGGACCGCAAGCAACTGATGGCTGCGTAGGCGTTCAGCGGCTGTCGAACATCCACTGGCGGTCGCGCCAGAGCTTTTCGCCGACCAGGCAGTCGTAGGCCGAGCGGGACTGGACCCGAGTCAGGGGCGCACCGGCTGCTTCCTCTGCCATGCGCACAGGCGACAGCGGCGCGGCCAGTTCGAGCACCAGCTTTCGCCGGATCGCCTCCGGAAACTGCGACCATTCATTGACCGGAATGACAAATGCGCCGGGCCCCGTGATGACGCAATCCGCATAGTACTCGTCGAGATCCTCGACATCGTACGGGGTCGACATCCCTCCATTGGTCATGAGCGGCAGCCCGTTGATGACGATGCCCTGCGCGGCGACCTCGTCGCGGACGTACGCAACCGGTGCGCCTTGGTTGTTCGGCCCGTCGCCGGAGACATCGATGACCCGCTTCATTCCCCGGAACGGGCTTTCTGCAAACAGATCCGCGCCGAACTCCAGAGCACTCGAGATCGACGTTCGTCGCGCGCTCGACGGCGGCGTCGCCGTCAGCGTGTCGGCGACCCTGTTTGCGTCCTCCGCCGTCTCGATGATGGTCCACGGAATGATGACCCTCTGGGTGACGGAACCAGCCCATTCGAAATAGGTCAGCGCTATGCGTCCGTGCAGTCCAGATGTGATCGCGTCGATCACGCGTTGATCCTTGAGCGCTGCCGCGTAACCATCGCGCTGAATCCCGAGCTCGTCGGGAGACATCGATAGAGAGACATCGACGGCAAGAACCAGTTCTACATCGACAGCTTCAGCGGAATTCGCCGAAGACACGAGCGTTGCCGCCAGAGCGCCAAACACGCCTCCAGCCACAACCCGCCATCCGCTTCGCTGACGAGACATGAACTGAAGCGTAGGCGAGTTCGAGGGGACGAGGAAGCGGAGGCGGGACCCCTCCCATCACAATCGCGCGACCGAATCCAGGCCGGCGATCCTATCGCCGTAGGACAAAGATCGTGCCCGGCGGATCGACGACTTCTATCGTGCGAACCATGGTGAAGCGATTCTGCTCGAACATGGCATCGACGATTCCGCGCGTATTGTCGTACGCGTAAGGGAAACGGGTCAACGAAGGGAAGTCCGCGACCAGCAGTTGGAAGGCATGTGTACCGGCGAGCAACGTGGCGGTTGCACCCTTGATCTCCTCGCGGTCCGCCTGGGGGCTCAACGGCTCCGACAATGAGCGAAAGCGGCAGTGGCAGGCGTCGACGACCGGCCAGTCGAGCAGCTTCGTGCCCCCGAAAGTCGCAATGATGGCGGCAGGTACATTGGGATCGACGTAGGGCAGATACGCCCGCGGGATAGCGAGATCGGAGGGGCCCGAAGGGCTACGGGCAGCGATCCGGTACGCTTCCAGCCTGTAGGGCGTGGCAATGTCGTTTCCGATCAACACCGCTGCTGCCGCAACGCCCGCCAATATCGCTGGTACCGATCGGCGACCAGCCAATGCGCCGACCATGATGGCCGCGCCCGCTCCGGCGGCAAGCCATAGCCCGAAGATCGATGTCGCCAGGAAACGCGCCTGTTGCTGCGGATGCAGCAGCATTGCCGCGACACTGACGGCGAGAAAAATTGGCACGACCAGCCACTCTGCTCGCATACTCCGCGGGAACGCGAGCGCTGGAGCCACCAAGGCCAGGCAAAGCCAACCCGTTGCCGGAGACGTCGAAAATCCATTGAGAAATGCATCGAGATAAAGCCAGAGGCCGCCAATCGGGTCAAAGTGATAGAGCCTCTCGTCCGCGTTGCTCGGGGCGAGGAACCACACGAACGATCCAAGCCGCCGCGGCACGAGAAAGGAAGCCGCCACGGGAAGCGCGTGCCACAACAGCAGCGCCGTCCCGGCCGTGCCCAGGGCAATGCGCGCGCGCTCCCGGTGCTCGCGCCAAAGCTGCAGGGAGAGAATGAAGAAGGCCGCGTAGGCTGCAGTGAGCAGGTTGAACGGCGGATAGAGCTGCACCTCGGTACCGGCGAGCCGCAGCGCAACGGGCCCGTGCAGCCCTATCGCAGCCACCACGCAGAGCAGCGCGAGGCAAACCAAGGCCGCTGGCCGCCGCAACATCATTGGCGCGGATCGCAGCAGCCATGCCACGAACGACATTGCCGCCATCCGCACGCCAGGGTGTTGCGCAAGGGCGGCCAGCGTGATCGCAACGATCGCCAGAACCCAATAGTTGTATTTCTCGAAGAACAGCAGCGTCGCCACAAGACCGAGAAGGCGCCAGCGCCACCGGCTGGTGGGCTCCTGGCACGCGGCGATGAAGGCGTAGATGCACCCAGCCGACAGGCCGGCCCCAAGACCCTCCAGCATCACGTCGGAACTCAGCAGCGCCAGAGACGGGCTGCTCAGCGCAAAGCCCACGGCGACGAACCCGGCGACCGCGGCCAGGTCGGCTCGCAGGAAGAGCCTCAGCGCGATCTGCCAGACCGAGCATACCATAAGCGCCCAGCCGCACAGGCTCGGCACCACGCCGAGACGCCAGTCAAATCCGGAAACGAGGAGAACCGCCGAAAGCACCATGCCGTGGAACGGCGGCCAGACTGCCGGTTTCGCGATGGCCCAGATCGCGTCGTCCAGGTTCAACGTGGCGATCGAAACGGCGAGATCGAGGCCGTAGGCGTAATGGCCGTGACGGTCATGCAAGACGCCTCGCCACAGGTCTTCCGGTGCGTCGAGATGTGCGAAGAGCCGCGCGATGGCGAAGCCGAGAACGAGAGAAACGACTGCGATATCCCCCGCGAAGGCCGCCCCTGTCCGTCGTGGCGGCGCCTCGTTCGCACTCATTGCCTGTCCCGCCACGTCACCGATCGTGTCACCGCGTAGTTGAACACCGAACCCATCAATGCACCCGCAAGTCCTGCGAGCAGCGTCGACGGATTGAACTCATAGATCCAAGCGGCGACTCCGACATTGGCGATCGCCCCGAGTCCGCACAGCAGGTAGAATGACAGCAGACCCGTCAGGAAACGCCAGCCTCTGAGCCGGCGGTGAGCGTAGGTGAAAACGTTGTTGAGCAGGAAGTTGCTCGTCATCGCAACGATGGTCGAGGCGGTCTGGGCGGCGATGAACGCCACATCGAACCAAGCCGTCAAAACCTGAAGCACGGCGAGGTGAACCGCCACGCCCGACAGACCAACCATCGCAAACAGCGCGAACTGCATCGGCACGACGCCACCCGTCAGCCTTGAGGCAATAAGGCCGAGGAACTGCATCAGGACCAAGGCGCCGAGCTTGCTCTCACCGTGCTCGCGACGGCGGAACACGAAAGGGACCTCGGCGATGACCGCATTTGTGGGGAGCCGAGACAGAATATCGAAGAGTATCTTGAAGCCCTCGCTCGAAACCTTGCCGGCCAACTGGTCGGCGAGGTCGCGCCTTAGCATGAAGAACCCGCTCATCGGGTCGGAGACGTCCCGGCCGAGCACCAGCCGCGCGAGCCACGTCGTGATCGCGCTACCCCGCGCCCGACGCGCGGAGAAGCCGTCGCTCGCCGAACCTTCCGCCGCGTAGCGGGTGCCAATGACGAGCTGCGCGCCCCCACGAATGTCCTCGAGCATTGTCGGCAGTATGCTTTCGTCGTGCTGGCCATCGGCGTCCATGACCGCGACCGTGTCGGCATTCGCCGCCATCATCCCTTCCAAACATGCGCCGGACAGTCCGCGCCGCCCGACGCGGCGCAGGCATCTGACGTTGTCTCGCGCGATGGCGAGCCTGCGCGCCGCCGCCGCAGTGCCATCGGCGCTGTCGTCATCGACCACGATCACCTCGTGGGCGATCCCCGCCAACGCTTCACCGATGCGCTCGATGACCGACTCGATGTTGGATGCTTCATTGTATGTGGGCAGGACGATCGTCAGGACCGGAGGATGGTTTCGCGCGCGCGAAGCGCCGGTCGAGGCCGCACCCACGACATGAGCGTCCATTTCACCACCCGTCCACGCCGATCCGTCGTCAGTCGAGACAGAGTCCTAATGCCTTCTTGGGCGGGAGGAAGCCGCCGCCTGACGCGCGCGCGATGCCGCCACATGGTGGGTGACTGCTCAGCTCCGCGGCTTCAGATTCTCCGGGTCGTACAGAGGCTTGTAGCCGACGCTCGCTACCTCGACCAGATAGGTCTCGCCGAAATACTCGACCTGAAGCTGCCGGCCCTCCTGGCAAAAGGCCCACGGGAGGTAGGCGAGCGCGATGTTCTTGCCGATCGTCGGGCCATAGGCGACCGAGGTCGTGAAAGAACGGCGACCGAGTTCGTCGACCAGGGTCTCGCCGGTTGCAGGGTCCAACACGGGCATGTTGCCGACCGGATAGCGCGGTACACCCTTCGAATCTACGTTCTCGGTCATGACGAGGGTGCACAGCATCGCCGGCTGATGGTCCCGCGCCTTGTACTCCAGGTGCTTCGCCTTGCCCCGGAAGTCGACGTCCTTGACTTTCGGGCGTGCAAGGTCGGATTCGATCAGGTTGTACTCCGTGAGCAGATCTGCGTTCTGGAGTCGGAGGCTCTTCTCCATGCGCCGCGAATTGGCGTAGGTCTCAACACCGAACGCCATCACGCCGGTCGAACGCAGCGCGTCCCAGACGGCCAGCCCGTCCTCGTAGCGCATATGAAGCTCCCAGCCCTGCTCTCCGACATAGGAGATCCGGAAGGCCGTCACGTCCTTGCCGCCGATCCTGACCGGCTTGATCGCAGCGAAGGGGAAGTTTTCCGGCGACAGCCCGGCCGGATGCTCCACGATCTCCTGAAGGGTCGTGCGCGCGTTCGGCCCCCAGATGCCGATGGTGACGTACTTTTCCGTCACGTCGGTCACGGTCACGTCGAAGCCTTTGTCCTCGGCGATGCGCCTCACATAGTGGTAGTCGCGCGGCCCTGCGTCGGCGCCGTCGATGACGCGGCAGCGGTCGGCCATGCGGATCACCGTCAGGTCGGCGCGCACCATGCCTTCGTCGTCGAGGAAGTGGGTGTAGATGCCCTTGCCGATGTTGGCGTCGCCGCCGATGCGCGCAGCGCAGAGCCATTCCATCAGCGCGACGTGGTCGGGTCCTTCCACGTCGAACATGTAGAAGTGCGACAGGTTCACGATGCCGCAATCCTCGCTCATGGCGAGGTGTTCGGCGTTGGACACGCGCCAGAAATGGCGGTTGTCCCACTCGTTCTGGCGGACCGGCACGCGGTTGCCGTATTTTTCCAGCAGGTGCTCGTTGGCGGCGTAGCCGTGTGCGCGCTCCCACCCGCCGAGTTCCATGAAATGGCCGCCGAGTTCCTTCTCGCGTTCGTGGAAAGGCGAGCGGCGGATGTTGCGGCCGGTCGCATATGGCTCGCGCGGGTGAACCGCCGGATTGTAGATCTTCTGCGCCGCCTCCCCGCAGCGACCCTCGACGAAGGCCTCCTGCATCTGGTGCGGATAGAAGCGGGCGTAGTCGATTTTCGCGTGATCGATTTCCGTGCGGCCGTCGACCATCCAGTCGGCGACGAGCTTCGCCATGCCCGGTGCGTCCTTCACCCAGATGGCGACGGCATACCACAGCCCCCTCACCTTCTGGCTCTCGCCGATCGACGGGCCGCCATCGGCCGTGACCTGCAGGAGCCCGTTGAACGAGCGGCGTTCGTCGTAACCGAGCTCGCCCAGGATCGGGGTCAGTTCGATGGCGCGCTCCAGGGGAGCCATGATCTGTTCCATGTCGAGGTCCCGCTGCGAGGGCGAGAGCCGCGCCTGGTGTTTCTCGAGGAGATCGCGCGGATGGCAGAGCCGCGGATTGGTTTCCTCGTAGTAACCCCACTCGATCATGCCGCCTTCGGACGTGGTCGGATCGCCGGTGTCCCGCATGTAGGCGGAGTTGCCCTGATCACGCAGCAATGGGTAGCCGATCTCCTTTTCGGTCCCGGCGAACTCGGTGTACGGGCCGAAAAATGTCAGCGGATGGTCGACCGGCATGACCGGCAGATCCTCGCCCGCCATCTCCGCGATCAGCCGGCCCCACAGACCGGCGCTGACGACGACGTAGTCGGCCTCGATCGTGCCCCGGTCGGTGACCACGCCCTTGATGCGGCCGTTATCGATGACGAGCGACTTCGCTGCCGTATTGGCGAAGGCCTGGAGCTTGCCGGCCGCCACGCCCTGGTCGACCAGCTTCCCGGCAACGGTCTGCGAGCGCGGAATGACGAGACCGGCGTCAGGGTCCCAGAGCCCTCCCTGAACCGCGGTTTCGTCTATGAGCGGGAACTTCGCCTTGATCTCGGCGGAATCGATCGTTCGCGCCCGCGTGCCGAACGCCTTGCCTGACGTGATCTTGCGCCTGATCTCGTCCATGCGGGCGTCATCGCCCACGCGCGCGACTTCCAGCCCCCCGATGCGTTCGTAGTGGCCGAGCCTCTCGTAGAAGCCGATCGAGTAGAGAGAGGTCCAGCACGACAGGAAATCGTGGCTGGTCATGTAGCAGAAGTCCGACGCGTGCGCGGTCGAACCGACATCGGTCGGGATGCCCGACTTGTCTATGCCGACGATGTCATCCCATCCCCGTTCGATCAGATGGTGGGCGATCGACGCGCCGACGATGCCGCCGAGCCCGATGATGACGACCTTCGCCCGTGCCGGAAACCCTGCCATCGCCCGCGACTCCAAGTGTTTGAGCGCACCGACTATAGGAGGACGCTCGCGCGAGGTCGCATGCTGTTTGCGACATCGCTGCCGGGGCCGCGCGACCTCCCCGCACCTGCACCGGCCGACGTTAGCCTTAATGGAGAGTTAACGACCACTATTAACACCTGGCGCAACCAGTGCTGGTATCTGGAGTTCGGTCGGGTGCAGCGGCATGCAAGCGACCGTGACACCGGTGGGGGGGCCGAATGCACGACAGGCCACATTTCCTGCACAACTCGCTGATCGTCGGCGCACACGCCGACGACGAAATGCTTTGGTTCGGCTCCATCATCAAGGACGTCGATCGCATCGTGATCGTCTTCCGCGATTTCTGGGCGCAGCCGGGATTGGGCGAGCGTCGCGACGCCGCGCTCGGCGACTATCCGCGCGCCGGCACAGTTTGCCTCGGCGTCTCTGAAGCAGGCGCCTATGCCTGCGCCGACTGGAACCGCCCCGTCGTCACGCCCCACGGCATCGCCCTCGGCCTCGAGGCGAACCGCCGCGAGATGACGCGCATGGCGCGCCTCTCATTTTCCAAAGTGTCCGTGCTCGACCGCGGCAGGGTGGCCGATGCGAGCGTTGCCCGCGCCTACGAAGCCAATTTCTATGTCATCCGCGACGCGCTGAGACCGCTGCTCAGCGCGGACATGAACGTCTTCACGCACAATCCGTGGGGCGAGTACGGACACGAGGAGCATATCCAGGTGTTTCGCGTGCTCCAGCTGCTGCGTGAGGAAATCGGATTCAAACTCTGGATGTCGAACTATTGCACCGACCGCGCCCTGCCATTGGCGATGCGCTATTTCGAGACCTGTCCAGGCGGCTATGTCCGACTGCCAGTTGACAAGGCATTCGCCGAGGAGGTCGCCTCCGTTTACAAGCGCCACGACTGCTGGACCTGGGCGGACGACTGGACCTGGTTCGAGGAGGAGTGCTTCATGGAGGCGCCGCGCGATGACACCGACCCCTCGCCGCACCGTCATCTCTTCCCGCTCAATTTCTTTACGATCGATCCCGTAAGATCGCGCAAATGGCTGCCGATGGCGCTGACGATGTCGGTCGCGTCTGCAGCGCTCGGCGTCGCATTGGCCGATACGATCTGAGCGGCGTCGACCCGCAAGGAGCGATCGATGGCGATGACGATGAACCGCGATGCGGCCGAAGCCCGCGTCCTGACACCCGGCTCTCCGCTCGTTTGGCTTGGATTGGCAGTTCTCCTCGTCTGCCTAATGATGGCGGTGCCGCTAACGGTGCCCGTCGGACCGATGTACTGGGACGTCATCATCTACTATGACGCCGCCGCACGCATCTTCGACGGCCAGGTGCCGATCAACGACTTCTTCGCTCCCGTTGGCCCGCTCGGCTACTACATCTTCGCCGGCTGGCTCGCGGTTTTCCCCGATGCCAATCCCGTCCTCCTTGCCCATTGGTCGCTGTTGGCCGTCACCGCGCCACTGATGGCCGCAATCCTGTGGGATGTGGACGGACGATCACGTTTGACTGCCGCGGCGATTCTCATCCCGTTCCTGATCTTCGCGCTCCTGCCATTCAACACCCGCGACTTCTATCCCTATCCCGGCTCGGACGGCTTCGGCATCTACAACCGTCAGTGCTGTCAGTTGCTCTACGTACTCACCGCGGCGCTGCTCCTGGTGCGAGACAGGCGCATACTCGGCGCGGTCGTGCTCGTCTCGATGTCCGCGCTCTTCTTTCTCAAGATAACCGGCTTTGTCGCGGGTTTGATCCTCTGCGCCTTCGCCTTCCTTGCCGGCCGTATCGCATTCAAGGTCGGGATGGCCGCCGCACTTGCCTTCTTCGCCGTGCTCGCTGCGCTCGAATTCTCGTCGGAACTGGTCTCGCACTATCTCGCTGATATCCTGGCTCTGGTCGAAATGAACGACGGCACGATCCTGCCACGCTTCATGCAGGCCGCATCGCTTACCTTCGGGATCATCGCGCCGGCGGGAATGCTCGCTCTGTTGATCCTATGGTTCGACCGGCGAAAACTGGCCGCAGCGGGGCGCGCGGTCGTGTCAGAACGCAGCCCGGCCGCTCTGGCGCGCTTCCTCGACCACAACGCGATATGGTTGCTGGTCGCGATCTTTGCCGGCATCCTTTTCGAAACCCAGAATACCGGCAGCCAGGCCATGATCTTCCTCTGGCCAATCGTGCTTGCAATCGTCCTGCGCAGCATCGCCATGATGGCGAAGCCGGCACTGATGGGGACCGCCCTCGTGCTCGCCGCCGCGTCAATGCTCCCGATCGCCGTCAACACGGTGGAGCGAGCCGCACGCACCTTTGTCGGCGGGATCAAGAACGAGCCGATGCCGAACGAGAACCTGAAATCGATCGGGGCGTTGTCGAGCCGGCCGGAGGTCCTGGAGCGGGCGCACAACATGCTTGCCTTCTACGGCGCCCACCTCACGGAATACGAGGACTTGGTGGCCGTCGGCGAACTGCCGACGCCGGTGCTCTATTCCGACTTCGACTTCCAGCTTGGCCACCTGATGGCCATCGATCACGCCATATCCAGCATCCGCAGACTGGAGGCGGAGCGCGGCGTGCGTTTCGAGACCATCATGTCCTTGAACTTCGTGAACCCATTCCCGTGGCTGATGGACCGTAGGGCTCCAAAACATATCGCCATCGGCGCCGATCCTAGCCGCGCCGTCCCGCGTCCCGGACCATTCGTGACAGAGGCCGTCGAGGACACCGACCTCGTCCTCTACCCGCTCTGCCCTCTGACGACGGCCAACGCGCACCTCTACCAGATCTATGGGCCGATGCTCGACGAGCATCGACGCATCCACCTCGACGAATGTTTCGATGCCTTCGTTCACCCGCGTTTCGCGGACCGGTTCAAATAGGGCCCGCCTCGCCAATGCGAAAGCGGCCGGGCACTGCCCGGCCGCCGCGATGACAAGAGATCGGCGTCAGGAAAGCTGGCTCTTCACGAAATCCTTGACGATCGAGACGATGCCGCGACCGAGCAGTTCGTCGAGCGCCGCGATGAAGGCGTCGACGTGCTCTCGTCCACAGATCAGCGGCGGCTCCAACCGGATGACGTTACGGTTGTACTCCGTGAACGCCACCAGCACACCGTGGTCGCGCAAGAGCAACGAACCGACGAAGCCTGACAGCGAGCCCTTGAGCTTGTCGTCGAGTACGCTGACCACCGGACGCAGCACCAGCGGCAGCGTCTGGGAGAAGTCGTGGAACTCCAGGCCGATCATCATGCCCTTGCCGCGAACGTCCTTGACGATCGACGGATACTTCGCCTGAAGGTCGATCAACCGGTCGAGCAGGTATTCGCCGGTGGCCGCGGAGTTCTCGATCAGCCCTTCGTCGTAAAGAACGTTGAGCGCCTCGATCGAGGTGATGCAGGCCTCGCCGATGCCGCCGAAAGTCGCGGCCGCGTGGATCATCGCTGTCTTCGGCGACCCGTAGGCCTTCATGTAGACGTCGCGCCGCGCGATCATCGCCGCCATCGCCGTCTTGCCGCCGCCAAGCGATTTGGCCAGAGCGGTAACGTCGGGTACGACGTCGTAATGTTCGAAGGCGAAGAAGCGGCCTGAACGACCAACGCCGCATTGCACCTCATCGGCAACCCAGATGACGCCGTACTGATCGCATAGCTTGCGCAGCTTCTGCCAGAACGCCGGCGGTGCCTGGATTATGCCGGCACCACCCTGGATGGTCTCCAGAACGATGGCGCCGATGGAAGGATCGGATTTGAAGGCGCCCTCGATTGCGACGATGTCGCCGAACGGCACGCGCACCGTGTTGTCGGCCACCTTGAAGTCGGCCCGGTACAGTTGCCCGTCGGTCACCGCGAGCACGCCCTTGGTCTTCCCGTGGAAAGAATTCTCGGCGTAGACCACTTTCGGGCGCTTGGGGCCGGCAGCGCGCTCGGCGAGCTTTACGGCCGCTTCCATCGCCTCCGATCCCGACGAACCGAAGAAGACCATGTCGAGTTCGCCGGGCGCGATCTCGGCGAGGTTGTGGGCAAGGGCTGCCGCGTATTGCGACATGAAGGCGATGGCGATCTCGTGCCGCTTCTCGTCCTGGAACTTCTTGCGCGCCGCGATCAGACGCGGGTGGTTGTGACCGAGAGCCAGCGAGCCGAAACCGCCGAAGAAGTCGAGGATCTTCCGACCGTTCTGGTCGGTGTAGTACATGCCCTCGGCGCTCTCGACCTTCACCTTGTGGAAGCCGAGCAGCTTCATGAAGTGGAGTTGTCCGGGATTGATATGCGCCTTGAACAGGTCGGTCATCGCGGCGACGTCGAGCGACTTGGCCTGCTCGACGCTCATCAGGTTCGGCCTGGCGATCGCGACCGGCGCCAGCGCCGGCGCCTCGACGATGGCGCGCGCTTCGGCCGCCTGCGGTCTGGTCATAACGGTCATCGAAAACTCCTACTCGGCGGGAACGTGGGACGCGGAGACGGCGGCGCCGTCCTTCTTCGCGCGATATTCGGTGTAGGCGGCGATCAGCATGTCCTCGTCGCGGTATTTCGGCACCCAGCCGAGCTGACGCTCGCCCTTGGACACGTCGAGCACGCATTCCTCGTCTGCAATCAGGTACTGCTCGGGATCCATGATCGGCATGTTCACGAGATCGAGCAGATCGAGCGTTCGCTTGACCGCCCAGCCCGGCGTCGGGATCAAAACCGACTTCGAACCTGCATGGCGGATCAGGTCGCCGAGCAGCTTCTTCACCGGTGGCGGGTTGAGCGAGCCAAGGTTGTACGCCTCGTTCGGCACGCCGGCCTTCCAGGCAAGCCGCGCGGCTTCGGCGCAGTCGAATACCGAGATGAACTGATAGGGGTTTCTGCCCGACCCGATCATCGGGACCGGCAGGTTCCAGTCGATCAGCTTGAACAGCTTTTCGAGGATGCCGAGCCGGCCGGGGCCGATGATGAGGCGCGGGCGGAACAGCGAGATGTTCATGCCGCGCTTACGCCATTCAGCCGCCAGTTCCTCCGTCTTGAGCTTCGACAGCCCGTATTCGCCGAGCGGCGATACTGGATGATCTTCGGTCATCGGCTGGAAGACCGTGTGACCGTAGATCATGTCCGTCGTGAAATGGACGAGGCTCGACGCGCCGACCTTGTCCATCGCGTGGATGATGTTGACCGTGCCATGGTAGTTCACGGGGAAGAAGAACTCGTGCCGCTTCGCCCTGACCTGGATCGGCGACAGCATCTTGGCCGACAAATTGTAGACCATGTCGTCGTCGCGCAGGCCGACCGCAGCAACCGACGCCGCATCCGTCACGTCGCAATGGACATGCCGCGCCTGGCGATAGTGCGGCAGGTCGCTCTTGACGATGTCGGCGACGATGACGTCCTCGCGGTCGGATGCGAGTTTCTGGGCGAGATGGCGGCCGACAAATCCGTCGCCGCCATAGATCACATGTCTCATCGGGCTAGCTCGCTGGTCTTGATGGATTCGGAAGAAATGGATGCCTCGGCGTGGCCGGAGCCACCCTGTGCGATCAGCACCGTGCCGACGCAAATGAAGGCGATGCCGGCGATGCGCCAGGCGTTGAGGTCTTCGCGGAATACGAAATAGGCGAACACCGCCACCGCCACATAGGCGAGGCTGAGGAACGGATAGGCAAAAGAGAGTTCGACCTTCGACAGCACGTAGAGGTGAGAGGCCATCGAAACGACGAAGGTCAGCAGCCCCGCGAAGACCCAGGGATGGAAGACGATCTGGAGCATCTTGAGGATCGGGTTGCCGCCCTCGAAGGACATCGGGCCGAGCGAGGTCATCCCCTGCTTCAGCATCACCTGAGCGGCAGCGTTGGTCATCACTGTGAAGAGGATGAAGCCGAGATATTTCATGGTCTTGGCGGTCCTTTGTGATGCTATTCGGCGGCGATCCGGGCGCGAACGGCCCGGCTCGCCAGTCTGAGCGCGGTGCGTTCCCAGAACGCGGAGTTGAACGCCGGATCGCGCATTACCTCGAGTTCGGCCCAGCGCGGGAACGACGCCGCGAAGGTGTCGGCGCTCATACGCGCGTCCTTGTACGGGTTGACCGCGCCGCCGGCCTCGACGGTGATGGCGTCGAGGCGCGCCAGCAGCGCGAGCGTCTGGGCGCCGCGGTTCGGGAAGTCGAGCGTCAACGTGTAGCCAGGCCGCGGGAAGGAGAGCAGCCCGGGAGAGGCCACGTTGCCGAAGCGCTTCAGCACTGTCAGGAATGATGCCTGGCCCGCCGACCTGGTCGCTGCAAGCAGTTCGGGCACCACGCAATGCGCGGCCGCTTCGGGGATCAAACTCTGATGCTGGAACAGGCCGCGGGGTCCGTAGAGTCTGTTCCAGTGACGGACGCCGTCCAATGGAAAGAAGAAGCTTTCGTGCCCGACCTTTCGTTCGGCGGTCCTGGCTTTTCGATCGTGGTAAATGCGATTGAATATCGTCAGGAAGGGTCGCCCGAGGAGTCCGAATGGCGGCTGGAAGGGCACGAACGGTTTCGGCAGCAACGTCGCGCGCGGCGCCGCGTCGGCATCCGCGTGGTTGCCCGTGATCAGCAGACCCCTCCCCTCGGCCGCACCTTCGGCGAGTTGATCGACCCAGGCCACGGCATATTCGTTGTTCCGGTCCGCTGCATCGGCGAGGTCGAAATAGGCAGCGAGCGAAGCGAACGCCTGTACGCGCTCGACGACGTCGACGGATGCCACCTTCATCAGTCGGATGCGCGCTGACATGATGACGCCAGTCAGCCCCATGCCGCCGATCGTGGCGGCGAAAAGGGACGGGCTGCTCGTCGCGGAGCAGTCATGAATTCCAATGGAATCGAGCAGGCGAAGGCTTTCGACCTGCCGTCCGAAAGTCCCCCGGCGATGATGGTTCTTGCCGTGAATGTCGTTCGCTATCGCGCCAGCGACGGTGACGAACTGGGTGCCGGGCACCACGGCGGGGAACCAGCCGTGCGGGCGAGCGGCGGCGATGACCTCGGACAGGAGTACACCCGCCTCCACATCCATCAGCCCGGTGACCGGATCGAAATCGAGGATGCGGTTCATTCCGCTCACATCGATGACGGTGCCTGACGCCGGCTGGCAGCTGTCGCCGTAGCTTCGGCCGTTGCCGTAGGCGAGCACGCCACGACGGCGCGACAGCACGCCGAGCGGGGCGCCGAGTAGCGCCTCGACGGCGACAGCGTTGCGCGCGGGGAGCGCAGTGCGTCCGAAGCTGGGGTAGGTCCGCGCACCCATCACAGGCCGGCCGCGAGGAGAAGAAGTACGCCGAAGGCGGCGACGAGCTGGCTGCGCCAGTCCTTGATGATGAAGACGACGGGATCGTCGTGCATCTCGTCCCGGCGAGCCAGGATCCAGATGCGCATGGTGAGATACAGCACGATCGGGGCGAGCGGCCAAACCAGGTGCGGCCTCGCGAACTCGCCCATGATGGAATCGCCGTTGATGTAGAGGGCGAGCACCAGCGCCGCAGAAAAGGCGGACGCCATGCCCGCCTGCGCGACGATCTCCTCGTCCTCCGGACGGTAGCCGCGGCCGGCGATACGCTGCTTCGCGTCGAGCGCTGTGGTCCTGAGTTCGACATACCGCTTAACGAGCGCCAGCGACAGGAAGAAGAAGATCGAGAACGCCAGCAGCCAGAACGATACGACCGTGCCCGTCGCGGCCGCGCCGGCGAGGATGCGCACGGTGTAGAGGCCCGCCAGCGTCAGCACGTCGATGAGCAGCATGCGCTTGAGCGACAGGGAATAGGCGGTCGTCGCAGCCAGATAGGCCGCGAGCACCAGCCAGAAGAGAGGCGGCAGGGATGCCGCGGCTGCGACGCTCAACACCAGCAGCGCAACGGCGACCTTCGCCCCATACGGAATCGACAGGACGCCGCTCGCGAAAGGGCGGTTTCGCTTGGTCGCGTGCTTTCGGTCGAGCGAGAGATCGAAGAAATCGTTGACGATGTAGATTGCCGATGCCGCCGCGCTGAACGATACGAATGCGAGCAGGCAGGCAAAGAGCATGTCGTGGTTGAGGTACTCGTGCGAGAGGACCATAGGCACGACGATGAGGCCGTTCTTCAGCCACTGGTGGACGCGCAACATCTTTACCAGCGTCTTCACGGTGGGTTTATCCGCGTCGATCCGCTCGCCTCCATGTTGCCGGTGCCACCGCGACGCGGCGCGATCGGGCGCCACGATCAACGCCTCGCGAGCGGCGTCGAAGACCTTGAGGTCGTGACGACTGTTGCCGGCATAGTCGAAGCCGCCGTCCCCGAAAATGTCGACCAGCGCGGCTCGTTTGCGCTCCGAGGTCATGTTGTGCCCATTCTCGGTCGAGAGAACCCGGTCGAACACGCCCAGATGGGCAGCGATGGCGTCGGCGAACTTGCGCGGAGTGCCTGTGGCGAGGATGATCAGTCGTCCCGCCGCGTGGTCGGCCCGAAGCCTTGCGAGCAGCGGTTCCCGATAGGGAAGCAGCTCCGGGTCGATGTCGACACGCTCGGCAATCTCCTGCTTCAGTCGCGCCGGCCCGGCGATTGCCCAGAGCGGCACGAGGAACAGATAGAGCGGGTTCTTCCGCAGAAGCAGGAACAGGCCTTCCCAAAGCAGGTCGCTCGTGATCAGCGTGCCGTCGAGGTCGACGGCGAGCGGTACCGCGTTCCTGTCCGATCGAGCATCCATGGTGGCCGTCCCTTGCCCAAAATGTCCACGCGCCCTTCTTGGACGTCTTGGCTGAGCTATAGCGGCAAGCCGCCTTGGGGAGCGTTAAGCTGGGCCATCCTGGAGCGGGATGGGAGATGGTTTCGGACGCTATCGTTAACCATGCCCTAATCGGAAAACTAAAAGGCCGGGAACAAGCCCGGCCTTTCGATGCCATGTGGGGCGATACTACTTGACGCGGCCGACCCCGCCGGAGATCTCGATGATCTCGCTGCCGGTCAGCGCCTCGCGGTCACCATTGGGCATTGTGACGAAGCAGCCCGACGGGCAGAAATCGACTGTCTCGCCGGCGCCGACGGCCAGCTCGGTTCGCGTGCCGCCCTCCGTCACGATCAGCGTATGAGGCTCCGCATCGAGGTTCACGGCGCTCGCGGCGTGGCTTACCCCGCCTATGGCGACGACCACGGCGAAGCCGAGAAGAAGCTTCATCATTGGATCTCCCGGCGCGTGCGCCGTCCCTGTGTTGTCTTTCGAGGGCACGGTCGCCCTCTTTTCGGAGAAGCTTATAGGAGAGCCTAGCTGAACCGCAACTGAACGGGTTCAATCGGGGTCGATCTTGCGCCGGCGAGCCCTGCCCTTCGCCCTCGTCTCGTCGGCTCTCTTCCTCGCCGTTTGCTCGACGGCCTGGCTCTCTGCCTCGACATGCGCGCGATCGTCGTCGAGCGGCCAAGGCGTCTCCTTGGCGACCGTCTGGGCACGCGGGGCCGAAGGAACCTCGATTCCGTCTTTCTCGAATGCTTCGAGGATCGAGAATCGGACGTCGTTCTGAACCGTGGCTCCATTGAGAATGTCGGCGAGGAAGACCCTCACCTCGAACTCGGCGCCGGTCGTGCCGAAGTTGACGAATTGCACGAAGGGCTCGGGATTGCGAAGTACGGCGGGGTGGGTTCGGACGATCTCGGTCATGATCTCGTGGGCGCGGCGTGCATCGCTGTCATAGGCGACGACCACCCTGATATCGACGCGCCCGAGCTTGTTCCGGTGTGTCCAGTTGCCGACGGCGGCGTTGATCAGTTCTGAGTTAGGCAGGATGATCGTCTGGCGCTGGAACGTTTCGATTTCGGTCGCCCTTACGCTGATCTTCCGAACCGTTCCCTGAAACCCGCCGGCAACGATCCAGTCGCCGACCTTGAACGGCCGCTCCGCCAGGAGGATCAACCCCGACACGAAGTTGTTGACGATGTTTTGCAGGCCAAATCCGATACCGAGCGACAGCGCTCCCGCAACCAGGGCGATGTTCGACAGATCTATGCCGGCCGCGGAGATGCCGATCAGTCCGGCGAGGGCAATACCCGCATATCCGACCGCCGTGCGGATGGAGTTGCGCACACCCATGTCGACGCGCCCGCGCGCCATGACCGAACCGTCGAGCCAGCCCTGAAACCACCGGGTGACGAAGTAGCCGACGACGAAGACCACGACGCCGGAGAAAATGCCCGCCAGGGAGAAAGAGACCGAACCGATGCGGATCTCGTTGGCGAGCCTGAAGGTCCAGGCGGTCAGGTCTTCCTGGCGGAACCCCCACTGCAGCAGGATCAGCGGCAGCCCGATCAGAACGACGGCCACGTTGATGGTTATGCCTGCCACAAGCCCGAGCTGGTCGAGCGTCGTCTCGTCGAGACCGAACCAGCGCTGCGAGCGACGCCCGAGCGCCGTATGCTGGAATGCCCCTTCTTCCGAAACCGCCCGGGCCGAAAGCAGACCCAGATACATCGTTGCCAGGATCGCACCGGTGACGACGACCTGTTGTGAGATGAAACGCGCGAGTCCGATGTAGCCGAACAGCGCAGCCACGATCATCGTTCCCGCAAGCGCGAACAGCACCAGGCGCATGGCGGGATGCCAAGGACGCGGCCGGCCGTCCGCATCCGCGTAGGGCTTGACCAGCCCGATGAGGATGAGGATCAGTCCGTTGAGAATAGTCGCGACGAGGCTCTCGCCGACGGTCAGTGCGAGCGGCGACCCGAGCACCTGGTAGACGTTGGTCAAGAAGTCATCGAGACCCGTGAAGAACGCGGTCGCGGAGACGAGGAGCACCAGCGGCCAGGCTGCCCTGTCGCGAACGGGGATCAGCCGCCACGCGGGCAGCTTTGGAGACAGCGCCAGACGCCCCAGGCGATGCACGAAGAAGAACAATGTGACGACGCTGAACAGAGACGCCAGGTAGACCCGAATATCGGCCCGGAGCACGGCGAAGTAGTCGAAGAAGTAGTATGTCGCCCCCAGCAGTACCGCGAGCGCCGCAGTCGGCAGCAGGGTCGCCCAGAACGCCACGGACAGCCGGCTGAGATAGGAAGGCTGGAGCGTTGCGGAATCCTGGATAAGCAGCCGCCCGAAGAGTCGCCTCCCCCCGATCATCAACACCGCGGCCGCGCCGACGGCGAAGAGAGCAGCAAGGAGGACCGACCGCCACTTGAAGGTGACGACGAACCGCAACCACGACGAGACGGCACGGTAGAACTCGGCTGTCTCTTTGACGGCCGCGTCGAGAACCTCGTGGATCAACGCGTAGTCGATGACATATCGCTTCGTCAGCAGCCTCGCGAAGAGGTCGCGACGCATCTGCGCGATCCTGTCGATGAGTCCATTGACCCTGATCGACAGGTTCTCGGCGACGCCAACGAGCGAGTTGATCTCGGCCTTCTCCGCCAGGAGGTTCTGGCGCTCCAACGTCACGATATCGGGTTCTGGAGCCTGATCATCGGCTGGCGGTTGGCCAAGCTGATCCAGCCTCGCATTGATCTCGCCCAGCCTGGGACGGAATGCGAGCGCGCTCTCCAGCGCTTGTCTCCCGACGGCTTCGAGCCTGGCGCGAGCTTCGACGAGGCGGGCGTCATCCTCGGCCGAAGCGTTCACATGGCGCTCGAGTTCGTCGACCCGCGTCCTCAGATCATCGAGCACTGTCTGCTGCTCGGCGACGATGCCGCCGAAGGTGCCGACGCTCTGCGCATCCGCCGCGCGCGGAAAGGCGACGGCGATGAACACGAACAGCAAGAGAGCAGCGCGCCAGAGCGGCGGAAATGCCAGCATTTCAGAACCGGTCCCGCCGCTCGGCCGTGTTGAATGCGGGTCATGGATAGTGAACAGCAACGCCTGCCGCAAGCGCCGAGTACCGCGTCGACATGTGCATGGTCGGCGCCGCGAAAGCCAATGGCGCATTATTCGCCTTGACGGGTGGGGTCGCTCTGTAGTGTCACCGCCGCTCCAGGGGATTTGACCATGGCGGAATACTCCGCGTTCTCGCTCATCAAGAACGCCCTGACTGGAAACCAAGGCTGGAAGCCGGCCTGGCGGAAGCCTCATCCGAAGCCGACCTATGACGTTGTGGTCGTGGGGGGCGGAGGGCATGGTCTGGCAACCGCCTACTATCTCGCCCGAGAGCACGGCATCGCCAACGTCGCGGTACTGGAGAAGGGCTGGCTCGGTTCGGGCAATGTCGGCCGAAACACCACGATCGTGCGCTCGAACTATCCGCTGCCCGAATCGATTCGCTTCTACGAGCACTCGCTGAAGATGTGGGAGACGCTTTCCCACGACCTCAACTACAACGTCATGTTCTCGCAGCGCGGCATCCTGAATCTGGCGCACACCCCGTCCCAGTCCGACGATTTCATCCGTCGCGGCAACGCAATGCGTCATCTCGGCGCCGACGCCGTGTGGCTCGACGCCGCCGGAGTGAAGAAACTTGCCCCCGCACTCGACACGTCGGCCTCGGCCCGCTTCCCGATCGTCGGCGGCCTGCTTCAGCCGCGTGCCGGAACCGCTCGTCACGACGCGGTTGCCTGGGGCTATGCTCGCGCCGCCGACCGGCGCGGCGTCGACATCATCGAGAACTGCGAGGTAACTGGGTTCCTGCGCGAGGACGAAAGGATCGTCGGCGTGGTCACGACGCGCGGAGAGATTCGGGCTCGTAAGGTCGCTGTCGCCGTCGCCGGGTCGACCGGACGCGTGATGAAGCTGGCCGGCATCGACAGCCTGCCTATCGAGAGCCACGTTCTCCAGGCATTCGTGTCGGAATCGTTGAAACCGTTTCTCGATACGGTTTTGACTTTCGGGGCGGGGCACCTCTACGTCTCGCAGTCAGACAAGGGCGGGCTCGTCTTCGGCGGCGACATCGACGGCTACAACACCTATGCCCAGCGAGGGAACCTGCCAATCGTCGAGGACGTCATGAGCGAGCTTGTCGCCATGTTCCCCTCGCTTGCGCGTGTTCGCCTGCTGCGCTCGTGGGGCGGCGTCATGGATATGTCGATGGACGGATCGCCGATTATCGCCAAGGGCCCGCTACCGGGAATGTATCTCAACTGCGGCTGGTGCTACGGCGGCTTCAAGGCCACGCCGGCGTCGGGTTTCTCTTTCGCCTGGACCATCGCCAGGGATGAGCCGCACGCGATCAACGCACCTTACACGCTCGACCGCTTCCAGCGGGGAGCTGTCATCGACGATAAGGGTCAGGGCGCTACGCCCCGGCTGCATTGAGCAGATGTTGATCACCTGTCCCTACTGCGGCCCCCGCGCCCTCGTCGAATTTACCTATCAGGGCGACGCAACGCGCGCTCGTCCCGATCCCGCATCGACCGACCTCAAGGCTTGGAACGACTACGTGTATGGACGGACGAACCCGGCCGGTGACCATGTCGAGTTCTGGCAGCACTCCGGTGGCTGCCGGGCGCATTTGCGGGTCGCACGCAATACACTGACGCACGCCATCTCGAGCGTTGGATTCGCGCGGGAAGCCGCGCCCGCCAGGCCATCGGCGCGCCGTAACCGGACCGTGACACCATGAGCCCGCGCCGCAGCGCCGCCGGCGGACGCATCGATCGCGAAACCTCGATCCGCTTTACCTTCGACGGGAAGGCGTACAACGGACATGCGGGCGATACGCTGGCGTCAGCACTTCTGGCAAACGGCGTCACGCTCTTCGGACGATCATTCAAGTACCATCGCCCTCGCGGCGTAATGACCGCCGGTATCGACGAGCCCAACGCGCTCGTTACGATCCTTGACGGCAAGATGCGCGAGCCGAACATCCCGGCAACGCTGGTCGAAGTCCACGACGGCCTGGTGGCCGAGAGTCAGAATCGCTTTCCGTCGCTTGCCTTCGATGTCGGCGCGCTCAACCAGATCGCCGGGAAGCTGATTTCCGCGGGCTTCTACTACAAGACGTTCATGGGACCGGCGCTCGGGCCGCTGAAGGGCACGCGCTTCTGGATGTTCTGTGAGTGGTTCATCCGCCGCGCAGCGGGTCTCGGTCGCGCCGGCGACGCGAAGGACACCGCACGCTACGAACGCATCAACGCCTTCTGCGACGTGCTCGTGGTCGGCGGCGGCCCCGCCGGCCTCATGGCCGCCAAAGGCGCCGGCGAGCTCGGCAAGCGAGTCATTCTCGCCGACCTGGAACCGGTCTTCGGCGGTCAGGCCAAATGGTCGGATGAGACGATCTCGGGAATGGCGGCGGACGACTGGGTAGGGGTCACCCTGCGTGAATTGCGCGATATGCCGAATGTCCGGCTGCTGCCGCGAACCACGGTGTGGGGTGTCTACGACGGAGGCGCGTTTGCCGCCCTGGAGCGGGTTGCCGACCATTTGACCGCGCCGGCCAGGGGGCAGCCGCGCCATCGCCACTGGGTCATCCAGGCCAACGAAGCCGTATTCGCAACCGGCGCTTTCGAGCGGCCGCTTGTCTTTCCCGGAAACGACAGGCCCGGCGTCATGCTCGCCTCCGCTGCCGAGCGCTATGCCGGCGAATTCGGCGTGCTTCCGGGCGAGACCGTCGCGGTCTTCGCCAACAACGATTCCGCCTATCGCGCCGCTCGGACTCTGGGACGCGCCGGCGCGACGATCGCGGCAATCATCGATGTACGCGACGCGATCTCCGATGAAGTGCGCGCGATTGCGATCGCCACTGGCGCCGAATTGCTGACGGGCCACGCGGTCATCGGCACGATGGGCGGCACTTCCTTGGCAGGCATTGGCGTGCAACGTTTCAATGCCGGTACCGGCTCCTTTTCCGGAGATCCGCGCAGGATCGCGGTCGACTGCCTGGCCGTGTCGGGCGGTTGGTCGCCTGCCGTGCATCTGGCGAGCCAGGCAGGCGCCCGACCGGTGTGGGATGATGGCAGGCAAGCCTTTCTTCCGCCAGCAGCCGGCGACGGCTGGCGGGGCGCCGGCGCCTTCAACGGCAACAATGCGACTGCAGGCGCTCTGGCCGAGGGGCTCGACGCCGGCAGGCGCGCTTCCGGGGAACGACGCGGCGGGACATCCGCCCCCTCGGTTGTCGGCGAATCGTTCGACGCGCCACCCGCGCCCGTATTCGAGGTCCGGACCAAGGGAAAATCGTTCGTCGACTTCCAGCACGACGTGACCGCCGAGGATGTCCGTCTCGCCCACCGCGAGGGATTCATCTCGGTCGAGCACCTGAAGCGCTACACCACGCTCGGCATGGCGACCGATCAGGGCAAGTCGTCCAATGTGAACGGTATCGCGATCATGGCGGGCGCAATGGGCGTGGCAATCCCCGACGTGGGCACGACCCGCTTCCGCGCACCCTTTGCGCCGGTGTCGCTCGGCGCTCTTGCCGGGGAACGTGTTGGGGACCTGCGTCCGGAACGGCTGACACCGATGCACGACTGGCACGTCGAGCATGGCGCGACGATGTATCCCGTGGGGTTGTGGTTCAGGCCGATGATCTACGGCGGTCCGGGTGAGACGATCGAGCAGGCCTATGTGCGGGAGACACGTGCGGTTCGTGCAACGGTTGGCATCGTCGATGTCTCGACGCTGGGCAAGATCGCCGTCCAAGGGCCTGACGCCGCCGAGTTTCTGGACCGGGTCTATACCAACGTCTTCTCGACGCTGCCGGTCGGCAAGGCGCGCTACGGGCTCATGCTGCGCGAGGACGGGTTCGCCTTCGACGACGGCACGACCTGGCGGCTCGCCCCCACCGATTTCCTGATGACCACGACCACCGCCAATGCCGGCAAGGTGATGCAGCATCTCGAGTATTTCCTGGACGTCGTCTGGCCGGACCTTCGCGTCCAGCTCACCTCGGTGACCGACGAATGGGCCGGCGCCGCGGTCGCTGGGCCGCTCGCACGCCGCGTGCTCGAAGCTTGCGTCGGCGGCACGGAGGTGAACGACGGGACCTTGCCCTTCATGGGTATCGTCCACGGCGAGATCGCTGGCGCGAAGGTGATGATCTGCCGGCTCTCCTTCTCGGGCGAGCTTGCCTATGAAGTATATTGCGGCGCTGGCCATGGCGTCCATGTCTGGGAGGCGCTGATCGAAGCCGGCGAGCCTTTCAATATCGTCCCGTATGGACTGGAGGCGCTTGGTACGCTGCGCATCGAGAAGGGCCACGTCACCGGTGCGGAGATCGACGGCCGTACGACGGCGCGCGACCTGCATCTCGACTGGCTGCTGTCGAAGAAGAAACCGTTCGTTGGTTCGGCCATGATGGACCGCGAGGCGATGATCGCGCAGGACAGACTTCGCCTTGTCGGCGTGATTTCCGTAGACGGCCGGCCATTGAACACCGGCGCGCATGTCGTCGAGGTGGCGGACCCCGAGAACCCGCGCGATTCGCTGGGCCACGTCACCGCAGTCTGCTTCTCACCCGCGCTCGGCAAATACATCGGCCTTGCCTTGATCAAGGGCGGCAAGGCCCGGCATGGCCAGCGCCTGTATGTATCCGACCCGATCCGCAACCGCTTCGGTCCGGTCGAAGTCGTTTCGCACCATATGTTCGACCCGAATGGGAGCAGAATGCATGGTTGAGACGCTTTCGCCACTGGGCGACGCGTGGCGCCCGGGCCGATATGGCAACACCGCCAATGGAACCGGCGTACGGCTTTTCGAGATGCGCCCTGGATCGATCGTTCAGGTCGCCGCTTGGTCGGGCAGGGAGAAGGCTGCGCTGACAGCGATCCGAAAAGCGGCGGGCATTGCTTTGCCCGACGGGGCGGGCGCGGGCGTTGCAAAGGGCGGCAAGGCCGCATTCGGCATCGGACCCGGCCGATTTCTTGTCGTCGATCAGGCCGATGGACTTCTCGATGCACTGACTGCCGCGCTGGCGGCCGCCGATGGCGCCGTCACCGGCCTATCCCACGGTCGAACGGCCGTTGGCATCGACGGACCGAGAGTCGAATGGGTGCTGGCCAAGCTTTTTCCCATCGATTTCGCGCTCGTGGCATTCCCGGTTGGGTCGGGACGCGCCACTGCTCACCATGATGTGCTGACGCTCGTTCAGCGCACGACGCAGTCGCAGTTCGTGCTCTACGTCTATCGCTCCTTCGCCCGCAGCTTCTGGAAGACGCTCTGCCACGCGGCGGAAGAGGTTGGCTATGAGGTGGCGTAGTCCCTACGCATCGATACCATCAGCCTGCGTTGCTCGTCGGCCGCCGAGAAACAGGAAGTCGACGGCAACCGCTGCGCTGTAGATCAATACGACGACGTAGGCGATGAGCGACGGCAGAAGTTCAGGCGTGATGGAGGACACCAGCGGTAGCAATCGCGGCAGCAGCAGGGCGTCGTAGACGAGGAAACCCAGCATGACCACGATCCCGCCACCGCGTTCGCCGTTCCATGCGGTGAGCAGGTAGATGACCGCGAGCCCTGCGAAGACGATACCGAAGACGGTCGACGTCTCCGGCTGCAGCGCCCATGGGAAGACAGTGTCCCAGCGTTCGATCAGCGCGTAACCGACGAAGCCGAGCGCCAGACCGTAGAAAAGGCAGGAAAAGCGCGCCAGCGGCGCCATGCGGCTGAGATTGGGATCCCCTCCCTTGGCAAGAAACAGCATGATCAGCGCGAACGAAGCTCCCGCTGCCATGACAGCGATCTGGACTTCGAGGTCTCCTACACCGTCGTCTTGGTCGAGCCACCAGAGATAGCCGGCGGATGCCGCCGAGATCAGCAACAAGCCGAACAGCGACGGTACGGCGGAACGCCAATCGCCCGACAGACCGATCCAGAGCGAACCGCCTGCCAGGGCAGCCATGACGGCGCCGAGAAATGCGAATGAGAGCGGTGTGTCCGCCCACGGCCAGAGATCCACCATCGCCGGGACGCGCAACGTGAAGCCGCCGGCGACCATGGCTGCGGTCGCACCGGCAACGAGGAACGATAGACGCAGGAACAGCCGGTGCGCGATGCCTGGCTGGTCGAGAAGCAGTCGCGCAAGAGCCTGTTCGGGGTTTCGACCTCCCATCGCACCGCCCGCTTTTGCCCGCTGACAGGATGCGTCGGCGCGTGCGTTAGGCCAAGCGGAAAATTGACGACGTCAGTCCTCAGACTTTAATCGACGAACCTCGCCCACTCGTCGATCGGCGCTCGGTCAGTCCGGAACAGGTTCTCGGGCCGCGTATGGTCCGCGTAACCCAGCGCCATGCCGCAGACCACCACCTCTTCGTCGGGAATTGTCAGAATTGGTCGGATGAGGCGATGATACGGCGCGAACGCAGCCTGGGGGCACGTGTCGAGCCCCCTCGCCCTCGCGGCGATCATGATGTTCTGAAGAAACATGCCCATGTCGACCCAGGACCCGGTGTTCAGCCGCCTGTCGAGCGTGAAGATCATGCCGACGGGCGCGTCGAAGAACGCGAAATTCCGATCATGCTGGGCTCGCCGTCGCTCGATGTCGCGCTTGTTGATGCCGAGCGTCTCGTAGAGCGAGTAACCGACGGCGCGACGCCGTGACAGGTACGGCTCGAAGAACTGATCGGGGTAATATTTGTATTCGTCCCAATCTGCCTTCTCGGCGCGAACTCCCGAACTCAGGATCGCTTCGGCGATGGCCGTCTTGGCAGCGCCGCGGGTCACGTATGTCTTCCACGGCTGCATGTTGGTTCCCGACGGCGCGCGCGACGCCGTGGTCAGGATGTCGCGGATCACGTCCTCGCCGATCGGATCGGAACGAAACGCCCGGATCGATCGGCGCGATATGATGGCGTCATCGACGATCGCAACCTCGTCCTGCAATCCCGGCAAATGATCCGGCACCAACTTGGCGCCGTCATCGACGGCGGCTGTTTCAAGCGGCCGTTTTATGAGACCTTGCAACACAACGGATTCCCCACGAACCCCACTCACCTGATGAAATCCTGCTTGAATATTTCACGCCTCGCAAGCAAAATGAAAATACAGAACGACTTTTCATGTGAGGTCGCCCCTTGACGGGAACCGCCGAAGCCAAGCGGTGGCCGCTGAGCCGGTTGCTCGCCGCGGATATTCGTGCGCTGCGCAAGGCGCGGGGTATGACGCTGATGGCAATCAGCGATCGGTTGGGCCGTTCCGTGGGTTGGCTCAGCCAGGTCGAGCGCGGCCTCTCAATGCCCACCATGGCCGACATCCGCGCCTTCGCGGAGACGTTCAAGGTGCCAGTCAGCCTGTTCCTGCCACCTGAGCAACCCATCTCTCCGGAAGAGGCTGGCATCATCGTGCGCGCGGGGCATCGTCGCTCGCTTGGCACAAGCGAATCCGGGACTGTGGAGGAACTTCTCTCCCCTGACCTCGGCGGTAGTTACCGGATGTTGCGGCGCGAATTCGCCGTCGGATCCGAACTGACGGAGGCGACGCAGCACGCGGACGAGGAGTCCGGTTACGTGGTGTCGGGCCGCTTCGAGATCGAGATCGACCGGGTCTGGCACCGGCTGGGGGAAGGCGACAGTTTCCGCTTCAAGGCGAGCGCGGTACGCTGGCGCAATCCCGGCAAGCAGCCCGCCGTGGTCGTCTGGGTGATCGGCGTTCCGGACTGACTGTCCGGGCTGACGACCATCTGGAGGGGACATGGCTGAACTTCCACACTCGGCACGCGTGGTGATCATCGGCGGCGGCGCCGTCGGCGTCTCCTCGCTCTATCATCTCGCGAAAGCCGGCTGGACAGACTGCGTCCTGCTCGAGCGCAACGAACTGACATCCGGCTCGACCTGGCACGCTGCGGGCAACGTGCCGACCTTCTCGTCCTCCTGGTCGCTGATGAACATGCAGCGCTATTCGGCCGAACTCTATCGCGGGCTGTCGCAGGCCGTCGACTATCCCATGAACTACCATGTCACCGGCTCGGTCCGACTGGCGCACGGCAAGGAGAGGTTGCGCGAATTCCAGCGCGCCAGGGGCATGGGCCGCTACCAAGGCATGGCGATCGACGTGATCGGCCCATCCGAGATCAAGTCGCGTTACCCCTTCGTCGAACTGCACGACCTCGAGGGCGCGCTATACGATCCGAACGACGGTGACATCGACCCGGCGCAATTGACCCAGGCGCTGGCCAAGGGCGCGCGCGACATGGGGGCGAAGATCGTCCGCTTCTGTCCGGTCATCGCGGCGCACCGTGACGGTGACGAATGGGTCATCTCGACGTCTCAGGGCGACATCCGATGCGAATACGTTGTCAACGCCGCCGGCTACCGCGCAGCCGAGGTGGGTAAGCTGTTCGGCCGCACCGTTCCCATGATGGTGATGAGCCACCAGTACATCCTGTTCGACGAGATCCCGGAGTTGAAGGCGTGGTCGCTGGAGGCCGGCCGCAAGCTGCCGCTGCTCCGCGACGTCGATACCTCGTACTATCTCCGCCAGGAGAAATACGGGATGAACCTGGGACCATATGAGCGCAACTGCCGCGCCCACTGGTCGACACCCGACGATCCGATGCCCGACGATTTCTCGTTCCAGCTCTTCCCGGACGATTTGGAACGGCTTGAATCCTATCTGACTGACGCCATCGCACGCGTGCCGATCCTCGGTACGGCGGGTCTGTCGAAGGTGATCAACGGGCCGATCCCTTACGCTCCGGACGGTAACCCACTGATCGGGCCAATGCCCGGCGTGCCCAACGCCTTCGAAGCGTGCGTCTTCACCTTCGGCATAGCCCAGGCAGGCGGCGCCGGAAAGGTACTGGCCGAATGGGTGACGGAGGGCCGCACCGAATGGGACATGTGGTCATGCGACCCCCGTCGTTTCACGGATTTCGCCGCTGCGCCCGACTATGCCGTCGCCAAGGGCATGGAGGTCTACGGCCACGAATATGCGATCCATTTCCCGCGCCATGCCTGGCCGGCGGCGCGCAACCGCAAGAAGTCGCCTATCCACGACCGCGTCGCCGCGCTCGGAGGCCAGTTCGGATCCTACAACGGCTGGGAGCGCGCCAACTGGTACGCGAAAGCCAGCGACGACGTTTCGGAGGAATCGACCCAGACCTACCATCGCGAAGGGCCTTGGCATCAGCGCATCCGCGAGGAATGCCATGCCGTGCGCGACGCCGCGGGCATCCTAGACCTGCCGGGATTCTCGCGCTTCCGCCTGCAGGGACCGGGCGCGCGCCAGTGGCTCTCCGGCCTGATCACCGGCGTCGTGCCGAAACCGGGCAGGATCGGTCTCGCCTACTTCGCCGACGATGGTGGTCGCATCGTCACCGAAATGTCGGTGATGGCGCTGGACGAGGATTCCTTCTTCCTCATCACCGCGGCCGTCGCAGAATGGCACGACTTCGAGTGGCTGAAGACCCATCTGCCTGAAGCGACTCAAGTGACTCTCGAAAACGTCACCGAGCGTTTCTCGTGCCAGATCCTCACCGGACCGAAGTCGCGCGAGATTCTGGCGGAGGTGACCGACGCCGACCTGAAGCTGCCCTGGCTCACGCATCAGTCCTGCCGCATCGCCGGCCGCTGGCTCCAGCTTGTGCGGGTCTCCTTCGCCGGCGAGTTGGGATGGGAACTGCACACGAAGGCCGAGGATACGCAGACCGTGTTCGACGCCGTCTGGACATGCGGCGAGAAGTACGGCCTCAGACCCTTCGGCATGTTCGCGCTGGACTCCTTGCGGTTGGAGAAAGGCTACCGCGCCTGGAAAGCGGAACTGTCGACCGACTACACGGTACTTCAGGGCGGACTCGAACGTTTCGTCAGATGGGACAAGCCCGATTTCATTGGCAAGCCCGCACTCCAGCGCGAGAAGCAGCAAGGCGTGACCAAGCGCTTCGCGATCCTCACGATCGACGCCGGCGAATGCGACGCGCCGTACATGTCGACCGTCTGGCATGCCGGCAAGATCGTCGGCGAGACGCTGTCGGGAGGCTGGGGGCACCGGGTGGAAAGGTCGATCGCGCTTGCAATGGTTCGACCAGACCTTGCCGAGCCGGGCGCCGAGGTCGAAGTGGAGATATTCGGGGAACGCCGTCCGGCGACCGTGCATGGCGACCGACCGCTCTGGGATCCCGAGAACGAGAGATTGCGCGCCTAGAATGCCCAGGCCATCCGAACGTATTCGCAACATCATTCCCTCCGGCAAGGATGGGTGGGAGGTGCATTTCACCGCCTGGATGCGCAGGCAGGCGGGGGAGGACATTGTCATGCTCTCCGTCGGCGACCATGACTTCGACACGCCGAAGCAGACCGTGGAAGCCGCGGTGAAGGAGGTGCGTGCCGGCCATCACCACTATACGCAGCTCCCGGGCATCCCCCGGCTGCGCGCCGCGATGGCAAGGGTGACGGAGGATTCCACCGGCGTGCCGACATCGCCGGACGAGGTGATCGCAACGCCGGGCGGCCAGGCGGCGCTTTATGCAGCCGTCCAGGCGACCCTCGACCAGGCTGACCATGCCGTTGTGGTGGCGCCCTACTACGCAACCTATCCCGGCACATTCCGGGCTGCTGGCGCCGACTTCACCGTGGTCGAGACGCATGCCGAAGATGGCTTTCAACCACGCGTCAGCGAAATCCGGGCTGCACTGACGCCGAGGACAAGGTCGATCCTCATCAACTCGCCGAACAACCCGACCGGCGCGGTCTATTCGCGCCAGAGCCTAGAGGCGCTGGCGGCGCTTTGCGTCGAGCGCGACCTCTGGCTGCTCTCCGACGAGGTCTACTGGTCTCTCGCCGCGGACCGCTTCCTCTCGCCCCGCGCCCTTCCCGGCATCAAGGATCGGACGCTGGTCATAAACTCGATGTCCAAGAGCCATGGCATGACAGGCTGGCGGATCGGCTGGCTGACCGCGCCGGCCGAACTCGTCCTCAAGCTGACCGACCTGAACCTTGTCTCCACCTACGGCCTGCCGGACTTCACCAGCCGCGCCGCGGCGGAAGCGCTGGAGAACGCCTATGGCGTGGCCGATATCGCCGGGCTCTACGAGAGCCGCAGGACGACGTTCCTGGAAACGATCCGCGGTGTGAACCGGGTGACCGTGCGCGGCTCGGAAGGCGGCATGTACATCATGCTGGATGTCCGGGGCGTCGAGCCGGACGACGAGAAGTTCGCCTGGAGCTTCCTCGATGCCGAAAAGGTTGCCGTGATGCCGGGATCGAGCTTTGGCGACGCCGCCGCCGGCCATATCCGCATCAGTCTCTGCCAGCCCGACGACGTCCTGAATGACGCCGCGAGGAGACTGATGCGGTTTGTCGCCCGCTACGAGCGGAGCGCCGCATGAGCGCCCTTCCCCCGAGGGCCCGCGCTGTCATCATCGGCGGCGGTGTCTCCGGCTGTTCTGTAGCCTACCACCTCGCGAAACTCGGCTGGACCGATATCGTCCTGCTCGAACGCAAGCAACTGACCAGCGGCACGACGTGGCACGCCGCCGGGCTTATCGGCCAGTTGCGCGGCTCCCAGAACATGACGCGGCTCGCGAAATACTCCGCCGATCTCTACATCAAGCTCGAGGCGGAGACCGGCGTCGCGACCGGCATGCGACAGGTGGGTTCGATCACCGTCGCTCTCACCGAGGAACGCAGGCACGAGATCTACCGGCAGGCGTCGCTGGCCCGCGCGTTCGACGTCGACGTGCGCGAGATTGCCCCGTCCGAAGTCAAGCAGATGTACCCGCATCTCAATGTCGCCGACGTCGTCGGCGCGGTGCACCTTCCGCTCGACGGCCAGTGCGATCCCGCCAACATCGCAATGGCGCTGGCAAAGGGCGCACGCCAGCGCGGCGCCAAGGTCGTCGAAGGCGTCAAGGTCATCGATGTGCTCGTCAGGAACGGGCGTGTCGCCGGCGTCGCGTGGGAACAGGGCGGCGAGCAGGGCACGATCGCCGCCGACATCGTGATAAACTGCGCAGGCATGTGGGCGCGCGAATTGGCCGGCAAATCAGGAGTCGCGATCCCTTCGCATGCCTGCGAACACTTCTATCTCGTCACAGAGCCGATCCCCGACCTGACACGCCTTCCGGTCCTGCGCGTGCCGGACGAATGCGCCTACTACAAGGAAGACGCCGGCAAGATGATGCTCGGGGCCTTCGAGCCTGTGGCCAAGCCGTGGGGGATGGCCGGCATTCCCGAGGAATTCTGCTTCGACCAGCTTCCTGAAGACATGGACCATTTCGAGCCGATCCTCGAAATGGGCGTGAACCGCATGCCGATGCTGGCGACCGCCGGGATCCACACCTTCTTCAACGGCCCCGAAAGCTTTACCCCCGACGACCGCTACTACCTCGGCGAGGCACCTGAGCTTGCCGGCTACTGGATGGCGACCGGCTACAACTCGATCGGCATCGTCTCGTCCGGCGGCGCCGGCATGGGGCTGGCGCAATGGATCGCCGATGGCGAACCACCCTTCGACCTCTGGGAAGTCGACATCCGCCGCGCCCAGGGCTTTCAGAAGAACCGCCGCTATCTGCACGACCGGGTGACCGAGACGCTCGGCCTCCTTTACGCCGACCATTTCCCCTACCGGCAGGTGGCGACCGCGCGTGGCGTGCGCCGTTCGCCGCTGCACGAGCACCTCAAGGCCCGCGGCGCCGTTTTCGGCGAGGTGGCGGGCTGGGAGCGCGCCAACTGGTTCGCGAGAGACGGCCAGGAGCGAGAGTACCGCTATTCGTGGAAGCGGCAGAACTGGTTCGACAACCAGCGCGAAGAGCATCTGGCGGTCAGGACTGGCGTCGGCCTGTTCGACATGACGTCGTTCGGCAAGATTCGCGTCGAAGGCCGCGACGCCTGCGCGTTCCTGCAGCGGCTGTGCGCCAACGACATCGACGTGCCGGCTGGCCGCATCGTCTACACGCAGATGCTCAACGCGCGAGGCGGCATCGAGAGCGATCTGACGGTGTCGCGGCTGTCGGAAACAGCCTTTCTCCTTGTGGTGCCCGGCGCCACGCTCCGACGTGACCTCGCCTGGCTGCGAAGGAACCTGCGCGACGAGTTCGCGGTGATCACCGACCTGACCGCGTCCGAAAGCGTGCTCTGCCTCATGGGGCCAAAGTCGCGCGCGTTGATTCAAAAGGTGAGCCCGAACGATTTTTCCAACGAGAACAATCCTTTCGGGACGTTTCAGGAGATCGAGATCGGCTACGGGCTCGCCCGCGCCCACCGCGTCACCTATGTCGGGGAACTTGGCTGGGAGCTCTACGTCTCGACCGACCAAGCTGCCCATGTGTTCGAGGCGCTGGACGAGGCCGGCAAGGATGTCGGGCTGAAACTCTGCGGGCTGCATACGCTGGATTCGTGCCGTATCGAGAAGGCATTCCGACATTTCGGCCACGACATCACCGACGAGGACCACGTACTGGAGGCCGGCCTCGGCTTCGCGGTGAAGACCATGAAGGGCGACTTCATCGGCCGAGACGCTGTCCTGAAACGGAAGGAAGCCGGGTTGAGCCGCCGGCTCCTTCAGTTCCGCCTGAAGGACGCCGAGCCACTGCTCTTCCACAACGAGGCGATCGTGCGCGACGGCAGGATCGTCGGTACCGTCACGTCGGGCAATTACGGCCACCACCTGGGAGGAGCCATCGGTCTCGGCTACGTGCCATGCAAGGACGAGACCGAGGCCGACGTGCTCCACTCATCCTACGAGATCGAGATCGCAGGCGAGCGCTTCGCCGCCGAGGCGAGCCTGAAACCGATGTACGATCCGAAGGCGGAACGGGTGCGGATGTAGTTCCTCACCACCGCTCCAGCTTCCGCTTCACCTTCGCCAGATAGGCTGCCCGGCTTTCGGGCGTGGACGAATCCATCCGGTAGTGCGCCACATACATGGTTCGGCACAGCCGTGCGCAGTTGGCGCGCATGCCGCGCAGGATCATCTTGCGGCCGGGCTGCCCGATGAGCCACGACCATACCATCGGCGCACCGCAGGTCGTCACGACGCCTATACGCTTGACGTGCCTGAGCATCGGCTGCACGAGGCCGCGCCGGTCGAGCCTGAAGACCACGTCCAGTGCCCACACCCGGTCGAGCCAGCCCTTGAGCATCGCCGGCACGCTGTACCACCAGGTCGGGTAGACGAAGAGGATGGCCTCGGCCCAGCGCAGGTTCTCGACATGCGGTGCGAGCGCCGGGTCCTGCGGCGCATGTTCGTTGTAGCTGCGACGTTCGGCTTCGGACATGACCGGATCGAACCGCTCGGCATAAAGATCGATCAGCCGAACCTCCCACCCGCGCGATCTTAAAGTCGCCACCGCCGCGTCGCGCACCGCGGCGCCAAAGCTGTCCGGCACGGGGTGGCAGAAGACCACGAGCGTCCGCATCAGAACGCGTCCATGTGACGACCGACCTTCTCCATGAAGCGCGCGCGGGAGAGGTCGGTGGCGGTGTTCATCGAGTAGTGCGCGAGATAGGCGCAGGGCGCGCCAGGCTTCACAGTGGCGCGCAGCATGCGCTTGACGACCCGGCGCGGCGGGTCGCCCATCAGCCAGGCGCGCAGCCGGTCGCCGCCATAGGTCGTGACGGCCGAAAGCTTGCGGATGTTGTGGAGCGTCGGACTCGTCTTCCCCGATCGCATCTCGAACGACACGCCGGGCAGGAAGACGCGATCGAAGAAACCCTTCAGGATCGCGGGATAGCCGTAGTTCCAGACCGGGAAAGAGAGCACTAGCGCCTCGGCGCGCTTCAGTCGTTCGACGTAACCTCGCACCGGTTCGAGGTTGGAAGGGTCGTGGTAAGCGAGGCGCTCGGCCCGTGTAAGTCGCGGATCGAAATCTTCTGCGTAGAGATCGCAGTCATCGACTGTGTGACCCCGCGCGGCGAGCCGGTCCAGGATGAGGCGGTGCAAAGCCGCATTGAAACTCGTCTCGACCGGATGGGCGTAAAGCACGAGGACGTTCATGCAGGCTGGTCCGAAACATCCGGCACTGGTTGCGTTCTGTCGCGCCCCTCTCTGTCCTGCCGGACATCTCCCCCACGAGGGGGGATGTCCGGCAGGACAGAGAGGGGCAACGTAGAACACAAGCCTTTCATGCGTGCCGCATCACCCCGCCCTCTGCAAACCCTTGAACAGGAAGGTCTTGCCCGAACGGAAATCGTAGTCCGGGTTCTCCCAGGCGATCATCTTGCCTGGATTGAGCAGCCCCTGTGGGTCGGCCTGGCGCTTGAAGGCGAGTTGGATGTCGTCCGTCTGCTTCATGCCGCCCTCCTCCAGCGTGTAGCGGTGCGGGTTGAAGACCGGCACGCCGTTCTCTTCATGCAGGCGCACGATCTCGTCCAGCCGCCCCTCCGTGGTGAACCTCACGAGCGGCAGTCCGAAGCAGGTGATGTTGCCGTCGAAGCGAACGAACTCCAGATGCGTGAACACCTCGTCGGGGAACATCGCGTCCATCTTTGCAACCAACGCCAGCTGGTTCGGGAACGGGTAGAGCGTCTGGAGGTAGGTGATGGCCGGATCGACGCGCAGCGCGCGAAGCGTCGTGTGGTTCCAGGCGAGTTCGAAAGCCGGCGGAATACCCTTGCGGTCCTCGACCTGCGTCGCGTCGTACACGACCTCCCCGCCCTCGCGCCGCGTGAAGGCGCGGAAGGCGTCGAGCGCGTGAGGTGCGACCATGCAGACGACAATGCTCTGATTTTCCTTCAGGAAGCGCTGGTGGCGCTTGAAAAAGAGCCAGGGCACAGGCGCTGCGATCGGCGTGATCAGCTTGGTGAGTATGCCGTCCTGGCATGCCAGCGCGTTGCCGTAGCGCGCGGCGGCCGCCAGGCCGTCGAAACCGACGACGACGTCCACCCAATCGTAAGAGGCCGCCAGCGGCATCTCGACCTCGGTGATGATGCCGTTCGTACCGTAGGCGTGAGTGACCTTGTGCAGGTCCTCGCCCGTAAGTTCCAACACCCTCGGCGCGGCCTCCATGGTGACGACGCGGAGCCGGATCACGTTCCCGAAGTCGCGCAGGCCGCCGAAGTTGATGGATCCGACGCCTCCCGATCCGCCGGCGATGAAGCCGCCGATCGAGGCCGTGTTGTAGGTCGAGGGATGGAGCCTGAGTTCCTGCATGGAGTGCGCGCGAGTCGCCTTGTCGATGTCGGCGATGATGGCGCCTGGGCCGCAGACCACGCGTCCGCTGGCGATCTCCTTCACCTCGTCCATGTCGGCGAGCGACACCACCACGCCCCCGGACAGCGGCATCGCCTGGCCGTAATTGCCGGTGCCGGTGCCGCGCGGCGTGACGGGAATGCCGCGCCTGTGGCAGGCGGACAGCACGCGGACCAACTCGGCCTCCGATTTCGGCGAGGCGACGAGGTCGCCGGTGACACGGTCGAGCTGACGCTTTAGCACCGGGCTGTACCAGTAGAAGTCGCGGCTCTTCTGCTGGACGATCGCCGGATTGTCCTCGATCCTGATGCCGTCGAGGTCGCGCTTCAGCGCCGCAAGATCCATCATGCCCTCATCAGGTCATCGAGCTCGGAATAATCGGGCATCGCCCGATCGATCGCCTTGCCTCCGCGCACCACGATCCGGTCGGATTCGGGCCGCGACAGGAGCTCGGTCCAGCTTCGGCCGCGGAAGATCACGAAGTCGGCCGGCCCGCCCTCATTGAGCGTTCCGGCGCCATGTAACCGCATGATGTCGGCAGGCGTGGGCGCCACTGAAGCGGGCCAGTCGGCGACCGGGTGGTCGAAATGCAGGATACGCGTCGCCATGCGGTAGACCTCCAGCATGTCGAGGTCGCCATAGGCATAGAAGGGGTCGCGTGTGTTGTCGGATGCAACGGCGACCGGGATGCCCCTCGCCTTCATCTCGTGTAGCAGCGTCACGCCGCGCCAGCGCGGCGTAGTGCCGTCGTGGCGGCGATCCTGGAGGTAGAGGTTGCACATGGGCAGCGACACGACCGCGATGCCGGCCTTGGCCACCTTGTCCAGCGTGTCGAGCACCTCGGTATCCGGCTGGCGGGCGAGCGCACAGCAATGGCCCACGAGTATCTTGCCCTCGAAGCCGTTCCAGAGTGCGGCTTCCGCAATTTTCCGCAGGGAGACGGCGGAAAGTTGACCTGTCTCATCCGCGTGGAAATCGAGGTCGAGTCCGTGCTCCATTGCCGTACGGAAGACGGCGTCGAGAAGCTCGTCGAGGTCAGGCACCATGTAGGAGACAGCGCCGAGCACGCCCTTGGCCCTGGCAACGCGTTTGCCGATGGTGGCAAGGAACGTGCGGTCCCGATAGCCCTCGATGCCGACGAGGCAGGCGGCCTGGAGGTCAATGCGGCCGCTCCATCGATTTCGCATTTCCTCGAAGACGGGCCAGGAGATGTCGTCCTGTGGCGCGATGGAATCGAGATGGGTGCGCAGCCCGGCGGTTCCGTGCGCATAGGCGCAACGCAGCGAGAAATCCATGCGCCGCGCCACGTCCTCCGCCGACCAGTTCCGGACCCGGTCGTCGCCGGCGGATGCCAACGCGCCCATGAATGACCCGTCCGGATTGGGCCTGCGCGGCCAAATGTGACCCTTGTCGATATGGGTATGGCAATCGACGAAGGTTGGCATGACGATGCCCCCGGCGAGGTCGATCGCATCGGATGGGACCGGGGCGCCAGGCCATCGTTGCCTGAGAGCCGTGATCTTTCCTCGGTCGACGGCGATGTCGGCGAGCGCGAAGCCGCTTCCATCAAACGCAGCATCCAGATCGGGCGCCAGAGACGAATGCACCCGGGCGTTGGCGAGGATATAGGGCCCGGTGGGTATCTGGATGGCGGGCACCCTAACGCTCCTGCTTCAGCGCGCTCTCGTGCCAGCGGCGCAACACCAGGTGCGAGACCAGCGTCAGCACCATGAAGATGACGATGCCGGCGGCCGAGATCAGGATCAGCGCTGCGAAGAGGCGTGGCGCATTGAGGCGGTAACCTGCCTCGATGATACGGGACGCCAGTCCGGATGACTGGCCGGCCGCTCCGGCCACGAACTCGGCCACCACCGCGCCGATCAGCGAAAGACCGCCAGCGATCTTCAGGCCGCCGAGAAAATACGGCATCGCGGCGGGCAGCCTCAGGTACCAGAGCTGCTGCCAGCGGGTCGCCCCGTTGAGCGCGAAGAGGTCGCGCAAATTGCGGTCGACCGAGTTGAGACCAAGGGTTGTGTTGGAGAGGATCGGGAAGAAGGCGACGATCCAGGCGCAGAGCAGGAGCTTCGCCGTCTGGTTGTCGACATAGATGTTGATCAGCGGGAAGATCGCCACGATCGGCGTCACCTGCAGCACGACTGCGAAGGGAAAGAACGACATCTCCACCCACTTCGACTGAGCGAAGAGGACCGCCAGCCCCACCCCGCCAACAACCGCGAGCAGCAGGCCAAGGAAGGTGATTCTGAGCGTCACCAGGAGCGAGCCGAACAACAGACCCGCGTCCTTCCAAAGCGTTTCCAGTACGACCAGCGGTCCGGGCAGAATGTAGCGAGGGATTTCGTACCAGATCACGATGCGGCCCCAGAGCCAGATGGCAACCGCCATGATGGCGAGCGGCAAGAGCCATTTGCCGACCCGCTCCAACCGCTCGACGCGAATTCGTCTCGCCTCCTCGGGATCGAGGAAGCGAGGCGATGCGGGAACATCAGAGGCCGTCATGGCCCGTCCCCTCCATCGCCTCCGCAAGCACATAAGAGGCTTCGCGGCAAAGCTTGGAGTACTCGCCAGACGTGCGGAACCCATCATCACGCGGATAAGGGGCGGCCACGTTGAACTCGCGGAACACGCGGCCCGGCCGTGCGGCCATCACCACGATGCGGTTGGACAGGAAGACGCTCTCGAACACCGAATGGGTCACGAAAATGGTTGTGAAGCGCTGTTCCCGCCAAAGTTCGAGGAGGTCGGCATTGAGGCGGAAGCGCGTGATTTCGTCCAGTGCGGCGAACGGTTCGTCCATCAGGAGCAGCGTGGGCTTCGTGACCAGCGCCCGCGCAATGGAGACGCGCATCTTCATGCCGCCCGATAACTCGCGCGGCACGGCCTCCTCGAATCCCGAGAGATGGACCCGCCCCAGCATTTCCCGCACGATCGGCGTGGCGGCGGCCCGCGACACTCGCCTCAGCCTGAGCGGCAGCCAGACATTGTCGAACACGCTGGCCCAAGGCAGCAGGGTCGGCTCTTGGAAGACGAAGCCGACGTTGCCCCTGCCACCCCCGAAGCCCGCGCCGCGCCAGTCGAGCAAGCCTCGCGTCGGCGTCGAAAGGCCGGCGATCAACCGAAGCGCTGTAGACTTGCCGCAGCCGGAGGGCCCGAGAAGGCTCAGAAAATCGCCTTCCCGGATCGTCAAATCGACATCCTCGAGCGCGGTGACACCGTTGGAGTACGTCTTGCCGACGCCCCTGAGCATCAGCAACGGGTCGCCTGCGGCGCTCTCCGGCGCAGTCGTCACCGCGGATTCCAGCATCGGGACCGGGCTTACTTCTTGAGGTCGAGCCCGACGCCCTGGTTCACGAAATCCAGCGTGTAGGACTTCTTGATGTCGATCCCTGCGGGCAACACCTTCGCCGCGACCATCTTGTCATAGAAGGACTGCATGCGCGCGTCCGTCATGGCGCCGATACCCAGCTTCTCGGTGTCGCCGGAATCGACGATGCCGAACTTCTTCATCTGGGCGATCGAGAAGGCGATCTGGTCATCCGTCATGTCCGGATTGTCCTTCTTGATCATATCATTAGCGGCCTTGTTGTCGCCGTACAGGTAGTTGTACCAGCCCTTGGCGGATCCATCGACGAAACACTTCACCACCTCGGGTTTGGCGTCGATCGTCTCCTGCATGACCTCGATGGTGGTCGAGTAGGTGTCGAAGCCATAGTCCGCGAGCAGGAACTGGTTCGGCACGAAGCCCGCTTCCTTCTCGACCGCATAGGGCTCCGATGTGACGTAGCCCTGCTGCACCGCCTTCTTGTTGGCGATGAACGGCGCCGGGTTGAAGGTATAGGGCACGCGCTTGGCGGCGTCGTAACCCATCTCGGTGACCATCCACTGGAAGTAGCTCTGGAAGCCTTCGTCGCTGAGGATGTACTGCTCGGCATCCTTGAGACTCTCCCAGCTGTCCAACCCCTGGCCCGGATGGCTCATCAGCACCTGCGGCTCCTTCTGGAAGGAGGCGGCAACGACGCGCAGCGGGATGTTCTGCACCACCGCGTCATAGGCCTGCAGCATGTTGCCGCCCATGTAGAACTGGATTTTTCCTGCAAGCAGAAGCGGACGACCTGCCACCTGCGGCCCGCCCTGCTGCAGGGTCACCTCGAGCCCGCAGGCAGCATATGAACCGTCCGCCACGGCCTGGTAGTAGCCGCCATGCTCGGCCTGGGCGAGCCAGTTGGTCATATAGGTCACCTTCTCCTGCGCCAGCGCAGCCGGAGCGGAGACGGCGAGGAAAGCGACCGCCGCGGTCGTGGAAACGAGAAGCCTCATGACACCACCCTTCATCAATCACCCGCACATTGATCGGCGGGCATCGGAACCCTTCGGATCTCGAAGCAAGACGCGTGCCATGGTTTTGCCGTCCAAGGCGCCGGGACCGGAGGCGTTTCGGGGCGGATGGGTCGCGCGGTCATGCTGATCGCGGCGTCATCGTGCCCATTTTTCGTGCGGCTGTCCATCTTGCCACAGCGGTGTTCACCGCTCTTGCCCGGTCGGCGTTGCAGGCACTAGCCTCACGGAAAACAGAGAGCCTGCCCCCATGCTGCGACATCTGAGACCCGCCTCGATCCGCCCGCCCTTCGCACGCTACAGTCACGGCGTGGAAGTGCCGGCAGGCAGGCGACTCGTACTCTGTTCGGGGCAGCTCGGCGTCGGCTCGGACGATAGCGTGCCCGAAGATGCCGGCGCGCAGGCCGAGCTATGCTTCGCCAACATCGCAGCGATCCTCGGCGAGGCCGGCCTTGGGCTGAGCAATGTGGTCCGCATCAACGCCTACGTCACCGACCGCGCCCACATGAAGGGCTACATGGCCGTGCGCGACCAGCTGTTCGCCGACCCCGCCCCCGCCTCGACGCTGATGGTCGTCTCCGGGTTCACGCGGGAAGAATTCAAGGTGGAGGTGGAGGTCATTGCGGCGGGGTGATTGCTGAGGCATGAGTGGCGTCATGGAAAACAACCGTCGCCGCTGGTGGGGCGACTACCGCACCACCGAGTTTTCGGCTGTCGATCCCGAAGCGACGATTGCCGTTCTACCGGTCGCGGCGGTCGAGCAGCACGGTCCCCATTTGCCCGTCTCGACAGACCTTTCCATCATGCAGGGCATGCTGGAGGCGGTGATCGCGCGGCTGCCGGGTGATCTCGACGTGCGGTTCCTGCCCGTCCAGGCCGTGGGAAAATCGAATGAGCACCTGCACGCGCCCGGTACGCTTACGCTGCCTGCCGCCGCGCTGATCGACGCCTGGACCGAACTCGGCCTGTCCGTTTCCCGTGCGGGCGTGCGCAAGTTGGTCATCGTCAACTCGCATGGCGGCAATGAGGAGATCATGGGCATCGTGTCGCGAGAGCTGCGCGTGCGCGCCAAGATGCTGACCGTCAAGACGAGTTGGCAGCGCTTCGGCCGTCCGCCCGGCATGTACACCGATCTGGAGGACCGGCAGGGGATCCATGGCGGCGATGTGGAAACCTCGCTGATGCTGCATTTCCGGCCCGATCTGGTGGACATGCGCAAGGCAGCGAATTTCATCTCGAATGTCGCCAGCGCCGAGCAGACCTTCGAACTCCTTCGCCACACCGGCACGCACGCCTTCGCCTGGATCGCCTCGGACCTGAACCCGGCCGGCGTCGTCGGCGACGCTTCTATCGCGACAGCCGAAAAGGGCAGGCTGACTGCCGAGCATCAGGCCGACGGCTTCGTGCGACTGCTGAAGGACGTCCGGAAGGCAAAGCTGGCCGACTGGCTGGCTTAGTCACGCCTGCCGCTTCACAGCCTGCGCCAGATCGCGGGCTAGGTCGCCCGCCGGCACGACCTCGATCCGCTCCAGCCCAAGCCATGCCGCCATCTCGATCAGCGCAGCGGACAGCTCTTCCGCTGTCTCCGCCGGAGCATGCAGCTCGCGGTGCGCCGCCTGCACTCGCAGGACCCCGGCCTGCCGGTCGCCCTTCAGGTCGACCCGCGCGACGATCTTCTCTCCAAGGAGGAACGGCAGCACGTAATAGCCGTGCACGCGTTTCTCCGCCGGGGTGTAGATCTCAATGCGATAGTAGAAGTCGAACAAGCGCTCCGCCCGCGACCGCTCCCACACCAGCGGGTCGAAAGGCGAAAGCAGCGCCCGCGCGTCGATCCGGCGCGGTTGTCGGGCGGCACGGTGCAGAAACGCCTGATTGTTCCAGCCCTCGACCCGCACCGGGATCAATTCGCCCGACTCGACCAGTTCCGCAAGCCGCACCTTTACGTCCTCCGGCGGTAGGCGAAAATAGTCGCGCAGGTCGGCCTGCGTCGCCACCCCAAGCGCCATGGCGGACAGGCGAAGCAGTTCGCGGATGGCATCGGCGGCGTCGATGTGCGGTGCGTTGAACACATCCCGAGGCAATGCCCGCTCCGGCAGATCGTAGACCCGTTCGAAGCTCGCTCGTCGCTCACTTGTCGTGATCTCGCCTGCCCAGAACAGCCATTCGAGCGCAGCCTTGGCCTCGCTCCAGCCCCACCAGCCCCCTTGCCCCCTTTGGTTCTCGAAATCGGAGGCGACGAGAGGGCCGCGTTCCCTCACTTCCCTGAGGACCCCGGCAATGTAGTCTCCCCGCTCCCGTCCGAAACGCGCCAGGGCGCCATAGATCCGGTCGCCCGACTTCGCCCGCTCCATGCGCCAGCGCATGAGCGGCCACATGTCCAGCGGAAGCAATGACGCCTCATGGGCCCAGTACTCGAAGAACAGGCGCTTCCTGCCCTTGGCCGCCGCGTCGATGAGGTCGAGCGGATAGGCGCCGAGCCGCGAGAACATCGGCATGTAGTGCGCTCGCACCAGTACATTGACGGAATCCATCTGGAGTAGGCCGTTGCGCGCGATGAAGCGCTTCATGTGACCGCGTCCGATCGGGCCGGAGGGCCGGCGGTCGGCAAATCCCTGCGCCCCGAGCGCAATGCGCCGCGCGAGCTCCTGCGAGATGCGGTCCTTCATGCGGGCGTTCGCTCCGACGATGGCGACTAGCTCGCCAGCGTCCCTTCTAGCTGCCGCGGAGCGTCATGCCACCCGGGCCGCGCCGCCTTCCTGACAACGTGTTGTCAGCCGCCGACGTTCCAGTCGCGGCCACGGTCGCCGAGCAGTTCGTGGCCGGCAGTGGTGATGGCGACGGTATCTTCCAGCTTGATGAAGCCGCGTGTCGGGTGGAGCATCGTCGTCTCGACCGAGATGACCATGCCTGGTTCCAGCGGCTTGACCGCGTCGACGCCTTCATAGGCCACGGGATGGTTGGTCATGAGGAACGGAGCCTCGTGGCTGACCAATCCCATGCCGTGGGCGAAGAAGTCGGTGAAGGCGGCACTCGGCGACGATTTGAGCGCTCTCTCCGCGTGGGCGATCATGTCGCCTCCGAGCACGCCGGGCGCGCACTTCGAAAAAGCCTGCTGCTGCACGGCCTCGATTTCGGCGATCAGGTCTACCAGTTCGGAATCGGGCTTGCCCATCACGCCCATGCGGCAGAGATCGCCGATATAGCCGTGATAGTTGCCGCCGGAATCGATCGACAGCACCTCCCCCTTGCCCCAAGTCTGCGGGGAGATCGCGCGATTGTGCGAAGAGCCTATGGTGATCAGGCAATACTCGAAGGTGAGCCCCCGGTTCGTCTCCTCGCGGCGCAGCGCCTCCACGATCTCGGATTTCGACGCATTTTCCTTCTGCCCGTGGAAGACTGCGAGCATGGAATCGGTGATACGCTCAGACGCTTCCCGCAGCCGCTTCAGTTCGCCCGGTGTCTTGATCATCCGCAGCCGCTCCATCACGCCGTAAGCGTCGACGAAGGTGGCGCCGGGCAGCTGTCTGTTGAGGGTCATCCAGGCATCGGCCGAGAGGAAGCCCGGTTCGTAACCAATGCGCGCCTTGTCCAGCCCGATATTCTTCAGATGTTCAGCCGCCGCCGTCGCCGCGTCGACCGTACCCCACACCGTGGTGCTGACCGTCGGCGTCCAGAACGGTTTGACCTGATGTTCGTGGCCTTCCATGCGATTGCCGACATAGGCGGCATGCTCCGGGCGGCCCTTCGCATAGGCTACGACCGGCAGATAGCGGCTATGGCCGATGGCATCCATCGCCGAGAAGAAAATGTACTTGTAGCCGCCGAGCAGGTACTGCGCGTTGTGCTTTGAGGTGGCGAGGATCACGTCGACGCCGGCCTCGTCCATCAGGCGGTCGAGGCGGTCCTTGTCGAACGGAACAGCCATCGCCCCGGTTTGGTCTGCCTTCACGTTCACCGGTGTCCTCCCATGCACGAAGCAATCTGGTCCTACCAGATTGCTTCGGCTGGTGCGAGTGGGTCGGATATGAAACCGCCTAGCTTACGGGGACCACGTCCACCGATTGTTCGCCCGCCTGCTTGCCCGCCGTCTTCAGCACTCCGACGATCGGCGCGACGTCGGAATAGTCTCGTCCGTAGCCGACGGTGATGTGGTCGGAGGAGGCGCGCATGTCGTTGGTGGGGTCAAACTCCAGCCAGCCTGTCTGCCGGCCGCACCACACCCTTACCCAAGCGTGCATGGCGTCGGCTCCCTCTAGCCGCTCCTTGCCCGCCGGAGGGATGGTGCGAAGGAAGCCGCTGACATAGCTGGCCGGAATGCCAAGTCCCCGCAGGCCGGCGATCATCACATGCGAAAAATCCTGGCAGACCCCACGCTTCAGCGCGAAGGCGTCCAACGCCGTCGTGGCCACCGTGGTCGCCTCGCCATCATAGGTGAAGTCTGCATGGATCCGCCGGCAGACGTCCTCCGCCACCGCCGCGACCGACCGGTTCGGCCTCATGCTGCGCGCCGCGAAATTCGTGATCTCGCCGTCGAGGGCAGCGTGGTCGCTGGAGGCGAGGAAGTGATGCGGCGAATCGGGCAACAGCGACCACACGCCCCCCAGTTCCTCGTGCAGCGCGCTGATCGGCGGCGATACGTCTATTCCCGGCTCCGGCCTGTCGACCTGAACGCGCGCGGTCATCTTGATGTCCAGTGCCTCATGCCCGCCGCGATAGACGATGGAAGTCACCCTGTTGCCGAAGAAATCGGAGAAGTCGCTCCGTTCCGCCGGCTTGGGACCCGGTTCCAATGCCGCCGCCACGACGCGCTGGGTTCCGTTGATCGTCAACGGCAGCACCCTGACCTGGTGCCGGGCGCCCCAGATCATGCGTTCATAGTCGTAGTGCAGCGTGAGCCGAATGTCGTAGAGCATTGTCTTATCAAGGAAAGTATGTGGACGACAACGAATCGTAGAGACCACCTATCTCGGTGGCGATCCTGTCCAGCGTATCCGGCATCACGTCGACAGGTTCGAGGATCGACAACTCGGTGTGCAGCCTCAGGACTTCTTTCGCCGCGGGCGAAAGAAGATTCGCCACTCCCGGCAACAGGCCGATCTCCGTCTTCAGACGTTCCAGCTGGAAGAGCACCGATCGTGGATTGAGAGGATCGAGCGCCAGGAGGTCGACCACCGTCTTTCGCCCCACCCGCACCGCGTACTGCCGCCGGTGGGTCATGACGCTGTCGCCGATCTCCAGCATCATGTCGAGCGCCCCATCGGGCGCGTCAGGCCGCGCCAGCCGCGACAGCGTACGGGCAATCTGTATGCCGCGCTCCAGCCGCCGGCCAATCTCCAGGAACCGCCAACCGGTAAAGCGGTACATGTTCTCGTTCAGCAGGCCCGAGAAACCCGCAAGCTTTCTTAACAGCACCGTCATGGCTCGCGTGGCGTCGTCGCCCGGCGCCACCTTTTCGGCGAACTCGTGGATCGTCTTCGACAAGTCGCGCAGCGCAAGCCAGCCGTCCGGCGAGAAGCGGTCTCGGATCTGCCCGGCGCTGTAGACGGCGCTGTCGAGCGACGAGATCAGCGCCGTGGGGATCGCGGGTCCCACATCGATGCCGAAAGGCTCGAGATAGTCGCGTATATCGGCGAGCAGCGGCATCTTCGGATTGGAGGTTTCCGCCAGCCGCACATGATAGGCGCGGAGGATGCGGACCGTGTCTTCGCTGCGTTCCACATAGCGTCCGAGCCAGAGGAGGTTCTCCGCGGCCCGGCTGGGCAGGCTGCCGGGCAGGTTTCTCCGGAACCCGTCGTCATCTCGGGGCAGCAGCGAATCGTAGGTCACCGGCCGCTTGCAGACGACCCAGACGTCCGCTGCCTGCCCTCCCCGCTGCATGGCGATCGCGGCGGTGTCCTGCGAGAAGCCGACGCGAGCGAAACCGCCCGGCATGGCCGTCCAACCATCTGACGTGCGCGCCAGATACACTCGCAGCGTAACCGGACGAGGCTCGAGCCAGCCGCCGACATAGACGGGCGTGGTCGACAGGGTGACGGCTTCCTGGCCCACAAAGGCGCCGCCGTTCTGCTCCAGTCGTTCAGCAACAATCGCGCGTTGCGTCGTCGAAAGCGTCGAACCCAGGATAGTTACGTCGTCGTCCTCGAAGGGAAGCCGGGTCGACAGCGCCGGCCCGATCATCATTCTGTCGAGGTTTTCCACGACGTGGCGGCGCTCACCGGCCTGACCGCACCACCAGGTGGCGATGGACGGCAGTTTCAACTCCTCACCACGAACAGCCCGCGCGATGCGCGGCAGGAAGGCGAGGAAGGCGCGTGTCTCCATGATGCCGGAACCCAGCGCGTTGACCATCGACACGGAGGCGTGCCGCACCGCCTCCGTGAGCCCGGGCGTGCCGATCTGTGAAGCGGGGTTGAGTTCGATCGGATCGGCAAAGGCTGCGTCCAGCCGCCGCCACAGCACGCTGATGGGCTTCAGCCCCGACACCGTGCGCACCATCAGCCGTCCGTCGGCGACTGTCAGGTCTTCGCCCTCCAGCAGCATGATGCCGAGATAGCGGGCGATATAGGCGTGCTCGTAATAGGTCTCGTTCAGGGGCCCCGGCGTCAATATCGCCACGCGGCCTTCGCCTGCCCTTTGGAGCAGCGCATCGCGAAAGCGTCGGAAGAAGCCGGCCAGTCGCTCGACATTCATCTCGCCATGCAGGTCGGACAAGGCGCGGGCGGTAGCGACACGATTCTCCAGCGCGAAGCCCGCGCCCGATGGCGCCTGTGTACGGTCACCCAGCACCCACCATTGGCCATCCGGCCCACGCCCGAGTTCGAAGGCGCAGAAATGCAGATAGTTCCCGTCGGGCGGCCTGACGCCGGCAACCGGTCGCAGATATTCTGGGCTCGATGCAATGAGACCAGGCGGCAGCAGGCCCTCCGCCACAAGCCGGTTGTCGCCGTAGATGTCTGCGACGATCGATTCGAAGAGTTCGGCCCGCTGAACGAGCCCCCCAGCGATGCGTGCCCACTCCCGCTCTTCGATCAGTACCGGCACATGCGCGAGCGGCCATTCGCGCTCGGCTGCGCCAGCCTTGTCGTAGACGCGGTAGTAGACGCCGGCGTCCCGCAGATACTGGTCGGCGCGGGCAAAACGATGCGTCAATTCGTCGGGACCCAGGTCCTCCAGGCGATCGATGAACTCGGCCCATACTGGACGCGGGTTACCCTGCGAGTCGACCATCTCGTCCGGCACGCCGGGAAGCGGCTGATAGTGTTCCAGGAGGTTGCGGCTCCTGATGCCTCGTCTGGGCTTGGACGACTTCATCGGCAACCTAGATCACCGCCGGACGCCGCAGATCCAGCGTCATAGGCATATCGTCGGACAATCGCTCGTCGGCGAGCGCGTGCCCGCCGGCCGTATGCCCGAAGTCCTGGAAACGGGCGAGACGGCGCGCCTCGGCCTCGTTGGCGTTGACCGGAATTGTCTCGTAGTTGCGCCCGCCTGGATGCGCAACGTGGTAGGTGCAGCCCCCTACCGCTCTGCCCGTCCAGCGGTCATGGATGTCGATCACCAGAGGCGTGTCGACGGGAAGCACCGGATGCAGGCCTGACGAGGGCTGCCAAGCCTTGTAGCGCACTCCGGCCACCGCCACTTCGCGGTTCTCGGTCTGCCGCATTGGCACTGGGCGCCCATTGCAGGTGACAGCATGGCGAGCGAGGTTCAACCCCTCGGTGCGAAGCTGGATGCGTTCGACCGAGGAATCGACGTAGCGCACCGTGCCGCCGATCGCACCTTGCTCGCCCATTACGTGCCAAGGCTCGAGCGCCTGCCTGAGCTCCACCTTCACGCCGGCCTGATCGATCTCGCCGATAAAGGGAAAGCGGAACTCGAGCTGCGCGGCAAACCACTCCGGGCGCATGTCGAAACCCTGCTGCCTCAGGTCATCGATCACGTCCAGGAAATCGGTCCACACGTAGTGAGGCAACATGAAGCGGTCGTGCAGGGACGTCCCCCAGCGCACGAACTTGCCATTGAGCGGGGTCTTCCAGAGGCGCGCGATGATCGCCCTCACCAGAAGCTGCTGCGCAAGGCTCATTCGGGCGTTGGGCGGCATCTCGAAGCCACGAAACTCCACCAGTCCCAACCGACCAGTCGGCCCGTCGGGCGAAAACAGCTTGTCGATGCAAATCTCGGAGCGGTGGGTGTTTCCCGTCACGTCGACCAGGAGGTTGCGGAACAGCCGGTCGACCAGCCACGGCAGCGGGGCCGGACCATGCCCCGGCGCGGGAACCTGTGCGAGCGCGATTTCCAGCTCGTAGAGGGCATCGTGGCGGGCCTCGTCGATGCGAGGCGCCTGGCTCGTGGGACCGATGAAGAGACCCGAGAAAAGGTAGCTGAGCGATGGATGCCGCTGCCAGTAGAGCACCAGGCTCTTCAACAGGTCCGGACGGCGCAGGAACGGGCTGTCGTTCGGTGTCGCGCCGCCAACCACGACATGGTTGCCCCCGCCTGTTCCCGTATGCCGCCCGTCGATCAGGAACTTGTCGGCGCCCAACCGGCTCTGTCGTGCCTCCTCGTAGATTGCCGTCGTGGTCTCGACGCAACCCAGCCAGTCGCTGGCTGGATGGATGTTCACCTCGATGACACCGGGATCGGGCGCAACGCGGATGACGTTGAGACGCGGGTCGTGCGGCGGCGCGTAACCCTCGATATGTACTGTCTGTCGCGTCGTTCGCGCCGCTTCTTCCGCCGCCGCGATGAGTTCCAGATAGTCCTCGAGCGCCTCCACCGGCGGCATGAAGACGTTAAGCCGCCCGTCGCGAGCCTCGACCGAGATTGCCGTTCGCACCGCGCCGCCGATCTCGGTCAGTTCCTGTTCGACGCGATCCTGCTGGCCGGTGACCGCCGTGAAGGAAACCGCTGGCTGCTCGCGTCCGGGATCGGCCGCGGGTTCGGTCGCCACCGCCGATGGCAGGATGTCGGCCCGCAGAGCCAGTGGTCCACGCGGCAGAGAGGGATCGACCGGCACGATGTAGGGGAACTGCGCGGGCGGAACATGGGGCAAGGAACCGAGTGGAAGGCGATAGCCGACCGGCGAATCGCCCGGTACGAGGAACAGCCTTCCACGCCGTGTCTTCCACTTCTCCGAACGCCAGCGATGCGACGGTTGCGCCGCCGCGTTCCAGCGCTGGATCGGCAGCACGTAGCCCGACGGCTTCGTCAGCCCCCGCTCGAAGACTCGCGCCATGCGACCGCGTTCCTCCGCATCCTCCAGCTTGGAATTCGAGGGGTCGACGTTGTCCGGCAGCTTGCCTTCCTTGAGCAGCCACTCGCCGGGATCCTCGTAGGCCTCGGCGACCATTTCCCCCGCGATGCCGAGGTTGGTCGCGATCGCCTTGAGTAGAATCTCCGCCTTGGCGGGGCTGATCTCGGCATTCCTCCCTTCCCTCGCGATCAGCAAGGGATCGCGCCAGACAGGCTCGCCATCCTTGCGCCAGTAGAGCGAGAAGGTCCAGCGCGGCAGGGACTCGCCCGGATACCACTTGCCCTGCCCGTAATGCAGGAAGCCGCCCGGCGCGAAACGCTCGCGCAGCCGCCGGATGAGGATGTCCGCCTTCTCGCGCTTTGTCGGGCCAACCGCGGCCGTGTTCCACTCGGCGCTCTCGAAATCGTCGATCGAAACGAATGTCGGCTCGCCGCCCATGGTTAGGCGAACGTCGTTTGCCGCGAGTTCCGCATCGACCTTGCGCCCCAGCGCGTCCAGCGCCTCCCAGGATTCGTCCGAGAACGGCTTGGTGATACGCGGATGCTCCGCCACACGCGTCACCGTCATGTCGAAGCCGAACTCGACATTGGCGAAACTCGCCAGACCGCTGATCGGCGCGGCGTTGCGGAAATGCGGAGTGGCGGCGAGCGGGACATGGCTCTCGCCAGTGAGCAGGCCGGATGTCGGGTCGAGGCCGATCCAGCCGGCGCCGGGCAGGTAGACTTCGCACCAGGCGTGCAGATCGGTGAAGTCGACCTTCGTACCGGGCGGCCCGTCGAGCGAGACGAGGTCCGGTTTCAGCTGGATCAGGTAGCCCGAGACGAAACGGGCCGCGAAGCCAAGGTGCCTCAACGCCTGCACCAGCAGCCAGCTCGAATCCCGGCAGGAACCGGTGGCGACCTTCAGCGTCTCCTCCGGCGACTGAACGCCCGTCTCCATGCGGATGACGTAGCCGACTTCGCGCTGTACGCGGGCGTTGAGGTCGACGATGAAGTTGACCGTGTTGCGTGGCGTCCGGTCGAGGGCTGCCATGAAAGCAGACAGCATCGGCCCCGCCGGTTCGGCGGCGCGGTAGATGGCGAGGTCCTCGCGGATGTCCTCGGGATACTCAAATGGCCAGGTCTCGACGCTCTCCTCGACGAAGAAGTCGAACGGGTTGTAGACCGTCATGTCGGCGACGAGGTCGACTTCGATCTTCAGTTCGGACACCGGCTCGGGGAAGACGTATCGGGCGAGGAAGTTGCCGTACGGGTCCTGCTGCAGGTTCACAAAGTGCTTGTCGGGAGTGACCTTTAGAGAATGGCTGAGCACCTTGGTGCGCGAATGCGGCGCAGGCCGGAGTCGAACCACCTGCGGACCAAGAACCACCGGGCGGTCGTAGCGATAGTGCGTCAGGTGATGTATGGCGGCGAGGATGGCCATGGGGCTCCGGGTCGCGCTATCGGCGGGGCCGCTACCTTTTCACGACTCACCGCCGGACTCCAAGCCCGATGTTGCGGTGCAGGATATCGTTCACACCCCGAGATATCGGTCCTGCACCTCCGCTGTCAGCGTGCCAGGCGACCCCGACCAGACGGTTGCGCCCTTTTCCAGCACGAATGCCCTGTCGGCGACCGGCAGGAGCTCAGCAAGCGTCTTGTCGACGACCAGTATCGCCTGTCCATCGGCCTTGAGCTGCCGGATCGCGGTCCAGATATCCCGCCGGATCACCGGCGCCAGCCCCTCCGTCGCCTCGTCCAGCACCAGCAATCTCGGATTGGTCATCAGCGCCCGCCCGATCGCCAGCATCTGTTGCTCGCCCCCAGACAGCGTTCCGGCCAATTGGCCAAGTCGCTCTGCAAGACGGGGAAACAGGCCCGTGACCGATTGGACTGTCCATGCACCCGGCCTGGCCGCGGCGAGGAGGTTCTCGCGGACGGTCAGGTTGCGGAAGCATCGCCGGCCTTCCGGCACCAGACCGATGCCGAGCCGGGCAATGCGATGCGCCGGCTGCCCGGTGACGTCGCGGTCCGCGAAGCGGACTGAACCTGACGCCGATCGGGTCAAGCCCAGCAGGGAACGAATGGTCGTGGTCTTCCCCATGCCGTTTCGTCCCATCAATGCGACGACTTCACCCTCCGCGACCGCCAGGTCGACCCCGAACAGCGCCTGAGATGCCCCGTAATAGGCGGTCAACCCCTCGACGAAGAGGAGCATCAGCGGTCCTCCCCGAGATAGGCGCGCCGGACTTCGAGGTCGCTCCGAATCTCGGCGACCGTGCCGGTCGCGATGATGCGGCCATAGACAAGCACCGAAACCCTGTCGGCGAGCGCGAAGACCGCGTCCATGTCGTGCTCGATCAGGAGGATCGGTGCTTCGGTCCTCAAGCGATCGAGGAAGACGGTCAGTTCCTTGGATCCCTCCGGCCCCATGCCGGCCATCGGCTCATCCAGCAGGAAGGCCTTCGGCCGGAGCGCCAGCGCCATGGCGATTTCCAGCCTGCGCCTTTCGCCATGTGACAGCGCCGCCGCTGGCACGGCGGCACGGGCGGCAAGCCCGGTGCGTTCGAGTATTGCGTCCGCGGGACCAACAAGCGTTGGGTCCGACGACGCCGGCCTGACGAGGCGGAAACTCGACCCGTGTTGAGCCTGGACAGCCAGCATGACGTTTCGGCGTGCCGAGAATTCGCCCGCGACGGATGATATCTGGAAGCTGCGGCCGAGACCCATTCTTGCACGCGACGCAACGCCCGACCGACCGACATCCGCGCCGAGGAAGCGGATCGTGCCGGAATCGGGCGTGAGCGCGCCGGTGATCTGCTGGATCAGCGTGGTCTTGCCGGCCCCGTTCGGCCCGATGAGCGCATGGATTTCGCCCGGCCTGAGGTCGAGATCGACGCCGTCGGTCACCTTGAGCGCACCGAAGGATTTTCTCAGTCCTTCCACAGCAAGCACCGGCTCAGCCATGACGCCTTGCCCCCGCGAGGATGCCGATGATCCCGCCGCGTGCGAACAGCACGAAACCGAGCAGGATGAGGCCGAGGAAGAACTGCCAGCGCTCGGTGATCCCCCCGAGCCAGAATTCGAGCAGGACGAACACGATCGCGCCGGCAAGCGGGCCGAAGAGCCGCCCGGTGCCGCCGAGGATGATCAGCACGATCAATTCGCCTGACATCTGCCAGGACAGCATGGAAGGACTGACGAAGCGGTTGAGTTCGGCATAAAGGGCGCCGGCCAGTGCGGTGATGCCCGCCGAGATGACAAAGGCCACGAGCCGTATCGGAAACGGCTCAACGCCGAGAGCCGTGAGGCGTACCTCGTTCTGCCGGCCCGCCTCCAGCGCCGTGCCGAACCGGGACTCGCGCAACACGGCGAAGGCGACCAACCCGACCGCCAGAACACCGTACACGACGAGAAAGAGGTCGAGCGGCCGCGCCGTATTGACGCCCGGAAGACCGTTCCGGAGCGCGATCGACAGCCCGTCCTCGCCGCCATACGCCGGCCAGGAGATGGCGAAGTAGAAGACCATCTGGGCGAAGGCGAGCGTGATCATGATGAAGTAGACGCCTGATGTCCTCAGGCTGATTGCCCCAATCGGCAGCGCCACCAGCGCAGCGACGACGATCGCCAGCGGCCAGGCCACCAGCATGCTGCCGGCGCCCGCGAGGCTTAAGCCGAGAAGCGGCTCGCCGGACATGGCATGGCTGGCGACGATGCCCGCGGCATAGCCGCCGATACCGAAGAACGCCGCGTGGCCGAACGAAACCAGCCCCCCCACGCCAAGTACGAGATTGAGACCTGTGGCGGCCAGCGCTAGCACCGCCATGCGAGTGGCCAGCGTCAGATAGAAGGTCTCACCGGTCACTAACGCGCCGATGGCGATCGCCGGCAGGATGGCCGCGACGATGATGTCGACGAGGATTGTCCGCGCGGCCAAGTCACGCACCGGCCGGGAACAGGCCGCGCGGCTTGACGGCGAGGATGACGGCCATCACGAGGTAGATGAGAATCGAGGCAACCGCCGCACCGATCGTTGCGCCCTGCGAGACCCCGACGAAGACGGCGAAAAGCTTCGGCAGCAGGAAACGGCCGAGCGTGTCGGTCAGGCCGACGAGGATCGCTCCAACCAGTGCGCCGCGGATGGAGCCTATGCCGCCGATGACGATGACCACGAAGGCGAGGATCAGCACCGGTTCGCCCATGCCGACCTGCACCGACTGGATGGCGCCAACCATCGCGCCCGCAAGTCCGGCAAGCGCCGCTCCGAGCGCGAAGACGATTGTGTAGAGCGTGGCGATGTCGACGCCCAGCGCCCCGATCATCTCGCGGTCGGATTCGCCGGCGCGGATGCGCATGCCAAGCCGGGTTCGCGAGATCAGCAGCGACAGTCCGATCGCAACGATCACGCCGACGCCGATAATGACCAGTCGGTAGAACTGGTATCTCACGCCGCCCGGCAGATCGACGGAACCCGACAGCGCGGGCGGAAGGTCGAGATAGAGAGGGAACGACCCGAACAGCCAGCGCGTGCCCTCGGAAAAGATCAGGATCAGCGCGAACGTGGCCAGCACCTGGTCGAGGTGATCGCGCAGGTACAGCCGGCGGATCACGGTCACTTCCACTATGGCGCCCGCCGCTGCCGCAGCCGCGAGGCTCGCGATGAGCCCGAGCCAGAACGAACCCGTCCATGCCGCCACGGCGGCGCATGCGAAGGCCCCCACCATGTAGAGCGAGCCGTGGGCGAGGTTGATGAGGCCCATCACGCCGAAGATCAACGTCAGTCCTGCAGCCATCAGGAACAGCATGACGCCGAACTGGAGGCCGTTCAGGATCTGCTCGATCAGAAGGGCGGTGGACAAGTGTCTTCTGCCTGAATGCGCCGGTTCAATGCTCACTCACCGCTTTCGCGGGGAGTGGTTAAGGTTGAGGGGCGGCGCCTTCCCAAGGTTCGCGCCGCCCCTCATCCGCCTGCCGGCACCCTCTCCCCGCGAACAGGGAGAAGGAAGCTACATCTTGCACTCGCCCGCGTAGGCGTCGCCGTGATCGGTGAAGGATGTGCCGACGATCTTGTTCGTCAGTACGTCGCCTTCCTTGATCACCTCGCGTACGTAAAAGTCCTGAATGGGGTGCTGGTTGGTGTTGAACTTGAACTTGCCCCTCACCGACTCGAACTCGGCTGCCTTCAGCGCGGCGCGGAACGCCGGCTTGTCCTTCACGCTCGCCTTGGCTGCAGCCGAGAGGATCAGGTTGGCCGTGTCATAGGCCTGGGCGGCGTAGATCGACGGGAGGCGGCCAAACTCGGCCTGGAAGGTTTCGACGAACTGCTTGTTCTTGGCGTTGTCGAGATCCTTCGACCAGCTCGCCGTGTTCTTGGCGCCGAGCGCCGCATCGCCGATAGCGCCGAGCACGTCCTGGCTGAAGGAGAAACCAGGACCCATGACCGGGATGTCCACGCCCGACTGCGCATACTGCTTCATGAAGGCGACGCCCATACCGCCCGGCAGGAAGAAGAACACCGAATCGGCCCCTGAATCCCGGATCTGGGCGATCTCGGCGGCATAGTCGGTCTGGCCGAGCTTGGTGTAGACCTCGCCTGCCAGTTCGCCCTTGTAGTAACGCTTGAATCCGTTGAGCGAATCCGTGCCGGCGGGATAGTTGGGCGCGAGGATGAACATCTTCTTGATGCCCTGCGTCTGAGCGTAGTTTCCGGCAGCCTCGTGGAAATTGTCGTTCTGGTAGGCGACGTTGAAGTAGTTGGCGTTGCATCCCGCGCCGGCCAGAGGTGACGGCCCGGCGTTGGGCGACAGGTAGATCACGTCCTGACCAACCGCGTTTGGCACGACGGCCATCGCGAGATTCGACCAGATGATCCCGGTCAGGAGATCGACCTTGTCGGACTGGATCATCTTGTCGGCGATCTGGACCGCCGTTTCCGGCTTCATTGCGTCGTCCTCGGTGATCACCTCGATCTCGGCATTGCCCGATTGCTTGACCGCGAGCATGAAGGCATCGCGCACGTCGACGCCGAGGCCCGCCCCGCCGCCCGACAGCGTTGTGATCATGCCGATCTTGATCGGCTCGGCGAGCGCAAGGCCCGACATCGCCGTGGAAAGCCCGAAGATACCCGCTGCAAGAACACGCTTCACTTGACGTCTCCCGTCCCTTGTTGCCCGCCCCGGCGGCGCTTTGCCGGTTTCCGGGGTTCGTTGGAAAAACTCCGGGGTGAACTTTCCAGAGTTCCCCAAACTGTGCAACCTCCAGCCGCAAGCGCCGGGAGGAAAAGCAGAATGTTCTTGAACGCCGTTTCCGATTGGGACGCAGCCTACGCCAACGCTCCGAACATACCCAACGGCGAGCGCTGGCCGGCTGCCTGGGTCGAACCGGCGCGGGCCTTTCGCGACATGCTGGAGGCGGAAGGGCGCGCGCGCCTCGGGCTCGCCTATGGGGATCTGCCGCGCAACCGCCTTGACCTCTTCCTGCCGGTGGGCGAGCCGCAGGGGCTCGTCGTCTACATCCACGGCGGCTTCTGGCTGAGGCTCGACCGCAGTCACTGGTCGCATCTGGCTCGAGGTCCGCTCGCCGCCGGATATGCGGTCGCGATGCCCGGTTACACACTGTGTCCCGATATCAACGTTTCAGGGATCACCCGAGAAATCGGCCGCGCCATCGCCTTCGCGGCAGGGATAGTGGGTGGTCCGATCCGGCTCACCGGCCATTCGGCCGGCGGGCACCTGGCGACGCGAATGGTCTGCACCAACTCGCCCTTGTCCGCCGAACTGCGGTCACGGCTGAAGACCGTCGTGTCGATCGCTGGAATTCATGATCTCAGGCCGATGCTGGCCACCGCCATGAACGAGACGCTCAAGCTCGACGAAGCCGAAGCCATCGCCGAGAGCCCGGCCTTGCTGCGCCCGTTGTCGGGAACACGCCTTGTCTGCTGGGCAGGTGCGTCCGAACGCGCCGAGTTCATCCGCCAGAACGCGCTGCTCGCCAATGTCTGGCGCGGTCTGGGCGCCGCCACGGCGGTCGTGGAGGAGCCGGACCGGCACCACTTCAACATCATTGACGGGCTGGAGGATTCGTCGCATCCGTTGACCCGCGCCCTGATCGAGGGGTGATCGATCGGAAGGAACGATGAGAGCAGTATTCGTCCAGCTTCAATGCGCCCCCGGCCGGACCTACGAGGTGGCGGATGAACTCTACGAGCGCGAGGTCGCATCCGAGCTCTATTCGACCAGCGGTGAATACGATCTCCTGATGAAGGTCTATGTCGAGGACGCAGACGACATCGGAAAGTTCATCAACGAGAAGATCGCCAACGTGCCCGGCATCATGCGCTCGCTGACGACCTTGACCTTCAAGGCGTTCTGACAACGGTCAGAACTTGCCCACCGCGTTGATGAACGCCCCCTGATCGTCGTACGTCAGGTCTGTCAGGTCGTCCGAGAAGTGGGAAAAATTGTAGCCAGCGCCTACCTTCATGTGGCCGCCGACATGGCGGTAGAGCGCCAGCAGCGCACCATATTTAATCGTCTTCGTCTCGCCGGTCGAAAGCGCCCGCGCCTCCACCATCGCATCCCAGTCCTCGAGGAAGCGGATATCGGCCCGCAGGATGCCGAGTTGCGCGGACGAAGCGACGAAGTCGTTCGCCGCGCGCGTTACGGACACCTCGCCGAGACGCAGTCCATACTTGGCGCCGAGCGTGAGATAGCGATTGACGTCGTAGGTCACGTCGGCGCTCAGGACGTGGCTGCGCTGCGCAGGTCCGAGCAGCGCTCCGTTGACGGTCACTTGCTGAGGCCCGGGAAGGTCGTAGAGAAACTGGTACTTGGCCAGCACCGCCAGGCGGTCGTGGTCGACCGGCCGGTAGGCGAAGCCCAGCCTGCCGTCGAGATAGTCGCCGTCCAGAAGAATACTCTGGTCCGATTTCGACACCACCGCATCGAAGCCTGCGAGTAGGCGCCAGTCCTCCGACAGCTTCGAGCCGAGTGCGCCTGAGAGGAGGAAGGAGTTTCGGTCGCGCCTGCCGTCTTCGCTCTCCTCCGCTCGGGCTTCGCCCTTGAGCGAGCCGGTCAGCCGGTCGTCGTCCCGGTAGCTGGCCGAGAGCGACAGCGCCTTGCGGTCGAAGTCGCTGGCGTTGGGATCGACGATGCGGCCTGCCTCGAAGGCGCCGCCAAGAGCCCAGAGCTTGTCCGGCGTATATTCGACGCCATAGGTCTGGGTGAGCGAGCGCCTCCGGCCGAACATGTCGTAGTTGCTCTCGGCATAGCTGGTCAGTACGTCGCTCAATCTGCGTCTTGCGCCGACGACGACCGCCCCGAGGTCCGCGCCGTCCAGGGTGGAACTGCGCAACTGGTCTGCGTCAAGCCGGTAGCCCGCATAGTAGCGGTCGTCGGCAGTGGGGTCATAGGTGACAGCCGCCAGTGCACCGATACCGCTGGTGCCATAGGACACCTCGCCCTCGACGCCGATCTTTTCCGTGATGCGCCGCGATGCGCCGACGCCGACACGGTCGTTGCGGTCGATGCCGCCCCGCCGCACCACAGTACCCTGCCCGAAGGCGTAGAGCTTCGTGTCATCGTCCGGCTCGAAAGCAAGGCGCAGCCCTGCGTCGAGCCGCTGTCCGTTGCGACCGACCGGCGTGACCGGATCGGCGAGATGGGTATAGGTCAGGCCACCAGCCAGCGCCCACCGCTCGCCGAACTTTCGCTCAGCCTCCACGGAGCCGTCGCTGCGTCGTCTGCCGGCGGCGTCCGCATAATCTTCGGCCGACAGCCGCACCGTCGTATCCTCCCCGATGTCGAACGCGCCGGCAGCACCGAGCGAGCGCTGGTCGGTGTCGATGTCTTGGTCGAAACTGGAAAAGCCGCGCCTCTTCTCCTCGTACCAGACCGAAAGCCGCCCGCGGAGCGCCGGGTCGATGTCGGCAAGGTCAAGTTCTCCACGCAGGCTCCAGGCAGAACCGGTCAGCGTGCGCGCGCCGGCGGTCGGGTCGTCGGTCAGCGTCAGGCCGCCGTCGGTCGACAGCGCGCGGCCGTAGCCCGGACCCCTCGTGGTCGCGAACTCGGCATCGAGATAGGTGGAGTCCGTGGCCCTCAGGTGGAGGTCGACGCCCGCCGATTTCTGGTCGGCCGGACCCGTCTCCTCGCTCATGCCGGTGACGCCGACGCGGACATGGTCGCCGACCCATGTCCGCGCCTGCCCGCCATAGGAGTATTCGTCCACCTCGGCGCCGGTCGGCGTGTATTCGTAGGTCGCGACAAGGTTCACCTCGCGGTCGCCGAGCGCGCCCTCGCGCACGACGCCGCCGTCGGATGCGGTCGATTGCAGCGGCTTCTTCAGGATCACCACGCCCTGCAGGGGGTTGATGTCATAGTCCTCTCCCGCCACCAGCGCTCGACGCGTGAGGGTTCGGCCGGAAAGCGGGTCGCGGACCACCACCGTCAGGGTCTCTGACCCGCGCACGATGTCCTGCCTGGTCAGGAAGTATGCCGAACCGCCGGTGCCCCGCAGTACGTCGCGCTGCGGCAGCGTGCCGGGCTGAGCGGCATAGACCTTGACCTCGTGCCGGCGCTCACCCAGCGGCGCCGTCGCCTCGGAACGCCATACGCCTTTGGCGCCATAGAGCGCCCGCTCGTTGTTCAGCAGGCGTGAGCCGTTCACCTCGGCCTTGTAGCGGCCCCACAGCACATGGCTGTCGCCCCGCTCGACGCGCACATAGAACTTTCCGTCTGTTGGCGCATCGTCGATGGCCGAGGAGTCGTCGCCATAGACAGGGTAGAAACTGTCCGGGTCGATGCGCTTCAGCACCTGTCGGGGGTCCTTCGAGGAGAATCCCTTGAACAGGTTCTCGACGCGATCCTCGCCGGTGTCCGCGGCGGCGGTGATGAGGGTTTTGCCCTTGACCTTGCCCTTCAGATAGAAGGCGAGCCGCCCGCGGGTATAGACCTCATCATATTCGCCCGGTTCGGCGGCGACCATGTCGGCTCCACCGAAGCGTTTGCCGACCGTCAGGTCCGCGATCGCGACGTAGAACCACTCGTTCTCCGGGATGGTGACGCTGCGGCTGAAGGCGAGGCCCTCATGCGCGGGTCCCGCGACGGAAACGTCGACCTGGTGCTCGCCGGGCGGCAGTATCCGCTGCGAGACGAAGCGGCCTTCCGCGTCGACCGGGACGTCGTCGCCGAGCGCTGTCACCGTCTCGCCGGGCAGCAGGCCGGAGCCATAGACAGTCACCGCTCCGCCGTGCACCGGAATGTTGCGTATCGCGGTGCGGTCCTCGCCCTCGCCGGCGGCGATTGTTCGCGAAGGCGACGACCGCACGGTGCTCTCGGTCCGTACGAGCGTCAGCGGCGCGGTCTCGTCGTAACGGCCCTCGGCGTCGTGGACGCGCAGCACGTAGGCGTAACTGCCCTCCCCGCCCTCCGGCACGGTCCATGCGGCATGGCCGGAGCCATCGACCGGCAGGCTCGCGATCGGTCTCGCCGATGCGCGAGGGCCCATCTCGTAGACCAGCACCTCGCCGCGCTCGATCCACGCGGGATAGTTGGACGATGCGCGGAATGCGACGGTTTCGCCGGCGCGATAGGCCTGGCCCAGGTCACTCGTCGAGACATTGAGCAGCGGCTCCACGTCCAACCCGTCGAACTTTATCTGGATATCGGCATGTCGCGCCGCGCCCGAAACAGGCGGAACGACCACGTCGCCTGCGAGCGTCTCGCCATCGACGGAGATGGAAAACCCGCTTCCCGAGAGGTCGTCCGCGGACACAGTCTGGCCGGCCGCGAGCAAGGCCACGAGCGCTACGGTCGCAAGCAATGCCTGTCGCCGCTCGCGCTGCGCCCCTCGTCTAGAGAGCACCGTCATTCGACGTTCACGACGATGGTCTCGACAGGCAGGGCGCCTTTGCGGCCGCGCCAGGCCTGCTCGATGAGGGACCGGGTCACAGCCAGCCGGCGCTCGACAAGGGCAACCGGCTCCCCCCGCGTCCTGTAGATGACGCGGAGAATAGTGCCATCTTCTGCGGCGACGCCTGCCAGCCGCGCGATGCCGGCCCTCAACTCCCCGCCCGGCTGAGCATCGCCCTCAGCGAAGGCGCGGCCGGTCAACTCCACACGCACTGTCGCGTGGGCAGTCGCGCCGAAATTCATCTTGGTCAGCTTGCCGGCGGTCAGCCGAGCGACAAGTGGATTTTCAGTCGTCAGCGCCCAGCCGTCCGGCAATGTGCGCGGATCGACCTTGAGGATGAAATTGCTGCCGGTGTCGGCATCGGGCAGTTCGGCGCAGGGCACCGAATAGCGCCCGTACCGGTCGGTCGTGATCAACGTGCCGCGCACGGTGGCGATGCGCACCCCGGGAACGCCCACCTCGCCCTCGCCCTGGAAGCCGTCGCGGTCGCGGTCGTCGAAGACCTTGCCAATCACTTCACCGCAGTCGAAGACGTGTTCCGCCTCGACACGCACCGTGGCGACGGCGACGTTGGAGACCGCGCGCCCGTCCGCAGGGTCGAGCATCCAGGCGCGATTGTCGTGCTCGCCCGGGCGCACGTCCGCGCCGATGCGCGCCGAAAGGCGTATCTCGATCGCCCCGTTGGCAGGCAGTGTCAGGTTCTCGAAGGTGACCGTCCGACCGCTGATGGTCGGCTCGATGATCAGCCCTTCGACGCGAGCGCTGCCGCGCACGTAGGCGAAGCCCGGCGGGAGCTGATCACGTATGTCGAGCGGGCCAGCCGGCCGGACGTTGGCGTTCGCCGCCTCTATGACATATGGAACGATCTCGTCGCGTCGCGCCGAGAAAATGGCGGCGCGCTTCGCGACCGTCAGGCCGGTGGCCGGGATCGATGGCAGCGGGTCGACGGGAATGTGGTTGTTGACGACATTCGGATCGCCGGGTGCGAGCAGGAAGGCGAGATAGTAGGGCGTCGGCGCGTCGGGCGAAGGTGCGTCGACCGAGGCCGACAGCTGGCACGCCCCACCCGGAACCGCGTCATCCGGACAGGTCGTCGCATCGAGCGCGCCCGCGCGAGGCGGATTGAGCGCCGAGACCGATGCGGTCATGCCGGCCGGGAACCGTCTCAACGCCAGGCGGTACTCGGTTTCGACCACCGGGCATTGCGCGGCCGCGCCGGGCACCACGTCGAAGCGGTAGCGACCGTCCGCGCCCGTGGTCTGCGGTTGCTGTCCGGCCAGCAGACAGGCTGCGGGAAGCGTCGTGCCCCCGGCCGTCGTGAGTTCGAGAACCACGCCCGCGATCGGTGCGCCGGTCAGCGAATTGTAGACGACCCCCGACGGATCTATCGCCTGGTTCTGATCGGACATGACGCTGTCGACCAGGAAGGTCAGGTTCTTGATCGATCCGACAGCCTTCCCGGTTGCCGGGTCACGGAAAACGACCTCGTAGCCGGCGCCGGGCGCGAAGTCGCGCATGACATATTCGCCTTGTGCGTCGCTCGTCGTCGCCTTCACGAGGACGCCGCCTTGTAGCAGTTCGACCAGGTAGCCCGGCAACCGGGCATCGGTTCCCGGGTTGAACGCGCCGTTGCCGTTGGCGTCGAAGTAGACGGTGCCGGAGACCACCGGTACGCTCTTCTCGACCGTGACCGTGACGGTCGCCGCGTCGCAGTTGGCGGGATTGAGTATCTCGCAAATGCGATAGCCGAAGACGTAGACGCCGGACGGCGTACCCTGCGCGATGTCGACCGCGCCATGCATCTGGAGAGTGAAGCCGGCGGGCAACGCGCCATCGGCCGACACGGTCACCTCGGCGATCGTCGCGGCGACCCCGTTCAGCGTGTCGTCGTTCAAGACGTTCACGACGGCGGCGAGTGCGTGCGCGGTGTCGACGACTCCGGCCACGACATCGTCCACGGCATCGATCAGGGCTTCCTCGACGTCCACTGTGATCGTCGCGGTGTCGCAGTTCGCCGGGTTGAGGTTCTCGCAGATCTGGTAGTCGATCGTGTAGGTCGCGGCTGGCGTCGCGGCGGCGATGTCGACGTCGCCGGTCGCGACGTTGAGCGTCACGCCGGGATGGCTCGCCGGGGCCATCACGGATGCAGTGATGTCGGCGGGCGCGGCGGCGACGCCATTCAGGAAGTCGTTGGCGAAGGCGTTGCCCGCGGCGACAGCGCCGGCCATGCCATTGACCGGCCCGATCGCATCGTCGGTCGCATCGATCGCGGCGGGATCGACGGCGATCGTGATGACCGCGGTATCGCAATTGGCGGGATTGAGGTCCTCGCAGATCCGATAGGTGATCGTGTAGGTGGCGGCAGGCGTGCCCGGTGCGACAGAGACGATGCCCGTCGAGGTGTCGAGCGTGACACCCGGATCGGCGGCAGGCGCGATCACCGTAACCGTAATGTCGCCGAGGTTCAGCGCCGCGCCGTCGACGGTATCGTTTGCAAAGGCATCGGTGACGTTCGGATCGCCGGCCATGCCGTTGACCGCTGGCGGCATGTCGTCGGCGGCGACGACGATTGCCGGATCGACGGTGATTGTAATCGTGGCATCATCGCAGTTGGTGGGATTGAGCGTCTCGCATATCTCGTAGCCGATCGTGTAGGTCGCAGAAGGCGTCGCGGCTGCGACCGCGATCGTTCCGGTCGCTGTATCGAGGGTGACGCCCGCATGCGCGGCTGGCAGCGTGACGGTCGCCGTGACGTCGGCCGGATCGACCGCCACGCCGCTCAGCGTATCGTTGGCGAATGCGTCGCCGGCATTGCCGCTGCCGGCGGCGCCGGGCACGCTGGCAGGCGCGTCGTCGTTGGCGACGATGGGCGCGGCGGGCAGCGACGTCGTCGTCGGATCATCGTTGTTCGCGCCGCCGCCCGGCGTACCGACACCGTTGCCGTCGCCGGGGTTCGAGCTGTCTGACAGGTCGGACACTGGGGTTCCAAGACCGGTCTCGCCGCTGGCAGTCGCCTGGTTGCCAACGGAACCGGCGACGATGTCGGCCGCGACGATCGTGTAGCTTGCGGTGAAGAGCCATGCTTCGCCAGGATCGAGGCGCCCGTCCAGATCGAGGTCGCCCGATACATAGGCCGGTACCGGCGTCGCGCCGTTGCCCGTGAAGGCGGTCTCCGAGATCGAGACATTCTCGATCGGGGTCGAGCCGATCGCAGTCACAGCATAAGTGTAGCCGATAGTCTCACCAAGCTGGGCGCCGCCGTCGGTAACGATATCGTCGTTGAAGGTCGCCGATTTGACGGCGCCGATCGACGGATAGTTGATGGCAACGGCCGCGGCATTGGATTGGACGCCAAGCGCGTTGTCGAACGTATAGCTTATCGCCGTCGGCGTTCCTGCGAAACCGGCGATGGGCGTGAAAGTAAGCAGGCCGGTCGTGTCGCTGAACGACCACGCGCCCTCGCCCGGCATCGAGAACGAGACGACGTCGCCGCCGGTCGTGGTGACGCCCGTCGCCGCGCCAGGCGCGATCAGGCTGACCGACTGGCGTCCATACTCGCTCGCTGCCTGCGAATTGTTGTGCGGCGGGTTGTCGTTGGCCGTCGCTATCGTGTCGTTGGCGAGGATGTCGATGACCAGCGGGTCGCCCAGCGTGCCCTCGCCGGTGTCGTCGTTGGCGACCGGCGCCGTGAAGTCGGCGCACTCGAAGTCGAAAGTATCGAACGCCGAATACGTCGGGTTGTCGAGCCGGATGAAATAGGGGGTGTTGGCTGTCCGGCCGAAGGTGAAGGTCGAGGTGTTTGGATAGAAAACTTCCACGCCCGAATGCGGCTCGCTGTTGTAATCAGCGTCGCCGATCAGGCTGAACGTCTCGGCGCGCCCGTCCACCGTGCCGAACGCCTTCCCGGTCGTGGCGTCCTGGTCGATGCGAACCCACTGGATGGCGCCGCCGCAGACCGGCAGGTAGGCGCGCTCGTTGTTCGGGCCGTCGATATCGTTCAGCTGGACATGAACGTCCGCGGCCACCGGAACACCGCCGGAGTTGGTGTTGATGTCGTAGGTGTTGTTCTGAAAGATCCGCCATTCGATCCAGATGTCGTCCTGGCCGGACGAGGTGATCGAAGGACGACTGCCGCTCGTGGTGATGTTGTGGTCGAGCGATGCGCCATTGATGGTCGCGACCAGATCGACTGTGACGCCGCCCACCGTGCCAGCGTCTTCCCACATGCCGCGTTCGCCGTTCCCCGAGCCGACCGTTATCGGCGCGACGACGTTGTTGATCACCAAGGGGTCGGCGTGGGCCGCGCCGGCGGCGATCGTCGACGCGAGCAATGCCAACATGCCGGCGCGCGCGAAAACACGCGCCGCATGTCCTGGCGACGCCGCCTCAAACCCGCCCCTACTGCCGACGAGCGCCGGCCGCCACACGCGCATGACCCCGGCCGGCGCGCATCCGCACCGGCTCCCACCCCTGTCCCGAGCCCGCCCTTCGGTCTCGGACGACGTAACTGGATTGCGATCGGCGAAGCCGCCGTATGCCGCGGAACTCGCCCGCGGACGCGCGGCGGAATGCCTGCCGACGCGATGGGGGCACCGTCTATATCGGACCGTCATGGTTAAGCGGCGGTTAAGTTTGCCGCTTCGGTTGACCGCCGCGCCGTGTCGGTCCAAGGGAACGCTTGCCGGTATCCGGCCGCCCAACGGACCATTCGGAATGCCGCGTAGCCTCGCATCCTATTCAACCGCCGAGTGGCTTCGGCTGCGGCCGCTCTCCCAGGCTTACAAGAGCGCGCTGTGGGACCGCATTGATCGCCGCTATTCGGCGATGCCGCACATCGAGCCTTCGGTCTTGGAGGCCCTCCACCGGCGACTGGATGGTCGGAACTTCGTGGCGACGATTGCTTGGAACTCGCCCTGGACGATCCGCTGGCTGCTTCGCTTCGTCGCCAAGAACCTCTCGAACGCAACGTTTCTCGTGGCCGACAACTCATCCAACCCGACCGCCCGCGAAGACGTGTCGGCGCTCTGTTCAGAGTTCGGCGCCGCCTATGTCCGACTTCCGCCCAACCCCTATGCCGCCGGCAATCATCCAAGCCGCTCGCACGGGCTGGCCCTGAATTGGGTGTACCGCCATGTCGTCCGCCGTCTCGAACCCGAGGCCTGGGGGTTCTTCGATCACGATCTCTATCCCACTGCTCCCTTCGATCCGGCCGAGCGCCTGCGTGGCCAGCCGCTCTACGGCCACCTCGAGCAGCGGCGCGGGGGCGCATACCTATGGCCGGGATATGCGCTCTATTCGAGCAAGGCGGATGTGGAGGAGCCCCTCGACTTCCGCCAGGACTGGTTCTTGGGACTAGACACCGGCGGCATGGGCGCCCGCCTCATCGCACGCCATCGCTCCCGCGCCTCGCTTGCCTTTGCAAGGACTCGCTCCATCGGACCCGATCGCAACTTCGCCGTTACGATCGACGATCTCGACTGGCTCGACGACTGCGTGCACCTCGGCAACGCGTCTGGTTGGCTAAAGCCCAATTCCGGGCGCGAAGAGGCGCTGGATGCATTGCTGGAACGGGTGCTCGCAGGTGATCTCAAAGGCCCGTTCGGCTGACGTCAGCCTCTGGCGAGCAGCCCTTTGAGATAGGTCCCGTAGTCGCCATTGCCCGCCGCATGCGCCAGCCTTTCAAGTTGGGCGCCATCGATGAAACCGCGTTCGTATGCAATTTCTTCGGGGCAGGCGATGCGAAATCCCTGCCGCTTCTCCAGCGCCCGCACGAACTCGGCCGCTTCCAGCATCGATTCCGGCGTCCCTGTGTCGAGCCACGCGTGGCCGCGGCCCATGCGTTGCACGGAAAGCCGCCCGGCATCGAGATAGGCCCTGTTCACGTCGGTAATCTCGAGTTCTCCTCGTGCGGACGGTCTGAGCGATCGTGCGATCGCGACGGCCTCGGAGTCGTAGAAGTAAAGGCCGGTGACGGCCCAGTTGGAGCGCGGATTGGTGGGCTTCTCCTCGATGGAAACCGGTCGTTGATCGCCGTCGAATGCGATGACCCCGTAACGCTGCGGATCGGAGACTTGATAGGCGAACACCGTGGCGCCATCGAGCGACGCGCGACCTGCCGCAAGCAGCGCTGGCAATCCATGACCGTAGAAGACGTTGTCTCCGAGGATGAGCGCCGACGGGCCGCGACCGACGAAGTCCGCTCCGATGACATAGGCCTGCGCCAGGCCTTCGGGGCGCGGCTGTGCTGCGTAGCCGAAGGACAAACCCCACTGCGACCCGTCGCCCAGCAGTTTGCGGAACAACGGCAGGTCCTGCGGTGTCGAGATCACGAGAATCTCGCGGACGTCGGCCAGCATCAGCGTCGAGATCGGATAGTAGATCATCGGCTTGTCATAGATCGGGAGAAGCTGTTTCGAGACAGCGAGCGTCATCGGGTGGAGCCTGGTGCCGGAACCTCCGGCGAGGATGATGCCCTTCATGCGCCTTTCCCGATCCCTCCGAGCAGCGCCGGCATGGCTTCGTCCAGCGCCGCCGTCGCACCTCTCAGTCGGATGTCATAGACCGTTGCCAGTTTTGCCGCGTCAAGCCGCGAATTGGCAGGCCGCCGCGCCGGTCGCGGGAATCCCTCGGTTGCAACCGGCTCGACATTCGCCCGGTGGCCGCCATGCCGCGCGGATGTGGCGAAGATCGCCTCCGCGAAGCCATGCCAGCTCATCGTCTCCTGCGCCGAAAGGTGGAACACGCCGCCGAGGTGCGCCCGCCATTGCCCTGTTGTCGCGATCTGCGCGACGGTAGCGATTGCTCGAGCCAGGTCCGGTGCGTAGTTGGGCGCGCCAACCTGATCCGCGACGACCTTGACTGTATCGCGCTCTGCGCCGAGAGCCAGCATCGTCCGTGCGAAGTTCTTCCCCAAGGTCGACCACACCCACGACGTGCGTAGCACGATCGCACGCCGATTGGCCGCGAGCACCGCTGCTTCGCCCGCCAGTTTCGATGCGCCGTAGATGTTGACCGGACCCGGCTCGTCGGTCTCGATGTATGGCGTCGGCTTGTCGCCGGAAAACACATGGTCGGTGGAGATGTGCAGCACCGGAACCTCATGGCGCGCGGCGACCGCCGCAACCGCCGCAGCACCGTCCCTGTTGACGCGCAGCGCCGCGTCGGGGTTCGCTTCCGCGTCGTCGACTGCTGTCCATGCCGCCGCGGAGACCACGGCGTCGAAGGGCGCAAGTGCATCGATCGCCGGACCGACGCTCGCTGGTCTGGACAGATCGAGGTCCGGCAGTGCGGCGAAGACGATGTCCAGTTTCTCGCCAGCTAGCGCGCCAAGGGCTTGCGCCACCTGGCCGTTCCTGCCGGTAACGACGAGTCGCATCACGCGCCAACCGTGCCGAGGCGCTCACCGCCATAGACGCGCTGGCGCAACGGCGACCACCAGGTCTCGTTGTCCAGGTACCAGCGCACCGTCTTCTCGATTCCCGTCTCGAAGGTCTCCCGCGCCTGCCATCCAAGTTCGGATTCGACCTTTGTCGCGTCGATGGCGTAACGGCGGTCGTGACCCGGTCGATCGGTCACGAAGCGGATCAGGTTGGCGTGCGGCGCATTTGCCGGCCTGACCCAATCCATGACACCGCAGATCGCCTTCACCACATCGATGTTCTTGCGTTCGTTGCGCCCGCCGATGTTGTAGCGCTGGCCGGGTTTCCCGCGAGCGAGCACCATGGCCAGCGCACGCGCATGATCCTCGACGTGCAGCCAGTCGCGGACGTTCCCGCCATCCCCATAGACCGGCAGCTCCCTGCCTTCCAGCGCATTGAGGATGACGAGGGGAATCAGCTTTTCCGGAAACTGCCGAGGTCCATAGTTGTTGGAGCAGTTCGAGACGATCGCCGGTAGACCGTATGTATGGTGCCATGCCATCGCAAGATGATCGGACGCCGCCTTGCTCGCCGAATAGGGTGATGACGGCTCGTAACGACTTGCCTCCGAAAACAGCCCGTCCTCCCCCAGCGAGCCGTAAACTTCGTCGGTCGAGACGTGCAGGAAACGGAAACCATCCCGTCTGGCCTCGTCGGCGCCCAGATGGGCGCGCACTGCCTCGAGCAGCGTGAATGTGCCGATCACATTGGTGTCGATGAATATCCTCGCACCGTCGATGGAGCGGTCGACATGGCTTTCGGCGGCGAGATGTACGAGCGCGCCGGGCTCATGGCGCGCCAGAATCGCATTCATCGCGCCACGGTCGCGGATGTCGGCTTTCTCGAAGCCGTAGCGCGCGTCGTCCTCCAATTTCAGCAGCGATGCCGGATTCGCCGCGTAGGTCAGCGCATCGACATTCACCACCTCGTGACCGAGCTCGATGAGATGCAGGCAGAGCGCCGATCCTATGAAGCCCGAGCCGCCCGTGACCAACACGCGCATCGTCAGGCCTCATGCCGGAAAGGGGACGCGAGGTCGCGAAGACGGGGCGCGGCGACGTCTCCGGGCTTCAGCAGCGAACGGTCGACCGAAACGCCCCACTCGATGCCGATGTCGGTGTCGTCGAAAGCGATCGCGCCTTCGTGATCTTTCGACCAGAAGTCCGTCACCTTGTATTCCACCTCCGTATCCCGTTCGAGCGTGCAGTAGCCATGAGCGAAGCCCACCGGAACCCAGAGCTGGCGCCAGTTGTCGGCCGACAGCTGCACCACCACATGGCCGCCGAACGTCGGCGAACCGACGCGAATGTCCACGGCGACATCTGCGATTCGGCCCCTAAGGCAACGGATCAGTTTTCCCTGCGCGCGTGGCGGGTGCTGGAAGTGCAGCCCGCGCACCGTTCCGGTGGCGGTCGAGACGGCGTGATTGTCCTGGATGAATCGTACGCCGGGGAACCGGCGTTCGAAAAGATCGCCGCGAAACGTCTCGGCGAACGAGCCCCGGGCGTCACGGTGCACCACCGGTGTGACGATGAAAACATCCGGAAGGGCGGTTTCCTCGAAGGTCACGTCACCATCACGGAAACGGAAAGCATTTGGTGGGTGTGCACAGGATCGAACTGTGGACCCGCTGATTAAGAGTCAGCTGCTCTACCAACTGAGCTACACACCCACGAACCGTCGGAAAACCGGTTGGCGCGCATATAGCCAGCGTGTCCCGGCCTGTCCAGCCCCGAACTGCTGCCCAGTCGCACGCCGCTCAGGCGATGAACACGCCCTCGGCGACCTTGACGGCATGGCCGCCGATGCGGCCGGCCTTGATGTTCCCCGCCACCATGTCGACCTCCAGGCGGATGACCGAGGCGCGGCCCATCTCCACGCCCTGCTCGATCGACCAGCGCGTCGTCCCGTCCGCCGGCCGCTCATGCGCCGCCAGCGCACCCGACAGCGCCGCGACCGCCGAGCCGGTCGCAGGATCCTCCGGGATGCCGAGATGCGATGCGAACATGCGTGCATGGAAGGCGCTGCCCGGCAGCGTGCCGCCCCGGCAATAGACAAAGGCGGCAGGCGAAAGCGCTTCGACCGCGCCGGTCATCGCCGTCCACTGCCGCTCGTCGAGCCGTGAGCGGCCCGCCGCGGCTAGGTCGGCCACCGGCACGAGCACGTAGGGCACGCCGGCGGACCACAGCTCGACCGCGTGCCCGGCGAAACCGATGTCGGAGGCGTCCAGCCCCAGGGCGGCGGCGACCTTGCCGTTGTCCTCGATGAACGGCAGCCTCTGGGAAAGGCGCGGGAGGGTGAAGGTAGCGAAAGCCGCGCCGTCGAGCCGGGAGACGACGCAGGGCACCGGCCCGACCGTCTCCTCCAGGACGAAGGCGCCTTCCCTGCCGTCGCGCTCGGCCAGCGCCACCGCGCCGCCAACTGTGGGATGGCCGGCGAAAGGCAGTTCGTGCCGTGGCGTGAAGATGCGGATACGAGCGCGGTGCGCCGCTTCGTCGGGCGGCAGCACGAAGATCGTCTCCGACAGATTGAACTCGCCCGCGATCGCCTGCATCGCGGCCGTATCCAGCCCGCCTGCATCGAACACCACCGCCAATGGATTGCCCTCGAGCGGCTTGGCCGTGAAGACGTCGTAAACGGCGTAGGCGCGTCGGGACATGGGTGCTCCGGCGAAATATGACCGAGATTTAATTTGAAATCCGAGGCTTTAGGGATGATGTCTGGGTCGAAGGGACTCACATAGGGCCTTTAAGGAGGTCCGCATGGACCAGATCGTCCGCCGGACCCGTCCGCAGGAGACTGCGGATATCGAGGCCGCGCTTGCGCTCGACAAGGATGGCAAGGCGCCCAGGCGCCGCCGCCGCTGGCCTTGGTTCGTCGTTGCTCTGACGCTCGTCGCGGCCGGCTATGGCATCTATTCCTGGCAGTCGCCGGCTGGGACGCCGGTATCGTTCCAGACCGTCGACGCCGCGCGTGGCGACCTGACCGTCGAGGTCTCGGCCACAGGCACGCTGCAGCCCCTCATCCAGGTCGATATCTCGTCGGAACTCTCGGGCGTCGTGCGCTCGGTCTCAGTGGAGGAGAACCAGCGGGTCGCCCAGGGCGACGTGCTGGCCGAACTCGATACGACGCGTATCGCCGCGCAGGTCGAGCGTGGCGAAGCGTCGGTCATCGCCGCCCGCGCCCGCGTCACCGAGGCGCGTACGACGCTCAACGAGGCCGAGCAGGCGCTCGGTCGCGCGAGGCAACTCGCCGAGCGCGGCATGACCACGACCCAGGCCCTGGAGACGGCGACCGCGGTGCGCGACCGCGCCGCAAGCGCCCTGGAGGTCGCTGAAGCCAACCTCGCCATCGCCGATGCCGAACTGAAGCTGCAGGAGGCCGATCTCGCGAAGACGCGCATCTATGCCCCGATCGACGGCATCGTGCTTACCCGCGCCGTGAACCCCGGCCAGACCGTCGCCTCGTCCATGCAGGCGCCCGTGCTCTTCGTCATCGCCGCCGACCTCGAACGGATGGAACTGATCGCCGCGATCGACGAGGCGGATATAGGCGGCGTTGCCGCCGGCCAGTCCGCGCGCTTCACCGTCGATGCTTTCCCGGAACGGACATTCGACGCGTCGATCCGTGATATCGCCTTCGCTTCCATCGCAACCGAAGGCGTCGTCACCTATGACGCACGCCTCGACGTGGCCAACCCGGAACTCCTCCTGCGCCCTGGCATGACCGCGACAGTCTCGATCGTCACCCGCGAGGCGAAGGATGTCGTCACCGTGCCCGCGGCCGCATTCCGCTTCCGCCCGCCGGTGTTGCGAGAGAGCCAGGGCTGGAGCCTCGAGCGCCTGTTCATGCCGCGTGGGCGCGTCTTCAATCGCCGGCCGCAGGCGACCGCTTCCGATGGGTCCCGGACGCTCTATGTGCTGCGAGCCGGGCGTCCGGAGCCTGTGCAGGTCCAGACTGGCTCGACCGATGGAGATATGACCGAGATCCTGTCCGGGCTCGAGATTGGCGACCGTGTGATCGTCGGCATCGCGCAGCCGGGTGGAGGCGGCAGGTCGTGACCGCACCGGCACTCATTACCTTCGAGAAGGTCTGGAAGACCTACGGCGACGGTGAGGCTCGCGTGCATGCGCTTGCCGGAGTGGACCTCATGATCCGTCGCGGCGAGTTCGTGGCGATCATGGGACCGTCGGGATCGGGCAAGTCGACTGCGATGAATATCATTGGCTGCCTCGATACACCGACCACCGGCCGCTACGGTTTCCAGGGCATCGATGCCGGGCGGCTTGACCGCGGTCGACGCGCGACCCTGCGCAACCTCTACATCGGCTTCGTGTTCCAGGGGTACAATCTGCTGGCGCGGACGACCGCGGCGGAGAATGTCGAACTGCCGCTGATTTATCGCGGGGTCGGCGCGTCCGAACGCCGCGAGCGGGCATTGGAGGCGCTTGAACAGGTCGGCCTTTCCGGCCGCGAGAACCACACGCCTGCCGAACTTTCCGGCGGCCAGCAGCAGCGCGTGGCGATCGCACGGGCAATCGTGACCCGGCCGACCTTGCTCGTGGCCGACGAGCCAACCGGAAACCTCGATACGGCTCGGAGCCACGAAATCATGGATCTGCTCGTCGGGCTCAACGAGGAGTCCGGTCTGACTGTCGTCATGGTCACACACGAGGCGGACATCGCAGCCTATGCACAGCGGACCGTCGGCTTCCTCGACGGCAACGTCGAGTCGGACATCGTCCGGCCGGAGCTCGTCGAGGGATGTTGATCGAGACAATTTGGCTGGCGCTGCGTTCGGTCCGACGCAACCTGCTCAGATCGATCCTGACACTGCTCGGCATCGTCATCGGCGTCGCTGCCGTTATCGCCATGATCACCATCGGATCCGGAACCACGGAGAAGGTGAAGAACGACATCTCGAAGCTGGGCTCGAACCTGCTCGTCGTTCGCGCTGGCCGTCCTCCGGTTCCAGGCAGCGCCCCCTCGCGCGCGGTCAGGGAACTGGGAGACAGCGACATCGCCGCGCTCCAGAGGAACCTGACCGGCGCTCGCGCGGTCTCCGGCACGTCGCAGAAGACCGTGCGTGTCGTCTTCGGCACCGAGAGCCTGCCAGCACAGGTCACCGGCGCGGACACCGGCTTCTTCGACGCCCGCGACTGGAAGGTTGTGTCCGGCCGCCCCTACAACGAATCCGAGGCCCGCGGAGGCGCCAACGTCTGCCTGCTTGGCGAGACGGTGCGCCAGCAGTTCTTCGGCGCCGGCGATCCGGAAGGGACGCTGGTGCGGGTAGGCAAGATGAGCTGCCGTGTCATTGGGCTGCTGGAGCCCAAGGGTTACTCGGGCTTTGGCCAGGACCAGGACAACGTGGTGCTGATGCCTCTGTCGACCTTCCAGCGGCGCATCGCCGGAAACCGTGACGTCGACAACATTTATGTCGCGGCCGAGGACGGGGTGCCGACCGCGCTGGTGCAGGAGCGCATCGAGAACGCTCTGCGCGATGCTCGCCGCATCCCGCCTGACGGCGACGATGACTTCTCGGTGCGCGACATGACGCAGATCGCCGACACGATGGCGAGCGCGACCACCGTGATGACCGGAATGCTCGGCGCGCTTGCCGCCGTCAGCCTCCTTGTCGGCGGCATCGGGATCATGAACATCATGCTGGTCTCGGTGACCGAGCGCACCCGCGAGATCGGCATCCGTCTTGCCATCGGCGCCCACGAGCGACACATCCTCGTCCAGTTCCTCGTCGAGGCGACCGTGCTGTCCCTGCTCGGCGGGTTGATCGGCATCGTCATCGGCCTGTTGCTTGCCGGAACGGCGAGTTACTCTCTGGCTATCCCGTTCGCCCCAAGCCTGTCGGTCGTCCTCCTTGCGGTCGGTTTCTCGGCGGCTATCGGGATGGTCTTTGGCTTCTTCCCGGCGCTTCGTGGCGCACGCCTCGACCCCATCGACGCGCTTCGTCATGAATAGGGTCGGACGCGCTGCTATTCTCTGGCGAAATGCCATTCCATGAAAGGAAGCATATGCGGTGATAGGCCGGCCGGTCTGTCGGAAGCGCTCCGGATCACCACGGGACCCTCGATCTCGGGTTCTTTTTCCGTGGCCACGAACGCGGCGATGTCTGAGGCCAGTTCGACCGCGGTCCGATCGAAACGGAAACACCGGTAGATCGCTGTTCCATGTGCGCCCGCATGCAGCGCATAGCGCCGTCCAGGCCGCGCCGTCCGCAAATCGAGGCCGGTTTCCTCACCCACCTCCCGCACCATGTTGGCCAACACGTCTACGGCGCCGTCCCGAAAATCCGGCGGCTCGAACGAGCCTGATGCGAAGTAGACGCGCCCAGCGGCGGCTGTGTGTGAAGCCATCCGGATGGCGACCAGCGCGTTGTCGGAGGAGACCAGCGCCGCGTGCGCGAATGCATGTTCAGCGTCGGCGACGGGCCGCTTTCGTCGCCACCACATGAGCGTTGCATATCGGACCGCATGGCAGCGTCCAACCAGCGACGCTCCTTCGAGGCGAAGCTCCGAATGAAGCATCATCATCCCGTCGTAAAGCGCTGGTTTCGCTTCTTTTTCCTTCTCCCAATTGCTCTCGATGGACGCAAGATTCATGGCCTCGAAAGGGTGAGGTTCGGGATCGAGCGCGATTGCGACGCGATCGATTTCCACCAAGAGGTTCCTTGGAAGGTCGATCATCACAGCTAGACCAGGTCGAGTGTGATCGCGACCGGACAATGGTCCGACGCCTTCGGTCGGTCCCAGCCGATCCGAGGAAATCTCTCGACCGTCTGACCTGGCGGGATAGGTGTGCGCCATGGCTGTCCGTTGCGGATGATCTCGGGGACGGTCCGCCCGTTCGTTCGCGCCAGTTGAGGCGAAAGCAGAATGTAGTCGAGCTGGCACAGATGCCGCTCCTTCGGCCCCCGCGTATGGTAGAGGGTCCACCGCTCCATCGGTGGCAGGCGCTCGACGACGTTCTCGGCGAACCCGTCGGCGGTCAACACGTCGACGCAGGAGACCGTTTCACGGCGGGACTCGAAATCGAATCCGCCAAACGCGTCGCCGGAGATCACGATCCTCTCGCGATAGTCGTTGAGGTCCCCACAGACGACCCACCGCTTCGAGCCGGCGAAATCCTTGCCGAAACGCTCCTCGATGATGCGCCTGACAGCGGACGCTTCAGCGATGCGGACCGGCATCGTCGCAGCGCGGCCGTCGAGCCCGTTTCGCGGCGAGCCCATGGACTTGAAATGCACGGAGTAGATCGTCAGCGGCTCGCCGCCCACGGTGACATCGATCTCCAGGCAATCGCGCCTGAAGATGCGCTCGTGCGGCTTCTCGCCAAGCGCCTCTAGGTCTGGTGTATGGAGGTCGAGGTCCGCATAGGTGAGGTGCGCGTGGCTGGTCATGCGCACGAACTCGATCTTCTGGCCGTGGGCCGTTTCGTCGCGCATCATCACGGCAACGTCGATGCCGCGACTGTCATTGCCCGTCGATGTGTATTTGTTGCGGTAACCCTCCCCCACCATCTTGAAGAGGTAGCCGTACTCGAACGCCTTCAGCGCTTCGAGATTGTCGACCTCCTGCAGGCAAACGATGTCGGCACGGCTTGTGGCGATGGCGAGCGCGGTGAGCTGCCGTGTGTCGTCGGTATGGGCGACGGCGCGTGCCTGCTCGAGCTGGCGGTACTCGGCCTCGCTTCTGATCTCGTAGAGCGCCAGCGCGCGATCCTGATTGAGCTGGTTGCGGAAACCCGAGAAATCGAAACGATTCATCAGGTTTTCGACATTGAACGTGGCGATCCGAAGCGACATACGGCTGGTGTGCATCGCCGGACGCAGGAATGCAACGCAAGGTCGGGGAACCGCAACCGTTCATTCCGCGTTCATGAAACGGTTAATAGTGTCCTGATGGGCGAGTGTGCGGCACCCGTGATACGGGACGAGGAGAAATGATATGAAGAAGTTGCTCGGAGGCGTCATCGTTTTCGGCGGCGTGGTCGTTGGCGCAGCCCTTGGCGGGTTGTCTCCCGCGGCTGCCCAGTGCGACCCCAGTGCGCAGAACTGTTTCGGCACCGGCGTAGGCAGCATAGGCGGCGTTCCGACCTACGCGCCTCCGGCCTACACGCCGCCGGTGCGCTCCTATAATCCGGGCTATGTCGGCGAACGTCGCCATCATCGCCGCGCTGCCCGCCATTACCGCCCGAATGTCGGCTGGGGCGCGGGTTATTATGGCGGCTACGTCGATCGCCACGTGCCGTACTACGCTCCGCGTCCTCGCTACTACAGCGACGACTACTACTATGAGGATGAGCCGGTTTACCGGGTCGAGATGTCGGCAGCGCACGTCGACTGGTGCGCCAAGCGCTACCGTACGTACCGGGTCTCCGACAATACGTTCAAGCCGACGAAGAACACGCGTCGTCAATGCGTGTCGCCTTACAGCTGACGAACCAGCAACGTCGTCCTGTCTGCCGGCGCCTCGTGGCGCCGGTTTCGTTCTTGGCGGGTGTTCATCGCGCGTTCATCCGACGTTCACCCAGCTTTCCCTAACGTCTCGATCGGCGGCATGAGACGGGCTTGGCGGTTTTCCTCTCGGGACAGGAGAGACCAGGATGAGGACGGCACTGATCAGGATGGCCATCGTTGGCGCTATGGCTATGGGAGGTACGGCTTTCGCAGGCATTGGCGCCGCCAGCGCAGCTTGCGTCCACTATGCGGGCGGCATTGTCTGCGGAAAACCCGCGGTCAAGAAGCGCTACTACAAGCGCCATCACGGCCCGCGAGTCGTACTCCGCTTCGGCGCGCCGCAGCGCTATTACCACGACCGCTACTACAATCCACGCCCGGTGAGGCGATACTACAAGCGCCATCACCGACCGCGCGCGCATTGGGGTGCGGGAATCCGCTACTGGTGAGGCGCGATGCGCATTCGCCGCGGGCGTTGACTACCTGAACTCGACGCCGACTTGGGTAAGCGTCCTCCACCGAACCAGCGCCTGCCGAACAGCGTCGTCACCGACAAGCAGATTGAACTCCTGCGGCACCGCCGACGTCTCGCCGAAAGACAGCCGTGCACCGCTTCGCGTCAGATCGCGCATAACGCACTCGAGCGCGCCGTAGCCTTTGTTGAACGACAGCCTGGCGCCCTTGAACACGCGCTGGCGGTGCACGCCTCGCCGGTCGTCGGCCTGGACCGGGACGAACTTCTCCTCAATGCTTGGCATTTCGGCCTCCATAGGACTTGTCGAGGTCGCGATGCGATTCCCGTGCCAGGCAGAATTGTGCCTATTTGGGACGGAATTGCTCTTTTTGCGAGACCCCGGCCCGTCTCGGTTCCCCGTTTGGGGCCACCTTGCCAATGTTCGATCACTCGCGCGTCCACGGCGCAAGGCCGAGGACGCCCGAGCGGAGAACCCTGGTCGCTCTTCAGTTCCTCGCCTTGTCGACCAGCTTGTTCTTGGCGATCCACGGCATCATCGCACGCAGCTTCTCGCCCACCTCCTCGATCTGATGGGCGTCGTTCGAACGGCGGATGCCCTTGAAGCGAGCCATTCCGGACCGGTATTCCTGCATCCACTCGGACGTAAACTTGCCCGTCTGGATGTCCTTGAGGATGCGCTTCATCTCTGCCTTCGTCTCGGCGGTGATGATGCGAGGGCCGGACACGTACTCGCCCCACTCGGCGGTGTTGGAGATCGAGTAGTTCATGTTGGCGATGCCGCCTTCGTAGATCAGGTCGACGATCAGCTTCACCTCGTGCAGGCACTCGAAGTAAGCCATCTCGGGCGCATAGCCGCCCTCGACGAGCGTCTCGAACCCGGCACGGATAAGTTCGACCAGACCGCCGCACAGCACCACCTGCTCGCCGAACAGGTCGGTCTCGCATTCTTCCTTGAAGTTCGTCTCGATGATGCCCGAACGACCGCCGCCGACACCGCAGGCGTAGGACAGCCCGAGGTCGAGCGCGTTGCCCGATGCGTCATGATGCACGGCGACCAGGCACGGCACGCCGCCGCCCTTCTGATATTCGCCGCGCACCGTATGTCCGGGCCCCTTCGGCGCGACCATCAGCACGTCGACGGTCGACTTCGGCTCGATCAGGCCGAAATGCACGTTGAGTCCATGCGCGAAGGCGATTGCCGCGCCATCGCGGATATTCGGGGCGATCTCGTTCTTGTAGATGTCGGCCTGCAACTCGTCAGGCGTGGCCATCATCATCAGGTCGGCCCATTTCGCGGCATCGGCGACGGTCATCACCTTCAGCCCGTCGGCTTCCACTTTCTTGGCTGTCGCCGAGCCGGCCTTGAGGCCGACCGCGATATCCTTGACACCGGATTCCTTCAGGTTGAGCGCGTGCGCCCTGCCCTGCGACCCGTAGCCGATGATGGCGACCTTCTTGCCCTTGATGAGGTTCAGATCGGCGTCGCGATCGTAGTAGACACGCATGTCGTTTCCCTTCCCTTGGTTCGGTTTGATGATATCAGCCGGCCGTTGCCGGGGGTTTCGCTGCCCCGTAGAGGGCAAAGAACTGTTCCGTGGCCCGGGCCGCGTCGCGGGCGATCACCGCCGCCGGAAGCTTGAGACTGTCGCCAAGCAGCAGCCGGACGTGCACGTCGCGGGCGACAAGGCCGAAAAACGTTCGAAACGCTTCCTCCGCGTCGTCGAAGAAAAGAAATCCTGAGTCTCTGCCTGCTTCCAGAAGCGGCTTGAGCCGCTCGCCTATGGCCAGGCGTCCGTTGGCGAGCACGATCCGGCCCAGATCTCCGCTTGAGCCTGCCGCCTGCCCGATCGCCACCCGGTTGAGCGCGATGGACGTCTGCGAAGAGATGACCTTCAGCCAATTGACAGCGAAGGCTTCCAGGCTTCCACGCAACGCCTGGGCGTCGAGCTTTGCGCTGTCATGGCTTCCCGAGCGCACCTTCGATGCCTGCCAGCGGACCGTGGCGGTCAGCAGCCCGTCGCGGTCGCCGAACCATCTGTATAGCGTTTCCTTCGAGCACGAGGCGCGCCGCGCCACCGCTGTCATGGTCAGCCCCTCGCCGCCGCCCTCGACGAGAAGGTGGAGCACCGCGTCGAGCACCTGTGCCTGGCGCTCCGTCGGCTCCTGCGGGGCAATTGGAGATTGGTGGTCCACGCGCCGTACCGTACGTTACGGTTCGGCTCTATGGCGCAACGTGCGGCGAAAGGCAAGAGCAGTGCCGCCAGCAGTCCGTTCCGGCGAACGGCTACTGCGTTGTGATCCCCAGCCTCACCAGGCTTTCGACGGAGGCGAGGATCGCCTCCCGAGGTGATCGCGGCCTCCATCCGAGCATGCGTCTCGCCTTCTCGCTTGTCGCGTTCTTCATCTTGCCGAGTTCAGGCACCGTCGTGCGTGCGCTCGGCATGAACACCGCCACAACACGCACCAGCCAGTCCGGCATCTCGCGCGCAGGGGCTCGGCGTCCTGCCGGCCCACCTTCCGCTTTCAGAATGCGCGCCATGTCCATGACGCTCATGAAATCGCCGGCGGTCGCTAGAAACCGTTCGCCTTTCGCTTCGGGGCTGCGCATCGCCATGACGTGCAGGTCGGAAACGTCGCGCACGTCGACCAGCCCAAACCAGGTGCGCGGCGCGGCGGGAACCGCACCTTCCATGAGGCTCTTCAGGAGTTCGACCGACGAGGAAAGATCCTTGCCGAGGACCGGTCCGAGGATACCCACCGGATTGACGACGGCGAGTTCAAGCGCGCCGCCTTCACGGTTGATGAAGTCCCATGCCGCGCGCTCTGCCAGCGTCTTCGATTTCACATAGGCCGTGACGCCGGGACCGTTGACATTGGTCCAACTCGTCTCGTCGAACGGCTTCAACTGTTCCGGATAGCCGTAACCGACCGCAGCGAAGGACGAGGTCAGCACGACACGCCTCACACCGGCGTCGCGTGCCGCGCGCAGCACCCTGAGCGTTCCCTCGCGTGCCGGAACGATCAACTCGTTCTCGTCTTTGGGCTGGGTTGCCGGAAACGGCGAGGCGACGTGAAGGACATGGATGCATCCCGCCACCGCCTCGATCCAGCCGGCGTTGGAAAGAAGATCGGCTTCCGCGAAGCTCAGCCGGTCGCCTGGCTCGACGCCGGCCGCGCGAAGCATCGCGCGCACCTCGTCCTCACGCCTGAGCGAGCGGACCGTCGTTCGAACGCGATAACCTTCGTTGAGCAGCTTGACGATGCAGTGGGCGCCGAGAAAACCCGACCCTCCAGTGACCAGAACCAGTTCACCACTCATTTGAGTCCCCAATGATGGTCGGTGGCGTCTAGATAGGAAGTCGCCCGGTTGCCTGCATCTGCGTCAAGGTGATTTCCCGACGCCGACCCAATCCACTTCCTTCAGCCCGACTTTGTGGAATGGTTCCACGAGCGTCCCCGCCACCAGCGATGCAAGCACGCGCGGCGCCGGCGGAATCTTGGCGATGGTGGCGACGAGGCGATCACGGACGAAGGGCAACATCGTCGAATCCGACTGGTAGAACGGCGTGAAGGCGGCCGACGCAGCCTGAAACAGGCGCACATGCCAGCGCCGCGCGCTGCAATACGCCGCAAGCGCGGCCTCCACGTCCGCTGTCGTCTCAAGCGCGTGCGCCAGCGCAGCGGCGTCGAGGAGCGCCATGTTCGCCCCCTGACCGAGTTGCGGGCTGGTCGAATGCGCGGCGTCACCGACAATGGCGAGGGATCTGCCGGCCGGAAACGCCAATGTGTGATGGCCGTAGCGCGCCAATGTGAGATCGTCGAATGAAGCTATCTGATCGAGAAACGTGGCGCACTCCGGCCAGAGCCCCGCGACCCTCGCCTTCCAGCCGTCCAGCCCGGTCGCCCTCACGACGTCGGCGTCCTGGGGCTTGAGGCTCCAGAAGAAGGCCGCCATCTCCTCTGCGCCCGAGGCCGGCCGCCCGATCGGCAGCACGCCGATCATGACGTTCGCGCGTTCGTATCGCTGGAGGAGCGCATGCGGATCGAACCCGTCATGGCGCCACGCGAGCGAGGCCCAGAATGCGCCATAGGCCAGGGGCCTGGGCTCCGTCGGGCGAAGCGCACGCCCGCGCAGGCGAGACCGCGCGCCACTGGCGTCCACCACCAGATCGAAAGGACCGATCCGCCGTCCTGCCTTGGCGACGAGATACGCGCCGGTGGCGCCCGCATCGACATCCTCGATCTCCGTCGCGGTCGTAATCGCGAGACCGGCCGCTTCGACCGCGCCGCAGAGAACGCCGAACAGCGCCGCGCGATGCACCGCCAGGCCGAAACGCCCTCCGGGTGACGCGTCGTAGCGGACATCGAGCACCGCGCGCCCGGTCGTCGCATCCGAGCCGTAGAGCCGGTCGATTCTCGCACCCAACGCCATGATCTCGTGCAGGAGGCCGAGCGAATCAAGGACGGTCAGCCCGGTAGGCTGCAGGATCAGTCCCGAGCCCACCGGCGCCGGTCGCTCGAACCGTTCGAAAATCGAGACCGAATGGCCATCGCGACGAAGCAACAGCGCGGCTGCCAGCCCGGCCGGTCCGGCGCCGACAACCGCGATCGTCCGCCTCGACGCCATCATCCACCCCGTCGCCATTCGCCGGCGGCCAGTCTGCACGGCATCCCGCCGTGGCGCAAAGGTGCCATTCGCCGCGTTTGACAGGGCGAGCCCGGCAAACCAAAGTCGCGGCGGGCTGGAACGCGAGGGTTGATGCGTGTGAAGTATCGTCGACGACGCTCCGCCGAACTCGACATGGCAGCCGCAACGCGCGTTCCTGGCCAAACTGGTGGTTGCCGGTGAGTGGAATTGGCTTCGGCCTCGAACGGATTGGGCTCGCCGCCCACCGCAGACCGCGGACGGCGGCGAGTCTCCTGCTGGTGGCTGCGCTCGTTTGCGCGGCGGGCCTCTTGTCCCTGCGCTTCGACGACGACGTCGTGCGGACGCTGCGGTCATCGAGCGTCCATTACACCGATCTGATTCAGTACCAGGCCGACACGGGTCGGGATCCGAACGATACGCTCGTGCTCGTCGAAGCAGGTTCGCGGATCGATGCGGAATTGCTGGAGCGTGCCCGGTCTCTTCATGTCGAGCTCGCCCTCACCGAGGGCGTGGCGGGTGTCTTCTCGGCATTCTCGCTGCGCGAGATCGGGAGCCTGACAGGCGACACTCCACCGCTCGTTCCCGATGACCTCGCCGGCGTGGACATCGCAGCTCTGCTGGATCGCGTGCGTGCCCACCCGCTCTCTCTCGGTCGCGCCGTTTCGGCCGATCAGACGACAATGCTCTTGGTGCTCGCCGCTGATCGACAGGTTGCCCCGCGCCAGCGTCTTGCGGCTGTGGAATCCACCGTCGCCGCGCTCGAAGGGCCGGGACTCGAGATCACCGTGATCGGCCTGGAAAAGACGCGGATCGAGCTTGCCGACGCCCTCAAGCGGGATCAAATCCTGCTGAACGGCGGTGGCACTCTCCTCTCCTTCCTTGTGGCGCTGTTCTTCTTTCGCAGCCTTCGCTACGCGGCCATCGCCTTCGCTCCCGGCCTGGTCGCGCTCCTGTGGCTCCTCGGCGGCGCCGGCCTTGTGGGAATGCCGATCGGCATCGTCAGCAGCATCGTGCCGCTTCTCGTGCTGATGCTCAGTTTCACCGACAGCATGCACCTCGTCTATGCGTTGCGTGCAGGACTTCACGACGGTCTCGGTCGCTCGGCCGCAATAAGCCGGTCACTTCGACTCGTAGGCCCGGCATGCGCACTGACATCCGTCACCACCGCGCTCGCCTTCCTCACCTTGTCGTCCAGCTACGGTGCATTGACGGAACTTGCGCTGTTCGGGTCAGCCGGCGTCCTGCTGGCCTACGTCGCGGTGATCGCGGTTTTTCCGGTCGCCGTCCGGGTTCTCGGCCCCGACCGCAACGACGGCACCGTGCTTCCCGACGAGATCGGAAGCCATGCATTCGACGGGCTTGCCGGCTTCGTCTCGCGTCGCCCGCGCGCGATCCTGATCGTTTCCGCCGCCGTTGTCGCATTCGGTCTGCTTGGCCACCTGACCACGCAGGCGAAGTTCGGCACCTACGACCACCTGCCCGACAACAGCGAGATACCGCGCGCGAGCCTCGTCGCCGAAAGCAAGTTCGGCGGTGTCTTCAACGTGTGGACCGGCATAGACGGCGACCCGCAACTGCTGTCGACGACGCCGGATGGATGGCAACGCCTCGAGACGATGCATGCCACACTCGAGGACATCAACGGTGAGGGGACCGTGTTCTCTCCGGTCGCGCTGGCGCGAGCCTTGGGCCGAGCGGGCCCGCTTACCAACGAGGATCTCGCGCGGCTGCCTGACAATGCTCTGGATCTTTTCGGCGGTCGAACCGGTCTGCGCACATATGTCGGTGTGCTGGTCGGCGATCTCGATCACGACCCGGCGGCTGGCGAACGGTTCGACCGGATGGTGGACGCGGCTCGACTGGCGGGAGCGACATCGATCGCGGGCACACCCGTGCTCGCGCGCTATGATGGTCGCCAGATGATTGCAACACTCAATCTGTCGTTGCTTGGCGCCGCGTTCGCCACGATCGGCTGTATCCTGATCGCCTTCCGCACCATTCGCCTCATGCCGGCCCTTACCCTCGCCAACGTTCTCCCCATCCTGCTCGCCGGCGCCGGCCTCCACCTCTACGCCGAAGGCGGACTGAACATGACGACCGCCGTTTGTCTCACCATCGCGTTTGGCGTGGCGGTGGACAATTCGATCCACTTTCTGAACCGCGTGAACATAGAGCACGGCGAGGGTCTTTCTCGCCGCGAGTCCGTTCTGGGCGCGATTCGCCATGTCGGCATCGTTCTCTTCGCGACGAGCGTCATCCTGGCGGCGGGCGTCGCTTTGACTGCCCTGTCCGCCTTCTCGAACGTCCGCCTGTTCGGCCTCATGTTCGACATCGTGCTTGTCGTCGCGCTGGTCGGATCGCTGGTGGTGTTGCCGGCGGGGATGCTCGCCTGGCATGGCTGGGAACGCGATCGTCGCTGACGGCCTAGGGCCTCGCTGGACTACATTGCGACCTGCGTACCGATCTCGACCACCCGCCCGGTTGGGATGTGGAAGTACCCCGTCGCGTCGGCCGCATTTCGCGCTAGCACCGTATAGAGTTTCGTCTGCCATGCCGGCATCGCCGGGCTGTCCGCCACTTTGAGCGACCTCCGCGACAGGAAGAACGATGTCGACATGATGTCATAGGTCCAACCGCTCTTGCGGCAGGCCGCGAGGCCCTTGGGTACGCTTGGGTCCTCGATATAGCCGAACGTCAGCACCACGCGGCTGAATAGTTCGTTGAGTTTCTCGATCCGAACCCGTTCCGTGTCCGGCATCGTCGGCACATCGGTGATCGCGACGGTCAGCATGACGTTGTGCTGGTGCAGCACATGATAGTGCTTGAGGCTGTGCATCAGCGCCGTGGGAGCGCTCATCGGGTCGCTGGTGAGGAACACCGCAGTGCCGGGGACGATCGCGGGCGGTTTCTTGGCGAGTTCGCCGACGAGGAAGTCGAGCGGAACCTCGCTTCGCCGCGTCTTCTGGAACAGCGCTGTGCTGCCGCGCGTCCACGTCCACATGATGAGCACCAGCGCCGCGCCGATCGCAATCGACACCCAGCCGCCCTCGGCGATCTTCAGCGAGTTGGCGGCAAGGAACGCGAACTCGAGCGCCAGGAAGGGAGCGACCAGGAGCGCGGCCAGCCAAAGCGGCCGCTTCCACACGCGCCAGACCACGACGAAAAGCAGTACCCCGGTGACGATCATCACGCCGGTGACGGAGATGCCGTAGGCAGCGGCCAGCGCGCTGGATGAGCCGAACTCGGCGACGAGGATCAGCACGCCCACCAGCAGGATCACGTTGACCTGCGGCATGTAGACCTGGCCCGACTGGGTCTCCGACGTGTGCAGAACGTCGAGCCGGGGCAGCAGGCCGAGTTGCACCGCCTGGCGGGCGAGCGAATAGGCGCCCGTGATGGTTGCCTGACTGGCGATCACCGTGGCGGCGGTGGCGAGCACCACCATCGGCAGCGTCGCCCAGCCGGGCACCATCTGGAACAGCGGCTGGCCGATCGCGCCGCCGTGGCCGAGAATATAGGCGCCCTGCCCGAAATAGTTGATGACGAGGGCCGGGAAGACCAGCGCGAACCAGGCGAGCACCATGGGTTTGCGGCCAAAATGGCCGAGATCCGCGTAAAGCGCTTCGGCGCCGGTCACCGCAAGGAACGCCGCACCCAGGACAACCAGGGACAGCGTCGGATTGTCGGTCAGGAACGACATCGCATGCATCGGGTTCACGGCGGCCAGAACGGAAGGCTCCGCTACGATGTGCCATAGCCCCGCGGCGGCCAGCGCAACGAACCAAAGAGCGGTGATCGGGCCGAAGACGCTGGCGACCCTGGCCGTGCCGAACCGTTGCACTGCGAACAGCGCGACGAGGATGACTACGGTGATCGGCACGACCATCTGTGTCAGGGCCGGCGTCACGACCTCCAGTCCTTCCACTGCCGACAGCACCGAGATTGCCGGCGTGATGACCGCGTCGCCGAAGAACAGAGCGGCGCCGATCATGCCGAGCAGGACCACCATCGGCGCAAAGCGCCCCGCACCCCGGCGTGCCAGGGCCATGATTGAGAGCGTGCCTCCCTCGCCCCTGTTGTCGGCGCGGAGCACGATGAGCGCGTACTTGACCGAAACGACGAGCGTCAGCGACCAGACGATGATCGATAGGACACCGATGACGTCATCGAACACGGGCGGGGCGTCATCGCCGCTGACCGCGCGCAAGGCTTCGCGGAGCGCGTAGATGGGGCTGGTGCCGATATCGCCGTAAACCACGCCGACCGCCCCCAGCGCCAAAGTGGCGGTGGACGTGGTCGACATAGGGGATGCGGGGGTGGCTTCCGTGTCGGCGCCTGGGGCGCCATCCTGACTGGACATGGCCAAGCTCCCTCCAGAGGAGCGGGCCGGGCTTCTAGGCCTGTTGCAGCGCAACATCAAATGCTGCTTTGCAATAGCTCGGCGTGGCCGCCATGCGTCGATTGCACGGCTCGGCGGCTATGCGCCCGCACCGCGACGAAGGGTCAGCGAACCACTGTCAGACGCTCCGCCGCGCGTGTCACGGCCGTGTAGAGCCAGCGCTGGCGCGTGTCCTTGAAAGCCCAGCTCTCATCGAACAGCACCACCTCGTTCCACTGCGAACCCTGGGCCTTATGGACGGTCAGCGCGTATCCGTAGTCGAAATCGTCGTAGCGTTTCTTCGTGTTCCAGGGGATGTCGGCGTCGGGGTCCTCGAACGCCGCCTTGAGGAGCTTTATCTTCGAGACGCCACGATCCGGATCGTCTTCCTCGGGCGAAACCAGCAGGTTGATGCCGGGCTTCACCGTCTCGCGCGACGACGTCATCACCTTCCACAGCGAGCCGTTCAGCAGCCCCTTGTTGGGATCGTTGCGCAGGCAGACGAGCTTGTCTCCGGCCTGTGGAAACGAGGCGGAAAAGCCCTTCAGCTCGCGCAGCCGCTGGTTGTAGCGCCGTCTTGTGCGGTTGGTGCCGACCAGCACCTGATCCGCCTTCATTACCAGATCCTGGTTCACGTCCTCGCGGCTGATCACCTGTGCCGCGCCATAGTCGCCCTTCATGAACTCGCGGCCTTCGCGCACGTCGAGCGCCAGCCTGATGATCGGATTGTCGCGCGCCTGCCGGTGGATTTCCGTCAAGAGCACGTCGGGCTCGTGGTCGGTAAAGAACCCGCCGCCGGAGATGGGTGGCAACTGCGCGGGATCACCCAGTACCAGGATAGGCGTGCCGAACGACAGCAGGTCGCGACCGAGCTGCTCGTCGACCATCGAGCATTCGTCGATGACGATAAGCTTCGCACGCGCGACCGGGCTCTGGCGATTGAGCGAGAACGTCGGCGCCATCGAAGTCCTGCCGGTCGCCTCATCCTCGACGGCCTCCTCCCCGCGCGGCCGGTAGATCAGGGAGTGGATCGTGCGCGCATTGACGGCGCCGCGGGCTCGCAGGACCTGCGCGGCCTTGCCGGTGAAGGCGGCGAACTGCACCTGCCCATCGACATGTTCCGCGAAGTACCGCGCCAGCGTCGTCTTGCCCGTGCCGGCATAGCCGAACAGCCGAAAGACCTGCGGCCGGCCGGTCTTCAGCCAGCGGGCGACGGCTTTCAGCGCTTCATCCTGTTGGGGGGAGAATTCCATCGTAGGGTGAGACAGGATTCGCTGGGATCGGGCAAGGCGGGCAGCAGCTTCAAGCCAGGTCGGTCTGGGCGAAATCGTTCCCTTTGTACAAAATAGCCGCACCGGCACTCTTCGCGACTGCGTAGGAGAAACAATCGCCTAGATTAAGTTGCGCCGGGTGGCCGCTGCCCTTTCCATATCGGTCGCGGACAAGAGCCAACTCATTCATATGAGAAGCATCGACCGGCACCACATCAATCCCGGCAGCTTCGAGAAAACGGATGACCTCACTACTGGCCGACGCGCAACTTCCAGTCAGCGTCGTTATGGCCATTGCCGTTTCGAAAACGGAAACGACAGACGTGAACGGTTCGGCGTCGCGCTTTAGCGCTGAGATGAAGCTGTCTCTGTCGGGCTCATTCTTGAGAATTGCACACAGAGCTGAGGCATCAACGTACATCGCTGTCTTCCCAAAGGCTATCGAAGAAGCGCTTGTCGGTTTCTATCGCCGGTCGCTGAAGTCGATCGAGACGCTCAAGGATAGGACCAATCCGACGTTCGAGAGAGGTATTCTCAGCGCGAGCCCTCCGGTCGGCAGCAAGGGCTTCCGCCGCCGCTTCCTTGATTGCCGTGGTAATGCCGATCCCCCTGCTTTCCGCGAGTTGCCGCACGAGCGCATCTGCTTCCTCGTCCTTTACGTGTATCACCATCTTATATACCTATTTATAGTTGTTATGTAAAGCGGCACTAGCCGTATATATAAATGGAACGTAAATAGAACACAATGGTGCGGTGGTGCCGCATCGAGCGTGAAGAAACTGGAGATGTCGTGAACTAGCGGCCAAATTTCGGATCGTTCTCTAGCCTGATCGGCTTGCCATGGGGCGTGGCTTCGGCCGCGCGCGACCATGCGGCAGCCAGCCTGTCGATCGTCTCGGCGCTGGCGACGCCTTTCTTGGCCAGAAGCTTCTCCAGCGCCGCCACCCAATGTTCATAGTAGTCGTGGCCGTCGGCGGCGGCGTCAGGCCTCTTCACTTCTACAGACAGCACCTCCGCCCATTCGCTCCACATGAACACACCGCGCGCTTCCAGCGCCACGACCAGCGCGAAGGCCTGCGCCTCCCAGGGCTCGGCGAAGACCGGATCGTCCAGCTCGGACGCCCCGTCAGACTTTCTCAAGATAGCTTTCCCACGCGTCGATCGAGACTGTCAGCGTCATATCTGAACCTGCGCCCCAGATCTCGGCCGCGTCGAACACCACCGTGTAGACCCATTGCGGGTTCTCGCCCTGCCCGTGAGCATTGGTGTCGGGAAAGACATAGCCCTCGCGCATGGCTTCGACCGTTCCTGTCCGGCCCCGCGCATAGCGCGGCAGGCGTGTGTGGCCTTCAGGGCTGAAGTTCCTCGTACGCACCCGGTCGCCAGCCTGGAACAACGGCGCAGTCTCGACCGGCCTGTCGCACGGCCCGCCCTTCGCCAGAACGGCCGGCACATCCTCTGCCTTCAGCACCCGCTTCGGCGGTCGGGATGGCCCGAGCGAACCGCCCGCTTGTCGCTCAGCCACCGACACGACGTCGTGGCGCTCCAGGAGCTTCTCCAGGCCCTTGATCCAGATCTCGTAGTAGCTGGAGGCGTAATAGTCGGCCGGATGCAGGCTCTCGCGCGCGTGCCGGCTCTCGTCGATCGACCAGTGCCCCATCGCGCCGGCACAGAGTGTCAAGCCCAGCGCCCGTTTCTCCCACTCGGCATGGAAGACCGGCTCGTCGGTCTCGGGCGCCACCGGCCCGAAGCCCATCTGCCCGCCGAGATCCTGCGCGCCGTTCATGCGGCGGCCTTCGCGAGGCCGGTGCCGATCATGGAATCGCGCGTGACAAGCGTGGCCAGCCGTTCCTCATCCCAGCCCGCCGTGCCTTCCGGCCGCAGCGGCACGACGAGATAGCGGAGTTCGGCGGTGGAATCCCAGACGCGGATTTTCATGTCGGCAGGCAGCGTCAGCCCGAATTCGGCCAAGACTCCGCGTGGATCGATGACCGCGCGGCTGCGATAGGGCGGCGCCTTGTACCAGACCGGCGGCAGGCCGAGCACGCTCCACGGGTAGCAGGAGCAGAGCGTGCAGACGACGAGGTTGTGCGTCTCCGCCGTATTGAACACGGCCTGCATGTGCTCACCCTGGCGGCCGGTGTATCCGAGCGAGGCGATCGCGGCCGTGGCGTCCCGCCTCAGCCACGCGGCGTAGGACGGATCGATCCACGCCCGCGCAACCACCCTGGCGCCATTGCGAGGCCCGACCTTGGTCTCGTAGGTCTCGACGATCGCATCGATGGCTGCCGGGTCGACTAGGCCCTTCTCGACGAGGATGGTCTCGAGCGCCCTCACCCGCGCATCCATCGGGTCGAGTTGATTGTCGTGATCGTGATCGTGCGACATTGCCGCCAGACTAGGCCCGACGGCTTCGACCGGCAATCCGGCGCTGGCTATCTCAGCATGGGCCAGAGCGTCGCGGCGAGCAGTAGACCCATGGTGATGTTGAACCACTTGAGACGCCGCGGCTCGGACAGGAATCCACGCAATGCGACCCCGAAGCCTGCCCAGGACGATACGCTCGGGAGGTTGACCAGCGTGAAGACCAGCGTGACGATCGCAACGGTCAGGAATTGCCGCTCCGGATTTGTGTAGATCGCCATCGCGGTCACTGCCATCACCCAGGCTTTCGGATTGATCCACTGGAAGGCCGCAGCTTCGAAAAGTGTCATCGGCTTCCCGTTTTCCTTCTTCCTGTCACCGATCGCGCGTGACATGGCGATCCGCCAGGCGAGGTAGAGAAGATAAGCGCCGCCGGCGATCTTGAGCATCAGGTGCAGACCGGGGAACGCCGTGATGATCGCCCCTAGCCCCAGCCCGACCCCAGCCAGAAGCGAAGCGAACCCGGTCGAAATGCCCAGCATGTGTGGAATCGTGCGCCTGAACCCGAAGTTCACGCCCGATGTGAGCAGCATGATGTTGTTCGGCCCCGGTGTGACCGATGTCACGAGGGCGAAGAGAGCGAGGGCGGCGAGTGCGTCGGTGGACATTGAGGAAAACGGACTATGTCAGCAATACTGACATGGCATGGATATTGGGTCGCCTTACATCCCCTGCGGGCCGCGGTTCATCGCCGCCACGCCGGTGCGGCAGACTTCGACCAGCCCCAGCGGCTTCATGATGGCGATGAACTGCTCCACCTTCGAAACGCGGCCGGTAATCTCGAAAATGAAGTGCTCCGTATTGGCGTCGATGACGTTGGCGCGGAAGGCTTCGGCGAGACGCAGGGCCTCGACGCGGGCATCGCCCTTGCCCTGAACCTTGACGAGCGCGAGTTCCCGCTCCAGCGCCCGCTCCTGCCCCAGTTCGCGCGCCGTCACCGTCAGGTCGACAACCCGGTGCACCGGCACCAGCCGCTCGAGCTGATGCTTGATCTGTTCGAGTACATGCGGTGTGCCGCGCGTCGCGATGGTGATGCGCGACCGATGCTTCTCGTGTTCGGTCTCCGACACGGTCAGGCTGTCGATGTTGTAGCCGCGACCCGAGAACAGGCCGATGACGCGAGCGAGCACGCCAGGCTCGTTGTCGACCAGCACGGAGAGCGTGTGGCTCTCCGGCAGCGCGGTCTCCTTGGCGATGAAATAGGCGGAACCGGTCGGCTGGAGTTGGGCGTTCATGAATGGTCTTTCTGGCTCATTTGACGGCTGGGGTCGACGGCTTGCGAACCGGCGGAACTGGGTCGATGCGCCCCGCCCTTCGGATGAACGGTCCATCGAACGTGTAGAGAACGTCGCAGTCGGCCGACGCGTTGAGGTGGAGCGCGTCGGCGAAATCCAGGCCGCGTCGTGACGAGGCGATCGCGTTCTCGACGGCATCGGCATCCTGGACAGTGATCGAAGGCACTCCGAGCACGCGCTCGAAAGCATCGCAGATTTGCGTTCGTCTAAAGCCGAAAGCGCTACGCAGGACCCACTCGCTCTCCAATATGACGCTTGTCGGAACGAAGACATGGCCGCTCGCAAACACCCGGCGCGCGGGTGCGACGTGCCCGCTGCCATCGTCGACGAGAAAGCGCACGAAGACGTTGGTATCAACTGCGCTCGGCATTCCATGTCCGCCGTGCTTCTCGGTCGAGCGCCCTGTCCATGTCCTCATTCGTGATGGGCGGACCCCTGTAAGTCAGAAAGCCGGCCACCTCGTCGATCGAATAGGTTCGACGAGGCTTCCTACGGGCCGGTCTGAGCAGAATGGCGTCTCCGGCGCTTTCGACGTCGACCTCAGATCCCGCGGTCAGGCCGTAGGCCTCCCTGACCGCCTTTGGCAGAACCAGCTGTCCCTTGCTGGAGATTCTCGCCCGTGCATTCATTGTCCCGCACTCCAACGTAAGACGCGGTAAGACAGTACGTCTTACCGCTTCTTACTTCAAGCTCACACCAGTTCCCTGCCCTTGGCGTCGATGGCGTTCGCGACCACCTCGTCGGTCGCCTCGTCGGGCAACAGCATCTCGTTGTGCGCCTTGCCGGAGGGGATCATCGGGAAACAGTTGGCGAGGTTCGCCACCCGGCAATCGAAGATCACCGGCTTGTTGACCGAAATCATCTCGGCGATCGCATCGTCGAGGTCTGCCGGCTTCTCACAGCGTATGCCATGCCCGCCATAGGCTTCCGCGAGCTTCACGAAATCCGGCAGCGCCTCCGTGTAGGAATGCGACAGGCGGTTGCCATGCAGCAGCTGCTGCCACTGGCGCACCATGCCCATGTACTGGTTGTTGAGGATGAAGATCTTGATCGGCGCGTTGTACTGCACCGCGCAGCTCATCTCCTGCATGGTCATCAGCACCGAGGCGTCGCCGGCGATGTCGATCACAAGCGCGTCGGGATGCGCGATCTGCACGCCGAGAGCTGCCGGCAGGCCATAGCCCATGGTGCCGAGGCCGCCCGAGGTCATCCAGCGATTGGGCTTCTCGAACCCGTAGTGCTGCGCTGCCCACATCTGGTGCTGGCCGACCTCCGTGGTGATGAAGGTGTTCCTGTCCTTGGTCGCCTCGTACAGACGCTGCACCGCGAATTGCGGCATGATGAAATCGTCGCTGTTCCTGTAAGCGAGCGAGTCCCGCGCCCGCCATTTCGCGATCTGCTCCCACCAGGGGTAGAGCCCCTTCTTGTCGGCCTTGGCGCTGGCCCGCCACAGCCTGACCATGTCCTCCAGCACCCGTCCGACGTCCCCCAGGATACCAATGTCGGCGCGCACGTTCTTGTTGATCGAGGACGGGTCGATATCGATATGGATCTTCTTGGAGCCGGGCGAGAAGGCGTTGAGCCGCCCTGTGATGCGGTCGTCGAAGCGCGCTCCGATGCAGACCATGACGTCGCAGTCGTGCATGGCCATGTTGGCCTCGTACGTGCCGTGCATGCCGAGCATGCCGAGCCATTGCTTGCCGCTCGCCGGATAGGCGCCCAGTCCCATGAGCGTCGAGGTGATCGGGAAGCCGGTGAGTTCGGCCAGTTCGCGCAGCAGGTGGCTGGCCTCCGCGCCCGAATTGACGACGCCGCCGCCGGAATAGATGATCGGCCGCTTCGCCGTCGCCATCAGCGCGACCGCCGCCTTCACCTTTTCCAGGTCGCCCTGGACCTTCGGTTGATAGCTCATGCGCGGCGCCGTCAGCGGCGGCGTGTATATGCCCTTGGCGAACTGGATGTCCTTTGGGATATCGACGACCACCGGACCTGGTCGTCCGGTCGTGGCGATGTGGAACGCTTCGTGAATGATCGCGGACAGCTGGTTCACGTCCTTCACCAGCCAGTTGTGCTTGGTGCAGGGCCGCGTGATGCCGACCGTGTCGCACTCCTGGAAAGCGTCCGAGCCGATGAGGCTGGTGGGCACCTGGCCGGTGATGCAGACCAGTGGGATGGAATCCATCAGCGCGTCCTGCAGCGGCGTCACCGCATTGGTGGCGCCCGGCCCGGAGGTCACGAGCATGACGCCCGCCTTGCCGGTCGAGCGCGCATAGCCCTCGGCCGCGTGCCCGGCGCCCTGCTCGTGGCGAACGAGGATGTGCTGCACCTCCTCCTGCTGGAAGAGTTCGTCATAGATCGGCAGGACGGCGCCACCCGGATAGCCGAAGAGGTGCTTGACGCCGTTGTCCTTCAGCGCCTGCACCACCATCTCGGCGCCGCTCATCTCACGCCGTTCGCTCGTCGCCTTGTTCATCGTGGTCTTCCCGTTCCTGCCGCCGGCGGCGGATATGCTGGTTTAGTCTGTCTCGGGCAACAAAAAAGGCCCCTTCCGGAGCCTTGTGTCTGCGCATGGGTGGATTTCGCCCGGCGGCTACGCCGCCCTGCCCATGCGCCTTCCTACGACGAGAATGAGAGTCGTCTTCATGGGCGCGGACAGTAGTGATGCCAAGGCGTCGGTGTCAATGCTCATTTTCATGCTTCGCCGGGCGGCGTGACCGCCGCATTCGCCGGCGCTGCGGGCGTGGCGAGACTGAAATCGAGAGCCAGCGTGTAATCTATGTCCCGGATGCCGGCGCCCGAAACCATGACGGTTGCGGCACCGGACCTGAACACGGTTTTCACGTTCTTCGCCCTGAGCGTCTGTTCGGTCGCCTCGGAGATTCCGACCAGGCCGGCGACGGCCGGGTTCTCCCGAAAGTAGCCCACCGCGATTTCCCTGTCCGGCGGAAGGACGAAAACGGTCTTGGCAAGCGCCCCCGCCTCGACGATGCGGTCGGTTTCCCAACCGGTGAAGCGGCTTTGGCCAACGATGAAGATGATGCGCTCGGCTTCGGCGATCTCGCGGCCGATGTAATCCTGCCAGTCGACATCCGTCGCGTACTCGCGGATCGCGCCGGTCAGCTCACGCTTTTGCTTGGGATCGGCGAGCGCCAGCAAGGGCGCGCGCCTGAAGGCCGAACCTGCCACCACGTCCTCGAGCGTCGTCGTGAACGAGCGAACGGGCAGCAGCGCGTCCAGCAGGCTGAACCTCTTCCTGAGCGACAGGTCGTCCAGCACGAAGGGGCGCAGGAGAAGGATCCGCCGCGCATTCTTGTCCATCGTGTCCTTGTAGGCGCGGAGGAAGGATATCCGCGCCATGTAGCGGACTTCCTCGCCTACCCTGCGAAGCAGCGGCGTGACAGGCAGGATCGCCCCTGAGAGGAGGAGAACGAGTGGTCCCCCACTCTGGAGGGTCAGCACGCACGTAACCACGATCGCCGCGATGAACAGGGCGAGCCCACGCAGCCCGACCCGCCGACGCGCGACGAGGCTGGCCAGCACGTAACCTGCTGCGGCGGCGGCCACGATGCGCGGCATCCAGGCGTGCAACGTGATCCCGGTCTCCCCCGGCGCGTCACCGAGCATCTGCCCGAGCCACCGTGCCGGTGCATCGAGTAGACGGTCGCTCTGGACCACCAAGGCCGCGATCGTCGTTGCGACGGCGAGATAGAGAGCAACCGTGAGTCCGTGACGCGAGAACGCAAGCCGGACGAAACTGGCGGTCATTCCGACGAAGACAGCGGCCGGTGCTCCCCGACGTCTGCCCAGCAGGCGCGCCTTTCCCTGGGCGAGCGACCACAGGCAGACTAGGACCAATCGACATTCAGGATTCAATTCTGCGGCGATGTGTGATTCATCGGGTGCCAGGTCTGCTGATCTGGAGCCCGATGATGGCTAAGCCGAAGCGTTACGAACTGACCCCTGATCAATG